>CAWERB010000026.1:0-269045 GCA_963811335.1 uncultured Actinomycetota bacterium | reverse complement strand
GAGCGCGAGCTGGTCGGCGGCGAGTGCTCGTACTACGCGTGCATCCCGTCCAAGACGCTGCTGCGCCCCGGTGAGGCGGTGCAGGGCGCCCGCGAGGCCGCCGCCAGCGCGGAGGTCGACGTCGCGGCGGCGCTCGCCTGGCGTGACTTCATGGTCTCGGGCTACTCCGACGCCGGCCAGCAGCGCTGGCTGGCGGACAAAGGCATCGACCTGCTGCGCGGGACCGGGCGGCTCGCCGGCCCTGGCGTGGTCGAGGTCGACGGCGTGCCGCACACCGCCCGGCACGTGGTCGTGGCGACCGGCTCCGACCCGGTGGTGCCGCCCATCCCCGGGCTGCGCGAGCTGGACGGGACCTGGACCAACCGCGAGGTGACCGGCATGAAGACCGTCCCGCGCCGGCTGCTCATCCTCGGCGGCGGCCCGGTCGGCGCCGAGATGGCCCAGGCCGTGCGCCGCCTGGGCGGAGAAGTGGCCCTGGTCGAAGCGGCCGCGCACCTGCTCATCCACGAGCCGGCGCCGCTTGGCGAGGCGCTCGGCGAGTGCCTGCGGAAAGACGGCGTCGAGCTCGTACTCGGCGTGCGCGCGACCGCCGCGGCACGCGACGGCGAGGACTACGTGCTGAACCTCCAGGACGGCCGCCAGCTGCGCGGCGACCACATCCTCGTCGCCACCGGCCGGCGCCCGCGCATGCCCGAGGGCTGGAACAGCCGGAGCCACGGCCGGGCCGCACGGCATCGAGGTCGACGCGCACCTGCGCGCCGGGGAGCGCCTGTGGGCCGTCGGCGACGTCACCGGCATCCGGCAGCTGACCCATGTCGGCAAGTACCAGGGCGAGGTCGTCGCCGCGAACATCCTCGGCGAGTCCCGCGAGGCCCACTACGAGGCCATACCGGACGTCATCTACACCGACCCGCAAGCGGCCTCCGTCGGCGTCGCGCAGGACAAGTTCAGCGCCACCGCCCAGCTCTCCCAGGTGGCCAAGACGGCCACCTACACCCACGCCTACGCCCAGTCCAACGGCTTCCTGACGCTGCTCAGCGACGGCGAGCGGCTGACCGGCGCTTACGCGCTCGGCCCCGAGGCCGGCGAGTGGATGCAGCAGGCCACGCTCGCCGTCCGCGCGCGCGTGCCGCTGCCGGTGCTGCGCGACGTCATCCAGCCGTTTCCCACCTTCTCTGAGATCTACGTCGACGCGCTCAAAGCACTAAGCGGCCAGATCGCCGGCGCCGGCCAGGCGACCCCGGCCGGATCGCCGTGACCATGAACCAGGCGAACCAGAAGGTCGCCATCATCACCGGCGGCTCCCAAGGCATCGGCGCGAGCCTGGTCGATGCCTACCGTCGGCAAGGCTGGAGCGTGGTAGCCACCGCCCGCGCCATGAAGCCGGTAGCTGACCCAGACGTGCTCGCCGTCGACGGCGACATTACAGATCCCGCCACCGCCGACCGGATCATCAGCGGAGCGCTCGGCCGCTTCGGCCGGATCGACACGCTCATCAACAACGCCGGGGTCTTCGTCTCCAAGCCGTTCACCGACTACACCGCCGAGGACTACGCCCAGGTGACCGGCGTCAACCTCAGCGGGTTCTTCTGGCTGACCCAGCGGGTCATCGCCGAGATGCTCAAGCAGGACGGCGGCCACGTGGTCAACATCTCGGCCACGATCGCGGAATACGCGAACTCCAGCTCGCCCTCGGCGCTGACCGCGCTGACCAAGGGCGGCCTGGCCGCGGCGACCCGGTTGCTGGCCGTCGAGTACGCCTCCCGCGGCATCCGGGTCAACGCGGTCTCGCCGGGCATCATCCAGACGCCGGCCTACCCGGCGGAAAGCTATCAGGGCTCGGTGACCGCCTTCCTCCCCTTGGGCATGTCGGCCAGGTCAGCGACGTCGTCGGCGCCATCTTGTTCCTCGAGGGATCGCCGTTCATCACCGGGGAGATCCTGCACGTCGACGGCGGCCAGAACGCCGGTCACTGACTGACCACAAACACGGCGAACCCCTAAGGAACACAATGGCACAGGTAAATCAGCGGCCACTGGCAGGGAATCTGTATTCGACCGCACAGCGGATTATGTGTCTGCCGCCATGGGACGGCCGGCGAATATCATGATCTGGCTCGTGTTGGTGGGCGGGTGGACATTTCTGTTCGCGGCCCACATCGTCAGCGCGAACGCCAACTTCCTGCCCGCATGGTTCACTGGGACAGCATTCAACTTCCCGTTGAACCTAGTTACAACGGTCGCTGAGCTATTCATCGGATTTCTCGTGGCGGCGGCAGCGAACAGGTCCGAGCGGAACCTTGAGCTGACCCTGGCGGCCATTGAGGAACAAGAAGAGAAGATAGAGGACGTTCAGGCAAAGCTGTCCGAAGAACTCGCCTCAAATACCGCCCTTACCAAGCAGATTCACGAACTGACATCCCAGATCCACGTACTGCTGACCGCGGCTCCGCCGACCGATCAGATACCCGCCTTCCGTTAATCGCCTTCCGCGACGCGGATGATCGTCTTGCCGGGCGTCCGGTGGCCGGGCGTGAACGCGGACGGTGCCTCGGCCAGCGGCCGTACGGCCCCGATGACCGGCCGCAGCGCCCGGACCGCACCCGCTCGGCGAGGTCCGCCAGCCGGAGCCGGTCCGGCTCGACGACAAAGAAGATCGCCAGGCCGTCGGCGGGCCGCACCTGCGGCAGGCCGATGATCGTGACCAGCGTTCCGCCGGCGCGCACCAGCGGGACCGAGC
Organism: uncultured Actinomycetota bacterium; assembly: GCA_963811335.1. Lineage (GTDB taxonomy): Bacteria > Actinomycetota > Actinomycetes > Streptosporangiales > Streptosporangiaceae > Trebonia. Next base: position 266,306 of record CAWERB010000026.1, on the reverse strand, counting down.
GCTCGAAAACCTCGCGAGGGTGCGGGATGTCGGATAGCGTCACGCGCCTGTTGGCCCGGTCGAGAACAGCCGCCGTCTGATCAGCGTGCCGCGGATCGCGCGCCGCTCATCTTCGGTGAAGCCGCCCCAGATGCCGAAGGCGACGGCGCGGTCCAGCGCCCAGTCCAGGCACAGCGTGCGCACCGGGCAGTCCCGGCACATCAGCTTGGCCTGCTCCGTATCGCGCGACGCTGACCCGGCCGCCCACTCCGGGAAGAACAGGTCGATGTCGGCGCCGCGGCAGGCGGCGCGGTCACGCCAGTCAGAGCTCATCGTTCCTCGATTCTCATGACGCGAACCTTTGTTTCGGTCCCGACGCTTACGCTCGCCCCGCACCAGCTTGCATCGCGCCCGGGTGACGCCCTGGGCAAACCCCTGGCGCTCATGAACCGGCGATTCCCGCTGGGACCACCCAGGGTGCCTACCACAGGGCCCGGTGTGCGGACCGGGGTCTTCCCCGGGCGCGAACAGACCGCCTGGAGCACGACGCTCAAAGCCAGGGCCAACTTTGGCGTGATTCGGGACGACCCGGCCGGCCGCCCCGGGAGGAGGAACCCATGTCCAGCGCTGTCAGCGCCCGCCCGCCGGGCGGCCAGCCCAGGGAACAGGAACTGTCGTCAGCGAAGGCTCGGCAGCAGGCCGCACGCTCGGCCTGACGTCGGCGACCGGCCTGGTCATCGGCACCGTCATCGGGGCCGGGGTGTTCACCATGCCGGCGGTGCTCGCGGGCGCGGGCACCGTCTCGCTCGCCGTGCTCGCGGTGATCGCCGTGGGCGCGACGGTGCTCGCGGTCTTGTTCGGCCAGCTGACCAGACGGGTACCGAACGCCGACGGCGGGCTGTACGCGTACGCCCGGCACGAGTTCGGCGACTTCGCCGGGTACCTGACCGGCTGGTGCTACTGGGTCCAGGCGTGGGCGGGCAACGCGGCCATCGTCTCGACCTGGGTGTTCTACGTGGACGCCCTGTTCGGCATCAACCCGTCGGGCCTGGGCAACTGGGGAATCGCGCTGATCGGGCTGTGGATCCCCGCGGCGGTGAACCTGGGCGGGCTGAGGCAGACGGCCTGGCTGCAGAACCTCACCGTGGTGCTGAAGTACCTGCCGCTGCTGTTCGTCGCCGTGGTGGGCTGGTTCTTCGTCACCAAGGCGAATTTCGGCGCGTTCAACGCCTCGGGCGGCAGCCTGTACTCCGCGACCGGGATCGCCGCCGGCGTGGCGCTGTTCTCGTTCATCGGCGTGGAAACGGCGGCCATCACCGCCAAGCGGGTGAAGGACCCGCGCCGGAACGTCGGCCGCGCCTCGCTGCTCGGCACCGGCGCCGCCGCGATCGTCTACCTGGCCGTGTCGGCGGCGGTCATGGGCCTGGTCCCGCACCACGCGCTGGTGAACAACGGCGCGCCGTTCGTCAACGCGTTCCAGGCGATCTTCCCGCACGGCGCCTGGGCCGGGAAGCTGGTCGCCGCGCTGGCCGCGACCTCCGGGTTCGGCGCGCTCATCGGCTGGACCCTGGTCACCGCCGAGGTGTCGCGCGCGCCGGCCAGCGACGGCCTGTTCCCGCGGCAGTTCGGCTGGACCGACCGCAGGGGCAACGCCTGGTTCGGCATCGTAGTCGCGGCGCTGCTGCCGTCGCTGCTGATGCTGTGGCGCTACACCACCAGCTCCGGGCTGACGGTGTTCACCTACCTGGTCGACCTGACCGTGGTCACCGTGGCCATCCCGTACCTGTTCTCGGCCTGCGCCCAGCTCACCTACCTGGTGGCCCGCCGCCGCCGGTGCAGGGCTGGCTGCTAGCCAGGGACCTGCTGATCTCCGTCGCGGCAGCGCTGTTCTCGCTGTGGGTCACCTTCGCCGCCGGCTACTCCGCGGTGTACCAGGCCATGGTCGTCGTGCTGGCCGGGATCATCCTCTACGCCTTCATCCGGGCCCGCCGGGAACGCCTCGGCCAGGTCCAGGCACCAGCCGACCTTGCGGCACGCGGTGACCCGCGCCGACATCCCGGAGGGACAGTCGTGACCTTCAGCGTGCAGTCAGAGGTGGGCCGGCTGCGGCAGGCCATCGTTCACCGGCCGGGCCTTGAGCTGTCCCGGCTCACCCCGCAGAACATCGGCGGCCTGCTCTTCGACGACGTCCTGTGGGCGAAGAAGGCCAAGGAAGAGCACGACGTGTTCGCCGAGACCCTGCGCGACCAGGGCGTGCGCGTGCACTACTTCGGGCAGCTGCTCGCCGAGACGCTGGCGCTGCCCGAGGGCCGGGCGTTCGTGCTTGACCGGGTGTGCACCCCCGAGCTCCTCGGCCCGACGCTGGTCGGCCCGCTCCGCGAGCTGTTCAACGACCTTGACGGGCCGCGGCTCGCCGAGTACCTGGTCGGCGGGGTACTCAAGGCCGACCTGCGGCCGCTGCGGGCCAAGAGCCTGAAGTGGGACATGCTGCGCGCCGATGACTTCCTGCTCCCCCCGCTGCCCAACCACCTGTTCACCAGGGACAACTCCTGCTGGGTCTACGGCGGGGTGTCCATGAACCCGATGGCCAAGCCCGCCAGGCAGCGGGAGAGCCTGCACATCCGCGCCGTGTACCGCTACCACCCCACGTTCGCCGGCGGCGACTTCATCACCTACTACGGAGACGACGACGCCAGTCACCTGCCGGCCAGCGTGGAGGGCGGCGACGTGCACGTCCTCGGGAACGGCACGGTCCTGATCGGCCTGGGCGAGCGGACCACGCCGATGGCGGCGGAGATCCTCTCCCACGCCCTGTTCGACAGCGGCCAGGCGCGCCGGGTGATCGTCATCGAGCTGCCCAAGTCGCACGCGATGATGCACCTCGACACGGTCATGACGATGATCGACCGCACGACCTTCGTTCTGTACCCCTACATCGACCGTCACCCGCGGTCGTGGACCATCACCCGCGACCACCCCGGCGCGGACCTGACCGTCACGCGCAACCGCAACCTGTGGGACAAACTCGCGGAGGCGATCGGCGTGAACTCGGTCACCGTGCTGATCACCGACGAGGACATCAGGGCCGCGGAACGCGAGCAGTGGGATGACGGGAACAACTACCTGGCCGTCGCCCCCGGGGTGATCCTCGGCTACGACCGCAACGTCGCCACCAACACCATGCTGCGCAAGCACGGCATCGAGGTGATCGACGTGCCAGGCAGCGAACTCGGCCGCGGTCGCGGCGGCCCGCGCTGCATGACCTGCCCGATCGAGCGCGACCCGGCCTAACCCGGTCCGGCCTAATCCAACCCCGGCCTTAGCGACGCGAGGAGTAACCCCATGGACCTGCACGGGCGCAGCCTGCGATCAGTGACCGACCTCGACGCAGAAGAGTTCCTCTTCCTCGTCGACCTGGCCGGGCAGCTGCGGGCGGACAAACGCCGGGGCGTGACCGGGCAGCGGCTGGCTGGCCGCAACATCGCCCTGATCTTCGAGAAGACCTCCACGCGGACCCGGTCCGCGTTCGAGGTCGCCGCGTACGACGAGGGCGGGCACGTCACCTACCTCGGCCCGGGGGAATCCCAGCTTGGCCACAAGGAGTCGGTGAAAGACACCGCCCGCGTGCTCGGCCGCATGTTCGACGGCATCGAGTACCGCGGCTTCGCGCAGGAATCGGTCGAGGTCCTCGCGCAGTTCGCCGGGGTACCCGTCTGGAACGGGCTCACCGACACCTGGCACCCCACCCAGATGCTCGCCGACATCCTGACCATGGGCGACCACTCAGGCAAGCCGGTCGCGCAGGTGTCCTTCTGCTACCTGGGGGATGGCCGGAACAACACGGCGAACTCGCTGCTTGCGACCGGGGCCTTGCTCGGCATGGACGCCCGGGTCTGCGCCCCGGCGGCGCTGCAGCCGTCGGCCGGGGTGCGCGGCATCGCCGCGGGCCTGGCCGCCGGGTCAGGCGCAAGGCTCCTGGTCACCGAGGACGTCAGCGCGGCCACGGCCGGCGTGGACTTCATCTACACCGACGTGTGGCTTTCCCTGGGCGAGCCGGAGGACCAGTGGGACACCCGGATCGACCAGCTTCTCCCCTACCAGGTGAACTCCGCCGTGCTGAAGGGAACCGGCAACCCGGCGGTCAAGTTCCTGCACTGCCTGCCCGCCCTGCACAACCGCGAGACAGAGATCGGGCAGCGGATCTACGCTAAGCGCGGGCTTGACGCCCTTGAAGTCACCGACGAGGTCTTCGAGTCACCCGCCTCCGTGGTGTTCGACCAGGCGGAGAACCGGATGCATACGATCAAGGCCCTGATGATCGCCACGGTCGGCGGCCGGGCAGGATGACCGATGCGCGTCGTGGTGGCCCTCGGCGGAAACGCCCTGCTCGAACGCGGCGACCGGCCGGACGCCGTGATCCAGCGGCGGCATGTCCGGCAGGCCGCCGTCGCCCTCGCCCCGCTGGCCGCCGATCACCAGCTCGTGCTGTGCCACGGCAACGGGCCGCAGGTGGGAGTGCTCGCGCTGGAGAGCCAGGCGGATGCCAGCCTCAGCCGGCCGTATCCGCTCGACGTGCTTGTCGCCCAGACCCAGGGCATGATCGGGTACTGGCTTGTCCAGGAACTCGGTAACGCGGGCGTCGCCCAGCGGGCGGTCTGCGTCCTCAGCCAGACGGTCGTCGACCCGTCCGACCCGGCCTTCGGCAACCCGAGCAAGTTCATCGGGGCCAGCTACGGCGAGGGTGAGGCGCAGGCGCTTGCGGCCCGCCTGGGCTGGACCATCGCGGCCGACGGGCCCCGCTGGCGGCGCGTGGTGGCCTCGCCAAGGCCCCTTGGGCTGGTCGAGATCGAGACCGTGCGGTCGCTGGCCGACGCCGGCGCGCTCGTGGTCTGCGGCGGAGGCGGCGGCGTCCCAGTGGCCCGGTCGGACGCCGGCGAGCTCACCGGGGTGGAAGCCGTCGTCGACAAGGACCTGACCGCGGCCGGACTGGCGATCTCCCTCAAGGCCGACCGGCTGCTCGTGCTCACCGACGTGCCGGCGGTCATCCGCGGTTACGGCACGCCGGGCGCGGAGCCAATCCGCGCCATCGACGCCGACGCCCTGTCGGCCATGACGTTCCCGGCCGGCTCGATGGGGCCCAAGGTCGAAGCGTGCATCAGCTTCGTCAGGGCCTCCGGCCAGCCGGCGGCGATCGGCGCGCTGACCGATGCCGCCGACATCCTGGCCGGCCGGGCAGGCACCACCGTCAGCGCCGCGCCGTCCTGATCTGGCCCACTTGTTCCGCGGGTCGTCTTCCCGGTCGACGTACTCAAGGCTGATCGGCCCGAACGCCGTCACCTGGGTGACGTACTCACCGGATTTCGCCCAGTGGAAATGAGGGGTACCGCCCGGCAGGACTCCCTGTCGCTTCGGCCTGACCGTCGCGCCCGTGAAGAGCCCTGGCCCGCTATGCCTGCGTGCGGCCCGAGCGTGTCAAAGGCAGAGCCCAGGGCAAGGCCAGGGATGTGACGGGCGCGATGCGCGACCTCGTTCGGCGATCGTGGGTAACACCAGCTCACCCGAGAAGAGGAGCAGATCCTATGTCCGGCGAAGATGAAGTCCGGCCCTTCCGTATCGGTTTTCCGGAGGCGGAGCTCACCGAGCTGCGCAGGCGCGTCAACGCGACCAGGTGGCCCGACCGCGAGACGGTCAGCGACGACTCGCAGGGCGTGCGGCTGGCGATGATGCAGGACCTCGCGGCCCACTGGGGAACCGGCTACGACTGGCACAAGTGCGAAGCGGTGCTGAACGACCTGCCGAACTTCACGACCGAGATCGACGGGCTCGGCATTCACTTCATCCACGTCCGCTCCCCGCACGAGGACGCGCTGCCGCTGATCGTCACGCACGGGTGGCCCGGCTCGGTCATCGAGCAGCTGAAGATCATCGAGCCGCTCACCAATCCCACCGCGCACGGCGCGAGCGCGGCCGACGCGTTCCACCTGGTGATTCCCTCGCTGCCCGGGTACGGGTTCTCCGCCAAGCCGGTCGCCACCGGGTGGGATCCCGCCCGCACCGCCCGGGCCTGGGTCACGCTGATGAAGCGCCTGGGATACACCCGGTTCGTCGCGCAGGGCGGCGACTGGGGCGCGGCCGTCACCCAGGCGATGGGCATCCAGGCCGCGCCGGAGCTGGCCGGCATCCACTCCAACATGCCCGGTACCGCCCCGGCCGCCATCAACGAGGCGGTCAAGCGCGGCGACCCGCCGCCACCGGACCTGTCCGGCGAGGAGCTGCGCGCGTACCAGCAGCTGAGCGACTTCTACGCCAAGCACGTGGCCTACGCCCAGCTCATGACCACCCGCCCGCAAACGCTGTACGGGCTGGCGGACTCACCCGCCGACCTGGCCGCGTTCATCCTTGACCACGGCGACGGTACCGGCCAGCCCGGACTGGTGGAACAGGCCCTGCAGGGAACCCTGGACAGCGCCCTGACCCGAGACGACCTCCTGGACAACATCACGCTGTACTGGCTGACCAACACCGGGGTCTCCTCGGCCCGCCTGTACTGGGAGAACAAGGCGGACTTCTTCGACGCCAAGCCCATCACGATCCCGTTCGCCATCAGCGTCTTCCCCGGCGAGCTCTACCAGGCCCCGCGCAGCTGGGCCGAGCGTGCCTACCCGCACAACCTCATCCACTACAACAGGCTCGAGCGAGGCGGCCACTTCGCCGCCTGGGAGCAGCCGGACCTGTTCGCCGCCGAAATACGCGCCTCGTTCAGGTCGCTACGCTGACCAGGTGCCCCAGTCAGGGCGGCGAAGCGATCAGCCGGCGGCGCACCGGCCGCTGAACTCGGCGTCGACGATGACCGGCAGCGCACCGGGGCGCAGGCCAGCCGGGAGGTGCGCCAGGCTCGGCCAGGCCGGGTGAGCGGGCCGGCATCCAGGCGACGGCAGGCGGACGGGAGAAGCCGATGGCGTCGCGGGCCGGGTGACGGTGTACTGCGAAGCCAGCGCGTGATACGCGCTCGGCGCCTGCACCGCCACGACGGCGCCTGCCGCTGCGACGCCGGCGATCGAGACGGCGACAACGAATGCGCGCCTGCGGCGCGACGACTGGCGGTCCTCGCTCGGCCCGAAGCTCACCTCGTCCATCGGGAGCCACCTGCCTCATTCGTAACATTTTCTGCATAGTTGCACGTAGATCCCATGAGGGGCAAGAGTTAGGTGGTGCAATCGATCGCATAAAACGGGCAGAGCCGCCTCAGAGCGAATGTGATCGCTGATTGTCTAAATATGCGGATTTATGCCCTGGTCATCGGTTACGCTCCAGGCTGTCGGCGGGGGCTGATGCGGTCAGCGTGTCCCCGCCGTGATCAGTCTTGCTTTGCGGAGGGGGGCCATGGCCACGTTTTCTACAGGCGTGCAGCCAACGGAAGAGTCGCGAGACAAAGGTCTCAAGACTGGCGCTCTTGGCCTGGTGTCAAGCGTCGTCATCGGGGTCGCGTCGACGGCGCCCGCCTACAGCCTCGCCGCGACGCTGTTCTTCGTGGTGGCCGCCGTCGGGCTGAAGTCACCGCTGATCGCCGTGCTCGCGTTCGTGCCGATGCTGCTGTGCTCGATCGGCTTCAGCGAGCTGAACAAGGCCGACCCTGACTGCGGTACCACGTTCATCTGGGGCACCCGGGCCTTCGGCCCGTCGCTCGGCTGGGCAGGCGGCTGGGCCACCGTGGCCGCCGACATCCTGGTCATGGGCAGCCTCGCCCAGGTGGCCGGGCAGTACGGGTTCTTCCTGTTCCAGGGACCGGACAGCTCGATCGGGGCTAACGCCTCCGGCGGCTGGGTACTGCTCGTCGGCGTCTTGTGGATCACCGCGATGACCTACATCTGCTACCGCGGCATCGAGCTCTCCGCCAGGTTCCAGCGGGTGCTGCTGACCATCGAGGTCGTCATGCTGATGGTGATGTCGGTGACGGCCCTGGTCAGGGTGTTCATCAGCAACCCGGCTGGGTCGGTGCACCCGAGCCTCGGCTGGCTGTCGCCGTCAAACCTGCCCCTCTCGGCGTTCGTGTCCGGGATCATCTTGATGCTGTTCATCTACTGGGGCTGGGACACCGCCTTGTCGGTGAACGAGGAGACCGCGGACAAGTCGCGGACGCCGGGCCGGGCGGGGATCATCTCGACGGTGCTGCTGCTGGTCACCTACGGGATCGTGATCGTCGCGGTGCAGTCGTTCGCCGGGGTCAGCGGCAAGGGCGTCGGGCTGACCAACCCGGACCATCAGTTCGACGTGCTGTCGGTGACCGGGAGCGCGATCTTCGGCACCTCCGCGTTCGGCACGGCCCTGTCCCGGCTGCTGATCTTGATGGTGCTCAGCTCGGCGGCCGCGTCCACCCAGACGACGATCCTGCCGGCCGCCCGTACCACGCTGTCCATGGCCGCCTACCGGGCGCTGCCCCAGCAGTTCGCCAAGGTCAGCCCGCGGTACCTGACCCCCACGGTGTCCACCATCGTGGTCGGGGTCGCCTCTGTCGCGCTTTACATCCCGCTGAACTACATCTCCGGCGGCAACCCGATCGCCGACGCCGTTGCCGCGATCGGGCTCTACATCGCCTTCTACTACGGGCTGACCGCCTTTTCCTGTGCCTGGTACTACCGCTCCAGGCTGAACAGCGCCCGCGACCTGTGGATGCGCGGCATCCTCCCGGTGCTCGGCGGCGTGATCATGTACGCGGCCGGCATCTACAGCCTGCAGAGCGACTGGGTGGCGACCAACAGCTACACCAGCTGGACGGTGCCCGGCCTGCAGTGGCAGGTCGGCGGGATCTTCATCATCGCCGCGCTTGCCGCGCTGCTCGGGGTGGCCAGCTTCCTCTACATGCGCGTCACCGCCCCCGCCTTCTTCCGCAGGCAGACCCTCACCAGGGCCACTCCCGTGCGGGTCCCCGAACTGGAACTGTGATGATCAGCGCAGCGCCGGCCAGGAGCCCGGCCGTCACGGCAGCCGGCGGGCCGGCCTGGCCAGCCCGGTCAGGCCCGGTCCCCGCGCTGGCCGCCGGTTTCGCTAGCCGTCCGGAGACCTCTCCCGACCTGGTGGCCGCGCTGCCGGCCGGAACCGCGATCGCGCTGATACCCGCCCGGGCGGCGGCCTCAGGTCAGGCAGCAGGCTCAGGTCAGGCGGCGGCCTCAGGTCAGGCAGCGGGCTCAGGTCAGGCGGCGGGCTCAGATCAGGCAGCGGATCCCGGCCCCGAGGCCGACCTCGCTCCCGTGGGCGGCCTCGCGGCACGGGACTGGGAGAGATCCTCGGGCAAGACTCAGCTCGCCGCGGCCTTTGCCGAGTCGCTGTGGCAGTCGGGCGGCCTGGACCTGCTGGTCTGGGTCCAGGCCACGAGCCGGGCCGCGGTGCTGTCCGGCTACGCCGCGGCGACGGCCACCGCGACCGGCCGGGACCAGGCGAGCAGCTGCGAGTCCATCGCCGCCCAGTTTCTCGGCTGGCTGAGCGAGACCAGCCGCTCCTGGCTGGTGGTACTCGACGGGCTGGCCGACCCCGCGGACCTCGACGGCCTCTGGCCGTCCGGCCCCAACGGCCGGGTGCTAGTGACCTGCGACGACGCCATGGCCCTCCCTCGCCACGTGCCGGCCCTGCCGGTCGGGCCGTTCAACTCGCGCGAGGCGCTCAGCTTTCTGATGGAGCGGCTGGCTACCAACCCGGGCCAGCGGCTCGGCGCGATCAACCTGGTCCGGGCCATAGGCATGGAGCCGACCGCGCTGACCCAGGCCAGCGCGGTGATCGCCAGCTCCACGATGTCGTGCCACAGTTACGCCGACTACTTCGTCCGCCGGAGGCACCAGCTGAGCGACGCCGCTGGCGCACCCCCGCCCGCTGGCGCGGTCACCTGGACGATCTCGTTCGAGCGCGCCAGTCAGCTCGCCCCGGCCGGGTCGGCCCAGGCGGCCCTTGCCCTGGCCGCGCTGCTAGACGGGAACGGCATTCCCGGATCCGTGCTTACCGCGCCGGCGGCGGCCGGCTACGTCGCCGGCGGCGGAGCCCCGGCAGGCGGCGACACCATCCGTGCGGCGCTGGCCGCGCTGGAAAGCGTCGGCCTGCTGACCGTCACGCCCGTGGCGGGGCCGCCGCTGGTCCGGATCAGCCCGGTGCTGCAGTCGGCGCTGCGCGCCGCGATGCCGGAAGCCATGCTTGACCGGGCGGTCAGGGTGACCGCGGACGCGCTGCTCCAGGCCTGGCCAGAAGCTGAGCCGCTCGGCTGGCCCGCGTCCGGCCTGCGCTCCTGCGCGGCGGCCCTGCGGGAGGTCGGCGGCGACCGGCTGTGGGCCGGCGGCTGCCATCCGGTGCTGCTCCGCGCCGGGGACAGCCTCGACCGCGCTCGCCTGACCGGTCCCGCGGTGGACCACTGGAGCGACCTGGTCGCGACCAGCGACCGGCTGCTCGGCGCCGGGCACCCGCACACCGTCCTGGCCGGTCAGCGGCTGGCCGAGGCCCAGTTGGCGGCCGGCCGCGCGGACGACGCGGTCGGCGCGTTCCAGCGGCTGCTTGACATCCAGAACGTGAAGCTCGGGCCGAAGCACCAGGAAGTGATCGAAGCACGGCGCCGCCTCGGCCACGCGCTCGTGGCGGCCGGCCAGGTCAACCGGGCGGTCTCCGTCCTTGAGAAGGTGGTCGCCGACGCTGAGCGGGCCCACGGCCCGGAGCACGCCGATACGTTCGGCGCGCAGGACGAGCTCGCCGCCGCCTACCTGGCCACGGGCCAGTACCCCGACGCCATCGACCTGTACCGGCGCACGCTCGCCGACCGGGAGCGAAGCCAGGGGGCCCGCCATCCGGAGACGATGACCACGCGTCAGTGCCTGGCCGACGCCTACCTGGCCAGCGGGGACGCGAAGGAGGCGGTCGCCGTATACAAGCGGGTGGTCGCTGACCGGGAGCGCGCCCTCGGGCCAGACCACCTGGACACCAACCGGGCACGGTACAGCCTGGGCGCCGCCTATCAGCGGACCGGCAAGACAGTGGCGGCCGAGCGGGTCTACGAGCAGGCCAGGACCGGCTTCGAGCGGACGCTCGGCCCTCGTCACCCTGACGCGCTGCGCAGCCGCGCGGAACTTGCCCGTACCTACCATCAGCTGGGCCGGTACGGCGACGCCCGCGCGCTGCTGCGCGACACGGTCGACCGGCTTGACCGCATCCTGCCCCAGGGGGATCCGCTGATCACCGACCTGCGCGCGATCCTTGCCGACATCGGCGACGAATAGCCGGCCCGCGGTCTAACGTCAGCCCGTAACTCGGCACCAGGGACGCCGTACGCGGGGGCGGCCACCGGGTTAAGCGCCCGCGTGACGTAGGCGTCGCGCTGCGGAAGCCAGACGTCGAGCAGTGCGGTGAGGCCGGCCAGCGGGTCGTCTGACCAGTCGACCCGCAGGTCGGTGACCCGCCAGCCGGAGCCGTTGATCACCGACAGGCCGGCGGAGTGGACGGGCCCGGCCTCGCCGCCCGCCGCGATGGCCGCGGCGAGGGCGGCGAGCAGGCGGACCTCGACCGGCCCGTCGGTGGCGAGCCAGGCCTCGACCAGCCGCCTGGGGACGTCCGGCCCGGCCAGCAGGTTGCCGGCCGCGGCGGCACCATGGACGGCGTACTCGCTGGTCACGCCGAGCGCCTCGCTGCCGGTGTGTACGGCCGGCCTGCCCGCGGTGTCGAGGACGATGAGCTGGCGAAACTCGGTGAAGGGCTCGCCCGCGAGCACTGCGGTGAGCGCCGTCGGCGCGTCGGCGCCCGCGCTGAGCAAGCCGATCAGCTTAGGACCGAGCCGCGGGTCGGTGACGTTCTGCGACAGCACCGCGCCCGCGCCGTCGGCCAGGTGAACGCAGCGGGCGGCGACGGCCGGCGACGACGAGCAGATCACCGCGCCGAACGCCCCGCTCGCCGCGTCGCGGGCCGCCAGCGAGAAGGTCACGCGCCTGCCCCCGTGGTGGAGGGCACAGCAGAAAGGACCGCGGTGGCATCGATCTCAACCAGCCACTCCGGCCGCGCGAGTGCCGTGACCACGACACCGGTCGAGACAGGGTAGACCCCCTTGAGCCATTTGCCCATGGTGCGGTAGACGGTCTCGCGGTAGCGGATGTCGGTCAGGTACACCACGACCTTGACGATGTCCTCCAGCGTGCCGCCCGCCTCCTCGACCAGCATCTTGACGTTGGACATCGCTTTGTCTGTCTGCGCCTCAAGGTCGCCGACGCCGACGTTCTCCCTGGTGTCGAGGTCCTGGCCGATCTGGCCGCGGATGTAGACGACCCCGTTGGCGACGACGGCCTGGCACAGGTCGTTGTCGAGGTCCTGCTCGGGGTAGGTGTCCTTGGTGTTGAACGGCCGGATGCGGGTGTGCTTCATGGTCGGTTGCCCTCGTCGTAGGCGGCGTGGCCGCGCTGGATGGAGATCTGGCCGGCGATGTACCTGGCGTCGTGCCATACCCCCCAGATGAAACTCGACGCGCGCCGCGACAGCCAGGGCAGCCCGAGGAAGTAGACGCCAGGCTCGCTCGACACGCCGCGCTTGTGCCGCGGCCTGCCGCTTGAGTCGAACGCATCGACCTTCAGCCAGCCGAAGTCGGTGGCGTAGCCGGTTGCCCAGATGACCGAGGTGACACCCGCGGCCGCGAGGTCAAGCTCGAGCAGGGGGCGCGTCACGCAGTCCGGGTCGGGGCGCAGGAGGCGGGCCGCCGGCTCCTCGGGGAGGTCGACTCCGTTGCGTGCGACGTAGGCGTCGGCCTCCTCCAGCAGCGAGAGGTAGCTCGCGTCGCCGGCCGCGATGTTGTCCCGCAGATCCGCCTTGAACCGCACCGTGCCGTCCGCGAACGAGGCGGTCTGGCCGACGAGGGTAATGCCGGCGGCCGCGAGGTCGCGGAAGTCGACGGTGTGGCCGCCCCGCGCGCCGCTGACCGCGATGGTCACGTGCTCGGCGCCCAGCGGCGGAGCTGGCATGTCCCATTTGCCGAGGACGTCGAGCCACCACACGTTGTCCCGCCCGCGATAGCGGCGGGGCGGCCGGTCGTGCGGGCCGACGGAGAGGTAGACCCGCCGGCCCGCCTCGCGGAGCTCGGCGGCGATCTGCACGCCCGAGGACCCGGCACCGACCACGAGGACGCGGCCGGCCGGGAGCTGCCCTGGGTTGCGGTAGCTGGCGGAGTGGAGCTGCTCGACGCCGGCCTCGCCCGGGATGACCGGCGGAACGACGGGCTGCTGGAACGGTCCGGTCGCGGCGACCACGAAGCTCGCGCCGAGGTTGCCCTCGGTGGTCTCCACCATGAAGCCGGAACGGCCGGCGTTCCTCCGCACCGAGGTGACCTCAACCCCGCAGCGAACCGGCGCCGCGATCTTCCTCGCGTAGGCCTCGAAGTAGTCGGCGACCTGCTCCTTCGGCACAAAGGCGTCCGGGTCGGTGCCGAACTCGAGTCCGGGGAACCGGTCGTGCCACGCGGGCCCGTTCGCCACCAGGGAGTCCCACCGCCCGGAGCGCCACTTCTCCGCGATGCGCCCCCGTTCCAGGATGACGTGCGGCACGCGGGCGTTACCGAGGTGCTCGCTTAGCGCGATACCGGCCTGGCCTCCGCCGACGACGACGACTTCGACCTCTTCGATGCTCATGGCTTCATTCTGCGGCTTCCTGCTGCGGGGGCATGCTCCCATCACGCTCGGTAGGCGCGCAGGATCGCCTCCAGGTGCGGCGCGCCGAACAGCGCGAGCATCGCCAGGTCGGTCTCCCGGTGCCCGCCATGCGCGGCCGCGAACGCCGCGGCCTGGCCGGGTCCGGGCGCCGCCTTCGCGAACACCGCGCGGCCGTCGGCGAGCGTGGCGGTGAGGTGCTGGTAGCCGTGCTGGGCGCCGGCCACGCGCAGCCGGGTCACCGGGACGGTCAGAAGCTGCCGCATCCGTTCGGTGTAATGGGTCTCGGCAGCCGAGGTCATGCGTTCATCATCCCGGCCATAGCGCTACGGCCCGTCCGGCTGCTTGCGGCCCGAGTGGCGCTCTGCCCAGGCCTTGAGCCAGGCCTCGTGGAACCAGCGCCCGAACAACTGGCCGCCGTATACGACCCAGCCGACACCGATCAGCCACGACTGCACGATCAGCACGGTGCCAAGCGCTCCGTAGGTGACCGCGTTCGCGACGACGAGCGGCTGGAAGACCAGGGCGGAGAAGACCCGCAGGCCGGCCAGGAACGCCACCGTGACCACCGCGCCCGGCAGCGCCGCCAGGTAGCTCACCCGGCCGCCGACCAGGAAGTGAAGCCCCCACCAGAAGAAGACGATGCCGAGCACCACCGCGACCAGCACCCGGGCCGCCGTCTCGAAGGGCGAATTGCGGGTCGCCGCGCCCACCGTGGCCGCCGCGTAGATGTAGGCGATGAAGACGGCCAGCCACACCACCTGACGCCAGATCTTGTGCCACGGCCCGGCGGGAAGATCCCAGACCCGTTCGAACCCGGCCTGCACGCTGCCGGCGAACGTCACCCCGAAGAGGGCGAGCAGCACCAGGCTGAAAGCGCTCGTCGTGCTCAGCACCCGGGCGGGTGCGGAAAAGAGCTGTACCACCGCGCGGGCCGAGGAACCGGTCAGGCCCATGCCGTAGACCACCCAGAGGGCTATGCCGTGATGCGTGGCGGCGCTCGCGGCGGCGACGATGACGAGCAGCGGGAACACCGTCAGCATGGACAGGGCGGCGAAACCCATGGCCCGGTACATGAGCTCAAACTCCTTGGCCCGCCGGTGCAGGTCTTCGAACCGCAGGCCTCGCCAGACCCGCTGGACCGCCCGCAGCACCGGTCGGTGCATAATCACGGAGTTCATTCTCCCCGAGGCCCCACTTCGCGCGCTGCGTCTTCCCGGCACAACCGGCTACCCGGTAAGCGGGCGCGCATGCGGAGCGGGCCGCGCGGGCGTAGCGTGAGGCCGGCCGCGACCCCGGGATCACCGCCGGCCTGCTCGAGGCCGCCGGCGCACAGCGGGGTCAGCGCGGCGCGCAGGATGAGCCGGGCCAGGTGCGTGCCGAGGCAGGTGCGCGGCCCCGCGGCGAACGGCAGGTAGGACCAGGCGGGGCGGCCGGACGCGAACCGCTCCGGCCGGATGCGGTACGGGTCGTCCCACAGGCCGGGATCGTGATGAGTGAGGTAGGGCGAGTAGAGCACCAGCGTGCCCGAGGGGACCTGGACGCCCCCGGCGGTGCAGTCCCTGGCGGCGACCCGGCTGCCGAGCCAGCCCGCCGGGTAGCGCCGCAGGATCTCATCGAGGAACAGCGGCAAGGCCTGCGGATCGCGCCATAGCGGGTGGGCGGCGAGATGCCAGACGGCCCACGCCAGCGTGTGGCTGGTGGTGTCGTACCCGGCGGCCAGCGCGACCCGCAGGTCCTCGACCATCCGCGGGTCGGCCGTCCGCGGGCCGGCCGGGTGCCCGTCAGGGGGCGGGTCGTCGCCGCCGGCCGCGGCTAGGCGGGCCGTGATGCTGCCGGGGGCGGGGTCGGCGAGCGCGGTGGCGATGGCGGTTTCCACGCGGCGGAAGACCCGGGGGCGCGGCAGCATCGGCGCGGGCAGGCCGCGGTGCAGCGGGCTCAGGTAACTGCTCAGCAGGCCGACGGGGAGCGCCCCGCCGAAAAGCGCGACGTTGAGCATGTCCTGGACGAGGGCGGCCGCCCAGCTGAGGGCCTCGAAGTCGCCGCGCGGCCGCCTGGCCTCGGCGACCGCGGCGAGCTGGTCTTCCAGGGCGGCGAGCGCGTGCGCGCTGAAGTGCGGGGTCAGCCCGCGGCGGCGCGGGCGGTGCCGCGGGGCGTCGGTGTGCACGATCCCGGCGGCCAGGTACGGGCTCAGCCCGCTGAGGCTGCCCTGGCTGCGGAAGGTGGCGAGATCGGACAGGATGTCGCGGTTCCATTCCGGGCGGTAGCCGACGAGCGCGGGCCGCCACAGCCGGAGCCGGAACACCGGGCCGGTGCGGGCGCCGTCCTCGAGCAGCCGCACCGGGCTGACCGTCCACGGCCAGAGGTGGCCGAGCACGGGCAGGCCGGGCGGCTCCGGCAGGCGGGGGCGCGACGGCCGGCCGGCGCCGGTCACCGGCACCGGCCACGGGCCGGGACAGGGGCTGGGGCAGATGACGGGACAGGGGCCGGGTCGGGGTAGCGGCGGCCCTTCCAGCGGGCGCTGCGCCGGAAGGCCAGCGCGTACGCCGGCAGCGCCGCGAGCGGCGTGACCGGGACAAGCGCGGCCTCGCCCAGGGCGCCGCGGCCCGTCTTCCGGTTGACCAGGATCCGCTGCGCCAGGCCAAGGACCGCCGCGGCCCGCCACGCCCGGCCGCGGCGCCACGCAAGCCACGGCAGCGTGTAGGCGAGCAGGTGGCCCGCGGCGGACAGCGCGAGCACGCTGTCGCGGCCGCCGTGCGCGGCCCGCAGGCTCTTGCCGAACCCGCGCACCGACTCCAGGTAACCGCCGTACATCCGCGCGCCGACCAGGTCACCGCCGAGGGCCAGGCCGAGGCGGAGTCCCGCGCGGCGGGCGCGGCGGGCCAGCGCGATGTCCTCGTTGATCTCGCCGGCCACGGCGGCGTGCCCGCCCAGCGCGTCGTAGGCACTGCGCCGGAACATGAGCAGCTGCCCGTTGGCGGTCGCCGCCGACGGCACCGGCAGGCGCAGCAGCCGGTGCGGCAGGAACGCCAGGAGCACGTCGTCGATCAGCGGCACGAGCAGCCGTTCACCGAGCGTGACGGTCCGCTGCCGGGGGAACACCGAGAACACGCAGGCGCGTTGCGCGCGCATCTGCGCCAGGCACGCGTCAACCGCGCCGGGCGCCAGCAGCACGTCCGCGTCGCAGAACAGCAGGACGTCGCCGCGGGCGACCGCGGCGAGCCGGTGGCAGGCCCAGTTCTTGCCGGTCCAGCCGGGCGGGGGCGGCGGGCCGCGTAGCAGCCGCACCCGCGGGTCGGCCTGTGCGGCGTGCCGCACCACCGCGGCCGTGTCGTCGGCCGACTGGTCGTCGAGCACGATGATCTCGGTGACGTCCTGGGCGCGCAGCCCGGCGAGACGTTGCCCGCAGCCGCTGGCCCTCGTCCCGGGCCGGCACGAGCACGGAGGTCTCCGGCCTGCTGCCGCGTTGCCGCTGCGGGCGCAGCACCGGGAACATGACGAGGTTGGCCGCCAGGCCCGCCAGCTTGAGTACGTGGAAGGCGACGACCGTGCGTCCGAGCGCGCCGGCCGCCCGTGCTAGCGCGGTGGCCATGGCAGCCACTCGCGTGCGGCGTCGACGCGCTCGTCCCAGCTTCGCCGTCCGCGCACCACGCGCCTGAAGCCGGGCAGCGGCTGGCGGGGGTCGGCGTTCGCGTTCAGCCGGTCCAGGTCACCGAGGTCCGCCCGCAGCCGCGCGTGCAGCCGCCCGGTGACCTCGGGCAGCGGCCCGCCGGCGTCAACCTCGCTGAACACCACGTAGGCCTCGGGGTACTGGCGGCCGCGGACCAGCACCCGCACCGCGACCGAGCACAGCCGGGCCGGCGCCCGTGCGGCCGACCAGGCCGCCCCCGGGGCGAGCGCTCCCGGCGGCCCGGCGGGCAGCAGCCGGCCCTCTGGGTAGACCACGAGCGTGGCGCCGCCGCGAACCGCGGCGAGGGCGGCGCGCAGCTCGTCGGTGCCCATCACGCCGATGCGGCGGGCGAACCGGTACTGATGCACGTTAGCGACATCGGCTAGCAGGACCATGCGCCGCCCGGCGCAGCTGAGCAGCGTGCCGGCGATGAACGGGTCCCACCAGCTATGGTGGTTGGCCGCCCACACCACCGGGCCGGCCGGCAGCCGGCCGCGCACCCACACGCCGGCCAGCCCGCCGCGGACGGTCATCCGCAGCGCGGCGAGCATCGCCGGGCGGCTGACCCCGCTCAGGACCGGGTCCGCGCTCATGACCGGGTCCGCGCCCGGGGCCGGGGCCCGCGCTCAGCGCCGGGGCCCGCGGCCGGGTCGTACCGCGAGCGGCGCAGCGCCCGCTCCCATAGCGCCAGCGTCATGGTGATCATGGCGAACGCGAAACCGAAGTCCTCCACCGGGATGTCCCACGGCCACCGCGCCCCGGAGATGGCGGCCCGGCGGTAGAGCACGACCGGCGCGGAGAGCTTGGTCAGCCAGCCGTCCACGGCGACCTGGAACGCGAGGGTGATCGCGATCGTGACCCAGAACCGGCGGCGCCGCAGGATCCCGGTGCGCAGCGCGGCAAGCTCCAGGGCCACGACGGCCGCCGGGGCGCACAGCGCGCCGATGGTGTAGGCGCCGCTCACCGGCCGGCCTTCCCGTCGTCGCGGTAACGCCTGCCGTTACGGAGCCGGGGGCCGCGGGGCCGCGGCCGAGTACCTCGTAGGTGAGCAGGGCGCAGACGGGGACGACCAGGAAGAACAGCCACTCCTCGAGGGGCAGGCCCGCCAGTCGCAGGCCCAGGGTGTAGCGCGCGCTGAACCACCAGTCACCATGGCGCACGGCGATCAGGTCCCACCCGGCGAAGAGGGCCACCACCGGCGCGAGCGTCGCGAGCAGTACCCGCGGGCGCCGGTACACCCGGGCACCGCCGATGACCTCAAGCGGCAGCGTCACCGTGACGCACAAGCACAGGACGATCAGGTACTGCCAGTGATCCATGGCGCTCCTCTCCTTGCGCGTCCTGCGGCGCGTCCCCTGGCGCGGGCCGGCCGGGCCGGGTCGCGCCGCATCGCCGCCGCCCACCGGTCGGCCAGCATGCCCCTGGGCGGCACTGACCAGACCGGCTCGGTCGGGTGCCCGTGGGCGGTGAGGATGGCATTGGCGGCGCTGATGCCGGTGGCGGCGGCCCGTTCCATGAGCGCGGAAGGGAAGGGCGTGGCGACCCAGTCCCCGGCCAGGGTCAGGCCGGGGACGGCGGTGCGCACGCCAGGCGCGGTGGCGTGGCCGCCGATCGGGAACCCGGCCGCGTCGTTTCCGACCCGGCAGTACCGGTCGACCTGGCCCAGGCGGCTGATCTCCGGCCACAGGCGGCCGAGCTCAGCCAGCATCGTGGCGCCGAGGCTGTCGGCGTCAACGCCGGCCGGGCAGGCGTAGGCGTGCAGTTCGACCACCGCGCCCCCGGTGCGCTCATGCCAGCGCCGCGCCCCGGACTCAAGGCGGTGGTAGAGCGTGACCGAGTCGAGCACGCCGGGATCGGCGATGCTGGTGAACGGCGCGCGGTCCGGCCGGACGTCGCCGTCCAGCCAGTACCGCGCCACCGCGTACGACGGGCCGGTCCGCGGCCGCGCCGCGACGGCGTCGAGCCGCGGGTCACCAGCCCTGGCCCGGGGTGAGGCGGCGAGGATCCGGGCCGCCGCTCCGGCGTCGGCCGCCAGCACTACCTCCTCGGCGGTCAGCGTGTCGCCGACGCCGGTGCGGACGCGCCAGAGCCCGGGACGGTCGCGGTCGAGCGCGGTGACCGGGGTACCGGTCCGGATCCGCACACCGCGGTTTTCGAGGTAGCTCCGCAACGGCGCCCAGATAGCGGTCTCATAGTCGGCCCGCGGTGCGTCCATGCCGAGGCCTTCGGGATTGGCCAGGAAGTAGAAGTGGAACATGGACACCAGGTCGGCGGCCGACATGGCGGCGGCGTCGTTGAAGAACGAGTGCGCGAAGACGTTGAACAGCATCACCCGGGCGCGCTCGGGCAGCCGCAGCGCGGACAGCAGCTGGTCGGCGCTGACCTGGTCGAGGTGCGCGTAGGTCTGGTCCGCGTCGAACCCGAGCAAGCTCAGGCCGACGGACTGGTCGGCCCGTACCAGGTCACGGAGCCGCAGGCTGGGAGAGCGCAGGGCAAGGGCGAGGACGCTCAGCGGCGGGGCCGGGGGCAGCCGGTCGAATTCCTCATCCGGCCAGGTCGCCGAGATGACCGGGTAGCTGCCGAGCGGGTGCAGCAGCGGCTCGGGGCCGGGACTGATCCGGTCCAGGATCTTCCGCCAGTTGTAGTACTGGCGGAAGAAGCCATGGAACCCGTGGTCCACCCACTGCTCAGTGCCGTCGGGCAGGACGCGCGGGTGCGCGCCCAGGCGCCCGCCGAGCCGGTCGGCGGCTTCGCAGAGCACGACGGGCAGGCCGCGTTCGGCCAGGGTCACGGCGGCACAGGCCCCCGCGATGCCCCCGCCTGCCACCACGACCCGGGGACGGTCCCGGTCCTCGCCGCGGGCGGCCGTCGGGGGGCTCGCCAGGTGAGGGCGCATCCCTGCCAGCCGTCCCACGAGCCTGGAAGCGGCGACCATAGCGCTCATCGGTGACGATCCGTGGCGGCTGTTGCCAGGCTCCGCAGGGCGGCCGCGACGCCCGGCGGCAGTGCGGCACCGTCGACGAGCGCGCAGGCGGCCTCGACGTTGCCCCGGGCTTTCCGCTCAATGTGGTCGCGCGCACCGCACCAGATGAGCTCGTCGGTGAGCTCGGCGATGTCCGAGCGGCTGAAGCCGGGAGTCCCGGTCAAGGCCAGGAGCGCCTGCCCGTGCGGCGGTAGCAGGTCCGCGGCGCAGGCGAGGAGCTGAGTCGGCTTGCCGGACGCGAGGTCCTCGCCGACCGGCTTGCCGGTCCGCCGCGGGTCACCGAAGACGCCGAGCAGGTCGTCGCTGAGCTGGAATGCCTCGCCGACCAGATCGCCGTAGCGTGACAGGCCGGACGGCAGCTCGGGCAGGCCGCCGAGCACGGCGCCGAGGCGCAACGGCCCGGTGACCGTGTACCGCCCGGACTTCAGCAGCGTCGTGGTGCGCGCTACCTTGTCGGACCGGTCCTGTCGCGCGGTACCGGCCAGGTCGAGGAACTGGCCGATGACCAGCTCGTCGACCATCTCGCGCCATACCCGCAGCGCCGGCCCGGGCAGCCCGGCGGCGAGCCGGCTGGCCACGGCGAACGCCAGGTCGCCGGTGAGCAGCGCCATGGAGCGGCCGTAGCCGTCCGGGTCGCCGGCCCAGCCGTGTGCGCGATGCCGCCCGCTAAGCTCCCGGTGCAGCGCGGGCCGTCCGCGGCGGGTGTCCGATCCGTCCATGAGGTCGTCGTGGATGAGCGCGAAGGCGTGCAGCAGTTCCAGCGCCGCGGCCGCCTGGACCAAGAGGGGCCCGGTGCCTTCCCCGGCGATGGCGTGGCCCCAGTAGCAGAACCGCGGCCGCAGCGCCTTGCCGTCGGCGAGGTAGGCAAGCAGCGCCTCGGGCGGGCCCGGCCACGGCACCCCGTGCTCCTGCCAGGCCACCTGCTCCCGGCCGAGGAGGTCGGCCAGGTACGGCCGGAGCTGCTCGGTTACGAACGTGACGTCGGCGGGGGCGTGGGGGGCGCCTGGCTGGTACGTGATGAGGCTCATGCCGGCCTCGCCAGCTCTCGCGCCACCGCGACCGCCCGCTGGCGGCGCGGGACGACGGCCCGCCCGGCGAGGACGTCGCAGCCGGCCTGCTCCACGCGGTCGAGGATCCCGCCGTACACGGCGTGCGCCACGCGGACGCAGCGGCGGGACCTCGCCGGCAGCATCGCGAGGCCCGGCCGGGCGTCGCGGTAGTGGGCCCGCGCTCGTTCGATCTCGAAGGCGATCAGCCGGCGCACGGCCGGGCTGGCCGACGGTTCTGCGAGCTCGTCGCGGTGCACGCCGAAGCGGTCGAGGTCAGCGGCGGGCAGGTACACCCGGCCGCGGGCCAGGTCTTCCGCGACGTCGCGGATGAAGTTGGTGAGCTGGAAGGCCAGGCCGAGCTGACGGGCCGGCTCGCGGGCCGCGGCGGTCATCGCCGCCGCCACCGGTCCCCGCCCGTCGTCCGGAGCCAGCAGGATCGGCAGCATCATCGTGCCGATTACCGCGGCCGATCCCTCCATGTAGCCGAGCAAGGCGTCGTAGTCGGCGTACGCGCGGACGTGCAGGTCCATCCGCATGCTGACGAGGAACGCGTCGAAGTCGGCCCGGGGAATGCCGAAGACCGCGATCGTGTGCCGCACGGCGCGCAGCACCGGGTCGCCCGGGTCGTCCCCATCGTCGCCACCGCCGTCGCCCCGGCCGTCGAGCGCGGCGTAGAACCGGGCGGCCCACGTCTCGAGCCGCTGTTCGCGGTCCTGCTCCCGCGCAGGGGCCGACCCCTCTTCGCCCGCGTCCACGATGTCGTCGGTGTAGCGGGTGAAGCCGTACAAGGCGTGCACGTGCCTGCGTTTCCAGGCCGGCAGCAGCCGGGTAGCCAGGTAGTAGCTGCGGCCGTGCACGCGGTGCAGGTCACGGCAGGCCGCGTACGCGGCGTCCAGTGCTGCCCCCGGCGGCACAGAGTGGGTCATGAGCCCCCCTCAAATCGACGCATATTTCGATTCAAACTATAGGCGTAGTACGCTAGGCGCAAATGGCCGGGCCCGGCGTGGTCCGTACCCAAAGCGGAGGCAGATCAATGCAGAGCGTCACCGGACCGACGGAGAACGTAGTCATCGTGGGCGCGGGGCTCGGCGGCCTCGCCTGCGCGCTCAGGCTGGCCGGCGCCGGGCGGCAGGTGACCGTGCTCGAGCGGGCGAACGGCCCGGGCGGGCGGATGGGCCAGCTCGCCGTGGACGGGTACCGGTTCGACACCGGCCCTACCGTGCTGACCATGCCGGAACTGCTCGAGGAAACCCTGGCCGCAGCCGGCGAGCGGATGTCCGACTGGCTGGACCTGGTCCGGCTTGACCCGGCCTACCGCGCGCACTTCGCCGACGGGTCACGGCTGGACATCCGGGCGAGCACGGCGGACACGGCCGCCGAGATCGCGGGCCTGTGCGGGCCGGGTGAGGCCGACGGCTTCCTGCGCTTCGCCGAGTACGCCCGCGAGCTGTACCGGCTGGAGTGGAAGCGGTTCATCGACCGTGACTTCGACCACCCGTGGGACCTGATCAGCGCGGACCTGGCCCGGCTGGCCGCCTACGGCGGGTTCCGTCACCTGTCGGCCAAGGTGTCGCAGTTCTTTCGCGACCCGCGTACTCAGCGGGTGTTCTCGTTCCAGTCGCTCTACGCCGGCGTGCCGCCGCACCGCGCCCTGGCCCTGTACGCGGTGATCGCCTACATGGACACGGTCGCGGGGGTCTACTTCCCGCGGGGCGGGATGCATGCGGTCGCCGCCGCGCTCGCCGCCGCCGCCGTCAAGCACGGGGTCCGGATCGACTACGGCCGCGAGGTCACCGCCGTCGAAGTCGCCGGGTCGCGGGCCCGCGCCGTGCGCACCAGGGACGGCGACCGCATCCCCGCCGACGTCGTGGTGCTCAATCCCGACCTGCCGGTGGCCTACCGCGACCTGCTGAACCGGCCGTTGCGGCGCCGGCTGCGCTACTCCCCCTCATGCGTCGTCATGCACCTGGGCGCCGGGACCGCCTATGCCGGGGCCAGCCATCACAACATCCACTTCGGCCAGGCCTGGGAGGCGACGTTCGACGACATCACCCGGCGGGGACGGGTGATGTCCGACCCGTCGCTGCTCGTCACCAACCCCACCCGCACCGATCCCGGTCTCGCGCCGCCCGGCGACCAGGTTCTACTACGTGCTCGCCCCGGTTCCCAACCTGCGGGCGGGAATCGACTGGCCGCGCACCGGCGAAGCCTACGCCGATGACCTGCTGCGGACCCTGGATGACCGCGGCTACCCGGGCCTCGGCGAGGCGGTGCGCGTGCGGCGGGTGGTCACCCCGGCGGACTGGGCCAGGGAGGGGATGGCGGCCGGCACGCCGTTCGCCGCCGCGCACACGTTCGGCCAGTCAGGCCCGCTCCGGCCGGGTAATCTCGCCCCCGGACTGGACAATGTGGTATTTGTCGGCTCCGGGACCCGGCCGGGCGTCGGCGTCCCCATGGTCTTGGTGTCCGCCCGGCTCGCCGCCGAGCGGATCACGCCCACTCGTGGCCGGAAGGACAGGTGACCCGGTGCCGGATGCCGGCGAGCGCGGGAGACCGGCGAAGCGCGGGAGACGCCGGGCTGAGCGCGGGAGAGGCCGCCCGGCGCATCGGCGTCGCCGTCACCACCATCCGCACCTGGGACCGGCGGTACGGCCTTGGCCCGACCTACCGGGAGCCCGGGCGCCACCGCCGCTACAGCGAGCCGGACCTGGCCCGGCTTGAGCTGATGCGGCGACTCACGGTCGACGGGGTCGACGCGGCCGAGGCCGCGCGCATCGCCAAGGCAGCCGCTGCTCCCGCCGCCCAGGCGTCTTCCGAAAGCGCCCAGGCGTCCCCAGGCGGCGGGACGGGGCCGCCCGCGGGCCCGCCGGGCACCGTCAAGGGCCTGCGCCGCGCGGCGCTCGCCCTCGATCCCGCCGACGTGGACCGGCTGCTTGGCCAGGCCCTGGCCGACGGTGTCGCGCGGGCCTGGATCACGGTCATCGCGCCCGCGCTGCGCGGCCTCGGCCGCCAGTACGCCACCGCCGGGCGGTACATCGCGGCCGAGCACCTGCTGTCCGGACGGGTGTCGGCGGCGCTGGCCCGCGTGCCCCGGCCGCGTACCCGGCCGCAGGTGCTGCTGGCCTGCGCGCCGGCCGAGGAGCACAGCCTCCCCATGGAGGCGCTGGCCGCCGCGCTGGCCGAGCGCGGCGTCGCCAGCCGGATGCTCGGCGCCCGGGTGCCGGCCAACGCCTTGCGGGACGCGCTGGCCCGGACCGGCCCAGCGGCCGTGCTGATCTGGGCGCACTCCCCCGCGACCGCCGACGGCGGCCAGGTCGCCGCGGCCGCCGGGGCCCGGCCCCGGCCCGCCATCGTGGCCGTGTGCGGCCCGGGCTGGGATCCCGCGGCCCTGCCCGACGGCGTCCTGCTCCTGACCGGCTTCCGGCAGGCGCTCTCCGCCGTATCCGAACTGCCCTGACCGCGTCCGGGTTCGCGGCTGTCAGGGTGCTGACGATGCCACGGCGACAGGACCGTGGTACGCGAGGGAGCGGCGTGCCTGGCGTGGCCCGCGGGCCGCCGGGCAAGGCGGCGCCGACGGACTTGCCCGTAAACAAATCACAACCGGTAAAGAAAAGACGGATAGAACGCTTTTTCTTTACCTCGGGTGAAAAGTTTACCTGCTGCGAAAAGTTTACCGGTAACGTTGCGAGCGGCGGGGGCGGCAGGGGCGGGTGGTGCGCCCGGCCGGGAAGCGGGCCGAGCAGGCGGGCGGCGTTGCCGCCGCGGATGGCGGTGACCGTGTCCTCGTCAAGCCCCGCCGCCGCCAGCCGCCCGACCGGGTCCTCGACGCCCATGTCGAAGGGGTAATCGCTGCCGAGCGTCACCTGGCCCGGTCCCATCACGGCGACCAGGTGACGCAGTTGCCCGGGCGTGTAGACGAGCGCGTCGGTGAAGGTCTGCCTGAGCAGCTCGCTGGGCGGCCGCTCGGTCGTCCGCGCGTCGGTGCGCGCGGACCACGCGTGATCCGCGCGCACGATGTAGCTGGGCAGGTAGCCTCCGCCGTGGGCCGACCAGATCTTCAGGCCGGGATGCCGTTCCAGCAGGCCGGAAAAGATGATCCGGGACAGGGCGAGCGCGGTCTCCACCGGGTTGCCGACGGTATTGAACAGGTAGTAGGAATTCAGCCGGCTGCCCAGCGTGCAGCCCCACGGGTGGATCAGCACGGCGGCCCCGAGTTCCTCGGCCGCCGCCCAGAACCCGGCCAGGCACGGGTCGTCCAGTTCCACGCCCGGCGCGGCCGCGGTGGAGACCTGCACGCCCCGCATGCCCAGCGCGGTGACCGCGTGGCGCAGTTGCTCCGCGGCCAGGTCCGGATGCTGCAGGGAGACGGTTCCCACCGGAAGGAGCCGCGCTGGCTCACGGGCGCAGAACGCGGCGACCGCATCGTTGGTCACCGCGACGATCCTCATCGCGAGCGCCCGCCCGGCCCACGCGTGCGACTGGGGCACCGGGGCGACGGCCTGGATGTCGACGCCCGCGGCGTCCATCGCCGCGAGCCGCAGGCCCAGGTCGGTCAGCCGGGGAATGACCTGGCCGAAATGCTCCCGGTTATAGGCCATCGAGGCGTCGCCTGCCGTGATCGCGTCGATGCGCTGCTGCTCGGCGTGACCCGGCTCGCCAGCGATCAGCGCCTCCAGCCCGGGCACGGCCACGTGGGCGTGGACGTCGACGGCCGGCCCGGCGCCCGCGGCCGTCCCCCGGTCACCGGGCACGGGGGCGGTCATGCCTCCGCCACGCAGCGGTTCGCCTGGGCGCCCAGCCCGGTGATGGCCGATTCCATGAGGTCGCCTGGGCGCAGCAGCCGCCCGCGGGCCACCCCGTTGCCGGCCGGGCTGCCGGTCAGCACCAGGTCGCCCGGCAGCAGCGTGGCCACCTGCGAGCAGTGCGCGATGATCCGCGGCACGTCGAAGATCATGTCCTTGGTCGACTCGTCCTGCATGACCTGGCCGTTGAGCCGCAGCGTGATCCGCAGGTCGCCCGGATCGGGAATCGCCGTCCGGGGAACCAGCACCGGGCCGGCCGGGAGGAACGTCGGTGAGTTCTTGGCGGCCAGCCAGTCGGCGCCGAGCGGGCCGGCGTCGCGGCGGAAGACCTTGTCCCGCAGCGTCAGGTCGTTGACGATCACCCAGCCGGCTACCGCCTCGAGCGCTTCGGCCGCGGTCACCCGGCGCGCCCGCCGGCCGATGACCGCCGCCAGCTCGAGCTCCCAGTCCGGCTGCCCGCCGTCCGTGGGCAGCACCACGTCGTCGTAGGGACCGCAGATCGCGCTGGGGAGGCCGGTGAACACGAACGGCGCGCCGTTTCTCCTGGCGTCCATCGTGGCGGCCGCGTCCGCGCGGACCTGCTCGGTGGTGCGCCCGTCGGTGCCGTCGTGCTGCGCCACGACGAGGTTGATGACGTGCGTCCGGTAGTTGGCGCTGGCCTGGAAGACCTGCCGGGGCTCAACCGGGCTGTGCAGCCGGGCGCGGTCAAGCGGCCGCCATCCGGCCCGGGGGTCGGCCGCGATCGCGTCCAGTACCGGAAGGAGCGCCTCCCACCGGTCGAGCAGGTCGGTGACGGTGCGGGCGCCGGCCGTCTCGGGCCGGGCGGACAAGTCAAGAACGCGGTCATGGCCGACCAGGGCGGGAACTAGCCTGCCGTCGCCCAGGTCGGCCCGGGCCAGCGCCCATGGACCGGCGTGGTCGATCAGTCGGATGCGCGTGTCAGGCAATGGCGGTTCACTCCATCGGCATACCGGGACGCCTTCGCGTTGTGAACGCCAGTATGTAACGGGCCGGCCGGACAACGGAAACGCATGTTTTGTATGCCGGCATCCGCCGGGTGAATGGCACGACGGGCGACGCCGGCGAGTGCCCGGCCGTGACCCGCTGGCCCGGGCCGCCTCGCGAGGCGGCCCGGGCCAGCGGCACCCAGTTAAGTTACGCGGTCACCGCCTGCGCGTGGTCGCTGCTGGTGATCTGGATGTTGCGCGGCTTGGCGGCTTCACGAACCGGGATGGTCAAGGTCAGCACGCCCGCGGCGTAGTCGGCCGCGATCTTGTCGGCGTCGAGTGTCTCGCCGAGGAACACCTGCCGGGTGAAGGTGCCGTAGGGGCGTTCGGCGATGAGGAGCTCGGCGCCGTCGGTCCGGGCCTGCGCGCGGTCGGCGCGGACGGTGAGCACGTTCTGCTCGACGGTCAGGTCGATGGAGTCCGTGTTGATGCCGGGCAGGTCGAACTGAACGTAGAAGTTGTCGCCCTGCCGGTAGGCGTCCATCGGCATCGCGGCAGGCCGGGTGGCGTTGCCGAAGACCTGCTGCGTGAACCGGTCCAGCTCGCGGAACGGGTCGGTGCGCATGAGCATGATAGGTGCCTCCTTGCCGTCTCAGTTGTCATGTCACGCTCACAAGATCTATCTATCATCGACAGCAGATATTTGACAAGGCTCGACTTAGATTTTCTCATACCCCATACTGGGCATGAGGTAGTACGCACGGCCGCGCTCAGCGGAGGGAAGTGACGGGCATGGCGGCGCAGCACGGCAGGCCGGCCCAGGACCTGTACCAGGTGCTCGGGGTGACCCGGGAGGCATCCGGCGGTGAGATCACCCGGGCGTGGCGACAGCGGGCGCTGGCCGAGCACCCTGACGCGCGGCCGGGAGAGGCCGACGCGCCCGCCCGTTTCCGGGCCGTGGCCGAGGCTTACCGGGTGCTTGGCGACCCGGTCCGGCGCGCCGCCTATGACCGCGTCCTCGGGGACCAGCCCGCGACCGTTGTGCCGCCAAGCGTCTCGCGGCCGGCCGTCCCGCGGCCGGGCGGGCGGGCGGCCGAGCCGCCGCTGCGGGCCGGGCCGGTCCGGGTGGAAGTCCCGGGAAGGTCCCCGGCCAGGGATACTTACGTGGTGGACGATGACGCGGTGCGGCTGGCGGCCCTGGCCGAACTGGCGGCGCGGTACCTGGCCGGAGACTGGGGCTGGCCATGGTGAGTCCAGGGTGGTCGGACCTGGACCGGGGGCTGTTCAGTATCTCGGTGGCGGCCGACCTGGCCGGGGTGCACCCGCAGACGCTGCGGATCTACGAGCGTGAGGGACTGATCGACCCGGCGCGCAGCGCGGGCGGCACGCGCCGGTACTCCCGCCGGGACATCGACCGGCTGCAGGTGATCTGCGGGCTGTCCGCCGACGGGCTGAACCTGGCCGGCATCCGGCGCGTCCTTGAGCTGCAGGAAGAGACCCGCCGACTGCAAGCCGAGGTGGCCGCGCTGCGCGAGACCCTGCGGCGCGGGCCGGGTTAGCGACGGGTCACCGGGCATTGCGCCGGTCCAGGTAGCAAACCTCTAACTGTGCTTGACAGTTTAATGCGTCCGACGTTATAAGAAATGTATCGCTCATTGACCTGGCAACGCTTCAAGAGGTTCCCGGGAGGATGACCGGCATGGCCCTGACCTCGGATACGGCCAGCGCGGCGTTCGCGGACCTGGTCTACGCTGACCAGGCGCTGGTTGACGCGGAGTTCGCCGGGATCGTCGCTGCTTCCTTCGGCGGGCCGCCCGCGCCGCCGCCGGAAGCGCCGCCCGGGGTCCCGTCCCGTCCGGGCCTGCCGCACCCCGTTTGCCTGCCGTTCGCGGCCGTCGCGGGCACGCCGTTCGCCACGGCCTGGCCGCCGGCCGGGCGGCAGCGCTCACCTCCGGCGCCCGGCCGGGCGATCCGCGCGGCCACCGCGGCCGGCCGCTGACCGCCAAGACAAGCCACGTCAGACTGTGATCAGAAGGAGGGACCCGAGGGCAGAGGCATCGAGACATGTGACTGTGAATGCGGCGGCACGCCGCACGCGGCGGGGCTCCCAGTCAGGAGCCCCGCCGTCGCAGTTCCCGGGGCGCTTCACCGCACCGGCAGCCGCCGACCCGCTGCGGTTACGTGACCGGCCGAGGAACCCGAGCGTGCCGCAGGCGAGCTCGTCGAGCGGGCGGCGTCAGCGCGGCACGCTGTGCCGCAGGCCGAGCGCGGCGGGATACGGCTCCAGGTACGTCTGGCCGGCCAGCCAGGGCAATGCACCGTCGCTCGCGTAATGGGCCAGGATCGCCATCGGGACGCTCAGCGGGTCCGTGCCGTGCCGGTAGGACTCGATCCTGGAGTGCAGGTCGGCCCGGCGCCGGGCGCCGAGTTCGCGGCCGACGGCGCTGAACGCGTGCTGCAGGGCGTTGGCGTTCCGGCCCCGGCTGGCCCTGGCCTTCATCGCCGCCTGGAACACGTCACGGTAGGCCGCCTCGGTGACCCCCCGGTCAGCTCGCCCGGCCGCGGCGACGACCCGGCCGGCCGCGCGGTAGCGGGCCGGATCGTGCGCGAGCAGCTGCAGTTTGTGCCGGGCGTGAAAGTCGACCAGGTCGCGCGGCTGCCACGGCCCGCAAAGCAGGACGCGCAGCCGGGCGAAGGCAAACACCCGTTCCGTGAACTCCTCGCGAAGCACCGCGTCGTTGAGGCGGCCCTCGTCTTCGACGGGAAGCAACGGGGACCCGGCGATGACCCGCTGCGCGAACACGCCGCGCCCGCGGCGGTCCGACGGCTGACCGCTCGGCGCGTAGCGAGGGACGCCGTGGATCGCGCAACTCGGCGACTTGGCCTTGAATACGTACCCGTCCAGCCCGCCGGGCAGCGGCAGCGCCGCCATCGCCGTCGTGTGGTCCGCTCCCCGCCGCGGCTCACCAGGTGCCCCTCGACGGTCAGCCGCAGCGTCTCACGCGGGGCGCCGAGGCCGATCTCCATCTCCGGGCAGTACGGCACCCAGTCGACGTGCGGGGCGAGGTCGTCGGTAAGGAAGCGGCAGCGGCTGTGGCCGCCGTTGAACCTGACCGGCTCGCCGAGCAGGCAACTGGACACGCCGAGCCGGGGCCTCGCCACCAACCCGGTGACCTCGGTAACGCTGTCGTGGCCCGTGTCCGCCATGCTCCTCCCTTACCCGGCGCCGACGCACGGACACCGGCGGCCTATTAGCCGCCCGGGAGCACCGCGACCTGCACCGCACCAAGCGCGCGCCGCGCGGGCCCGGGCACTGCCGCGGCGCCAGCGCGGCGCGCGTGCTTCGCGCGCCCGCTAGAGGACCGCGATCGGGTTGACCGGAGAACCCCGTCCCGTGCGGCAGGCGCAGCGGGGCGATGACACAGAAGAAGGACCAGCGGCCGGCCGCCTCGCAAAGCGGCACCAGGTCCTCGAACTGCAGGTAATCGAGCAGGTGCAGGCCGAGCGCGTTGATCGCGAGCACGTGCACCGGCAGGCCGACCCCCGCGGCGAGGCTGGGCGCGACGTCGCTGTTGCTGTCGCTGCCGAGCACCGCGACCTTCCGTTCGGCGATGAACTCAAGCGCGGCGGGGTGCAGTCCCGCGCGAGCCTTGGCGACGTCCCACGGGCCGAGCTCAGCGCGGCGGCGGCGGTGCCCGGTCCGCACGAACAGCAGGTCGCCCGGGCCGACGCTCACCTGCTGTGCCGCGGACGCCTCCGCCAGCTCCGCGGCGGTCACCCGGTCACCGGGCTCCAGCCAGGGGACACCGCGCAGCCGCGGCACGTCGAGCAGCACCCCGCGGCCGGCGATGCCGTCGCGCGCGACCTCGATGGAAAGCTCTTGCGCGCCCTGCGAGGTCACCGCGACCGCGGGCACGCCGTTGTAGAGGGTCTTGCGGTACATCGCATGGCACAGGGCGTCGATGTGGCTGTCGACGTTGCTGTGCACGTTGATGCCGAGGCGGTCCTGCGCGAACGTGAGTCCCCCGGGGTTCGCCTGGCTTCCCGGCGGGCCGGACATCTCATGGATGGCGGGCGCGGGGTCATCCGGCGTCAGGCCCGTCTCGATGGGTGCGGCGAGCGAGACCGTCCGGCCCAGCCTGATCTCGACCGACGCGGCCCGCACCCGTTCCGGCGTCAAGTGGTTCAGCGCGCCGCGACGATCCGCTTCACCCCAGCTGGGCAGCTGCCGCAGCCGCAGGTAGAGGGCCTCGAACTCGGCCGCGTCCAGCGCGGGCTTCCCGGTGCTTGCAGTCATGGGAACAGCTCTTTCCCCGCGGCGGGCATTCATTCGGGCGAGGAACTGCTCAGCAGGCGGCTAGCGGCCCGGGGCGGCTAAATTAGCTAGGCGACCTCGTGTAGGCGGCCAGGAAGATGCGCACCGCCTCGTCGGCGAACCGGTCGCGCTCGGCCGGTGACGGGCGCTCGCCCGGGTAGAACTGCGCCCGGTCCTGCGGTATGGCCAGGACGAGGTAGGCGAAGTGGGCGGCGGCGAGGCGGGTGTCGGCCGCGGTGAGCAGCCCGCGCTCGGCGTAGGCTCGCAGGGCGTCCGCGATGACCTCGATCGCGCGGGCGGGTGCCTGCTCGAAGTAGGTTCGCGCGAGGTCGGGGAACCGCTCGGCTTCGGCGATGATCAGCCGCCGCAGGGCGACGACATGCGACTGGAGCACGCCGTCGAGGTAGCGGCGGGCCAGGTCGGTGAGAACAGCGCGAAGTTCGGCTGGCGAGGCGACGCCGGCGCTGCGCAGGGCCGAGGTCATCTCGGTGATGACCGGCTCGGAGTTGGCCGTCACGCCGAGCACGATGTCCCTGAAGAGCTGTTCCTTGTCCGCGAACTGCTTGTAGACGGTCTGCTTGGAGACCGCGGCGTCGGCGGCGACCTGGTCCATGCTCGTGTTGCGGTAGCCGTCGCGCAGGAACAGCGCGGTCGCGGCCTCCATGATCGCCTGGCGCTTGCGCGCCGACCGGCCCGTTACCGCCGCATCAGGCACGGGGCCTCCTCGGGTTAGGTGCCACTGAAAGTACTAGACAGTCTAGTACCAATTAGAGTACTGTACAGTCTAGTTCCGCAACGTCGGCGAGGGAGGCAGCAGCCATGACAACGAGCGTCACGTTCGACACCACGGTGGCCGCGAACGGCAGCAACACCGGCATCGTGGTACCCGACGAGCTGATTGAGCGCCTCGGCGCGGGACGGCGGCCCGCCGTCATCGTGAACGTGAACGGCTACGAGTACCGGAACACGGTCGGGGTCATGGGCGGCAGGCACATGATCAGCGTCAGCGCCGCCGTCCGCAAGGACGCCGGCCTGCAGGCCGGCGACCAGGTCCGCGTCGTGCTGACCCTCGCGGAAGGCCCCCGCGAGGTAACCGTGCCCGACGACCTCGCCGCGGCCCTGTCCGCCGATCAGGCCGCCGGGGAGTTCTTCGCGAAGCTGCCGAATAGCCTGCAGCGCTACCACGTCGACAACGTCAACGCCGCCAAGACGGCGGAGACCCGGCAGCGCCGGATCGACAAGGCCGTTTCCCTGTTCCAACTGGGAAAGCAACGGTGAGCCGCGCCGCCCGGACCGGCGTCACGGCAGCCCAGCGAGGCGGCTAGGCGCCTTCGCGGTAGGCGATGGCGGCCGCTTCCGTGCGGCTCGCCGCGCCTAGCTTGCCGAGGATGTTGGAGACGTGGACGCTCGCCGTCTTCGGCGAGATGAACAGTTCCGAGCCGATGTCCCGGTTGGACTTGCCCTTGGCTATCAGGCGCAGCACCTCCCGTTCCCTGTCGGTCAGCGCGGCGAGCGCGACTCGGGCCGGCCTGCGCGCTACCGTGCGCGTGCCCGTTCCCGTGGTCAAGGCGGGCGCGGCGCGCCAGGTTATCGAGGGCCGCGGCAAGGGGCGCCGCGCGCAGCCGGGACGCGGTATCGCGGGCCGCGCGCCAGACGGCGGCGGCCTCGTCGCGGCGCCCGGACTTCCACCAGCGCCTCGGCGAGCCGCCACTGAGTGCGCGCCGTCTCGTACACGTAGCCTGGCCCGAACTCGGCGAGCACCCTCTCCCAGACATCCGGGGAGTTCGCCTTCTGGTAAGGCGGGCGTACTCGGCCTCGCAGCGGGCGAGCCAGCCGCGGCCCTCCGGGCCGAGCGCAGCCCTTGGGCCGGGTGGGCCAGCTGGCGCCCTCCCTGGCGACATCGAGCAGCGCGGCGCCGGCGGCAGCTTCCACGTCCGCGCCGGCGTAATCGCCGGCCGCGCGCAGTTGCGCCGCCCGGTCGGCCCGCGCCGCGAGGGCGATCGCCGTCACCCGGATCACCGACGGGCTGCGGGCGGCCCACGCGTCCGCGTCGATCGCGGCCTCCGCCTCCGCCAGGGCGCCCGCGCAGTCCCCCTGCCACAGGGCGTGCTCGGCGAGGATCCCGCGCGCGATGTACGCGACGAAGACGTCGTCCCAGAACGGCTCAAGCCAGGTCCGCCGTTCAGCGACCGCCGGGTTGCCGCGGGCCACGTCAACGAACAGCGCCATCGCGGAAAGCAGCGCCTCCGACTGCCTGGCGACGCGGACCGGGAACCCGTCCGCGAGCTCCTGCGCGTGGTCCCAGTGCCCGTCGGCGAAGTGCGCCTGGAAGTGCAGGTGCTGCAGGTCCAGGCCGAATGGCGCCAGGCCGAGTCCTTCGGCCTCCGCCCATTCCACCCCGCGGTGGGCGACGGTGGCGGCCTCCGCGAGCTCGCCCCGCGCCAGGCGCTCCGTGGCCAGGTGGTAGGCGGCCCGCAGCCGGACACCGACCGCCCCGGCCGCGGCGGCCTGCTCGACCGCGGCGGTGAACATGCCGATCGCCTCGTCGGAGCCGCCGGCCCGCAGCGCGAGCTGCCCGGTCGTGGCGAGCGCGTCCGCCTCCACGGAGGCCGAACCGGCAGCCCGGGCCGCCTCCCTTGCGCGGACGGCCCAGTCCCTGGCGTCGTCGTTGCGGTACGCCGCCATCAGCGCGATCGCGAAGGTCGCCATGGCGCGGGCCCGGTACCAGGTCGGCGGCTCGTCCAGCGTCTCGCGCACCGTCTCCTCGGCCACGTCGAGGGCCTCGGCGTACCACTGCGTGTTCTCGCCCTGCAGCAGGTGATACGCGAGACGCTCCCCGACCTTGCAGCGCAGTTCCGCGACTTCCGCGGGTCCTGCCTCATCGGGCACCCAGCCGCGGATGCGCCGCAGCAGGTGCACGGCGCGGGGCACGTCACCGCTCGCCGCGGCGGCCAGCGCGGACTTCAGGCCGAGCTTGCCGCGCGTCATGCCCGCGATCCGCTCCGCGTCCTCCACCCGCACCCACAGTTCCAGGGCCATGTCGTAGTGGCGGTGCGTTTCCGCGGGGGCGCCGAGGCGCTCGGCCTCGGCGCCCGCCCTGACCGACGCGGCGAACGCGCCCGGGATGTCGTGGCTCGCCATGCTGTGGTGCGCGAGCTCGGCGGCGGCACCGGCCACGCCGGCCGAGCAGGCTGGCGAGCCGGGCGTGCAGCCGGGTCCGCTCCCCCGGCATCAGGTCGGCGTAGACGGCCTCGCGCAGCAGCGCGTGCCGGAACCGGTACCCGTCGGGCCCGTCGGGAGCAAGCAGCTGCTGGCCGGCCGCCTCGCGGACCGCCTCCTCGTAGGCGTCGTCGCGGCAGGCCGGAGGCGGCCCGGACCAGGTCGTCGGCGGCGCCGCCGCCCGCGACGGCCGCCGCCCGCAGCACCTGCTGCGCCGCGTCAGACACGCGCTCCACGCGCGACAGCAGCAGCGCGGCCAGCCCGGTCGGCAGCGTGGCGCCCCTCCGTGCGCACGACGACGCGGTCAGGAGTTCCTCGGCGTAGTAGGCGTTGCCCTCCGCTCGCTCGACGAGCGAGTTGAGGGTAGCCGCGGACAGCGGCAGCGGGGCGTTCGCCGCCATCGGACAGGAGCTCGGCCAGGGCGGCGGCGGAGAGCGGCCCGAGTTCGACAAGCGCGACCATCGGCAGCCGCAGCAGCTCAGCGATCACGCCGCGCAGCGGGTGGCGGCGGTGCAGGTCGTCGGTGCGGTACGTCCCGATGATCGCGACGCGCTCGCGGTGCAGCATGCGGGCAAGGAACGTGAGCAGGTGGCGCGTGGTGGCGTCGGCCCAGTGCAGGTCCTCGATGACCAGCAGGACCGGGCTGGCTTCGGCCAGCTCGGACAGCAGGCTGAGCACGGCGCCGAACATCTGCTGGCGCGTCAGGCCTGCCCAGTCTGCCTCGTGGGCCTGCCCGTCGCCGTCCGGGAGCAGGCGGGACAGCACCGGGCGCGCCTTGACGGCCTGCTCGATGTGCGGCGGCGCGGCGCGGAACGCGTCCGCGAACGGGAGGTAAGGGACGCTGTCCCCGATCTCGGCGCACTGGCCGCACAGCACGGTGAAGCCGTCGCGCTCGGCGATCTGCATCGCCTCGGCGACCAGGCGGGACTTGCCGATGCCCGCGTCGCCGCTGACGAGTCCGGTCAACGCGCGGCCCGCCGCGGCGTCTTGCAGGAGGCCGCTCAGCCGGGCCAGTTCCGTGTCCCGTCCAACTAGCGTGCCCATGTCTCTATTATCCCCGCAGCCAGGCGTTACGGCTAACCGATTACGGGCCGGCCAGGCCGTGCGAGGCGTTGCTTTAAGGATTTTTCCCAATGACCGGCGGCGGGTCTTACTGCGAGCCTGGGGTCAGGCACGGAGGGAGGCCACGATGAAGGCAACAATGTGGCGGGTCGCCGGCAAGCTGGCGGACGCCGTCCACGAGATGAACGACGCGCAGCGGCGGATGCTGGTGCTGCGGACCGCGACGGACCGCTATGGAGCGAACCCCGGCGCAGCGCCTGACACGTATCAGGAGTTCCTCGCGAGGACGTCCGGGGCCCTGTTGCACGAGCCGTCCGCGCGCAAGCGGGTCAGGAAGGCCCGGCAAGGCTAGGGGAAGCCCAAGCTCGGCGTGGGGTAACGGGCGGCGGCGTCGCGGAACGCGCTCGCGTCCATACCTTAGGTACCCGGATAGGCCATTTTGCTGACGTTATCCGGTCGTCCTGCTGCGAAGCTAGATGCTGTCGGGGTGGGCAGAACCAGGGGGCCTGCCCGCCCCGGCGATCGCGCCGAGCCAGCCGTACGGGTTGCCACAGCCACCTGGCAACGGCCCTTGATCATCGATCGGGTCGATCGTCGGCCGTGACACCCCCATCGCCTCGGCCAGCTGGCCCTGAGCCAGGCCGACGCCCGGAAGGGCCCGCCGCCGGAAGGGCCCGCAGGGCCGCCAGGAGCGGCGCTGTAACGGGCGCGTGGCGAAACTCAGCCAAATGATTTCGATGATATTGACAGCCAACTTGTTAGCGCTCACAATCTCTGGCATAGCCACACGGCAAGCCTTTGATCATCCTCATTAGAAAGGATGTGATCGCTAACACCAACCAGTGCGCCAGTGCGCCCGCACGCCTTTTCGCGCTATTCCGCATGGCCGCGAACGGGCGGCCGGCCGCGCTGCAGAAACGGCAATTCCGGTTCTCATCAGGAAGGGCAGATCGACGATGTCTGTCAGACCACGATTCCGGCACACGAGGCGAGCGCTGCTGACGTTCGCGGCCGCGGCGACGCTGGCCGTCAGCGGCCTGGTGGCCAGCGGCGTGGGATCCCCGTCGCGGGCGGCGACGCAGGAGCCATGTGACATCTACGCCTGCGGCCGGCACCGCCGTGCGTGGCCGCGCACAGCACCACCCGGGCGCTGTTTGCCGCTTATAACGGGCCGCTGTACCAGGTCAGGCGGTCCTCCAACAACGCGACCATGAACATCTCCCCGCTCAGCGCGGGCGGCGTCGCCAACGCGCGCGGCGCAGGACTCCTTCTGCGCCGGCACCAGCTGCGTCATCACCGAGATCTTCGACCAGACCGGCCGCGGCAACAACCTCACCGACGCGCCCGGCGGCGGCGCCGCGGGCGGCCCGGACAACCTCGCCAACGCGACCGCCGCGCGGATCACGGTCGGCGGCCATGAGGCCTACGGGGTGTTCGTCGCCCCGGGCACCGGCTACCGCGACGACAGCACCAACGGCATCGCGACCGGCGACAACCCCGAGGGCGAGTACGCGATCTTCGACGGCACGCACTTCAACGGCGGCTGCTGCTTCGACTACGGCAACGCCGAGACCAACAACAACGACGACGGCAACGGCACCATGGAGGCCATCTACTTCGGCAACATCAAGGTCTGGGGCTTCGGCAGCGGCAACGGCCCGTGGGTCATGGCCGACCTGGAGAACGGCCTGTTCGCCGGCAACCGCCTGGGCCTGAACACCAACGATCCCACCACCAACTTCCGGTTCACCACCGCCATGGTCAAGGGCCAGCCAGGACCACTGCGCCATCCGCGGCGGCAACGCCCAGTCCGGCGGCCTGTCCACCTTCTGCAACGGCGTGCAGGCCCTCGCCGAGCTACAACCCGATGCAGAAGCAGGGCGCCATCATCTTCGGCATCGGCGGCGACAACAGCAAGGGCGCCCAGGGCACCTTCTACGAGGGCGTCATGACCTCCGGCTTCCCCGTCCGACGCCACCGAGGACGCCGTCCAGGCCAACATCGTCGCGGCCGGCTACAACACCGGCGGCGGCGGCGGCGGCGCCACCGGCACCGATCGTGTCCGGCGTCAGCAGCTCCGCCTGCATGGACAACAACAACGCCAGCGGGGCCAACGGCAACAAGGTGCAGATCTGGGCATGCGACGGCAACGCCGGCGCGCAGAACTGGACCGTGAACACCAACGGCACCATCACCATCGACGGCGGCTGCCTCGACATCACCGGCGCCAACTTCAACAACGGCACCCTCGTCGAGCTGTGGACCTGCAACGGCGGCTCCAACCAGCAGTGGAAGGCGCAGAACGGTGCGCTGGTCAACCCCGCCTCCGGCAAGTGCCTCGACGATCCCAACGGCAGCACCACCAACGGCACGCAGCTGCAGATATGGTCCTGCAGCGGCGCCAACAACCAGAAATGGACAATCCCGTAGTCAGTCCTGACTCCGGCACCTGAAAACGGCCCGGCCGTCACCGTTGACCGGTGACGGCCGGGCCGTCGGAGCTGGCCCAGAGCTCAGCCACCGGCCTGCGTCGAAGGGGCTCGCGTAGGAAGGGCGCCGGGCGCGCATCGTCAGCCTCAGGGTCAGCCGCACGCGCGTGGATGCGGGCAGGCGCACGGCGAGATACGGGGCGCCAACATCCGCGTGACGTTCGGTAACGACCGGGTTGCCGTGCCCGTAGTCGTAGAGGTCGCCGAGCCAGGAACCGTCCTCGCACGCGGTGTAGCGGACGTCCTCGATGACGTGCTCGGCGAACGCCCCGGCCTGGACGATCACCTGGCGTTCGCCTCCCGCGTCGAGATTGACCAGTTCCACCACGGTGGCCAGCGGATCGATGCTGGATACCAGGGCGGCCACGCCAGGCGGGAGGCCAGGACGCCGGCGGACGGCATCGTAGTAGCGGACCCTGG
Organism: uncultured Actinomycetota bacterium; assembly: GCA_963811335.1. Taxonomy (GTDB): domain Bacteria; phylum Actinomycetota; class Actinomycetes; order Streptosporangiales; family Streptosporangiaceae; genus Trebonia. Next base: position 227,719 of record CAWERB010000026.1, on the reverse strand, counting down.
CCTGCTGCAGGCCTCCGTTGTAGATGACTTGCGGACCGCCCCAGGTGAGCTGGACCAGGGCCTCGGTGACAACCGGATTTGACTGCTGCCACAGGTGAATGTCGGCCTCCGCGACGTCGCCGCCGCGGTAGGCGCGGATGCGGGCCAGCCGGTGGCGGGCCTGGGCCTGCGCCGCGGCCAGGATCTTCTCCGGGTAGTCCGGGTTGTCGCCGGCGAGGAACGCGAACCACGGCTCCTCGTGGCCGGCCTCCTCCTTGCTGCGGAAGGAGCGGACCGTCCGCCAGTCGTACCCCGACCGCATCGCGCAGGTCCGCGAGCCGCTGCCGGTCGGCCGGATCACCGGCGTGGTGCCACAGGGCCATCGGGACCGACGCCAGCACCGGGTTGTAGTCGAACCAGCCCCGGTCGCTGTGCCGGAACGGGACGAGCAGCGTCGGCACGGTCACCGCCGGGCCAAGCTGCGGGTACCACTTCGACGGAATGGAGGAGTCCGATTCGGCGAACGGCATCACCGTGCCGGCGGCGATGACCGCGTCCAGGGCCGGGCGCACCAGGTCCAGGTAGCTGTCGTCCCCGGTCGCGGTGGCGGCGGCGAGGGCGCCCACGGCGGCGGCGGAGCCGACGCTGTACCAGCCGTGCGGCCAGGACCAGCCGTAGTGACCGCCGTACCAGCGCCCGTCGAGCAGGCTGCCGACCACCCCGTCCGGGCCGACGTTGTCCGGCACCACCCCGTCGTTCGCGGCGGCCCGCTCCCGCCACGCGCCGACGTACTGCTCGATCCACTCGCGGTAGCGCTGTTCGCCGGTGAGGATCCAGGCGTTCAGCACGAGCCCGGCGGCCGCGAGGTTCACCACCGTATCGCCCACGCCCACCCTGGCGTTCATCTCGGTGGTCAGCCGCGGGTCCTGGTCCCGTTCCGGCACGGGCGCGTCCGGGGCAACCAGCCAGTCGAGCGGAAAGCCGTAGCTCTTCTCTTCCCGGTCAATCCACGGGTAGTGCGTCCCGTCGAACAGGCCCCGGCGGCCCGGATCTGACCCGTTGTGCGGGCGGCGGATGATGCGGCGGACGGGATCGTAGTTGCCGTGCGCGGGGTCGACGTACAGCTCGGCGAACCGCACCGCCCGCTCCGCCCACCGGCCCGGGTCGGCCATGGTCAGGAAGTACAGCAGCAGCAGGCTCTCGCTCTGGTGGAACCAGTCGTAGCCGCGCTCGTACTCGCCCGGCAGCATGCCAAGCTCGGTGAGCTGCGCGGTGACCCCCTCCCAGTGGCGCTCGGACTCGCGCCAGCAGGTCGTCGGCCCCGCCGAGCAGGTAAAGCTGCGGCCAGTTGAAGAACGTCTCGTAGAAGTCGTCAACGCCGTCCCTGGCTGCTCAGCGCGTGCCGGTAGTTCAGCCGCCCGTCCGGGCCGGTGAAATCACGCGCGAAGCGGCGCCAGGCGTAGTCGAGCAGGTCGAACAGCTCACGCTCGGCCACTGCCCAGCCAGGAGGCTCGAGCAGGGGGACGGAGGCGGCGATGTCGACATGCGTCATGTCACTCCTTCACCGCCCCGCCGACCATCCCGCGCACCAGCGCGCGCTGCGACAGCAGGAACACGATCGCGACCGGGATGACTGCGAGCAGCGTGGCGAGCGCCAGTTCCGGCCGGAAGATGTTCACCTGCTGACCGCCGCCGCCAGAGGCCGGGTTGAACGAAGGGGTCGACGAGAGCAGGTCGGACAGGCCGACCTGGATCGGGTACTGGGACGAGTCCGCGAGGACGGCGTAGGGGAGGAAGAAGTTGTTCCAGTCGGCTACGAAGCTGAAGAAGAAGACGAGGGCGACGATGGGCTTTGCGAGCGGAAGCGCGATGCGGCGGAACGTCTGCCATTCGCTGGCGCCGTCCACGCGCGACGCGTCGAGCAGGTCGCGTGGGATCAGCGGTCGAGTAGTAAAGGTACGCGAGGTACACCCCGAACGGGAAGAACGCGAACGGCAGGATGACCGAGAGCACGCTCCCGATCAGGTGCAGCGAGTTGAGCTCGAGGAAGATCGGGAGCACGAGCGCCGCCGCGGGCATGATCATCACCACGAGCGTGAGCGTCAGCACGAGCCTGCGGCCGGGAAACTTCCCGAGCGCGAGGCCGTAGCCGGCCGGGATCGCCGTCGCCAGCACGATCGCTGTCGCGCTGAACGCGTACAGCAGCGAGTTGCCGATCCAGGTGCGGTAGATGTGGTCGCTGAAGGCGTCGAGGTGGTCCCACGCCAGCGCGATCTGATGGAAGCTGCCGAACGAGAGCGGGTTGCTCGTGACCAGCGCGCCGTCGGCCTTCGTCGGGGCGAGGATCAGCCAGATGACGGGTACCACGAAGAAGACGGCGAACGCCGCGAGGATTACCAGCCGCAGGCCGCGGGCCGTGATCCGCATCAGTCCTCCCTCCGGAACAGCCCGGTGCGCGTGACGATCAGCACCGCGGCGACCAGGCCGATCACGAGCAGGTCGACGGCGATGGCGGCGGCGGCGTTGAAGTCCCCGTACCGGAAGGCCAGCTGGTAGGCCAGCTGGTTCGACGACCAGGTGTCGGGGACAAGGCCGAGGCTCGCCTCGTTTACCAGCTGCGGCTCGATGAAGAGCTGCGTCCCGGTCGCGAACGACAGGATCGTCATGTAGGCGATCCACTTGCGGATCAGCGGCAGCTTCAGCCGCAGGGCGATGGTGAACGGGCCGGCCCCGTCGATGCGCGCGGCCTCCTCCAGATCGTGCGGGATCGTGTTCAGCGCGCCGTACATGACGACGATCCAGCCGCCGGCGCCGGTCCAGAACGCGATCATCGCGAAGACGAACGGCAGGTTCCCTGGCGCGATCGCCTTGACGAACAGGTCCACCCCGAACATGTGCAGCAGGAATGACCCGGGACTGACGGCCGGGTCGAGCATGAAGAGCCAGACGAGGACTGATGCCGCGCCGGCCAGCGCACCCGGCATGTAGAAGAGAAAGCGGAAGGCTGACGAGACCCGGTTGGCGCGGCCGTGAAGCAGCAGCGCCAGCCCGACGACGAAGACGATGAGCGTCCCGAGCCAGACGCCGGTGTACAGCAGGATGTGCTCGAACGCGGGAACGAAGCGGTAGTCGGTGAACGTCCGCGCGAAGTTGTGGAAGCCGACGAAGCCGCCGTTGGCGCCCGTGAAGGCCAGGTCCAGCGCGTAGAGCATCGGCGCGATGCCGAACAGGATCAGGAATGGCAGGTAAGGCAGGATGAACGGCAGGCCCCGCGGTACGCCGCGCCGACGCGCCCGGGTGGTGCGGAGGCCACGCGGCTGCGTGGCCTCCGCACTTGCCGAGGTCAGAGCGGACGAACTCACCGAGTGACCTGATATCCGGCCGCCTGCGCCGCCTGTGCGAGCGCGTCGCCGAACGCTGGCAGCAGCGAGGTTAGCGTCTTGCCGGCGACCAGCCCGGTGACGACGGTGTTGGACCAGACGGGCTGGTCCGGGTAGGTGACAATGCTCCATCCCTTCCAGATCTGCGCGGCCGCGCCTTTCATCGCCGGCGTCGGGTCGGCGGCGAAGTAGGGATTCGTGGCAATGCCCGACAGCCACTTGGCCGCCACGGGCGGGTAGGCCGGGTAGCCGGGCCTCGCGTTCGGGCCCGTCGGGTCGGGGTTGTAGACCGTCGTGGCCCAGGTGACGAAGTCGGCCGCGGTCGCGATGTTCGCGGAGTGCTTGGAGATGATCCACGGGCCGCCGCCGACCTGGCCGGTCGTGATCGGCTCGGTTCTCCCACTGCAGCGGCGCCGCGGCGGTGATCTGCCCGGCCGGGATGTGCAGCGTGTCCTTGAAGAGGGAGGTCGCGTACCAGGTCGGTCCCGGCATCATCAGGACCTTGTCGTCCGCGCCGCCGTACTTCTTGGCGAAGTCAGGGGTGAACACGCTCAGCGGCGGCAGCGCACCGCCCTTGATCAGCGGGTCGAGCAGGCTGGCCATCTCGGTGCAGTGCGTGTCCGTCGAGTTAATGGTGAGCTGGCTCCCCTGCAGTTGCTGAAGCGGGCACTGGTTGCCCCACAGGTAGATCCAGTGGCTGAACGAGTCGCCGATGTTCCCGACGATGTAGCCGGGGTGCTGCGTCGCGACCTTCTGGCCGAGCGCCGCCCACTGCTGCCAGGTCGTCGGAACGGTGTAGCCGAACTGGTCCATCAGCTTCTTGTTCACCCAGAGCACGACCTGGGCGAGGTTGTCCTGGACGCAGATCTGCACGCCGTTGACCGTGCACTGGGCGGTCGACGGCGCGGGCCACTGGCTGAGCACGCTGTCCGGGATGAGGCCCTTAACCGGCGCGGCGAAGTCGAACGGCTTTTGCGCCATCCAAACCGGGTCGTTGACCTGCTCGCTGAAGATGACATCCGGCCAGCCGTTGCCGGTCCGGTTCCACAGCTGGATCTTGGTCTGCAATCGACGTCGCGCCGTTGGCGTCGCCGTCAAAGGTGACGATCTTGCACCTTCACGTTCGGATGCGCCTTGACATAAGCCTGCGCCGCCGGCAGCCGGACCGAGTCGACCCAGACGGTTATCGAGCCGCCGACCTTGCCGGTCGCCGCGGCGCTTGACGCTCCTGTCGCCGCCGATGAACTGCTGCCGCCGTTCGAGCACGCGGCGAGGGCGACCGCCAGCGCGACCGCGCCGGCGGCGAACGCGGCGCGGGCGCCCAGCGCTCTCAGACGGCTTCGCGGGCGGGCCGCGCTTCTGATGAGGGCCATCGATACCTCCACTTCGTTGTGCAGTCGCCCGGACCGCTGGTGCGGCGGAGGACAACCGAGAGATTCGCATGTGTATGACTTATCGATGCTCGTCTAGCGCGTACACGACGAGCAATCGGCGCGGACTACCTGGGTAACGTCGACGTTGCTTGCCTCATTAAGACGCACATATGGGATGTAGTCAAGAGGTATAGGCACGCCTATAACGTCTTTTGGGTGGCTGGCCTCAGCGAAGATGGAAGGATGCTTGAGCCTTCAGGATGGATCGTTCTAAAATGAGTAGTACTCATAATGCCGACCTGGGTCTACCATGCTACGATCACCGCAGACCAGAGCCGCTCTTGCCCCTGCCGCGGCAGGGCGACCGGGGAAGAACAGGATACGCAGGAAAGTGGACGGCGTGCCGCTGGCAAGCGATCACACGGGAACACCCGCCGGCCGCACCGCGCAGCGGGAAGCGGCCGACGCCTACCGGCCACGCTACGAGGTGGCGGCCGAACAGATACTTGAGCTGATCCGCGAGCTCGCCATGCGCCCCGGAGACCGGCTGCCCACGGAGAAGGATCTCGCCTTGCGCCTTGGCACCAGCCGCACCGTTGTCCGGGACGCGGTCAAGATCCTCTCGGCCAGCGGCCGGGTCAGCGCGCAGAAGGGCCGCGGCCTTTACGTCGCCAATGGCGAGCCCGCGATGGGGGCGGGACGGTGGGGCGGCTCCTTCGAGCCAACCAACCTGGACCACATCTTCATGCTCTTCGAGTTCCGGCGCATCCAGGAGATGCACGCGAGCAGGCTGGCCGCGAGGCGCGCGAGCCCGTCCGAGCTGCGCGACATCGAGAGCGCCGTGCAGGCCTGCAGGCAAGGGCACGCCGACGGCGACGACTCGCAGTTCAACGACGGCGACGAGGCGTTCCATCTCGGTATCGCCACCGCCTCGCACAACGTCTTGCTCGTCTCCGCCGTTCGTGAAGCCCGCTCGCTTCAGCGGCAGGCCAGCGTCATCGGCTTGCACGGACTTGGCGGCCACGCGGCGGCCGCGGTCGAGGAACATGCCGCGATCTACCGTGCCATCAGGGACGGAGAGCCGGAAGCGGCAGCCGAGGCAACCTCGGTGCACCTGGACAACACCCTTGAGGACTACCGTCTCGAAATCCAGCGCCGGGTATTCGGATGACGCCGGCGGATGAGGCGGTCGCGCAGAGAACAAGTCATACTCTTCGGTGTGACCCAGGCCGACGGCGGAGACAAGGTGGCCGGCATGACCGCTGACGCCACGACGCGAACGTCCGCGGGCGGCGGTGACGCTATGCCGACCCGGAGCGCCTACCGGCCGGGATATGAGCGGATCGCCGAGCAGATCCTGGAGCTGATCGCACGGTCTGAGCTGCGCCCGGGAGACCGGATGCCCACCGAGAACGAGATCGCCGCCCAGCTTGGGACGAGCCGAACGGTCGCCCGCGAGGCGATCAAGATCCTTTCGGCCCTCGGCCGGATCAAAGCGCAAAAGGGCCGCGGGCTCTACGTCGCCGACGACGACGGAATGCTCGGCATGCGCTGGGGCGGCTTCTTCCTGCCAACCGACCTCGATCACATCTACATGCTCTTCGAGTTTCGCCGCGTCCAGGAAGCCGAGGCGAGCCGGCTCGCCGCCACCCGGGCGACGCCGACGGAGCTGCGCGCCATCGGCGCGGCCGAGCAGCTGTGCCGGGAGGGACACGTGACGGGGCAGCCGGAACTGTTCCGCCACGGCGACGACGACTTTCACCACAGCATCGCGGCGGCGTCGCACAACCCGTTCCTTGTCGCGGCGGTGCGCGAGGCAAGGCGCCTGCTGATGCAGTCCGCCACCATCGGGCTGCACGGTACGCTCGGCGGCCACGCGGCCGAAGCGGTCGAGGAGCACGCCGCGATCTACCAGGCCATCCGCGACGGCGAGCCGGCCGAGGCCGCGCACTTCGCCACCGTGCACCTGGACAAGACGCTTGAGGACTATCAGCGGGAGATCCAGCGCCGCGTGTTCGGTTCCTAAGCCCGCGGCGCTGGTGTCACCTGGGTCCGGTCCCGGTTAACGGGTAAATTCCGCGCATCGGGTAAACAACGCACTCCTGCGACGTGCGGAATTTACCCGATGCGCAAGGTTTACCCGTTAACGGGCGCAGCCCAGGCCGGCGGACGCCCTCCTGTTGCGGCAGCGCCGCCCGAGGCGGAAGGGTCGGCTGACCAAGCGGCCGGCACACGGGGACCACGCAGACGCGGGCGGCGGCGCGCAGGCGAGCTGGAGCGCGTCTTGGAAGGGCCGGCCCTCCGTGCGGTTGCGGCCGGGATCAGCGGGCGGTCGCGCGGATGACCCGCTTGGCATGGTCGCGGGCGGGCGAGCCGAGCGCGGCGTTCAGCGCGCCGAACAGCTCGCCCGCGGATACGCCGTTCCAGTCCGGCGGCAGGAGCGACAGCGGGATCCCCGGGTCGCGGTACGGCAGCCGCCGCCATTCGGTGAGCATCGGCAGGTAGAGGCCGAACGCATCGGCCGGGGTGAGCGCGCCGGCGGCGACGCGGTCGCGGACGGGACGGTAGCGGCGCAGGAAGTGCGCGTAAAGCGCGGTGAGCTCGCCCAGGTCCCACCACTCGCGCACCTTCGAGTGCAGGTCGCCGAACGCGAGGTGCTCGCCGGCGAACAGGTCCACGTACTCACCGAGCCCGCGGCGCTCCAGGGTGTGCCGGGTCTCGGCGGCGATGCCGCCAGGCGCCACCCACACGCCGGGCGCCGCCGTGCCGAAGCCGAGCCGGGTCAGGCTGGTGCGCAGCGCGTGCCGCTTGTCGCGCTCGGACTCCGGGACAGAGAACACGACCACCAGCCAGCCGTCCGCCTCGGTCGCGCGGGGACGCTCGAAGATCCGCACGTCGCCCTCGGCGAGCGCCTCCAGGGTGGGCGCGGTGAGGCAGTAGCCTGCCGCGCCGCCGCGCCGCTCACCGTCGAGCACGCCGCGGCGCTTCAGCCGGGACACCGAGGACCGCACCGCCTGGCCGTCCGCCCCGAGGTCCGCCATCAGCGCGACGATCGACGCCACGGACAGCCAGTTGCCCTCGGTGCGCCCGTAGAGCGCGAAGATCGTGAGGATCAGCTGCCCGAGCCGGGTGGTGGTGTTATCGGTGTTCGCCACGTTAAGAGGGTGCCGTACTCAGGGCGGCCGGCGTGGGCGAAGGCGTCCACCTGATATGCACCCGTTCGACGGGCTCCGCGCGCAGCAGCGACAGCCGCGGCCGCACGGCGTCGGTGCGGGCGGACGGCGGCTTGCGGCTGCCCGCCGCGAACTGGTCGGGCCAGGCGGCCGCCGGCCCGCGGTAGCCCTGCTCGACGGCGGCGTGCAGGGTCCACTGCGGGTCGTACAGGTGGGTGCGGCCGACGGCGCACAGGTCGGCCCGCCCGGCCAGCAAGATCGAGTTGACGTCGTCGTAGGAGGCGATCGCGCCGACCGCGATCACCGCCACCCCGGCCTCGGCGGCCACCTCGCACCTGATCCGGTCCGCGAACGGCGTCTGGTACGACCGGCCGAACGCGGGCCGCTCGTCGGCGGTGACCTGGCCAGACGACACGTCGATGCCGTCCGCGCCGTGCGCGATGAACGCGCGGGCGATCTCCACGGCGTCATGCTCGTCGTTGCCGTCGGGCACCCAGTCGGTCGCGGAGATCCGCACGGTTATCGGCAGGGCCGCCTTCCAGGCGGCGCGCACCGCGTCGAGCACCTCAAGCGGGAACCGCAGCCGGTTCTCCAGCGAGCCGCCGTAGGAGTCGGTGCGCTTGTTGGCGACCGGGGAGAGGAACGACGACAGCAGGTACCCGTGCGCGCAGTGCAGCTCGAGCAGGTCGAAGCCCGCGTCCGCGCCGCGCCGCGCCGCCGCGGTGAAGTCGGCGGTGATCTGGTCCAGGTCGGCGCGGGTGAGCTCCCGCGGCACCGGCGAGCCGGGGCCGTAAGGAAGCGGTGACGGGCCGCACACCTCCCAGCCGCCGTCGGTCAGCGGGTCGTCCATGCCCTCCCACATGAGCCTGGTGGAGCCCTTGCGGCCGGAGTGGCCGAGCTGCAGGCCGACCCGCGCGGTCGACCGCTCGTGCACGAACGAGGTGATCCGTGCCCAGGAGTCGCGCTGCTCGTCGGTCCACAGGCCGGTGCAGCCAGGGGTGATGCGGCCCTCCGGGGACACGCACACCATCTCCGTCATCACCAGGCCGGCGCCGCCCATGGCCTTCGAGCCGAGGTGAACCAGGTGGAATTCCCCCGGCACGCCGTCGACGGCGGAGTACATGTCCATCGGTGAGACGATGACCCGGTTCTTCAGCTCAAGGCTGCCAAGCCGGAACGGCTGGAACATCGCGGGAGCCGCCGGGTCCCCCCCGGCGCCGGCGCCGAAGGCGGCGTTGACCCGAGCGCCGAAGGCGGCGTTGACGTGCGCGGCGAACTCCGGGTCCCGTTCCCGCAGGTTGTCGAAGGTGATCCGGCGGGACCTGGTGAGCAGGTTGAAGCAGAACTGCTCGGGCTCGTTGCCCGTGTACATGCCGATGTTCTCGAACCACTCGAGCGACGCCTGCGCCGCGCGCTGCGTCGAGGCGACCACCGGGCGGCGCTCCGCCTCGTACGCGGCGAGCGCGGTCTCGACGTCCGGGTGCTCGTGCAGGCAGGCGGCGAGGGCGAGGGAGTCCTCCATCGCCAGCTTGGTGCCCGACCCGATCGAGAAGTGCGCGGTGTGCGCGGCGTCCCCGACGAGCACGAGGTTCCCGTGATGCCAGCGCTCGTTGCGCACCGTGGTGAAGTTCAGCCACTTGGAGTTGTTGGCGTACAGCTCGTGTCCCGCCAGCTCGTCGGCGAACAGCTCGCGCAGCCGCGCGATGGCGCGGGAGTCGCTGGTACCGGGCGGGAACTCGGTGCCCTCGGTGGCGTCGAAGCCGGCCCGGCGCCACACGTCCTCGTGCATCTCCACGATGAACGTGGAGCCGGCGTCGGAGTAGGGGTAACCGTGCACCTGCATGGTGCCCCACTGCGTCTGCTTGACGAAGAACTGGAACGCCTCGAACACGAGGTCCGTGCCCAGCCACATGTACTTGCTATGCCGCCGGTCCAGGTCAGGGTGGAAAACGGAGGCGTACTGCGCCCGGACCCGGGAGTTAAGCCCGTCGGCGGCGACCACCAGGTCGTGGGAGGCGCGCAGCTCGCCGGCGGCCGGCGCCTGGGTGGAGTAGTGGACGGTGATGCCAAGTGAGCGCACTCGCTCCTGCAGCAGGGCGAGCAGTTCCTTGCGGCTCATCGCCGCGAAGCCCTGGCCGCCGACCGTGTAGACCTGCCCCCGGTAGTGGATGTCGATGTCGGTCCACCGGGCGAACCGCTGCGCCATGGCGGCGGCGAAGTCGGTGTCGGCGTTCTCGATGCCGCCAAGGGTCTCGTCGGAGAACACCACGCCGAAGCCGAACGTGTCGTCCGGCGCGTTGCGCTCCCAGACGGTGATCTCGTGGGCCGGGTTGAGCTGCTTGGCCAGCGCGGCGAAGTAGAGTCCGCCCGGGCCGGCGCCGACGACGGCGATCTTCATGCCAGTGTTTCCTTCCGCGTCGCCGCCGTCTCCGCCTCGACGCCCTCCTTCTCGAGCACAGCCCGGAGGGCGAAGTGCTGCAGCTTGCCGCTCGCGTTGCGCGGCAGCGCGGCCGTGAACCGGACGTCGCGCGGGTACTTGTAGGGGGCGAGCACGTTCTTGACGTAGACCTGGATCTCTTTCGCCTTCGCGGCGGCGGCCGTGGCGTCGGCCGGCACGCCGTCCCGCAGCACGACAAAGGCGCAGACGACCGAGCCGCGCTCGGCGTCCGGCCGGGCCACCACCGCGGACTCAAGGACGTCGGGGTGCGTGTCGATGGCGGCCTCCACCTCGGGGCCGCCGATGTTGTAGCCCGAGGACAGGATCATGTTGTCGCTGCGGGCCTGGTAGTAGAAGTAGCCGTCCGCGTCCCTGTAGAACACGTCGCCGGTGGTGTTCCAGCCGCTGGTCACGTAGTTCCGCTGCCGTTCGTCGTCCAGGTAGCGGCAGCCCACCGGGCCGATCACGCCGAGCCGCCCCGGCTGGAGCGGGCCGAGCTCGGTGCCGTCCGGGCCGAGGATCGCGGCCCGGACGCCGGGCAGCGGCTTCCCGGTCGCCCCTGGGCGGATGTCGTCGCCGGCGGCGGTGATGAAGATGTGCAGCAGCTCGGTCGACCCGATGCCGTCGATGACCTTCAGTCCGATGCTGTCGCGCAGCCGTTCCCAGGTGCCCTGCGGGATGTGCTCGCCCGCCGACACGGCCGTGCGCAGCCCGGCGAGCTTGCCTTCGAGGCCGTCCCGCAGGATCGCCTTGTACGCGGTCGGGGCGGTGGCGAGCACGGTGACGGGCTGCTGGGCCACGAGTGTCGGCGAGCTGCGCGGGGGTGGCCTGCTCGATAAGCAGGCGCGCACGCGCCGGCCCGCAGCGGGAAGACGACGAGCATGCCGAGGCCGAAAGTGAAGGCGAGCGGCGCGCTGCACGCCACCACGTCGTCCGGCGCCAGCCTGAGGGCGTGCCGGTCGAACGTGTCGCCGATCGCCAGGATGTCCCGGTGGAAGTGCATGGTGATCTTCGCGGACCCCGGTGCTGCCCGAGGTCGGCGCGAGCAGCGCCACGTCGTCGGCCGCGGTGTCCACGTTGGCGAACTCGCCCGACTTGGCGGCGGCCCGGGCGGTCAGGTCGTCCGGTTCGCCGCCGCCGTAGGCGATCACCGTCATCGACGGCAGCACGGTGTCCCTGACGACGCGGGCGTCCTCGGCGAAGCGGTGATCGACGAGGGCCACGCACGGCTGGGTCCGCTCGGCGATCGGCCCGAGCTCACGGGCGCGCAGCGCGGCCATCGTGGTCACCGCGACGCCGCCGGCCTTGAGCACGCCGAGCCAGGCGGCGACCGTCCACGGGTTGTTCGGCGAGCGGAGCAGCACCCGCTGCCCCGCGACCAGGCCGAGGTCCTCGGTGAGCACCTGCGCCACCTGGTTCGCCCTGGTCCGCAGCTCGCCGTAGGTCCAGGTCTCGCCGTGCGGTGTGCGCAGCGCGGCGCGGCCGGCGCCAAGCGCCTCGGCGGGAACGTCGACGAGGGCGGCGGCGGCGTTGAGCCGGCCCGGGTACGCGAGCTCGGGGGTGGTGAACTCGATCACCGGCCACAGCTCCGGCGGCGGCAGGTGGTCGCGGGTGAAGGTGTCGACGTGCGCCGAGGGTGACAGGGGTGCGGCGGCAGGCGGCATCGGAGGAATCCTTACGGGTCAGGCCGAACGGAAGATACCTTCCTGGACCACGGTGGCCAGGTGACGGTGATCGCGGGTGAAGAACTTGCCCGCGCCCACGCCGCGGCCCGCGTCGGCCGCGACCGCTTCCTGGGCGTAGAGCAGCCAGCCATCGGACAGGCTGGCCGGGACGGTGGAACCACATGGCGTGATCGAGGCTGGCGGTGACCAGGCCCGGCTTTGCCCACGGCAGGCCGAGGACGCGCAGCACCGGCTCGAGGATCGTGTAGTCGCAGACGTAGGCGAGCGCGGCGAGGTCCCGCTGCTCGTCACTCAGCCCGGGGACGGGGCGCAGCGCGTCGAACGGCCGCAGCCACACCGCCTGGTGCGGCAACCGCGCGCCCTCCACGGTGAGGTACACCGGGCCAGGCACATGGCGCATGTCGAAGCTGCGGCCGCCGGACCAGTACGCCCGCGACCGTTCGGTCATCGATGACGCCTCCGCCAGCGGGGTGCCGGCGTGGCTGTCGAGGTAGGCCGCCGAGCTGGGCAGGTCCTCCGGGTCGGTAATGGTCCCGGCGCGGCCAAGCGGGGTCTCGGCGAGGCCGGCCTCGAAGGTACCCGCGGCCTCGCCCGCGGCGAAGCTGGCCATGGCCGCGTAGACCGGCTTGCCATTCTGGTAGCCGCGGACCTGGCGGGTGCTGTAGCCGCGCCCGTCGCGCAGCAGTTCCACCTCGTAGCGGACCGCGGCGCCGATGTCAGCCGGGCGCAGGAAGTAGCTGTGCATGGAGTGCAGGCTCTTGCCGTCGGTCACCGAGCGCATGGCGGCGGCCGCGGCGGCCGCGACCAGGTCCCCGCCGTATGCCTTCGGCCACGGGCACGGCTGGGTGACCGCGGTGAAGGCCAGGTCAAAGTGCTCGGGCTCGGCTTGCTCGAGGGTGACGGCCGCGGTGAAGATGGCTGACGTTCCCATCGCTTCGGCTGATGCCTCGCCGGCCGTGCCCGTGCTGCTCTGGGTACCGGGCATGGTCAGCGGTCCAGCCAGTCCCGCAGGTCGGAGTCATCGACGTCGGGCAGGTTGACGACGATGTTCTCCGGGGTGCGGGTGGTCATCCAGACGAGCGGCCTCGTGCGGGACAGGTTGCACTCGACGTGCGGCATGAACGGCGGCACGAACACCCAGTCGCCCTCCTCCATGTCCACGTAGTCGGCGAACTTGTCGCCGAAGTAGATGCGGGCGTGTCCGGACAGCACGTAGCCGCCGGTCTCGGCCTCGCCGTGGTGGTGGGTGACGGAACGGAAGCCTGGCTCGTTGCTCACCTTGCCGAACCACAGCTTGGTGGCCGGCGTGTGCTGGATGCTCACGCCTGAGACGCGGATCGCGCCGCCCGAGTCGGCGGTAGAACCGCCCTCTTGGCCGCCACGGGTAACTACGGGGGCAACGAGGCCGCTGGGCAGCCGGTACGCCGAGTTGTCTCCCTCGAGGCGGTACTTGCTGAAGTCGGGCGTCACGGTTCCGGCTCCTCCCGGTTCGTCGAGATACGTGGGCATATGTGAGACGCTCGTCAAGGAAGCGCTATATCGAATTTCACACGACCGTCATGTATTGTCAATATCAGGCCTGGATCGTCCTACCGGCATGAGCCCGCCCGTCATGAGCCCGCCCGTCATGAGGAGGCCCTCGATGGCGCCCGTCCCCGTCAACCCCGCCGCGCTACCCGCGCCAAGCGGCTACTCGCACGGCACCCTCGCCGGGAACACCCTGTACCTGGGCGGCCAGACCGCCCTGGACGCGGACATGAAGATCGTCGCCGGCGGCATCGTCGAGCAGTTCCGGCAGGCGTTCGGCAACGTGCTGACCACGCTGGCCGAGGCGGGCGGCGTGCCGCAGGACCTGGTCGAGCGTGACGATCTACCTCACCGACATCCCGGACTACCAGGCACACGGCAAGGAGATCGGCCGCGCCTGGCGGGAACTGGCCGGCCCGGTGTACCCGGCCATGGCCGGCATCGGCTGCACCGCGCTGTGGCAGCCCGAGGCGATGATCGAGATCCTCGGGGTGGCCGTCATCCCCGATGACCGGCTCCGCGGTCTCGGCGGACCAGAAAGTGCAAACGAAAACCCCGTATAAGAACCCCAGAAGCTAAGTGAGAAGCCGAAGTGGTAAGCCGGACGTCAAGCGATCGCGCGGCTATCCTCATTCGCATACTGGCGCGTGATGCGGCTGGCGTTGCCTGTGACTTCCCGGGCGCTTGCCGGGCATTGCGCGGCAGGGCACTGTGTGATGAAATAATGACATAGGGGTTAAATGGGGTAATGGCCATGAATCGGATTTACGCGGTCAGTATCCGGAGGCTGCGCGGCGCGCGCTTCCGAAGAAGCGAAATCATCTGACGGTGCCGTTGACGATCGGAGAGGTCCACACTGGCCTCCTCCTCACATCCGCCGCGGTGTCGGCCGACACCGCGGCAGAACTGCTCGCGACCGTGCCCGGCTTGCCGGTGCGGACACGGCAGCGCCCGATCCGTTATGCGTGGTCACCCGAGCAACTGACCGGAGTGGACTGCTCCGCGCTCCTCGCTGAGCGCCGCGAGGTCCGCGTCGTCGGCACCCCGGCCACCAGGCTGTCCCTCACCGACGGGCGCATCATCCAGGCCGGGACGCACGCGACCCTCCGTCATGACCCCGCGGGCCGCCGCCGCCCGTGGGCGCACTACCTCGCTCAGCCGGGAGTGCTCGAAGTGCTTGGCAAGGCGTCCGAGGAGAGCCTGGCGGCCGGGTTCCTTCGCGGCCCGGCGATCCCGGCGGCCCTTGACCTGGGCGCGGTGAACGTGCGGGCGATCGACGACGTCCAGCGCAGCGAACTGCTAGACCATAGCCCGCCGTTCCGCAGCAGGCAGACCAGGCTGCGCTGGACGGCCGAGTCTTCGGATGGCCGCCCGGAGATCGCTTTCACGCTTGGCGCGGACGGCCTGCGGACCGTGCGGTTGCGCGCGGAAGAGCCGGACGCCCGGGCGCTCGCGGATTTCTGCGCCGACCTCGCCTTGCACGACTGGCTGCTTTCCACCTTGCTCGACATCGTGGACCGGGCCGTCGCCCGCGCCCGTCCGCCCGCCGAGCTGATCGGCATGCTTCGCCCCGGCATCGATCACCTGGTGCACGCCTGGATGCCGGCCGCTCACGCGAGCAGGGCCCTGGACTTCATCTGGCAGGAACTGGACCTGAGGTCCGGATTTTCGCTGCAATGGCAGAAAACCGTCGAGCGCATACGCGACCAATTGTCCGTTGGTCTCGTAGAGGCATTGAATTCATTCAACGGCACAACGAGGGGGGAGCGCGCATGACCGAGGGCGGAACACGTCGGAGCCTCGCACAGGGAATCATGCTGAAGGTCGGGTTTCCCCTGCTCATCGGGTTGGTAACGCTCGCTTGCGCCGAGGCCGGCGGAATGTCGGGACGGAATTCACTGGCGCTGACCGCGGCGCTGACGTTCGGGTCCGCGCTCGTCCTCTTCATAGTGGACACCGAGATGCGGATATCGGCGGTTAACGCGCGCATGGCAGCGGGCTTCGCGGAGATCGGCAAGTCAGCGGAGCTGTCTTCCATGATGGAGCGGTCCGTCCTCGGCAGCGAACTGCTCACCGAGTTCCTGGCGACCGCGAGCCAGGCGGACGAGCCGGTCAACCCGCTGCTGCTGCGGCTCGCCCGGCGGGAAATCCAGCGGGTGACCTCGTTCGTGCGGCATTTGCCGGTCGGCAGTGAGATCGCCTACGACGGCGAGGACCGGGACTGGCTGCTCGGTTTAACGCGAGAGGCCGAGCTGTCAATCGACGCGATCTCCTTGTCGACGGTAGACGCCGGGGTGCGCGGCCTCGATGGCGGGCTCTGGACGAGCGACCTGGGCATTCGCTACCTCGAGCTCCAGCGCGAGGCGATCGCGAGGAAAGTCCGGATCCGGCGCATCTTCGTGTTCGAGCACGCCGACATGGCGAGCGAAGAGGGCTTCCTGCGGGTTACCCAGATGCAGCGCGACGTCGGGGTCGAGGTCCGGATGCTCGATCATCAGCTCATCCCGCACTGGATGCAGTCCATGATCTTCGACTTCATCGTGTTCGACGGAGCTATCAGTTACGAGACGACGCCGGCGACGACGTTCTCCGTGAGTCAAACGAAACCAGGCATCCTGCGGACCCGGCTGGCGCCGATGCCGGCCCGGGTCCGTGACCTGGAGGACCAGTTCGAGCAGCTGTGGCAGGCCGCCGACCCCGAGCGCCCGATCCCCTAGCGAGCCGCGAAGCGGTTCACCCGGGGTCGGTGTCTCCCGGAGTCGCGAATACGTACCGGATCCGGTCAACCAGTTCGGCGGGCAGCGGCATGGCGTCACGCTCGGCCCGGCCGGCCACCTCCGTGAGGACGGCCCGGTCGGTCGCGAACTGGCTGAGGATGGTCCGCACCGCCAGTTCCACGGGCAGGAAGCGCGGCGACAGGACGGAAAGCGTCGTGTACGCGGCGAAGGCCGCGGCGCTGGGGTTGAGCCGGATGACCGGCGGGAGATCATCCCAGCTGTCGGGGAAGCGCGGGTCGGTCCAGTCCTGCGGTGTCACGACCGGACGGCCCATGGTCTCGCAGGAGACCCAGCCGCATCAGCTGCCACACGGCGGCCAGCATCGGGCACGACCAGGTTCGCTGCCCGTCGTGCTCGTCCCAGAGCTCGACGTCGATGAAGATGGAGTGCCGTCTGCGCGCGCTCTCCCGCGGCGGCTGCCACGGCGTGCGCTTGGACATCGCCTCGCCCCGCGAGGCGCTCGGCGACCGTTGCCCGTTGGTCAGCCAGCCGGTCTCGATAAGCGGCGGGCGCCCGCCGGTAGTCCCGGGTACCGGCTCGGTCACCAGGCTCCCCAGCGTGAGCCTGGCCGGGCTGGCGCCGTCCGCGGCCGCGCACGCTGATTCCCGCGCCAGGTAGTCGATCTCCAGCCCCTCCTGTTTCGCCGCGGCCAGCACCATCGGGATCACGGCGGCCGGGGAGGAGAACCGGCTGAAGTAGTCGTCGATGAGGAAGCAGGTGCTGACCCGGACCTGCTTCTTCCTCTCGCAGCCGATCGCCCGCGGTGTCTGCGCTGTCCTGCACCCAGGGCGCCGCGACGGCGAAGGTCGCGCCGGACGGCGCTCTCGCCGTCCGCGAAATCCTCCATGTAGAGGTGGCCGACCTCGACGGACACGTGGGAAAGCGGCACTGACTCGAGCTTGAAATCGGCGGTGCTCTCCAGGAACTCGATCCTGACGTCGCTCACAGCTGTTCCCAGGCGGATTCGTCGACGATCTTCTTGGCGATCGAGTCGAATGCCTCGATGGTGGCCTGGTTCGCCACGTGCCGAGCCCAGACGTCGCAATCGGTGATCAGCTGCTCGCGCCATTGCAGCACGGGGTCGAGCGGCACCGCGCCGAGCATGGCGGACCGGCCCACGTTCAGCTCGGCGGCCAGCTGTCTGCAGCCCTCTGTTGGCCTCGCGGAGCCAGGCGAGCTGCGGCGGCCGCAGCCCTGCGAGGTCGGGCGCGTTGGGGTCGACGATCGCAGTCCGGACGAAACGGATGTCCTCGATGAACCGTGTCGCGTTCCATGCCGTGCGCCTCGCCGATGTCCAGCAGCCCCCGCTCGCCGAAGACCAGGCCGTTCGCCGCCAGGATGTGCTGCCGCGTCCACCGGTGGAACACCAGCCATCTCGTGGTCACGTTGGCCAGTTCGGGCGAGGAGGTGGCGGCGATGACGATCTCCGCGGCGTACGACCGGCCGGCGCTCAGGTCAACGAGCACGACCTCGAACTCGCTGTGCAGCCGCAGGAAGAGGTCGATGCAGCGACCGACCACGTCGTCATCGAAGGAGAACTCGCCTCCGCCGGAATCTCCGGGTACCAGGACCATCTGCCCGGTTCCCGGCGGCCGCTGCCGGAGGCTGGTGCGGTCGGAGTTCTGCCAGACGTCACAGCGTTCCACTTCCGTTGACCGGCCGAGCAGGTAAGAGTGGGTGCCCTTGCCGGTCGTCGTGCCGCGGGAGAGCGCGCTGACGCCGAAGATCGCGCCCGCCGTCGGCGAGCCGAAATCGAAGTCGACGTAGCACACGTCACCGCCCTGCAGGGCACGCCGGTACACGACGTTGCTCCCGGTCACCGAGCGGCCGGTGCCTCCCTTGTCCGAGGTCGCGATGACGATCATCGCTAGCTCATCCTTGACGGTGTCCTGCCGGGCCGCGTCGACCATGTCGAGTTCGCGGAGCACGTCACCGGCCAGCACGCTCGCGGTACCCGGGCGGTCGCCGAGTATCTCCCTGGCTCGCCGCAGCTTCGCCGCCACTACCTGGAAGCTCTCCCGCATCTGGTCCCCGGTGTCGTCGGTGCCGCGCAGCCGTTCCATGTCAAAGCAGGTGCTCCGCCTCGGCCAGGAGCTGGCTGGCGATCTGCCAGCAGCTCCGCGGCAGGGGTCGACTGCGACTCGCGTCACGTTGGCGGCGGCGACCAGCACCTCGATGACGCGTTCGGTGTGGTACCAGGACGGTTTGCCGTAATCGGCGGAGGGCGTGCCGGTGAATACCTCCGTGGGGTCATCCCATAGTCCGCGCGCGCCTGGCTGCTGGATCCGGCGGCGCTCGACGTGCCTCCAGATCAGGTCAGCAGAGTTGCAGGAAGTGGACCCGCAGCGGAACTGTCGTCGAGCAGCTCGGCCACCCGGAGCAGCCGCTTGAGCACCAGCAAGGTGTAGCTGGAGACCGTCCACGCGAGCCTGGGACCCTCGGCCACCTTCTCGCTGCCCATGAGCCGCAGCCGCATGCCCGGCATGTGCAGGGCGATCGCCGGGTCGTCCGCCATCGGCCTGCGGGTGATCCGGCCGCGGTTGGAAAGCTCTTCGAGTACCCGGCCGACTCGTTCGACGTCGATCCGGTCGCTGCCCGCGCCCTCGATGAGGATCGAGGTGAGCAGCACCGAGTAGTAGTCGGACTCCCGGCCGTCGGTGGTCATCCACGGCAGGTCTTCGAGCGGCCACCGCTCGCCGCCGAAGGTGGCGACCTTGGCCCAGAACCGCCGCGTTAGGTCCCAGCGCAGCTGCAGCGCCCGGGCCAGCCGCTGCTGCTCCTCGTTCAGCAGGCCGAGAATACGGGTCCGGTCACTGAAGAGGTCCTGGATGCCGTCGAGGGCGACGACGGTGCAGTACAGGTAGGGCCGCGCCTCGGCCACACCCGACCGGCTGCTGGCCGATGCCCGTCGCGTAGTCAATCTCGGGCGCCCCTTCGACGACGCCCCAGGTCCAGCCGCATTCGAACAGCCGCCCGCGGTTCTCAAGCTCTTCACCAAGCTGGCCGCTGCCGATCGTCACCTCCTGGCGCAGGGCCGCGCGAATCTCGGTGAGTTCGTCGAGCAGATTGCGGACGAGGATCTCCGTGGCGATGCCGCCCTGGTTGAGCATCGTGCACAGCACCTCGCCGGGCGGGTCGCTCGGGTCGAAGGTGTTGACGGTGAAGCTGCGCAGCAGGCCGACCATGGCCGCGGTCAGCCGCTGCGAGGAGAGCTTCTCCAGCCGGTCGACCTCCTGGAGCATCCGCTGGCTCCGCAGGCCCTGCCGGTAAACCCGCAGGAAGCCCAGCGTGGACAGGCACAGCGTGACGGACATCGAGAAGGAGTCAACGACGTGCAGCTTCCGTTGCTCGGGCTGCATCGCCCCGGCCGCGGGGTCCTCCACGTCGAAGTAGTTGTCCCCGGAGAAGTCCGGCGTCCCGTCGACACAGGTAGGTCGTCATGTACTCGCCGACGAATTTCATCAGGAGGCGCGGGATGTCCTGGGCATTGCCTAGCCCATGCAGGTACTCGAGTACGTCGTCCGCGATCTGGTCGACGGCGTCGATCTTTAGCGACTCGATGGTGGTGGCGGGATACAGGATGGTCAGCAGCTGCTCGGCGTCGCTGATCGAATTCCGTCCGCTCCGCCCGCCCCAGGTCCATTCCTCGCCGCGGTAGGAGTAGTCAACGGTCGCCCGCCAGATCTCGAGGATCTGCCGCCTGGTCTGGATCTCCATAGTTCACCAGCCTTGTCACGACTTACGTAAGGACACCTGTGGCCACGATCATCCCCGTGTACCCGTCCCGGACCCGATGCTTCGTCCGGAGCAGTTCTACGCTCAGGTCGCTTGCGCCTAGCGCGGTGAAGTGCTCCCGAACGTCGTCTGGGGTAATCGGCAGGGCCGGAAATTGCGTACCCGCCACCGGGTACCCGCGCGAGCCCGCCATGAAGGCCGTCGCGAACGGGGCGCCGGGCTTCAGTGCCCCGGTGAAGCGCGCGAGCGCGGCCCGGAACTCCGCGGGATCCTCGGTGATCGACTCGGCCACGAAGAACATGGTGCCCAGGTCCCAGCGCGCCTTCGGCAACTCGAACACGCTGCCGCGCTCGATTCCCGCGTACCCCGGCTCGCCCTGGCATGCCTCGCGCAGCTGCTTACGCGGCTCGCCGATCTGGTCGTAGCCTTCCTTCCCTTGCAGCTCGTGCCAGAAGGGCCGCCACGTCCACCGGGCGCCGTCATCCGCGAGCTCACGGCGGAGCCACTCAACGTTGCTCTCGGAGAAGTCCGTCAGCAGGATCTGGTCGGTCCACGGGAGCATCAGCAGGGCTGGATAGACATTCGTACCAGAGCCAACGTCGATGCCGCGACGGGCGCCCGCGCCGTCCGCGCGGCCCGCGAACGCGGTCATGAAAAACTGACTCACCAGGCGGATGATTTCCTGGTCCTCCGCCTGTAGCTTGCAGTAGTTCCGCTGCCAGTAGTCCTCGGACGAAAATCTGTTCCACTGAACATCGGCGTTGTGCAGAACATGTGCGGCAACATCAACCATGGATGGCAACGCTAGCGGGTTCCTGGGGTTGTTGAAGGGGTTATTGAGGCGAATTAACGTTTCCATAGTGCTCGTCACGCCAAACTTCACAGGGATCCTGCCTTATTCGAGCCGCTACGGGCCCCGGCCTGCATAGCGCAATCTAATCGTACATTACGCGATACCAGCTTGACATCCCGCCGAGGGTGTCTATAACCGGATTGTTAGACTCACCTTGCCGACAAGCGCGTGACCAGCCAATTTCTGCCATGACGGGCCGAGTTGTCATGATTCTTGAGCGATCGAGTAGCCACTTGGCGCGAGGTGTTGGCGGGGCCCCGGGGCGGTGGCGTGGCCCAGCGGAGTTCCTGAGCAGCGCAGTTGGGGTCAAACTGCCAGGTTCACGTCTGCGCCGTGGCGCTTCGCGCGGCCGTGGTCGCGGCCGAACCAGTCGCGGTAGCGGACCAGATAAGGGCAGCGCGCGTTAGGGTTGTCACGCCTGTCATGCCGCGATGAATCCGGTGACGAGAAGCATGGCATCGTATCCGTGCCTGACCCGCCGAATGGAGTTGTCCGTCCGCAGAACGCTGGTGCCCGTAACTGGAAGATCGGCGAGAAGCGCGTCCAGGGACGCCGGAGTTACCCGCACGGCAGGGAATCTGACGCCGTGAACGTCGTAACCGGTCGAGCCCTCCATGAAGGCCATCATGAACGGCGAGCCCGGCTTAAGCGCGTTGAGGAATGAGCGTACCGCCAGTTCGAACTCCGCCGCATCCGTGGTCATGCCGTCCGCTACGAAAAACATGCTGCCGAGGTCCCAGGCCCGCGACGGCAAGTCGAAGATGCTGACCGTGCGGATCTCATGTACGGCCGCGAGCCTGCGTCGTGGCTGCTCAACGGCCCGGTAGCAGGTCCGGTCGGCGACCAGGTCCCAGAAGGGCTGCCACTGCCATTCGCCGGGCGCGTCAGCCAGGTTCTCCGCTGAGCCAGTTGATATTAGGCGACGCATACTCCGTGAAGACGATGTGCTCGGCCCAGGGAAGCATTAGCAGGGCTGGATAGAGATTAGCGCCGGCGCCGACGTCCACGGCTCTCTTCGAATGTGAAGGCGGTCCGCATGCCTCAATTAGGAACTTGCTCGCGCACTGGATAATTTCTGCGTCCTCCGGCAGCACTGAAGAATAATTGATGTGCCAGTACTCGTCAGCGTCAAAGTCCGACCATGCCACCGCATCGTTCTGCACGACTGGCTCGCGATCCGCCATAGCCAGACTGTACAGGCCAAGAAGGATCAGAGACATACCTCGGGCCCTGCCAGTTGAGCGTGACTTGATGGATAATAAGAACTGGGAGCCTGCAGGCAATATGGGCCACGGGTGATGCGTTGCACTAACGGCCAGGAGTGAATTTCAGTGCATCAAGGGACTGATGCGTTTGGCAATCCGGCAGGTCGCCGGCCGTACCGGCCCTGGACCCGGAGCCAGGTCTGGGTGGCCGACGCCTGGCCGGACCGCCGCGATCAGCGAGTCAGCGTCGCGCTGTCACCCGCGGCTAACCGGATCGCTCTTTCCGTGGGCCACCTGCTGAGCGTATCGGACATCACCGACGGTGCCCTCGGCCAGTCGCGGCTCCAGCTGGCCTGCGCGCTGGCTCCCGGGCTCACCTGGTCGCCGGACGGCAACCGGCTCGCATTCCGTGACGAGGACGGCCAGGGCCGGCTTGCCGACCTGTCCGAGCGGGTTCCCTCGCCCGCGACGGAGACCCGGACGCAGGCTCTCGGTGCGGCGACCTCGCTGGCCTTCGTTCCTGGTGGCGACCGGCTGGCCGTGCTCGGACCGTCCGTGCAGGGCCGGATGACGCTGAAGGTCGTCGAGCCGGACCGGAAGGTGATCTGGGAGCGGGTGCTGACCAGGAACCAGATGTCAGGCAGCTTCTCGGAAGGCGTCAACCTGGCCGTGTCGCCCAACGGGAGCATGCTGGCGTGCACCGCGGGGACGTCGACGGTCTGGGTACACGACACCGCCGCCGGCGAGCCGGTGCGTCAGTTTGACGACCACACCGGCACCGTCACCGGTCTCAGCTGGATTGACGACGAATGGATCGTCTCGGCGTCCCTGGACGCGACGCTGAAGGTATGGCAACCGGACGACTCGGTGTCCTCGACCGTCGTGGAAACCATCGCGGCCGCGGGGATGGTATTCGTGCGCGAGCGGCGCACCGCGCTGATCTGGTCGGCGCGAGAGGCGAGCTGCTTGCCTGGTCCCTCGACGGTACCCCCGCCCAGCTCTGGTACCGGGACCCGCCGCCGCCCAGCGTCGCGGCGCACTTCACCAGGCTGGCGGTCAGCGCCGTGGACGGCCTGATGGCGCTGGTCGACCCGGGCGCGGCGGAGCTCACCCTGATCAGGGACTGGGACCGGACGGTCAGCGCCCCGGCCGTCACCACCACCTACGCGAACGCGAAGGTCCTGCTGCTCGGCGACTCAGGAGTCGGCAAGTCGGGCCTGGCCATGGTGCTGGCCGGCGAGCAGTTCCAGGCCACCGAGTCGACGCACGGACGCCGGATCTGGCGGCTCCCGACGGCCGATGAGGCGGATCCCTCGGCCGAGAACCGGGATGTCCTGCTCTGGGACCTGGCCGGCCAGCCTGGCTACCGGATCGTTCACCAGCTGCACCTGGAGGGCGCGGACCTGGCGCTCATCGTGTTCGACGCGAAAAGCGAGACCGCGCCGCTGGCGGGGGTGCGGCACTGGGCGCGCGCGGTCCGGCATGCCCATCCGGCAACGGCCGGCGGGCTGACGGCCTTCCTGGTCGCCGCCCGGGCCGACCGCGGCGGCATCAACGTCTCCGACCAGCGGATCCGCAAGCTGATGGCGGACTTCGGGCTCGATGAGTACTTCAAGACCAGCGCGCTGGAAGGGACGAACGTCGACCTGCTGCGTTCCCGGCTGCTCGCGGCGATCGACTGGACACGGATACCCGAGGTCACCTCGACCGCGCTGTTCGCCGCGGTCAAGCAGTTCGTCATGAGCCAGAAGTCGGCTCCGGGCAGCCTGATGACCCCGATCGACGAGCTGTGCCGGATGTTCCAGCAGGCGGTGCCCGAGGGCCAGCAGCTGCTGATCGGGGAACAGCCGGCCGACGCGGCAGGCAACGGCTCGCCGGAGCTGGCGTCGGCCAGGCTGACCTCGGTCTTCGAGGGATGCGTTGCCCGCCTGGAGTCCGCGGACCTGGTGAAGCGGCTGAAGTTCGGTGACTACGTGCTGCTGCAGCCCGAGTTGCTCGACGCCTACGCCGGCGCCATCGTGAACGCCGCCAGGGAGGAGCCGGACGGGCTTGGCTGCATCCTGGAGGCGGACGTGGTCGGCCTTAACTTCGGGGTCCCGTCCGCCGGCCGGGTAGTCGAGGAGCGGCAGGAGCGGCTGCTCGTGCTCGCTACCCTGGAGGAGCTCCTGCAGTGCGAGCTGGTCCTTCGCGAGCCAACAGAAGACGGCGGCGTGCAGCTGGTCTTCCCCTCGGCCTACCGGCGCGACCTGCCGCCGTCCGAGACGCCGAAGGGCGACGCCGTCGTCTTCCGGTTCGAAGGGCCGGTCGAGAACGTGTACGCCACCCTGATCGTCCGGCTGACCCGTAGCAACCGGTTCACCAGGGTGGACAGCTGGCAGTCGGCGGCCAGGTTCGCCGCCGACGTCGGGATGTGCACCGTCGCCCTGAAGTACGACGGTGAGGGCAAGGCGGAGCTGTGGATCGGGTACGACCAGGTACCTGACGCGCTGCGGAAGCAGTTCGAGCGCTTCGTGCACGTCCACCTCGACCGCCGCGCCACGCCAGGGAGCGTCACGCGGGAGCGCCAGTACAGCTGCCCGCACGACGGCACGGCGTTCACCGCCGAACAGGTACAGCGGGTCCTCCGTCTTGGCCGGCTGGACATCCGGTGCCCGGTCTGCGAGAACACCGTCTCGCTGCGTGATGACTACGAGCTGGCCAACGGCAGTGACCAGCACACCGCGGCGATGGACGCCTCGGCGGACGCCGGCCGGGATTCCGCGGCCGCCGCCGCGGTGCTGCGCGGCAAGGAGGAGGCCGCGGAGTTCGACGTCTTCCTCTGCCACAACTGGAAGGACAAGCCGGCCGTCCGTGAGCTTGCCCAGCGCCTGCGGGCCCGCGGGCTGCGGCCGTGGCTGGACGAGCGCGAGCTGCGCCCTGGTGAGAGGTGGCAGCCCGCGCTCGAGGAAATGATCGCCAAGATCCCGGCCGCGGCGGTGATCATCGGCTCCGAGATGGGTCCCTGGCAAGCGCAGGAGCTCGACGCGTTTCTCCGGCAGCGCAGCAGGCGGCGCTGCGCCGTCGTGCCCGTGCTGCTGCCCGGTCCCCATCCCGAGAACCTGCCGGTCTTCCTTGACGCCTTGACCTGGGTGGACCTTGCCGCGACCGAGCCGGACCCCATCGACCGGCTGGTGTGGGGCATCACCGGCGAGCAACAGGAAAGCGAGTGACCTCAGGCCCGGGCGGCCTGGTCAGGGTCCAGGATCTCGACGTACCCGCCGGTGCCGTGCACGCGGATCCGCTGGCCGTCGCGGATCAGCCGGGTGGCGTGCTCGACCCCGACGACGGCCGGCAGGCCGTACTCCCTGGCGATGACCGCGCCGTGGGTCATCAGGCCGCCCACCTCCGTCACCAGGCCCTTGGCCGCGACGAACGCCGGGGTCCAGCTGGGGTCGGTGTAGGCGGTGACCAGGATGTCGCCCGCCGCCAGGTCGGCGTCGGCCATGTCGAGGACGACGCGGGCGCGTCCCTCGACGGTGCCGGCGGAGACGGCCAGGCCGGTTAGCGCGCCGGCCGGGACGTCGTTGCGCCGGTACGTCCCGGCGATGGCCTCGCCGTCTGAGGTGAGCACCCTGGGCGGGGTCAGCGCTTCGTACGACCGATGAGCTTCCCTGCGCTGCGCGATGAGCTGGTCGTCCGCCTGGCCGGCGCGCACGACTTCGCGCAGCTCCGGCAGCCTGAGGTAAAAGATGTCTTCCCGCATCCGCAGCACGCCGGCCCGCACGAGGCGGTCGGCGTCGTGCAGCAAGGCCTGCTTGTAGATGAAGTAGCGGCTGATCATGAAGTACTTCGGGTACTCGCGGTACCCGGCGAAGGTCCGGATCCGGTCGATCAGCCGCTTGGCCTTTTCTGCCTTCTCCGCCCCGTCGGGCAATTGCCGCAACCGAGCCAGCACCTCCCGTTCCTTCTCCAAGGCGTTCCGCTGGCCTTCCGCGAACCGCCGCTGGCCGGCGCCAGGCTCGAAGTTCCTGATGTTGCCGAGGATCATGGGCACCAGCGTGGCGGGGCGCTCGCTCCACCGCGGCTTGGTGATGTCGATCTCGCCGACGCAGCGCATGCCGTACTTATCCAGGTAGGCACCGATGGCGTCACGGGCTTCCCGCCCGCCCGCGAGGCCGGGCAGTTCATCGAGGAAGTCCTCGTCGTCTCCCGCGCGCTCGAGGAAGGCCGTTACGTCCGGGTGCGGGCGGATCACGTCCGCCACGTCGAGCAGCGCAAGCCCCATCTCCGCCGTGACATTGCCGTGGGCGGACTGGGTCAGCGTGTCGACCGCGTTCTTCTCGCCCAGCCATTCCTCAAGCAGCTCGTTGAGCCGCCAGGCGGACTGCATCCCCGCCATGATCACCTGGCTGCTTCGCGGGTGGAACAGGATCCGCTTCAGCTCCGCGAAGTCCGCGAGGATGAAGTCGAGCAGCTGCGGCCCGGACTTCCCGTCGATGTCGCGCCGCAGCACGGCGTTGGCGGCCTGGCCGGCCTCGACCAGCCCGGCGGGGATGGCCGGATCGGCCTCGATCGGCTCGTGCGGCGCGGCCCAGGCCGGCGGCGCGCCGGGCTGCCCCCCTCGTCCGGGAGAACCGGGATGAAGTCGCCGCGATCGAGCACGGTCGCCAGTGCGTCGCCGATCAGCGGGTCTCCCCGGCCCATCGCCTCCAGCAGGCTGGCCCGGGTCGCGGGCGAGCCGAGCATCTTGGTGACGTCGACGAACAGCCGCCCGCCGGATTCGGTCATCGGCGCTGGCGTGGTCAGCAGCCACACCGACAGGCCCAGGGGCTTCATGGCGTCGGTCATCATCTGCTGATGCCCGACGGAGACGTAGACGTGGTTGCCCTGGTCGGCGGCTTTCGGGACGGGGAACAGGGTGGTGACCGGCCGGCTCTGCACGATCTGGAACTCGCCGTCCGCCAGGCACCACTCGATGTCCTGCGGCTGGCCGAAGTGCGCCTCGATCCGGCGGCCGAGTCCGGCGAGCCGCACGGCCTGCGCGTCGGTCAGCGCCGGCTGCCCGGCGGCGATCGCCCGGTCGGTGACCTTACCGTCCCTGACCTGGTAGCGGTCCGGGTTCACCAGGCCGGATACCAGGGCCTCGCCGAGGCCGAAGCCGGCCTCGATGGAGACCACCTTCCTGTTGCCGGAGACCGGGTCAGCCGTGAACAGGACGCCCGCCGCCTGCGGGACCACCATCCGCTGCACGACCACGGCCATCTGCACCTTCCGGTGGTCGTAGCCGTTGCGCAGGCGGTAGGCCACGGCCCGTTCCGTGAACAGGGAGGCCCAGCACCGGCTGACGTGCCCGAGCACCGCGGCCGGCCCCGCCACGTTCAGGTACGTATCCTGCTGGCCGGCGAAGGAAGCCGTCGGCAGGTCCTCCGCCGTGGCGCTTGACCGGACGGCGCAGGCGGTCCGCTCGCCGAGTCGGGTGACCGAGGCGGTGATCGCCGCCGCCAGGTCGTCGGGGACGGCGGTTTCCTCGACGGCCAGGCGGATCTCCGCGCTGAGCGGGCCGATCGCCTGCCGGTCGTCGGAGTCAAGGCCCGAGAGCCGGCCGAGCAGGTTGTCGATCCTGGGCACCATCGCCATGACCCGGCGGAAGGCGTCCGTCGTCACGCAGAAACCGTCAGGCACGCGAATCCCGTCGATCCGGGAGAGTTCCCCCAGGTTCGCACCCTTGCCGCCGGCCAGCGCGACCTGCTCCTTGCCGATCTCCTCGAGACCAAGCAGGTACCGCACGGTCATCGCGTTACCCCCAGGATCGCCGGGATCTGGCCCGGGTGACGTCATCGTGAGTGTCTTACTCTACCGACCGCGGGCGGTTACCGCTTGGTGGCGCGGCGGGCCAGTGGGAGGGCGAACCACAGGCCGCAGAGCATGACGCCGGCGAGCACCGTGATGAGCACCCCGGTCAGCGTGCCCGCCACGTACCCGGTAACCAAGAGGACGGCGCTGAGTACCGCGCCGGCCACCGCGGCGAGCCCGAGGATGGCCATCGCGTTGGAGAACCGTACCAAGGGCTCCTTCATCCCCCCACGGAAAACCAGCCGGTGGTAGGCGACCGGCCCGAGCAGCAAGATGGTCGCGACGGTGGCACAGGTGATGCTGGCCACGTAGAGGTCACGCTGCCCTTGGCTCAGCGTGCCGAACTTGACCGTGAAGGGAAGCGACAGCAGGAAGCCGAACAGCACCTGCACGCCAAGCCCGACCACCCGGAGTTCTTGGACCAGCTCTCCGAAGTTGCGGTCATCCCGCTGCGCCAGGGTTTCCCGCCGCGGGTCCTGACGGGTGAGCTGGGCTTCGCGCTCGTGCCCCTGATCGGATTCCATCAGCAGCGGCTACCCGCCGACGGCAGACGGGAAACGAGGTCCAGGGAAATACCTGGCGACAGCCAACAAACAGGGCAGCGCGAAGAAAAGGCACGAAATACTAAAGCCATGGCTTTCGATGCCAAACTTATGGCCTTTCTAAGCAAACTCATAGCTTCTTCAGCAAGCTCACAGCCCGTAGCCCGGAAAATCCGCGTCTTCGACTGCTATCCATAAGGCATGGTTAGCAGGCCAGGCCGGTGACGGCATCAGTCACTCAATGGACTTTGTAATCAATTCCGAATTCGCGGCCCCGGATTTGTGAGGCCCGGACTTGTGAGGAAGGTCATCATGACGGCACGGCACAATGATCGGATCGGCGCGAGCGAATTCCCGGCGATGGCCGTGGACGGCCCATTCGCGATCTACTCGGGAGCCACGGCAAGGGCCGCGCGCACCTTGTGGCAGGTCTTCGAGACCACGGCAAAGGCATTCCCCGGCGCCGGCGCCATCGACGACGGCCAGTCCGTGCTCAGTTACCGCGACCTGCTCAGCGAGGCACGGCAAGCCGGTTACCGGCTCGCCTCGCGCGGCATCGGCGCGGGCGACCGGATCGGTATCCGCATGACGTCAGGCAGCACCGAGCTTTACGTGTCCATTCTCGCCGTCTTGTCGGTCGGCGCGGCCTACGTCCTGGTCGACATGGGTGACCCGGATGACCGCGCCCGGCTTGTCTGGTCCGCGGCAGGCGTCCGGGCCATCATCGGCGACGGCGGCGAGCTGACCTGGCGGACCGGGCGGCACCGGCGGAGTCCTGCTCGCCGCCCCTGGCCAGAAGACGACGCGTGGATCATCTTCACCTCCGGCCCGGCAAGCACGCCCCAGGGCGTGGCCGTGACCCACGGCAACGCGGCGGCATTCGTCGGCGCGGAGGCGAGCCTCTTCCTGAGCGGCGACCCGCTTGGGCCCGGGGAGAGCGTGCTAGCCGGCCGGTCGGCGGCTCTCGACGCCTCCTGCGCGGAGATGTGGCTGGCCTGGCGTCATGGTGCCTGCCTGTTCCCGGGGCGCCGCGAGGTCCAGGCGAACCCGGACCGCGTCCCGGCAGGCCAGGCCAGCATCACGGCTGCGATCACCGAGCCGCCGTCGCCGGCTGGCCGCGCGAGCGGCCGCCCCGCGAGTTCGCCGGCGCCAAGGAACCCGGCACGGGCAGGCACCGCGGCGTACGTGGCCTGCGGAGCCCTGCAGCTGCTCGCCTTCCTCGCCGCGGTCTTCGCCGGGGCGGCGGTCGCCTGCTGCGGGTTTAGCTGGGCCGCGGGCAGCGCTGGCCTTGCGGACCTCTACCTGCGCTCGCTGGCCGTCGGCGCCGGGACCTTCGCCCTGCTCTGCGGCCTGCCCATTGCGGCGAAATGGACCCTGGTGGGCCGCTGGAAGCCCCGGGAGATTCCCCTCTGGGGCCTGGCCTACCTGCGCTTCTGGCTGGTCAAGACGCTCGTCGCGGCCAGTCCGCTCGCCTTGTTCACGGGATCGCCCGTTTACTCGCTGTACCTTCGGGCGCTTGGCGCCAAGGTAGGCCGCCGTGTCGTCATCTTCTCCAGGACCGTGCCGGTCTGCACGGACCTGCTCGCCATCGGCGACGACACCGTGATCGGGAAGGAATCCTCGTTCACCGGCTACCGCGCGGTGGGCGGCGTCATCCAGACGGGGCCGGTCAGCATCGGCCGTGCGGTACTGATCGGTGAACACACCGTCCTGGACATCGGCACGTCGGTGGGGGACGGATCCCAGCTCGGGCCTGCGCCGGCCCTCCTCCCGTACGGATGGCTGCGCAGGACGGCCTACGGCAGCCTGCGGCTGCTCACCCTGCTCTGCGTGACGCTGCCGCTAACGCTGGCCGCCGCGGTAGCCGGGCTCACCACGGTGCCCGCGGTCGTCTCGCTGGCCGCCTCGGGTGCCGGGGGGCTCACCAGGGCGAGCTTCTACGAGGAAGGGCTGGTGCTGTCCACCGTGGCGTTCTTCGGCGCGATCCTGCTCGGCGGCCTCGTGCTGGTGGCGGTTCCGCGGCTCCGGGCCGGCACCGGGCTGCGCGCGAAGAACCGGCACAACATCGAGACCATGGGACTCTTCCTGGCCGTGCGCTGGGTCGACGCCTTCGTCCTCACCTTGTTCGGCATGGGCGCGCTTGAGCTCTTGCGCGGCAACCCGGTTGTCGTGCTCGCCGGGCTGACCGTCGCGACGCTGCTGTTCAACCTCGCGTTCTTCGTCACTGTCGAGCGGGCACTGCTGCGGTTCGGATCCCTGCGGCCGCGGTACTGCTCGATCTACGACCCGTACTTCTGGTGGCACGAGCGTTACTGGAAGCTGATGGCCCCGCTCATCGGCATGTTCAACGGGACCCCGTTCAAGGGCCTGATCTGGCGCCTGCTCGGCGTGCGCGTCGGCCGGCGGGTCTTCGACGACGGGTGCGGCATCGCCGAGCGGACGCTCGTCACCATCGGCGACTACTGCACGCTCAACGCGGGATCCGTCATCCAGTGCCATTCCATGGCGGACGGCATCTTCAAGAGCGACTACACCGTGCTTGAAGACGGCTGCACGGTCGGGACCGGGGCTTTCGTCCACTTCGGCGTGACCATGGGCGAGGGCTCCCAGCTCCGGCCCGGCTCCTTCCTCATGAAGGGAGAGAAGGTGCCGCCAGCGGCCGGCTGGGGCGGCAATCCCGCCCGGGCGATGTGAACTCAGCGGAGCCACGCGGCCCGCCCTCGTGACGAAGGCGACCTTGCCTGCTACTCGCCCCCGCTACTCGCCCCCGCCATCGGTCAGCCCCAGACCTCCTCGGCGATCTCCACCACGAGGCGCAACTTGGCAATTTGCTGCTCAAGGGTCAGCGAGTTGCCGTCGAGCGTGGAGGAGAAGCCGCACTGCGGAGACAGGCACAACTGGTCGATGTCCACGTACTTGGCCGCTTCCTCGATCCGGCGCTTGATGTCGCCCTTGGCTTCCAGTTGCGGCTTCTTGCTGGTTACCAGGCCGAGGACGACGTACTTGCCCTTCGGGATGAAGCGCAGCGGCTCGAAGCCGCCGGAGCGCTCGTCGTCGTACTCCATGAAGTAGCCGCCCACGTTCAGCTCGTTGAACAGGGCGTCGGCGACGAACTCGTACCCGCCCTGGGCCACCCACGAGGACCGGAAGTTACCCCGGCACAGGTGCGTGGTGACCGTCATCCCGGCCGGCTTGTGGCGCAGCGCGCGGTTGATGGACCTGATGTAGGTCTCGTGCTGGTGGTCGGCGTCCTCACCGCGCCGGGTGATCTCGGCCCGCTGGTCCGGGTCGTTCAGGTAGGCCAGGCTGGTGTCGTCGATCTGCAGGTAGGTGCAGCCGATGGCGTCCAGCCGGGCGACCTCGTCGGCGTAGGCGGCGCCGAGGTCATCCCAGAACTCGTCCATGTCCGGGTAGACGGCCCGGTCGATCGCCGCCGGGCCGCCGCGGTAATGCACCAGGCTGGGCGCGGGGATGGTCAGCTTGGGGGTTGCGCCGGCCGCCGCCTCCGCGGCGGTGTCGCGGAGGAACTCGAAAGCGGACCCGAATATCGTGTGGTCCATCCCCAGCTTTCCGGCGATCCGCACGCCCGCCGGCGTGAACTCGATGTCGCCGTCGGGGTTGTGGAACACGCTCTTCATGGCCTGGCTGGCCTTCTGCACTCCGGCGATCTCGTATATGAAGTCCATGTGCCAGGAGGCCCGCCTGAACTCGCCGTCGGTGACCGCGCGCAGGCCGATGTCCGTCTGCAGCGCGACTGCGTCGCGGATCGCGGCGTCCTCCGCGGCGTGCAGGTCATCAGGGGAGATCGCCCCGCTTGCGGCGTCCGCCCGCGCCTTGAGCAGGGCGCGCGGGCGGAGCAGGCTGCCGACGTGATCGGCGCGGAAGGGCGGGGCGTTACGTGCGGACATGGGGTCCTCTCTGGTTGGGGTTTGCCGGCCGTGGTCACCTGCCAGTTGCCCTACCGCCAGTGGCTGGGCGGCCGACCCGGATGCCCTTGGCGGCGGCACGGTCAGGCGGGGGACACGGCCGACGTCGCCACGTAGCCGCTGACCGCGTTGACGTCGAGCGACGTCCAGGGCTCCGGGGTTGCACCAGGCGGGCCAGCCCGCCTGGTTGACCTCGGCCGCGGCCCCCAGGTTCGCGCGCAGCGTGGCCAGGTCGCGCTCTACCTCATAGATGGCCAGGCTCGGCCGGGCTGCCGCTGGTCTCGTATACCGCCAGGTGCTGCTCGCCCGAGGGGACCCAGTCGCCCTTGATGGTCGTCACCCGGTAGCGGCGCGCCCCGGTGAAACCGCCGATCGCCACGATCTCGGCGACATGGGCGTCGTAGCAGTCGCTGAACTCATCCGCGGACACGCCAGCTGGCGGCGTGCTGAACACGAGGAGCAGGTTGTCGGACATCGTGGTCCCTCCCGAGCGGCAGGCGCGGCCGGGCGGCGCCTGCGTCTGGCGACGCGTTCTGCGGCAGCGGGCTTCGCCTGCACAAGCCGGCGAACCTGCGGCCGGCCCTGGCCCGGCAGTCGGAATCGTATATCGTTTGGCTTGAGCTGCCTAGTGGAAGGGATGACGGACGGATGACTGACGACGACTCGTACGAGAAGGGGATCGCGATCCGCGAGGAGATGCTCGGCCCGGAGCACGGCCGGGCCAAGGTGGAGAGCCAGCCCGACTTCACCCGGGATTTCGAGGAGCTCGTGACCCGCTACTGCTTCGGCTCGGTCTGGAGCCGCGACCAGATCTCCCGCGGTACCCGGAGCATGCTCACCATCGCCATGCTGGTGGCGCAGGGCCGTGCGCAGGAGATCCGGTGGCACGTCAAGGGCGCGATCAACAACGGGGTCACCAAGGACGAGCTGCGGGAAGTGCTGATGCACGCGGCCGTGTACTGCGGCATCCCCGCGGCGGTTGACGGCTTCCGCAATGCATCGGCCGTGCTGGCTGAGCTGGGGATGGAGTGAGCGCCCCAGGGACGGCCGTCGGCTTCGTCGGCCTGGGCAACATGGGCCGCCGGATGGCCGCCAACCTCGCCAAGGCCGGGTTCGGCCTGGTGCTCCGGGACGCCGACCCGGCGGCAGAAGGGCGGTTCATCGCCGCGCACGGCGGTACGGCCGCCGCTTCGCCCGCCGCGTTCGCGGACACCCTGGTCGTGGTGACCATGCTGCCAGACGGCATGGCGGTGCGCGAGGCCGTCTGCGGCTGGCAGGGCGGGATCGCCGCCGCGCTCACGCCGGGCGCGGTGGTGCTCGAGATGAGTTCCTCCAGCCCGGTCGGCACCAAGCAGCTGGCCGCCGACCTGGCGCCGTCCGGCATCAAGGTGGTCGACGCGCCGGTCTCCGGCGGGATCTCCCGGGCCGAGTCTGGCACGCTGTCGCTGATGGTCGGCGGACAGGACGAGGAGGCGTTCGAACTGGTGCGCCCGGTGCTTGAGGCGATGGGCGAGCGGATCTTCCGCACCGGGCCGGTCGGCTCAGGGCACGCGATGAAGGCGCTGAACAACTTCCTCGGTGCCACCGCCTACGCCGCCGGCGTGGAGGCGCTCGCCATCGGCAAGCAGTTCGGCCTCGACCCCCAGGTGATGCTCGACGTCGTTAACACGTCGACCGGCCGGTCATTCAACTCAGAGGTCGTGCTCAAGGACGAGGTGATCACGGGGCGGTACGGCACTGGATTCGCACTTGGCCTGCTGGCCAAGGACGTGGGCATCGCCGCCGACCTGGCCGACTCGCTCGAGGCGGACGCGCCGGTCCTCCGCCTGGCCCGCTCCCGCTGGGCGGACGCCGCCGCGGGCCTGGGCTTTTCCGCCGACCACTCCGAGGCGCACAAGGCCTGGTGGCCGGACGGCCTGCCGGCGGCCGACCGGCCGGGCACTCCCCCGGCATGACGGCGGGCGAGCGCACGGGCGCCCGCGTGGCGTGACTGGGCAAACAGGCACCGGGACTGGCCCAACATGTTCGTATACGATTACGATCGACGTGACCTCCCGCGCGATCGTCGGCCACGCGACGACGCAAGGAGTCCGCGATGCTCTCGATCTCCCACGGCACCGACGCGCTGCTCAAGCTCATCGACCCCGACCAGGACTTCCGGCTGATCGGCACGCGGCTACGGCTTCACCGAGGGCCCGGCGTGGAACGCGGCGGGCAACTACCTGGTGTTCAGCGACATTCCGGGCGACCGGCGCTGGAAGTGGAGTGAGCAGCAGGGCATGGAGCTCGTCGCCTGGCCCACGTTCAAGGGCAACGGCATGGCCTACGAGCCAGACGGCAGCCTGCTGGTCTGCGAGCAGGTGAGCAGCTCGCTGGTACGAATCCGGCCGGACGGCCTGCGCGAAGTCGTCGCGTTCCATTACCAGGGCAAGTACCTCAACAGCCCCAACGACGTCATCGTCCGGTCGGACGGAACCATATATTTCACGGACCCGAACTACGGGCGGTGGGACGTGCCGGTCGGCGTGGGGCGCAAGTGCGAGCTGGATTTCCAGGGCC
Source organism: uncultured Actinomycetota bacterium (assembly GCA_963811335.1). Classification (GTDB taxonomy): domain Bacteria; phylum Actinomycetota; class Actinomycetes; order Streptosporangiales; family Streptosporangiaceae; genus Trebonia. The sequence goes on along the minus strand of CAWERB010000026.1, from coordinate 192,736 downwards.
TGTTCATGGTGCCGCCCGGTGGCGGCGACGTGGTGCTGGTGTCGGAGGAGAAAGAATTCGAGCAGCCGAACGGCTTGTGCTTCTCGCCCGACGAGTCCATCTTGTACGTCAACGACCGGCGCGACATCAAGGCCTACGACGTCGCCGCGGACGGCTCGCTGTCCAACGTGCGCACCGTACACGACGACATGGGCAGCGCCGGCGACACCCGGTAACGGCAACCCGGACGGCATGGAGTGCGACGCGCTCGGCAACATCTGGTGCACCGCCCGCGGCGGGGTCTGGGTGATCGCCCCGGCCGGCGGCCTGCTCGGCATCATCGAGACGCCCGAGGTGTCCGGCAGCCTGGTCTGGGGCGGCGCGGACCTGCGCTCGCTGTTCGTGTGCACCTCGACCACCATGCACGTGATCCGGACCAAGGTCGGCCCGGCGCCGCTCCCGTCCTACTAAGCGAGGGCGGACCATGGTGCACTCAGGCGACAGCTTCGCCGAGCGGCTGCGGAGGCTCGAGGACGCCGAGCAGATCCGCCAGCTCAACCTGGAATACCGCCGCCACCTCGACGCGCGGGACCTCGACGGCTACGGGCGGCTGTTCGCCGACCGACGGCGAGTGGCTGGGCGGCACCGGCTACGGCCAGGGACCGGCCGGCATCACGGCGATGCTGAAGGAGCGGCTGGCCGGTAACCCCGCCCCGCCCGGCGCGACGTCCTGGCACCTGGTGACCGAGTCCGACATCGACGTCCGCGGTGACCGCGCGACCGGCACGGTCACCTGGGCGCTGATACAGCGCGGCGACGGGCGACACGCCGGTGATGCGGCTGCTCGGCCACTACGACGACGATCTACGTGCGCGAGCACGGCCGGTGGCGGTACCGGCGGCGGATCGCCCACACCGACATCCCGTACCGCGAGCTGGACGCTGGCCGCCGGCGGGTCACGTGGCCGGGACGGGCAGCCGCCCATGAGCGGGCGGGTCACCGGCGGCGTCGCCGGCGCCGGGGGGCAACGCTCGACGCGCGGCTGCGCCGGCTGGAGGACACCGAGCAGATCCGCCGGCTGCACCCAGGAGTACCGCCGCCTCCTCGACGCGCGGGACCTGGACGGCTACGGGCGGCTGTTCGCCGACGACGGCGAGTGGCTGGGCGGCACCGGCTACGGCCAGGGCCCGGCCGGCATCACGGCGATGCTGAACGAGCGGCTGCCCGCCCGCACGGTCGGACGGCCCGCGGCCTGGCACCTGGTGACCGAGCCGGAGATCGACCTGGACGGCGACCGGGCGGCCGGCGTGGTCGACCTGGGCCTGGGTGGGACGCGGCGCGGGCGGACACGCCGGTGATGCGGCTGCTCGGCCACTACGAGGACACGCTACGTGCGCGAGCGCGGCCGGTGGCGGTACCAGCGGCGGATCGCCCACACCGACATCCCGCACCGCGAGCTTGACGTACCAGCGGCGTGGGCGGCGGAGGGCCGCGGCGTCCGGTCGCGAGCGCCGGGGCACCCGCCGCGGGTGACGCCGAGGCCCGGCTGCGGCGGCTGGAGGACCTGGAGCAGATCCGCCAGCTGTTCGTCGACTACAAGATGGTGCTGGACAAGCAGGACTTCGCCGCCTACGGCGCGCTGTTCGCCGCCGACGGCGAGTTCATCGCGAGCCCGCAGCAGGGCCTGCAGCAGGCCAAGGGGCCCGCGGCCATCCAGGCGCTGGTGGAGGCGATGCCCGGCAGCCTGCTCGGATCCGCGCCGGGCGAGGATTTCCACGTCGTCGTCAACCCGCTCATCGAGCTCGACGCCGCCGACCCCGACCGGGCGCAGGCCGAGGTGACGTGGCTGTACGTGGTCAAGGGCGACGATGGCCTGCCCGCCCTGGCCAAGCTGGGCCACTACGACGACGAGCTGGTGCGCGAGGAGGGCCGCTGGCGGTTCCTGCGCCGTGAGGCGCCGACCGACATCGGGTGACCCCGGGGTACCGGATGACGAATCGCAGTCGTGAGTACCCGCTTGCGTCATCGCTCGGTGGGGTAGCGGCTGGGGGACCATCGTCATCCGGGTGGAGACCGCGGGGCTGGGGGCGCGATTCGCGTCATGCGGTCGTGGGGGACGGTGCGTCATCCGGATGGCGCGTCGGCGCGTGGATCTCCGAAGTTGGGATCGACCGATTCGTCGCCGGGGTTACCGGCCGGCGACGATGCCCTCGGCGCGGCGCCGCGGATCGCGGGCGCGCTCTGCTCGGGGTGGGTGAGGATCCAGAAGCGGCGCTCGCGCGATGCGCCGGCGAACATGATGTCGGCGGCCTGCGCCGGCGGCATGACCGTCATCGAGCGGCGGGTAGCTCGCGTGCGGGCAGCCCGGGCGGCCGGGCCCGAGGCGGATCGGGCCGGTGCCGCGCCGAGTTGAGGATGTCGGTGGCGACCGCGGCCGGGCACAGGACCGAGATGCCGACCGACGACGCCCGCGTCCTCGAGCTCGCGGTAGAGCGGTCTCTGACAGCGCGCTGACGGCGTGCTTGGCGGCGACGTAGCCGGCGGCGTTGCGCACCGTGACCAGCCCGTCGATCGACGAGGTGTTGACGACGTAGCCCGCTGTCGCGCTCGACCATCCCGGGCAGGAAGGCCTGCAGGCAGTGCACGACGCCCCAGAGGTTGACGCCGATGACGAACTCCCAGTCGGCAGGCGGCATCTCGGCTCGAACGGCGCCGACAGGTAGACGCCGGCGTTGTTGACCAGCAGCCAGGCGTCGCCCGCGTCGTCGCGCACGCGCCGGGCCAGGTCCAGCACCGACTCGCGGTCGCTGACGTCGACCGCGGTCACGGGGATGCACGCTCGGCCCCGCCGGCGCGCAGCGACGCCGCGGCGTCGGTGGAGTTTCCGCCGCGTCGATGTCGGCCAGCACGACGGTCATGCCCTCGGCCGCCGCGCGCGCCGCGACCGCGTAGCCGATGCCGCTGGCCGCGCCGGTGACGACCGCCACCTTGCCCTGGTAGCCGGGCATGCTCGTCCTCCTTCTGCTCACGCGTGCAGGCCGCGCGCCCCGGGGTAGAGCCCGGGCCGCCGCGGGCGCGAGCCGCGGCCCCTAGCTCGCGGTGGCCGCGCCTGGTGACGTTGAAGTACTTGTCCAGGCAGGTGTCGTCGCACCACGCGGTCTCCGGGCCGCCGACCTCTTCCTTGCGAGCTGAGCGGCAGGCCGGGCTTGGCGAACTGCGCGAGGTTGGCATTCGTGATGGGCGTGATGGGCATCTCCAGGACGTTGAGCTTCGGGCCCTTGTTCGCCAGCACCCGGAGGGCCACGTTGAAGTACGTGTAGGCGCCCTGGAATCCGTTGATGCAGCCGCCCACGGTCTTGTACGTGTCCTTGTGGGCCAGCCACCAGGACAGGTCGCCGCCGCCGCACTGACCGTCGGCGATCACCGGGACCTTCAGGCCGTTGCCTCGAAGGCCTGCACGATCCCCGCCATCATGCCGCCGTCCTGGAGGACGCCGGCGAGCGGCTGCGGGTGCGAGGCGATGTACTGGGAGACGACGGTCTTGGCCGTGCCCTGGTCCCAGTTGCCGTAGAGCGTCGCCGCGAGGTGGATGTTAGGGCAGTTCTTCAGGTTGGCGATTTTCTGGTTGTAGAGCACGACGTCGTTCTGGTTGCCCGCGATGCCCTTGACGATGATGATGTTGCCCTTCTGGATCAGGCCGAGGGCCCCGGCGTCCGCCTGGACCTGGTTCTGGGTCCAGGCTGCGACCGCCGTAGTTCGTGCCGGGCGCGGGCGGGGTGTCGGCCAGGATGACGGGGACGCCCGCTTTCCCGGCGGCGTTGATGGCCGGGCGCACCGCGACGCTGTCCACGGGCAGCAGGATGATCGCGTTCACGCCCTGGCGCACCATCTGCTGGATAGCGGAGATCTGCTGCTCTCCGCGTTGACGCGGCCATGGTAGCCGGGATGTTGCGTGAGCAGGCTGCCCTGCACCAGGCCCGCCGCCTTCGCCTTCGCGAACTGCGCCTTCAGCCCGTCCAGGGACGTGCTGGTTGTACGGGTTCGTGATCGCGAAGGCGATGTAGCCGATCTTCCACGGTGGCTTGGCGGTGATCTTCTTCGTCGCCCACGGGCTCGCGATCGAGCGTTACCGGGATAGCTCGTGTAGATCTTCTGCAGCTCAGGCGAGAGGGTCGCTGTAGACGCCGCTGGGGTTCGCCGGGCCAACCGGAACGGGGGTCACCGCACTTGCAGCTCGCCGGCTCCCGCCCCCGCCGCCGTCGGCCGCCGCCGATGTTGTTGCCGTTGATGACGACGACGACGACGAGCACGCTGCGCCACCGCCGCGACGAGCAGCCCGCCAGCATGGCCCATGGCTTTCTACCGCGGTTATGAGCCCGCTCTTCCGAGCCGCTCGCATGAGATCTCGCTCACTCTAGTTCTGATCTCTGACTTCGTCGGTTGATCTGTCGAACTCGTCCGCGTGCGCAGAGCCGTGCCCGGCGGGCCCGACGCGGTCACAGGCGGTCCCGGAGTCGCCGCTGCCGGCCGTAGACGGCGATGGCGGCGAGGATGATGAGGCCGTAGACGATCTCCTCGACGGCGGGGCTCGCCCCGTGGCCGACGAGGACAGTGGTCGAGGACGGTGAGGAACAGGGCCCCGACGCAGGTGCGCGTGTAGTCACCCGGTCCGCCGAACACGGTCCCGCCGACGATCACCGCGACCACGCTCTGGAAGAGATAGGGATCGCCAAGCGCGCTGTTGCACCGTGCCGGCGAAGCCGCCGATCAGCATGCCTACCAGCGCCGACGCGATCGCGCTGAACGCGAACGTGGCGGTCCAGACGCGCCGGGTGCTGATCAGGGCGTAGTCGGCCGCCCGGCGGTTCGCGCCGGTCGCGAACAGGTGGCGGCCGATGCCTCGTCCGGTGCAGCACGATGGCGAACACGACGATGCACGGCGACCCAGATGACGATGACCGGCGGCATGGACAGCCCGAAGGTCCTGGTCGGCCGGCTCGGCCAGGTGGATAAGCCACGGGGGAGCGTCCCCGTCGACCAGGCCGCCGTTCTGGACCGCCACGATCCCGACGGCCGAGCGTGCCCATGGCCAGCGTGACCACTAGCGGGTTGATCGCGAACCGGTGACAGATGTAGCCGGCGACCCCGCCCAGGACGCCGGCCCCGACCACCGCGAGGAGCAGGGCCACCCCGAAGGGCGAGGTGGTAATTGGCGCGCAGCGCGGTCACGGTGAGCGCGCCGGCCACGATGAAGCCCGGCGACCCCCAGGTCGAAGCCGCCGATCAGGATCAGGAGGGTCTGGCCCCCGGAGGCGAGCCCAACCAGGGCGGCCAGGACGAGGATCGAGCGAATGCTGGTCCAGGAGTCGAGCCCTGGCAGCGTGATGGCGCCGTAGATGAACACCGCGATGAGCGCGACCACCTGGGTCGATCGGGTACCTGGCCTGGAGCCGCGCCGAACTTGACCCCAGGCCGTGCGCAGTCCCGGCTCTGCGCCAGCCGGCCTTCCCGCTGCGGCCTCGTCCGCGTCGGCGTGGGCCGGCGCCCGTATCTCGGGCTTCGACAGCAGTGCGTCCGGGAGGAGCACGGCCGACTGGATGCCGCCTCCGGCCGCGATGCGAGATCAAGGCATGCGCCCGGTGCGGCAGCCCGCCCGCCGCTGTCCCGGGAGACCACGCCCCGCCGAGCACGACCGCGACGATCAGGATGCCGCCGTAGACGATCTGCAGGTACGCCGGGTTGATCTGCGAACGTGCGCCAGCAGGTTCTGCAGCAGGTAGATGGAGAACGCGCCGAAGCAAGGGCGCCGATCAGCCCGCCGCGGCCGCCCGACCAGCGACGTGCCGCCGAGCACGACGCGCCGCTATGGCCACCAGGGTGTACTCCGTGGCGTTGGACGCGTTGGCCGCGTTCACCAGGCCGGTCAGGGCCAGGCCGCCGAAGCCGGCGAACAGGCCGCCGAGCGCGTAGCTCGCGACCCGTACCACAGCTGACGTTGACGCCGCTGGAGAAAGCCGTCGCGTCGTTCGCTCCCGACCGCGTACAGCAGGCGCCGGAACGGGACGAACTCGCAAGCCGAACCAGATGAGCAGCGGGATCGCCGATCGTCAAGCAGGCGCGCCGGGTATCGGCCCGACGGAGCCCGGCGAGATCGCTGGATCCAACCCGGCGCTCGCCCAGCGAGACCGGGTTCGGGGCCAGGAGCAGGTCCACGCCCTGGAGCGCTGAAGTACATGGCAAGCGTGACGACGATCGCCTGGACCCGCAGCACGTGATGATGAGCAGGCCGTTGAGCAGACCGACCAGCGAGCCCGATGCCCAGCACTATCGGGACCGCCATGGCGCCGCCGAGCCCGTGCGGGGCGAGCCAGACGACGAAGACGCGTGTTCGTGAAGACGAATCAGCGGCGAGATCGAGATGTCGAAGCCGCCGCCGATGATCGCGGGCGCGCTGGCGAGCGCGGCTATGGCCATGGGTGCCGACGATTGGCGAGCTGGCTCGGTGACGACCGAAGCCGCCGGACACCGTGGATCAATGTTCGCGAGTAGCAGCCCGATGCACAGCACGGCCGGCGAGAGCCGAAGCTGTAGTGTGCGGACCGATGCCCGCTAGACGGTCTTCGGGCGCGCCCGGCGACGGCCTGCGGCGGGACAGCCACTGCGGATGTCTGTGCCATCTCAGTCCTCGCCGTCTTTCGCCGAAGAACGCCGCGACCAGGCGCATCGCGCGTGACAGCTCGCTCCGGTCGAACTCGCTGGAACAACTCGTGCTCCCTGAACACCAGCACCCGGTCCATCAGCTCGACGTGCTCGTCGAGTTCGGTCGAGAGCATGACGACCGCCAGTGCCCTCGCTGGCCAGCGCACCGAACAGGACGTACAGGTCGTTCTTCGCGTTGATGTCGATGCCGCGCGTCGGGTCGTTCAGCAGCAGGATCGCGCGGCCCGAACGCGAGCCAGCGGGCGAGGATCACGCTTCTGCTGGTTGCCGCCCGACAGCGTCGTGATCGGGTCCTCGGGCGAGCCCATCACGATCCTGAGCCGATCGACGTAGAGGCGCAGCCGCGCGTGCGCGAGGACCGCGGGCTGAGCCAGCCGAACCGGCTGTCGGCACCGAGCGTCGGCAGGGCGAAGTTCTCGCGGATCGTCATCCAGCTGAACAGCGGAGTCGAGGCGCCGCTCGCGCGGGACGTATGCGATGTCGCAGTCGCGCGGCGTCGGACCGGCGAGCGGACGACCGACATCGCGCCACGGCGAGGTGGCGGACGACCTCGCCCGCGATCGGACGTTCCGCCCCCACAGCGCCTCGAGGAACTCGTTCTGGCCGTGGCCCTCGAGGCCGGCCAGGCCGATGAGCTCTCCTGGCGTGACCTCGAGGTCGATCGGCTTCGCCGTCCGGGCCGGAGCCGCAGGCCGCGGACGCTCAGCACCGGCGCCCCGCGCGCCGGGACGCGGCCGTGCGCCTCCTCGATGCGGCCCGCCTTGCTCCAGCTGCATCCGAGCCGGTCATGAGCTGGACCAGCTCGCTGCGGTGTCCACTGCCGCGCGCTCGAGGTTGGCGACCGTCTCACCCGGAGCGCATGACCGTGATGCGGTCGCCGATCTCCTCGATCTCGTCCAAGCCGGTGGGTGATGAAGATGACGCCGACGCCGTCGGCGGCGAGCCTGGAGACCAGCGCGAAGAGCCGGTCGCGGGTGGCTACGTCGAGCGCGGACGTCGCCTCGTCCAGGATCAGGATCCGCGGGTTGCGCAGCAGGGCCCGCGGACGATGCAGCAGGCCTGCCGGTCGCTGAGCGAGAGCTCCTCCATCGCCGCGGACAGGTCGATCGGCCGGCCGAGGAGCTCCTGCAGGGCCTCCCTGGCACGGCGCCGCTTCTCCCGGGTCGGGACCCGCGCCCGCCAGGTGTCGTCGGCGCCGAGCCATACGTTGTCCAGCGACGGAGCGGGACTCCGGCGACGAGGACCTCCTGGAAGACGGTGACGATGCCGTGCTCCTGACGACTCTCGGGGCTGCGCAGCTGAGCCTCGGCTCCCGGCGACCTCGATCCGGCCCGCGTCGGGCAGGTGGACCCCGCTGAGGATCTTCACCAGCGTGCTCTTGCCCGAGCCGTTCTCGCCGACCAGGGCGTGGACCTCGCCCGCGCGCAGCTCGAACGAGCAGTCCCTGCAGTGCCTGCGTGGGGCCGAACGCCTTCGCCACGTGCTCCACGCGGACCAGGATGTCGGATGTGCTCTGCGCGCCGGGCGGGTCGACGACCTCGGTGCCTTCGCCTGACGTCACCGCGACGGCTCCCCGTCAATATATGACTTCCTGCGTCCGGCCTTGCCGATCTGGGGTGCGCGCACCCGGCTCTGTGGGGACAGCGCGGTGGTCAAAAAGGCCCATTCCCTGCGATAATGCGTCGGAGGTGCCCCTGCCGCGGCTGTGTCACTCGAGCCGACCATTCGCAAAACCTCCCAGGCCGATCATTTTAACCGGTCCGAAACATATATGAAACTGTAGACCGGGGCGCGTCGAAGCGTCGAGAGTTAACTCAGCCAGAGACAATCACGATCTTGTCTCGTACCCGGTGGCGAAGGCGGCCGAAGACGTGGCGATTGATCTGGGCAGAGCGGGGATCTGGAGCCGTGAGCTGCGGTATAACCCGGACCGCGGCGCGCGGGCCGCTGCGGCCGCCGAGCTGGAGGACCTCGGGTACGGGGCCATCTTCATCCCGGACGCGGGAGGTGACGTGCTTGGCGCCGCCGAGCACCTGCTGGCCGCGACCCGCCGGATAGCGGTCGCGACCGGGGTGCTGAATATATGGATGCACGATCCGGCGGAGGTGGCAAGCAGGCACGCGAGCCTCATGGCACGGTTCGGCCCCCGGTTCCTGCTCGGCCTAGGGAACAGCCATGCGCCGCTGGTGGAGGGCACTTTGGGCGTGCCGTACGCCCGCCCGTACTGGAAGATGGTCGCGTACCTGGACGCGCTGGACGCGGCCGCGCCGCCGGTGCCCGCCGGCGAGCGGATGCTGGCCGCGCTCGGTCCGCGGATGCTGTCCCTGGCGCGCGAACGGGCCGTGCGCGGCGCATCCGTACCTCGTCCCGCCCGAGCACACGGCCGCGGCCCGCGAGGCGATGGGCCCCGGCACCGTGCTCGCTCCCGAGCAGGCCGTGGTGCTCGACCCCGATCGGCGGCGCGGCCGCGAGCGGGCCAGGGCGTTCGTCAACGACTATCTCGCCCTGCCCAACTACGTGCGCAATCTTCGCCGCCTCGGCTTCACCGGCGACGATTTGCGTGCTCCTGCCAGCGACCGGCTGGTGGACGCGCTGGTCGCCCACGGCGACGAGGACGCGATCGCGGCCCGGGTCCGCGCGCACCATGACGCGGGAGCCGATCACGTGTGCGTCTACGTCTGTCGGCAGCGGCAGCGGCGACGAAGCCCTCGCGCTCGACGCCTGGCGCCGCCTCGCCCCCGCACTAACAAGCTGACGACCTGACAAGCGGCTGACCAGCAAGAACGACGGAAAGACCCCAATAGATCGTATATGTTCGGTTATGCCCTAGGTCAATACAAGGGGGTTGAGGTTCACCCCGTTCGCCCCCTCGATGGCGAGCAGGGACACGACCAGGGCGCCGGCCACCTTGAGTACCAGCCGCCGCGTGCGCGAGGCGCATGCGCGGCGAAGTCGCAGTTGTCGAGGAGCGAGCAGCCCGATCGCCCAGGTCAAGATGTGCGCGGTGGCGTGCGCCGCCTTCGCGTCCCGCGAGTCGAGCATGTCCCAGGCCAGGATCGAGACCTGGTGCTCCGCCACCCAGCGCGCGCCGTCGGCGGACAGCCCGCCGCCCGCGTCCTGCCCGTTCTCCGGTCCGCCGAGCATGTGGCCCGCTGGCCGCCTCGAACCGGTCCCGCCCCATGTCGAGGATGATGCGCGTCGCCCGGCGCCACGGCGAGCCCGGCACCGGCCGAGCGCGGCGTCGATGTCCGCGCCTTCGACTGGGCGGTCAGCCCACGTCAGTGCCGCGGTGCAGCAGGGATGTCCACGTGGATGGCGCGGGTCACGAGCCCGTCGGGGGCCAGCACGTCGGCCGAGCCCTGCTCCCGTCCTCGGTCACCGGCCGCCCGCCGTAGAAAGTGCCGTCCACGGCGACGTGGTTGAGCGCGTCTAGGTGCGTGTTCTGCCAGGCCGTGCGGATTGAGTATGACGTGGTCCTGACCCCAGCCCATGCCGTCTGGTGCGGGACTCGTACCAGGTCTCGTGCTAGAAGCCGGGGCGTGCTTGCGAGTCGTGTTGTAGTCCCCGCCGAGCAGAGGGCGGGCCAGGCTGACGGAGTGCCCAGTACCGAGATGCAGGCGGCGGCTCGTGCCCGCGCGGCGGTGTCGATGAGGTTCGCGGTGCCCCCGCCGGTCGTCAGCACCGAACGGATGCGGTCGCGGCCAGCGCCCTGATCCACGTCCGGCATCGTCCACTCGCAGTGAGGTCAGCCCATACTGATATCGTATAGCTTTCGCCCGGGAAGCCACCAGCACCAGCGCGGCTTGCGCGCAAGTTGTGGCCGCAGCACAATTTCATCCGCCGATAACGCGCCGAACCATGGTGCCGCCACAACCCGTTACGCTAGGTGAACGTGAACAAGCAAGAGCGCGCCTATACGATTCTCCGGGACCGGATCCATTCTGGGAGCATCGCGCCGCTAGAACGGCTCAAGATCGACGCTCTTGCCAGAGAACTGGGCGTGAGCCCGATCCCGGTGCGGGAGGCGCTACGCCGCCTGGAAGCCGAGGGCTGGGTGCGCTTCTCGCCGAACGTGGGCGCCGTCGTGTCGCCGGTGGACTCAACGTCCTGGGAACAGAGCATGGTCGCGCTCGCGATCTTGGAGGGGGCGGCAAGCGGGGAGGCACAACAGCACCTGCGAAGATCGGATTTCACCCGGCTGCGGAGGATCGCCGCAGCCATGGAGGAGGCCGCGGCCCGCGCGGATCCGCTCAGGTTCAGCAAGCTGAACCGGTCGCTGCACCAGACGATCATCTCCCGGTGCCCCAACACGTATCTCATCGAGCTGCTTGAGCACGCGAACTCCCGCCTTGACCGGGTCCGCTCGACGATGTTCGCGTACCTGCCGCAGCGCTCGGAGGAGGCGCTCGGCGAGCACCTGCAGCTCATCAAGCTGCTCGCAGAGGGCACAAAGGACGAGGTCGAGGCCTATGCGCGATGGCACAAGCTGCAGACAGTCGAGGCCTACCGGGCAATTCACCAGGCCAACGACAAGGTGATCGCCGCCCGCGCTCCGCGCAACGGGACGACCGCCCGCACCCCGAGCGCCAGGGGCGCGGGCTCCGCCACGGCCGCGAGGCCGTGATGGACTTCCTACCGTCCGGCGGCGGTCGCCTCGACGCGCTCGCCGATCGGGATCAGGTTCCAGGCCGCGAACCGCACGCTGTCCCACCACCCCGGCAACTCCGGCCCGTTGGAGTCGCCGTCCTTGAGGCGCTGGTAGGAATCGGCGGACAGCAGGTTCATCCGTTCCATCTCGGCGCGCAGTTCGGCCGGGGCCTTCGTGGTGGTGTAGACGCACAGCCGACGGCCCGGGATCGCGCCGCCCGCCGGCTTGGTCACCTCCTCTAGGGCGTACCGCTGCGCCGAGGTGAAGCCAGGGATCAGGAGGATCTCGTCAAGGTGCTCGGCATACCAGCCGTCGAAGGACTCGTCGGGGACCGGGTTCCCCGGCCCGCCCGCGTCGCTGAACACGACCTGAAGGCTCTGGGCCATGTTGCCTCCCCTCTGCTCGCGGAACGACCACGGCTACTCGGCCGCGGGCCCGCAGGACGATAGCATCACATCGTATAGGATCATTGCCGAGCGCGAGTTGTGACGTACAGCTCTGCCAGCGCCGCCAGCGAGGCGGGAGCAGCGGGAGGTCATTCATGCCGCACACCGTCCACGTCGTCTTCAGCCGCCGCCCTGACTCGGTACCAGAAGACGAGTACAACGCCTGGTACGGCCTGCACATCGCCGAGATCCTGACCCTGCCGGGGTTCGCCGCCGCGACAAGGTACGCGCTGGTGCCCGCGCTTGACGAGCCGACCGAGCCGGACAACTTCACGCACGCGGCGATCTACGAGATCGAGGGCAGCGCCGCGGACGCGATGGCGGCACTGGACGCGGCGGTCACCTCCGGCCGCATGAACCTGCCCGGCTGGTTTGGCCAGATCCGGTTCAGCTCCTGGCACGCCGCCCCCCTCGGCCCTCTGGTCCGCGAGAAGGCCTGAGGGCCGCTCCTGCGCAAGGCTCTCGCACGCGATGACCGCGCTCTCGCACGCGATGACCGCCTGACCGCCGCATGTGATACTGGAAACGATGACCAACTCGCTCAGTCACTCCGAGCGCGCCGACGAGGCAGACTTCGCGATCCTGAAGTCCATCGAGGACCGCGTGCTCTGGCTGTCGACCGCGATCATCGACCACGCCAACCGGGTGCGTCCGAACCCGACCGGCCTGAAGGTCGGCGGGCACCAGGCCTCGAGCGCGTCGATGGTCTCGATCATGACCTCGCTGTGGTTCAGGCACCTGCGGGCCGGCGACCGGGTCTCGGTGAAGCCGCACGCCTCCCCCGTGCTGCACGCGGTCAACTACCTGCTCGGCCAGCTAGACGAGTCCTACCTGACGACGCTGCGGCAGTTCGGCGGCCTGCAGTCCTACCCGAGCCGCACCAAGGACCCCGATCCGGTGGACTACTCCACCGGATCGGTCGGCATCGGTGCGACGGCGCCGCTGTGGGGCGCGCTCGCGCACCGTTACGTCGCGGATCACTTCGGTGAGCTCCCCGGCGGGCGCCAGTACTCGCTGCTCGGCGACGCGGAACTAGACGAGGGCGCCGTCTGGGAGGCGGTCGGCGACCCGATGGTCGCCGACCTGGGCGAAGTGGTGTGGATCGTCGACCTGAACCGGCAGTCGCTCGACCGGGTGGTGCCAGGCATCGGCACGCCCCGTTTGCAGGGAATGTTCGAGGCCGCGGGCTGGCAGGTGCTCACCGTGAAGTACGGTCACCGGCTCGAGGAGCTGTTCGCTCAGCCCGGGGGCGAGCTGCTGCGCGGCCGGATCGACCGGATGCCGAATCCCGAGTACCAGCGGCTGCTGCGGTGCCCCGCGGATGAGCTGCGAAACCGGCTGCCTGGCCCGGGGCCGGACGCGGAGCCGCTCCGCGGGCTGCTCGGCGGCGTCGGCGACGACGCGCTGCGCGCGGCCTTCCGCAACCTGGGCGGTCACGACCAGGCGGCGCTGGCCGGCGCCTTCGCCGCGATCGACGACGCCCGGCCGACGGTGATCTTCGCCTACACGGTGAAGGGATACGGGCTGGCCATCGAGGGTCACCCGCAGAACCACTCCGCGCTGCTCACCGAGGCGCAGCTGGGCGAGCTCGCCGGGCGGACCGGTGCGGACCCGGCTCATCCGTGGCTGCGGTTCCCCGACGGCTCACCCGAGGCGGCGCTGTGCGCGGCGGCGGCGGAACGGGTGCGGCGTGACTCCGTTCCGCTGCTTGAGCCGCCGCCGGTGCCGGCCGACCTGGGGCGCACCCCGTCCGGCACGGCGACCACGCAGTCGGCGCTCGGCCGCGCGCTGCTCGACGTCAACCGCGCGGCCCCGCAGGTGGGCGCGCGGATCGTGACCGTGAGCCCGGATGTCAGCTCGAGCACCAACCTGGCCGGCTGGGTGAACAAGGCCGGCGTCTGGTCCTCGGCCGAGCGCACGGACTGGTTCGCCGATGACAGCGAGACGATCCTGCACTGGCGCGAACGGCCGGCCGGGCAGCACATCGAGCTCGGCATCGCGGAAACGAACCTGGTCGGCGCCCTAGGCGAGCTAGGCGCGACCTGGAGCCGGGTGGGACAACCGACCTTCCCCGTCGGTGTACTCTATGACCCCTTCGTCGCGCGGGCGCTTGAGCCGTGGTCGTTCGGCATCTACGCGGGCGGTCAGTCGATCCTCGTCGGCACTCCCTCCGGGGTCAGCCTCGCTCCCGAGGGCGGCGCGCATCAGTCGGTCGTCACCCCGTCGATCGGCGTGGAGCAGCCGGGCTGCGTCAGCTACGAGCCCGCCTTCGCGATCGACACCGAGTGGGTGCTGCTCGCCTCGCTCGCACAGCTCGGCAGGCCCGGCGGGCAGTCGGCCTACCTGCGGCTGTCCACCCGGCCGGTGGACCAGACGCTTGCGGCGGTGCCCGCCGACCCGGCCGCGCGCGAAAGGCGCCGGCGGTGCGTGGTCGCCGGGGCGTACCAGCTGCGGCGCCGCGCGGAGCCCGCCGTCACGATCTGCGCGATGGGCGCCCTCGTCCCTGAGGCGCTGGCCGCCGCGGAACGGCTTGACGCGATCGGCTTCGGCGCGGACGTCATCTGCGTCACCAGCCCGGACCTGCTGTTCCGCGCGCTGCGGGCGCGGCGCGGGCTGGGCAGCGCGCCGGACTGGATCCTCGACAGCGTCTTCGCCGCCGAGCGCGCGGCGCCGATGGTCACGGTGCTGGACGGTCACCCGCACACGCTTGCGTTCCTCGCGGGCGTCAACCGGGTGCCCGCCGCGCACCTGGGTGTCACGACTTTCGGCCAGTCAGGCGACATCGACAGCACCTACCGCTACCACCACATCGACACCGGCTCGGTAATCGGCGCGGCCCTCGACCTGGTTGACTAGCGGCGAGGCCGGTTAATGAGGGTCCGTCGCTTGCTGCCAAGGGGCGTGGCCGGCGGTGATACCGGCGTGGCCGGCGGTGATACTGGCGTGGCCGATGGTGCTCCCGGCGTGGCCGATGGTGATACTGGCGTGGCCGATAGTGCTCCCGGCCGACCGGGACGGCCCCGGCTTACCACGGACCCCTCCGGCAACAGACTTGCCACGCAACCCCTCCGGCAACAGGCTCGCCACGCACCCCTCCGGCGACAGGCTTGTCGGTAAATTTTTCGTATCAGGTAAACTTTTCACCGGATGTAAAGAAAAGACGTTCTGGACGTCTTTTCTTTACCGGTCGTGATTTGTTTACCGGTAAATCCGCTGGCGCGGCCTTGGCCGCCGAGTCGGCCGGGGTTTTCCCGGCCCGTACCGGGTTCGACCGGGGCGATCACCCGCCGACGGTCACGTCGGTGGCGTCGTGCTCGTGACGCCGAGCAGCGGCTCGTCGGGCGAGCGGAGGTCAGCGGTGGGCAGCCCGCCCGGGTACAGCTTCCTGACTTTCTCAACCACCGAGATAGCGATCTCGACATGCTGGCGGCGGCTTGCGGCGTAGAAGCCCTGCGCGTCCGCACTGGTCTTCGGGCGAGCGTGCAATGGCTTGTCACTAACGGCGAGCAGCGTCGCCGTCGGGATCCGGTAACGGAAGCCGTTCGCGGCGACCGTCGCGGATTCCATGTCGACGGCGAGGGCGCGAGATACCCGCAGCCGGTCCTCGACCATGCTCAGCTGCAGCTCCCAGTTCCGGTTGGCGGTGGTGAAGACGATGCCCATCCGGCTGGGCAACCCGCGCGCGGTCAGCTCACTGAGCAGCAACGTGTTAAGCGTGTGGTTGGGGACCACCGGAACGCTCAACGGGAGCAGGTCATCAAGGATGTGGTCATCGCGCATGTAGCCGGTCGCCAGGACCAGGTCGCCGATGCCCTGGTGGTTGCGCAAGCCGGCGCAGTGCCCGATCATCAGGACCAGGTCGGGGCGGAGCACGGCGAGATGATCCATGATCGTCTTGGCGTTGGACGGCCCGACGCCGATGTTCACCATGGTCACGCCGGCCCGGCCGGGAAGCACGTGGTGCCAGGCGGGCATCTGCCTGCCGTCAGCCTCGGGGCCGACGCTGTCGGGCCGGGCCGCGCGGAATTCCTCCACGTGCCAGGCGTAGTTAGTCAGCAAGACGTAGCGCTGGAACATGTCGGCCCTGGTGCCGGTGTAGTGCTGCAGTCGGTCGATCGACAATGCCGTGCGCTCGGGCCCGAACAGGAACAGCTTCTTGCGCCGCAGGTCCCAGCGGGTCTCGTCGACCGCCGGCCCGAGTTCCGGGTCATGCAGGTCAAGCGACCGGCGACCGGGACTGACCGAGATCCGGGCGCCCCTGGCCGCCAGCCGGCTCAGTTCCCGCTCCAGGTACCAGCGGATCGCCGCGGGCGCGGCGAACTCGCCTTCGAGCACGGGATTGTCCACCGACCAGGGCCGCTCGACCGTCACCCGCGGGTAGCAGCCAGCCCGGTCGGACGCCTCCATGGCGTCGTACAGCCGGGCGATCTCCGCCGCGTGCTGGCTCTCCGGGAGCAACGAGAAATCAACCGTCACCACCATGGGCCCATCCTTTCACGCTGGCTGAGTCGCGATGGCGGGGCGGCGAGGCGGTTCTGGGTCGCTCAGTCCACGGTTTCTATTCCACGGGCGCGTCGCCGCGCAGGAACTCGATGTACCGGCCGGCCGAGGCCTCGAGGACCTGCCTGGCGCCACTGCGGACCACCGGCTGCCACCAGCCGCCGTAGATGCGGTCGAAACGGTACGGGCGCACGGCCTCGACCACCCCGAGGACCGCCCGCTCCGGCAACGGCAGCCGGTTCGGCGCGCTCCACACGAACGTGACCCTGTCCTCCCCCGGTGCCACGAAGATGGTGTCCCCGGCGAGCAGGGCACCCGCTCCGCCGGCGCCGTCCGCCCAGTGGGCGACCGCGCTTCCCGGGAAGTGCCCGCCGCACTGGACCAGGGTGACGCCAGGGAGAACCTTGAGTTCACCGGACCAGGTGCGCACGGCCGGGTCCGGGCGGGTCAGCCAGTGCGCGTCGGCCTCGGGCAGCAGTATCTCGGCGCCGAACGCGCGGCTCCACTCGACCATCGAGCCGTAGAAGTGCGGATGGCTCGCGGTGACCGCGCGCAGCCCGCCCACGTCCCTGACCTTGGCCACCGCCTGCTCGTCGATGAACCCGGGCGGGTCCCACAGCAGGTTGCCCTCGGGGGTCTGGATCACCAGGCCCCGCTGGCCGATCGCCACCGGCGGATCGGCGCCGATGCCAAGCAGTCCCGGCTCCACCTCACGGACGTCGCTGCGGTGCCCGGCGGCGGCTAGTTGCGTCGCTGTGGTCCACCGCTGTCCCGAGGCAGGCACCCACTGGCGTTCGTCGGAGCAGATGACGCACTCCTGGGGCGGGGAGTCCTGGTCGGGGTAGTGGTTGGCGCACGTGGCGCAGATCCATACCGGCATTGCTATCCTCCCGAGGTTCAGGGGGCGATCAGGTGATCAGACGGCGGGCGGCGCGGACGCAGGGTCGACCCGCGCCCCGTCCAGGAATTCCGCGAGCGTTCTCCGGTCAGGCATCCGCGGCCGCCGATCGTGTCAATGGTCCCGCACCAGAACCTAGTCCCGTAGCCCGACCATGTCCGGCGGCCTTGTCCCCGCGAGGCGAACGGTCCCGTGGGACGGCCGGAGCGGCAGGAACCGCGGCGGCGGCGCCGCTGGCCTGGCGACCGCTGGCGGAGCAGCGCGCCACCGCGGGGATCTCGAGCGGCCGCAGTTCGCGCTCGCCGGGATGAACGCCCACGTCAGCCACCGACCTCCCGCTGGCAATGGTCAGCACGTGCTCGCCCTGGCCACCGCGCAACGCACGGCTCGCATCTCGCTGACTACCCTGGCCGCCTCGACGGCGCTCGCCAGCCGGATGCCTTTGGTTGCTGCCTGAAATCGTCAGACGACAATATGTAAACACATTTCCTTGGCGACGCGCACGGGAGGGCTTGGCCGCGGCAGCCAAATCAGCTACTAACGGTAGTGAGTCAATTGCATTCCGTGCGTATATGACACTGCCGGAATGTGACGATACGCACAGCCACCAAATGCCGGGCCTTGCGGATTGGCCGGCGGGCGCGAAGGATCAGCAGTTCGCGACCCACTGAGAGCCGAGTGTCACGAGCCGGCGGAGATGGCCGATTACCCGCTCCTTGGGTAACCTCCATGCCTGCCTAGCACGCATCCCGTGCCAGGCATTTCTGTTGCCCAAGACCGAAGGGAATGGTGCTGGGAGACCCAGCCAGCAGACCCAAGACGGTAAGTCATCCGGACCCGTCGTAAGCCGAAAGGCCACAAGGAACTTTGCTCGCAGCAGCTGCGCTCGTCGCTTATCTCATCAAGCCGGGCGACACTCTTTCAGGAATCTCCGCCAGCCATGGCGTCAAGCTCGCCGCCGTTGAGGCCGCGAACCCGCAAATCAAGAACCCGGACCTGATCTTCGCCGGGCAGACCATCAAGCTCCCCGAGGGCTCGTCCGCCTCGCACCGGTCGCACACTCCGAGCGTGCACCCGTCCGCTCACAGCCACCGCGCGCCGTCCCACCGGTCCCCGTCGCACACCGCACGCGCCGTGACCCGGTCCCACTCGAGCCGGCCGTCGGGCTTCTACTCCAGCTCTCTCTCGGACATCCCCGGGGTGCCCGCGTCGTTCGCCGCGTGCGTGGCCTACCGGGAGTCGACGGACCTGCAGAACCCCGCCGCGCGCGGCAATGCCTACGGCATCATCCCGGCCAGCGGGTACAACGTGTACGGCACGTCGCTGGCTAACCAGAAGCAGGTATTCGCGCAGCTGTACCGGCAGTACGGCACCAGGCCGTGGGTTTCCGACGGGTGCTAGGAAACCTGGAGGTTAGCCCCCTGCGCTAAGCGCGGAGCCGGCGCATCCGGCGGGACGTCAGGCCCGCCGGATGCGGCGGCCGCTGATACGGGCCGGGATGATCCGCACCCACACGTCGCGGGCACCGCACGCCCACGGCTCAAGGCCGGTGCCGTGCTCAAGCCTGCGCACCTCGTCCTCGCCCGCAACCGTGCGCGCGTGCCCCTGCACGAGGACACTCCAGCCTTCATGGCTCGTCTCATCGATGCGGTCAACCTCGAAGCTGACCTGACCGCCGCCCTGTGTTGCCAGCAGCGTGTCCGGCGCGGTGCGGAAGACGATGGTCTTCGCCGCCACGGCGTAGTTGACCGGCAGCATCACGATCCCGTCGGCGGACATGAGCCCGACGCGCCCCACGCCGCCGGACTCCAGCAAAGTGAGGCACTCTTCCGGGCCCAGTACCCGCAGTTCCCCGCCACTGACTTGACCTAGCGGATGCTCAAGGCCGCCCTGGCCCCCTGCGGGAGGCGCTGTCCTGCTAGTCATCTGCCTCACCTCGCTTGTCGGCTGAATACTCACTTCTCAGCCTGGCCTTCGGCGCTTGCGGGCACTGCGGCCTAAGGTCCCGCCCCGCCGGGCACGGTCTGGT
Source organism: uncultured Actinomycetota bacterium (assembly GCA_963811335.1). Classification (GTDB taxonomy): domain Bacteria; phylum Actinomycetota; class Actinomycetes; order Streptosporangiales; family Streptosporangiaceae; genus Trebonia. The sequence goes on along the minus strand of CAWERB010000026.1, from coordinate 173,516 downwards.
GGCGAAGGTCCCGGCAGACTCAGGGCTCACGGCCATAACGGCCATAACGGGAAAATCGGATGCTTTCGGTGTAAGGAAATCAAGAAGGGCCGGGCCCGATGACCCGGCCGATAGTCAGGAGATGTTCCAGATGCGCCGCACGACTTTCGACAAGCTTCTCGGCTGGATCGGCGCCGGGCTCGGCGTGGCCCTGCTCGCCGCCGGCGGCCTGCTGCTGTGGGGCTCGGCCTACGTGCACAACACCGTCCAGTCCCAGCTCGCCGCCCAGCAGATCACCTTCCCGCCCGCGGCCGCGTTCGCCCACCCCAAGGCCGGCACCGAGATCACCCCGTCGATGGTCCCGTCGGTCAGCCAGTACGCCGGGCAGCAGCTGCTCACCGGCCAGCAGGCCGAGGCCTACGCCGACGGCTTCATCGCCGTCCACATCGCCAACATGGCCGGCGGCCAGACCTACTCCCAGCTGTCGGCCAAGGCCCAGGCCAGCCCCAGCGACACCAAGCTCGCCGGCACCGTCGCGACCGTCTTCAAGGGCGAGACCCTGCGCTCCATGCTGCTGAACGCCTACGGCTGGTGGAAGGTCTCCCAGATCACCTACGTCATCTCGCTGGCCGCCTTCGGCCTGGGCACGCTGTCCTTCCTGGCCGGCGTGCTTCGGGTTCGCCAGCCTGCGCCACGACCGCAAGCTCGCAGGCGCCAACGCCCCCGTCATCGAGCAGATCACCGACGCCGGCCACCAGGCCAACGCCTGACCGGCAGCCGACCGGGCCGCGCCGCGCAGCCAGCAAGCGACACAACTGAAACGGCCCCCGGCCCCGGCAAGACACCGGAACCCGGGGGCCGCGCCGAACCGCCCCGAGCGCCCGCCGCAGCGGCGCAGGCGGGCAGGCGCGGTAGACAGAACAACTGCCTACCGCGCCTTTTCGCATGTCAGCTGGGTGGAGCGATGACCGGGGTGTCTCCCCGGCCATCGCCGGGACGGCGAGCCGGGGAGACACGCGAACTCAGCGCAGCGCGCGGGACGCCGGCTCGCGTTCGGCTGGGGGCACCTTCGCCGCCCGGTCTCCGTGCCCGGGCCACCAGGCGCGCTGCCCGAGCAGCGCCGTGACGCTTGGCGCGAAGAACATCGCCATCACGAACGCGGCCAGCGCGATTCCGCACGACACCGCGAAGCCCAGCTGGGACAGGATCGTGTTGCCCGCGAGCATCAGCGAGGCGAACGTGCCGGCCAGGATCAGCCCGGCCGCGCCGATCGCCGGCCCGGTGTGCCGCAGCGCCATCGCGGCGGCCTGGCGGGCGTCTTTACCTTCTCTCGCTTCCTCGCGCAGCCGCGCGATCATCAGGATGTTGTAGTCGGTGCCCAGTGCCACGACGAACAGGTACATGTAGATCGGCAGCAGGAACACCAGGCCAGCCTGGTTTTGCAGCACCTGGAACACCAGCACGCTCGCACCCAGCGTGGCGCCGAAGCCGAGGCCGACCGAGAGCAGCAGGTACCACGGCGCGACCACGCTGCGCAGCAGCAGCATCAAGATCAGCAAGATGATGACCGCGGCGACCGGGAACACCACCGCGTAGTCGTGGTTAATGGCCCGCTGGATGTCGGCGAACACGGCCGTGGTCCCGCCGACGAGCGCGTACGTGCCGCTCGGCGCCGCGGCGTGCGCCCCGGGCATGACCGAGCTCTTCATCACGTTCACCGCTTGCGTGGACACCGGGTCGTAGCTCAGCGTCACCGGGTAATCCGCGGTCCGGTGATCCGCGCTGACGGCGGGCGCCGCCACCGAGCCGACGCCGGGCAGCGCCTTGAGCGCGGTGCCGTAGCCCGACAGTTCAGCCGCCGTAAGCGGGCCCGACGAGGAGTGCAGCAGGACGTCGGTCGGGTCGGTCGCGCCCGGCGGCAGGCCCTTTTCCAGGGTGACCAGTGCTCGCTGTGACTCGGCGCTGGCGGGGATGCCCGCCGAGGACAGGTCGAATGTCGGCCTGAAGCCGAACGCGCCGATCGCCAGGGCCACGAGCACCAGCCCGGAAACGGCGGCGAACAGAGCCGGCCGGCGGCCGAGCGCGTTGCCGATCGCGCCGAACCGTGCGGTGCGCGGCTCCCGCTTCCACGACTTGGAGGGCCAGAACACCTTGGGGCCGAGCAGGGAGACCACCGCGGGAACCAGCGTCAGGCCCGCGACCAGCGTGACGAAGACGGCGATCGCCAGCGCCGGGCCCATCGAGCGCAGCACGCTCACGGTGGACAGGATCAGCGCGAGGAACGCGGCGATCACTACGCCCGCGGCCGAGGAGATCACCTCGCCGACCCGGGTGACCGCGCTGACCATGGCCTGCTTGCGGTCCTCGCCGCGGCGCAGCCGTTCCCGGTAGCGGAACATCAGGAACAGGATGTAGTCGGTACCGATGCCGAACAGCACCACGATGAGGATCGTGGAGATCGAATTGTCCGCATTGAAGTGCAGCGCCTTGTTGGCGAAGGCGATCAGTCCGGTCGCCACCTGCGAGACGACCGCGATGACAATCAATGGCAGCACCGCGATGACCGGGCTGCGGAAGATGATCAGCAGCAGGATCAGGATCAAGGCGAGCGTCGCGAGCAGCACGATCTGATCGGCATTGTTGCCGGACTGCTCACTGTCCAGGCCCTGCGCCGCCGCCCCGGTCACGCCCTCCTCCAGGTGCGTCCCGGCCACCAGCGGCTTGAGATCGGATCGCAGTGCCTTAACCGCGTTATCCGACGCGTTGCCGTTGCCGTTGACCACGGAGTTGGGCATGGCGACCATCGCGCTGCGCACCAGGCGGTTCGGCGACTCAGGCCCGGCCGTGATGCTGACGATGCCGGGAATGTGCCTAGTGTTCAGTGTCTTCGCGATCGCCGTGACCTGCGCGGAGTCGGCGGTGGTCAGCTGCCCGCCGTCGGCGCGCGAGAACACGATGATGGCCGCCGCGCTCGTTACGTTCCCCGTCTGCGGGAACGCCTTGTCCTGCAGGTCCATCGCCCGGATGGACTCGTAGTTCTTCGGGAGGAAGCTGCTCTCGTTCGAAGTCGTCGGGAGGCCCGGCGATGTCAGGATCACCGCTGCCGCCGCGATCACCCAGAGCGCGATCACCCGCCACGGGTGCCGCACGACCGCCCGCCCTAGCCAGGCGAACAGCCCGCGCTCGCTCGTGTAACTCTTGCCCTCGTTCAACGTGTCCCCTTGGGTTCTCAGCACGGGCCGCGTCGGACCTCCCCGTCGTCTCGCGGCAGACGAGCTTCACGCTATGAGCCCAGGTGCAGCCAGACCATGAGGGCAATCCCCGGAAACACCCTGATGCGTACCCCCATAGCGAGGTGGGGTTCCGCCCTAGATGGCGACGGTGAGGGTGTGCGGACGCGCTGCGGGACCTGGGACTGTTTTTAGCGCAGGTACTGCTGGATGACCGGGCCGACCAGGACGGCTATCTCCTCGGGCGTCGCCTTGGCGAGCGCATCGAGGCGCAGCACGTGGCGGAGCATGGCGATCCCGATGAGCTGCGCGGCTACCAGCGATGCCCGCAGCTGCGCGTCCGGACGGCTGGTAAGCCGGGTGATGACCGGCAGCAGCTGCGCGGTCAGGAACCCGCGGAGCATGGCGGCGGCCTCGTCGTGGGAGACGGCCGAACGGACGAGCGCGAGTATCGCGTTGCGGCTGTCGTCGCTGTCGATGAAGCGGATGTAGGTGCCCGCCAGGGCCTGCCCGAAGTCCTCAAGCGGCAGGCCGGCCAGGCTCGCGATGAGCCCGGGAATGGCCGGAGGCAGGCCGGTCGCTTCGACGAAGAGCGCCTCCTTGGTCCCGAAGTAGTGGATCACAAGCGCCGGGTCCACCTGCGCGTCGGTCGCGATCGCGCGCACCGAGGTGGCGTCGTATCCCCGGGTGGCGAACCCGCGGCGGGCGGCGGCGAGTATCGCATCGCGGGTCTCCGGGTTACCCGGGCGGCGGCCGGTACGGTTCACCGCGCCGCCGGCCCTGCGACGATCGCCACGAAGGCCTCCTCCAGGTTCGCCGGGACGGACGCCACGGCAGCGTCGATGCCCGCGCGGGACAGCAGCGCCGAGATCTCCGCTGGCTCCCCGCCCGAGCGTAGCGTCGTGCCGTGCAGCTGAACGGGGAACCCGCCGTCGTCGAGCAGGGCGAAGGCGCGGCTCCAGTCGGCGGAGCGGACCTCGGCGACGTCCCGGCCTGCCGTGATGTCCTCGGCGGTGCCCGACGCCACGACCTTCCCGTCCACCATGATCATCAGCCGGTCGCACTGCTCGGCTTCCTCCATGTTGTGGGTTGTCACCAGCGCGCCCGCACCCGCGCCCGCGGCCCGCCTGATCCCCTCCCAGAGCCGTGCGCTGCCGAGCGGGCCGACTCCCGACGTGGGCTCGTCGAGCACCAGGAGCTCGGGGCGGTGGGAGAGGGCGACCGCGAACGCCACCTGGCGCTGCGCGCCGAGCGGCAGGCTGCCGACCAGTTGCCCGCGCAACGCGGCGATGTCCCCGGGCAGCGGCAGGCCGGCGCCGCCGAAGGCCGCGGCCGTGAAGTCCCAGTTCTCCTGCACGGTAAGCCCGGCGTACAGGCCGAGGGTCTGCGGGACATATCCGACCCGGCGGCGGGTCGCGATGGACGGAGTTTCGCCGAACAGGTGGATCACGCCCTCGTTCGGTGGCAGCAGGCCAAGCAGCAGGCGGATCAGCGTCGTCTTGCCGGCACCGTTCGCGCCGAGCAGCCCGACGATCTCGCCGGGGCGGACGGTGAGGTCGACTCCGGACACCGCCGTGAAACGGCCGAAGCGCCGCAGCGCCCCGCGGGTCACCGCTAGGTACTCCACCGCGTCATCCCTCCTGTCCTGGCTGCTGGCCTTGCTGCTGACCCGAATCGTGGCCTGACCGCTGGCCGGCGAGCGCGGCCGCGACCACGGCGTCCTCGAAGTCCGGCGCGGCCGGCCGCGCGCCCGCGGGAAGCAGGCCGTCCGGCGCCCATACCCGCCAGGTGGCGCCGCGCCGCCAGGACAGCGGGGCCGGGCGCCCGTCGCCGCCCATCACGCCAAGCCGGCCGGGGAAGCCGTCCAGGATCTGCGCGGGGGTGCCGCTGGCCGCGGTCCTCCCGGCCTCAAGCAGCACCACCAGGGCGGCGCGGGCCGCCTCGTTTACGTAGGTCGTGCTGACCGCGACGGCGGTGCCGTCCGCGGCGGCGGCGGAGATCAGCCGCCACAGCTCGGCGCGGCTGACCGGGTCAACCCCCGTCGTCGGCTCGTCGAGCACCAGGAGGTCGGGCGCGTGCAGCAGGGACATGGCGACGGCCAGCTTGCGCTGCATGCCGCCGGACAGCTGCCCGCCAAGCCGGCGCCGGGCGGGTCCGAGCCCGGTCTGCTCGAGTAGCTCCTGCGCCCGCTGCCGGTAGTCGCGGCCGGCCAGCCGGTAGGCGCTGGCGGAGAAGTCGAGGTTTTCCTGTACGGTCAGGTCCGCGTACAGTCCCGCGGTGGCAGGCACGTACCCGATGCGCTCCTTCGGCGGGCGGAGCACGGTGCCCTGGGCGGGCTGGAGCAGCCCGGCGAGCACCTGCAGGCAGGTCGACTTGCCTGCGCCGTCGCCGCCGACCACGACAGTGACTCCTGCCGGGTCCACCGGGACCGTGACGCCGGCGAGGGCCTCGGCGTGCCCGCGTATGACGGTCACCTCCCGCAGTCCCCAGCTCACGAGGCCACCTCGCTGGCGCTCGGAGTCCGCGTTCGCGGACGCACAGTACTTACTGATTCGCTCGCAAGCTCGCTCATGAGGCCACCACCGGCTCGCCGCTGCGCGCAGCGGCGCGTTCCTTCCTGCCGCTGGGGGCGAGGTCACGGCGGAACCTGAAGATCGCCAGGCCGAGGACGACCACGGCGAGGACCGCGAGCAGGCCGATCGGTTCCCACAGGCCGGATATCGGTGCCGCCTTGAGCATGACTCCCCGGCTGACCTGGATGAAGTAGGTCAGCGGAAGCACGTAGGAGATCCAGCGCACGCCCGCGGCCATGGAGGACACCGGGAAGATCAGCCCGGACAGCAGCACCTGCGGCATGACGAGCATGAACGCCAGCTGGATCGCCTGCCCCTGGTTCTGCGACACCGTCGAGACCAGGATCCCCATACCCAGCGTTACCAGCAGGAACAGCGCCGCTCCCAGGGCGAACGTGCCGACGTTCCCGGCGAACGGCACGTGGAAGACGCCCATGCCGACCGCGACGATGACCACGAGGTCGACGGCGGCCACGATCAGGTACGGCACGATCTTGCCCGCGATGACCTCCCACGCGCGGAACGGCATCACCGCGAGCTGCTCGAGGGTGCCTGACTGGCGCTCCCTGACCACGCCGAGGCTGGTGATCAGCGTTCCGATGAACACCAGGATCAGCCCGGCAAGCCCGGGCACCATCACCCACGAGGTGCTCAGGTTCGGGTTGTAGAGGATCTCGACCTGGGGCTGGCTCCCGGTGGTCGCCGCCATCTTGCCCAGGGCGGTCTCCGCCGTCTGCACCGAGAACAGCTGCGTCCCGTCCATCAGGACCCGCGGTGCGCCCGCTCCGGTCACCACCGCGACGACCGCCTTGCCGTCACGCAGCAGGTTTCTGGCGTCCTGCTCGCCCGCGGCTGGGTCAACCTGGGTGACGTGGAAGACCGAGCCGTGGAGCGCGGCGGCCGCCTGGCCCGCGCCGCTGCCGACCACGGCGGTGGGGATGTCGCTGACCTTGAAGTTCGCGGCATAGCCGAACACGACGAGCAGGATGACGGGCAAGGCGATCATCATCGCCACCGTCCGCCGGTCCCGGCGAAGCTCGCGGAATTCCTTGGAGACCATTGCCCACATGGCAGATCACCTTAATTCAACGGTCATTGAATAATTCTTGACCAAATTCTACGACCGTTGACTTCCAGCCGTCAACCACTGGGACTAGGCGTTCTCGGTCAGCACGCTGCCCGGCGGGCGCCGGACGCCGACGGCGGCCTGGGTTGTCACGCCAAGGCGGAGTATCAGGTGCGGGTACAGGCCCGGCCGCAGGCCGACAAGACCGCGGCCCCAGCCGAGCTGGAACGGCTGGCTGTGCAGCGCAGCCGCGACGCCCCAGGCGGCGCTGGTCAGCAGGACGCGCTGCAGTGCCTGGCCGGCGCCGACCCAGTCCGGGGGCTCGTTGGAGCTGGTCGCCAGGAGGCACACGGTCCCGGCGGACCGGCCCGGCAGCGTGCTCAGCGGCGGCAGTCCCCAGCCGCGGCCGCGGGCGAAGCCGGGGGCGGGGAAGTACGGGAAGGTCCGCTCGGCCCGGGCCGGGTAAGCGTCCGCGGGGACTCCGTCGTCCCTGACGCTGCCGGGCGGGGTCGTCCACACGGCGCGCTCGCGGGCGCGGGCGCTGTCCAGTTCCAGGGCCTGTTCGGCTTCCTGCACCACCTCGGCGAGCGCGGCGCGGATGCCCTCGTCGGTGACGACCTGCAGCACCGCGCCGTACCTCGCGGCGCCGTCAACGAGTTCCGCGATGAGTTGCGGGGCCAGCGGCAGCGGGTCGAACCCGCCCCGGTGCGACCGCCGCTGGCGGACCTGGGCGGCGAGCCGGCGCTCGAACCAGGTCGGTGCCGCGCGGTGCTGCCAGCTCAGCCGGGCGACGAGCAGCGGCTGGGCGGGGTCGGGCAGGACCTGCACACCGGGCACCCAGCCGGCCGCGCGCAACGCGAGCCGGGCGGTGAACAGTGCCGCGCCGCAACTGAGCAGCATCTCGCGGCCGGCGGGATCGGCGGCGGCCAGCTGCCGGCCCTGGTCGGCGTACAGGCAAAGGCCCTCGGGGTCCGCGGTGAACAGCCAGGGCTGGGTGTTGTGCACCGACGGCGCCCACACGGCCTCGCTCACCACGCGCTGGACGAGCCCTGACGTTGCCTCTTCCTGCTCGGGCAGCGTCGCGGCGGGCACCAGGTGACTGCTCACGGCCCCCTCCGTTCTCACGGTCACGGGACTACTGGCTCTCATGGTGAGCTGCCGCCCCGTCCAGGCGTAGGCGCGAAAGTCGCGTCCGGGCGGGACCTAGGTCCATGGCCACTGACGAGCGGCGACGCGCGCGGCCCGCGACGGGGCCGTCCGGCCGCGGGACCGGGGCCGTCCGGCCCGCGGGAATGGGGCCGTCCGGCCCGCGGGAACGAGGCCCGGCGGTCCCTTTTCTAAGAGACGCAAGGCTCTACCGGGGAGGTGGCGCCGCTGCTGTGCTGGCCTCGGGGAACGGGGACGAAGTTCAACCAAGGAGGCTGACGGTCATGATCATCCGCAGCGACCCGTACCGTGAACTGGACCAGCTGCTGACCCAGCAGGTACTTGGCACCGCCGCCCGGCCGGCCGCGATGCCGATGGACGCGTACCGCGCGAAGGACGTCTTCTACGTCCTCTTCGACCTGCCCGGCGTCCGGGCTGAGTCGATCGCGCTGAGCATCGAGCACAACGTCCTGACTGTCCGCGTGGAGCGGGTTCCGGCCGGGGACGACGGCACCGAGCTGATCGTGGCGGAGCGGCCGTGCGGCACGTTCAGCCGCCAGGTCATCCTCGGCGACGCCCTCGACGCCGGGCACATCACCGCCGACTACGCCGCCGGCGTCCTCACGCTGACCATCCCGGTCCGCGAGTCGGCCAAGCCGCACAGCATCAAGGTCACGGGCCGCGACAAGAAGCAGCCCGTGGCGGCCAGCGTCTGAGGTTCCAGGTTTCCTGGTTAGCGCCCCGCGGTGGCGGGGGTGGCGAGGAGGTCCTGGATCATCGCCTGCGGGATGGTGTGGTCGTCGAACCAGCGGCCGCCGAACGGGCGGCGCACGGGCATGATCTGGTCGCTGGAGTAGGCGAGGATCTTGCGGTTGTACGACCGGATCGCGTCCCGCAGGCCGGACGGGAGGGTCCCGTCGAGGGTCAGGGCGCGTTCCATCTCGCCGAGCAGCTGCCGGGTCTCCTTGATGGTGTCCAGGACCGCGTTGCCGAACGTGGCGGGCAGCACCCCGTGCTCGCCCTTGATCTCCACCAGGCGGGAGATCGCCTCATAGGAGACGTCCTGCAGCTCGCGCCTTTCCAGCCACCGGGTCTCGTAGTTGAGCCGCCGGTGCCACAGCGGCTCGATCATTGCCTGGCGGTGCTCTTCGAGGGTGCGGTGGTAGATGCGGTAGCCGTGCTCCCCTGGTTGCTCGAAGAAGCGGCAGCCGGGGTCGAGGAACGGCACCATCGGGCAGATCAGCGGCAGCGCCGCCCAGCCGCCGAACTTCTTGATCAGCCGCTCGGAGTAGGCGATGGTGTCCATCACGGACTGCCGGTCCTGGTAAGGCATGCCGATGAAGAACCAGATCATGACGCCTTTGACCCCGGCGTCCAGGGCGCGGGGGATCCAGTTCTCCATCTGCTCCATGGTGTAGGTGCCCCGCCCGGCCGCGGCGCTGATCTTCGGGTCGTGCGACTCCGGCGACAGCATGATGTACGCGGCGGTCGACTCGCCCATCTTCTTCAGCGTGTCGGCGGGAGTGAGGTTGAACTGCTCGAAGGAGACGGTGGCGTAGCCCATCTCCTTGACGGCGTCCAGGTAGGCGTGCAGCCGGGTCTTGTTCTCCGAGTAGCACTGCAGCGCGTAGATCGAGGTGCGCTTGGCGGCCTCGCCCATCGTGCGCAGCTCGGCGATGATGAGGTCGTTGTCCTTCTGCACCAGGGTCTTGCGGACGTCCATGATGTTGCGGTAGGCGAACTTCGACCCGCCGCACCAGCCGCAGTCGTGCGCGCAGCCGGTGTTCGGCAGCGTCATGATCAGCTTCGAGGACGACAGGCCGGTGACCGGGGTGTCCTGGTAGTAGGACCAGTCGTTGCGCGCGTCGTTGTAGCTGGCGGCGGGCTTGTGGGTAAACCCGGTGTCGCGCACCTCCCCGCCCGCCTTGTACAGCAGGTTGGGAATCGAGCCAAGGTCCCGGTTACCCTTCCGGGCCCTGGCCACCAGGTCGGCGACGGGCGCGAGGGTGTCATAGCCGCGGACAACGACGTCGACGCTCGGGTACCGGATCAGCTGGTCGGCATAGTAAGTGGCGGAGATGCCGCCGAAAATGGTCAGCGCGTCCGGGTGGACCTCCTTGAGCAGGGCGGCGAGCTCGATGGCGCCGTGGCACTGGGTCATCCAGTGCAGGTCGAACCCGAATACCGGCGCCTCAAGCCGGCCGAGCAGCCGTTTCACGTCCAGGGCGGGGTGCTGCAGCATCAGCGACGCGACGTTCACGATCTTGACGTCAAGCCCCTGGTCGGCCAGGTGCCGCTTAAGGGAGAACCAGCCGATCGGGTACATCTCGTATATCGAGGTGACGTTGACGCTGTCGCTGTCGCTGAGGTAGGCGAACAGCATGTCATCGCGCTCGCGGAAGTCGAACACGCTCGGCGCGTGCACCAGGAACAGGTCGGCCTCAAGCGGCCGCAGCGCCGGGTCCTGGACGAGTTCCTTGCTGCTGTAGCCGTTGATGACCGCTTCCACTTCAGTTCCCTCCGGCTTCCTCGCGCTCTTGTGTTTCCGGGCCCCGCAACCCGGCACGGTCGATCTTGCCGGTGGAGGTCCTGGGCAGCGCCCGGCGGAACTCCACCCCGTCAGGGACCATGTACGCCGGCAGCCGCCGGCGGCAATGCCCCAGGATCTCGTCCCTGGTCAGGCCGTCGGCGCTGATGACCGCGCGCAGCCGGTTGCCGAGCAGCTCATCCGGCACCGGCAGCACCACGGCCTCGCGGACGGCCGGGTGGGCGTAAAGCGCGCTCTCTACCTCCCCGAGCTCCACCCGGTAGCCGCGTGTCTTGACCATCCCGTCGCGCCGGCCGAGGAACACCCAGTCGCCCGCCTCGTCCAGGCTCACCAGGTCACCGGTCCGGTAGGCCGCCTCGGCGTAGGCGGCCTGGAACGGGTTGGCGACCAGCACCCCGGCGGTCTTCTCGGCGTCGCCCCAGTAGCCGCTCATCAGCCCCGGCCCGCGCACGTGCAGTTCGCCCTCCTGACCGGGCTTCGCCACCCGGTCACCGTCGGCGGTGACCGCGAACGCGTCGGTGTTCGCGCAGGCCTTCCCGATCGGCGCCGGCGCGGTCAGCGCCGCCCCGGCGGGTACCTCGTACCAGGTGCACACGTTGGTCTCGGTCGGCCCGTACCAGTTGAGGTAACGCGGGCCGGGCAGCTCGGCCATCAGCTTGGCCAGGTGCCTGGCCGGGAACACCTCCCCGGCGAAGATCACCGTCCGCAACGCCGGCAGGCCGGACTCCCGCAGGTTCCCGTACTCCGCGAGCATCGTCAGGACCGACGGCACCGAGTACCAGACGGAGACCCGCTCCCGGTCGATCCACCCCGCGAGCCGGGAGGGAAAGACGGTCATGTTCTCCGGGGCCACGACCATGCAGGCGGCGGCCTTGCAGCTGGCGAAGACGTCGAAGACCGACAGGTCGAAGTGCAGCGGCGCCGGGCTGCACACCCGGTCATCCTCGGACAGGCTGGTACAGGCCGCGGACCACTCCACGAAGGTCAGCGAGGCACGGTGGGAGATCATCACGCCCTTGGGCGTCCCGGTCGACCCGGACGTGTACAGGATGTAGGCCAGGTCGGTCTCGATCGTCAGGTCGGCGGGCAGCGCACCGGCAGGCTCGGCTAGTACCGCCGCCCAGGGCAGCACGGCCAGGCTCGCCGGGCGGCGCGGTCCCCGGTTCCGGCCGGGCGGCCGGCTGGCCGGACCCGTGCGGGTCGGCCACGACCACGGCGCGCAGCGCGGGAACGGCGCCGCCCATGGCGGCCGCCTGGCCGGCCGTCGCCGGCCCGGCCAGCACGACCGTGATGCCGCTGTCGGTCATGATGGCGGCCAGCCGCGCGGCGGGCGACTTCGGGTCGAGCGGCACGTAGCAGGCCCCGGCCTTGAGCACGCCGAACAGGGCCACCACGGAGACGGCCGACTTGCGCGCGAAGATGCCCACCCGGTCCCCCGGTGCCACGCCCTGCGCGAGCAGCGCCCGGGCCACCTGACTGCTCAGCGCGTCAAGTTCGGCGTAGGTAAGGATGTGCCCCCCGTCGGCGACCGCGGGCCGCCCGGGTGACTGCGCCGCGCTGTCCCTCAGCAGGTGGTGCAGCAGGTACGCCATTGCAGTTCTGCTTTCCTCTCCTTGCTCCCGAGGATTCACAGGCCCAGCATCCGGGCCAGGATCACGCGCTGGATCTCCGAGGTACCGGAGTAGATCGTGCTCGCGACCGCGTCCCGCAGGTCCCGCTCGACGCCGCTCTCCTTCATGTAGCCGTAGGCGCCGTGCACCTGGATCGCGTCCAGGCTGGTGGCGACCCACGCCTCGGAGGTGAACAGCTTCGCCGCCGCCGCCTCGGCGAGAGCGGGCTTGCCTTGCTGGCCGAGCCAGGCGGCCTGGTAGACGAGCAGCCGCGCCGCCTCGAGCCGCGGGTACATGTCGGCGATCTTGCCGGCCACCGCCTGGAACTTTCCGATCGGCTGCCCGAACTGCTTACGCTCGCGCGCGTAAGCGGTGCATGCCTCCAGCTGCCGCCGCATGACGCCAAGCGCGCTGGCCAGGATGCACGAGCGTTCCCAGGTCATCGCGGAGTTGAAGATCGCCAGCCCGGCGCCCTCCCGCCCAACGCGGTTGCCGGCCGGGACGTGGCAGTCATCGAGCACGACCTCGCCCATCGGTGAGGTCCGCAGGCCCATCTTGTCCAGCCCCCGGGTGACCGAGAACCCGGGCGTCCCCTTCTCCACGAGGAAGGCGGAGATGGCCGCCACCTTGGGCTTGCCGGGGTCGACGGCGAAGACCAGCACCACGTCTCAGACCGGCGCGTTGGTGATGTACAGCTTGGTGCCGTTCAGCACGTAGCCGTCACCGCGCCGCTCGAACCTGGTCCGCATCGCGTACGCGTCGGAACCGGAGTCAGGCTCGGTCATCGCGTGCGCCCGATGAGGTCACCGGAGATCAGCCCGGGCAGGTAGGCCTGCTGCTGCGCCGGGCTGCCGAACTTCACCAGCGGCAGCTCCAGGCTCCACAGCTGCGCGTTCAGCGAGAAGATCAGCCCGTTGTCGTGGCAACCGTAACCGAGGGCCTCCATCACCAGCACCGTGGTCAGGATGTCCGCGCCCTGGCCACCGAGGTCGGCGGGGACCGGCAGCCCCTGGATGCCGAACTTCGCGCACGCGCGCCACGCCTCCGGGGAGAACTCGCCCGCCTCCTCCCGCTCGGCCAGGCCCTGATCCAGCTCCCGGCGAGCGAAGGCAACGGCCGCCTCCTTCAGTTCCTCCTGCTCAGCGCTAAACGAAAAGTCCAACGTCTCCTCCCGCCCGTCAACCGAGCCCCGTCAAGCAGCGTTGCCTCCCCCTGCCGCTGAAACGGTCACTTTCAGTGCGAGCGCGTCTAAGCCTGTCCACTTAACTGGGCGACAGCGAGGTCAATTACCCATTAGCAGAAAATAACGTGGTCAATAATGGCACGGTTCAATGAGCTTCCGAGGGGAAATGCGGAGACGCGGAGGCGTCTTATTGAGAGTTGATTTGCGATTAACTTTATGCTTAACCCTAATAGCCTAATTGTCGGTTGCGCCTCACCGGTGCCGTCGCGCCCGCCTATGACGGGTTCGCCGGGCAGGCGGCATTCCCTTTCAGTTGCACGGTAATCGGGTACTCACACGGCCTTCACCGGGTGATCGCGGCCCACGCGACTTCGTCGGCCGCCAGCAGGCGCTCGCGGGTCGACCAGGTCGGGTAGCGGGCCGTGATCACCGGTCACCGTCAGCGCGGACGCGGCGGTGAGGTGCCCGGTGCGCAGGCACCGCACGGCGTCACCCGCGCCGAGCAGTGCGGCGAGGAAACCCGCGGCGAAGGCGTCGCCCGCCCCGACCGGCTCGACGACCTCGACGCGCAGCGAAGGCACGTGCGCGGCACCGCCAGAGTGGAAGGCGGTGGCGCCGACTGCGGCGTCTTTGACGACGACGATGCGGGGATTCGGGAGCAGGCCCCGGACGTCGGCCGGCTCGCGGACCGCGGCGCCCCACAGTGCGGCCGCCTCGTCAAGGCCGGTGAAGACGATGTTGGCGGCGGCGGCGAGTTCCCGCAGCAGGTCGCCGGGGGGCGCGTCCCACAGTGCGGGGCGGTAGTTCACGTCGAAGCTGATCGCGGGCCTGCGCCCGTCCGCGCCCCGGGTGAGGTCAAGCACCGCGCGGGCCAGGCTTCGGCAGCTCATCGACAGGGCGGGCGTGATTCCGGTCAGGTGCCAGAGGTTCGCCGTGCGCAGGGCCGGGTCGTCCAGCAGCTGCGGGCCCATCGCGGATGCGGCCGAGCCCCGGCGGTAGTAGGTCACGCGGGTGCCGCCTGCGCCTGGGGCGGCGGGCGGGCGCGGGTCCTTGAACAGCAGGCCGGTTGGGCGGGTCGGGTCGAGGGCGACGCCGGACACGTCGACGCCTGCGGCGCCGATCGTGCGCGCCACGCGGTGGCCGAAGGCGTCGTCGCCGAGCCGGGACACCCAGCGGGCGCGCACGGCATGGTCGGCTAGGTACATTGCCACGTTCGACTCCGCGCCCGCGACGTCAATGCGCAGCGCGGACGCGGATTCCAGCGGCTCGAGGCCGACGGGGATGAGGGCTGCCATCGTCTCGCCAATGCACGCCGCCACGTGCCCGTCCGGTCCCGGCGCGCCCGGGCCGCCGGGCCCGCCGAGCCCGCAGCCGGCCGGCCAGAGCGCCTGGGTCATGCGCTGGCCCCGGTGTCGAGGTCGCCGCCGTCGGCGGTCACCATTCGGCGAACGAGCCGTCGGGATGACGCCACACCGGATTGCGCCAGCGGTGCCCGGCCCGGTCCGCGGCGCGTACCGCCGCCTCGTCGATGGTCACGCCGAGGCCCGGCTGCTGGGTGAGGCGAGCGTGGCCATCGGTGAAGCGGAACGGCGCCGGGTCGGCCACGTAGGACAGCAGGCCGGCGTCCTTGTCGTAGTGGATGCCGAGGCTTTGCTCCTGGATCAGCAGGTTGGGAGTCGCGAAGCCGACCTGGAGGCTGGCCGCGAGCGCGACCGGCCCGAGCGGGCAGTGCGGTGCGAGGTGCGCGCCGAAGGTGTCCGCGAGCGACGCGATCCGGACGACCTCGGTGATCCCCCCGGCGTGCGACAGGTCCGGCTGCACGACCGCGACGCCCGCCGCAAGCAGCGGAAGAAAGCCCGCGCGGCTGAAGATGCGCTCGCCGGCCGCCACCGGCACCGAGGTCGAGGCGACGACCGCCGGGAGAACATGGCCGTGTTCCGGCAGCACCGGCTCCTCGACGAACAACGGCCGCAGCGGCGCCAGCTCGGGCAGGATCCGGCGCGCGGTCGCAGGCGTGAAGCGGCCGTGGCAGTCGATCGCCATGTCCCGGTCCGCGCCGAGCACGTCGCGGGCCGTCGCCGCGCGCGCAACCACGGCCTCCACCTCTGCGGGGGACGCGATGGGCGACAGCCGGCCGGAGGCGTTCATCTTCACCGCGGTGAAACCCGCCTCGACCTGCGCCGCGATCTGCTCGGCCAGTTCCGACGGCTCGTCGCCGCCGGCCCAGGCGTACACGCGTACCCGGTCGCGCACGGCGCCGCCGAGCAGCGCGTGCACCGGGACGCCGCAGAACTTGCCCGCGATGTCCCACAGCGCCTGGTCGATGCCGGCGACGGCGCTGGACAGCACCGGGCCATCGCGGTAGAAGCCGCCGCGGCTGAGCACCAGCCAGGTGTCGGTGATCCGCAGCGGGTCCGCGCCGATGAGGTACTCGGTGAAGACCTCGACCGCGGCGCGCACCACCTCGGCGCGGCCCTCAACCACCGGTTCGCCCCAGCCGACGATGCCGTCGTCGGTCTCGATCCGGCAGAACAGCCAGCGCGGCGGGACCAGGAATGTCTCAACCCGCGCGATCTTCATGACGTCTCCTCCTCCCCGGTCAGGCCGAGTCCTTCACGACGCTCCACCCGCCGTCGACGATCAGGCTCGTCCCGGTCACATAGGAGGCGTCCGGGCCGCCGAGGAAGGCGATCGCCGCCGCTACCTCCTCCGGACGGCCGAGCCGCCGCGCCGCGGTGGCCGCGGCGCTGCGCCGACGGCCCTCCTGGCCGACCCGGTCCCACGCGGGGGTCAAGATAGGGCCCGGCAGTACGGCGTTGACCCGCACCTCGGGCCCGTACTCGACGGCGAGCTGCCCGCACAGCGAGAGCAGCGCGCCCTTCGAGGCGGCGTAGGCGGGATGGCCGGGCAGCCCGGCGTGCGCGTGCACGGAGGAGACAAGCACGGCGCTGCCACGGGTCGCCCGCAGGTCGCCGAGCACCGCGCAGAATCCCAGGAACGCGCCGGTCAGGTTGACCGCGAGCTGGCGGTCCCATGAGGCGCGGGAGGTCTCGTGAGCCGGGGCGAAGTGCTGCGTGAACGCGTTGCTTACCAGCAAGTGCACGGGCCCGAAAGCGTGCGCGGCCTGACGGACGGCGGTCCAGTCGTGCTCGTCGGCGACGTCAGCGCGGACGAACGCGGCGCGCCCGCCGGCCGCGTTGATCAGCTCGCTGACGTCCTCGCCTGCCGCGGCGATGTCCGCGAGAACGACCGCGGCGCCGTCGGCCGCGAGCCGCCGGGCCGTGGCCGCGCCGATGCCGGCCGCGGCGCCAGTGACGACGGCGGTGCGCCCGGCGAGGCGCGGGCCAGCGGCGGGAACGGGGTCGGTCGTTGCCAGTCCGGTCATGGGAGTCCTCTCGCCGCCTCCTAGAGAACTACCCACGTGCGCGCTTACGACGGGTGAGACGGGTTACTGGCGTCGATGTCGATCGCGACCGTGTAGCGGTGCTGGCCGCCGACCACCGTCTCCTCCTCGTAGGCGCGGACCAGGAACTGCGGGTTGGAGTGCGGAATCGGCCAGCTGATGCCGACGCCGTAGCTGAGCACGCCCTCGAAATCGCCGGCCTGCGCATAGTCGGTCATCCGCTGGAAGCCGATGCTTGACGAAGGCTGAGAGATGATCGACGACTTCGTTCCGTCGGCGGTGTGCGCCTGGGCTCCGGTGAAGACGATCTTGAGCACGCCCATACCGCCAAGCGGGATGACCTTGCCGCTGCCGTCAGCGACCAGATTGCCCGCGAACGCGAACTGGTAGCTGGGGAAGGCATTCGTAAAGGTAAACGAGATCCGGTTATACGCCCGGTCACCCGGCGCGGCCGGGTGGCTGCCCACCTTGATCTGGACGAGTTCGGGCACCGGCACGGCCGAGGCGTGAGTGACGTGCCCTGGCCTGACCACGTCGTCCGGCCAGTGCCATGGGTAGGCGAGCCGGAACAACAGGACCTGGGACGACGCAGCCGGTGACGCGGTGACCGAGCCCGGCTGGCTCGCCGCCGGCGACTGCCCGGACGCCGGTGACTGGCCGGACGCCGGTGACTGGCCGGACGCCGTGACGGAGGTGGTCGCGGACGTCTCGGATCCCGCCTGGGGCTGGCCGGGCTGGCCGGTGCGGCCGCATGCGGGGAGAACCGCCAGCAGTGCGGCGGCGCCCGCGATCGATACGGTAGTGGTGGTGCGCGGGATCTTCATGGCAGCCTCTCCTAGTTCCGGGCTCGCCTGGTGTGGCTAGGGGGAAAGCGGCCATGTGCCGGTCGGCTCCGCCGATGGCCTGGGGCTTCTCCCCATTAGTTAAGACTTCGTTAACCCACGACCGGTTGCGGCCGTCGATGTGGCTATTTCTAGGACCCGGTGGCCGCAGGCGGCCGGTGACGGCTCGGCCGGTTGCCGGTTACGGCGGGTTGGTGCCGGGCGGCGTTCCGGGAGGGGACGTGGAGGTTGGCGAGGGCGTTGAGCCGTCTGGTACCGGCTTCATCCGGTCCGGCAGCACGACTTTCATTTAGGGTTCTTGAGTCGTGAAGCCCTTATGGCGTGATAGCGCAATGCCGTTAACTCAGGCGAGGTCTCCGGCTGGCAGGCGCGGCGACCCGGGGAAGGCGCAGCCCGTCCTCCCGGGGCCTGGACTTTCTATCAGTTTCTGCCTCCCCGGGACCACTTCCTATCAGTTTCCGCGTCCCATATCGGACATATCGGGCGCAGAAGTGACCGAAATCGATAGGGAGTTGCTGACCGGCGCAGGCCCGGCCAGGTTCCGCTCCAGCCGGTCACCTCGCGAGACGCTGCAGGCACTCGGTCACCGCTTGGGAGGGCTAACTAACGGCATTGGATGAGGCGGAAAAGCGCGCTGCCGAACGTGCTTGCGGTTTCCTCGGGCATCGCCAGGCCGTCAGCGTCAGCAGCGCCGCGCCCCAGTGCTCTTGGCCGGAAATAATCTCCTGGTAGCGGGCGGCGGGGTCCAGGGCGGCCAGCCGGATCCGCGGCGGGCGGGCGCCGCACGGCTGCGGTCCCCACCAGGCGAGTACCACAACGTCGTCCCCCGCGACGTACTGGCTGGCCGCGAACGCCCCCGGCGACCCTGACATCCCCGATGCACCCAACGCCCCTGACACACCGCCCGCCCCGGATGACCCGGGCAGGACCGAGGCGAGCCGGTACAGCCGGCCGCGCTGCACGACCGGGCGGATCTCCTTGTACAACGCGATCAGCTCCGCCGCCTCGTTGAGTTCCGCGCCGGTCCAGCGCAGCAGGTCACCGCCGACGCCGAGGGCGCCGGCCATCGCCACGTGGAACCGAAAGCTCAGCGGCAGCTCCCGGCGGGTCAGGTAGTTGGGGCTGTCGGTCACCCAGGCCATCATCGCCTGCGGCGGGTACGCCTGGGTGAAGCCCTCCTGGATCTTCACCCGGTCCCACGCGTCGGTGTTGTCCGAGGTCCACACCTGCTCGACGCGGCGCAAGATGCCCAGGTCGGCCCGGCCGCCGCCGCTGGCGCAGGACTCGAACTCGACGCCCGGGTGGGCGGCGCGCAGCGCGTCGAAGACCGCGTAGAGGTTGTGCACGTAGTCGGTCCAGGCACGCTCCGGGTTGTCGCCAGCGCAAGCAGGCCAGCCCGGCTCGGAGAACGACCGGTTCATGTCCCACTTGACGAACTCGATCCGGTTCTGCGAAAGGAGCCGGTCGAGCGTGCCGAACATCCACTCCGCCACGTCGGGCCTGGCCAGGTTGAGCACCAGCTGGTTGCGCTGCAGCGATGGGGTACGCCCGGCAAAGTGGAACGCCCAGTCCGGGTGCGCCCGGTACAGGTCGCTGTCCGGGTTCACCATCTCCGGCTCGACCCACAGCCCGAACCGCATGCCCAGGCCGTTGACCCGGTCGATGAGCGGGCCGAGGCCGCGCGGGAACTTCTGCGGGTTGACCGTCCAGTCGCCGAGGCCCGCCCGGTCGTGGTGACGCTCGCCGAACCAGCCGTCGTCCATCACGAAGCACTCAATGCCGAGCCGCGCGGCCAGCTCGGCCAGCCGGATCTGCCCGGCCTCGTTCACGTCGAACGAGGTGGCCTCCCAGGAGTTGTACAGGACGGGGCGCAGCGGCGGCTCGCCGCGGCCGGCGGCCGGCGCGGCGCCGACGGCCGGCGCGGAAGTAGCCGGCGCGGTCGGCGCGGCCGGCGCCCAGCCGGGTGCGGTCACGCTGGGGCGGTCGTCGCCGCGGCCGAGGACGTGGGCCAGCTGCCAGGCGTGCCATTCACGGCTGGCGGCGCCGAAGCCTCCCGTTGTGTACAGCCCGGCAAACCGCGGCAGGACCAGCTCGTCGCCGGGCGCCAGGCGGTAGGACCAGTCGAAGTCATTCACGCCGCCGCAGGCGTGGACCAGGCCTCCGGGAGTGGTCTCGAACACCAGCTTCCATGAGCCGCTCCAGGCGAGGGCGCCGCTCCACAGCTCGCCGTCCTCCTCGGTGGCGGTGCCGTCCGGGTCCAGCGTGAACCAGGGGTTGAGCTGGTGACTGGTGGTGCCGCGGCGGCTCTCAAGCACCACCTTCCCCGGGGTGAGCGCCGTCTGGGCGAGCTGGTTCTCCGCGCCCCAGCCGCCGTGCAGGTAGCGCAGCCGCCAGCCGCCGCGTCGCGGCAACTGCCAGTTCGCCGAGTGGGCCTGCCTGATCACCACGGGCGCGCCGCCGCCCCCGTGCTCGCCGGCCCCGCTTGCCGGCCCCGTGCTCCGCCTGCTCGCCGGCCCCGTGCTCGCCGGCCCCGTGCTCGCCGCCGCTGTGCCGCAGCGTGGCCCAGCGGTCGAGCACGTCGAACCCGTCGTAGACGCGGTAGGCGAGGGTGACGAGCAGCGGGTAGCCGGTGTCGGCGAGGTCGACCTCCAGCGTCGTGACCGGCCCCTGCCGGGTGACCCGCTGGCCGGCGAAGCGCCATTCGATGCCCCGGGTGCCGTCGCCGAACTCGGCCTTGAGCGACGGCTCGTCGAACCGCAGCCCGCCCCATGGCACGTACTCGTCAGGACGCTCGTGAGGGGTCATGCTGAGCTGCTGTTCGCGCCGCGGCACAGGACCGGTGGCCGACTCGAGCAGGCCGGTCACCGCCTCGTGCGGCAGCGGGCCGCCCCAGTGCAGGTGGCGCAGTGCCGCACCGCCGTCCGCCAGCCCGAAGGCGTAAGCGGTCGAGCGCATCTCGATGAGCCACGCGCCCGCGGCCGCGTCGTGCCAGATCTCCGCCACGGATCGCCTCCTGATGATTTGGTTCCCTGTGTCGCCATAACGGACGGTGGTGACTCTCCCACGTCATGCGGCTCGCGACGCGGGCTTTACCCTCAGCAGGAGCCGCGCTCCACGAGCTCGCTGCTCAACAGCAGGTGGACCGGCCGCCGTGCCCGTCCGGCGATCTGGTCGTCAAGGATCCGCAGCGCCTCGAGCGCGGTCTGCTCGATCGGGTTGCGCATGGTGGTGAGGGCCGGGGTGACCCTGGTGGCCGCCGCGGAGTTGTCGAACCCGACCACCGCCACGTCGTCAGGCACCCGCCGCCCGGCCTCGTGCAGCGCGCCGACGGCGCCCGCCGCCATCAGGTCGGAGGCGACGAACAGCCCGCGCAGGCCGGGCTCGCGCGCGAGCAGCTGTGCCGTCCCCCGGTGGCCGCTGCTCAGCGACCAGTCCCCGGTGACCACCAGCTCAGGCCGGAACCGGTCGCCGAGGGCACGCCTGAAGCCTTCGAGGCGCTCGCGCCCGCTGCTCGTGTGCAGCGGGCCCGTCACGGTCCCGACGGCGCCGCCGACCCGGCCGGCCAGGTAACTGACCGCGGTGCAGGCCGCCTTCTCGTCGTCGATCGCCACCCAGGAGAACGCGTCCTCGAAGCCGAGCGGCTTGCCGAGCACCACAAGCGGCAGCCGGTACGGCAGCAGCCGCCCGAGCAGCGACTCTTCCTCGTGGGTCAGCGCGAGCAGGGCGCCGTCCACGTGGCCGAGCGTCAGGTAGTCGCCGAGGAAGTCCTCCTCCTGCTCGTCTTGCGCGGTCGTGATCAGCAGGTGACGTCCGGTCTTGCGCAGCTCGCGGGAGAAGACCCGGGCGAACTGCCCGAAGTTCGGGTCCTCGAACAGGCTCTCCTCGCGGTCGGAGATGACGAAGGCGACCGAGCCGGTACGCCCGCTCGCCAGGTTCCGCGCCGCCTGGTTGACCGAGTAGCCGAGCGCGTCGATCGCGGCGTGCACCTTGCCGAGCACGACGGGGCGTACGCTGTGCCCGCCGTTGATCACCCGGGATACGGTACCGCGCGACACGCCGGCGAGGCGCGCGACGTCCTCGATGGTCGGGCGCCTCGCTGACTGAACGGAGCTGGCCACCAGGGCATCTTAACCGGTGGACGCCGAGTTGTGCCCGCTCCCAAATCGATCATTGTCATGCCTCGTCATCGCTGTTAGCGTGGCAGAAAGCGCGATTTGGGAACGCTCCCAAATCAGCATCCCGCTACGAGCCGCGTGGAGCGTCAAGCTGTGCGAGTGACCGGGGACCGAGGCATCCGTTACGGCGGCGACTACAACCCGGAGCAGTGGCCCGAGTCCACCTGGGCGCAGGACGTCCGGCTGATGGGCGAGGCGGGCGTCAACCTGGTGACCGTCGGGGTCTTCTCCTGGTCGCGGCTGCAGCCGGCGCCGGGCGAGCTGAACGCGGGCTGGCTGGACCGGGTACTCGGGCTGCTGCTCGCGGCGGGGATCGGTGTCGACCTGGCCACGGGCACCGCGTCGCCGCCGCCCTGGCTGGTCGCGGCGCATCCCGAGATCCTGCCGGTCACGGTCGACGGCCAGCGGCTCGCGCCCGGCGCGCGGCAGCACTACTGCCCGAGCGCGCCGGCGTTCCGTGCCGCCGCCGTGGACCTCGCGGGCCGGATGGCGCGGCGCTACGCCGGCCATCCGGCCGTCGAGCTGTGGCACGTCAGCAACGAGTACGGCTGCCACGTGCCCGCCTGCTACTGCGAGTTGTCCGCCGCGGCGTTCCGTGACTGGCTCCGTGCACGCTACGGCGAGCTCGGCGCGCTGAACGAGGCCTGGGGCGGGGCGGTGTGGAGCCAGGACTACACGAGCTGGGACCAGGTGCAGCCGCCGCGCACCGCGCCCACCCACGGGAACCCGGCACAGCAGCTCGACTTCGCCCGGTTCAGCTCCGCTGAGCTGCTCGCCTGCTACCGCGCCGAGCGGGATGCCATCGCGGCACAGGCGCAGCACGCCCCCGTTACGACGAACTTCATGGGCTTCTTCCGTCCGCTTGACCAGTTCAGCTGGGCGGCCGACCTGGACGTCGTCTCGGTGGACAGTTACCCAGATCCGGCCGATCCCGAGTCCTACCTGCTGTCCGCGATGACCTGCGACCTGACCCGCTCGGTGGCCCGGCTGGCTGGTTCGCCCGGGCGGCCGTGGGTGCTGATGGAGCAGGCGCCGAGCGCCGTCAACTGGCGGCCGGTCAACGTCCCCAAGGCACCCGGGCAGTACCGCGCGCTCAGCCTCCAGGCGGTGGCGCGCGGCAGCGACGCGGTCCTGTCGTTCCAGTGGCGCGCCGCCGCCGCCGGCGCGGAGAAGTTCCACAGCGGGATGCTGCCGCACGCCGGGACCGACAGCCGGACCTGGCGCGAGGTCGCGGGGCTCGGCGCGGACCTGGGCCGGCTCGCGCCGGTGGCCGGGCCGCCCGGTGCGCGCCGAGGCGGCCCTGCTGCTCGACTGGGAGAGCTGGTGGGCCCTCGAGGCGGACTCGCACCCGAGCGGGCTGCGCCTGGTGGAGCTGCTCCGCGCGTGCTACCGGCCGCTGTTCGAGGCCGGGGTGACCGTTGACTTCGTGCATCCGGAGAGTTCCCTGTCCGGGTACCGGCTGGTTCTCGTGCCGGCGCTTTACCTGGTCAGCGACGCGGGGGCGGAGAACGTGCGCCGGTTCGCGTTCGACGGCGGCACGGTGCTCGTCAGTTTCTTCTCCGGCATCGTGGACACCCGCGAGCGCATCAGGCTCGGCGGGTACCCGGCGCCCTGGCGTGAGCTGCTCGGGCTGCGGGTGGAGGAGTTCGCGCCGCTGCCTCCTGGTACCGCGGTCCGGCTCGACGGCGTCTCTGGCGCGGACGGCGCCGCCGCGCGCAGGCCGCGTGTGGCAGGACGTCATCGGCCTGCGCGGCGCGGAGCCGCTCTCCCGCTACGCGGACGGTCACCTGGCCGGCCAGGCGGCCGTGACGAGGCATTCCTACGGCAGCGGCGAGGCGTTCTACCTCGGCACGCTGCCGGACCGTACGACCCTGCGCGACCTGATGGCCCAGGCCTGCGGCCGGGCGGGCATCGAGTTCAGGACCGACATTCCGCCGGGGGTGGAGGTGGCCAGGCGCGGCGACTACCTGTTCGTGATCAGCCACCTGGACCAGGCGGTCGAGCTAGACCTCGGCCGCACGAGCCGGGACCTGCTCACCTCGGACGTCGTCGGGCCGTCCGCGGTGCTCGGGCCGCGCGGCGTCCTGGTGCTCACCGCGCGGGACTGACCCAGTCAGGCGTCGGCGACCTGGCCAGCCGGCGGCGGCAAGGACGTCGCGAAGCGCACCGTGGCGGCTTGGGCGCCCCGTCCCGCTGACGGGGCGCCCAAGCGCTAGCTATTCGGCAGCTAGATCTTGCAGGAGCCAGCGAACTCCGGGTTGGGGAGCGCCGCACTGATGATCGTGCCGCCGTAGCGGGCGACGTCAGGCGTCCCGTACTGGGCGTCCTTGCCGAAGTCCGTGACGGTCCTTGGCTGGTCGTTGCCGAAGTTCCACACGCAGCCGACCGCGTGGCCGCCGAGGCTGGCCAGCGGGCCGAGTGACCAGAACGGGTAGAACTTCGCGCTGATCGGCGGGACGGTGCAGCCCGCGCCCGTCGCGGGGTCGCAGAGGTTGGACGACCCGCCGACGTCGGTCTCGTACTGGACCTGCGGGTACGTATGACCGCCGACGGTAAACGGCCCGGCGTACTGGAATGTCGTCGGGAGGTTCGGGCTGCCGTTCGGCCAGTCCGCCTGGTATGACTGGCCCTCGAAGTCCAGGTCACCGTTCTGGTAGCGGTTGTTGAAGCACTCGTTGCTCCGCGCGGACGCCGTGGTCGGCACGCCGTTGATGACCACGGTTCGCGTCCCCTGCTGGAAGCAGGAGCCGTCGGCGTACTCGCAGAGCCCGCCGCTGCCCGCGTCATTGTTCGGGCAGGCCACCGGGCCGGTCGGACCCTGAGTCGTCGCGTTCTGGCAGATGCCGGTGGACGGGTCGCACGGGCCCTCACCGGTTGCCTTCGCACCTTCCGACCCGCCTAGGCAGGTGTCATAGACGTTCGGGTCGCTGTAGGACTGGCCGCCGGTGAAGCTGGCGCTGAACGGGTCCTGGTTCGTCACCGAGTTGCAGACCTCGCCATGGCCGATCTCCTGCTGCATCAGCACGCCGCCCTCAAGCGCGGCCCACGGCACCTGGTTCTGCTGCTTGGCGGTGCTGTATTCCGCGTGGAAGCTGTTCGGAGTGCCCGAGCAGTCGGCGATGTTCGTGTTCATGAAGCCGTTCGCGGCGCTGGCGGTCATGAACCCGGTCCGATGAGTGGTCAAGTCGCTGACTCTTGTGGTGAACCCTTGCGGCGGGTCGGAGATGGAGACCGCCACGACGTCACCGGGGTTGATCATCAGCGTGTTCGCATTGGGCGTGAGCGTATTCACGTTGGACAGCTGCGGGCTTGGCGGCCCGGCGGGAACGCCGTTGGTCTGCAGGTAGGCGAAGTTGACCGGCTCTATGCAGTTGGGGTTGCAGGTGGCGAAGCCGAAGGTGCACTCCAGGCTGTCGATGGTCAGCGCGGCGCACCACTTCGTCGTGCTGCAACTCGTGTTGTCGACGAACGGGGTGTAGCCCGGCGGGTAGAACTGCAATTCCATGAACGCCGAGCCTGCCGCGTTGGGGTTATCGATCTGCCCGCCGTTGGTGTCGCTGTCGGGCGCGCACGGGTTCTGCGGATAGGACTTCGAGTCACAGAGGGGCAGCCCGAACCAGGGCGCGACGGACAGCTGGGCGTAGTCGACTACGCTGCCGCTCGCGGTGGGCGCCGCGGCGGGGTCCTTAGACATCTTCATCACGTAGCTCATCGTGTTGCCGGAGCCCGGCTGGCTGGAGATGAATTTCGTGCTCGGCTCGTCGTGGCCGACATACCAGCCGTTGTCGATGAACCGGCCGGCCTTGCCGTTGGTGACCTGGATCGGGTCGGTGCACAGGTCGCCGGCGAGTCGCCGGACGCTGGTGTACTTGGCGCTCCAGCCGTTGCAGTCGAGTTCATTGACCGAGTTCGGCGTGACCGCTCCGGTCGCCGCCGTCAGGGCACTGCCCGTGGCGGTGGCCGGGGTTGCGCCGGCTGAGCTGCTGACGGTGAGCTGCGCGACGACAACAAGGCCCATCGCTGGGATGACGAATAGCCGCCACCTTCGCCAGCCCGCTGGCGGCGGCTTTCGCCTGGATTTTACCGAAGAAGCCCATGATGACCACGGAGTTCGCATAAGCGTCGCCTTTCAGTTCGGGCATGCCGCCGCCCGGACTGATGCCAGGGACTGCGGTCACGCCGGTGTGACTGTCCCAGATGAGACGCTTCTCGCTGAATTTAACAATGGCCAGAAAAATTGGTCAATGGGCAATTTCGCCGCGTTGCGACATGGGCTTGGGGTCACGTTACGGGCGCACGTCACTCAGCCTGGTTACCAGCCACGCCAGCCCGGCTACCGAATACATGACTAAACGCCCGGCGAGACCGGGTCTTACGCCCGTACCGCAGTTCCGCCCGCCGGCCGCAAGCTGGGGTGAACAGCATGCCCGTCTCGGGGGTGAGCGCTGATGAGCGCAATGACCTATCCGGCCTATCCGGCGCGCATGGAAGCGCACATGGACCAGCCGCTATCCAGGTGGCTCTGGCTGGTCAAGTGGCTCCTCGTCATCCCGCATGTCATCGTCTTGTTCTTCCTGTGGGCGGCGTTCGCCGTGCTCAGCGTGGTCGCGTTCGTGGCGATCCTGTTCACCGGGCGCTACCCGAAAGGCATCTTCGACTTCAACGTGGGCGTCCTGCGCTGGACCTGGCGGGTGCAGTACTACGCGATCGGCGCGTTCGGCACCGACCGGTACCCGCCGTTCACGCTGGCCGACGACCCGGACTACCCGGCGCACTTCGACGTCGCCTACCCAGGGCGGCTGTCCCGGGGGCTGGCGCTGGTCAAGTGGTGGCTGCTCGCGCTGCCCCACTACGTCATCGTGGCGATCTTCGTCGGCGGCGCATCATGGGGATCGACGCACAACGAGGTCGGCGCCGCGCACTGGGTCAACACCTCCGGTGGTTCCTGGCCCGGGCTCATCAGCCTGCTTGTGCTCGTCAGCGCGGTGATCCTGCTGTTCACCGGCAGGTACCCCCGGTCGCTCTTCGACCTGGTACTCGGCCTGAACCGCTGGGTGCTCCGGGTGGTCGCCTATGCCGGCCTGATGACCGACAAGTACCCGCCCTTCCGGCTCGACATGGGCGAGCATGAACCCGGCAGCAGCGAAGCGGGCGGTGCGTGATGGCCGGCCTGCCTAACCTCGCCGCCACGCTCGGCGGGTGGAGCGCGCGGCACCGGCTGGCCGCGGTGGGCGCCTGGCTGGCGCTCGTCATCGCGACCGTGCTTATCGGCAGCGCGGTCGGCCAGGTCACCATGACCCAGGCCGAGTACGGCGTCGGTGAGTCCGGTCGGGCCACCTGGACGCTGGTGAACGCGGGCATCAAGGACCCCGCCACCGAGAATGTGATGGTCTCCCACTCCGGCTCGTCGCCGGCGGACACGGCGACGCTGCTGTCGGCGGCCAACGCCGTCCTGACCGCCGTGCGGGCGACTGGCCAGGTGAACGACGTCCGGGCGCCCGTCACTTCGCCGAGCGGCCAGCAGGTGCTGCTCCAGTTCTCGATGAAGGGCGACCCGGACACGGCCGCCGACCGGGTGCAGCCGGTCGAGGACGCGGTCACGCGGGTCCAGGCCGAGCACAGGAACGTCACGATCGAGGAGGTCGGCGGGGCCAGCGTCTCGAAGTGGTTCAACGACACGATCTTCCGTGACTTCCAGCGGGCCGAGTGGACCGTCATTCCGCTTGCCCTGGGCATCCTGCTCGTCGTCTTCGGCGCGCTGCTCGCCGCGCTGGTGCCGGTCGCGCTGGCGCTGACCGCGTTCCTCGCCGCCAACGGGATACTCGCGCTGGTCAGCCACGCGGTGCACATGGACACCTCGGCCAGCTCGGTCATGATGCTGATGGGCATGGCGGTCGGCGTTGACTACTGCCTGTTCTACCTGCGCCGGGAACGTGAGGAGCGACGCAAGGGCACGAGCAAGGAGGCCGCGCTGCGTACCGCCGCCGCCACCTCGGGGCGCTCGGTGCTGGTCTCCGGCCTTACCGTCATGGTGGCCATGGCCGGCATGTTCCTGGCCGGCGTGCAGATCTTCGACGGCTTCGCGATCGCGACCATCTCCGTGGTGCTCATCGCGGTGGTGGGCTCGGTGACCGTGCTGCCCGCGCTGCTCTCGCTGCTCGGCGACAAGGTTGAGTTCGGCCGGATCCCGTTCCTCGGCAAGGTCGGTCGTACCCCCGGCGGCGGCCGGTTCTGGACCGCGGTGCTCAACCGGGTCCTGTCCCACCCGGCCTGGTCCGCGGTCCTCGCGACGGGCCTGCTGCTCGGCCTGGCCGCTCCCGCCCTCAGCATGCGCACGGAGTTCCTGAGCGTGCAGCAGATGCTGCCGTCAAGCAGTCCGATCGTGCAGCGGTACGACCACATCATGGCGGCGTTCCCCGGCGGTCCCACCCCGGCGGTGGTGGTGGTGAAGGCACCGGACATCAACTCCGCGGTCGCCAAGCACCAGATCGCGGCACTCACCGATTACCCCAGCAGCGCGCTCAGCCAGCCGGCGCACGTCACGTTGTACCCTGCGGCCAACCTGGCCGAGATCTCCGTCCCGCTCGCCGGGTCCGGTAACGACGCCACCTCACGGCAGGCCCTGACAACGCTGCACGACACGATCGTGCCCGCCACCGTGGGCAAGATCCCGGGCGGCACCGCCCTGGTGGGCGGGGACCTGGCGGCGCGCACCGACTGGAATAACCAGATGGCACGCAGTATCGTGCCGGTCATCCTGTTCGTGATGAGCATCACCTTCGTGCTGATGCTGATCTCGTTCGGCTCGCTGACGATCGCCGCGACCTCGATGGCGCTCAACCTGCTCTCGGTGGGCGCCGCGTACGGCGCGCTCAGCGCGGTCTTCGTGCACGGCTGGGGCGCGGGGCTGGTCGGCACCGAGGCACCGGGCGCGATCGAGTCGTGGATTCCGCTGTTCGTCTTCGTCGTGCTGTTCGGGCTGTCCATGGACTACAACGTGTTCGTCGTGTCCCGGATCAGGGAGGGGCACGAACGCGGGCTGCCCACCCGGGAGGCGGTCGCGTACGGTATCCGGTCCACCGCCGGCGTGGTG
Source organism: uncultured Actinomycetota bacterium (assembly GCA_963811335.1). Lineage (GTDB taxonomy): Bacteria > Actinomycetota > Actinomycetes > Streptosporangiales > Streptosporangiaceae > Trebonia. The sequence goes on along the minus strand of CAWERB010000026.1, from coordinate 144,668 downwards.
ACCAGCGCCGCGATCATCATGGTGGCCGTGTTCTCGGTGTTCGGCACGCTGAGCGTGCAGCAGTTCAAGCAGCTCGCCGTCGGCCTGGCGGTCTCGGTACTCGTCGACGCGACCGTGATCCGCGCCGTGCTGCTGCCGTCGGTGATGGCGCTGCTCGGTGACCGCAACTGGTACCTGCCCCGGTGGCTCTCCAGGTTCACCGCCGGCGGCGCCGGGCCGCGGCCGCCGGCCACCCCGCCTGCTCCCCTTGTCCCCGCCGGGCCGCAGCCGCCAGCCGGGCCGCACCCAGAACTCGAGACCGGAGGCCGGCCATGGATTCATTCTTCAAGCTGATCGCGGCGGGTCCGGCGTTCTTCGTCAGCGCCTGGCTGCTGATGCTGTTCGCCGGCGCCGTCAGCACCGACGTGGGCGTGCGCCCCTTCGGCTACCTCACCTCCATGGTGGTCACCATCGCCCTGTGGCTGACCCTGGCCCCGGCCATCGGCGCGGTGGCCGGCCGCCCGCCAAGAAGAAGGACAGCGCGAGCCGCTAGCCGGACCCGCCCACGCGCTAGCGTGGTGCGGCCGTTTCGCCGAGTGACAGGTAAGTCTCGTCCTCCTGCACCGTGTGCAGGCGCAGGACGGCGTGCAGTCCGTACAGGACGTCACGCAGGTCGGCGAGGTCAGCCTCGTCCGGTTCCCGGTCGCCGATATCGTCGATGAGCCCGCCGAGCCGGGCGATCTGGACGGCGATCTCGGCGTGCCCCCGGCTCATCGGGGCGGTCGGGTCGGTGCCGCCGAGCACCCGGTTCAGCGCCGGGTACAGGCTTGACTCCTCGGCATGCTCATGTGGCCACACCTCGCGGGTAAGCAGCTTGTGCACGTGCCGGACCCGGGCCATCGCATCGGGCTCGCCGAGCGCCCGCGCGGCCGCCCTGAGCTGCTCAGTGTCCGCGCGGATCGCCTGGTGCTCGGCGCGGAACCGCTGGGTCAGGTCGGTGTCCGCCTGGGTCAGCCGCACCTGCGGCGGTACCGGGGCCAGTGCCCGCAGCGCGTTGAGTATCACCGCGACGTCGATGGCCTCCTGCAGCAGGGCGCCCCACACCGCGGGCAGCAGCCCGCCGGCCGCCGCGGCCATCGCCGCCAGGGACATGCCCATGCCCGCGAGCGTGCTCTGCAGGGCGATCCGCCGGGTGCGCCGGGCAATCGCCGCCACCTCGCCGAGCCGGGCCAGCTCATCGACGGTGAGCACGGCGTCCGCTGCCTCGGCGGACGCGGTGGCACCGCGGGCGCCCATCGCGATCCCGACATCCGCAAGCGCCAGCGCCGGCGCGTCGTTGATCCCGTCGCCGACCATCATCACTGGGCACCGCTGCTGCTCGCTGCGCACCACGTCAAGCTTGTCGGCCGGGGTCAGCTCGGCGATCACCTCGTCCACGCCGGCCAGGGCGCCCACGGCCTCGGCAGCCTCGGCCCGGTCGCCGGTGGCGAGCACCACCTTGCCGACGCCGCCCCGCCGCACCGCCCGCAGCGTCTGCCGGGCATCGGGGCGGATCCGGTCCTCAAGCAGCAGCACGCCCGCCGCACGGCCATCGACGGCGGCGAAGACGGTAAGCGCGCCGTCCAGCCGGGACCGGCGGCGCGCGGCCCGGACCCAGGAATCGGATTCCGCGGCGCCTGCCCAGCCCGCCCGCCCGAGCCTGACCTCATGATCCCCGACCATGCCCGCGATGCCTTGCCCGGGCACCTCGGTGACACCGGACGGCGGGGTCAGCCGGCATCCGCGCTTGGCCCCGGCCCGGACGATCGCCGCGGCGAGCACGTGCCCGGACACCTGGTCAAGCGACGCCGCCAGGGCAAGCACCTCGTCTTCGGCCAGGTCACCGGGGCGGGCGGGGACCACGGCGGTGACCTCCGGGTGCCCGGCGGTGATCGTCCCCGTCTTGTCGAGGATGAGCGTGCCGCAGTGGGCCAGGCGCTCAAGCACGCCGCCGTTCTTCACTACCACACCGCGCCGCGCCGCCGCCGACAGCCCGGAGACCAGCGCGACCGGTGCCGCCAGGATCAGCGGGCACGGCGTGGCCACCACGAGGACGGCGACGGCTCGGGCCGCGCCCCCGAGCGCCCATGCGACGGCGGCGACGGCGAGCGTCAGCGGCAGGAACCACATGGCGTACCGGTCGGCGAGGCGGACGAACGGCGCCTGCGACTGCTCCGCCTCGCTGACCAGCCGGACGATGCCCGCGTACGTGCTCTCGGCGGCCGTGACCGCGGCTCGCAGGTCGAAGGGGCCGCCCGCGTTCACCGTGCCGCTGCGCACCCCGTCCCCGCGGGCATGCTCGGCGGGCTGGGCCTCACCGGTCAGCGCGGACTCATCGAGGACGGCGGCGGCCGAGGCCACCGTGCCGTCCACCGGCACCACGTCACCCGCGGCCACGAGCAGCAGGTCGCCGACCGCCACGGTGTCGAGCGGCACGATCTCGACGCTGCCGTCGCGGTACCGGCGGGCCGTCCGCGGCGCCCGGTCAAGCAGCGCGCTCAGGTCCTGCCGCGCGCGCAGCGCCGCCCAGGCCTCGAGGGCGCGGCCGCTGGCGAGCATCACGCTGATGACCGCGGCGGCAAGCAGCTCGCGCACCGCGACCGCGCCCGCCAGCGCCAGCAGCGCGATCACGTCCACGCCAAGCCGCCCCCGCCGGAGGCTGTCGGCTGCCGACCACAGCGCGTAGCCGAGGCCAAGCCCAGCCGCCGCCAGCCAGCACCCGTCAGCGACCGCGTGCTCCCCCGCCAGCCAGGCCGCGCCGCCTGCCACGAGCCCGGCGGCGGTCGCCACGAGCAGGATCACCGAAGACCTACGGCCGAGCCAGCCGGCCGCCGCGCGGAGCAGTGCAGAACCCACGCTCCCACACTTTCACACGAGGAATGCCAGGCCACGGGGGCCAACGGCATGACGCCGCGGGACCTCCGTCCGTTTACCTGCGTGGTTGTTCAAAGTCGCCAGAACGGGGAAGCTGCGGCGCGTGCACCCCACGCACCTGCCGCTATCGGCCGGGGAGTCCATCCTCATCGGCCTGGTGGCGGCCGTCGTGGTGCTGGTGCCGCTGCTCGGGCTGCCTGCCGCGCATTTCTCCGGGATGACGCGCGAGGGTGCCCATGCCCTGCTCGCGGCCATCCTCGGCCTGAGCGTGGCGGAGATCATCCTTGACCGGCATTCCGGCGGCCGGACCAGCGTCGTGGGCGAGGGCCTGCGCGTCGTGCTCGTGTTCCTCATCGGTTACCTCGGCCCCAGCCTGTTCGGCCTCGGGGCGGCGCGGCTCATCTCGCTCGGCTACGCCGTCGCCGTGCTGTGGCTGCTCGTCGTCATCCTCGTCGGGGTGCTGTTCCTGCTCCGCCGGTCGTTCGGCCTGCTCTCGGTGCCCTTCGCGCTCGGGGCGCTCTATGTCATCCTCCGCAACGGGCACGTCAGGACCGAAGTGATCGCCGCCTACGCCGTGGCCTGGCTGCTCCTGCTGTCCGGTCTGCGGACCGTCATCGCGCACGGCATCCACTCCGGCGCCACGGACAACCTGCGCAGGCACACCCACCTGCCCCACGGGTTCTGGTGGCTGCTGTGGCTGGCGGGCACGGTGGCCGCGCTGCTCCTCGGCGGGAAGCTCCTCATCCTGGGCTAGGCGAGCCGGTTATGCCGGCGGTCGTGCTATGCCTGGGCGATGAGCTGGCGCTGGCGGCCGAGGCGGTCGATCTCCAGCTCAACCGTGTCACCGGGTACGAGGTAGGGGAACCGGCCGCCGAAGGCGACCCCCTGCGGGGTGCCGGTGTTGAGGATGTCGCCGGGCTCAAGCACGGTGACCTGGCTGAGCTGGTAGATCAGCTCGGCGACGGAGAAGACCATGTCCCTGGTCGTGGAGTCCTGCCGCACGTCACCGTTGACCCACGTCCGCAGGCCGAGCGCCTGCGGGTCGCCAACCTCGTCGGCGGTGACCAGCCAGGGGCCGAGCGGGTTGAAGGTCTCGCAGCTCTTGCCCTTGGACCACTGGCCGCCGGAGATCTCTGCCTGGAAATAGCGCTCGGAGACGTCGTTGCTGATCGCGTACCCGGCGACGTGCTCCAGTGCCCGCTCGGGCGACTCGAGGTAGCGCACCCGGGTGCCGATGACGACGGCGAGCTCGACCTCCCAGTCGAGCTTGCTCGCCCCTCGCGGGTTGAGCACGGTGTCGTCGGGCCCGACGACGGTGTTCGGCCCCTTGTAGAACAGGACGGGGTGCTCGGGCGGGGCCGCGCCGGTCTCCGCGGCGTGCGCGGCGTAGTTCATGCCGATGCAGAGCACCGCGCCGGGCCGGGCCACCGGCGGGCCCACCCGCAGCCCGGTCGCGTCGAGCGCGGGCAGCGTCCCGGCCGCGACGGCCGCGCGGGCCCGGTCAAGCCCGGGGCCGGCGAGGAAGGCCCCGTCGATGTCGCCGGTGACCGGGCGCAGGTCAAGATGAGTGCCTTCCGCCGTGAGCACGGCGGGTATTTCCGAGCCGGGTTGCCCGAGGCGCATGAGTCGCATGAGGAGATGTTCCTGTCTGGCTGGGTGCAGCGGTGTTCGTCATTCGGAACGTAGCGGGTCCCGGCGTCAGCCCGGCGAGCAGGTCCCCCTCGGCGGGCGGTACGTCGACTTCCGCGACCCGCCGTAGAAGGCGATCCCAGCCGCGTCGCCTAGAGTGGCAGCCGTGGGGCGGGTGATCTTCATGTGCGGTCCAGCCGGATCTGGGAAGTCCACGGTCGCTCGGCAGTACGAACGGCAGGGAATGACCCGCCTGTCGTTCGATCAGGAGGCGTGGTCTCGCGGCATCACCGCCATGCCGCTACCGGAGGACGTGCACCGCGACATCGAGCAGGTGCTGCGCGCACGCCTGGTCGACCTCGTGCGCGCTGGAGCCGATGTGGTCCTCGACTTCTCGTTCTGGTCGCGTCGCATGCGGGACGATTACCGGAAGTTGCTGAGGCCGTTGGGCGTGGTTCCGGAGACGGTGTACCTGGCGACGGACCGGGCCACGGTGCTCTTGCGCATCGATGCGCGGGCGGCGCGGGACGGCGACGACTTCGCGATCAGCACGGAGCTCGCGGCTGCTTACTTCGATCATTTCGAGGTTCCCACGTCCCCGGAGGGGCCACTGACCGTCATCGGCTAGGCGGCCGGGAACATATACCGAGTTTTAGAGTGTCATTTTGCCCAAATCGCGGTATAAGTCTCGCGGGCGGAGTCTGCATCGGGGCCCGGGGGCCCCTCGCCTTCGCTCCGCGCCCGCCTATTGATCGCCGCCTAGTCCTGCAATTGATTTACTCTATGTATCAATTAATAGCGTTTCGCTACAAAAATCGCTAAAGTCCTGCCATGGGCATCGAGGCCTCCCGGCCGCCAGTCGACGACGGTGCTGGACGGCGGCCCACACCGACCTGTCCTCGGAGCAACAGTCCGTCGAGCCGTCGGCGCGGGCGCAGGTGCTGCCTGCCCGCGGGGTTGAGCAGGCCGGCCGCCTGCAGTCGCCTGGCCAGGCCTGCGGTGAGGGCGGGCCGGGGTCGATAGGCTTTCGACGTGCATACGATCGGGCTTGTCTTGCATCCGCAGCGTGATTCGGCCGAGGCGGTTGAGGCGGTGCTTGGCTGGGCGGCCGGGAACGGGACGCAGGTCCTGGGGATCGGGGACGAGATCAAGCGGCTGAACTGCGCGGCGACCGCGGTCTCGGCCAGCGAACTCGGTCAGCGGAGCGACCTGGTGGTCAGCCTTGGCGGTGACGGGACGATGCTGCGGGCGATGCGGCTGGCCGACGGGCAGCGGGCCCCGGTGCTCGGGGTCAACCTCGGCAAGCTCGGTTTCCTCGCCGAGGTCGACGTGCCTGAGCTGCCCGCGGCGCTGTCGGCCATCGACAGGCAGGACTTCACCGTCGAGCCGCGGCTGGCCATCGACGCGACGATCGGCTCGATGGTGGTCACCGCCTTCAACGACGTGGCCGCGGTGCGCGTCCCCGGGCAGGGCAGCGCCGTCGTGGCGGTCCGGGTCGGCGGGCAGCCGTTCGTCAGCTACGCGGCCGACGCGGTGATCGCGGCCACGCCCGCCGGGTCCACCGCCTACAGCTTCTCGGCGGGCGGCCCGATCATGAGCCCGTCGGTCGAGGCGCTGCTGATCACGCCAGCCGCTCCGCACTCGGCCTACAACCGCGGCGTGGTGCTGTCGGTCACCGACACGGTCACGCTTGAACTGCTGCCGTCAAGCGGGACGCTGGCTATCGAGGTGGACGGGCGGGTCTCCTGCTACGCCGACGCGGGCCAGCGCATTGACCTGCGGGCACGGCCCGGCGGCGCCCGCGTGGTGCGGCTCGGGCAGACCACCTTCTACCAGCGGGCCCGCCGCAAGCTGCGGATCACCGACTCGGCGGAGATCCCCGCACCGCTGCCGGGCAGCGGGCTGGACCAGCTAGCGGAGTAGCCAGGAGGCGGTCACCGGCTGTCCGCGGCCGCCTGACGCTCCGTGCCTGGTTCACCCGCCGCCTGAACGCCGGCCGGGCGGCGCCCGGGGAAGGCGGGTTCGACGTTGCCGACCCCCCAGCCGTAGGCGAGCTTGTGCACCTCGAGGGCGAAGAACGAGTCGGTGGAAACGATGCCAGGGATCGTCTGCAGGCGCTCGGCCATCAGCTCGCTGAAGTGGTGCACGTCGCGGCAGATGACTTCCGCCATCACGTCGTAGTGGCCGGCGGTCATGATGACGTAGCTGGTCTCCGGCAGCTCCTTCAGCGCGCCGCACACCGCGCGGGCGGTGGCGGGCCGGGTGCGGATGCCGATCATGGCGAGGTGCTCGAAGCCGATGGCCAGCGGGTCGGCGATGCCGACGATCTGCAGGAAGCCGGAGTCGGTCAGCCGCTGGACGCGGTAGCGCACCGAGGACGCGGGCAGGTCGAGCTCCTCGGCTATCGCGCTGTAGGAGCGCCGGCCGTCGGCCTGGAGAATCGCGATGATCTTCAGGTCGACGGCGTCGAACCCTGTGGGCTGCATGATCTCCTCGTCACAGGGAGATGGCACCAGTGCGCAGGTCGGTCATGCCAAGCAGGGTGTGCTTGCCGCCGATCCTGCCCCAGCCGGTGTTGCGGCCGCCCGCCCCGCCGAACGGCATGTTGATGTCCCACCAGCAGGTGCTGTCGTTAACCACGACCTGTCCGGTGGCCAGCTCCTCCACGAACCGGTAGGCGCGCGCGAGGTTGTTCGTGAACACCGCGCCCTGCAGGCCGAGCGCGTCGGCGTTCGCGATCTCCAGCAGCTCGTCGTCACTGCGGCCGGTGATGACCGGGACCACGGGACCGAAGGACTCGAAGTTCGACAGCAGGCTCATCGCCGGCACGTCGTCCACGACGGTGAACTCGTAGTACAGGTCGGTGGGGTAGCCCTCGGCGCGCCGTCCGCCGCGCAGCACCCGGGCCCCGCGCTCACGGGCGTCGGCGAGGTGCGCGTCCATCTTCGCGGCCACGCCCTGGTTATTGAGCGGCCCGAGGTTGGTCTTGGCGTCGAACGGGTCGCCGAGCCGCACCACCGCGTCCGCCTCGGCGAGCACGGCCTCGACGAAGGCGCCGTGGACGGACTGGTGAACGAGCACCCGCTCGGTGGCGCAGCACACCTGCCCGGAGCACAGGTAAGCGCCGTAGACCGCGGCCCGCGCGGCGGCCTCCAGGTCCGCGTCGTCGAGCACGACAAGCGGCCCGTTGCCAGAGCACTCCATCAGCGAGCGCTTGAGCCCGGCACTCGCCTGGATCTTCGCTCCCGTGGCGGAGGAGCCGATGAACCCGATCGCGTCGGTGCCCGGGTGCTCGACCAGCAACTGCCCGACCCGGCCCTCGCCCGGCAGGACGCTGACCAGGCCGGCCGGCACCCCCGCCGCCTGGAGGATCTCCATGGCGGCGAGCACCGTGAACGCGGTGTGCGCGGGCGGCTTGACCACGTGCGCGTTGCCGGTGGCCAGGCCGGGCGCGACGAACTCGGCGAACATCAGCAGCGGGAAGTTCCACGGCGTGATGATCGCCCAGGTGCCCACCGGCTTGTAGAAGGTCCACATCCGCTTGGCGGAGTCGGTCGAGGAGATCGTTTCCCCGGTCAGCCGCACCGCGTCCTCGGCGTGCAGGTGGAAGAGGGTGGCGGCCTCGTCGATGTCGGCGAGCGACTCGGCGAGCGGCTTGCCCTGCTCCAGGGTCTGCAGCCGGGCCAGCGCCTCGCGCCTGGCGGTGATCCCGTCGCCGATCGCGTGGCAGACCTTCGCGCGCTCCCACACGTTCACCCGCGCCCACGCGCGCTGCGCGGCGCGCGCGGCGGCGACCGCCGCGTCGACCTCGGCCGCGCCGGGCACGGGAACGGTCCCGATGACCGCCCCGGTCACCGGCGAGACGACCTCGAACCGCTCACCCGGGGAGGCGACGTACTCGCCGGCGATGAACAGCCGCGCGTCTCCCGGCGCGGCAACCGCCTCGCTCAGGTCCTGATCCGCCGTCATGTCGCTCTCCGTTCGTAGGCAGCAAGGAAGCAGCCGAAGCCTTACGGCAACGCCACGATCATAAGCTTTCTTGCCGAAACAGCAATAGTAGGGACATTTCTATGTTGATTCAGCAAGCTTGAGTAGCGAAGGACGGCGGTTCCGCAGGTCCCGAGGCAACGCCTGCCCACGGCCGGGGCCGGGCCAGGAGCCGTAGTGGGGCACGCCCTACCGCCAAGACACCGGCCAGCCCTACTCCCCGCACGGCAGGGCTGCGTACTCTTGCCTGGTGGGCGATTTCCCTGCCGAGGACCAGCCCGCCGCGAGCGCGCGTGACGCGCCGGCGGCGCGCGCCGCCGGGCGCGCGGTGGCGTCGGCTGTCCTGCGGGTGGCCCGCGACTGGATGTCCGCTGGCACCTGGCGGGCGACCGCCAACCTGGTGATCTCCCTCGTGGTCGGCGGGATCTTCTCCTATGCCCTCGCACTTGATGATGCTGCTCACGATCGCCACCGCCTGGATCATCGGCCTTGGCACCATGGTCCGGGCCGGTGCCCTGTGGTTCGCGGTGCAGCTGGCCCGGGTGGACCGCCGGCGGATCCGGTGGCTCTCGGGGGCCGAGATCGAGCCGCCGGAGTTGCCCAGGGCCGAGCCTGGTGCGGGCGTCCACGCCCGCTGGCAGGCATGGACGCGGTCTCGCTGGCTGTGGCGGCTGGTGTGGTACCAGCCGCTGCGGCTGCTCATGGCCGGCGCGCTCGCCTTCTGCGCGGTCGCGTGGTGGTGGGCGGCCATCATCTGCTTCGTGCTCGCCGCCCAGCCGCCCCGCCCGGTATACCTGATCGGCTGGGCGCTCGGCCCGGTCAGCCTGACGCCAGACGAAGTGAACGCGCTGGTGCTGACCGGGGTGGCCGGGCTGCTCGCCTGGCCGGCGGTGGTCCGTGCCGTCCCGCTCGCCGAGGCCGCGCTCGGCCGGTGGCTGCTCGGCGCCAGCCGGGCCAGCCAGTTGTCCACCGAGGTTGCCCGGCTGAGCACGGCCCGCTCGCTCGCGGTCGCCTCAGCGGAAGCAGAACGGAGGCGGATCGAACGTGACCTGCATGACGGGCTCCAGCCGCAGCTGGTGAACCTCGCACTCGACCTCGGCCTGGCCCGGGCCCGGCTACGGTCCGATCCCGGCGCGGCCCAGTCCATCATCGACCGCGCGCACGAGGAGGCCAAGCGGGCCGCCGGGGACCTGCGTAACCTGGTCCGCGGCATTCACCCGTCGGTGCTCGACGAACGGGGGCTGGACGCCGCGCTGTCCGCGCTCGTCGCCAGCTGCTCCGTCCCGGTCTCGGTGAACGTCAGCCTGCCTGGCCGTCCGCCGCAGGCCGCCGAGACGACGGCCTACTACGTGGTGGCCGAGGCGGTCACCAACATCTCCAAGCATTCGGCGGCCGGCCAGGCCGCGGTGAGCATAAGCTACGCCGGCGACGCGCTGCGGGTCACCGTCGAGGACGACGGGCGCGGCGGCGCCCACCTCGATCCCGGCGGCGGGCTCGCGGGCCTGGCGGACCGGGTTGCCTCGCTTGACGGTACCTTCGACCTGAGCAGCCCCGCCGGGGGCCCGACCAGGATCGAGGCGGTGATCCCGTGCGCGCCGTGATCGCGGACGACAGCGTGCTGCTGCGCGAGGGCATCACCCGGCTGCTCGACGAGGGCGGCATCGAGGTCGCCGCGGGCGTGGGAGACGCCGCGGCGCTGCTCGCGGCCGTCGGGGAACTGCGGCCGGAGCTGGCCATCATCGACGTGCGGATGCCGCCTGAGTACCGGGACGAGGGGCTGCGCGCGGCGATCGAGATCCGCCGCCGCTGGCCGGAGGTGGCCCTGCTCGTCCTGTCCCAGTTCGTTGAGGAGCGGTACGCCACCGAACTGCTCTCCGGCGACACCCGGGCCGTCGGCTACCTGCTCAAGGACCGCGTTGCGGACATCGACGAGTTCATCGAGGCGGCCCGTCGCGTCGCCGCGGGCGGAACCGCCCTTGACCCGGAAGTCGTGCGTCAGCTGCTTGCCCGCAGCAGGAACGCCGACCCGCTGGCCCGGCTCACCCCCAAGGAGCGCGAGGTACTCGGCCTGATGGCGGAAGGGCGGTCCAACGCCGGCATCGCCGAGGCGCTCGTGGTCACCACGGGTGCGGTCGAGAAGCACGTCGCCAGCATCTTCATGAAGCTCGACCTGCCAGCCGACGACGAGCAGCGCCATCGCCGGGTCATGGCGGTCGTCAGGTACCTCAACAGCTGACCCCGCTCACGGCCAGCAGCGGCTCGAAGATCCACCACTTAGTGAGATAAGCCCGGGCGGAGCGATTATGAGTAAATCGCGCGGCGCACGGTACTTAAAGAGCGCTCGCCGCGACCGGTAACCGCGGCAGTTCCCTCCGACCAAGGGAGCGTCCGGGTGACGATACGCAAGCGGCTCGCGGCGGCAGACCAGCGGCTGCTGCGGCGGGTGACGGCCGGCGACGGGCAAGCGCTCGGCCGCGCGATGCTCGGCCTGGGCCGCGCCGCCGACCACGGGGCGTTGTGGATCGCCGTGGCGGCCGGCCTCGGATCGCGGCGGGACAAGTGGACTCGCAGGGCGGCGCTGCGCGGCCTGGCGGGCATGGCCATCGCCAGCGCGTCCGCCAACCTGCTCGCCAAGCGGCTGGTCGGCCGGACGCGCCCCGACTTCCCGCTGCAGTTCCGCCCGCAGGATGCCGCAGACCACGTCCTTCCCCTCGGGCCATGCCGCGGCCGCCGCCGCGTTCGCGACCGGCGTCGCGCTTGAGGTGCCGGCCCTCGCCGTACCCGTCGGCGCCCTGGCGGCCGCCGTCGGCGCGTCACGCGTGATCGCCCGCGTGCACTACCCGACGGACGTGCTGGCCGGCTTCGCGCTCGGCACCGCCGCGGGGCTGGCGACGCTGCGCTGGTGGCCGCTCCGCCCGGCCGAGCCCGCAGCGGCGGCGCGCCCGCGGCACGGCGCGCCGGCGTCGCCGGACGGGTCCGGCCTCGTCCTCATCGTCAACGCAAGCGCGGGCACCGCGTCCGCCGAGCTCGCCGCCTCGCTCGATGCCAGGCTGCCTGAGGCCGAGATCGTCCTGGCCGACGCGGATGACGACCTGGAGAGCATGTTCAGCAAGGCGGCGGCGCGAGCGCGGATCCTGGGCGTCGCGGGCGGCGACGGGTCCATCAGGCTCGCCGCCGGGATCGCGGCCGACGCCGGGCTGCCGCTGCTTGTGGTACCGGCGGGCACCTTCAATCATTTCGCCGCCGACCTCGGCGTCGGCTCGGTGGATGACGCGCTCGACGCGCTGCGCGACGGTGACAGCGTGCTGGTGGACGTGGCCACCGCGGACGGCGCGGCGTTCCTGAACACCGCGAGCACCGGCGTCTACGTCGACCTGGTGAAGGCGAGGGAAAGGCTCGAGCCGGCCATGGGCAAGTGGCCCGCCATGCTGGTGGCGCTCGCCGGCGTGCTGCGCACGGGCAGGCCAGTCGAGCTCGTGGTGAACGGCCGCCGCCGGCGGGTCTGGCTGCTTTTCGCCGGCAACTGCCGGTACGAGCCGTCCGGTGCCGCGCCCGCCTACCGTCCCGACCTCGCCGACGGGACCCTCGACATCCGCGTGGTCGACGGCTCGCAGCCGCTGGCCAGGACGCGGCTCATCGCCGCGGTCCTGCTCGGCACGCTCGGCCGGTGCCGCGTCTACCGGACCTGGTCGGCCACCTCGCTCCGCATCGCGTCGCCCACGGCCGATTCGGTGCCGTTGTGCCTGGACGGCGAGGCGACCGAGACGAAGCAGGCGATCAGCCTCGTCAAGCGGCCGAAGAAGCTGCTGGTCTACCGCCCGCAGGCGGGTGACTGACCGTGGAAGTCCCAGCGAACAAGATCACCTCAACCCGGAGGTCGCGATGACTGTCAACACGCTGTTCCACAGATCTGGCCGGGCCCGCAGAGCGGCGCCCCGGCGGGCCAGGGCCGGCCGGGGCGGGCGTCCGGGGCGGGGCGGGCGTCTGCGGCGGGGCGGGCGGGCCGGGAGTTGGCTGACCTGGCTGGCCAAGGCCGGCCTCACCGCACGGGGCGTCATGTACGTCCTGATCGGCATCATCGCCGTCCAGGTCGCCGTCAACGGGTCGCATCAGCAGGCCGACCGCACGGGCGCCGTGCACCTGGTGGCGCACACCGGGTTCGGCTCGGTCATGCTGTGGCTGCTGGTGATCGGATTCGGCGGCATGACGCTGTGGCGGCTGTCGGAAGCCGCCTGGGGCAGCCCCGACGCGGACGGCCGCAAGGCGAGCAAGCGGCTGGCGAACCTGGCCCGCGCCGTGTTCTACGCGCTCGTTACCTACGGAATTCTCGAGTACGCGCTCGGCGTCGGCCAGCCGGGCTCGAGCGACAGCCAGTCGCAGGACCTGACCGCCGCGGCCATGAAGCACCAGGGCGGCCAGGTGATCGTCGCGCTCGCGGGCGTCGTCATCGTGATCGCGGGGCTCTACGTCATCTACCGCGCGTACAAGCTCAAGTTCCTCAAGCACCTGCGGATGGGCTCCGCCTCGCCGCGGACGCGGAAGGTCGTCACTCGCCTCGGCCAGGCAGGCGGGATCGCGCGCGGCGCCGTGTTCGCCACCATCGGCGTCTTCCTCGTCATCGCGGCCAAGGACGCCAGCCCGCGGCAGGCCAAGGGCATCGACTCCGCGCTGCGGGCGCTCGCGCACACGCCGCTCGGCCCGTGGCTGCTCGTCGTCGTGGCGATCGGCCTGATGATGTTCGGCGTCTACTCATGGTGCGAGGCCAGGTGGCGCGCCGTCTGAGCGGTGACTGACGGTCGCGCCCGGCCGTCCCGCGACGAGGGGGGAGCGATGGAGATTTCCCTGGAAGATGTCAGGCATGCCCTCGTCGACCTGGGCAAGCTGCGGTTCGGTGAGATGAGCGTGGAAGACGCGATCCGGGAGATCGTGCAGACGACGCACTCGATGTTCGACGTGGACGGGGCTGGCCTGATGCTGTGCAACGCCGAAGGGCACCTGTGCAGCGTGGCGGCGTCCGATGACCGGTTCGCGCACCTGGAGGACCTGCAGGTGCGTCACCAGGAGGGACCGTGCATCGAGGCGTTCGATGCCAAGGAACTGGTCAGCGCGACCGACCTGGAGCACGATCACCGGTGGCCGTTGTTCAACGAGGCTGCCGTCAACCGCGGGGTCAGGGCCGTCCTGGCCAGCCCGCTGCCCTACAACCAGGAGGCGGTCGGCGTCGTCGCGGTCCTGTCGGAGGACAGCCGCCCCTGGACGCCCGCGAACGAGCTGGCGCTGCTCGCGTTCACCGACCTGGCCGCCTTGCTGATCGCCAGCATCATCCAGGGGGAAGAGCAGTCGGAGCTCGCCGGGCAACTGCAGGGCGCGCTGAACTCCCGGCAGGTGATCGAGCAGGCCAAGGGCATCCTGATGGGCACGCAGGGGATCTCGGCCCGCGCGGCATACGACCAGCTCCGGGCCCGGGCCCGGGCCGAGCGCCGCAAGATCGCCCTCGTCTGCGCCGATGTCGTGCACGGGGCAGTCCGGCTGCCTTGATCCCGCCCGGCGGTCGCCGGTACGCTAACGACTGCAGTGCCGCCGAGAACCACGCGGCCCGTGTCAATGCCGGCCAAGTCCCCCGCGCCTTCGTGAAGGTCCCGCAGGCGCCTCCTGGCGGCAGTCGGCTGGGTGCATCACGAGAAGGTCGCGTGCATATCGAGCCGCCAGCGGAGCCGCCGGGCTTCATTGTGACCGTGACGGGTGAAACGGTCACCGTGGTCCTCAGCGGTGAACTCGACGTCACCAGCGAGGACTTCCTCACCGACCGCCTGGCCCGCGTCCGCCGGGCCAGGCCGCGCCGGCTGGTCTTCGACGCAGCACGACTGACGTTCATCGACTGCGCGTCGGCCCGGCTCATCGCCGGCACTGACGGCTGGCTTCCGCCTGGCGTCAAGCCGGTCATCGCCCGCCCCCCGCGGGTCGTCCGCCGGGTCTTCGAGGCCAGTGGCTTGGCCGCACACTGTGAGTGGTAAACCCGCGGTGCGGTCACCGGCCCCGGTGGACCACCACGATCGGCCTGGCGAAGCTGAACAGCCCGCCTGGCGCGCTCAGGTGCGTCGCTTCCTCCCTCACGAGGATGAATTTCGGATGCTTCAGCTACCCGGAATTTCCGGTTGTAGCGGCCGGCTGCTCGGCTGCGCTGCGGATCTCGTAGCCCCTGGCATCAACTAGAGCGCGGCGACGGCCTCCGCGGTGGCTTCGCCGCTGCGGACAGCGCCTTCCATGTAGCCGTTCCACTGCGGGGAGCACTCGGCGCCGGCCCAGTGGACGCGCCCGGCGGGCGCGCGCCAAGCCTCGCCGTATGAGGTCCAGACGCCCGGCGCGAAGTGCGCGCCGTAGCAGCCGCGGGTGAATTCCTCGGCCATCCAGTCTTTCTCCACGTACTGCACGGGGTGTGCCGCCGCCTGGCCGAAGTAGCGGGTGAAGCAGCCGATCACGGCCTCCCGCCGCTCGGCGGCACCCCGGCGCGCCCAGGTGCGAGCCTCTTTGCCCTCAAGGAAGCCCATCAGGACGCCTGGGGTGCCGGACGGCGGTGAGTTGTCGAAGGTCACCTTCACCGGCCCGGTGTCAGAGGCGGCCTGGCCGTTGAGCCCGTCCTTGCGCCAGAACGGCTCCGGGTAGACCGCGTACGCCTTGATGACCGAACCCGCCGGCATCCGCTGGGTGAGCTGATCGCGCCAGGACGGGAGCGGCGGGTCGTACTCCAGCCGGCCAGCCAGCGTAGGGGGCAGTGTCACGATGGCGGCGTCGCCACGGAACTCGGCGCCGTCGCGGGCGATGACGTACACCCCGCTGTCGTCCTGCCTGATCTGACGCACGGGCCGGCCAAGGACCACCCGCTCGCCGAGCGCGGCGGCCATCGCCTCGGCGACGCGCACAGAGCCGCCGGCTATCCGGTCCTGCTGTGCTCCCCGGTCCACCGCGAGCAGCGTCTCAAGGTCGGCGTTGGAGTGCGCGTAGAACAGCGCGTGCAGCAGCGAGATGTCACTCGGCTCGGCGGCCCATACGGCCTCGCAGGCGACGTGGAAATAGGCGCGCCCGGCTCTGGTGCGCAGGTTTCGGCGGATCCAGCTCTCCCACGTCTGCCCGTCGAGCGCCTCGGCGCCTTGCGTGAGCCAGGGCCGCTCCAGGTCGGTGCGCGCGGCGAGCCTGGCGAAGCGCAGCAGCCCCTGGGCGAGGTCGGCGAGCGCGAACGGCGAGATGCGCGGCACGGCACCCTTGGCCGGCTTCATCAGGGACCGCTTCCCCAGCAGGTCGAGCAGCAGCATTCCCTCGTCGTTCCACGTGCGGAACGTCTCAAGCCCCAGCTCGTCGGCCAGCTCGTACATGCGGGCATGGCCCTCGCCCAGCCACTGGCCGCCGAGTTCGAGCGGCGTCCCGTCGTCAAGCACCAGGCCCTCGGTGCGCCCGCCAACCCGCTCGCGGGCCTCGACCACGGTCACCTCGTGCCCGAGCGCCACGAGCCGCCGGGCGGCGGCCAGCCCGGCCAGCCCGGCACCGATCACAACGACGCTGCTCATCCGTGCCCTCCTCAACCTGTCACCGACACAACGCGGTTCCGTCCGGGCAGCCCGGCCTGCCCATGGCACGCCGTTACGGCACGCGGTTCTGGATCTTCCCACGGGAGCGCCAGTAAGGATATTCCGGGCCGCGGGCAATGCCTGGTCGATGATCTGGCCGAGGCGGTCACGCTGGCCGGCCATGGCCTGCCGGCAGGCGGCGGTTGGCGCGCCAGGCCTCGTGGGCGGCGTTGTAGGATCTCCTTGGCGCGCTCGCACGTCGGGGCCCTCCGATGCGGGAAATGCCATTCCCGGCCTCCCGCGAATGTCGGTGGCGTCGCTTACCTTCCATGCATGGCATCGGCACGGACCCCCTGCGGAGGTCGATCGCGCTAGCGGCCGATGCGTGGCCGAACTGGCCGAGACAACAATACTGTTGTATTCTCATACTGCCGGGAGGTTCCCGTGGCGCACAGGCTCGTAATAACAAGACAGGTTCGGGACTGGCTGCACGCGCTCCGCTCCGGCGACCCCGTCACCCGGCGGCTCGTGGCCGAGGCGATCGACCACCTGCTCGATGACGGACCAGCCCTCGGACGGCCCCTAGTGGATCGGATCGCCGGGTCCGACTTGCATAACCTGAAAGAACTTCGACCTGGCTCCAGCGGCAATAGCGAGGTGCGCATCTTGTTCATCTTCGACCCGGTACGGAACGCGGTGCTGCTCGTCGCCGGCGACAAGTCTGGCCGGTGGAAGGAATGGTACGCCGAGGCCATCCCGGCGGCAGAAGCAGCGTACAAGGCGTACCTGGAGGGACTGCGATGAGCGAGCAACCCCAGTTCTACAGCTACACCCGTGAGGAGTTCATCGACGAGTTCGTCCACCCCGACGACCGCCCGGCCGTGGAGGAGGCACGTTCAGCGGCGCAAGCTACAGATCGCCGCCGAGTTTCTGACCGACATGCGCAGAAGGCCGGCCTGACTCAGGCCGAGGTCGCCGAGGCAATGGGTGTAACGCAGCAGCGGGTCTCGGCGATCGAGAGTCGGACTCCGTGGCAGAGCTCGCCACCCTCGCCGACGACGTCCGCGCTCTCGGCGGGGAGCTAAAGGTAATCGCCGACTTCGGCGACTCCTGGCAGCGCGTCGCCTAGCTGGTCCAGCTGTCTGGCGGCGGCGGGAGCGCCTGCTGGCCGGTGACCGTCCCCGCCGTTACCCGGCGGTGTTGCCGATCGCGCGGGTGTTGAAGCCTGCTGCTTGCAGGTCGCGGGCAGCGCGGAGGATGCTGCCTGGGACGGGGTCGCCGGGGTCGATGAGTCCGGTGGCGGCGTAGGCCTCCAGGCGCAGTGCCTCGCCTGCCAGGTGAGACAGGACGCGGCCGGCGGGAATGTCTCCGGCCAGGTACTGGTCGAAGGTGACCTGCTGGGAAGTGACCGCTACGGTCTTCCGGGGCCAGCGGCGGCGGGCGGTGGCGATGGTGCGGCGCGCGGCGTAGGGCTTGGTAACGGCGAGGAAGTGGCGGGGTCGAGGCCCAGGTCGCGCAGGAGTCCGCAGCGAGCCAGAAGTTCTCGCTGCTGTTGGCGGCGAGGCGCTCCAGGGCGATGGCTTCCTTGGGGACGCCATGGGCGAGCAGGACGCGGGCGATGGCGTCGGCCTCGGTCGGGAAGTCGCTCCGTCGGGACGGCACGGGACCCGCCGGAGACCAGGATGAGCGTCGCTGTTCCCTGTGCGTAGAGTTTCGCTGCACGGCTGGCGACGCCGATGTTATGGCCGCCGAGAACCAGCAGGCACTCGGTCGGCCGGACCGGGATGCCCAGGCGAAGGTAATCCCATAGAGGCGGCCACGGCGTAGGTCGCTGGCGGCTGGTGTCACCTGGTCCCGGTCCTCTCGGTCTGCCGTGTGGTGACGAGCTTGATGTAGCTGTGGACGGCCTTCTCGCAGGCTACCGCGCTGGCGTCAACCACATCGACCTGGTAGCCAAGCCGGGCGAGCCGGATCGCATCGACCACCTCGTGCAAACGAGGAGTCGCTGGCGGCAGGCCGGGGTGAACGGCTGGCAGGCCGCCTGCTACGGGGCGTCGGCGGCCAGTGACTGGCTCTGCGCGGGCGGCTTCAGGTTCTAGGGCTCCGGAAATGTCAGACGGCGCTGGCAGAGTGGACGCCATCAGCAGAAGGGGGGCACCATGAGTGCTGTGACTTTCGGAGAGGCACATGCCAGCGCCGGACTCCCGTTCACGGTGGATGAACTGGACCGGCTGCCGAATGACGGCCGCCGGTATGAACTGCTTGACGGGGTGCTTGTGGTGAGCCCGCGACCCACCACCGTGCATCAGTTCGCGGCCTTCCAGCTTGGGAAGATCCTTGACGACGCGTGCCCCGAAGATCTCTGCGTCATGCTCGAGCCAGCCGTGCAGCTAACCGCCACGACCACCGAGTTCGCCCCTGACCTTGTTGTGGTTCCGGTCGCCGAGGTCGGCGACACGATTCACCAGGCCGCCGCTGCTGGTAGCGGAGTCAGGTCACCCAGCACGGCGATCATCGACCTGAACCGGAAGCCGCTTATGACGGTTCGGCGTCCCTTCGTACGGATTGTCGATCCGAATCCGGCGCAGCCTGAGCTAACCATCTTTGAGCTGCGTGGCGGCCATTACGGCACCGTGGCCGTCACGACGGCGTCGCTGACCGTGGAGCGCCCGTTCCCGGTCACCATCACCCCAGCCCAGCTCACGAGGCGCCTGCGCCCGCGGGGCACCGAGGCGAGCTGACCAGCGCCGGCCCGGCGCAGTGCTGGCCAGTCATGCCACGCCGTAACGCACGCGGGTCATTGCTTCGAGCCGGTCCTGGAGGGTGTGCAGGCGGAGCACCAGGTCGTCGTCTTCCAGGGCCGCTTCGTCGGCCAGGAGGACCTCGACGGCCAGCCACCGGGCGGCGTCGTCGCGGTGCTCGCGGAGGTTGCCGAGGCTGGCCTCCACCAGGTCGCCGTGGGTTATCGCACCGCGGCTCATCGCGCTGCCTCCGTCCACGCCGAACGCGCGCGCTTGACGAACTCGTCGTCGAGGAAGGCCAGCCGCTCTTGAAGAGCCTCGACGGCATCCCGGACCCGTGCCCGCTCGGCCAGGAAGTCCGGGTCGCTCAGCTGGCGGATGTCGTCACTGTCATTCATCGCCCTTTCCCTTCGCTCGGAGATGGAGCGTCCCGCCGCCGTCCGGTCCCGGACGGTTAGCGCACCGCGACGGCGGCGGGACGCGTGAACATCTTGGTACAGTGCGTGACATCCGCGAAGTATTGCGGCAGTCTGGTGGATATGACAGGCATCTCCGGCAGTAATGGCAAGGGTGTCGCCGGGCACTTCGGGCGGCAGATGCGGCGGGACAGGCTGGCTCACGGGTGGTCTATAGCGGAATTGGCTAAACGAGCCGGACTCAACGCGGCTCACTTGGGACGGATCGAGAGCGGATTGCGGCCGCCGAGCGTGCGGGTGGCCGACGCGCTCGACAAGGTGCTGCCCGAGCGGCGCGGCTGGTACCTGCAGTGGCTCGATGACATCCGCAGCGCGCCCGAGGTCCCGGCGACGTTCCGGTCGTGGAGCGACTACGAGGACCAGTCGGCGACCTTGCGGCTGTGGACACCGCTGATCGTTGACGGGCTGTTCCAGACTAAGGACTACGCGCATGCGCTGATAGCGCTCACCGGGGTGCCCGGCGAGGTAGCCACCGCCCGGCTGGGAGCACGCATGGAACGTCAGCAGCGCGTGCTTGGCCGCTGCCGCCTGTCCTACGTGCTCGACCAGTCCGCGCTCTACCGGCTGGTGGGATCGCCGGAGATCATGGCAGCGCAGCTACGGCACCTGCTCGATGTCGCCGCGATGCCCAACGTGGTGCTCCAGGTGATGCCGGAGGTGGCCCATGACGCGCTAGCGGCCAGCTACGTCCTGGCTGACGATGCCGTCTGGTCGGAGCACATGGTGTCCGGAGGGGTGTACACCGACCCGGTAATCGTTTCGTCGGTGGCCGCCTGCCACGATAACCTCAGAGGCGAGTGCTTGAAGGTGTCGGAGTCACTGGCACTGATAGGAAGGCTGGCGGAGCAGTGGACTGGCGGAAATCAACCTACTCGACAGGTAACGGCGGGCAGTGCGTCGAAGTAGCCAGCGACGGCATGGTCATGATCCGCGACACGGCCGACCGCGACGGCGGGACGCTGGCGTTCAGCGCCGCCGCGTGGCAGCGGTTCCTGGGCACGATCCGCTAACTGGCTGCCTGCCGCTTCCCGCCGCAGGACTGACTGCGGAAGCTGTTCGGAACAGTGTGTCTGGCGAGGGGAAGAGGGTGCCGTCGTCCAGGGCGGCGAGATGAGCCTCCAGGTGCCGCTGTCCTACGAGCAGTACCGCGAGCGCCCGGTGTTCGGCGGCCGGCTGCCGTTCGCCGCCTACCCCGGGGCGGCATCTTGCAGAGCATCACGCCCGACCCCGAGTGGGTACGCAACGAGCAGGCCCGGGCTAGCCAGGTACTTGGCTAGCCCGGGCCATGGGCCGCGCGCAGCCCAACGACTTCCGGCTGATCGATCCCGACGGCTACTACGTCCGGGTCACGTCCGCGGGCTGAGCGGGCGCGCCCACTGGGGATCGCGGCCGAGGTACCGCAGCAGCTCGGTCGCGTGGTCGTCCTCCGGACTCGGCGGCAGGGCCGCGGCGTACGCGCCGAACTGGCGCAGCGGCTCCACGATGGACCGCGCCGCCGGAAGAAGCCGCGCCGCGAGCCCGTCGGACAGTACACCCGGCTCCCCCAGCGCCACCGCGATATCCCAGGCATGCACGGCAGCGTCCAGCGCGCAGGCCGCGGCCGCCGTCGCCGCCGGCAGGGGCCCCTGCGGGAGCGGCGTCGGCACCGCGTCGTCATCGGCCCGGACCTTCGCCCACGCGGTCCGGGCGGTCGCGAGTATCGGCTCGACAAGCTCGGCGGCGCTCCCCTTAAGTAGGCCAGACGGCGTGAAGGGGTTCTCGGCGGGACCGGTCCCCACGCCGATCGCCGCCGCCCAGGCCAGCTGGTCCCCCACGGCGTGCTGGAAGACCTGGGCGACAGTCCACGTGCTGCACGGGGTCGGCGCGCCGGCGTTGGCGTCGCTGACCAGCGACGCGGCGCCGCGCAGCAGGCCGAGGGAGTCGGTGATGATGTTCCAGGTGCTCTCGGACATGGCGGTTTAGTTCTCCTTGCTGGCGGCGCGGTTGGTGTCGAGGCTGGTAGCGGTGCGAAGGGGACGGAAGAAGCGACGGATGTCGCGGGCAAGCTCGTCGGGGTTGGTGTAGGCGCTGTAGTGGCCGGTCACGCCGGGCAATTCCGTCCAGGAGGTGATCCTTGTGTGATCACGCTCGGCGAAGCGCCGGATGGATCGGAAGTCGCCGGCTGCCGCGGCCGCCAGCCCGATCGGGACCGTGGTCGGGCCGGCCTGGGCGCCAGCGGGTTGGTGGGTGTCTTCGTAGTAGTGGCGGATTGACGTGCCCGCCGTGCCCGTGAGCCAGTAGAGGCTGACGTTGGCGAGGACGAAATCATCGTCGAGGTCCTCGTCGAAGAGCTGGGCGTTCCAGCCGAGGAGCCCGGCCGGGGAATCCGCCAGTGCGTGGGCCAGGGTCTGCGGCTGCTGGCCCTGCAGCACGTTGAACGCGCCCTTCTGCTGCCAGAACCACTGCAGGACCGACATTCCCGCCTGCTCCTCCTTATCCAGGCCGGCGAGTTCGGCCGGGTCACCGCTCGGGAAACTGAACAACTGAGTGACGTGTACCCCGGTCACCTGGGCGGGCGCCTGGCGGCCGAGTTCGGGCGAGATCATCGAGCAGGCGTCGTTGCCGATCGCGCCGTAGCGCTCGTAGCCGAGGCGACCCATCAGCTCAGCCCAGGCCGCGGCGATCCTGCGGGTCCCCCATCCCGGCTCCAGGGCCGGGCCGGAGAAGCCGTAGCCGGGAAGCGACGGGAGCACCACGTGGAACGCGTCAGCCGGATCTGCCCCGTGCGCGGCCGGGTCAACGAGCCGAACGACCAGGTTGATGTACTCGAAGACCGATCCGGGCCACCCGTGACTGAGCACGACGGGAAGCGCGCCGGGCACCGCCGAGCGAGCGTGCAGGAAGTGCACCGGCTGCCCGCCGATCTCGGTGCGGAACTGCGGGTAGGCGTTGAGCCGGTCCTCCCAGCCGCGCCAGTCGAACTCTTGCCACCGGGCAACCAGGCGGCGGACCCGGCTGAGCGGGACACCGTAGGCGCCGTCCGCGGCCCCCGCGGGCTGTTCGGGCGCCCATCGTGTCTCGGCAAGCCGACGCTGCAGGCCGGCCAGGTCGGCATCGGGGATCTTGGCGGTGAACGGCTCGAACACGGGACTCCTTCTGACCGGAACGGAACGAACAGTTCCATTCTATCAGAACGAAAGGTTCCGTTCCAGTGCTAGCCTTGAGCCATGCGAAACGCAGCAGGACCGCTCAGCGGGCGCCGCCGGGAAGCAGCCAGGAACGACGTCGGCATCCTCGA
This sequence comes from uncultured Actinomycetota bacterium, assembly GCA_963811335.1. Lineage (GTDB taxonomy): Bacteria > Actinomycetota > Actinomycetes > Streptosporangiales > Streptosporangiaceae > Trebonia. The sequence continues at coordinate 122,104 of CAWERB010000026.1, read as the reverse complement.
TGCCGCCCGGTCGGTCTTCCTCGAGGACCCCTCGGCGCCCGTCTCGGCAGTCGCCGCTCGCGCCAAGGTAGGCATCAGCGCGCTGTACCGGCGTTACCCGAGCAAGGAGGACCTGCTGCGCGAACTCGCCCGCGACGGCCTGACCCGCTACGCCGCCGAACTTGAGGCCGCTCTCGCGGACGACAGGGACCCCTGGCTCGTCTACGCCGACTGCCTCGCCCGGATCCTGGACGGCGGAAGCCAGGCCCTCGCCCAGCGACTGGCCGGGACGTTCACGCCAACACCGGAGCTGTCCGCACTCGCGCAGCGGGCCAGCGCGCTGGCCGACGAGGTGCACCGGACCGCACAGCGCCACCAGGTCCTGCGTGACGATGTGGAACCGGTCGATGTCGTCTTCCTCCTGGAGATGCTCAGCACGGTCATCCTGCCCGGTGCCGACGGCGGGCAGGCCCTGCGGCACCGCTACTTCGCCCTGATCCTGCAGTCGCTGCGCGCACCCGGCGGGGGCCCGCTACCCAGCGGGCCGGACCCCGCCGAGCTCACCGGCAGGTGGAGCGGCCGTAAGGACGCCGGGACGCGGGCTACAGGGGAGTGACGTAGGCGCCGGAGATGCCGCCGTCGACGAGGAACGTGGAGGCGGTGATGAAGGAAGAGTCGTCGCTGGCGAGGAAGGCGACGGCGGCCGCGATCTCTTCCGGCTCGGCGAAGCGGCCCATGGGCACGTGCACGAGGCGGCGCTGGGCCCGCTCGGCGTCCTTGGCGAACAGTTCCTGGAGCAGCGGCGTGTTGACCGGGCCCGGGCACAGGGCGTTCACCCGGATGCCCTCGCGGGCGAACTGCACGCCGAGTTCGCGTGACATCGACAGGACCCCGCCCTTGGACGCGGAGTAGGAGATCTGCGAGGTCGCCGCGCCCATGACCGCGACGAACGAGGCGGTGTTGATGATCGACCCCTTGCCCTGGGCCCGCATGTACGGGATGGCCGCCTTGCAGCACAGGTAAACCGAGGTGAGGTTGACCTCCTGGACCCGGCGCCACGCGTCAAGGCCGGTCTCCAGGATGGAGTCGTCATCAGGCGGGGAGATGCCGGCGTTGTTGAACGCGATGTCCACCGAGCCGTACGCGTCATGCGCGGCGGCGAACAGCCGGTCCACGGCTCCGGGGTCGGTGACGTCCGTGGCCACGAAAAGGCCGGACACCTCGTCCGCGGTGCGCTTGCCCGCGTCGGCGTTCAGGTCCGCGACCACGACGCGGGCGCCCTCGCTGGCCAGCCTGCGCACGCTGGCCAGGCCGATGCCGCTCGCCCCGCCCGTGACAACCGCCACCCGGCCGCTCAGTCTGTCCACCTGGTTCACTCCTCGGTTGAGATGAAGACGTTCTTGGTCTCGGTGAATGCCTGGACGGCATCGGGGCCGAGCTCCCGGCCGAGGCCGGACTGCTTGAACCCGCCGAACGGCGTCCAGTACCGCACCGACGAGTGCGAGTTCACCGACAGGTTCCCGGTCTCCCACGCGCGCGCGACCCGCAGCGCCCGGCCCAGGTCGCGGGTCCACAGGGACCCGGAAAGACCGTACTCCGTGTCGTTGGCCAGCCGGATCGCGTCCGCCTCGTCCTCGAACGGCATGACGGCGATCACCGGGCCGAAGATCTCCTCGCGCCACTGCCGGTCGCCCGCGGAGACCGGGGCGAGCACGGTGGGCGGGAACCAGAAGCCGGGACCCGACGGCGCCGTGCCGCGGAACGCCACGGCCGTCTGCTCGTCGACGTAGGAGCTGACCGTCTCGCGGTGCCGGGCCGAGATCAGCGGGCCCATGGCGGAGGCCGGGTCGTCGGGGTCGCCGCACGTGAAGTCCTTGACGGCGGGCTCGAGCAGTTCCATGAACCGGTCGAAGGCGCTGCGCTGCACCAGCACCCGTGACCTGGAGCAGCAGTCCTGGCCGGCGTTGTCGAACGCGGCGCCCGGCGCCGAGGCGGCGGCGCGCTCCAGGTCGGCGTCGGCGAAGACGATGTTGGCGTTCTTACCGCCGAGCTCAAGGGTCAGCGGCTTTATCTGGTCGGCGCACAGCCGCATGATCCCCTTGCCCACCTCGGTGGAGCCGGTGAAGACGACCTTGCGCACCAGCGGGTGCCCGACGAGGCGCTCGCCCGCCACCGCTCCGCTGCCCGGCACGACCTGGAAGACGTCCTCGGGCAGCCCGGCCTGCACGGCGAGTTCCGCCAGCCGCAGCGCGGTCAGCGGGGTGTACTGCGCCGGCTTGACGATCACCGTGTTGCCCGCGGCGAGCGCCGGCGCGAATCCCCAGGCCGCGATCGGCATCGGGAAGTTCCACGGCACGATGACGCCGACCACCCCCAGCGGCTCGTGGAAGGTGACGTCGATGCCCCCGGCCACCGGGATCTGCCGTCCCGACAGCCGCTCCGGCGCGGCGGCGTAGTAGTTCAGCACGTCGCGGGCGTTGCCCGCCTCCCAGCGGGCGTTGCCGATGGTATGGCCCGCGTTGCGCACCTCGAGGGCGGCGAGCGTCTCGATGTCCGCGTCGACCGCCTCCGCGAAGCGCCGCAGCAGCCTGGCCCTGTCCCCCGGCGCCACGCGCCGCCACGCCGCGAAGGCGCGGTGCGCGCGCTCGACCCGCTCGTCGATCTCCGCGCGGCCGGCCGACGGTACCGTTTCCACGACCGTCTCATCCACGGGGCTGATCACGTCGTACGTACTCATGACACGCCTTCCCTCAGCCGTTTCCTGTACTGCTTTCCCGCCTTGACAAGTGCCGCGAAGAGCCGGGGGTCCTCGCTGTCCTCCTCCGGGTGCCACTGCACGCCGACGGCGAACTCCCGGCCGGGCACCTCGACCGCCTCCACCGTCCCGTCGTCCGCGCGTCCGGTGACCTTCAGGCCGGGAGCGAGCCGGGCCAGCGCCTGATGGTGGTGGCAGGACACGCGCAACCGCGAGCCGATCAGCTCCGCGGTGCGCGTTCCCGGCTCGATGCTCACTTCCACGGCGCCGAAGACGCCAGGCGACGGCTGGTGGCCCTCATGGCCCGCCACGTCGGGCAGGTGCTGGTGCAGCGAGCCGCCGAGCACCACGTTGAGAATCTGCAGCCCGCGGCAGATGGCGAGCAACGGAATGTCGCGGTCGAGTGCGCCCCGGGCAAGCTCGATCTCCCACTCATCCCGCAGGACCCGCGGCGCCGATGTCCGCTCCGCGGGCACCTCGCCGTAGCGAACCGGGTCGACGTCCGCGCCGCCGGTCAGCACCAGGCCGTCGATGCGGTCAAGTACCTCATCCGCCCCGGCGCCAGCCGTCCCGCCGCGCTCTGTCCCGCCGCCTTGGGGCGGTAGCAGAACGGCGAAGCCACCCGCCCGTTCGGTCGCCAAGACATAGGTGGCGTGCAGCATCGCGAACTCCCGCTGCCACACGAGCATCTTCGCGGGCTCGGCGTACGTGGTGAGCCCGATGACCGTCATAGTCGTTCGAAATAGCGGCGCAGCTCCCAGTCGGTCACTGCGCGGCCGTACGCTTCCAGTTCCACCCGCGCCATCGTCGCGTAATGGCTGACCACGTCCTTGCCGAACGCGTTCGCGGCCAGCTCGGACGACTCCCACAGGGCCAGTGCCTCGTCCATCGTCGGTGGCACCCTTGGGAGCCCGTCGGCGGTGTAGGCGTTCCCGGTCACCGGCGGGGGCAGCGTACGCCCCTCGTCGACCCCGGACAGGGCGGCGGCGACCAGCCCGGCCAGGGCCAGGTAGGGGTTGACGTCGCCGCCGGGCAACCGGCACTCGACGCGCAGCGACGGCCCGTGCCCGACCAGGCGCAGTGAGCAGGTCCGGTTGTCCGGCCCCCAGGCCACCGTGGTGGGCGCGAAGCTACCCAAGGCGAACCGCTTGTAGGAGTTGATCGTCGGCGCCAGCAGCAGCGTCAGCTCGCGCAGCCCGGCGAGCAGGCCGCCGATCATGGCAGTCCCGGTCGGCGACAGCCCGTACGGGCCGTCGCCGGCCATCACCGGCGTGCCGTCGGCAGTGCGGAACGACAGGTGGATGTGACAGGAGTTTCCCTCCCGCTCGTTCGGCTTGGCCATGAACGTGAGGGCGTACCCGTGCCTGGCGGCGATCTCCTTCGCGCCGGTCTTGTAGATCGTGTGCTGGTCGGCGGTGGTCAGCGCGTTGTCGTAGCGGAACGCGATCTCGTGCTGGCCGTAGTTGCACTCGCCTTTCGCGGACTCGACGTACAGGCCGGCGCCGGACATCGAGTTCCTGATGTCCCGCAGCAGCGGCTCGATCCGCCCGGTGCCGAGCACGGAGTAGTCCGCGTTGTAGCGGTTCGCCGGGACGAGCGAGCGGTAGCCGGAGTCCCAGGCCTGCTCGTAGCTGCCCTCGTAGACGACGAACTCGAGCTCCGTGCCGGACAGCGCGGTCCAGCCGCGCTCCGCGGCCCGGTCGAGCTGCGCGCGCAGGATCTGGCGGGGCGACACCCGGACGGGGGCGCCGGGACCGGGACCGTGGCCCACCTCGGCCACGTCGGCGAGCACCAGCGCGGTGCCCGGCTGCCAGGGAACCGCGCGCAGCGTGGCGTAGTCGGGGACGAGCACGAAGTCGCCGTACCCGGTCTCCCACGAGGTGAGCTGGTAGCCGTCCACGGTGTTCATGTCCGTGTCGACGGCGAGCAGGTAGGCGCACGCCTCGGTGTTGTGCGCCACCACCTCCTCGAGGAAGTAGCGCGCGTGGCACCGCTTGCCCTGCAGCCGCCCCTGCATGTCGGTGATGGCGACGATGACCGTGTCGATCTCGCCCATGCGGACCTGCTCACGCAACCCCTCGAGGGTAAGCATCAGGCGAGCGACTCCAGTTCGTTCTCGATGGCGGCCAGTTCCTCGGCCGAGCCCTGGACCTTGGGACCGGTGAACCACTTGCGGGCGGAGACCGCCCAGTAGATCGCGGCGAAGCCGAGCACGGCGACCACGGCGATCACCGTGTAGTTGAAGGTCTTCCAGGTGACCGGGGACGCGGTGGGCAGCATGAACAGGATCGTGATGATCACCACCCAGGTCACCGCGATGATCCCGATCGGCCGCGACCAGCGGCCCAGGTGCCAGGGACCGCGCTTGAACGCCGAGCCGAGCCGCAGCCGCAGGAACGTGGGCAGCACGTACGCGACGTAGAGCCCGATGACCGCGATCGACGTGACCGCGGCGTAGGCGGTGCTGTTCCACAGGTAGGGCAGGCCCAGGATGAACGCGCCCACCGCGGCCAGCCAGACCCCGTTGGTGGGGGTCCGGGTCCGCGGGTTGACCTTGTGCCAGAACGCGCTGCCCGGCAGCGCGCCGTCCCGGGAGAACGCGTAGATCATCCGGGAGTTCGCGGTCACCGACGACATGCCGCAGAACAGCTGCGCGACGATGACCACGACGAGCAGCAGCTTGCCGCCGGTGTCGCCGACCGCGTCGACGAAGATCTGCGCGGGCGGCACGGTCGCGCCGACCTCGGTGGTGTAGTTCTGGATGGCGAACGTGACGCCGATCAGCAGGATCCAGCCGGCCACCAGCGAGACGATGATCGACATGACGATGCCGCGCGGCCCGGCGAGCGCCGCCGACTTGGTCTCCTCGGTCATGTGCGCCGACGCGTCGTACCCGGTGAACGTGTACTGGGCGAGCAGCAGGCCGAGCAGCACCACGTACAAGCCCGAGCCCCAGCCGGTGTTGTTGACGAAGTGGCCGAACACGTACGACGCCGACTGGTGGTGCGCCGGCGCGAAGGCGAGCACGCCGACGATGAGCAGCACGCCGACGATGTGCCACCAGACGCTGACGTTGTTCAGCAGCGCGACCAGCCGGACACCGAAGGAGTTCAGCAGTCCGTGCAGGATGAGGATCCCGGCGAACAGCACGATCGTGTGCCACGGCCGGGTGTCGAAGTTCCACTGGATCGCGAGCAGCGCGTTGAGGAAGAACGCCGCGCCGAAGTCGATGCCGGCGGTCACCGCGACCTGGCCGAGGAAGTTGAACCAGCCGGTGAACCAGGACCACGCGGCCGCGTTGCGCGGCGCGAGCTTGGCCGACCAGTAGTACAGCCCGCCGGCCGTCGGGAAGCTTGAGCACACCTCGGCCATCGCCAGGCCGACGAACAGCGTCATGATGCCGACGAACGGCCAGCCCCAGACGATGAGCACGGGACCGCCGGTGTTCATGCCGTACCCGTAGAGGGTCAGGCAGCCGGACAGGATCGAGATGATCGTGAAGGACACCGCGAAGTTCGAGAAGCCGGACATGTTCCGGCGAAGTTCCTGGGCGTAGCCCAGTTCGTGCAGCCGCTGCTGATCGGCGTCCACCGCCGCGGCCGTGGTGTCTTCTGCTGCCACGGTCCCTCCCCCTCTTAGCCTTATGTCTGCCCTGGAGAGGTGCTGGCTCGTCCAGTCAGACAAATTGACCCATCACGAGTAGTGCGTGTCAAGATGGCCTTTGAGGCAGGAGAGGCCTAAGTGACTAGATGGGGCTAGTGGGGCGTTCTGTAACACAGAGTTCCATCCAGAACGGCGCACGGCCTACGCCGGAAGCTCACCGTGAGCGTGGCGTGGAAGCGGGTCGTGCCCGGCGATGCGTCCGGTGTGCTCCCACGCGCCGTCCACCGAGGCCCGGTGCAGGACTTGCGAGCAGGCGCCGCAGACCGCCTCGACCGGGTAGTGCCATGCGTTGCGAAGGTCGGCGGGCGACCCGGTGCAGTTACCGGGGCCGGCCCGGTAGGCGCTGCCCTCGATGACCCGGGTGGCGTGCCTGAGGTTCTGTGTCATGATCGCAGCCTTGAGTGACGGTGCTTGCGTGGTGGCCATATTCGCGATGCCCTCAGTCTGAAACCGTCAAATACCGAAGTCAATACATTTCGGAAATGTTTCGATACGAAATGTTCGGACAATTTCGTGGAAATGTTCCCGGTATGCTGGGATGTTACCAAATCGATTCTGACTAGCCGCACAAGAGATGCCGCGTCGGCAGTCATGCGCAGTTCGAAAATTTCGACGATACTCGAAAGGTTTCGATGCGGTTAGGCGTACTTGGTGATGTCGGCGACGGTGAAGCCCTGCGCCTGGATCCGCCGGTAGAGGTGGATCATCATGTGCACCATGCTCTCGCCCTTGAGCTGGGCCGGGCCGCGGAAGTGGCACAGGATGATGTCACCGGGACTGAGACGGTGCACGGAGGTCTGGTACTGCATGTCCGTGATCTCCATGGCCTCCTTCCATAGCATCAGCCCCTTGAGGCCGGCCTGGCTGGCGGAGGCGATCGTGGCCTCGTCGTAGTTGCCGCCGGGCGGGCGGAAGATATACGGCGTCACCCCGTACTCGCTGTTGAGCTTCTCCTGCTGGCCGGCGATCTCTTCGAGTTGCTGCGCGGCGGGCAGGCCCGGCATGTCGAGCGGGTGAGTCACCGTGTGGTTCTGTATCGACACGTAGCCGGTCTCGTAGAGCTTCTCGAAGTACGCGTAGTCGTCCCTGATCAGCACGTCCGCCAGGCTGATGGTGATCGGGACCTGGAAGTCGCGCACCATCCGGATGAACCCGGGATCCTTCTCGATGCCGTCGTCGATCGTGACGAAGACCACCTTGTCGGTCAGCGGCACCCGGGAGAAGACCGTCGGGTCGGACGGGCTGAGCGTGACCGGCTTGACGGCCGGCGGCGGCGGCGCGGGCGCGAACGGCTTCAGGCCGAGATAGCGCCGCTTTACCAGGTCCGCGTCAACGGAGGTGGTCGCGATGGTGGTGGCGCGGCCGCCTGACGGCGCGGCCCAGGAGCCCGACGCTCGGGCGCTCTGCGGATGATTCTCGGCGCGGCCGCAGGCGGCCGCGAACGAGCCGAGCGCGGCCAGGCCCACCGCGCCGCCCATGAAGCGCCGGCGCGAGGGGCGCTGCGTGCCGGTATTCGTGACGATCCCAGGGGAATCGGGCGCCGGAGGCTCGGCGGCGGGGAGTCCCGGCATGGCGCTAAGGCCGCTCTCAAAACGGTTGATCACCGGCACAGCCTGACATAGTGAATCTTTCGACCTAGTAAAAAGGCCAACTTGCCAGCAGGTTACAGCCGGGCCGAGTCACCGGAGCGGGGCGGGCAGGTACCTGGCGCCGGGGCCGTCCGTGCGGGCGATGTCACCCGGGTTGGACATCGCGCACCGCTTGAGTGACAAGCAGCCGCAGCCAATGCAGGAGTCAAGGCCGTCGCGCAGCTTCTCCAGCGCGGCGATCTGCGCGTCCAGCCGGGTCCGCCAGGAGCGGGACAGCCGGGTCCAGTCGGCCCTGGTCGGCGTGCGCGAGTCGGGCAGCGTGGCGAGCGCCGCGGCGACCTCCTCCAGGGTCAGCCCGACGTTGCGCGCCGCCCGGATGAACGCCAGACGGCGCAGCACGCCGCGTTCGTAGCGACGCTGGTTTCCCGACGTCCGGGTCGCGTGGATGAGTCCCTCGCGCTCGTAGAAGCGCAGCGCGGACGGGGCGAAGCCGCTGCGGGCGGCTACGTCGCTGACGGTCAGCAAGTCAGTGGTCTGCATGGTCGCCTTGACTTAAAGTTGACTTTAACTACAACAATAGGCGGCATGACCAGCACAACGCAACCAGCCGGGCTCATTCCAGTCAGCCGGTTCAGCACAGCCGACCGCCCTTGTCACCGGGGCCGGGCGCGGGCTCGGCCTGGCGCTGGCGCGCGCCCTGCTTTACGGCGGCTGGTCCGTCGTGGCCGACGCGCGACGGGCCGGCCACCTCGCCGCCGCTCTCCCCGGCGCCGTCGTCGTGCCAGGCGACGTCACCGACCCCGCTCACCGGGATGCCCTCGCCGCCGCCGTCCGCGATCTCGCCCGGACCGGCGGACACCGCCTCGACCTGCTCGTCAACAACGCGAGCGACCTCGGCCCGTCCCCGCTGCCCCGGCTAGCGGATGTGCCGCTCGCCGCGGCCCGGCGGGTGTACGAGGTCAACGTGCTCGCGCCGCTGGCGCTGACGCAGCTGTTCCTCCCCCTGCTGCGCGCGTCCGGGGGCACCGTCCTGAACATCAGCTCCGACGCGGCGGTGGAGGCGTACGCCGGCTGGGGCGCGTACGGATCGTCCAAGGCCGCGCTCGACCAGCTGACCGCGGTGCTCGCCGCCGAGGAGCCGGAGCTGGCCGCGTACGCGGTCGACCCCGGTGACATGCGCACCGAGATGCACCAGGCCGCGTTCCCCGGTGAGGACATCTCCGACCGGCCCGAGCCGAGGCGGTGGTGCCCGCGCTGCTCCGGCTGGTCAAGACGCGCCCGCCGAGCGGCCGGGTCCGCGCCGCTGACCTCGCAGAGGCCCCCGTCACGGAGGCCCCTCTCACGGAAACCACAGCCTGATGGCGCTCGACTTCGCCCTGCCTGACAGCCTGCAGGCCGCCGAGCCACCGCCGGCCCGCGACGGCGTGCGGCTGCTCGTCGCGAGCCAAGCCGGCCTGGCCCACGCGCGGTTCACCCGGCTCGGGGAGTTCCTCTCCCCCGGTGACCTGGTGGTGGTCAACACCTCCGGCACTCATCCCGCGGCGGTGGACGGCAACCGGGCGGGCATTCCCGTGGAAGTGCACTTCTCCGCGCAGCTCGACGACGGCGACTGGGTGGTCGAGGTCCGGCCGGCCGGGGCGTCCACCGGGCCGGTCACCGACCTGCGGCCCGGCGAGGTGATCACCCTGGACGGCGGCGCCGCCCTGACCATAGGCCGGCCGCACCCAGCCGGGCAGGCCCGGCTATGGCGGGCCCGGCCGCTGATCGACGGCGGCGTCTCTTTGTTCCTCACCCGGCACGGGCGGCCCATCCGGTACGCGTACGTACCGCGCCCGTGGCCGCTATCCGAGTACCAGACCGTCTTCGCCCGCGAGCCGGGCAGCGCGGAGATGCCGAGCGCCGGGCGGCCGTTCACCACGCAGGTGGTCACCGACCTGGTTACCCGCGGCGTGGTGCTGGCCCCCATCGTGCTGCACACCGGCGTGTCTTCGCAGGAACCGGGCGAGCCGCCGCAGCCGGAACGGTTCCGTGTGCCGGAGGCGACCGCCCGGCTGGTCAACGTCACCCGCGAGGCGGGCGGGCGGGTGATCGCGGTCGGCACCACGGTGACGCGCGCGCTCGAGTCGGCGGCCGCGCCGGACGGCTCGGTGCGCGCCAGCCATGGCTGGACGGACCTCGTCCTCGGCCCGGCCCGGCCGGCCCGGGCGGTGACCGGCCTGGTGACCGGCTGGCACGCGCCCGGCGCGTCGCACCTGGCGCTGCTCACCGCGGTGGCGGGCGCCGGCCTGGTCGAGCGCGCGTACGCCGAGGCGGTGCGCTCGGGTTACCGCTGGCACGAGTTCGGCGACAGCTGCCTGCTGCTGCCGTAAGTCATCATCCAGAACGGGAGCGCGCTCCGCCCGTCCCGCCAGCGCCCCTCCATTCCCAGCCTTCGTTAGCGCCGAGAGTTAGGCACCGCATAGGTCTAACTCCCGGCGCTAACCGGATTACCTTCACCCCATCGGTGGCGGTGACGAACGACACCGGCGCGCTCAGCTTCGCGACCACCGCTTGCGAGCCGGTGACGGTCACCGAGGATGTTAACAGCGGCTACCGGCACGTCCCTGTGGCGGCAAAAACGCGGTCTGCGCGGATGCCGCGGGGCGCCAGGTGCCAGTGACCAACGCAGCGACCGGGCCGGGGTTCACCGTCACCGCGAGCCCGGCGAACATCATCTCCTGCAAGATCTACAACGAGCAGCTGGCGCCATCGCGGGTAACGACGCAGCTGTCGGCTGCCGACGGGGAGATTCCGGCCGGCGGGTCGGCGAGCGACTCGGCGACGCTGCACAGCGTGTCCGGCACGGCGAGCGGGTCGCTGCAGTACCGGTTCTACGGGTCGCTGGCCGCCTGCGACAGCGATGTGGCGGCCTTCCCTGGCACCCCGCCGTCGGGCGGCACCCTGGTGTCGACGGTGCCGGTGACCGGCGGCGTGGCGCCCCCCTCGGCCGCGCACACGTTCGGTGCCGCGGGCACCTTCCACTGGGCCGCGTTCTACTCCGGCGACCCCAGCAACCTCCCGGCGGCCAGCAAGCCTGCGCCACCGAGCCGCTGGTGGTCACGCCGGCGCAATCGCGGGTCACCTCGGTGTTGTCGTCGTCGCCGGGGATATTCCGTTGGCGGGTCGGCGAGTGATGCCGCGACGCTGCATAGCGTGTCCGGCACGGCGGGCGGGTCGCTGCAGTACCGGTTCTACGGTCGCTGGCCGCCTGCGACAGCGATGTGGCGGCCTTCCCTGGCACCCCGCCGTCGGGCGGCACCCTGGTGTCGACGGTGCCGGTGACCGGCGGCGTGGCACCCCCCTCGGCCGCGCACACGTTCGGTGCCGCGGGCACCTTCCACTGGGCCGCGTTCTACTCCGGCGACCCGAGCAACCTCGCGGCGGCCAGCGACTGCGCCACCGAGCCCCTAGTGGTCAATCCGGCGCGATCACGGGTCACGACCCAGTTGTCGGCCGCGGGAGGGGTGATCGGCGTTGGCGGGTCGGCGAGCGACTCCGCGACGCTGGCCCGGGTCACCGGCACGGCGGGCGGGACCATGGAGTACCAGTACTACGGGTCGCTGGCCGCCTGCGACAGCGATGTAGCGGCCTTCCCTGGCACCCCGCCGCCGGGCGGCACCCTGGTGTCGCACCGTGACGGTCACCGGCGGCGTGTGCCGCCCTCGGCCACTGCTACCTTCCCCGTCGCGGGCACCTTCTACTGGGCCGCGTTCTACTCCGGCGACCCAAGCAACCAGGCGGCGGCCAGCGACTGCGCGCTAGAGCCGCTGGTGGTTACCCCGGCACCGTCACATGTCACTACGCAACTGTCCACCGTCGGCGGGGAGATCGCGGTTGGCGAGTCGGCGAGCGACTCCGCGACGCTGGCTGACGTGACCGGCACGGCGGGCGGGACCGTGGAGTACCGGTACTACGACTCGCTGTCCGCCTGCCAGACCGCGACGTCCTCGTTCCCGCCTGCCGACCCCGGGCACGCTGGCATCGACCGCGACAGTCACCGGCGGCGTGGCGCCGCCCTCGGCCACTGCTACCTTCCCCGTCGCGGGCACCTTCTACTGGGCCGCCTTCTACTCCGGCGATGCCGACGACCAGGCGGCGGCCAGCGACTGCGCCACCGAGCCGCTGGTGGTCAACCCGGCGCCATCGCGGGTCACGACCGAGTTGTCCGCCATCGGCCGGGAGATCGGCGTCGGCGGGTCGGCGAGCGACTCCGCGACGCTGGCCGGCGTGACCGGCACGGCGGGCGGGACCGTGGAGTACCGGTACTACGACTCGCTAGCCGCCTGCGAGACGGCAATCTTGGCGTTCCCGCCGCCCAGCGGCGGCACGCTGGTATCCACCGTGACGGTGACCGGCGGCGTGGTTCCGCCGTCGGCAGCCGTCACGTTCCCTGCCGCGGGCACGTTCTACTGGGCCGCGTTCTACACCGGCGATCCGAGCAACCGGGCGGCCGCCAGCCATTGCGTCACCGAGCCCTTGGTGGTCACCCCGGCGCCATCACGGGTCACGACGCAGTTGTCGGCCGCTAGCGGGGAGATTACGGTTGGCGGGTCGGCGAGCGACTCCGCGACGCTGGCCGGCGTGACCGGCACGGCGGGCGGAACCACGCAGTACCTGTACTACGGGACGCTGGCCGCCTGCGACAGCGATGTAGCGGCCTTCCCCGTCACCCCGCCGTCGGGCGGCACCCTGGTGTCCACCGTGACAGTCACCGGCGGCGTCGCACCCCCCTCGGCCGCGCACACGTTCCCCACGGCAGCACCTTCTACTGGGCCGCGTTCTACTCCGGCGACCCCAACAACCTCCCGGCGGCCAGCGACTGCGCCACCGAGCCCCTCGTGGTCAACCCGGCGCCGTCACGGGTCACGACCGAGCTGTCGGCCGCCGGCGAGGAGATTCAGGTTAGCGTGTCGCCGAGCGACTCCGCGACGCTGCACGGCGTCACCGCCACGGCGAGCGTAACCACGCAGTACCGGTACTACGGGACGCTGGCCGCCTGCGACAGCGATGTAGCGGCCTTCCCCCGCACATCGAGCAGCAGACACGTCACCTGCACCGCGCTCAACCGGCGCACCCTGGCGATCCCGGTTGGCCCGGCCCAGACCGGAGCGGCCTCGCCGCCGCGGCCCGTCGCTCCCGGCGCTGGCCACCGGCTGGCGCTGATGCGCCAGCGCGCTACTCGGCTCGGCAGCTTGCGGCTACGCCCGAACCCCGTCGGCACCGAGAGCGTGACCCGGTGATTCCGCCTCGTTCGCCCCGTCCGCCCCGTTCGCTCTTTGTGCCCCTTGCGCCGCTGCGGCCCCGCCGACGGGGCCCGCGTCCGGACAAGCGGATCGTCCTGTGGACGGCGTCGCCGGCCTGCTGCTCGCCGGAGCCGCCATGACCGGCTTCGCGCTGGCCCGGTCCGGGCCGCGCCGGCGCCTCCGGCCATCGGCCTCGGCGGGCCAGCCTCCTTCCCCGCGGCGCAGGCCGCTGCCGGGCCGCGGGGGACGGTCCGGTGCTCCTCAGCGCCGCCGTCAGCGCGGGCACGCCGGTGCGGGTGCTGTCGTACTCGGCACCGGTGCAGGTGGCGATCCCGGCGATCTGCGTGCGCGCGAGCGTGATACCGCTCGGCGAGAACCCGGACGGGACGGTGCAGGTGCCGCCGCTGTCCAGCCGCGGCTGACGAGCTGGCTCGATGACGGCCCGGCCCCCGGCCAGGCCGGGCCCGCCGCGCTCTACGGCCACGTGTACACGGCCGCGTCCGGTCCCGCTGTCTTCTACCGGCTGGGCGATCTGGTTCCCGGTGACACGGTTGACATCACCCGCGCCGATCACCGGGTCGCGGTATTCGCCGTCTACCGGTCGCGGAGTACCAGAAGAGCGCCTTCCCGACGATGACCGTCTACGGCGGCACGCCCGGACCGGAACTGCGCCTCATCACCTGCGGCGGCGCGTTCGACGCGCAGCCGGCAGCTACCTCGACAACATCGTCGCCTACGCCCGCCTCACCGCCTTTACTTGCCGGTGAGGCGGCGCTTCTCGTTTCGGACCAGGCCGCCGCCGATGATGAGGCGCTGGATTTCGCTCGTGCCCTCGTAGAGGCGGAGCAGGCGGACGTCGCGGTAGATCCGCTCGACGGGGACCTCGCGGATGTAGCCGGTGCCGCCGTGCACCTGGACTGCCTTGTCGGCGACCTGCCCGGCCATCTCGGTGCAGAAGAGCTTGGCGACCGAGGGGGCGATCCGTTGGTCCTCGCCGGCGTGGTACTTGCGGGCGCACTCGCGCACAAGCGCCTCGCCGGCCAGCACGCCGGCCTGCATGTCGGCCAGGTGCGCCTGGACGAGCTGGAAGTCGCCGATGGGTGTACCGCCCTGCGTTGCGGTGGCCGCGTAGGTTACCGACTCGTCAAGGGCCCGGCGGGCGGCGCCGACCGCGACGGCGGCGATCTGCACCCGGCCGCGGGCAAGCGACATCATCGCGGCCTGGTAGCCGGTCTGCTCCGAGCCGCCGACCAGCGCTTCCGCGGGCACCCGCACCGCGGTCAGCGTGACGTCCGCGGTCCACGAGCCTTCCTGGCCCATCTTGCGGTCGTGCGGGCCGACCTCGAGCCCGGGGACGCCTGCCGGCACCAGGAAGACGGCGATGCCCGGATCGCCGGGCGCGGCCTCGCGGGTGCGCGCGAAGACCAGGAACAGCCCGGCGACCGGCGCGTTCGTGATGAACCGCTTGGACCCGCTGATCACCCAGTCGTCACCGTCGCGGACGGCCCGGGTGCGCAGCCCCGCCGGATTGGAACCCGCGCCCGGCTCGGTCAGCGCGAACGACGCGACGACCTCGCCGGAGGCGATCCGCTCCAGCCAGGCGGCCTTCTGCCCGTCGGTGCCGTAGTGCACGAGCACCTGCCCGGCGATGCCGTTGTTGGTGCCGAACATGGACCGCAGCGCCAGCGAGGTGTAGCCGAGCTCCATGACGAGCTCGACGTCCTGGGTGAGGTCGAGGCCGAGGCCGCCCCACTCCTGCGGGATCGCGTAGCCGAACAGGCCGAGCTCCGCCGCGGCCGCCCGCAGGTCCGCGGGGACTTCGTCGGCCTCCATGATCTCGGTCTCCCTGGGGATGACCCTGGAGCGGACGAACTCGCGGGTGACGCGGAGGATCTCGGCGAAGTCCTCCGCGCTGACCTGGGACGGTGCTGGCGCGGCGGTGGTCACGGCGGCCCCTAAGGCGAGGTAGCTGGGCGGCTACGGCTATTGTCGCCGCCCTAACCTAACACTGCCCTCCTGGTGGGTCACGGGCCTACCTGGAAGCTAGCGGGGTGGCCGAGTTCGGTCGAGGAGGTGCCGACGAGCACGGTGTAGCGGCCGGGGGCGACGGTGAACCGGCTGCTGTTCGCGTTGTAGTAGGCCAGGTCGCCTGGGCTCAGGCGGAACAGGACGAGCCTGCTCTGCCCGGGCGCGAGGTCCACGTTGCCGTAGCCCTTGAGCTGCTTGGGCGGTTCCTGCGCGGCCGGCGGCGAGGCCAGGTAGAGCTCCAGCGTGGCCGGGCCGGACACGGATGAGGTGTTGGTGACCGTCGCGGCCACGGTGGCGCCGCCGTGCGGGTCGTAGGACGCGTGCACCCCGGAGACCGCGAAGTGCTGGTAAGACAGGCCGTAGCCGAACGGGAACAGCGGCTGCTGCCCGGTGGCGTCGTACCAGCGGTAGCCGACGTTCAGGCCCTCGTCGTAGCTCTCGACGCCGTTGACGCCGGGGTAATGCTGCGGCTGCGTGGCCGGCGCGGGTCCCTGGGTGTCGCTGGCCGGGAAGGTGACCGGCAGCCGCCCGGCCGGGTCGGCGTCGCCGAACAGGACGGCGGCGATCGCGGTCCCGAAAGCCTGCCCTGGGTACCATGCCTCGACCACGCCGTCCACCGCGTGCAGCCACGGCATCAGCACCGGGCCGCCTGTGTTCAGCACCACGATCGTGTGGCGGTTGGCGGCCGCGACCGCCCCGATCAGCTGGTCCTGGTCGCCGGGCAGCGACAGCGAGGTGCGGTCCATGCCCTCGCCCTGGGCGTCGTTGGCGAACACGATCGCGACGTCCGCCTGGCGGGCGGCGGCGACCGCGGCCGGGATGCCCGACTGGGACGGTACCTGCCAGCCGAAGTGGATTTCCTGGCTGAACAGGCCGCTGATGCTCGAGTAGTCGATCTCGACCGGCACCGGCAGGCCGGCGGTCAGCCGTACCGTGCCCTGCAGGACGTAGTGCGGGCCGACGATGAACTGCGTGGCCTCGCGGTAGGCCGGGCCGAACGTCTGGCCGGCGATCTTGAGCGTCGCCATCCCCGACTCGGCCAGCGAGAAGCGGTACAGCCCGGTCTCGGCCGGGGTGAGCGTCCCGGTCCACCTGGCCGACCACAAGGCGCCGGTCTGGCTCGGGGCAGCCGACCGGTCGACGGCGGGATCGACACGGGTCAGCACCGGGGCTCCGCTGAAGTCGCCGTTGCTCCAGTAGGTGCCGAGCAGGCCCGGGCCGGTGCCGCTGGCCGGGGTCAGCGCCGAGGAAGGCACCAGCGTCGGCGCGGCCACGTCGCCCGCCGACCCCTGCGCCGAGGTGACCTGGACGCCGGCGGACGCGGCGCGCGCGGTGATACCGGCCAGCGGCGTGACCGCCTGCCCGGCGGCCAGCGGAACCCCCGCGGACCCGCCGGTCGTGAACACCGCGTCGCTACCGGACGGGCCGATCACCGCGATCGAGTGGACCTTCCCCGACAGCGGAAGCACCTGCGACGCGTTCTTCAGTAGCACCATGCCTGCCTCTGCCACCTGCGCCGCCACCTGCTGGTGGGCTTGTGTGGAGACCTCGGTCGAGGGCGTCGCCGGGAGCGGGTGGTCGAACACGCCCGAGTCGAAGACCGCGTAGAGGATCCGCTGGTCGATGTCGTCAAGGCGGGATGCCGGGATCTGCCCCGAGGTGAAGTCCGCCGCGGTCAGGCCGCCCGACCCGCCGCCCGGCAGCGCGGGCAGGTCCACCCCGGCCAGCGCGGCGGCCAGGGGATCGCGCACCGCGAAGCCGAAGTCGGGCACCACGAACCCGCCCAGCCCGTCACCCTGCCTGAGGTCGCCGAGCGTCGTGGGGTTCTGGCAGCTCGGCAGGCCGTTGACCTGGTTGTAGGAGCACATCACCGAGTCCAGGTGACCCTGCTGCACCGCCATGCGGAATGGCGCCTCGTAGATCTCCTGGAGCGCGCGCTCGGAGACGGCCACGTTCACGGATGGCCCGCGGGCGAACTGGCTCGGGGCGTTCTCGAAGCCGATCCGGCCGAAGTCCTGGTTGTAGGCGGTGTAGTGCTTTAGCGTCGCGATGACGTGCTGCCCCTGGGCGCCGAGGACCACCTGGGCCGAGGTGGTCCCGGCCAGGAACGGGTCTTCGCCCTCAGCCTCCGGCTGGCGGCCCGCCAGCGGCGTGCGGGCGATGTCCACCGCCGGGCCCAGCCACTCGTTGAACCCCTCGCCGCGCGCCTCCGACCCCACCACCTGCCCGTAGGCGAACGCCAGCGCACGGTCGAACGTCGCCGCCAGCGCCTGTCCGGATGGCATGGCCGTAGTCCCCGGGTTGCGCAGCCCGTCCGGGCCGTCGTCGGCGTTCAGGAGCGGGACGCCGAAGCTCGCGAGCGCGGCGAAGTTGCCCAGCGCCAGCTGGATCTTCTGGTCGGTGGTGAGCGCGGCAAGCAGTTCGCTGGCTCGCACCTGCGCCGGCTGGCCGGGATTCCGCCACGGCTGCCCGGACACGTCGGCGCGGACCCCGGCCGCGCTAGGTGCCGCCTGCGCGGAAGCCGACAGGCCGGCCGCCGCGATGACCAGGGCAAGAGCCGAAACGACGGATGCCGCGGCTCTGCGGCGGCGAGGGAGCGTGAACATCGGATCCTCCTCAGGCCAGCTGGCTGTATAGAAGTCCAGCTATGAATTGAAATTCATGGGGATACCGCAGACACGAACGAACCAAGCGCTAGGTAGGTTTTCGGCTTATACGTATATTAACTAAGCGCTGCCTGCTGACAAGAGGTGCCGGCAGGCCGGCATGACAGGAAAACCGACCGGTCGATAGGTTTGTTCTGGCTTGACCGCGAGCTAAGATCTGCCTGGTGACAACGGGTGCGAGGACGCGCGGCGAGTACGCCAAGTCCGCGGAGCGACGCCAGCAGATCGTGGACGCGGCCGTCGAGGTCTTCTCCTCCGCCGGCTACCGCAAGGGCTCGCTCCGCGACGTGGCCGACAAAGTCGGCCTGAGCCAGGCGGGGGTGCTCCATCACTTCCCCAGCAAGGAGCACCTGCTCGAGGCGGTGCTCAGCTGGCGGGACGGCGAGACGGCCAGGCTGATGGGCGACCCGCGCCCGAAGGGCGTCGACTTCCTGCGCGGCCTGGTCCGGGCGGCCGAGTACAACGCGACCACGCCGGAGCTCGTTGAGCTGCACGTCATCGTCTCGCGCCGAGGGCACCTCCGCCGG
Source organism: uncultured Actinomycetota bacterium (assembly GCA_963811335.1). Classification (GTDB taxonomy): domain Bacteria; phylum Actinomycetota; class Actinomycetes; order Streptosporangiales; family Streptosporangiaceae; genus Trebonia. Next base: position 103,615 of record CAWERB010000026.1, on the reverse strand, counting down.
CCATCCGCTACGCGACTACTTCGTCCGCCGCTACGCCTACGTTCTCGGCCACACCAGGGAGGCGTTCGAGCAGGCGGCGGCCGACGGCCAGCTCCGGCCGGGCACCGACTGCGCGAGCGCCGCCCGCACGCTGATCGCGCTGATGGACGGGCTGCAGGTGCAGTGGCTGCTCGCCCCCGACCGGTTCGACATGGCAGGCGACCTGCGCCGCTACCTGCAGCCGCTGCTCACCGTCGAGCTCTGACCGCGCCCGGTACTGAGCTAAGCCGCGGCGGTGACCGTCGATGAACAGGAGCTCGCTCTGGAGCGGGAACCTCTTTTGGATCGTGACGTGAACGGGCAGGCCAGCTACGGGGACAAGGGCATCAGATGAGAGAACTCGGTGATGAACTGGTTCGCGGCACCGGATTACTGGTTCGCCCGGCTGGTGTTCGAGCGGGGCCTGGCGGTGATCTACGCCATCGCCTTCCTCGTGGCGGGCCGGCAGTTCCGCGGGCTGCTCGGTGCGCGCGGCCTGCTGCCCATTCCCGAGTACCTGCGCGGCGTGTCCCTCCGTCGCAAGCCGAGCCTGTTCCATCTCCGCTACTCGGACCGGCTCTTCGCGGTCGTCGCCTGGTCGGGCGCGGCGCTTGGTGCCGCGATCACGGCCGGCCTCGGCGACGCGCTGCCGCTGTGGGGCGCCATGCTCGGCTGGCTGGTGCTCTGGGCGCTCTACCTGTCGATCGTGAACGTCGGCCAGCTCTGGTACGCCTTCGGCTGGGAGTCGCTGCTGCTTGAGGCCGGCTTCCTCGCGGTCTTCCTCGGCAACTCGCGCAGCCCGCCGCCGGTACTGCTGCTGTGGCTGCTGCGCTGGCTGCTGCTCCGGCTCGAGTTCGGCGCGGGGCTGATCAAGCTGCGCGGCGACCCGTGCTGGCGCGACCTGACCTGCCTGCGCTACCACCACGAGACCCAGCCGCTGCCCGGGCCGCTGAGCTGGTTCTTCCACCACCTGCCCGACCCGCTGCACCGCGCCGAGGTGGCCGGCAACTACGTCGCGCAGCTTGCCGCGCCGATCGCCTTGTTCGCACCCAGCCGGTCGGCCAGCGTGGCCGCGGCGGTCATCATCGTCACCCAGCTGTGGCTGGTGGCGTCCGGCAACTTCGCCTGGCTCAACTGGCTGACGATCCTCATCGCCTGCTCGGTGGTGGATACCGCGCTGGCCGGCCGGGTGCTGCCGCTGCCGACGGCGCCGCCGCTGACTCCCGCGCCGCCCGTGGTACGAGGCGCTGGTCATCGCATATGCCGTCGCCGTGGTGCTGCTGAGCTACCGGCCCGCGCGGAACCTGGTCTCCCGTCAGCAGCTGATGAACGCCAGCTTCGACCCGTTCCACCTGGTCAACACCTACGGCGCGTTCGGCAGCATCAGCAGGCAGCGGTATGAGCTGGTGATCGAGGGCACCGATGACCCGGCGCCCGGGCCGCGGGCGCGCTGGCTTGAGTACGAGTTCAAGGGCAAGCCGGGCGATCCGCGCCGCCTGCCGCCGCAGGTGGCGCCGTACCACCTGCGGCTCGACTGGCTGATGTGGTTCGCGGCGCTGTCCCCTGGTTACGCCGAGCCGTGGCTGCCGCGGCTGCTCGACGGTCTGCTGGCGGGCGACCCTGACGTTCTCCGGCTGCTGCGGTTCAACCCGTTCCCCGGCTCGCCGCCGACCCGGGTGCGGGTCAGCCGCTACCGCTATCAGTTCACCAGCTGGCGGCAGCTCCGCCAGAGCGGCGCCTGGTGGGAGCGGACCCCCGCGGGCATCTACCTGGAGCTGGCGACGCCGCGTGTCCAGGCCGACGGCACCGGCCGACTGTGACCGGCCCTGCGCGCCCCTGCGGGAACTGACGACAGGCGGATGGTTGTGACAACGGGCCGCCTATATAGGGGGTTGCGGTAATGCCCCCGTGTCTTGCCGGCCGGGGCGGGTGCGGCGGTGCCCTGGTATCCGTCCCGGGCGGCGCGGACCGCGATGGCCGCCCGGCCGGCTCAACGGGCCGGGCGCAGCCCCGGTGAAAGGCGCCGGCAGGCCGGCGCCGGGCATGACGGCCGGCCCCGGTCGCAGCGGGCCGGCCCGGTTCCCCGCGGCCGCTGTGACGGCGGGCGAGGCGGGCCGGCTGCGCCGCCGGGCGCCGCCCGGCCCGGCTGAACCTCCCGCCCGCGATCCGCGCGCGGGCGGCTGCGGCTGCCCGGCATGGCTCGGGATGGCGGTCACGGGCGCCTCCGGCGGGCCGCGCGGTGACCCGGCCCGCCGGCCGCCTCATGATCACGGTAACTTTCGTTTCCGCGGAACTTTTGCGCCTTATAGGTGTACAAGGTTCCGCGATCATTAGATTTCGTGCTCCCCGGCTGTTGTCGGCGCCCGTTGTCATGCCGGGCGACACGGGTGACGAGATTTCCGGGCTGATCAGGCGTTGCCGGTAGCTTCGATCGTGCGGCGGCGTGTGAGGGTACGGGCGTGTCCCCCTGTAGGCGGCCCAACGCCACACGGCCGAGCCTGACTTGCGGCCCGGCTGCCGTGATTGTGGATGGGCCGACCGTGATTGCGGGCGGCGGGCGGGCGGGCGACGGGCGGCGGGCGGGCGGGCAGGCGGGCGGGCGGCGGCTGGGTCAGATGTCCGAGGCGGCGACCAGGCCGTCGAGCACGGCCTCCTCGACGGTGCGCGGGGCCAGGCAGTCGCCGATGCCGACCGCGGTGACGCCCGCCGACTCGAGCGTCTCAAGCAGCTCGCCCGCAGGGGATGAGCCGCAGGCGAGCACCAGCCCGGCGACGCCCTCGACGAGCACCGGCTCCTCGGTCAGCACGTGCTGCAGGTAGACCGTGTCGTCATCGGCGCCGTACGGCCGCACCAGGGGAAGCACGGTGATCCGCTGCCGGGAGATCGCGGCGAGCAGGCGGTCGCGGACGTACTGCTGCAGGCTCTCGCCCGCCGCGTAGCCGCGCACCGCCAGTGTCACCTCGTGCCCGGCCGCGGCGAGCAGCCGCGCGGTGCCGAGCCCCGTCCAGTCGCCGCGGAAGTCCGCCACGACGATCTTCCCGGCGGGAGCGGACTGCGGCCGGCGGATAACCTCCCAGGCGTCGGCGATCCACGGGCTGTCCAGGACATCGAGCGGCGGCCGGTAGGGCCGCGCCCCCGTCGCGACGACCACGAGGTCGGGCGCGTGCGCCTGGACGGCCGGCAGGTCCACGGTGGCGCGCAGCCGCACCGTCACCCCGGCCCGCGCGACCTCGCGCGACAAGTTGGTGATCGCGCCGCCGAACTCCGCGCGGCCCGGCAGCCGCTCGGCGAGCAGCACCTGCCCGCCGACCCGGCCTGACGCCTCGAACAGCGTGACGTCGTGCCCGCGCTCGGCCGCGACGGCGGCGGCCTTGAGGCCGGCCGGGCCGCCGCCGACGACCATCACCTTCCTGGGCCGGCCGGCGCGCCGCCTGATGCCGTAGCGTTCCTCGCGCCCGGTCTCCGGGTGCTGGATGCACGAGATGGGGAACCCGAGGTGAAAGTGACCGATGCAGGCCTGGTTGCATCCGATGCAGGCGCGGATGTCGTCGACCTGGCCGGCCCGGGCCAGCCCCGGCATGTCAGGGTCGCAGATCATCGCCCTGGTCATCACGCACGCGTCGGCTTGCCCGGCCGCGATGACGTGCTCGGCCTCCTGCGGCTGGTTGATCCTTCCCGCGACGAGGACCGGCACGCCCACCGCCGCGCGCAGCTTCCCGGCCAGCGGTGCGACGTAGCCGCTGGCGCTGCTCATGTCGGGGGCGATGTGGTCGGAGCCGGCGAGCGAGGCGGACGTTCCTGTGGTGACGTTGAGGTAGTCGGCGAGCCCGTCGGCGGCCAGCGACACGCTCGCCGCGAACGCGATGTCGGTGGGCAGTCCGGCGGGATCCCGCTCATCCATGGAGATGCGCAGGCCGGCCACGAAGCCGGGCCCGCAATGGCGCCTGATCGACTCGAGGGCCTCCCGCAGGAAGCGGAGCCGGCCCTTCGCGGTGCCGCCGTACTCGTCGGTCCGCAGGTTGACGGCCGGGTTGAGGAACTGCGACGGGAGGTACCCGTGGCTGGCGACGACCTCGACGCCGTCCAGGCCGGCCCGCTGCAGCCGCGCGGCGGCCTGGCCGTAGCCGTCGATGATCTCGCGGATCTCGGCAAGGCGCAGCGGCCGCGGCATGACGCGGAACCGCTCGGTCGGCACCGCCGACGGCGCGACCGCGACCGGTCAGCGTGCCGTCGGCCAGGTCCATGACCTCCCGGCCGGGGTGGAAGAGCTGCCCGAACAGCACCGTGCCGTGCGGCTTGACGGCCGCGGCAAGGGCGCGGTAGCCGTCGATGCAGTCATCGCCGGTCGCCATCAGCACGTGACTGGTGTACCTGGCCGTCTCGTGTACCCCGGCGACCTGCACCACGATCAGGCCCGCCCCGCCGCGGGCGCGGGCCTCGTGGTAGGCGACGAGGCGGTCGGTGATCAGCCCGTGCTCCGCCATGACGGTGTCATGGCCGGAGGAGACCACGCGGTTCCGCAGGGTCACTCCGCCGATGGCGAGCGGGCTGAACAGGTGCGGGAACATCATGAGCTGCTCCTGATGCGCGCTATACATGGCGCGGTTGATCGCGGCGTACGACTGGCCGCACCGGTGCCGTTGACCGCGCGGCGCGGTTGCCTAAATGTTAATATTGTAATATTAAAAGGACAAGGCGGCCGGAACCCTTCGCGCCGCCGCCGGGAACCCACAATGTTGAGGTGCCCTTGGAAGTCCACCGGCCGGCGCTGGCCACCGTTGCGCGCCGGCGAGCTCACCAGGCGCAAGCGGGCGATCCTCGACGCCGCCCTGCGCCTCGTCGCCGCCCAGGGGGCGGGCGCCGTGCGGCTGCGCGACGTGGCCCGCGAGTCGGGCGTGTCCGTCGGCTCGCTCCAGTACTACTTCGACTCGCGCGACCAGCTCATCCGCGAGGCGTTCGACCAGCACGCGCGCGAGGTCGTCGACCTGGTCACGCTGGCGGGCGACGTTTCCGCGACGCCGGGCGCCCGGCTCGCCGCCATCATCGATGCGGCGGTGCTGCGCCCGGACCTGCGCTTCTCGGCCGCGCTGTGGATGGAGTTCGTGACGGCGGGCTTGCACGATGACCAGTTGCGGCCGCTGCTCGGTGGCGCGTACGAGGCGTGGCGGGAGCTGCTCGCCGAGGTGGTGCGGGCCGGGACGGCGTCCGGCGAGTTCCGCCCGCTGCTGCCGCCGCAGACCGTGGTGGCGTGCCTTGTCGCGCTGATCGACGGCTTCGAGCTCGCCGTCGCCGTCGACGTCGCGGACGCGACGCCCGCCGCCATCGCCGGGAAGCTCAAGGACGCGGCGACCGCCCTGCTCACCGGGCGAGGGCCGGACAGTTAGGCGGAGGTCAGCTCCTGACCGGTGCCGCTGTGCATGCACAGGAACAACTTGCGTGACAATACCGGCCCACTAAGCGTGATGATGTTTATTTTTGGGTGCATTCTCAATGATGACTCATATGTCAGGAACGTTATCTAGGCGCAACGCTGGCCGTTATTAAATAGCTCTGTGGATCTTATGGGGGGGCCATACCGCTCGGGGTGGGGGGTCACTGGCGGGGAAGAAGACGCCCTTATCACGGCGCTGTACCAGGCGTACCGGGCGCCGCTTATGTCTTTCGTGCTGCGCCTGACGGGCGGCGACCGGCAGCATGCCGAGGACATCGTGCAGGAGACCATGGTCCGCGCCTGGCGTGAGGCCGGCCGGCTTGACCTGTCCGGGCCGTCGCTGATGCCCTGGCTGTCCGCCGTGGCCCGGCGCATCGTGATCGACGAGCATCGCAGGAAGCGGTCGCGGCCCGCGGAAAGCGGCGAGGGCACCGCCCCTGACCGGCCCGTTGACGACAGCGCTGGGGACACCGTGCTGCGCGTCGCGGTGGCCGACGCGATGCGCCGGCTGACGTCCTCGCACCGGCAGGCGATCAGCGAGACGATCCTCCGCGACCAGACCGCCACGCAAGCCGCGGTGATCCTGGGAATCCCCGTTGGCACGGTCAAGTCCCGGGTGCACTACGCGCTGCGCGTGCTCGAGGAGGTACTGGCGGAACGCGGGCTCGGTCCGTGAGGGAAACCGCCCTGGAAGCACCGGCCTGGAAACCCGCCTGGGAAACCCGACCGGGGAAAGCCCCCGGGAAAACCGCCAGGTAAACCCGGGAAAACCGACCGGGAAAACCGACCTGACCGCGACGGGCTAACCCTTGACGATGGAGGTTCCCTGAACCGTGATGGTGACCGGGGGCAGCGGGCTGGCGGCCGGGCCGTTGACCACCGAGCCGTCCTTGATGCTGAACTTGCTGCCATGGCACGGGCAGTCGATGGTCCCGTTGGCGATGGCATCGACGATGCAGCCCTGGTGCGTGCACACCGCGCTGAACGCCTTGAAGGTGCCCGCCACCGCCTGCGTGACCACGACGTTCGCGCCGTTGATGATCTTGCCGCCGCCGACGGGGACCTCCGCGGTCGTGGCGAGCGCGTTGGCCGGCGCCGCGCTCGCGGCGCCCGCGCCGCCCGGGGCGCTGGCCCCGCCGGCTCCCGCGGCGGCCTGGCTGCTCGAAGCGGGCGCCGACGGCGGCGGCCCGGCGATCCCGCCGTTGTTGGCGTCGTAGGTGGTGCACCCGGCCAGCGCGGCCGCGCCCGCGACGCAAGCGCCGGCCAGCAGCGCGCGGCGGCTCTGCAGCGGCTGGCCGCACGGCGGCAGCGGCTGGTCCTGACCGTCGCTCATTTGCTGATTCCGAAGGTGGTGAAGAACCAGAAGGCCGAGGAGAACCAGATAACCACGAGCAGCGCGAAGGCCGCGCCGCCGAACACCGGCAGCACCCAGTTGGGCAGGCCCTTCCTGGTCAGCGCCAGCATCTTCACGGTGAAGACGCCGAAGAAGATGCAGCCGCAGATCGAGTGCAGGATCACCCGGGTGTCGAAGGTCTCGAATCCGAGGGCGTACAGGCAGTGCACCGCGACGGGCACGGTGGCGATGAACGCGAGCCTGCCCGACCAGCGGTGCAGGGTGCCGATCCACGGCGGCGAGGTGATCCAGGACACCTTCCCGTACATCACCAGGGCAGAGCCGACCTGGATGACCGCGCAGATCACCGCGAGCGTGGCCAGCCAGGCCTTCACGGTGCCCGGGCTCGAGAACCCGATGACGTCGACCGCTACCCCGGTCGGGGAGTGCAGCCGCCCGTAAATGCCGAGCGTCAGCGCCACCAGGCAGCCGACGAGCGCCGGGATGACGAGCACCCGGGCGGACTTGTCTGGCTGGATCCGTTCCTGCCTGGTCGGCGCGGGCTCCCCCCACTGTGCTGCCATCGCTCTTCCTCTCTCAGTCAGCATCCGGTCGTCATTATCAGCCGAGTGTCAACCCGGTGCCGGTTTCGGCGTCGATCGGCGTGGCGGTGATCGTGGTGCCGTTGTCGTTCGCGGTCAGGGTGGACAGGTCGAGCTTGGGCGCCGCCTGCGAAACGGAGTTGGCGGCGTTCACGTCCGGGTTAAGCGAGCCGACCTCGGTGCCGTCGGCCAGCACGATCCAGCCCGTCTTGATGGTGGCGCCGCGCACGTTGGCGATCGACTGGAAGAGCCCGGACGGCTTGTGCACCGCGATGATGGAGAAGACGTAGCTGACGCCCTTGACGACTACCGTGCCGCGCGCGTGCCCGAGTGCATAGTTGGCGGTGAGGGTCGCCCCGGCGCTGGCGGCGCCCTTGCCCGTCATGTTCAGCTTTCCGTTGTCCGGCGTGCCGCTGAACCACGCCTCGATGGTGCTGCCGTTGCAGAAGTAGGCGACCGCGAAGGTGTCGTGCACGACGAGCGCGACAGCGCCCTTGTTGCCCTGCACCTCGCCGTCGTAGTTGGCGTGCGGCGGTATCACGAAGCCGGACGCGCTGGCCGACGCGGACGCCGCTGCCGACGCTGACGCCGAGCCGCTCGCGGCGGCGCTCGACACGGCGCTCGACGCGGCGGCGCTCGACGTGGCGGCCGGCGCCGCGCTGGCCGCGGCGCTTGCCGAGGCCGCGGCGAGGGCGGTCTTCTTGGCAGACACCGCCGACATGCTGGCGATAAGCAGCACGACGGCCAGGGCCACGCCGACGAGCAGCGTGATGATCGGCGTCTTGATCTTCATGCCCCGTGGTACGCAGCATGGCCCGCGGAAGGTTCAACCGTTTTGCAACAGTTAGGGATCAGTTAAGATTCTAGAATTCACTGCGAATGAAGGGCGGGCGGCGGGGCCCGCCGCGGCCCGCTGAATAAAGATGCGGCACCATGAATCCACGGTTATCGCGGTGCCTCAAAGCAACCGATTGAGGTGCAGCAAGCAACCGATTGAGGTGCATCAAGCTATCGCGGTCGCGGGGCGGCGGCCGGTATGGTCGCATTCGTGGAGCCATTGGCGGAGCATGATCCGCGGCAGGTCGGCGGTTTCCGCCTGCAGGCACGGCTGGGCGCGGGCGGCATGGGACGGGTCTTCCTCGGCTACTCGCCGGGCGGCCGGCCGGTCGCGGTTAAGGTCGTGCACCCGGACCTGGCCCGCGATCCCGAGTTCATGCAGCGGTTCCGGCGGGAGGTCGCCGCCGCGCAGTCGGTCAGCGATGCCTATACCGCCGCGGTCGTCGGCGCCGGGCCAGATGACAGCCCGCCGTGGCTCGCCACCACCTTCGTGGCCGGGCCTTCGCTCGCCGACCTGGTCACCCGGTCCGGTCCGCTGCCCGCGCACGCCGTGTGGCGGCTGGCCGGCGGCCTGGCCGAGGCGCTGCAGGCGATCCACTCCCACGGCCTCATCCACCGCGACCTCAAGCCGGGCAACATCCTCATCGCGGCCGACGGGCCGCGCGTCATCGACTTCGGCATCTCGAGGACCACGGAAGGCACCGTGGTCACCGCCACGCACACGGCGATCGGCACCCCCGCGTACATGTCGCCCGAGCAGGCCCAGGGTCACCCGGTCGGCCCGGCGAGCGACGTCTTCTCGCTCGGCAGCGTGCTCACGTTCGCGGCGACCGGCGCCGCGCCGTTCGGCAGCAGCGGCACCGAGATGTTCGCGATCGCCTACCGGGTAGTGAACGGCGAGCCCGACCTCAGCCGCGTTCCCGACTCGCTCCGCCCGGTGATAGGCGCCTGCCTGGCGAAGGACCCCGCCGCCCGGCCGGCCGTCAACGAGCTGATACTCCAGGTGGCGGTCGGCGCCGCCGCCCACCCGGAGATCACGCCGGGGAGGTTCTGGCCGGACGAGGTGTCGGCCGTGCTCGAGTCGAGCACGTTCACGCCCGTGCTGCCACCGCCCGCGCCGCTCACGCCGCCGCCGCAGCGCTCCCCGGCGACGGACGTTGCCGCCGGCGAGCAGTACGCGCCGACCGAGGCCGCCGTCGCCGGGCAGTACGCGCCGAAGACGGACGCCGCCTTCCTCGAGGTGGCTATTCCCGCGGCGGTGGCCCGCCTGCGGCGCGGGCCCCGCTGGCTGCTGCCCGCCGCCCTTTCCGTCGCGGTAGCGATCGGGGCCGCGATCGCGATCGTGCTTGCCCTCAGCTCCTCGCCGAAGCCCCCTTCGTTCCTCGGCACGAACAGCCCCACCAGCACCACGACCCGGACGCCCTGACCGCCCCGGCAGCCGCCCGGGCGCCAGGTGACCGCGCGGCCGATACGATGGCGCTTTTGGCCATCGGCCGCGCCCCGGAGGGGGGTCGCGCCCCCGGGAGACATCAGCCGCCGATGGCCCTGGCGACGATGGCGCGCGCCTCGTCCTGGATGGCGGCCAGGTGGTCCGCGCCGCGGAAGGACTCGGCGTACAGCTTGTACACGTCCTCGGTGCCTGACGGGCGGGCGGCGAACCAGCCGGACTCGGTGACCACCTTGAGGCCGCCGATGGCCGCGCCGTTGCCCGGTGCGGTGGTCAGCGCCGCGGTGATCTTCTCCCCGGCCAGTTCGTCGGCGGTGACCTGCTCCGCGGACAGCTTGCCGAGCGCCGCCTTCTGCTCGCGGGTCGCGGGCGTGTCGACCCGGGCGTACACGGGCGCGCCGTAGCGCTCGGTGAGGCCGGCGTACAGCTGGGACGGTGTCCGGCCGGTGACCGCGGTGATCTCGGAGGCCAGCAGCGCCAGGATGATCCCGTCCTTGTCCGTCGTCCATACCGACCCGTCACGCTGCAGGAACGAGGCGCCGGCGCTCTCCTCGCCGCCGAAGGCCACCGAGCCGTCGAGCAGGCCGGGCACGAACCACTTGAACCCGACCGGCACCTCGAGCAGCGCCCGGCCGAGGCCGGACGTCACCCGGTCGATCATCGACGAGCTGACCAGCGTCTTGCCGACCGCCGCGGCCGCGGGCCAGCCGTTCCTGTGCCGGTACAGGTACTCGATGGCCACCGCGAGGTAGTGGTTCGGGTTGAGCAGCCCGCCGTCGGGCGTGACGATGCCGTGCCGGTCGGAGTCCGTGTCGTTGCCCGTCGCGATCGTGAAGTCGTGCTGGCGGCGGATCAGGCTGGCCATGGCGAACGGCGACGAGCAGTCCATCCGGATCTTGCCGTCCCAGTCCAGCGTCATGAACCGGAAGGTCGGGTCCACCTCCGGGTTGACCACGGTGAGGTCAAGGCCGTAGTGCTCGCCTATCTCGCCCCAGTACGCGACGCTCGCGCCGCCGAGCGGGTCGGCGCCGATGCGGATGCCCGCGTCGCGGATCGCGGCCAGGTCGACCACGCCGTCAAGGGCGGCCACGTAGCTGCCGAGGAAGTCGAAGGTGCCGGTCGTGTCGGCGGCGACAGCCTTGGCGTACGGCACGCGGCGCACGCCGGAAAGCCCGTCGCTGAGCAGCTCGTTCGCCCGGTCCTGTATCCACTTGGTGATGTCGGTGCCGGCCGGCCCGCCGTCCGGCGGGTTGTACTTGAAGCCGCCGTCCGGCGGCGGGTTGTGCGACGGGGTGACCACGATCCCATCGGCCTGCGGGCCGGTTTTACCCGCGTTGTATGTCAATATGGCCCGCGAGACCGCCGGGGTGGGCGTGTACCCGCCGCGCGCGTCCGTCAGCACCCGCACGCCGTTGGCGGCGAGCACCTCGAGTGCGCTGGCCGTGGCGGGCTCGGCGAGCGCGTGCGTGTCGGCGCCCAGGTACAGCGGGCCGTCGATGCCCTGGGCCGCCCGGTACTCGCAGATCGCCTGGGTGGTGGCGAGGATGTGGTCCTCGTTGAACGTCGCGCTGAACGCGGAACCGCGGTGCCCGGACGTGCCGAACGACACGCGCTGCGCGACCTCGCCGGGATCGGGGCGCACCGTGTAGTAAGCGGTCACGAGCTTCGCGACGTTTACCAGGTCGCCAGGGGCGGCGGGCTGCCCAGCACGAGGATCGGCCATACCGCCATCCTGGCACAGGGGGTAAGGCCGGCCGCCGGGCACCGCACGCTTACGTTCCGGATCATTGGAAAAGATCTTCCGCAGAACGGAGGCGTGTACCCCGGTCACCACGGCAGGTTCCTCGAAAACGGCCAGGCCAGCGTGATGGGTGGCACCTGGGACCCCGCGGTCCCGCCACGGGCGGCGGCGAAGTTTCATGAAGGTTTCTGAAGTTTTTCGGAGAACGAGAACGGGTATACCAGGCCGTTATAGGCCGCCGCCGGCACCGACCCCTGAGCTTGAAGGTGAAGCGCCCATGAAGGTCGAAGACGGAATGTCCGCGCAGGTCCTCTCGGTTGGCCCGGCTCACACGCTACGTGAGGCGGCCCGGATGATGAACGCCCGCCAGGTCGGCGCCGCCGTCGTCGTCGATCCTGACGCCGGGGTCGGCATCCTGACCGAGCGGGACATCCTCAGGTCGGTCGCCGTCGGCGAGAATCCCGATACCGAGATGGCGGGCGAGCACTGCACGCAGGACGTCGTCTTCGCGGCGCGCAACTGGACCATGGAAGCGGCCGCGGCGGCCATGGTGCGCGGTGGCTTCCGGCACCTCGTGGTCGTGGAGGGACAGGATGTCGTCGGGCTGCTTTCCATGCGCGACATCGTCCGCTGCTGGTCGGCGGTGCGGGTACCCGCGCAGGCGCGCGCGCAGGCCGGCCATCACGCCTGACCTCCGTCTTTCGTCTTTACCCGCGCTCTGGGGGTTCTCCTCCTGGCGGGCCGGCCTGTGCCGCGCGTACCGGGGCCATGGCCGCCGTCATTGACCCCGCCTGGCGCCACGATGACACCTCGGGTGCCAACGGGGCATGACCGTCGGCTAACGTCGCTGCCTGGATGACATCGAGCGGACGGAGCACGGGATCGATGAGCGACACGACTGGTAGCGCTGACCGGGTGACCGTCACCCTGGACGGCGGGGTTGCCGACGTCCGGCTGAACCGGCCGGAGAAGCGCAACGCGCTGGACCTCGCGATGTTCGAGGCGCTCGTTGTCACCGGCGAACGGCTCAAGACGCAGCCGGGACTGCGGGCCGTGGTGTTGTCCGGTGCGGGCCCCGACTTCTGCGCCGGGCTTGACTTCGGCGCCTTCCAGGCGATGGCCGGCGGCGAGCGGCTGACCGCGACCGCTGAGCTTCCGCCTGCGGCCGGGCCGGCCAGGGCGACCGGGCAGCGGGCGGCCTACGTGTGGGCCGAGCTTCCCGTTCCGGTGATCGCGGCGATGCGCGGCAACGCGCTCGGCGGCGGCCTGCAGATCTCACTCGGCGCGGACATCCGCATCGTCACGCCGGACGCCCGGCTGTCGGTATTCGAGGTGGCGTGGGGCCTGATACCCGACATGACCGGCACCCAGCTGCTGCCCGAACTGGTCGGCCGGGACGTCGCCAAGGAGCTGACCTACACGGGCCGGATCGTCAGCGGCGAGGAGGCGGTGCGGATCGGGCTGGCGACGCGCACCGACCCCGACCCGCTCGGCGCGGCCCTCGCCATGGCGCGCGAGATCGCCGGGCGCAGCCCGCACGCGGTACGGGCGGCGAAGCGGCTGCTCGACCTCGCCGGGCGGACCGACCTGGCGTCCGGCTTCGCGGCGGAGCAGGAGGAGATCCGCGCGCTGATCGGCAGTCCGAACCAGGTCGAGGCGGTTACCGCCCGCTTCGAGAAGCGCGACCCGGACTTCGGCGAGGCCTGAGCGGCTCCCGTGCGGGGTGTTCGCGTCCCTGGTCAGGCTAACCCGCCAGTCGCTGGGCCGGCCGGCGCTCAGGTTCAGTCGGCGCTGTGGTCGCCCCGCGCGGCATCGCGGCCGCCGTGCCGGTAGAAGACGACGTCCTGCGGCGTTAGCGGGGTGTTGCCAAGGACAAGGTCGGCCGCCTTCTCCGCCATCATCATGACCGGCGCGTAGATGTTGCCGTTGGTGACGTAAGGCATAACGGAGGCGTCGGTTACCCGCAGCCCGTCGATGCCGTGCACCCGCATGCTCGACGGGTCCACCACGGACATCGCGTCCGTGCCCATCCTCGCGGTGCACGACGGGTGCAGGGCGGTCTCGGCGTCGCGCGCCACCCAGCCGAGCACCTCCTCGTCCGACTGCACTTGCCTGCCGGGAGAGAGCTCACCGCCGTTGTACTCGTCCAGCGCCGGCTGGTTGAGTATCGTGCGGGCGACCCTGATGGCCTCCACCCACTCGCGCCGGTCCTGCGCGGTGGACAGGTAGTTGAACCGGAGCGCCGGGTGCTCGCCCGGATCGGCGGAGCGGATCTTCACACTCCCGCGCGCGTCGGAGTACATCGGGCCGATGTGCACCTGGTAGCCGTGGCCGCCGGCCGGCGACGAGCCGTCGTAACGGATGGCGACGGGCAGGAAGTGGAACATCAGGTTCGGGTAGGCCACGCCCTCGTTACTCCGCACGAATCCGCCACCCTCGAAGTGATTGGTGGCCGCGGGCCCCGACCGCAGGAAAAGCCATTGCGCCCCGATGTAGGGGCGCTTCCACTTGGCGAGTGACGGCTGCATCGACACCGGCTGCTTGCACGCGTACTGCACGTACACCTCCAGGTGATCCTGGAGGTTCTCGCCGACGCCCGGCAGGTCCGCTACCGTCTCGATACCGAGCGCCTCGAGCTCACGCGCGTTGCCCACTCCGGACAGTTGCAGCAGCTGCGGGGTGTTGATCGCGCCGCCGCAGCAGATGATCTCCTTGCCGTGGACCGTGACGGGCGTGCCGCGGGCGGGCTTGTACTGCACGCCGACGGCGCGGGTGCCGTCGAACAGGATCCGGGTGGCGAGCGCGCGGGTGCGCACCGTCAGGTTCGGCCGGCTCATCGCCGGGTGCAGGTAGGCACGGGCGGCGGACAGCCGGCGGCCCCGGTGCACGTTGCGGTCGAAGGCCGCGAAGCCCTCCTGGCGGTAGCCGTTGACGTCATCGGTCCGCGGGTAGCCCGCCTGCTCCGCCGCGGCGAAGAAGGCCTGGAAGAGCACGTTGTCCGCCGGCCCGCGCTCGAGTACGAGCGGGCCTTCGTGGCCGCGGTACTCCTCGTCGCCCGCCAGGCTGTTCTCCATCCGCTTGAAGTACGGCAGGCAGTGCCGGTAGTCCCAGGTCTCCATGCCAGGGTCGGCCGCCCAGCGCTCGTAGTCCAGGGGGTTGCCGCGCTGGAAGATCATCCCGTTGATGCTGCTCGACCCGCCGAGCAGCTTGCCCCGCGCGTGATAGATCCGCCGGTTCGCGAGGTGCGGCTCCGGCTCGGACTGGTAGCCCCAGTCGTAGAAGCGGTTGCCGATAGGGAACGTCAGCGCGGCCGGCATGTGGATGAGCACGTCCCAGCGGTAGTCCGGCAGGCCGGCCTCGAGCACCAGGACCTTGCTGGCCGGGTCGGCCGACAGGCGGCTGGCCAGGGCGCTCCCGGCGGAGCCACCGCCGACGATGATGAAGTCGTACTCGTCCGTGCTCATCATGATCCTTCCGAGAACCAGCGCAGGGGCTCCGGGTTGATCCGGTGATAGATGTGCTTCTTTTCCTGGTACTCCTCGATGCCGGACGGGCCGAGCTCACGGCCGATCCCCGACTTGCCGAAGCCGCCCCATTCCGCCTGCGGGAGGTAGGGATGGTAGTCGTTGATCCAGACGGTGCCGTGGCGCAGCGCGCCCGCGACGCGCTCGGCCCGCCCCGCGTTCCCCGTCCACACCGCGCCCGCCAGGCCGTAGTCCGTGTCGTTGCCCAGGCGGACCGCCTCTTCCTCGGTGGTGAACCGCTCGACGGTCACAACGGGTCCGAACACCTCCTCACGCACGATCGCCATGTCCCGCGTGCAGCCGTCGAACACGGTCGGGCGCAGGAAGAAGCCTCCTCGCCAGCTCCGGTTCGGCAGGCCTGCTCCGCCGGCGACGAGGCGCGCGCCGCCGACCACGGCGCCCTCGATGTGCCGTTCCACCTTGGCCCGGTGCGCCGCGGAGATCAGCGGGCCCGCCTCGGAGGCGGGGTCGAGGCCGCTGCCGAGCCGTATCCGGCCGGCCCGGGCGGCGAGCTCGGCCACGAAGCCGGCGTGGATGCTGTCCTGCACGATCAGCCGGGACCCGGCCGAGCACACCTGGCCGGAGTGCAGGAACGCGGCGGCGAGCGCGAGGTCGAGCGCGGCGGTGAGGTCGGCGTCGGCGAAGACGATGTTCGGGTTCTTGCCGCCGAGCTCAAGCGTGACCCGGCGCACTCCCCTGGCGGCCGCCGCCATCACCTTCTGACCGGTCGCCAGTCCCCCGGTGAACGAGATGAGGTCCACGCCCGGGTGCGACACCAGCGCCTGGCCCACCGGGTCCCCGCTGCCCAGCAGCAGGTTGACGGTGCCGGGCGGCAGGTCCGCCTCAGCGGTGAGCGCGGTGAGCGCGACCGTGGTCAGCGGCGTGAGCTCGCTCGGCTTGAGCACCACGGTGTTGCCGGCGGCGAGCGCGGGCGCGAGCTTCCAGGACATCTGCAGCAGCGGGTAGTTCCACGGCGCGATAAGCGCGCACACGCCGACCGGCTCGTGCACGATGCGGCTCGCGACATCCGTCCGGCCCGCGTCGACCACCCGCCCGGCCTGCGAGCCGGCCGCGGCCGCGTAGTAGCGGAACACGGACGTCGCGTCGTCGACGTCGGCGCGGGCCTCGGTCAGCGTCTTGCCGGTGTCCAGGGTCTCGGTCCTGGCCAGCGACTCGCGGTCACGCTGAAGCAGGTCGGCAATCGCGGCGAGCGCCTTGCCGCGGCTGGCGGCCGGCGTGCGCGGCCACGGGCCGTCATCGAAGGCCGCGCGGGCGGCGGCCACGGCCCGCTCGACGTCGGCGGCGGACGCCTCGGCGACCGTGGCGAGCACGCTCGCGTCGTACGGGTTCAGCGTCTGCGACGTCGCACCGGACGCGGAGGGCACCCATGCGCCGCCGATGTACAGCTCGTTCATGCCGTGCTCCCAGACCGGGTAGGCAAACTTGCGTACGTTTGTACATTAGAAATGCACGCAGTGTCCACAACATCGCAATGGCGCCGCCGAGGTGCGCGGGCCGAACCGGACGGTCAACTAAGGTACGAGGGTGACGACCAACGAGGTCACGGCCCGTCGGCGGCGCGGCCCCACCGATCATGCCAGGCGGGAGCGGATCGCCGAGGCGGCTATCGCGGTGGTCGCCGAGCGCGGCGTGGAGGGCCTGACCCATCGCGCCGTGGCCGCGGCGGCCGGCGTGCCGCTCGGCTCGACCACGTATCACTTCGCCACACTGGAGGAGTTGCTCGCGGTGGCGCTGCGCACCGCGGCCGAGGCGAACGTCGAGCGGATGCGCGACTGGTCGCTGAGCCTCCCGCCCGGCGCCGACCTCCCGGCCGCGCTCGCCAACCTGGTCATGCTGGGGCTTACGGAGGAACGCCCGCAGACCGTGGTCGGCTACGAGCTGTACGTTGCCGCGCTGCACCGGCCGTACCTGCGGCCCGCGAGCACCGCCTGGGACGACGCGCTCGCCGAGATCTTCGCGTCGCGCACCGACCCGGCCACCGGACGGCTGCTCGCCGCCACCTTCTGCGGCCTGGAACTCCAGCTCCTGCTCAGGGACCCGCCACCCGATCGCGCAGAGGTCGAGGCGACCTTCCGCCACGCGATCCCCAGGTTAGGCGGGGGCCGCGTTGCGCTGCTTGAGCGCGGGGATGACCTCGCGGGCGAAAAGAGCGGCCTCGTCGCGAGTGAAGGTCTCGACCAGCAGGCGGCGGGCGCCGGTCTCGTCGATGACCTGCTGCAGGGAGTCGATGACCTGGCCGGGGGTACCGGAGACGGCGATGACCGGCCGACTCTTGCGGTCGGTGATGCCCTCGACGTGGAACTCGGCGTCGGTCTCGGGGATGGACCGCCCGCCGCCGGCGATGTACAGCTTCAGGAAGGTACCGAAGGCCTGGGCCATGTTGTCCAGGTTGCGCTCCGCCTGCTCTTCGGTCTCGCCGATCGCCACGAAGCGCTCGATCATCAGGTTGGCGCCCGAGCGGGCGTAGCCGTGCTCGGCGGCGACCTTGATGTAGTCGTCGAGCGCGTCCCGGTGATCGGCGTTGCTGCCGAAGTTTCGCATCACGTTCCAGCCGCGCTCGGCGGCGAGCCTCATCGTGGCCTGGCTGGACGCGCCCAGCCAGACGGGCAGCCGCTCCTGGAGCGGGCGCGTCGCGATCGTGGTGGGCCGCTCGACCGGGAAGAACTCCCCGTCGAACGTGAAGTCCCGCATCGTCAGCGCCAGGCGCACCACGTCAAGGCCCTCAAGCCACGCCCGGCGCAGGTCGTCGTCGCTCAGGTTCCGGCCGGAGGCGATCTGGGCCTCGCCCGGGATACCGCGGCCGAGGCCGAGCTCGAACCGGCCGCTGCTGAGCAGGTCAAGCGTCCCGGCCTCTTCCGCCACCCGGACCGGGTTGTAGAGCGGCAGCACGGTCACCGCGGTGCCGAGGCGGATCCGGCTGGTCCGCATCGCGGCGGCGGCCAGCAGCAGGTGCGGGGACGGGCAGGTCATCAGCGGGGCGTGGTGCTCGGTGACGGTGATCCCGTCGTAGCCCAGTTCCTCGGCCAGCACCGCGAAGTCCACGAAGTCCGCTACCTGGCGCTGCTGCCAGCGCGGGTCGTGCACGTCGGGGCGGGCGTCGCCAGAGTGCAGCCCGGCGCCGTAGGTGTGGACGAACTTGATCGTTCCGGTCTCGTCGCTGAGCGCGGTCATGGGCTCCAACCTCCAGGTACGCGATTCCGAACAGGACTGCGAAAGAACGAACCGGTTTCGCGGACCTGCGTCAGGGACCACGCTAGACGGGCCGGGCTGGCCTTGCCGATCCGTTAAGCGACGCGGTGATCCGGTTCGCGACTGCGTCCGGGCGGCCTGCAGCGTCGCGGAGGGCGCCTCGCCGTAGCGGTCCTGGTAGGCGCCCGCGAAGCGGGGAGCGTGGGTGAAGCCCCAGCGGAACGCGATCTCCGCCACCGTGCCGCCCGCGTCCGCGGCCAGGTCGTCGCGGGCCCGGCCGAGCCGGACCCAGCGCACGTACTCCCGGGGCGAGACGCCGACGTACTCGCGGAAGTTCCGTTGCAGCGCCCGCGGCCCCATGCCCCCGGCCGCGGCGAGCCGGGTCAGTGAGAGATCGGCGCCGGGCTCGCGCTCGATGAGGTCGATGACCCGCTGCAGCGACGGCGGGCGGCCGCCCGCGTCCGCCCGGTCCTGCGCGAGCCACTCCGAGTAGTTGTGCGGCTGGGCAAGCAGCAGCCCGGTCATCAGGAAGTCCGTCCACGGGCCCGGTACCGCGCCCGACCCGGAAAGCCCGGACGGCTCGTCAAGGTCGCGCAGCAGCAGCCGGATCACGCCTGCCCACGACGCTGCGGCGGGGGCGGTCAGGTCCATCTCCATGCTGAACAGGACCGGGCTGGTGACCGGCCTGCCGATCATCCGCTCAAGGTGCCGTTCCAGGGCGGCCCGCTCGATCCTCACATGCAGTTGCCCGTACCCGTCGCTCAGCCGCATCGCGGGCGCCATCCGCGGCGAGATGACGGCCGCCCGCCGCGGGGAGAGCACGACCAGGTTGTCCCGGTCCTGAATCTGGTTGACGCCCTCAAGCGCGAAGTTGATGTCGTAGTACGACACCTGCTCGGTCAGCTGGACGCTCAGCTCCGCACCCGTGCTGCGGGCGTAGACGAGGCTGACCGGCCCGAGGCTGACCGCCGAGACGTCGCTTCGCACCTCGGCTCGCGCGTTCCCCTCGGGCAGCGCGACCGCGAACGGCGTCAGCAGGTGGGAGATGCTTGCCTGGCCCGCTTCCAGGCCAGCGGCCCGTAGCACCGGGAACCGGCGCAGCGGCCTTTCCCTCGTGCGGACCGCGGCTTCACTGGCCATTCAGCGATTATCAGTTCCCGTCGCCGCCCGGGCAAGCACGATCGCCGCCGGGATCAGCCCGTCGCGGCCCGGCCGGCTGAGCGCCGGGTCACCGCGCGGGGAGCTGGATCTCCGCGTAGACGGCGCGGTGATCGCTGCGCGGAACGGCGTGCACGGAGAACGCGCGTACCGCGCAGCCGGGGCTCACCAGCACGTGGTCGAGCGGGAACAGCGCGCCCCTCCCCGGTAGCCCCCAGGTGGGGATCAGCGCGTTCCCCGTCTGCTGCGCGGCGTCGGCGTAGCCGAGGCGCAGCAGGCCGCGGAACGCGGCATGGTCGAGGGTGGCGTTGAAGTCCCCCGCGAGCACCCGCGGCAGCTCGCCGGGCGGCGGGAGCGCCCCGAGCTCGTCGCGCCACGGGGTCGGGGCGCGCCACCGCCGCACGCCAGGCGCGCACGGGTGCACGCAGACCAGCTCCACCACTTCCCCGTCCGGCAGCTCAAGCAGCGCGGCCGGCTGGGCCAGGAGCGACGGCCGCATCGCCGGGCCGCCCTCGCTCAGCGGGAACCTGGCGTAGATGCCAGACCCGGCCGCCGCGTGACTGCCGCTCCTGAGCTCGTGCAGGGTATACGGCAGCAGCTCGTCGAGCCCGGCCTGCTTGAGCCGGGTCACCGCGTTCGGGGTGAACTCCTGCAGGCAGAGCACGTCGGCGCCGGTCTGCCTGACCAGCGCGACGATGACCTCCGCGTCGCCCTGGCCGAAGAACATGTTGGCGCTGAGCACCCGCAGCACCGGGCCGCCGGCCGCGGGCTGAGGCCTGGACGTCCGGCGCGACCGCACGAGCAGGCCGAGCGCGGCCGCGGCGAGCGCGGCCGTCGCCGCCGGCCCCGCCGCCCGGCCAGGCGCAGCCCGAGCGCGGCAACCGGCGCGACCGCGGCCACCTGCGGGGTGGCCGCCACAAGCGGCACCGCCAGGAGCTCGGCGCGGCGCACCCGGTCCACCGCGGCCACCCGCGCCACTGCCCACGCGGCGAGCCCGCCCGCGACTACCCAAGAGGTAGTCATGAACTTGGATTTGTCAGCCCCCACGATCACACCCTATGGCCTTTCCGCGCCCGCCGGGTCCGTGGCTGACCCGGGATATTGGTCTAGACCGGTCGCTGCGGGAGGCTTGCCCCCGCTTGCCTGGAAGATTCGGTATGAGCTCGCCCGTTCGGCATCGGGCTTCTTGAAGGCGCGGCGGTAGGCCTGCGGCGTGGTGCGGACCGTCCGCGCGAAGTGCTTGCGCAGGTTGTCCGGCGTGCCGAAGCCGCTCTTGTGCGCGACCGCGTTGACGGGCAGCTCCGTGGTCTCGAGCAGGCGCTGGGCAAGGCGGATGCGCTCGGCGAGAATCCACTGCAGCGGCGTCGTCCCTGTGCTGGCCAGGAAGCGGCGCGCGAACGTGCGCGGGCTCATCGCCGCACGCTCCGCCAGGTCGCTGACCGTCACCGGCTCGCCCAGGTGCTCCCGCAGCCAGGCGAGCGTGTCGCCGAACCGGTCGGCCCCGGCCGGGTCCGGCATCGGTGCCTCGATGTACTGCGCCTGGCCGCCCGGGCGGTGCAGCGGTACCACGAGGTCGCGGGCCACCTTGGCGGCGGTCTCCGCGCCGTGGTCGCGCTGCACGACGTACAGGCACAGGTCAAGGCTGGCGGCGCTCCCGGCGGAGGTGAGCAGGTTCCCCTCGTCGACGTACAGCACCCTGGGGTCGACGCGCACCCGCGGATACAAGCGGGCCAGGTCGGCGCACTCGGACCAGTGCGTGGTGGCCGTGTGCCCGTCGAGCAGCCCGGCCTCCGCGAGCGCGAACGCGCCCGTGCACAGCGACAGGATCCGTTTCCCTTCGTCGCTCGCGGCGCGCAGCGCGTCGAGCACCGCGGCGGGCGCCTGGCCGGTCGCCGCGGCCGGCGCCACGACGATGGTGTCCGCGGCGCGGGCGACGTCCAGGCCGTTGGGTACCTGCATCGCGAAGCCCGCCGCGGTCATCACCGACGGCGTGGGCCCGCAGACGGACAACCGGTACAGCGGGCGCCCGTCCGGGCCGGTGATGGCGGTGCCGAAGACGTCAATCCCCACGGCGAGCTCGAACAGCTCGACGCCGTTGAACACGACGATCGCGACGTGATGCGGCGAGTTGGCAGCTTTATCGTGCACCATGTCAATTCTGCCACTGTTGGCCGGCCCGGGAAAGGCAGAGGGTGGCAGGTATGGACAGCATCTTGGTACTCGGTGATCCGCATCCCCTGCCAGCGCGCCGGATCGGTGACGGCGTGCTGGCTCGCTTCTTCGGTGCCTCGCTCGACGCGTCGCTGGCCGCCGGGCGCCCGCCCGAGTCGTCCCGCCTGCTCGCGGCGCGGGCGCGGGACATCGTTTCGCTGCGCAGGCGCCGGTCGATGGCCGGCAGCTGGGAGCACGTGCTGCGGGTGGCCCGCCGCGCGCAGCGGGCGCCGCGCGCCGGGTCGCGCGTGACCGCGGGGGCGATGCCGGTCTGCGCGGACCGGGTCGTCGCGGCCGAACCAGCCATCCGTGACCTGATGAGCCGGCTGGCGGCGCCGCTGCCCGTGCCGGCCCGCGGGGTGGCCATGGCGCGCGTCCTGCTGACCGACGGCACAAGCCCGGTATACAACAGGCACGCCGGCGTTGCCCTCACCGAGGCGGTCGCCGCCGCGGCGGCCCAGCTCGACCCGGCCCTGCCCTCTGCTGCCTGAGCAGCGCTGACGCTGATGCGAGCACCAGGAGCCGCCCGCTCCGCCACCTCCGTCACCTCCACGCGACGGGCGGCGCTGAGCACGCGCCAGCAGGAAACGGCCGCGGCTGCGACCAGCAGCGCGTCGCGCGCGGCCAAGAGGCCCGTGATTACCGCGGATCCCCGCAGCAAGGCCTGCCATCCAGCGGGGAAGACGATCACGGTGAGCAGGGCAGCGACCAGGATTACCAGCGCGGCCGGCCGCTGGCTCGTCTGCCTTGCCGCGAGGCAGGCAGCGGCCAGGCCGATGGCCCACAGCATGTACTGCGGGCTGAGTACCGGGCTGGCGACCAGCACGAGAAGCGTCACGGCCAGCGGCGCGTCGGCCGCGAACTCCGGCCGCCACCGGATGCGGCCGTACGCGGTCAGCACGCACCAGGCCGTCACGGCCAGTGCGATGAGGATCAGGCTCAGCCTTGACGCGTCCCGCGCGAGGCCGGCGTGCTCGCCGCTGAGCTGCCACGCGCCATACCGGTAGACGACCGACCCGTGCCAGCCGGCGAGCCGCCCGATCATGAACGGCACCGCGACGGCCGATTCGATCTCGGTGCCGCGCGCGTCCTGGTGCGCGAGGAAGCTCATCGTGGGGCCGCGGAGGACGGCAAGGGCCGTGAGCACCGCCGCGAGGGCGGGCAGAACGCGGCGCCACTGCCCGGGCGCGGTACCGGCCAGCAGCGTGACCGGCCATGCCTTCACCGCCGTCGCGGCGGCCAGCAGGCCGCCGCGGACGCGCCCGCGCCCGTCCGCGCACAGCGCGGCGACGGACAGCATGACCGGGATCATGTCCAGCCGGTCGACGACTAGCGGGCCGAGGACCGGGACGCCGCACACCCAGTACCAGGCCCCGGCCAGCGACCCGCCCCGCCGGGACGCCGCGGCCAAGACGATCGTGACCGCCAGGTCGCAGCCGACGGCAAGCAGCGCGAAATCGACTAGGTAACTGCCCGGCAGCCGCCCAGGCAGCCACAGCACAAGGCCGGCGGCGGGCGGGTACTGCCACATCGGATCGGCCGACGGGAAGGCGTGACGGGACAGGCAGCACACGTACCAGTGCTGGTAAAGCCCCACATCGCCGGCCAGGCGCGGTACCGTGCCGGCGAGGAACAGAACCGCGCGGCTCACCAGCCACACCGCCCACAGCACGAGCGACGGCAGCCGCTTCCACCTGACTCGCCGGTCACGCAGGCCGCTGGCCCCGGCATGTGCCGCCACGGAAATAAAGGCTAGGTACCGCCGCCCGCCCGGTCGTCATGCCCGGGGATGGTTTACATATCCCCCTTGCGGCTGATGCCGCCCGATGCCGCCAGCAATTAGGGGTTGCCTGACAGCATATCGGATAGCTATCATTATGATATCAGATTTTGAACCGGCGGCGGTCGCCGGGCGATCAAGGCTCAGGAGGAGTCATGGAAACTGTCACCGGAACAAGGACCTCGACGGACCAGGCGTCACCGCAGCTGCAGAGCATCATCGGGTGGACCTGGCGCGACCGGGTCGGGCACGTGTGGCACCAGCTGCGCGCGGCAGTCGAGGAGATGAACTATGCGGCCCGCCGCTCGTCGAGCTGCAGATGCGCCTCCCGCAGTGAGCGCTGGCCGCGGCATCGATCTAGGCAGCCAGGGCGCCCGCGAGGTCACACCGGCCCCGCGGGCGCCCTTCAGTCCGCCAGGGACGATGCGCCGGCGCCCGGCGGAGCTTCATGCACACAACTCGCAGCGCCGCAGCCGTCCCTCAGCGCAGCGGCGTCACTGGTATCGGCTGGTGGCAGAACTGGCACAACGGGTCGGGATCCTGGGACGCCCTCGCCTGGTCGACTGGAGCGCCGCAGTTCAGGCAGTGCGACGGCACCGTCCAGGGCGGGCCGGTTCCGGGCGCCCGGACGAGTAGCAGACTGGTCTTTCTGCTGCTGCTCACGCTGGATGTAATCGTGCAGCGCGCGCTTTTGCAGCTCAGGTATGTCTATGACGATCTTGCGCCGGTCCCCGGCGTCGTAGCGAACGGGCACCCGCGCGCCGACCGACAGGGGAAGCTGGATCTTGGGTATCCGGTCCGGGTGGCGGAGCTGCCCGGCTCCCCGGACCTCCGCGAGGCGCCGCGCTTCTGGACTGTCCGGCGCAGGCTGATACAGATTGGCCAGTTCCTCGCTGAACTCCACCGGCTGGTCGTCTTTGAACCGCACAGAAACCCGCACTTGCGACATCCGGCGGTCGGTGGCGGAGGGTTCGCTGTGGACCACCATGCCCTGGATGGCTGCCCCCTCGCTGACGAGCTTTTCCCGCTCGGCCTCGGTCAGCTGCTTCTCGCGCCCGTGATGATGAAGCAATTCCTGAACCCCTCCCGAGGCGATGCCGTTAAGTTAGCGTGCCCAGGGAAGCCTCCGTGGCATGTCTCGGGCCAGGGCACAGGTGCCGCCGCACCACGCGCCCCTAAGTCCACGGTTTTATCAGTAAGTTCCTGTAAGCGGGTAAACTTTTCACCCCATGTAAATAAAAGCCGCCCCAGACGCCTTTTATTTACTCACCGTGAAATGTTTACCGGTAAACACGGCGGCCCGGCCGGCCGGGGCGTCCGCGTCCCCGACCGTTCCGTCCGTGGCGGCGGGCAGCGGCGGCCCGCCGCCTCCTCGCCGGGCCCTGCTTTTCCGGGCTGCGGTGCGGCGGCCCGCCGCCACGGCGTCCGCCGGGCCGGCTTATCCGGGCATCGCGGTTACGACGGGTCTTCGGGCTGCGGGCCAGCGCTCCGCGCGCGATGCGGGAAACGGTGCACCTCCTGCGGCCAGCCGATCGCGACCGCGATCCGGCCCGCCCAGTACCGCGCCTGGGCATCGTCTGGCACGTCGACGACCGCGAAGCCGCCAAGGTGCTCCTTGGTCTCGGTGAACGGCCCGTCAGTGAAGACGGGCGAGCCGCTGCCCGGGTCGACGCTGCAGATAGCGGTCGACGCGTCCAGGCCGCCGTCGCTGAAGACGAAGACGCCGGCGGCCGTCATCTCCTTGATCACGGCCATGCCGGCCGCGCCCCGCTCGCGCACCTCCTGCGGCGTGAGGTCGGGCACCCACTCGTCGTTGAAGGCGATCAGGTACAGCGCCATCGCATGCTCCTCTGCTCACGGGCAGCCCGGACGACTGCCGCTCACCTTCGCTACGAACGCACCCCTGCCGATTCGACACCCCGGCCGGGACTTTTTCCAAGCTTTCTGTAACGCAGGCTAGGGCCGTCAGGCGGAGGCGAGCCACAGCGCTGGGTGTGCGTCAGCTCGCCGGCCACGCCGAGCGTGACGTGGCCGGACCGGGTGACGGAGGTGCAGGATGTCGAATAAATCACCATCCGACGGCGGCGGGCAGGACGCCCTGGCCGCTGTCAGCTCAGGTGGTTCGGCAGGTCTGGTGAAATCCCGAGGTCATCCAGTCCAGCGACCGGCTGGGCCAGTGCCGCGCTGATGGCGGTCATCGCGGCGTCGATCGCGACCCTCGCGGTTACCGCGCTGGTGTGAGCGCGGTCGAGGTTGCCGAGGCCGATGCAGTCGTACGCTACCCGCGCGTCGTGAATGGCCGCCTCGAGCTCTCGCGCTGCCTCTTCGAGCACCGGGCCGCGGCCCGTGGGCTCCGGGATCAACGTCATTGTCGTGCTCCCTCCTGTGGCCAGTGGGTCAACAGGGAGTGACGCTACCCCGCAAGTTCGCGGTCATGCCGCAGGGATCACGGGAACCGCGGGCCGGGGCAGCGGCGGTGCGGGCGGCCAGGGCCGTGCGCACCCCCGTGGCCGCCAGGACGAGCGCGAGGACGGCGACCACGGCCAGGGCGGCCAGGCCGGCCCCGTAATTGTGCAGCTGGCCGTAAACCAGGCCCATGACCAGCGGCGGGACGAACCCGCCCAGGCCGCCCGCGGCGCCCACCACGCCGGTGACCGAACCGACCGTACCCGCCGGGGCGAGGATCGCGACCAGGGAGAAGACAGCGCCGGAGCCGGCCCCGAGCGCCGCGGCCATGACGAGGAACGCGATCATGCCCGCCGGGCGGAGCGACGGCGTGGACGCCTGGACGGCCGCGCACGCGGCCACCACGGCGAACACGCTGACCAGGACACGGACGGGGCCCGCGCGGTCGGCCAGCCAGCCGCCGACCGGGCGCATCACGACGGCGACAAGCACGAACCCGGCCATCCGGTTGGAGGCGTCGGCCTGGGTGAGCCCGTAAGCCGTCTTCAGGTAGGCGGGCAGGTAGACCGAGAACGCCACGTACCCGCCGAACGCGACCGCGTACAGCGCCGAGGCCTGCCAGGTGACCCGGAGCTTTGCGGTGGCGGCCAGCCGGCCGAGCATGGTTCCTGAGGGCAGCGGGCGGTCAGGCGCGTCGCGCATGGCAAGCGCCGCGACTACGGCGAAGGCCGCGAGGACAGAGGCAGTGATGATGAACGGGGCGGCGGTGCCATGGCGGGTCACCAGCTTGACCGTGGTGAGCGCACTGATCGCGGTGCCGCCCATGCCCATCCCGAACACGCCGATGGCCAGGCCGCGCTTCTCCGGCGGGAACCAGGCATTGACGAACGGCACCCCGACGGCGAACGTCGTGCCGCCGATGCCGAGGAAGAACCCCCCGGCCAGCAGGCCCGCGAGGGACGAGTGCCCGGACAGCCCGAGGTAGAGCACCGGCACGATGGTGGCGAGTGAGACAACGGGGAACATCACCCGTCCGCCGAACCGGTCGGTGAGCGCGCCGACCGGAATCCGGCCGAGCGACCCGACCACGACCGGTACCGCCACGACGAGGGCCTGCGCGAACGGTGACAGGTGCAGTATGTCCTTGAACTTCGGTCCAAGCGGAGACAGCAGCGCCCATGCCCAGAAGTTCACCGCGAAGCCGATGGTGGCCAGGACCAGCATGGCCCACGGTCGCGTCCCGCTGCGAGGGCCGGGCTGGCCCGAATGGGCCGGCCTGCGGGTCTGGGTTCGCGGGTGGTTGGTCATCTGCCCGTACTCCACGCCTCTGCCGTAACTTGATCAGTTTTCACCATGCGTTTCTGTGAAAACATTTCCCACGGACCTACGTCCTGGGAGAACGGGGCCCTAAGGGTCGGCTGGCAAGCGTGGCGCCCACTAGCAGGTCCCCCGTTCCAGCCAGTGAGTGCTCCCACCCCATACCCCGTCGAAGTGCCCGGTACGCGACACGCGGGTGGAACGCGGCCGCGGCCGTGGCCGCATGGCTGCTGCTGGCCTACCTCGAACTGGCTCCTGATGGGACACGCGGATCGTCCCGGGAAGGAGTCGGCCGTCCCGGGACGATTTGCTGTCACCGAAGGTGGCAATCTCCAAGTCTCCACACGCCAAGCCCGGCCAGTTCACGATTCGCCGCTCTCATTCGCCTCTGCAGGCACACAGGCAACCCGGTTGGGTGGCCGGCCTGCCTGCTGGCGGGCGGTGTCCGGGCTGCCAGAGCTATGCCAACCGCATCGCGCCCAGCGGGGGGCGCCAACGCCCCCTGTGCGGCGTTTCCGGCTATGCCCGGCGCTGCCGGCCGGCGTCACCCACGGTCCCGCCGGCATCGGGCCGGCTGCCGGTAACGCGTGCTTTGGCGGCGCGGCCCCCGCTCGATAACGGGTGCTTGATAACGGGTGCTTGACGACGGTCAGCAGGACGGCGGAGTCCGCCAGGGCGGTCAGGCTGTGCGGGGCGTCAGGGACGATGATCAGGTCGCCCTCGCGGCCCTCCCAGGACTCGCCGCCTGCGGCGAGGGTGACCCGGCCGCGGAGGACGAAGACGGTGGCCTCGCCCGGGCTGGCGTGCTCGGCGAGCGCGGCGTCCTTGGCGAGCGCGATGACGGTCTGGCGAAGCGCCTTCTCGTGGCCGCCGACGACGGTGCGCGAGACGCGGGAGTCGCCGGGCTTCTCGCCGCCGGCCGCCTGGCCGACGAGCTCGCGCGCCAGCGCGTCGAGGGATAGCTTCTGCATGGTCTTACCGTATGCCCCCTGACCCGCCGGGGGGCGGCGCGGTAACGGGAGAGTCCGGGCATGCTGGGGCCCCGCCCCTGCCGCGCAGGCCAGTTTCCTGGCGGCGCCTGTTGGCAGGGACGGGGCTTGGCCGGGAGCCGCTAAGGTCAGCGGGATCCGGCGGCTGGAGCGGCGTCTTCGGCCGGCGCCTCCAGAGGCGCCCCGGCCGCAGGGGTGCTGGCAACGTGGGCGCCGATGTGGAGGCTGCCCATGTGGAGGCTGCCGGCGTGGACCTGGGAGATGCCGCTGAACTCGTAGGCGGTCTCGGCGTGCTCCGCGATGTCGATGCCGGCCAGCTCGTCCTCCTCGGAGATCCGGAAGCCCATCGTCTTGTCGATGATCTTGCCGAGGATCCACGCGACGGTGAAGGAGTAGAGGCCGACCGCGACCGGGCCGAGTGCCTGCACGCCCAGCTGCTCGATGCCGCCGCCGTAGAACAGGCCCTTGCGCTGCCCGTGCAGCAGCGGGTAGGCGGCGAGGAAGCCGAGCGAGATCGCGCCGAACGCGCCGCCGACCAGGTGCACGCCCACCACGTCGAGCGAGTCGTCGAAGCCGAGCTTGTGCTTGAGCCCGATCGCGCAGCAGCACAGGGCGCCGGTGAGCAGGCCGAGCACGATCGCGGCCCAGGGGGCGATGAACGCGCAGGCCGGGGTAATCGCGACCAGGCCGGCCACCGCACCGGACGCGACGCCAAGGGAGGTGGGCTTGCCGTCGCGGTACCGCTCCACGAGCAGCCAGCCGCCGGCCGCGGCCGCGGTCGCGAGCTGGGTGTTCATGAACGCCAGGGCGGCGGTGCCGTCGGCCGCCAGCTCCGAGCCCGCGTTGAAGCCGAACCAGCCGAACCACAGCAGGCCCGCGCCGAGCAGGGTCAGCGGGAGGTTGTGCGGCCGCATCGGGTCCTTGCCCCAGCCGCGCCGCTTGCCGAGGACGAGGGCGAGCGCGAGGCCCGCCGAGCCCGCGTTGACGTGCACGACGGTGCCGCCGGCGAAGTCCTCGATGCCGAGACTGCTCAGCCAGCCGCCGCCCCACACCCAGTGCGCGACGGGGAAGTACACCAGCGTCGCCCAGGCGACCGTGAACACCGCCCAGGCACCAAACTTGGTCCGGTCGGCGACCGCGCCGCTGATCAGCGCGACAGTGATGACCGCGAAGGTGAGCTGGAAGGCGGAGAACAACAGATCGGGGATGCCTGGCACCCGCGACGCGCTGCCCACGAGCCCGTGCTCGCCTAGGAAGGCGAACCCGCCGATGAACCCGTTACCTGGTGCGAACGACAGCGAGTCGCCGTACAGCACCCACGCGATCGAGACGGTGATGATGGCGACCCACGACATCATCATCATGTTCAGGACGCTCTTCGCCCGGGTCATTCCTCCGTAGAAGAACGCCAGGCCGGGGGTCATCAGCAGGACAAGCGCGGTACTAGCGAGCATCCACGCGGTCGAGCCAGTATCAATTTTCACACGTGTCTCCTTCTTCCTTGCTATGGCACAGATTCACGAACGCAGATGTCGTGATGTGAACCTGCACATTTCACGCTCGTGAAAGAAGGAGACTTTTGTTTCCGCTACGTTTCCCCGGCTTCTCGTCCGCTGGCTGGCCCGGCCGGGGCCGCGTTGTTGTGGCAACGGGCCGGTCATAGGCGGACACTTCATTATCTCATCATTTCGTGTGTCTGCGTCATCATTTTATTATTACCCTACTTTATCTAATTCTAGAAATTTTTATCAGTGCTGGCGAGGGTGTCGTCGGTGATGGTGACGGTCGTACGGTGGCTTGCCCGTCGTCCTTGTTTCACAAGATGGTCAGGTCGAACGCGGCGAACAGGCGGGCCTTGAGGTCAGGCGGGAGCGCCGGGAGGATGTCCCCGGCGTAGGGGATCTCATCCAGGATGGCGGGGTCGGCGGCCCTGGGCTGGTGGCTGGCCCGGGCGGCTAGCTTGGCCTCGTCTTCCGGTGCGCTCGGCGTGCAGCTGGGTGAATCGCTTTCGTTGTTGCGCGCGCGCGTCGCGTGGCCGTGCCGGGCCGCGTTCCGGGACGTCTTCCAGGGCGCGGACCTGGGCGTCCTGCTGGGCGTCGAGTTTCCTGATCTGGGCGGCCAGGGCGGCGGCCTCGTTGGTCGCGGCGGGCGGCGGCGTCGGCGTCGCTGGCGGGGAGCTGGGCGGCGAGCAGTGCCGTGCGGGCCGGGGTGGAGGTCCGGTGTAGGAAGAACTCCCCGGTGATGGCGTCCAGGACGGTTTCCGGGGCTTGCACGGTGCGGGGGTGGCCGGGGGCGGCGGCCCGGTGGCGGCTGGCGGGGTCGTGCGGGCAGCGGTAGTACACATAAGCGGGGATAGGGGTTGGCGGCCATGCGCTTTCTGCAGTGAGCGGCAGCGGACGCGGCCCCGGTAGGGGTAGACACTCCCGGCCGGGTTCGGGCCGGGCTCGTCAGTCGCGGCTGCTGGCGTGCTCGGTCCCGGTCTCCTGGGCGGCTTCCAGGTGTCCATGGTGGTGTGGGCTCGTGGACAGGCTCGGGGGTCCATAGCCACTGGTCGGCGGGGGCGTGGTAGCGGCGCTCGTCTCGGGTGCGGCGGCTCGAAACCGTGTCCTGTGTACTTCGGGTTGGCCGAGCATCACCCGCACTCCGGCGACCGTCCACCTCCCTCGGGCGGCGGGTAGGCGGCCGGGTCGGCTTGAGCCGCTCGCGCTGATCGTCGGGACGCCCAGCTTCTTGACGGTGCGCCAGCGGTAGATGGCCTCGCGCTGGCGCGGCGGGGTCGGGCATCAGGCGGGTCTTGGTGCGGCCCTGGCTGGCCTTCAGCGGGTTGGGGTGCGCGTGCCGCTCGGCCGTGTACCCGTAGGGCGGGACGCCGACTTCCACCCGGCGGCGTTGTGCTCGGTCCATCCCTTCCATGCCTTCTCCTTCAGCTCCACCGGTACCATCCGCACCCCCTGCTTCACCCGCCGCACTAGCACGGTGGTCGCGTTGACGCCGGCGATTCGGCGGCTCGTCGTCGCGACAGCGGTATCCCGTCGGGACAGTCCTTCTCCAGTCTCAGCGCGTTGAGGTGTCGCGGGCGCTGCGCTCGATGTCCTCGCACACCACCACGCGACGGGGCTGGGCTGGCGGCCTCGCCAGCAGGTCGGCCATCCGCCGTCGCGCGCAGCCGGCGTCGGTCAGCACGCGGTGCGCGTCGGTCTGGCTGCGGGCGTCCAGGTCGGTCGCGCCTATTCCACGTCGCTGTGACGGCGGCGATCACCACCCGGCCGGCAGCCACGCCGGCAGGCCGCAGCTCCCGGCGCACCGCGACCGGTCCTGCAGCGCGAGCGTGGACGTGCGGCTACACCGCGACGGGACGGCTCGGCGGCGGTCAGCGGTCCTTCGCTGCCGGTGCTCTCGCACCATTCATACCTCCCTCCTCTCACACCTCACCTGTACATCGCACCCGTCGCGGTACCTGCTGTGTCCGCTCGTGTTGCGTTCTCGCACTTCCTTCCCTCCTCCGCCCCTTCTTGCCCTTCTTTAGCCGTTCCTCCGCCTTCGTCCGCGCGTGCTGCGCCCGCGCGTGGCCGCGCCCGTTCCCTTCATCTCTCTGCTGCGCCTCTCCTTCCTCTCCTGCTCCCCTCCCTCCTTGCCCTCTCCTCTTCTCTCCTTCTCTCTCTCTCCCGTTCTCGTTCTCCATGTTCCTTCCGCTCGTTGTGCCTCTCGGTACTCTCTCTGCCGCGCGCTGCGGCGTGTTTGGTGTTTCTCGTTTCTCCTAGCTGTCGTGACGGGTGTGTTGCGACTCGTCGCAGGGTTTCTTTTATCCGTACTTAGGCGCGGCGGTCATCGCGTGGCCGGCCCGTGGAGGTGCGCGGCCGGGGTCCAGGTGAGGCGGCCGGCGTCAAGCCCGGCGTGCCACGCCCGGCCGGTCGGGCAGTAGTCGTAGGTCAGCGTGGTGCCCACCACGATGGCGGCCTGCTCAACCCGGGCGGCGTCGGCCCGGCCGCTGGTTAGCAGCGCGCCGGCCGCTCTGGCGGGCGGCCTCGGCGGTGCCGGCCACGCCGCAGGCGCTCGGCGGCCGGGCCGCTGGCGTCCCATATCCACACGATCATGCGCGCGTTCCCATATTCTTGTCCCGGTTCATGCGTGCGTAGCAGCGCGCCGTTGCCCGCGACCTTGCCGCCGCTGAACTTCGGGCGGCAGCGGCTGGTACCTATTGTCACAGTGGTCTGACTGTCACGTCAGTTACTCACATACGCTATGTGACGAAGGCGTATCGGCCCTGAATTGCCACGCAGGTCGCCGCAGGCAACTCGAAGGACTGTCACATGCCGCCGCGAATGCCGTCGAGAAGTCCCATCACCAACGTCGCCGTCGTTCCTCGGCGAGCAGCTTCGGCGTGCTGCGCATCGGCCGCCGGCTACGCGAGCCAGGAAGCGCTGGCCAAGGCATTGCGGGTTTTACCGAAGGTCGACCGTTACCAAGATCGAGACCGGCGCATCGGCCGCCCAATGACA
Organism: uncultured Actinomycetota bacterium; assembly: GCA_963811335.1. Lineage (GTDB taxonomy): Bacteria > Actinomycetota > Actinomycetes > Streptosporangiales > Streptosporangiaceae > Trebonia. The sequence goes on along the minus strand of CAWERB010000026.1, from coordinate 71,112 downwards.
AGCTGCTGTTGTCGGTGGCTGGACGCCTGCGGGGCGACCGGGCAGCTACGGGCGGTGCTTGAGGGGCTCGGGGTGCTCGCCCGTGCCAGGGAGGACACTGTCGCGGGCGAAGGTTCAGCGCCGTGGTTCGAGACCGAGGCGGAAGCGCACACGCTGCGCTATCTGGGCAGCCGGTGATCGTGCCCGGGCCTGGTGCAGACGGAGGCGTACGCCCGGGAGCTGTTCTTACGGCCATGGGCCTGGACGACGCCAAGGTGGCTGAGTTCGCTCGTGAGGTCCGCATGGGGAGGCAGGCGATCATCGACCGGCCGGACCCGCCCGACACCACGATCGTGCTGTGGGAACCCGTGCTGCACCACCAGATCGGGTCGCCTGCCGGTCATGCGCGATCAGCTGGCCCGCCTGGTGGAGATGTCCCAGCCGGCCTGCGATGACGATCCACGTGCTGCCGTCCAGCCTAGGGGCGCAACTCCGGGCTCGGCGGCGCGATCAACCTTGCCAGCTACTCGATGACGCGCCGGAGCTGCTGCTGAGTGACGGGCTGGTGGAGGACCAGCTGAGCCAAGACCCGGCAGTAGTGCGCAAGGCGCGCGCTACCTTTACTAATGTCCGCGCTGACGCGCTCAACCGCCCGGATAGCCGGAACAGGCTCATGGAAGCGATGGAGAGATGGAGCAAGTGACACCAGGCTGGCGCAAGTCCAGCTACAGCGGCAACGGCGGAGCGAACTGTGTCGAGACCGGGAACGCGCCCGGCATGGTCCTCGTCCGCGACACCACCGACCGCGACGGCCGAACGCTGTCGTTCACTGCTAGTGCGTGGCGCGCGTTCACGGCGCACGTGAAGCGCAGCTAGCACCGCAACCGACGGGGCCGGCCTCAGGTGAGGCTGGCCCCTGTCTCGTTCCCGCTCCCCGTCGTGTCGTGCTGTTCGGGGGAAGGCCAGGAGGGGGTGCGGGGGAACCTGGAAACCGGGGCGCTTGGTGGGCGCTAGCCGGGGGGGTTTCCGGGTTCCCCCTGCGAATTTGATCTTGATCTTGTCTCTGACTTTGGGTGGTGGCGTGTAGTGGAGGTGTTCCTGACCTCGCTCATCTTGCTCTTTGAGGGGGTTAGGTCAGGAACACCGGAACGAAACGGAGCCACCCGTTCCGCGCTGGTCGGCGCGGGTTTCCGGGGCGTGCCGGGCGCGGGCAGTGCCCGGACGCGGTGGTGCCTTGGTGTCTTGCCGTTTACCGGCCGCTGTGCGGCCGGTGTTCGGGGCCGGGGCGCAGCCGCGGATCGTAGCGGCTGTTCATCTGCACTGCTGTCGTCAACGGCGACAAGGTCCGCCGCTGAACCAAGGACCGGTTCGCGGTTCTTCGCCTGGACGAGCCACTCGGGTAGTTGCTCGCCCAATGCACTTCCAAACTGGGTGAACTCGTGCCGAGCGCGCAGCCCCGATCCGACGTACTCTTCGATGTAGCCGAGATGCTTGAAATTGAGCGCCCAGAGGACGTGGCCTGCGCACCTGTTCTGAAGCCACAAAGGCGCTTGAAACCACGGATCGGTGATTCGACCGTCAGAACCGGGTTGCGGCCACGGTCATCTCCCATACGCCCGTTCTGCCATGAAACCGCACTCCTGACAAGCGATACGTACCACCGCCTCGTGTCCACCATGGGGAGCCCGTGGTCTCGTACGGGAGTTACAGCTCGGGCATTCGATAAGGACCTGTCGGAGCAGATAGTCGTCGGCCACTTGCCGGACCTCGGAGGCCCAACTGAAGGAGCGGCGTACGGACCTCTGTGGCTTGTCACACGCCGATTGTCTCATCTGGAACAGCGGCGCGAACCTGCTGGCAGCCGCTGGCAGCTCGGCATGGCCGTCGCCGGTAGATTCGTTGGCCGTCGTCACCGAGGCAGCGGCCGGGGTTTTACCGTTGTGAGGACGTGCCGCTCAGATGTCATAGTGGCCTCGATCGTCAGCCGACGGTGTGGGTATTACCGCGTCCGCCTATAGGCGGCCCGTTGCCACAACCATCACCCCGGAGCGGCCCTGGTGACCGAGGTTGCTGGCTGGCCGGTCAGGCGATGATCATCCAGGGGTGCTCGATCAGGCCGGTCAGCGTCCGCAGGAACTTCGCCGCCAGTGCGCCGTCGACCACCCGGTGGTCCGCGGACAGCGTGTACCTGAGCCGGTAGCGGGGCTCGACAGCGTCCCCGACCACCGTCGGCTCGCGGGTCGTCGCGCCGACGGCCAGGATCGCCGACTGGGGCGGGTTGATGATGGCGGTGAACTGCTCCACGCCGTACATCCCGAGGTTGCTGATGGTGAACGTGCCGCCGCTCGTCTGGTCAGGCGTCAGCTTGCGCTCGGCGGCGAGGGCCACCAGCTTCTTCGCTTCCGCGCCCAGCTGGGTGACGGTCTTGGTGTCCGCGTCCCTGATCACCGGGACGATGAGGCCGCTCTCCGCCGCCACGGCGACGCCGATGTTGACCCGGTCATGGACGAGCATGACGCTGCTCGCGTCGCCGCCGTAGGAGACGTTGACGTCCTTGTGCTCGCGCAGCGCGAGCGCGCAGGCCCTGATGAGCAGGTCGTTGACGCTGACCTTGGCCCGGCCCGCGTCGGTGAGCTGGGCGTTCAGCGTCGCGCGCAGGTCCGTCAGGGCCTGCGCGTCGGCGACCGCGGTCACGTAGAAGTGCGGGATCTCCCGGGCGCTCGCCGACAGGCGGCGGGCGATCACCCGGCGGACCTGGCTGATCGGCACCTCATGCGTGCCGCGCACCTCGTCTTCTGCCGCTGACCGCACGGGCTCAGCCCGCATCGTCTCCGGCGGCACCGGAACGGGCTGCGGCGCCCCGTCCGCGGCCGGGACTGGTGCGCCGACCGGCTCGCCGCCGTAGACGTAGCCGGCGTGGACGGCGGGCGCGGCAGCGGACGATGCCGGCACGGTCCCTGGGGTTCCGGGCGCGGGCGCGCCGGGGGTTCCTGGGCGCGGGCGCGCCGCCGGCCAGCAGGCCGGTGATGTCGGCGCGGATGATGCGGCCGCCAGGGCCGGTCCCCGTGACGTGCGACAGGTCTAGGTGGTTCTCCCTGGCCAGCTTGCGCACCAGGGGGGAGGCGACCTGGCGGATCGTGCCGTTGGCACCGCCGTCGCCTGCCCGGCCGTTCACGGCCGACGAGGCGGTGGCGCCCTGGGCGGGCGTTCTAGCGGCGGGTGGTGCGGTGGGCCCGGACTGCGCGGGGATGGAAGGAGACGCGGGCGGGGCCGGAGACTGCTGCTCCCGTTCGGGCGCAGGGTGGTGAGTTCCTGTGGCGGGGGCGGATGGCGCGAGACCGCCGCTGCCGTCGTCGAGCAGGGCGATGGGGGTGCCGATGTCGGCGTTCCGGCCTTCGGGCACCAGGATCTCGGCCAGCGTGCCGGCCTGGTAGGCCTCGTACTCCATGACCGCCTTGTCGGTCTCGATCTCGACGAGGACGTCGCCGACCGCGACCGCGTCGCCCGGGTGCTTGTGCCAGGTGGCGATCGCGCCTTCCTCCATCGTGTCCGACAGGCGCGGCATCTTGATCTCGATCACGAGTGGGGTACTCCTAGCGCGAGCGGCGTGGGGCGGTGGCCCACGGCGGCGAGCGTCTGGCGGATGGCGTTGATCACGTCATCGCGCGATGGCAGCGCCGCGGTCTCAAGCGCCTTCGCGTACGGCATCGGCACCTCGGCCATCGCGACCCGGCGGACCGGCGCGTCCAGGTAGTCGAACGCGCCGTCTGAGATGGAGGCCGCGACCTCGGCGCCGATTCCGTAGGTCAGCCAGTCGTCCTCGAGTACCACGGCGGCGTGCGTCTTCTTGACCGACTCGACGATCGTCACGCGGTCGAGCGGGCGCAGGCTGCGCAGGTCGACGACCTCGATGTCGAGGCCGTCGGACTCGGCGAGCCGCGTGGCGACCTCCGCGGCGACGTGCGCCATCCGCGAGTAGCCGATCAGGGTCAGGTCATGCCCTGGCCGGGTGACCGCGGCCTTGCCGATCTCCGCCGGGGTGCCCGTGCTTTGGTCATCCGTCTCGGGCACCTCCCCCTTGGTGTTGTACAGCGCGAGGTTCTCAAGGAAGAGCACCGGGTCGTTGTCGCGGATCGCGGCGAGCAGCAGCGCCTTGGCGTCGGCCGGGGTGGACGGCGCGACCACCTTCATGCCGGGGACGAAGGCGTAGAACAGCTCGATGTTCTGCGAGTGCGTCGCGCCGAGCTGCTGGCCGCCGCCGCCCGGGGTGCGGATGACCAGCGGCACGCTGGCCTGGCCGCCGAACATGCCGTAGATCTTCGCCGCGTGGTTGATGATCTGGTCGAGGGCGAGCATCGAGAAGTTGATCGTCATCATCTCGATGACCGGGCGCAGGCCGAGCATGGCGGCGCCGATCGCGGCGCCGGCGAAGCCCTCCTCGGCGATGGGGGTGTCCCGCACCCGCTTGGCGCCGAACTCCTTGAGCAGGCCCGCGGTGATCTTGTACGAGCCCTCGAAGACGCCGATCTCCTCGCCCATGAGGAAGACGCTGTCGTCTCGCAGCATCTCCGCGCGCAGCGTGTCGTGCAGCGCCTGGCGGTAGGTCATGATCGTCATGCGCTCGCTCCGGCTGCTGGCGGGGTCATGGTCGCGTTCGCTTGCGTCGCGGCGGTCGCGGCGGTCGCGGTCGCGGCGGTCGCGGGTAGCGGCAGCGGCTCGAACAGCGGCTGGCCGGGCAGGCGGCGCGAGTCGTTGGCGACCGGCGTGGCGTAGGTGTAGTCGAAGAGCGTGGAAACCTCGGGGTGCGGGCTGTTCGCGGCGAAGTCGGCGGCGGTGGCGACGATGCCCGCGACCTCTTCCTCGATCGCGGCGATCGCGTCAGGGTCGAGCACCGCGTCCGCGGTCAGCTTCGCGCCGAAGGTCTGCAGCGGGTCCTCGTGCTTGAGCCGCTCTACTTCCTCGGCGGAGCGGTACCTGGCCGGGTCGACGACGGAGTGACCGCGCAGCCGTTCTGTGACGACCTCGAGCAGGTACGGCCGGCCTTCTCTGGCCGCCTGGACGGCCCTGGCCGCCGCGTCCCTGGTAGCGACCGGGTCGAAGCCGTCAACGCGGGCGGACTCCATCCGGTACGCGGCACCGCGCTTGTACAGGTCGGGCTCGGCCGATGACTTCGCGACCGTGGTGCCCATGCCGAGGCCGTTGTTGATGATGACGAACACGATCGGCAGGTTCCACAGCGCGGCGAGGTTCAGCGACTCGTGGAAGGCGCCGATAGCGGTGGTGCCGTCGCCGAGGGTACACATCACCACCTCGTCGCCGCCGCGGTAGTCGATGGCGAGCGCCGCGCCGGTCGCCAGCGGCAACTGGCCGCCAACGATGCCGTACCCGCCGAGCAGCCGGTGCGTGACGTCGAACATGTGCATCGACCCGCCCCAGCCCTTGGAGACGCCGTCGACGCGGCCGTAGAGCTCGGCCATCACCCGGTTCGGGTCGATGCCGCGCATCAGCGCGTAGCCGTGCTCGCGGTAGTTCGTGAAGAGGTAGTCGGTGGGCTTGAGTGCGGCCATGAGGCCGACGACGGCCCCTTCCTCGCCCAGGTTGAGGTGGCAGTAGCCGCCGACGAGGGCCTCGGTGTAGGCGCGGGCGGCGCGTTCCTCGAAACGGCGGATCAGCAGCATGTCGCGGTAGAACGCGCGGAGCTGACCTTCACTGTCACCGGACGTCCTGGTGCCCGCGCGCCCCTTGCCGGCTGCCCGGCGGGCGGGCCTGGTCCCGGTGGCCCTGGTCCCGGTGGCCCTGCCGCCGGCGGCCCTGGTCCCGGTGGCCCTGGTGCCAGCGGCCCGGCCTACGGCAGGCTTGTCGCCGGGGGTCTTGTCGCCGGCCGCCGCGTCCTGGGCGGGCGGTGCCTGCGGCGCGGTCCGCCGCTGACGTGCCTGAGTTGGCATTACATGGCCTTCCCCGACCTCGTGGGTCGCACCGGAAAGAAATGAGACTGTTTCGTATCATTCTATGGTTAGACCTTGCTGGCCAGGCAAGCGACCAGGCAGCAGAATTCGCAAGACGGCACTGGTGCCCCGAGACTGCGGAAGGAGGCCGATGAGCGGACAACCGCACGGCCCCGCGCTGCGCAAGCGCGGGCGGCCGACGGCCGACGAGCGCCGCGCCCGCGAGACCGAGATCCTGACGACGGCCCTCGGCGTGTTCTTGCGGTGCGGCTATGGCGCGAGCACGCTCGACGAGCTCGCCGCCGCAGCTCAGGTAACCAAGCGTACTCTCTATGCCTATTACGGTGACAAGGCCGGGCTGTTCGCCGCGATGGTGCGTGACCTCGCTACCGCGGTGAGCCTGGACGCCGCGACCGACCACGACACGCTAGAGACGCTCGCCGCGCGCATCGTCCGGCGCATCCACTCCGACGAGCTCGTCGCCTTGCACCAGCTGGTGATCGGCGAGTCCGCCAGGTTCCCCGAACTCGCCGTGATCTTGCACAGCAGCGGCGACGCACGCCACATCGCCAGGCTCGCCGAGCACATCCGCGCGGAGCGCGGCCCGGAACTCGCGACGCTCGCCGAGCCGCTGTTTTCCCTGCTGCTCGGTGAGCGGCACCGGCGCAGGCTGCTCGGCATCGATCCCGCGCCAACCGCAGCGCAGGCAGCCGCGCACGCCGACGCGGCGCTCGCGCTGCTCGGGCTCAGCCGGGCGCGAGACACAACGTTTGGCCCCGAATAAGTGTGCTTTTACCGGGTAGCTGGTGCCCGTGGCTAGAGCGAGATCGGTAGCCGGGTACGCCATCCCCGGCATAGTCGTGTTCTTCCTGTGGCTGGTGGTCGTGATCTTGGCCATCATCCTCCTGGCGTTCATCGTGCATTGGGCAGGCGGCGGGCAACTCAACCTGCGGCTCGGACACTTCGTCCTTGATGTCGGGTTCACCTGATCGGCAGTACCTGGAATCGCGGCCGTCACTCCGGTGACGGCCGCGACCATGTCCGGCTGGGTACCGGGCCGGGCCGGGCGTACCGGGCGGTTGCCGGGTCAGGCGCGGCAGGTTAGGGGGCGGCCGCCGTTGTAGGCGATCATGTCGGTCAGCGCGGCGGTGAAGTTGACCGGGCCGCCCCGCGCCTCGGCCGGGCCGGCGAGGTCGGCGTACGCCCGGTGCAGGTTGCCGACGATGCGTTCCGGGTCACTCCACTCCGTGTACTGGCCGAGGTCCGTGCCCATGGCCAGCTCGAGCGGCGCTACGCCTGCGGCGCGGCCCTCCGCCGCGAGGCCCGCGACGAACCGGAGGTAGCCGAGCACGGGCTCGATGAGCTCCGGGCCGCCGACCGGGCCGTGGCCAGGGACGATCGTCTGGGCGCCGAGTGGCCGCAGGAAGTTCTCCAGCACGTCGATGGCGCCGAGCACCGATCCGGACAGCAGGAACGGCGTGCCGCCGTTGAACAGCAGGTCACCGGAGAACAGCACGGAGCGCTCGGGGATCCACACCACGATGTCGTTGGTCGTGTGCGCGGGGCCGCCGGCGAACAGCAGCTCGCAGCGCAGGTCATCGGCCCACAGGGTGAGCCGGTCGGCGAAGGTGAGGAACGGCAGGGCCAGCTTCAGGTCGCCGTAGTCCGTATCGGTCCAGACGCCGGAGTTATGCGGCAGGCCGAGAATCCGCATCTCGTCCCGCGCCAGCTCGTGGGCGACGATGGTCGCGCCGGCGAACACGCCGTTGCCCGCGGTGTGATCCGGGTGATGGTGAGTGTTGACCAGCGTGCGCACCGGCGCCCTGGTGACGCCGCCGATGGCGTCACGGAACGCGCGGGTGCGCCGTTCCGTGGAACTCGCGTCGATGGCGCTCACGCCGTCCGCGGCGACGATGAAGCCGGTGTTGTTGATCATCCAGCTGCCGTCTGGCTGGATGTAGCCGAAGACACCGTCGGCCACCTCCTCCAGGCTGAACTGGACCGGCGCGTCGGTGTGGCGGTAGCTCATCGGGCCTCCTGGCCGCTGCTGGATGTCCGGGTCACACGATGCATGTTACGAGGAAGGCCGTCGGCGTCGATAGCGGCCGTCATGCGGAGATTTGCCTGGCCAGTGCCGCATCCGGCGATCGTGTCCGCACGCCGCAAGGCGCGGGTCGCGGGCCGGGGTCGCCTATAGTGAGCTCCGTGCGAACCAGGAGCGAGGACACCCGCAGGCTAGTGGTCGAGTCGGTAGCCCTCGGCCTTGGGTACATCGCCGTGCTGGTTTTCGGTGGGGCCGCCCTCGTGGCGTCCTTCTCGAATAACGAGGCCTACCCCTACTGGCCGTACATCCCGAACCTGCGCACTGACACAAGCGGCGTACTCGCGTTCGCGGTCGCCCTGGTCAGCCTCTCGGTCAGCCGGTATCTGGAACTGCGGCGGCGCGGCGGCGGCAACGCCCCGGTCAGGACGGTTTCCCGGTCCGCGGGCGTCCACGCCGTGCAGGCGGTGGCCGATGCGGCCGTGGTGTGCGGCACCGGCCTCGTCATCTACCTGTCGCTGAACGCGGTCACGCACCCGCAGACGCTGCAGCTCCAGCTGACCCACCTGCTGCCGCGGCCGACCGAGGGCACGGTCCGGGTGATCGGGCTCGCCGTCTGCCTGGCCGCCGTCGCCACCCGGCACTACCTGCGAGCCACCGCGGACACGGCCGGCGGGCGAGCCCTGGCAGGCGACTACCGACCGGCTTACCGCCCGGCAACGGGCCTGGCAAGCGCCCGAGGGAGACGCGGGCGGTCAGCCTTGAGGCTCGCTGACTAGCAGCGGCTAGCTGGCTAGCGCCCGGGCCCGTCCGAGGCGGCCCGGTCACGGAAGGCGGCCCGGACGGCTGGCATGACCGTCTCCGCGAAGGCGGTCAGGTTCGCCGTGGCCTCGGCCAGGGTGAGGTCGCCGAAGGCGAGGGTGGCCTCGAAGTAGTTGACCGGGGCCTGGCCGACCTGCCCGGCGAGCTTGGCGGCGACGGTCTCGGCGGAGCCGACCAGGGCATTGCCGTTGGCCATGGTCTTGTCGGTGTCGTAGAAGTGGTCCGCGCCGTAGTTGCCGTGGTCGTGCCACAGCTTCAGCAGCTGGCGGGCGAACACGTCGTTGGCCTTGCGGAACCGCTCGACGGCCTCCTCGTCGGTGCGGCCGATGTAGACGTGCGCGGCGGTCCCGATCCGCGGGGCGGCCGTCGCCGTCGCGTCCCCGCGCCGCCGCCACGCTTCCCAGTAGGCGCGGGCGGCGGGGATGAAGCCGCCGTCGTTCCACCGGCCGACGAAGTTGACGGCGTTCGCCCCGGCCCACTCGGCGGTGGCGGTGCTGGACGAGGCGTACCACAGCGGCGGATGCGGCCGCTGCACCGGGCCGACCGACAGCTCGACGTCGTAGTCGCGCAGCAGCGTGCCCGTGTGCCGCATCCGGCCGGTGGTGAGTGCCTGGGTGACGGCCTTGAGCGTTTCCGCGTAGCGGTCCCTGGCCTGGGCAGCGTCGATGCCGAAGTAGCCGAGCTCGTACGGGCTGACGCCGCTGCCCACGCCCATGTCGAGCCTGCCGCCGGTGAGCTGGTCGAGGACGGCGATCTCCTCAGCGAGCCGCAGCGGCTCGTACATCGGCAGCACGTGGACGAGCGCGCCGATCCGCATGGTGGTGGTCCGCTGAGACAGGGCGGCGAGGAACAGGCTCGGCGACGGGCAGACCGACAGCGGCGTGCCGTGGTGCTCGGTCACGTGGTAATGCGCGATGCCGGCCCGCTCCGCCTCGACGGCGAAGTTGAGGCGGCTCGCGATCACCTGCCCGGGCGTCGAGTCGCCCTGGTCGAAGGAGTCGAAGATGCCGAACTCGAATGTCATGCCCGCGTCAGTCATACCTGGCCGTTCGTTGTGCGTATCAGCAGTATCGCCAGGGAACTGGCGGCAGTCTGCTGGCGGCGTGCCCAACGTTTCGCCTTGCCGGCGCATGTTTCGCACAAGATTGCGGGACAGGCGGAGCCCGCCACCGTTGCGGATGATCCTTGGCGTCGCGGGCAGGAGTACCGGCAGTACGGCGACCGGCAGTACGGCGACCGGCCGGTGAAGTCGCCGCGCGGCTTGACGCCAGCCCGGCGCCGGCCTATCGTCGTCAGGACTACATTCCATCATACGACGTATATATTTCACAATACGGAATTTGACGAGAGGGCCCAGCGGCGCGCCGGGGCGACGTACCGAGGCGTACGCAGACGTGCCGAGGACGGAGAAGAGTGCCGTGACTGACCGGATTGAGGCTCATGGACTGCGGGTCGCCGCCAGCCTGCACCGCTTCATCGCCGACGAGGCCCTGCCGGCCGCCGGCATCAGGCTGACCGAGACCGCGTTCTGGGCGGGCGTCGCGGAGATCGTCGCGGACCTCACGCCGGTCAACCGCCGCCTGCTCGCCCGGCGCGACGACCTCCAGGCAAAGATCGACTCCTGGCACAAGGCGCACGCCGGCCAGCCGCATGACGTGCCTAGCTACCGGGCGTTCCTTGAGGAGGCCGGCTACCTGGTCCCAGATCCCGGTCCGTTCCAGGTCGGCACAACCGGAGTCGACGCCGAGATCGCCACCGTGGCGGGCCCGCAGCTGGTCGTCCCGGTTACCAACGCCAGGTTCGCGATCAACGCGGCCAACGCGCGCTGGGGCTCGCTGTACGACGCGTTCTACGGCACCGACGCGCTACCGGAAACCGACGGGGCGACCAGGGAAGGGCGCTACAACCCGGTCCGCGGCCAGCGGGTGATCGGCACCGTGCGCGACTTCCTGGACGCGGCGCTGCCGCTCGACGGCGCGTCGCACCGCGACGTCATCGCCTATACCGTCACCGGCGACGGCCTCATCGCCGCCGCGAAGGACGGCCAGGTCACGCTCCGGGACAAGGCGGCGTTCGCCGGCTACGCCGGCGACCGGGACGCTCCGGAGCGCATCCTGCTGCGCCACCACGGCCTGCACGTCGAGCTCGTCGTCGACCGTACGGGCCTGATCGGCAAGAGCGACCCGGCCGGGGTCCAGGACGTGCTCGCCGAGGCCGCCATCACCACCATCGTCGACTTCGAGGACTCGGTCGCGACGGTGGACGCCGCGGACAAGGTCGCCGCGTACCGCAACTGGCTCGGCCTCAACACCGGCGAGCTGAGCGCGCCGGTGGAGAAGAACGGCCGCACCTTCACCCGCAGGCTCGAGCCGGACCGCGCCTACACCGACGCGCAGGGCCGGCCGTTCAGCCTGCCCGGCCGGGCGCTGCTGCTGGTGCGGAACGTCGGCCACCTGATGACCACCGACGCGGTCCTCGACGCCGACGGGGCGGAGGTATTCGAGGGCATGCTCGACGCCGTCGTCACCGCGCTCACCGCGCTGCCCGGTCTCCGCCCGGGCGCGGCCCACCGCAACAGCCGGACCGGGTCCGTCTACATCGTCAAGCCCAAGCAGCACGGGCCCGAGGAGGTGGCGTTCACCGTCACGCTGTTCGCCCGCGTGGAGCGGCTGCTCGGGCTGGCGCCGAACACGCTCAAGATCGGCCTGATGGACGAGGAGCGGCGCACCTCGCTGAACCTCGCCGCCGCCGTGCACGCGGCCAGGGACCGGATCGTGTTCATCAACACCGGCTTCCTCGACCGCACCGGCGATGAGATCCACACGTCGATGACGGCGGGGCCGATGGCGCGCAAGGCCGCCATGCGGACGCAGCCATGGATGCTCGCCTACGAGGACAGCAACGTGGACACCGGGCTGGCGCACGGCCTGGCCGGGCGCGCCCAGATCGGCAAGGGCATGTGGACCATGCCCGACCTGATGGCGGACATGCTGGCGCAGAAGATCGCGCACCCGCGGGCCGGCGCGAGCACCGCCTGGGTGCCCTCGCCCACCGCCGCGACACTGCACGCACTGCACTACCACCAGGTCGACGTCGCCAGGCGGCAGGCCGAGCTGGCTACCAGGACGCCGGCGGACCCTGACGACATGCTCAAGATCCCGCTCGCCGACCCGGCCGGCCTGACCGCGGAAGACCGCCAGAACGAGGTCGACCTCAACGTCCAGTCGATCCTCGGCTACGTGGTCCGCTGGGTCGACCAGGGCGTCGGCTGCTCCAAGGTGCCCGACATCAACGACGTCGCGCTCATGGAGGACCGGGCGACGCTGCGCATCTCCAGCCAGCTCCTCGCCAACTGGCTCAGCCACGGCGTCATCACCGAAGACCAGGTGACGGAGAGCCTGCGGCGGCTCGCCGCCGTGGTCGACAAGCAGAACGAGGGTGACCCCGGCTACCGCCCGATGGCCCCGGACTTCGACGCGAGCATCGCGTTCGCCGCGGCGTCAGACCTCATCTTCGAAGGCGCGGCCCAGCCCAACGGCTACACCGAGCCGATCCTGCACCGCCGCAGGCGGGAGGTGAAGGCCGGAACCGCGGCGCGGTTACCGGTTCCGCCACACCGGACGGCGCTTCTGCCGCGAACGCGGTCATCCCCTCGATCATGTCCTCGCTGATCATCAGCTCGTCGAGGGCGCCGGAGTGATGGCCGACGGCGTTGATCACGTCGGCGATCCCGCGGGTCTCCTCCATAACCTGCAGCGAGACGCGCACCGAGGTCGGCGAGCCGTCGAGGATCTCCGCGGCGAGCGCACGGGCACCGTCCACCGCCTCGCCCGCCCCGGTGACCCGGTTGACGAGCCCGTAGCCGAGCGCCTCCGCCGCGGTGATGCGCCGTCCGGTGAGGATCATCTCGGTCGCGACTTTAGGCGGGATGGCGCGGGGCAGCCGGACGAGGCCGCCCGCGCCGGCGATGAGGCCGACCTTGACCTCGCTGAGCGCGAACTGCGCGGTCTCGTCGGCCACGACCAGGTGACAGGCGAGGGCGATCTCACAGCCGCCGCCCATCGCGAACCCGTTGACCGCCGCGATGACCGGCTTGGGCAGGTGGCGGCGGCTGGTCAGCCCGGCGAACCCGTTCTTCGGCACCCACATCGGCTTGCCCGACGCGGAGTACACCAGGTCGTTGCCCGCGGAGAACGCCTTGTCGCCCGCTCCGGTGAGGATGGCGACCCACAGCTCGTCGTCGGCGAAGTAGCAGCCGAAGACGTGGTCGAGCTCCTCGTTGGCCATGGGCGTGAGGCTGTTGCGCGCCTCGGGCCGGTTGATGGTGACCTCGAGCAGGTGCCCGTCGCGCCGCACGAGCACGTGCTCGTAGCGGTCGCGCAGCACGAGCGGCTCCGGCGGGTACAGCTCCCGCATCCGCTGCTTGCCGGTGGTCACCCGGTTGCCGAGTACCGAACGACAGCGTGTAAACCCGGGCGCCGACCGGTTCCCCGGACGTCAGCAGGGCGAGCAGCTCGTCGTCGTCCCCGCTGGCGACGAAGCGCCGCCCGTCCGTTTCAAGCCGCCCGATGACGATGCCTGACCGCTTCCCGTCGCGGGAGTGCCTGACGGTGTAGGTCTCGATGGTCGCCCACCCGTCCGCCTGCCTGGCCTGCGGCGGCGCGGGCCAGGCGTCGATCTCGGCCTGCAGGTCCGCGCTGCGGTCGGCGGTCCACGCCGCCGGTTTCGTGGAGTACACGCCCGCCGAGTACTTGCTCATGATGCCGCCGTTGGCGCCGACGAACCCGTAGCTCTCCGGGGTGCTGCGGGCGCGCCGCACGGTCTCCGCGATGGCGTGCATCGAGTAGTTGTTGCCCGCGCCGCCGAAGAACGGCAGGCCCCCGGTCAGCGTGAGGCCGCGCGGGTCGTCCGGTGCGATGCCGAGCCCGTCGCAGATGTTGAATACCGGCGCGGGGAAGCACGAGTACAGGTCCATGGTGGCGAGGTCGCGCGCGGTGATGCCCGCGACCTCCAGGGCGTGCCTGGCGGCAAGCACCGCGGCCGGGCTCGCCGACAGGTCGGCGCGCTCCATCAGCGCGCGCTCGCGCAGGTCGGCGTGGCCGTGCAGGAATACCCAGCGGTCCGCCGGCACGCCAAGGCGGCGGGCCGCGGCCACCGACATGAGCAGCACGGCGGCGCCTTGGTTGACCTTCTCCCGCGCCACGATGTACCGGGTGTACGGGTCGGCGATGGGCCGGTTCGCCGCGGTCGGCGTGACCAGTTCCGCGGCACTGCGCTGATGAGGCGCGGACGCGTGCGGGTTGGCCGCGGCGACCTTGGTGAACGGCGCGAACAGCGCGCCCATCGCGGCGGCGTACTCCTCCCGGTTCTGCTTGAGGCGGGCGCGGCGGGCGTTGTCGATGAGCGCGTACTGGCTGGGCGCGCCGGTGAGCCCGTGCGCGGCCAGGTGCCGGGAGACGAGCCCCTTGAGCCCGTAGCCGCGGTCCTCCAGGCTGCCGTCGGCATGCTCGGTGAAGTCCGGCCTGCCCGGGTCATCGCCGCCCTTACCCGCGAAGTGCTCGACGGTGGAGATCGCCTCCGCGCCGACGAGGAGCACGACCTCGGCCCGGCCGGCGGCGATCGCCGCGGCGAACTCGTTGACCAGGTGCTGCGGGGCCTGACCGCCGCTGACCTCGAGGATCGCGCGCTCCGGCGCGAGGCCGGCGCGGCCTGCCACTGAGCGGGGGAAGTTGTCTGACCGGCCCAGGGGTGCCCGCGCGCCCGGGCTGGAGTTCTCGAACTGCCGGACTCCGGCGACGGTGCCGACCGCCGCGGCGATGGCGCCGATCGTGGCCGCGGTACCACCCGCCGCGTCGGCGAGTGCCTCGCGCGTTGCGGCGGCGGCCAGGTCGACGGCCGACAGGCCCCGGTAGCCGGGGTCGCCGAGGCGCTCTGACGCCTGGCCGACCCCGACGATGACGGGGGTGCGCGGGTCGAGTTCCCCGGTCAAAGGAGGCCGCCGAGCTCGGCGATCCGCTGCTCGCAGTCGGCGGCCAGCTGGCGGGTGATCTCGGCGGCCGGCCGGATCGCGGCGAACGAGCCGACGACCTGGCCGATGAAGAACGACTCCAGGCGCAGTGCCCCCTCGTGGCCCGCGTTCGCCGCCGCGTCGATGCGCTGCCATGCCTCGTTGACGAGCAGCGGCTGCAGCGGCATCGGCAGCGGCGCCGGGCTGCCCTGCTTCTCCCACTCGTCGTGCCAGGCGGTGCGCAGCTGCCTGGCCGGCTTACCGGTGCGGGTCGGCGAGCGCAGCGTGTCCGAGCTGGACGCGGCGAGGAACTTGGCCTTCAGCGCCTGGTTGGCAACGTCCTCCGTGCTGCTCAGCCAGACCGAGCCGCACCAGACGCCGGCCGCGCCGAGCGCGAGCGCGGCGGCCATCTGCCTGCCCGACGCGATGCCGCCCGCGGCCAGCACCGGCCTGCTGCTGGCGATGTCGACGATCTCCGGGGTGAGCACCATGGTGGCGATCGTGCCGGTATGCCCGCCCGCCTCGGTGCCCTGGGCGATCAGCACGTCCACGCCCGCGTCGAGCTGCCGCCGCGCGTGCTTGGCCTGGCCGACGAGTGCCGCGACCGCGACGCCCGACTGCTTGGCCCGGGCGACGAGCCCGGCAGGCGGGGTGCCGAGCGCGCTGGCGATCAGCGCGATCTTGTGGCCGAATGCCACGTCGAGCAGCGCCTGCGCGCCGCGGCGGTTGAGCGCGGCGGTGACCTCGTTGTGCGAGCGCTGGTCCGCGGGCGCCGCGGGGATGCCGTACTTGTCGAGCAGGCCGTGGACGAAGTTGAGGTGGGCCTGCGGGATCTGCGCACGCAGGCTGGCGATGAGGTTGGCCGGGTCGCCGTCGGCAAACTTTTCTGGTACGAGCAGGTCGACGCCGTAGGGCCGGCCGTCCACCTGCTGCTCGATCCAGGTGAGCTGGGCGTCGAGTTCCTCGGGGGTGTACATGGAGGCGGCGAGTACGCCGAGGCCGCCTGCCTTGGTGACCTCGGCGACCACGCCGGGCGAGCGGTTGAAGCCGGCGATCGGGTGCCGCACGCCGAGCAGCTCGGTGAGAGCGGTGCGCATCAGTCGCTGTCCTTCCTGGCCCAGGTGACCACGGCGTCGAGTGCCTCGATCGTCGTGCCGTCCACCCGGAGCGGGTTGATTTCCAGTGATTCCAGGTCATCGCCGAGCGCCAGCGCCAGCTCGCCGGTACGGGCGATCACCGCGGCGAGCGCGTCCAGGTCGGCGGGCGCGGCGCCGCGGGCGCCGTCGAGCACGGCGCGGCCGCGGAGGCGGTCGAGCAGGCGGCGCGCCTGGGCCTGGCTCACCGGCAGCGGTGCGAGCGCCGAGTCCTTGAGTACCTCGACGAAGACGCCGCCGAGCGCGACCGCGAGCACCAGGCCCCACTGCGGGTCGCGGACGACGCCGATGAGCAGCTCGGCGCCGCCGCGGCGCATCGGGCTGACCAGGACTCCGGCCACGATCGCCCCGTTGACGCCCGCCGCCGCGGCGGTGACCGCCGCGAACGCTTCCCGCACGGCGTCCGCCTCGGCCGGGACGTCGAGGCGCACGCCGCCGATGTCGGTCTTGTGCAGGATCTGCGGCGAGACGACCTTGAGGCACACCGGCCCGCCGTATTCCGCGGCCGCCTTCACCGCGTCGCCGGCGGAGGTGACCAGGCGGGCGGGCACCACGGGGAGGCCCGCCTCGGCGAGCAGCCGGCGGGCGGCGTCCTCCGGCCACTGGCCGCGGCGCAGGGCGGCGGCGGGCACGGGGACGTGCGGGGCGGCCCGCCGGACCGGGGGCGGCCACGGCCCAGGCGGCGCCACGGACCCCGACGCGGGGGCGGCCACGGACCCAGACGCGGCGCCGGCCCCTTCAGCCACCCCGGCCGGAAGGGCGGCGGCCTCGCGGGTTGCCTCCGACCACCACGCCACGTTGCGCAGCGCCACCACCGCCTGGCGCAGGCCGGGGAGCACGTAGGACACGCCACCGTTCCGCATCATGGTGCGCGTGTGGTCGGTGACCGGCTGCATGACCTGGTTGATGTAGGCCGTGGGGCAGGCGGCGTCCCGCATGCCCGCACCGATCGCGTCGACGAACCGCTGCGACATGGAGGGCTTGCCGTCGTCGATCCACGGGATGCTGTTGATGACGCCGACGACGCCGATGGCCGGGTCCCTGGAGATGGCTCCGATCGCGCGGGTGAAGATCGTCGGGTCGATGACGGCGGCCCCGGTCACGTCGAGCGGGTTCTGCACCGTGCCGTAGTCCGGCATGATCGCGGCGAGCGCGTCGCGGGTCGCCTCGCCGATCTCGGGCAGCACGGCGCCGAGGTCCTCGGCCCGGTCGGCCACGATGTCGCAGGCGCCGCCGGAGATCGACACGATGCCGATGCCGGGCCGCGCGAGGCGGCCGAGTGCCGCCGCGGCGCCCGCGGTGATCAGCATGTCCTCGATCGAGTCGACCCGGATCACGCCGAGGCCCGCGAAGACCGCGTTGATGACCTTGTCATCGCCGACCAGCGCGCCGGTGTGCGCGGCGGCGGTCCGGGCGGACAGCGCGCTGCTGCCCGCCTTGAGCACCACGATCGCCTTGCCCGCCGCCGCCGCGCGCCTGGCGGCGCGGCGGAACACCTCCGGGTTACGGACCGTCTCCATGAAGATGGCCACCGCGCGCGTTCCCGGGTCGTCGACGAGGAAGTCGAGCACGTGCCCGGCGGTGATCATCGCCTCGTTGCCGAGGGTGACCATGTAGGACAGGCCGACGTTGACCAGGGCGGCGAAGTCGAGCATCGCCGAGGAGCTCGCGCCGCTTTGCGACAGCAGCGCGACCGGGCCCGCGACCCGGGGCAGCCCGGGGACCGAGGTGACCGGGATGCCCTCGGTCAGGTTGGCGAAGCCCAGGTGGTTCGGCCCGAGCAGCACCATGCCGAGCGACTCGGCGTGCGCGGCGAGCTCGGCCTGGGCGGCGCGGCCCGCCTCCCCCGCCTCGCCGTACCCGGAGGACAGCACGACCGCGTTGCGTATCCCCGCCGCCGCCGCGTCGCTCAGCGCCTCCAGGGTGCCGGCCTGCGGCACCATCAGGAACGCCACGTCGACCGGCTCGCCGATCTCGGCACAGGAGCGGGCCGTGGGCCGGCCGTGCGTCGCCACGCCTCTGCGGTTGACCAGGTAGGTACGGTCGGCGAAGCCGAACTGGACGAGGTTGCTGTAGGCCAGCATCGAGAAGGCCGACTTGTCCGACGCGCCGACCAGGGCGACGCTGCGCGGACGGAACAAGGTGGTCAGCCGGTCACCAGTGATCTGGGCCGGTGATTCGTGTGCCGGTGTTTGCACCCAGAATCTCCCTGCGCGTAGACGTCGTACATACCCGCATTATTATCGGCAAGGCCTCGCTATACCTGCGCTGGAACAGCAAGGAGGCGTTGCTGACTGACGCGCTCTCGTTGCGGATGGCCCGGGTGACCGACGTGGATACCGGAACGCAGCGCGGCGAACTCATCGAGCTCAGCGCGGACTGACCCGGCTTCCCGGTCGCCGGCTTTCCGGGATACCTGGATGCCAGGGAGACACGGCCGCCCCATTCTGGGATACTCCCGAAGAGCAGGGCCTGGCAGGCAGGGCCATGGTGGACGGGGAGCGGGATGGCTCGGGTCAAGGGTAAGACGCTGGCAAGAGGGGTCTTTGCTGGGCTGGCGGTGCTGCTTGCCCTGCTCGTGGGCGGGTGCGCGGGGCTGAGCAGCGCGATCAGCAGCGCAGCCGCGTCAAGCAGCGGGCCCGGCGGCGCAGGCACGTCATCAGCGGCGTCGCTCGCCGCCACCGCGGCCGGCGGCTCCGGCCCGGTCGTCGGACCGGGCCCGCAATCGCCGTACCGTGTCCAGCCCCAGCCCGCGTCAGGCACCTGCCATTACGTCGTGGTCAGTGCGTCGGCCGGCGATTACCTGCCTGACCCCCACTGCACGCCCGGCGCCACCAACCCCAAGGTCACGCAGGCTGACCTCGCCTCCACCGTCTGCAAGACGGGCTACACGGCGAGCATCCGCCCGCCCGCGAGCATCACCGGCCGGGAGAAGAAGGCCAGCGAGGCCGCCTACGGCTTCCACGGCAAGGCCGCGACCACCGAGTACGACCACCTGATTTCCCTTGAGCTCGGCGGTGACCCCAACTCCGCGCTGAACCTGTGGCCGGAGCCGAACAAGTCAAGCGCGTCCGGCACCACCAACCCGAAGGACAAGGTTGAGAACACGCTCAGGACGCTGATCTGCAATGCGCTGCACGGTAAGCCTTACCTGCCGCTGGTCAAGGCCCAGTACCTGATCGCCACGAACTGGACGACCGCCATCGCCACGGCCCAGAAAGAGCTGGTCGGCTGAGTCTTAGTCAGGCAGCGCGGCGCCGGCGAGCCTGGCGCAGGCGGCGAGCAGCGCTTCCTGCAGGCCGGTGTCGTAGGCGGCCGGGTTGGCTCGCAGGTCACGGCGCCACTTGAAATAACGGCCGGTGACGTCCGCGTCCTGGTGGTCGCTCACGGCGAGCCAGACCTGGGTCTGCGCGCCGACGGGAAGCTCGTCCGTCGCGCCCTGGCCGCCCAGCTTGGTCTTGATCCAGCCCGGGTCCACCGCGTTGCTGCGCAGCTGCGGGTAGCGGCGCGCGACGGCGAACGCCAGCAGCACGTCATAGAGCTTGGAGTCGCAGTAGGCCTGCATGCCGTTCCAGGCCCGGCGTTCCCATTGCAGGTCATCCAGGTGCACCCGCCCGGCCGACTCCAGGCCTGAGGTCAGGTACACCAGGCGCGGCGGCAGCGGCATCAGCGCCGTGAGCAGGTAGGGCCCGAGCACGTTGACCGCGAAGATCCGCTCGCAGCCATCGGCCGTCTGATGCCGCGCGGCGGCGCTGCCCACGCCCGCGTTGTGGATCACCACGTCGTACGGGCCGAGCGCGCTGGCCGAATCAGCGGCCTGCCGTATGCCGGCCACGACCGACAGGTCACCGACCGCGACGCCGGACGCACCCGGCACGGCTCCGGCGGCATCCTCGGCCCGGGCGTCATCGCGGGCGTGCAGCACCACCCGGTGGCCGGCCGCCACCAGCTGCCGCGCCGTCTCCTGGCCGATACCGTCCGATGATCCCGTCACGAAAACGCTCGCCATGCCGCCCACGCTACTGGCCAGCCCGCGCCTGCGACTCACCGGGCGAGCCCGTGAGCTTGACGGCTTGACTGGGCGCGCGGCGGGCGGGAAAGGTAGGCACGGCAGCCTACGCATTTCGAAATATTTCACTGACTGGGTCCAAGCCTCCTGCAGGCCGAATGAACCGAACGAACACGACGACAAAGAAGAGGACCGCATACGATGACGACCCTCCACGTGGCGACGGACGGCGCGGACACCGCGGACGGCTCCGCGGGCCGCCCGTTCCGCACGATCAACCGGGCGGCGGAGCTCGCCCAGCCGGGCGACACCGTGCTTGTTCACGCCGGCGAGTACCGGGAGTGGGTGCGGCCGCGACGTGGCGGGCTGAGCGCGGCGCGGCGCATCACCTACCAGGCCGCGCCCGGTGAGCACGTCGTGATCAAGGGGTCGGAGCGGGTAACCGGATGGGAGCGGGAAGCGGGTAACGTGTGGCGGGTCTCGGTGCCCAACGAGCTGTTCGGCGACTGGAACCCCTATGCGCTCCCGGTCGCGGGCGACTGGCTCGTCAGGCCCAGGCCGCCACTGGTCAGGCACCTTGGCGAGGTCTACCTGAACGGACTGAGCTTTTACGAGGCCGCCTCACGGGATGAGGTAACCGACCCGCCGCTGCGCACCGAGATCCAGGACGACTGGACGCACATCACCGACCGGGTGCTCAAGCCCGAGCAGACCAGGCTCGCCTGGTACGCCGAGGTCAGCGCGGACACCACGACGCTGTGGGCGAACTTCGCCGGCGCGGACCCGAACGCCGAGCTGGTGGAGATCAACGTGCGCCGGTCGGTGTTCTACCCGGCCGACCATCACCTCGACTACATCACCGTGCGCGGCTTCGAGCTCGCGCACGCGGCGTGCCCGTGGACCCCGCCCACCGCCGACCAGCCCGGGCTCATCGGCCCGAACTGGGCCAAGGGCTGGATCATCGAGGACAACGTGATCCACGACGCCAAGTGCTCCGCCGTCTCCCTCGGCAAGGAGGCCTCGACGGGCGACAACTACGCGACGCTGCGGGGCGACAAGCCCGGCCACGAGTACCAGGTCGAGGCCGTGTTCGCCGCCCGTCAGGTCGGCTGGGACCGCGAGCACGTCGGCTCGCACGTGGTCCGCCGCAACACGATCTTCGACTGCGGGCAGAACGGCATCGTCGGCCACCTCGGCTGCGTCTTCTCCACGATCGAGGACAACCACATCTACAACATCGCGGTCAAGCGCGAGTTCTACGGCCACGAGATCGGCGGCATCAAGCTGCACGCCGCGATCGACGTCGAGATCCGGCACAACCGCATCCACGACTGCTCCCTCGGCACCTGGCTCGACTGGCAGGCCCAGGGCGCCCGCGTGTCGCGCAACCTGTACTACCGCAACAACCGGGACCTGTTCGTCGAGGTCAGCCACGGCCCGTACCTGGTGGAGCACAACGTCTTCGCCTCGAACGTCGCGGTCGAGTCGTTCAGCCAGGGCGGCGCCTTCGTGCACAACCTCATCGGCGGCACCGTGCGCCTGGTGCCCGTCCACGACCGGGCCACGCCGTACCACCGGCCGCACAGCACCCAGGTCGCGGGTTACGCCGTGATCTACGGCGGCGACGACCGCTGGATCGGCAATGTCTTCCTTGGCGGCGACATCGCGAAGGCGTACGGGTACGACACGACGCAGGGCACCCACCCCGCAGCGGGCTACGGCACCGCCGCCTACGACGGCAGCCCGACATCCCTCGAGGACTACATCAACCGCCTCGCCAACCTGCCCGAAGGCAGCTACAGTCGCATCCCCGGCGTGAAGGAGCCGGCGTACCTGCGCGACAACGTTTACGCGCCGGGCGCCAGCGCCTTCGCCGGCGAGTCCTCCGCACTGGCGCTCACCGGCGATGTGTCGTTCGCAGTGGTCGAGGAGGGCGACGAGGTCTACCTGGAGGCGCGGCTGCCGCAGGCCTTCAGCGGCGTCCGCGTGGGCGTTGTCACCGGCGCCGACCTGCCCCGGCCGCGCCTGGTCGACGCGGATTTCGAAGAGCGCGACGGGACCCCGGTTATCGCCGGCGTCGACCTGCTCGGCCAGCGCAAGGAACCGGGGCAGGTCTACCCGGCCGGGCCGATCGCGAGCCTCGGCCCCGGGCAGTCGCGCATCCGCGTATGGTAAGCCGCTCCCCTGTGTCAGGGCCGGGTGGGCCGCAGGCGGCCGACGGGTATCACCTCGGGGAGCGCGGCGGCGCAGGCCTGGGCGAGCGGCAACAGGACGTCGGCGACCTCGGCCAGCCCGGCGGAGCCCATCCGGGTCCAGGGCCGGGCCGCGGCCTGGTCGGTGGCGGCTTCCACCGCGTCGTGCGCGGCCCGGCCGGCCGCGGTCATCATCGCGTCCTCGCCGATCCAGCCGCGGTCGGCCAGCCGGGCGGCCGCGGCGCTCCACTGCTCGTCGGTCCAGCCCCGGACGGGCTGCAGGAGATCGCGGGAGATGTCCTTAGCGGTCCGCAGCACGACCGCCTCGAGGCCGTCGATGTCGGCGGCCGCCAGCGCGGCGAAGTGACCGTCGCCGCGGTGCTCGCGCAGCAGCGTCGTGGCCTGCCACAGCCGGGTCAGCGGATCGCCGGAGACCGGCAGCTCGGCGTTCGCGGCGGACAGCACGCGCCCGGCGAAGTCCAGGTCATCCACCGCGCGCCACAGCAGGTCCGCTGCCTTCGCCGCCTCAGCTTCCCGGCCGCCGAGCAGCCGCCGCAGCGCGGCCGCCGCGCCCGCCTCGCGCACCGCGATGGCGTCGGCCGGCGTGATCAGGTCCCACACGCCGGGGATCGCACGGGCCACGAAGGACGGCGCGAAGTTGAAGAACGACGCGGTCACCACGGCCGCCCCCGTGGCGCCAAGCGGCGCGGCCCGCCCGGCGAAGTAGCCGCGCCAGTAGCCGCGCAAGCCCGCCTCGGTAAACGCGCTCAGTGCCTCGGGCGCGAAGTACGTCACATCGTGGACCGGCTCGAACATCGTCCACATCGCCCGGGCCGCGCTCATGGTGTCCGTCACGACAGCTCCTTCCGTTGCAGCGTCCAAGCGTAGGGGAAGTGCTGCCGCGAAGGCGATACGCGGTTCTCCCGCTCGCTGCACGGCCGCGAGTACGCGCCGCCGTGGGACGCGGCGGACTGGACCGCTCACGCCCGGCTCCCCGTAGCCGGGTCACAGTGGTGCGAGGAGCATCCGAGGACCTCGTTCGCGATCTGCCATCGGGAAATCGAAGCGCGCCCGGCCAGCGCGCCCGATCTCCTTCCAGCGACAAGCTCGGCTGTACGAAGCCTTCGAGGCCTGGTCCGCCGCGGACGCTCTCCAAGCCGCAGCTGCTCCAGTCCCACGTTCGTCACGGGCGATCCGGCGGCACCTCGTCTCATCAGGGCGATCGCCGATGCCACGCCCGCGGAAATCGAGCACGCCGGTCTGTACCCGTTTGACGGTCCCCCAGTGCGAGGAGCATGAGGACCTCGTCGCGGTCGCCATCGGGAAATCGAAGCGCGCCCGGCCAGCGCACCGATCCCCTTCCAGCCAACCACTTGAAGCCTTCGGCCTTGTAGCCCGGGTCGAGGTCCGCGATCAGCCGGTCGGCGACCGTCCCGACCTCCTCGGCACCGACCGGCGGGAAGGCGAACCCGACCGCGCCGCCGGCGTTGGCGACCTCGACCCAGCAGTCGACCAGCGCCTGCCGCATCCCGGGCGTGGCCTGGCCGGGATCGGTGAGCTGTATGAAGCCGGCACCGGCGGGATGTGACATGGAACCGAGCATGCCAGACACGTGGGCAGTGACCGGGCGGCTAGACCATGTTGTGTTCGCTATCGCAGCGGGACGCTCAGGTCACAGACGAGGGTCTCCGGAGCGGCGGTGCGCTGATCAGCGATCAGGACCTGGCGCAGCGGTCCGGCCGGCTCGCGCCGCCGCTCGCGGACCCAGGCTTCCAGCGCGTCAACAGCGGGTGCCAGCGCCGGCCAGCCCATGTCCTTCATGGCGAACCCTGATGAACGCCTCATCGTGGGCTCGCTCCTCCCGGTGCTGGACGTCTGCCGTTGCCGTGTCCGGGTCCCCCGCGCTGCCCGAGGCCACCGGCCGGCACAGTTCTATCGGCCCGTCGCTGTCGTCGCTGACCTCGCCGTAGAACACCAGGAAGGGGCAGCCGGCGATGCCCTCAAGGCCGGGACCGGCTGACCGGAGCCGGGCGAAGGCGTAGCCGAAGAAGGCATCGGTCTCGTTCGCGTGCAGGTGGCGGCTGATGGAAAGAACGGTGCGCTGAGGGATGGCGCGCGTCTGGATGTCGTACCTTGGCATGTCGGCTCCCGTGAGTGTGGCCTGGATGTAGGAGACCAGGGCCCGGCGGTCCGCCATGACCGTCTCGACGCCAGCCCAGTAGCTCGCGACCGCCTGCGCCGCCTCGGCTGGCGGCTTGCCCGCGACGTCCGCGATGAACTGCAGCGGCATGCCCAGGCGACGCAGCAGCGCGACGAGCCGAGCGCCGGCCACCTGGTCCTCGCTGTAGAAGCGGTAGCCGCTGACCGGGTCGGTCCGCGCCGGCGGCAGCAGCCCGAGCCGGTCGTAAAGGCGCAAGGCCTTGGGCGACAGGCGGGTCCGCTCGGCGAACGCACCGATGGTCATCAGCTCCATGGTCTCCTCCACCGCCGGGCGCCCCGCCCGGCTCCCATGAGCATGCGGCTTGCCCCAAGGTCAAGGTCAAGCAGGCTCCGCACCGCGCTTTCCTAGGACTGGATGGCCAGGCGGAAGACTTCGATGTTTACCTGTACCGGGCTTGCTATGCGCAGGATGCCGGCGAAGGTGCCGGTGTTCAGCCACGAGGGAGCGCCGGCGGACGCCTCGAAGACGGGCCGGGTGATGATGGCGATGCTTGACGGGTCGGCAGCGGGCTCGGCCGGCGTGCTGAGCGGGTGGACGGCCTCGTTGATGACGCCGACGATCGCGCCATCGTCGGTGCGAAAGTCGTAACGGGCCCACAGGCGCGCGCAACCGTCGGTACCCGTGAGGTTCCAGTCGGCGCCGCCGGGAAGGATGGTCCCGGTCAGTTCGGGCCCGTCGACGGTGCCGCCGGTGATCGGGATGATGCGCCGGTGCCCGGCGGGGACCGGTCCGACCTCGATCGGCTCGGCCAGGTCGACGTGCAGCGTGAAGACGGGGCGGGCAGTGAGTGGCATGGGGGTCCCTCTCGTGCTAGTTGGCACTGAGCGTTTCACTGGAACGACCGAATGAGGAGGAACGACATGCAGTACACCCGCCTAGGTTCGTCGGGTCTCAAGGTCAGCCGGATCGTGCTCGGCTGCATGAGCTTCGGCGACACCTCAAGGGGATTCAACGAGTGGGCGCTGGACGACGAGGCGGGCGCGCCGATCTTCCAGCAAGCCGTCGAGCTTGGCGTGACGTTCTGGGACACGGCGAACGCCTACGGCTTCGGCACCTCCGAGGAGATCACCGGCCGGGCGATCCGCAAGTACTCCAGGCGCGAGGACATCGTCTTGGCCACCAAGGTCTTCTTCAAGATGGATGACAGCCCCGGCGGTTCCGGCCTGTCCCGCAAGGCAATCATGCAGCAGGTCGACGCGTCGCTGTCCCGGCTCGGCACCGACTACGTGGACCTGTACCAGATCCATCGCTTCGACCCGTCGACCCCGGTCGAGGAGACGATGGAGGCACTGCACGACGTGGTCAAGGCGGGGAAGGCGCGTTACCTCGGCGCCTCGTCCATGCACGCCTGGCAGTTCGCCAAGATGCAGCAGGCCGCGCGGGACAACGGCTGGACGCGGTTCGTCTCCATGCAAGACCAGTACAGCCTGTTGCAGCGCGAGGAGGAACGGGAGATGTTCGGGCTGCTCGCCGACCAGGGCATCGCCAGCATCCCGTGGAGCCCGCTGGCGAAGGGACGGCTGGCCCGGCCGTACGGTGAGCGGACCCGCCGCTTCGACACCGACCCGGTCGGCCGCCGGTTCTTCGGCGACGGCGACCAGCCCATCATCGAGGCGGTACAGCAGGTCGCCGCCGGCCGGGGCGTGCCGATGGCGCAGGTCGCCCTGGCCTGGGTGCTCAGGAACCCGGTGGTCACCGCCCCGATCGTGGGACCCACTAAGCCGCACCACCTGGCCGACGCGGTGGCGGCGCTTGACATCTCACTGACCGACGAGGAAGTCGCAGCCCTTGAGGCCGGCTACACGCCCCGGCTGCCCACCGGGTACGAGTGAGCCGACCGGACAGGCGGGCGGCTAGCGGCGAGGCCGGCTGGTTAAGTAGTGGCCCGCTGTCAAGGCGCTGGCGGTGCCGCGGCGGCCGGGTCCTGCGCCGCGGCGGCCGGGTCCTGGTACGCGAGGGAGCCGCGTGCCTGGCGTTGCCCGCGGGCCGCCGGGCCGGGCGGCGCTGCCGGACTTGCCGGTAAACAAATCACAACCGGTAAAGAAAAGGCGTCCTGAACGCTTTTTCTTTACTACGGGTGAAAAGTTTACCTGCGAGGAAAATTTTACCGGTAAAGCCGGTTTAGCAGGGGCGGGTGATGCTCCGGCCTGCCCGGGCGCCTCCGCGCGGGCGCCCTGCGGCCGCCATGGCGGGCGCAGGGCAGCCTGTCACGGCAGGGCTCCCGGTGTGGGGCGTGCCCTGGCCGGCCAGCCTTACTTCCTCGGGGCCCCGGCTGCCTCCGCGACCACGCCGGCACCCACCGGGACGTCTTGACCGGCACGCAAGCCAGCTCACTTACCGGCCTTGCGGCTAGCGGGCCGCGATCTCGCGGAGTGCGGAGGTTATCTCCGCGGCGACCTCACCGGGGCGGTCAAGGGGCAGGAACGTCCGGCCGCCCGGCACCGTGGTGAGGCTGCCGTTGGGGAACGCCTCGCTCAGCCGCCGGCCGAGCTGCACGCGGAAGAACGGGTCGTCCGCTCCCCAGACGACCCGGACCGGGCCGGCGAACTGGCCGAACCGGCTTGCCGCGTCCAGCAGGACGCGCGGGTGGACGTGCCGGGCGAACCCGGCGAGGTCGCGCCGGATGGCCTGGCGCGACAGGGGCTCCAGCCAGCTGGCGGTGAGGTCCGGGTCGAGCGGCTTGGCTGACAGCGGCCCGAAGCCGAGCGGGCCGTGCCTGACCCGTTCGGACCGCAGCGCCGGGACCATGCGCGCCACTAGCCCGGGATGGCGCAGCGCGCGCAGCAGCGGCGCCAACTTCCGCGGCGGGAAGGTGCCGAGCGCGTCGCAGTTGGTCAGCACCGCGGCGCCGACCTGGCTGGTGTCGCCGCCGAGCAGGACCTGGCAGACGGCGCCGCCCGTGTCGTTGCCGACGAGGGTCACGTCGCTGAGGCCGAGTGCCGCGATGAAGTCGCGCACCAGCTGGGCGACGCCGGCGGGAGACAGGTCGGTACCCGCGTTCATCGGCCACGGGTGCGCGCCGAGCGGGAGCGTCGGCGCGTAGCTGCGGATGCCTTCGGCGGCGAGGCGGTCGGCCACTGGTTCCCACAGCCGGGCGTCGACGAGGAGCCCGTGCACGAACACGACGGGCGGTCGGGTGCTCGTCGCCGGGCCGGCGGCGCGGTATGCCAGCCTGCCCTGGGGCAGGTCGGCCGCCGTGAAGCCGGCGGGGGCGTGATCGGAAGTCATGAAACTAACATACAATCAGTCTGTATGTATGTCGAGGCCCGTCTGGCGTCGCCATGTAGCGTCACCTCGCGGCGGTGTGCAGAATCGGAGGATGGTGTCCCAGGCTTCCGCCAGTCCCCGGACGCGGCGCACGCAGGCCGACCGCTCCGCCGCGACGCGTGACGCGCTGGTCGCGGCGGCCCGCAGGCTGTTCGCCGCGCAGGGCTTCGCGGAGGTGCCGACCGACGCGATCGTCGCCGAGGCAGGCGTGACCCGCGGGGCGCTGTATCACCAGTTCGCCGACAAGACGGCGCTGTTCGACGCGGTCCTCGATGCGGTCGAGGCCGACATCGCCGGGCGTCTCGCCGCGGACGTGGCCGCCGCCGGGATCACCGACCCGGTTGACGCCATGCGGCGCACGGTGCGGACGTGGCTGACCATCTGCGTCGAGCCCGAGATCCGCCGCATCGCCCTCGTCGACGGGCCGTCCGTGGTGGGCTGGTCCCGCTGGCGTGAGGTGTGCCAGCAGCACGTCTTCGGGCTTGCTGAGGTGCTGCTGGCCGGCGGGATCGAAACGGGACGCATCCGCGCGCAGCCGGTGCGGCCCCTCGCGCACGTGCTCATGGGGGCGAGCGACGAGGCGGCCATGTACGTCGCGGAATCGGCGGACCCCGTCCAGGCGCGCGCGGAGATGATCGAGGTACTCGACATGGTCATCGACGGCATGACCGCCTGACGGCCGCGGCTCCCCGGGTCAGGCCGCGGCTCCCGGGTCAGGGCCGGCGCGCGGGTCAGGGCGCGGCGGCGCGGGTCAGGGCCGCGGCGCGTCGCCGCGGGTCAGGGCGGCGGCGGCGCGGCGCGCGCAGCTCCCGCGCGATCGCCTCGACCCCGCGCTCGAGCTCCGCGAAGCTGGTGCTCAGCGGGGACAGCCCGATCCGGATCCCGTCCGGCGGCCGGAAGTCGGGGATCACGCCGCCCTTCCACAGCGCGGCGGTCACCTCGGCGAAGCTGGGGTGATCCACCGTGACGTGCCCGCCGCGCTCGGCGGGGTCGCGCGGGCTGGCGAGCCGGGCCCCGAGCGGCACGAGCACCTCGTCGGCCAGTCCGATCGCGTGCTCGGTGAGCGCGACCGACTTCTGCCGGACAGCGGTAAGGCCCGCCTCGTCGATCAGCTCGAGCATGTCCTTGAGCGGCTGCATCGCGAGCACCGGCGGCGTCCCCGAGATGAACTTGCGTATCCCATGTGCCGGGCGGTACTCCGGCCCCATGGCGAACGGGTCGCTCGCGCCCATCCAGCCCCAGATAGGCTGCCGCAGTTCCTCCTGCAGCCGCGTTGCGACGTAGCAGAAGGCCGGCGACCCTGGGCCGCCGTTCAGGTACTTGTATGTGCAGCCGACCGCCAGGTCGACGTCACAGGCGTCAAGCTCGACCGGGACCGCGCCGGCCGAGTGGCACAGGTCCCACAAGATCAGCGCCCCGGCATCGTGCGTATCACGGGTGATGGCGGCCATGTCCGCGAGGAATCCGGAACGGTACGCCACGTGGCTGAGCACCACCAGGGCAGTGCGCTCGCTCAGCACGGCGGCGACGTCGGCCGGCCGCACCCCGGCGTCGTGCGGCGCGCTGAGGCAGCGGACCGACAGCCCGCACTCGGCCGCGATGCCCTCGATGATGTACCGGTCCGTCGGGAAGTTATCCCGGTCGATGACCACCTCGTCCTGGCCGGGCCGGGCACCGACGGCCGCCCTGATCAGCTTGTAGAGCAGCACCGACGTCGAATCCGCGACGGTCACCTGGCCGGGCCCGGCACCGAGGACCACCCCGGCGAGCCGGTCCCCCACCGTCAGCGGCTCGGCCATCCAGGCCTCGTCCCAGCTCCTGATCAGCCCGCGGCCCCACGCCCCGGCCACGAAGCCGGCCAGCCGCTCCGCGGTCACCGCGAGCGGCCGCCCGAGGGAGTTGCCGTCCAGGTAGGCGACGATGGACGGGTCGTCCGCCGCCACGAACCGGGAACGGAAGGCCGCGAGCGGGTCGGCGGCGTCCAGCTGGCTGGCGGGCGCGATGGTCATTGCGGTCCCCGATCTGGTGGCGGGCGGTTCAGCACAGCAAGCCTAACCAGGCGCCCGGCCCGGGCAGCGGGAGGAATCCCGCGGCGGGACGGCCCGCGCTGGCCCCGCGCGTTTGCGGGTGCCCGGCGCCGGCCGTCCCTGCTACGCTCACCCCGTTACGGTCGCCTGTGGCCCGGAGCGAGGGTAGCGACATGGGACTGTCAGGGCGGGGGCGCCCGTGAGCAGCGGCAGACGAGGCGGGCCGGGAGCTCGCCATGGCGGCAGTGTCCGCCATTGGTATCGGCGTGCTTGCGGGCTGCAGCGGCTCAAGCCCGTCAACCGGAAGCAGCGCGACCCAGGGCACGACGGCGACGGCGAGCGCGGCGAGCAGTAATAGCGCCACCGCGCCAGCGGCCTCGGCAACGGCGACCATGACCGCGCCGTCAAACGCGACCGCGTTCGTGCCCATCACCGAGCCGTTCGACCCCGGCCACCCGGCGCGCATCACGCCAAGGTGGCCGGCCGACTGCGCCAGCCAGCAGACCACCTTGGCCATCATGCAGTGCTACGAGGACAAGGCCGAGACCGCCGACGCGGCCATCGACGCGGCGCAGCAGGCCCGCTTCGCGACCGCCAGCGCCGCGCAGCAGGCCGCCATGAACGCCGCCGGCCGGGCGTGGCTCGCCGCCCGGCCGACGGTCTGCGCGAAGGCCTACAACACGGGCGGCACGATCGACCAGGTCAACATCGCGAGCTGCCTGCTCGACGAGAGCACCGCGCGGCTCGGCGTGCTCGGCACCATCCAGCCGCCGATGGCCGTGCTCAAGTCCACCGACAGCCAGAGCCCGAGCGACATTTCCTGGTACACCACGCCGGAGGGCTCACGCATCGGGCTGGTCGACACCCAGGGGGACGCGACCGGCGGCGTCATCATCGCGTGGACCATCATCGCCGGGGCGAACGGCTTCGTGGTCAACCCCGCCCAGTTCTTCTACAGCGACGGCACCTTCAAGGACGCCGGGATCATCCAGAAGCCCGACCCAAGCGCGCACCGGGTGGCGCCGGGGACCGAGTACACGTTCGGCATCGACTACAGCACGCTGTCCCACGACCCGAACCCGACTACCGCCAGCGGCGGCTTCTGCTACGCGCCGGTCGGGCCAGGCCGCCGTCTGGCGTTAACCGCGGTCACGACGCGGCCGCGGCCAGCGCGGCGCGGCCCATCGCGCACAGCAGGTCGGCCGTCGCCTCGGGCGGCAGCTCCGCCGCGCTGTGCGGGGTCGAGTTGAGCAGGCCGAACGTGGCGTGCACAGCGGTCCGCAGGCTGGCCTGCGGCGCGCGCGGCGACAGCTCGCTCAGCACGGTGACCCACTCCTCCACGTACAGCCGCTGCAGGCGGCGGATCTGCCGCCGGGCCGGCTCCGGCACGTTGGCGAGCTCCCTGTTGTGCACGGTGATCAGGTCGGGCTGGCTCAGCGCGAAGCTCACGTGCCAGCGCAGCAGCGCGTCGAGCGCGGCGGGGGCGTCCGGTGCGGCCGCCGCGCGGCGGCCGCCTTCGTCGAGCAGCCGCTGGCTGATGTCGAGCAGCATCTGGGCGAGCACCGCCTCCTTGCCGGGGAAGTGCCGGTAGATCCCCGGGCCTGACATGCCGACGGCCGACCCGATGTCGTCGATGGACACGCCGTGGAAGCCCCGGCGCGCGAACAGGGCGGCCGCCGCCGTGAGGATCTCCTCCCGCCGGAGCCTGCTGCGCGCCCGCACCGTCCCCGGCCGCCCGGAGGGCGCGGGAGCCGGGGCGGGCACCCGGGAACCGCTGTCACCCATGCCCTTCATACTAGACCGTCTTGTTAGGATGCGTTAACATAAAATCCTCGTTAGAGCCGAGATCAGCGAGCGCTAGCTAACATCGAAAGGTCGCGGCGGCATGATTTCCAACGCGCCCGTGCTGCACAGCCGGGCGGACCCGGGGGGCGAGCCCTTCGCCCGTAACCACGCGGCGAACGCGGCGCTCGCCGCCGAGCTGCGCAAGAAGCTGGCCGAGGTCAGCCGGGGCGGCCCGGAGGCGTCGCGCGAGCGGCACATCGCCCGCGGCAAGCTGCTCCCGCGCGACCGGGTGGACGCGCTGACCGACCCAGGCTCCCCGTTCCTCGAGCTCAGTCCGCTGGCCGCGGACGGCCTTTACGACGGCGACGCGCCCGCCGCGGGCGTCATCACCGGCGTGGGCCGGGTGAGCGGCCGGGAATGCGTCATCGTCGCCAACGACGCGACCGTCAAGGGCGGCACCTACTACCCGGTGACGGTCAAGAAGCACCTGCGCGCCCAGGAGGTCGCGCTGCACAACCGCCTGCCCTGCATCTACCTCGTCGACTCGGGCGGCGCGTTCCTGCCCAGGCAGGACGAGGTGTTTCCCGACCGTGAGCACTTCGGCCGGATCTTCTACAACCAGGCGACGATGTCGGCCCGCGGCATCCCGCAGATCGCGGCGGTGCTCGGCTCGTGCACCGCGGGCGGCGCGTACGTGCCCGCGATGAGCGACGAGGCGGTGATCGTGCGGAACCAGGGGACCATCTTCCTTGGCGGCCCGCCCCTGGTGAAGGCCGCGACCGGCGAGGTCGTCAGCGCGGAGGAGCTCGGCGGCGGCGAGCTGCACTCCCGGGTGTCCGGGGTGACCGACCACCTCGCCGAGGACGACGCCGACGCGCTGCGCATGGTCCGCGGCATCGTCGCCACGCTGGCGCCGCGCGCGGCGCGCCCGTGGGACACGGCGCCCGCCGAGGAGCCCGCCTACCCGGCGGACAGCGTCTACGGCGTGCTGCCGACCGACCTGCGCACCCCGTACGACGTGCACGAGGTCATCGCCCGCGTCGTCGACGGCAGCCGGTTCGCCGAGTTCAAGTCCGAGTACGGCACGACCTTGGTCAGCGGGTTCGCGCGGATTTACGGCCACCCGGTCGGGATCATCGCCAACAACGGGATCTTGTTCAGCGAGTCCGCGCTCAAGGGCGCGCACTTCGTCGAGCTGTGCGACCAGCGCAGCATCCCGCTGGTCTTCCTGCAGAACATCACCGGCTTCATGGTCGGCAGGCAGTACGAGGCCGACGGCATCGCCAAGCACGGCGCCAAGATGGTCACCGCGGTCGCCTGCGCCCGGGTGCCCAAGCTCACGGTGATCATCGGCGGCTCGTTCGGCGCGGGCAACTACGCGATGTGCGGCCGGGCCTACTCCCCCCGCTTCCTGTGGATGTGGCCGAACGCCCGGATCTCCGTGATGGGCGGGGACCAGGCGGCGAGCGTGCTCGCCACCGTCCGGCGGGACCAGCTCGAGGCGCGCGGCCAGGACTGGCCGCCGGCCGAGGAGGACGCGTTCAAGAAGCCGGTCCGCGACCAGTACGAGCACCAGGGCAACCCGTACTACGCGACGGCCCGGCTGTGGGACGACGGGATCATCGACCCCGCCGACACCCGGCGGGTCCTGGGCCTCGCGCTGTCCGCGGCGGGCAACGCGCCGCTCGAGCCGGCCGGCTACGGCGTCTTCCGGATGTAGGGGGCGTGATGTTCAGCAAGGTGCTCGTCGCGAACCGCGGCGAGATCGCGGTGCGGGTGATCAGGACGCTGCGCTCCCTCGGCATTGCCAGCGTCGCGGTGTACAGCGACGCGGATGAGTCGGCCGCCCACGTTCTGGCGGCCGATGAAGCGGTTCGGCTCGGCGGAGCGGCGGCGGCCGAGAGCTACCTCAACATCAACCGGATCGTGGCGGCCGCGGCCGGCTGCGGCGCGCAGGCGGTGCACCCCGGCTACGGCTTCCTCGCGGAGAACGCCGCCTTCGCGCGCGCCTGCGCGGCGGCCGGGCTGACCTTCATCGGGCCGCCGCCGGACGCGATCGAGGCGATGGGCGACAAGATCGCCGCCAAGGCGCGGGTCGCGGCGGCCGGGGTACCGGTGGTACCCGGTGCGGGCGCGGCCGGGCTGTCCGACGAGGAGCTCATCGGGCAACTGAACGAACGGTGGTTCCCCGTTCTCATCAAGCCCTCCGCGGGCGGCGGCGGAAAAGGCATGCGGGTCGTGGACTCTCCGGCCGGCCTGCCGGACGCCCTGGTAGCGGCGCGGCGGACGGCAGTGGCCGCGTTCGGCGACGGCACGCTGCTCGTCGAGCGGTACGTGCCCGCGCCGCGGCACATCGAGATCCAGGTGCTCGCCGACTCCCACGGCACCGTGATCCACCTCGGCGAGCGGGAGTGCTCGCTGCAGCGGCGGCACCAGAAGGTCATCGAGGAGGCGCCGTCACCGCTGCTTTCCGCGCAGCAGCGGGCCGCGATGGGAGCGGCGGCGGTATCCGCCGCCGCTTCGGTCGGTTACACCGGCGCGGGCACGGTCGAGTTCATCGTTGACGGGGCCGCGCCCGATGAATTCTTCTTCATGGAGATGAACACCAGGCTGCAGGTCGAGCACCCGGTCACCGAACTCGTCTACGGACTGGACCTGGTCGAATGGCAGCTGCGGGTGGCCGCGGGCGAGCGGCTGGCGTTCGAGTCCGCGCTGGCGATGAACGGGCACGCGGTCGAGGCTCGCGTCTACGCGGAGGACCCGGCGCGCGGCTTCCTGCCGACCGGCGGCACCGTGCTCGCGCTGCGGGCGCCGTCCGGTCCCGGGGTCCGCGTCGACTCGGCGCTCGCCGAGGGCGTGACCGTGACCAGCGACTACGACCCGATGCTCGGGAAGGTGATCGCGTGGGGGCCGGACCGCGCCACCGCGCTGCGCCGCCTCGACCGGGCGCTGGCGGACACGGTCGTGCTGGGCGTCGGTACCAACACCGGTTTCCTGCGCGCGCTGCTCGCCGACCCTGACGTGCGGGCCGGGCGGCTCGATACCGGGCTGGTGGAGCGGATCGTGGCTTCCTCGATGCGAGTCGGCTGAGTCGGCTGACTCGGCGGGTCCGGCTCGGCCGGCTGCCTCGGCCGGCGCGGGCGAGACGGGTGACGCGGAGGCGCTGGCCGCGGCGGCGCTTGCCCGCGTGCTGCTGCGGGAGCCCGCCGGGCCGGTGACCGACCCGTGGGACATCCCGGACGGGTGGCGCCCCGGCGAGCCGGCCTGGACGAGGTTCCGGCTCACGCACGGGCCGGGGACGGAAACCGAGGTCCAGGTGCGCGGGCTTGCCTCGGCGGGCGCCGAGGTGGTGGTCGGTGACGGCGAGGCGGCGACCGCCCGGGCTGAGTTCCGCCCGGCGGGCCCGGACGGCGGCACCGACCTCGTGCTCAGGAGGGGCGGACGGACGGTTCGCTTCGCCTACGCGGCGGAGGGGAATACCACCTGGCTGGGGCGGGACGGGCAGGCGTGGGCGGTCGCCGAGGCGGCGCCCGCCCCGCTGCGCGGCTCGCGGGCGGCCGCCGCCGACGGCACGGTCCGCTCCCCCATGCCGGGGACCGTGGTCGCCGTGCACGTGACCGCGGGGCAGGCCGTCAGCGCCGGGCAGCCGGTGCTCGTGGTCGAGGCGATGAAGATGGAGCACACGGTGACCGCGCCGGTCGACGGCACGGTAACGGAACTGACCGCGAAAGCGGGCCAGCAGGTCCGGATGGACGAGGTGCTGGCCGTCATCGGGCCGGAGCCAGCTGATGGTGGACATTTAGGTACACAGGGATGTGCCTAAATGTCCACTATCTGCGTGCGGAGAGGAGTTCAGGAGCAATGCTCGGATACAAGCTTGATGAAGAGCACGAGGACCTGCGCAAGAGCGTCGAGGAGTTCGCCCGCGACGTGGTGGCCCCGGTGATCGGCGAGTTGTACGACAAGGGCGAGTTCCCGTACGAGATCGTGGCGCAGATGGGGCGGATGGGCCTGTTCGGGCTGCCGGTCCCCGAGGAGTACGGGGGGATGGGCGGCGACTACTTCGCGCTCTGTCTCGCTCTTGAGGAACTGGCCCGGGTGGACTCCTCGGTCGCCATCACGCTGGAGGCCGGGGTCGGGCTCGGCATCATGCCCGTCTACCGGTTCGGCACGCAGGAGCAGAAGCGGCACTGGCTGCCGTCACTGTGCGCAGGCGAGACGCTCGCCGCGTTCGGGCTGACCGAGCCGGGCGGCGGCACCGACGTGGCCGGCGCGATGCGCACCAGGGCCCGGCTGGAGGGCGGCGAGTGGGTGATCGACGGGTCGAAGTCGTTCATCACCAACTCCGGCACGTCCATCACCGCCGTGGTGGGAGTCGCCGCAGTCACCGGCACGCGGCCGGACGGCAAACCGGAGATCTCCACCATCCTGGTGGAGTCGGGCACGCCCGGGTTCACCGTCGCGCCCAAGTACTCCAAGGTGGGCTGGTCCTGCTCGGACACCCACGAGCTCGCGTTCGACGGCTGCCGGGTGCCTGAGGCGAACCTGCTCGGCGAGCGCGGCCGCGGCTACGCCCAGTTCCTGCGGACCCTTGACGAAGGGCGAGTGGCGATCGCCGCGCTCTCCACCGGCCTGGCCCAGGGCTGCGTGGATGAGTCGCTGGCCTACGTTAGGGAGCGGTCGGCCTTCGGCGGTCCGATCGGGCGGTTCCAGGCGCTGCAGTTCAAGATCGCCGACATGGAGGTGCGCACGCACAACGCGCGCCTCGCCTGGTGGCACGCGGCGGCGAAGATGCTGGCCGGCGAGCCGTTCAAGAAGGAGGCGGCGATCGCGAAGCTGACCGCCTCCAACGCGGCGATGGACAACGCCCGCGACGCCACGCAGATCTTCGGCGGCTACGGCTTCATGAACGAGTTCGCCGTCGGCCGGTTCTACCGGGACGCGAAGATCCTCGAGGTGGGCGAGGGCACGTCGGAGGTGCAGCGGATGCTCATCGCCCGCGAGCTCGGCCTGGACGCCTGAGCGGCGGTCAGCGGAGTCAGTCCTTCCTGGCCACGCCGCCGAGCACGGTCAGGGCGCCGGCGTGGACCGTGACCGCACCGGGATCCGGCCGCCATGCCCATACCTCGGTCAGGCCCGGCTCGACCAGCGTCAGGTCACCGAAGAAGGCGGCGATCTCCTGCCGGGTGCGGGTGCCGTTGCCCTTTGCGGCACCCCGCCAGGACTCGACGATATCCCGGCCAAGCTCCGAGACCGGTTCACGGCCGACTACGTGGCCAGGAGCCAGCTGGGCGTGGGAGATCACCAGGCAACTGCCCGGCGCCATGGCATCACGGAAGGCGGCGACGCTCCCGGCCGGGCCGGCCTCGTCCGGCACATGGTGCAGCACGGCGCCAAGCAGCACGGCCACCGGCCGCGCGAAATCGACCAGCCCGGTACCCTCCGCCGCGGCGAGCACCTCGCCGGGCCGGGTCAGGTCGCCGCAAACGGCCCGGGTCAGCGGCGTGGCGAGCAGCGCCCTGGCGTGGCTGACCACCACCGGGTCAACGTCCACATACACCGTCCGGGCCTCGGGCGCCGCCCGCCCCGCCACCTCGTGCGTGTTGTCGGCCGTGGGCAGGCCCGAGCCGATGTCGAGGAACTGCGTGACGCCCGCGCCGACGCAGAACCGCACCGCACGCCGCAGGAACGCCCGGTTCTCCCTGGCCAGCAACGGCAACTGCGGAACCGCCGCCGCCGACTCGATGGCAGCGGCCCGGTCGGCCGTGAAGTTGTCCTTGCCGCCAAGCCAGTAGTCGTAGATCCGCGCCAGATTTGGAACCGACACGTCGATATCCCTGGCCCCGCCGCCCATCTCCGCCATACTTGCGCAGGGTATCCCCCTTGTCCCACTCCCGCGACCTGGATCAGCGAGTTCCCTCGCGGGTCCGCGGGCGGTCAGGCCCGGAAGGCGTAGAGGCTGTCGTCGCTGGATCCGACGAAGACCATGCCGCCGGCCACCGCGGGGGTGGAGAGGAACGTCGCGGTGCCCGATGCGGTGCCCGACGGGGTAAACGCCCACGCCGGCGCGCCGGTCTTGGCGTCGAGCGCCTGCACGGCCAGGTCGGTGGAGTAGTAGACCCGGCCGCCGGCCGCCGCCACGCCCCACAGCCCGGTGGGAATGCTCGCCCGTGACCAGGACTTCTTGCCGGTCGTGGTGTCGACGGCGTGCACTTTGCCGTTGCCGTCCTTCAGGTACACCAGGCCGTCGGCGACGGCCAGGGCAGACTCGATGCCGTTACCCGGGTGGTAGGTCCACCGGACCTGCCTGCTCGCGGCGGAGATGGCGTACAGCGTTCCGGACATGGTCCCCAGGTAAACGGCGCCGCCGTCGACCGTCAGGCCCGTGCCGGGCTGGTCGTCGGAGGAGAGCAACTGCCGGTGCCAGATCTCCTCGCCGGTCACGGTGCGGAAGGCGTAGAGGATGCCGGACGCGTCGAGGGCGTAGAGTATCCCGTTCGCGGCGGCGAGCGCCATCACGTACGCCTCCTGCGTGCTGAAGCTCACGCCCTTCGCGCCCGTGGCCGCGTCGTACGCCCGCGCGGGCGCGCCTGCCTGGGCGAAGGATGACGCTGCCGCCGTCGACCGCCCAGGTGGGCTTGTAGATGGCCGGCACCCCGGTATCCACGTCCCAGGCCCGTGTCCCGTCCGCGGCGCGCAGCGCGTAGAAGTGCCCCTTGCTGGTGGACAGGCAGACGACGCTGCCGACCACCTCGGGGGCGGCGGTCACCGCCCCCGGCTGGTATGACCAGGCCCGCCGCCCGTCCGCGGCGGTGACCGCGTAAAGGTTGTTGTCGGTGCTGCTGACGTACACCCGGCCGCCGCCGGCGCCGGGGTTGGCCGTGATGGCGTTACCCGTCGCGAACTTCCAGGCCGCGGCCCGGCGGGCGCCGTCGCCGTAGTACTTCAGCACTTGCCGGCCCGAGGCTCGGCGCCGCTGCCGCCGGGAGCGTCCCCGCCGAGGGCGGGGTCGCCGTCGCCGACCGCGAGCCGAGCGCCCAGCCGGCCACGCCGACCGCGCCGCCGATCACCGCGACGCCGCCGAGGCCGGCCCCGATGAGCAGGCCCCGGCGGCTCACTCCGCGGCGGTCGCCCGCCGGCCAGGGAACCGCGTGCCCGCCCAGGGTCGGGCCGCCGTTCCAGGCACCGGGGTCCGTGACGGGCGCGGGGGGCATCGCCGGATTGAAGGTCGCCGGCGGCCCGGGAAAAGGCGCCGGGGCCTGGTGGAGCGCGGAGTGCCGCCCGCCCGCGCCAGGCCGGCGCGCCCCAGCCGCCTTCGGCCTGGGTGACCCGCGCGGTCTGCAACGATTCGATCTGCGCGGCTAGCGCGGCTTGCTGCGCCTCGATGACCCCGGCCACCTCGCGCGGCCAGAACGCGGCGGGCGACAGCCCCAGCCGTTCGGCCGCCCCCGTGGCGAAGGCCGCGACCCGGCCCAGGTCCGGGCGCTCCCGGGGGTCCTTGGCCAGGCACGCCTCAATGAGACCGCGCACTTCGGCGGGTACCGCTCCGAGGTCCGGCTCCCCGTGGACGATGCGGTACATCACCGCGGCCGACGGCGCGCCGGGGGCGACGCTGAACGGCCCCGCCCCGGAGGCGGCGAAGGCGAGGACGGAGCCAAGCGAGAACGTGTCGCTGCCCGGCCCGGTCTCCTGCGCCTGCACCTGCTCGGGGGACATGTAGCTCAGGGTCCCGATGACGGCCCCGGTAGCGGTCAGCCGGGTCTCGGCGGTGACCGCACGCGAGATGCCGAAGTCGATGACCCGGGGTCCGTCCATCGCCAGCAGCACGTTGGCGGGCTTGAGGTCGCGGTGGACGAGCCCGGTCCCGTGAATGGCGCGCAGCGCCTCGGCCAGCCCGGCGGCTAGCCGCCACACCGCCGCACTGGGGAGCGGCCCGTGCCGGGCGACGATGTCCTCAAGCGACGGCCCGGGGACAAAGGCCGTCGCGAGCCACGGCGGGTTGTCGTCGACCCCCGCCGCGACGACTGGAGCGGTGTACCAGCCGCTGACCTTCTGCGCGGCCTCCACCTCATGCCTGAACCGGCGGACGAACTCCGGGTCCCTGCTCAGTTCCGCGTGGATGACCTTGACGGCCACCATCCGGCCCGCCAGGGACGACCCGAGGAAGACCTGCCCCATGCCGCCCGACCCAAGCCGCGCCAGCAGCCGGAACTCCCCCACGGCCCGCAGGTCCGTCGCGGTCAGCGAGTCCATCCCTTGATCAGCTCCCGTGGCGATCCGCTTAGGACAACCAGAGACTATTGCCGACACGGGCCGTAAATACGGCCGATTCACGACTTCACGCTCGACTCGGCGGCGAACGCCAAGCCAGGACACGCCCCGAACCCCGTCAAGCGGCTACCCACACCGCTCCCTGGCCCCGATTCCGTCCGCCATGCGTCCAGGGACACCACAACGCCCTACAGCGCTACAAGGCGACACGCGCCGGGACAGAGAGAACGCCCCGGCAG
Source organism: uncultured Actinomycetota bacterium (assembly GCA_963811335.1). GTDB lineage: Bacteria > Actinomycetota > Actinomycetes > Streptosporangiales > Streptosporangiaceae > Trebonia. The sequence goes on along the minus strand of CAWERB010000026.1, from coordinate 31,153 downwards.
CACGTGATACCGCAGCTAGCGGGGCGTTTCCGCGGGTGGTGGCAGGTGTTGGGTTCGAACCAACGCAGATCGCGGCGGCGGAGCCAGCAGGACTTACTTGCGTCCCGGATGGTAGATGTCCGACCTGTCCGCGATGTCGATCACCGTGATCGCGTGCTTCTCATCGTCGATCTGGTACCTGACACGGTAATGTCCGCGCCGGGCGGACCAGTCGCCCTGAAACGGCGGCGAGACAAGCGGCTTCCCGACGCGCTGCGGATTCTCCGCGAGCGCCCCGGTTATGAACTCCCACACTGCGAAGGCAGTCGACGGCGCGAGCTGGTACTCAAGCGCGCGACGCGCCTGTGCCTTGATGACGAGATGGTAGGGCTCACTCACGCGAGCCCGGCCTCCCGGCGGCGGCGGTCCATGATCGCCGCCATCTCGTCGCCGCTGGTGTCAGGGCCGTCCGCGCCTGGCTCGCCAGCGCGCAGCCGGGCGATCTCGCGCTCCAGCCAGAAGACGGTCTCTTCCAGGGACTCAAGGTCATCGACAGGCAGAACAACCGCTACGGGGCGACCGTTGCGCGTGATGGTGTAGTGCTGATGAGTCGATGTGACATCGTTCACGACGGCCGAAAGCTTGTCCTTGGCCTCAGCCAACGAGAGAGAAACCATAGCCAAAGTATAGGCTAGATTTCTAGCCTACTGCCAGGCCCACGCGGAAGCAGACGTAACTGGCATGCGCCCTCCAGGTGACGCCACCGGGCAACAGATACCCCGCCCTCACCTTAGGAGCAGTCCAGCCAGCGCACGAGCGCCGCAAGTAGCAACTCTGGGCGCCACCTCGTACGACCTCCGGCGTATTAGCTACGCCGCTGGCGTCAGTCAGCCGCCGCTCGCACCCCCGCGTATTGTGAGCGGCTGCCTGATGCCGGGCGGGCCGTCGTGCGCCACAACGTGACCGCCAGCCATACGAGGGTGACGCCGGCCAGGCAGTGGACCGCGTTCTTCAGCGGGGAGTCGGCCAGCGGCGACAGCGCGGCCAGCAGCGCGGGGAACACGATGTACGCCCAGCACAGTAGCCGCGAGTAGGCCCTGGCGCGCAGCAGGAAGACGCCGAACAGCACCGATCCCACCGCGAAGAGGACCGCGCTGCCCAGCAGGGCCGCGAAGGTCGGCTCGTGCCTGAGGTGGTCCCGCACGGGGGTCGCGAGGTAGAACAGCGCCGTGTCGATCGTGAACGCGGCCCCGCCGAACAGGCCGAGGCCGATCAGGTTGACCGCGTAGGCCACCGGGCCGAACACGCCTGGCACGTCAGCGTGCCGCTGGTGGTAGACGGCGACAAGCAGCGGTGTCGCTAGCGCCGGCGCTAGCGCGATGACGAAAGCAGCGCCCGCGGTCTTGCCGGTGAAGATGCTGACGAATCCCGCCACGGCGAGGAACAGCCCGGACAGCAGGCCGCTCGCCGCGCTGAACCGGGGAAGATCTGGGGTCACGGCTAGTACCTCTCGTATCGCCGGCCGCTCTCCTGGGCGAGGCGGCCGCGCGGCAACGCCCACCGTAGGAAGGGCGGCCCCGGCCGGGAAGTACCCGCCGGCCAGCGTTGCGTCAGGGAGTCACTGGCCGTCGCTTCCCTCCACGGTGCCATCCGGCACGTGCCGTCCGGCCAATTCGGGCCGGGTGCCGCGCGCGCCGGTCCCGGCGCGGCGCGTCCGGGCTAGCCTGGGGAAGTGCCGCGCTGGCCTGCCCGGCGCCGTGTGAAGGAGGACGTCACATGACGGCCAGCTGGATCTCGCCGCGCTGGGTTCCCGTGCTGGTGCTACTGCGTCGTCCTGGCGGCCGGCCTGTACTACTGGGCGATGGGTCTCGGCGGCGGCGCACCGGGGGCGCAGGTGGCTGGGTTCGCCGCGGTGATGGCGGCGCTGCTGGCCGTGGAGGCCGGGGAGCGGCGGTGGCTCGTGCCGTCGGGGCCGCGTCGGGCGGTGCTCGCGCTGCTCGCGGCGCGGCTGGGGCTGTTCGCCGCGGCGGCGGCGCTGGACCCCTCGGGCGAGTCGCGGGTGCTGTTCATCCTGGTCCCGTTCGCTGCCTATTTCGCCTTCGGCCGGGCCGTGAGCCTCGGCCTCGGCGGGCTGTGCGTGGCCCTGCTCATCGCGGGCCTCGCGCTGCGGGTCCCGCGCTGGTACGCGCAGGCGGCGTACCTGTCTGACGTCCTGATGTTCGGCGTCGGCCTGGTGCTGGCCATCGCCATGGCGGGCATCGCGGTCGGCGAGCAGGCCAGCCGGATCCGGCTGGAGGCCACGCTGCGCGACCTGCGGGAATCCCACGACCAGCTCACCGCCTACGCGGCCCAGGTCGCCGAGCTGTCCGCCGCGGCCGAGCGCAGCCGGCTCGCCAGGGACATCCACGACAGCCTCGGGCACCACCTGACCGCGATCACGGTCCAGTTGGAGAAGGCCGAGGCGTTCCGCGACCGGGACCATGCGGCGGCCGACCGGGCGGTCGCGGATGCCCGCTCGCTGGCCCGGCAGGCGCTGAAGGACGTGCGCGGGTCGGTCGGCGCGCTGCGCGGCGGCGAGCCGTCTGCCCCGCTTTCCGCCATGCTCGGCGGGCTGGTGGGGCAGGCCGATGCGGGGGAGCCGCGGGTCACCCTGACCGTCACCGGGGACGAGGCCGGCGTCACTGCCGCCACGCGCACGGTGATCTTCCGCGCCGCGCAGGAGGCGCTGACCAACGCCCGGCGGCACAGCGGCGCGCGGCGGGTCTGCGTGGCGGTGACCGTGGATGACCGCGAGGCGCGGCTTGTCGTCACAGACGACGGGCGAGGCTTCCACCCGTCGCTGTGCGAAATGCCGGCGGCCGGGCGGCAGGAGACGGCTTCGGGCTGGCCGGCATGCGGGAACGGGCCGCGCTGGCCGGCGGGCACGCGGACGTCGACAGCCGGCCTGGGGCGGGGACCACGGTCACCGTGACCGTCCCCCGGTCCGCCGGCCGCCAGCGCGGTGCCGGCGTGACCGGCCACCCGGACGGCACGGCTGCCGCGGCCACGACGGCCCGCCGGTCCGCGTCCTGGTGGCTGATGACCAGCAGCTCATCCGGGAGGGGATCGCGTCCCTGCTGGGCATCCAGCCGGGAATCGACGTGGTGGGCACCGCCCGCAACGGCCGGGAGGCGGTCGAGCAGGCCGTCGCCCTAGCGGCGGACGTGGTGCTGATGGACGTGCGGATGCCCGGGTGCGACGGCACCGAGGCGACCGCCCGGATCCGCCGGGAGCTGCCCGCCTGCCGGGTAGTGATGCTGACGACGTTCGACGACGAGGAATACGTCGTGCAGGCGCTGCGGCCGGCGCCGCCGGTTACCTCCTCAAGGACCTGCCCGCCGCCGAGCTGGCCAGCGCCGTCCGGCTGGCCCACGCCGGCATCGCCCAGTTCGGCCCCCAGGCCACCGGGCGGCTGGCCGTCGGCGCTGGCCAGGCACCCGGCCCCGGCGCCCGGCGACGCCAGCGGCGCGATCCCCGCCCAGCCAGGGCAGCCGCTGACCGCCCGGGAAACCGACGTCCTGCGCCTGGTGGCGCGCGGCGCGACCAACCGCGAGATCGCCGCGCGCCTGTTCCTGTCCGAGGGCACCGTGAAGAACCACCTTTCCCGCATCCTGGCCCGCCTGGGCCTGCGGGACCGCACCCACGCCGCGATCTACGCCCGCGACCACGGCCTCCTCTGACCGCGGCTCAGGCCGACAGCGGGCCGCAGGTGCAGCGTGCCTAACCCTGGGTGCGAGCTCAGCAAGGGAATGAGGTACTGGGCGTCGGGGCTGCCCCATCCGGTGACTGGGTCCCAGCCTGGTGCAGCGGTGTAGCCAAGGTAGAGGCCGGTGGGCCACAGCACAGAGTTGTCACCGGTGACTATGTCATGGAATGCCTGGTGGTGGGCGGGGCCGCGGGCGATCTGGTAGATGGCCGGGCTGACGAAGCCGAGGTGCCGGCCCGCCTCCTGATCGGCCAGGGTGATCAGGGCCGCCCACAGCGGGGTGGCGGCGCTGGTGCCCGAGGCCGGGCGCGACTCGCCGGCCGCTGTAGGTTTCCGCCATCGCGGTGTTGGAGTCCGCGTTGGCGGCCACGTCAGGGACGCCTCGGGTGGCACCGACCCGGGCGAGGCCGTCCTGGTAGGACGGACGGGGGAACAGGATGCTGTAGCCGCCTCCGGAGGCGTCGCTGCCACCGTTCCAGGCCATCTCGCCCTGGTAGGCGCCTCCCGGGGCCGCGCTGAGCGCGGTACCGCCCACCGCCAGCACCAGCGGGTCGGAGGCGGGCAGGCTGACCTGCCGGGGCGGGCCATCGTCGGCGATCGCGCCGGTGTCGCCGGAGGAGGCGACGATCGTGACGTGCCGGGCGCGTGCCTGCTCGAGCGCTGCGTTCAGGCTGGCCACCGCGACGCTGGTGAGAACGTGCTCGCCACGGCTAACGCTGAGCGATACCACCGCGGCGTGCAGGGCGATGCCCTCATCGATCACCTCGGTAAGGGCGGCGGACACGCCAGTCCTGGTCGTCTGTGGCACCAGGACGACATCGATGGTGGCGCCGGGGGCGATCGCGTGCACCATCTCGGTGTCGGTCACCTCCTCCTGGCTGTCGAGGTAGGGCGTGGTGGACTTGGCCAGGGTGTTCACGATGTGCAGCTTGACCGCAGGCAGGCCGAACTCGCGGTCGAAGGCAGCCATGTCCTTGCGGATATCCATGGCCAGCGCGACCCCAACCGGGTCGGGGATGACCACCGTCTCGCCCCGGCCGTCGATGCCGCGGCTGAGCAGCGGCGCGACGCCGTAGGCGGCCTGGTAGGCCCGGGGGCTGTAGCACGGTGACGTTTTCACTCCCGGCGGCGAGCAGCTCACCATCCCGGCCGCGGCGGCCGCGGGCCGGGTCGCGGCGGCTGGCCCGGCCGCGCCGACGGACGAGCACGCGGCGGCCAGGCAGGCCGCGAGGGGCACGACAGCCCACGGCCGGCGGAGCGCCCGTCCCGCTACCTGCGGCCGTTTCCGTGAGACCTTGTTGATCAGCATTGCATCTCCTCACTCAGGGGGAGCGGCCCGCAAGCGGGCCGGGACATCGTTGATCGCCTGCCGCCGCGTCAGGCCGCCCGGTGCCGGACCAGCCAGACGGTCACACTGATCAGCAGCAGGGACAGCGCGAGCAGCCAGCCGCCCTCGATCCACTGGAAGACCCAGAACCGGCAGGCCGGCTGGTAGCTGGTCCATTCGGTGTAGCCGTGCCTGACGAGGCACTGCGCGAACGTCTCAAGCGATGGCTTGGGGCCGCCCGGCCCCGCAGGCGGGGCGGAGCAGAACTGGCTGAGGAGAGCCATCGAGGGCCGGCAGGCGAAGGCGAAGTTGCCGCCCCTGGTCCACCACTGGCTGATGATCCACGCGTCACCGGGCGCGCTGGGGCTGCTGGTGAGCAGCGGCGCCAGGTAGTGCTGGCGCAGGAAGCCTCCGGCGGCGAAAGTGAGCCCGGCGTAGATGGCCAGGGTGGCGACGATCGCGGGGACGACGCGGCGGGTGAACATGCCGGCCAGCGCGCCGGCCGAGAAGGCGGCCAGCGTCCAGGCGGCGAACGCGACGCCGCGCAGGCCGAACAGCCCGGGAAAGAACGGGGTCTGCGGGGCCGGGTTGCTCGCCGCGAAATACGGCTGGTAGTACCAGGACAGCACGAGGCTGAAGAGCTCGGCGGCGGCCACCACCGTGACAGCGAGCGGCACCAGCACGGCGAGCGCCCACCGCGTGCGCCCGAAGGCCAGCGTCCAGGCGTAACGGAAGGTGCCGTTTTCCAGTTCCCTGGCCAGCAGCGGCGCGCCGACGAAGGCGCCGATCAGCCCGGGCATCACCTGCAGGATGACGCCGTTCGCCAGAAGGCCGTCCATGCCGTTGAAGGTGGCGAACAAGTCCCGGCAGGCGGCCGAGTCCGCGTGCCTACAGGCAGTGGCGGTGGCATAGGCGTGGTGCAGCTGAAGGCCGGTGAGCCATAGGCACACCGCCAGCGCGCCAAGCAAGGCGGCCACGCCAGCCAGCGCGAGGCGGTGCTGCCGCCAGATGACCCAGGCCATCCGCCGCCACGGCAACGGCGGGCCCGCGTCAGCCTCCGGGCGGACGGGTGCGGCCAGCGCGCTCACCGCGCCACCGCCGGCGACCCCGGCGCCTGGCTATGCGCTGATGCGGTGCAGGGCTCGCGCAGGTAGGCCAGGGCAAGTTCCTCCAGGCTTACCCGGTAAGCCTGCCAGCCCGGCGGAACCGGGTCTCCGGCCGCCTCCCGCACCACCATCCGGTCCGGCTGCGTACCGCGGCCGGCCCCTTCGTCCGGGCCGGTCAGCAGGCGGTGGCCTGCCAGCAGCCCCGCGACTTCTCCGGCCAGCCGCACCCGGCCATCTGACAGCAGCACCAGGTAGCCGGCCACCTGCTTCAGCTCGGCCAGCACATGCGAAGACAGCAGCACCGACATCCCGTCGCGGGCCGTGGCCGACATCACGGCGGCCATGAAGTCGCGCCGGGCGACCGGGTCCAGCATCGCCGTCGGCTCGTCAAGCACAAGCAGCCGTGGCCGCCGGGCCAGGGCCAGGGTCAGCGCCAGCTGCGCCTGCTGTCCCCCGGACAGCTTCCCCGCCTTCCGGTCGAGCGGGATACCCAGGTCGCCCAGCCGCGCCTCCGCGTACCGCCGGTCGAACCGCCGGGCTCAGGTTGCGGGTCAGGTGCAGCAGGTCCGCAGAGGAAAGGTTCCCGTACAGCGGGGTGCCCTGGGCGACGAACGCGATCCCGTCAAGCGCGGCCGCCGACCCGGGGCGCGCCCCGCCGAGCACCGTCACGCTCCCCGCCGACGGCTCCGCCAGACCGGCCGCGATGTTCAGCAGCGTGCTCTTGCCCGCGCCGTTCGGACCGACCAGCGCCGTCACCTGGCCAGCGGGAATCGCCAGCGTGCACTCGCGCAGCGCCCAGCTCCCCCGGTACCGCTTGCCGAGTTCAGCGGCCTCGACCGCGTTCATCTCGCGCCGCCACACTGACGGCACGGTGGGTATGTGTTCATGCCACCCAGCGTGCCGGCCCGCGGCGGCAGGCGAATCATGCGGCGGCGGGAGGAGGGGTCCCTCGTTGGAGTGATACGCCGCGAGGGCGCGGGCGGTAACGTGCAGGTGTGCTTGACCGGGTGCGCCGCAGGGCATGGGGGCTATCGGGCCTGCTGACCGCCTCGTACATCCTGGTGACGGTCGTCGTCGTGGTGCTGGTGGAAGTGCTCATGCTCGGCTTCCAGGTGCTCCCGGTGGTGACCGGCACCCGGCTCCAGGCCCAGGTGGACGCGACCGCGCAGGGTTACGCCCGGCAGCTCGCCCAGCGTTACCCGGGCGGTGTGCCGACCGGAACCGTGCTGGGCGACCTGAGGCAGCCGACCCGGCCGGGGCAGGCCACGGCCACGCAGGACGGCAGCATGCTGCTCGTCCCGGCGCTCACCGGCCCGGTCCGCAGCGACCAGGCGATCACCGCGGTCGTGGCGGTCGCCGCCGACGGCACGGTCGTCGCGTCCTCCGCGCCCTCCCGTTACCCGCCGGGCAAAGCGGCGGCCAGCGAGCTCCCCGCCCCCGCGGCTCCGGCGAACGCCAGCGACGTCAAGGCCAACGGCGAGTCCACGCAGTACGGCACGCCCTACGGCTCGGTCGTCTTCATGGTCTCCTGGCTGGCCAGGCACGCCGCCGCCGGGCCGCCGGCCGGAACGGCAAAACGGGTCGCCTACGTGTACGTCCAGGCGCCCTGGTCACCCGGGTTCGTCAACCCGGTCAGCGCACGGAGCGATCTCGGGCAGCTCGGGTACGCCGGCGCTGGTGCTGTACGCGCCTGCTGCGCTGCTCGTCGCCGTCGTACCCGTCGGCGTGCTGTTCGGGCTGCTCGCCTCGTGGCGGCTCGTCCGCCGGGTGCACCGCCTCGAGCGAGCCACCCTCGCGGTCGCCGACGGCGACTACAGCGTCACCCTGCCCTGCACTGGCCGCGACGAGGTGGGCCGCCTTGAGGCGCACTTCACCACCATGACCCGGCAGCTCAGCTCAGCGCTGGCCGCCGAACGGGACCGCGCTACCAGTAACGCCCGCGACGCAGAACGGGCGAGAATAGCGCGAGAGGTCCACGATGCCATCTCCCAGCACCTGTTCGCCCTGCGGATGATCGCCGCCGGGATGCGCCGGGCCGACCCGGGCAACCAGCAGGCCCGCGCGATCGAGCACATCAGCGAAGTGGCGCTGCGCGACACGCAAGCGCTGCTGATCGAGCTGCGCCCGGTCAGCCTAAACGGCACCGGGCTCGCACCGGCCTTGCGGGAGATCTGCACCGCCTACCACGACCGCCTTGGGGTCACCGTCGATGCCAGCCTGGACGACGTCACAGTCCCCGAGCCCGTCGAGCACGCGCTGTTGCGCATCACCCAGGAGGCGCTGCGCCAACGCCGTCCGGCACGGCCACGCCAGCCAGCTCACCGTTTCCATGACCCGTCACGACGGGCACATCGAGCTCACCGTCCGCGACGCAGGCAGCGGCTTCGATGCGGCCGCCGCGCCATCCGGGTCGCGGGCTGACCCACATCCGCGACCGGACCGCCGAGCTCGGCGGCACCCTGCGCATCGACAGCGCCCCCGGGCGCGGCACGACCATCACCGCCCGGGTGCCGCCTCGCGACCGTCCGCGTGGTAATCGCCGACGACCACCGCGTCTTCAGGGACGGGCTGTGCTACCTGCTCAGCCAGGAGCCGGACGTCGAGGTGGTCGGCGAGGCCGGAGACGGCCAGCGAGCGGTTGACGTCACCGCCGCCACCCGGCCGGACGTGCTCCTGCTCGACCTGTCGATGCCCGGGCTCGACGGGCACGCCGTGCTCGCAGTCCTGCAGGACGCCCCGCACCCGCCCGCCGTGGTGGTACTCGACCTCCGCCGCCGACGACGAGCACCTCGTCCGCGCGGTACAGGCCGGCGCGACCTCATACCTGCTCAAGACCGCCACGGCCGAAGACGTCATCACTGCCGTCCGCGACGCCGCCGCCGGCACCGCCCGCCTCAGCCCCGAGCTGATAACCCGGCTCACCCAGGCGCTGCGCCGCCCGCCCCGCCGGACCCGCTGCAGCCCCTCTCGCCCCGTGAACGCGACGTCCTCAGGCTGATCGCCCGCGGCTACAGCAACAAGGAGATCGCCCGCGACCTGTCCATCGGTGAGCAAACCGTCAAGACGCACGTCCGCGGCATCCTTGGCAAGCTCGGGCTGCATGACCGCCTCCAGGCAGCGATCTTCGCCCTCCGCCACCAGGCCGACGGCCCAGCACGCCGACCATGACCGGAAAATAGCTGGTGCCGCTGACCAGCGCGGACGCCGCCCGAGGCTCGATTGCAGGCCCTGGCTGTCAGCGGCGCTGGATGCAGGCGGGCCAATGCGGCGCCGTTTGGAACCCACGGGCTCCGCGGATCTGAGTAACAACTGTCACTGACGCACCAGAAAGTGGGTATTACCTTCCGCGTAAGGTTGGTGACTTAATGTGCGCATATCCCATGCGACACGCCGATCCGGGGAAGCGGAGGTGCCACATGAGCACTCCCCAAGGACCGCAGGATCCTTACGGCCCCAACCCGTACGCCGACCCCGTTCAGGAGCACGTACCTGAACAGGGCGGGGACCGTACGGCGGGCGGGCAGCAATCGGCCTACAGCGGCTACCCGCAGGGCAGCAGCGGAACCCAGCAAGACAACGCTTACCAGCAGGGCGGCGGCTACCCGACCGGGCCGACCGGCTACCTGCAGGGCGCCCCGGTCGGTTTCGCCGACGCGGTGCGGAACGCGTTCAGCCACATCGCCACCTTCCGGGGACGGGCATCGCGGTCCGCGTTCTGGTGGTTCGCCCTGGTGGCGGCCATCGCCTGGGCGGTTCTTGGCATCATCCAGGGCCGGTCCACGATCGCGGGCGCGATCCTGTACATCATCATCGGCCTGCCGCTCTGGATCACCAGCCTGTCGCTGACGGTCCGGCGCCTGCACGACTCCAACCACACCGGCTGGTGGTGGTGGATCGGCCTGGTCCCACTAGTCGGCTGGATCGTGCTGCTCGTCTTCTACATCATGCCGGGGACCCCCGGCCCCAACCGCTACAACCGCATCTGACTGTGCGACGCCGGTCGCCACGCGCGGCGATGCGCGCACCTTGTTCGAGCAGGCGGCCCGGCCTTCAAGGCCAGGCACATGTGGATGGCCGGGCATTACCACGACGAGGACGCCTTCGAGGCGGCAAGCGCGGTAAACCGGTTCACAGTGACGGGCCTTATGGGAGCTAAAGGGCCGCATTATATGTCAGTGGCGGCCAGCAACCACGCGGTGCGGCGACGGCAGCGCCTCTTCAACGTCGGGCAATTTTGTGATCATTGAAGGGACCTTACCCGTCACGAACTGCCGAAATATTTCGCAGCTGGTTACTCGCGGGAAAGCTACTCAGCGGTTACCTTGGTTTCCAGCGATAATGCGGAATTAGTGATTGATTGCGCGTTTCCCGCACGCCATCGTCGGATCTGCCGCAGAATTGAATCGCTGTGTCCTGGCGTAGGAGCAATAGCTCGGGGTGTGCGGATGGCTGACTTCGGGGGGCGTTACCGGCTGGACCGGTGCATTGGCACGGGAGGCATGGGCCAGGTCTGGCTCGCCTACGATGAGGAGCTTGCCGACCGGCCGGTGGCGATCAAGATGATGCGCGCGCCAGCCGACGAGGCCGGCCTGGCGCGGTTCCAGCGGGAGATGCGGCTGGCCTCCCGGATGCACCACCCGAACATCATGACCGTGTTCACGACCGGCAGCGACCAGGGCGTCCCGTTCATGGTGATGGAGTACCTGCAGGGCCGCGACCTGGGCACAATGCGATCCGGCTGGAGCGCGGGCGACGTTGCCCAGATCGGCCGGGAGGCCTGCGCGGCGCTCTCCTACGCGCACGCCCTCGACCCGGGGGTGATCCACCGCGACATCAAGCCGGGAAACCTGTTCATCTGCGACACCGGCACGGTGAAGGTCACGGATTTCGGCCTGGCCAAGGCGATCACGGAAACCGGGCTCAGCATCGCCGGCGCCGTCTACGGCACGATGCCCTACATCAGCCCCGAGCAGTGGCTCGGGACTCCGGCGACCTTCAGCGACGACATCTGGGCACTGGGCTGTGTCCTGTACGAGCTGCTGGCCGGCAGGCTGGCTCGCCCGTACAAGACGGCGGCCGACCACGTCGCGGCCGCGGCCCGTCGCGAGTACGCCACCCCGTTGCCGGACATCGTGCCCGCAGGCCTCGCCGAAGCGGTCATGGCGATGCTGGACCCCGATCCCCGGGCCCGGCCAACGGCCGGGCAGGCCGGGCAACTGCTATCGGCGCACCGTGCACGGCCCCGCCCCGTGCCGGCCGCGGCATCTCGTGCGCCGGTGACCGCGCGGCCGTGGCCGAGGCCGCAGGAAACGCCGCTCCCTTACCGGGAGGGGGAACTGCCGTGGACGGGGGCGCACGCGGCCGAGGTGCCGTCGGCACGGTGCCAGGAGGCCGCTAACCCCTCGCTGGTTCCGGCCGGGCCGGTGACGCCGGAACGGGAACTGCCCGGCATGCCGGTAATGCCGGAGATATCGCGAGCCGGGATTGTGGCCCCGGAGTCACGGCTCGCGCAAGAGCCCGGTCCCGCGGAAGCGGCTAGCCTGCCCGGCAAGACCAGCCGACCCGGTAAGAAAGGAAAGCTGCTGATCGCGGCGACCGCCGGGGCCATGATCATCGGGGCGGCCAGCTACGGGACCGTATCCGCTTTCACCGCCCCCGGGCCGAGTCAGGGCGCTGCTGGCTCGCCGGCCCGAGGGCCCGCATCACCGTCCGCCCAGGCGCCGGTGACAGCCGCGCCGGCCAGCGTGCCGTCGCCCGATCCGGGCGCGGCCAAGGAGATCGCGTACAACATGCTGCCGAGCTTCGGATTTAACCAGACGACCCAGTACCCATGCCTGGTCGCCTTGTGGGACAAGCTCAGCGACTGGAACGTTTACGCGGGAAACGAGTCCGACGGCTACGGAATCCCGCAAGCGACGCCAGGCGACATCATGGCATCCGCGGGCGCGAACTGGCGCATCAACGCCACCACCCAGATCAAGTGGGGGCTCGGCTACATCAAGGAAACCTACGGCACCCCGTGCGGCGCGTGGCAGTACCTGAAGAGCCACGGTTCCTACTAGCGGACCAGCCGACCCGAACCGAAGGTAAAAGCCAGCGGCCTGTTTCAGCCCTTGGCCAGGTCCCGCGATGACAAGGCGCTGGCTGGCGCCGGCCGCTCGCACCGCTCGCGCCGCTGGACCGCGGCGGGCCGGACACCGGGCAGGCGTTCCTGCCGTGCGCGCCGTCACGAGCCCGCGATGCTGCCACTCACATGCCGCCGTCGCAGGAAAACCTGCAGGTCAGCCAATTATGCACCGTTTTGGAACCATACAGGCCGTCCAGCATGGTTTTAGAATCTTTTGAAATATTTCAGTGCTTTCACTGGGGCCCGTGTTACGGTGACAAATCTTACAAGCAATACGTATCAATGGTTGGTCACGCCGGGGGGGTCTCGGCTACCGCCAGGCCAGAGGCGTCGGACAACCTGACGCTTGGCTTCGCATGCCTCTGCGGCGGGCAGACAGACGCCTCCTTCGTGCTTGTCTTGTGTGAGGCGCTATGGCGGTTATTAGGCGTCCTGTCCGCTCCCGGCCGGTTCGGCTGTTCCTGATCAGCATGTTCGCTGTTCCGCTGATCTCGCTGGTTGGCCTGTGGGCCTTCGCGACGAGCATTACGGTCCCGCAGGCGATCGCCGACCATCAGTACTACGTCAACAGCCAGGCCGCTACCGGCCCCGTGGTCGGCGCGCTGACGAACGGGCTTCCCGCCGAGCAGGAGGAGACGTACATCTGGCTGCTCAGCGGCCGGCTGGCCCCGAAGTCCGCGCTGGTCGCTACCAGGGAGTCCAACACCAAGGTGCTACCAGTCGCCGAGGCCACGCTGCGGGCCGGCGGCGGCACGGTGTCCGCCGATTCCAAGACGAACCTGGACGCCCTGGTAGCCGACCTGCGCGGACTCCCCAGTATCAGGCAGTCCGTCGATGCCGGGACGATGACCCCGGCCGCCGCTTTCCAGGCGTACGGGGCCATCATCGATGCCCAGTTCCAGCTGTACTACGCAGAGTCACTGCAACGAGGCAACTCGCTGCAGCCGATCGGGCTCGGCTCCACCGACGCCGGGCTGGCGACAGAGCTGCTCTCCGGGGAAGTCACGCTGGTCGACGGCGCGCTGACAATCGGCCACGGCCAGATGGACCCGGCGTCGCAGCAGCTGTTCATCGGTATTGCGACCAAGCGGCAGTTCCTCACCGACCAGGCGCTTTCGCTGCTCCCGCCCAGCCTCCGCGCCGTATTCGCCGCCACCGTCGGCTCTCCGGCCTACCAGCAGTTCCAGGCCATGGAAGGCCAGGTCATGGCGCACACGGGCAGCGGGCCGCTGCCGGTGACCGCCAAGGAGTGGGACTCGACCTCGGGCGCTGTGCTCGGCGCCATGGTGAAGGACGAGATCACCAACGCCGCGCAGGCGTCGTCGATGAGCAGCGCGTCGAGCAGGGGGCTGTTCACTGAGGCCATCGTGGCGGGCGGCCTCGGCCTCCTCGCGGTCCTCGTGTCGGTGTTCATGCTCATCTGGTTCGGCCGCAGGATCACCGGCGACCTCGGCAAGCTGCACACCAGCGTCCGCGGGATGGCCGAAGAGCGGCTGCCGCGCGTGGTCGACCGCCTCCGGCGCGGCGAAGACGTCGACGTGCGCGCCGAGTCCCCCACTCCCGCCCAGCAGCCGCATCGCGGAGATCTCGCAGATCGCGGGATCCTTCGGCATCGTGCAGGAGGCGGCCGTCGCGGCCGCCGTCGAGCAGGCACGGCTGCGCAAGGGGGTCAACCAGATCTTCCTGAACATCTCCATGCGCAACCAGTCGCTGCTGCACCGCCAGCTGGGCATGCTGGACTCGATGGAGCGGCGGACCAGTGACCCTGGGTCGCTCGCCGACCTGTTCCGCCTCGACCACCTCACCACGCGCATGCGCAGGCACGCGGAGGGCCTGATCATCTTGTCGGGGTCCACGCCCGGCCGCGGCTGGCGCGAGCCCGTCCCGGTCGTCGACGTGCTGCGCGCCGCGGTGGCCGAGGTCGAGGACTACGTCCGGGTCGACGTGCTCAGCGAGTCGCGCGACCTGGTCGCGGGGAACGCGGTCAACGACGTCATCCACCTCGTCGCCGAGCTCGTCGAGAACGCCACGGTCTTCTCCCCGCCGAACACCAGGATCGAGGTCAGGGCGGACCGGGCGGGCACCGGCCTGGTCGCGGAGATCGAGGACCGCGGCCTCGGGCTGAGCAAGGAAGAACTCGCCGACATCAACAGTCGGCTGGCGAACCCGCCCGAGTTCGACCTCGCGAACAGCGAGCAGCTCGGCCTGTTCATCGTCAGCAGGCTGGCCGCCAGGCACGCCATCAGGGTGTCACTGCGTCAGTCGGTGTACGGAGGCACGACGGCCATCCTCGTGCTGCCCTTCGGCGTGATCGTGCGCGAGGAAGAGGTCGGGCAGCCCGCTGGCCAGGGCGACTGGCCCGCCGACGGCCAGGCGCCCGGCGTGGTCCCCCCACCCGGCGCGAGCGGATACGACCGGTCCGCCTCCGGGCCGCTGCCGTCATTCGGCGCGACCGGCCGGCATCGGCTGCCCGCGGCCCCGACGGGCCGGCGCTCCGACACCGACATCGCCGGGCAGCACGAGGAAGAGCAGCCGCCGGCGCCGCGGTCCCTGCCGCGGCCGCCGTGGGAGTACGCGCAGTCCGAGCCGCAAGGACAGGTGGTAGTTCCCCCGGCTCCCGCCGAGCGGCCGCCATGGGACGCATCGCCGAATACGGCCTGGCCCGATGCCTTCAGCCGGCCCCCGGCCGGGCGCGTGCCTGACCGGCCGGGCGAGGATCCGCTCATCTCCGCGCCGGGGGCGCGGCGCGATCAGCAGGCCGCCGACATGGCTTCGTCTGGCAGTCATCTCGGCATGCCAGTGCGGGTCCCGCAGGCCAGCCTGGCGCCCCAGTTGCGCGACCGCCAGGAGAACGCCCGGCAGGCGGCGGGAAGTGCGGCACCTGACATCGACGCGCGACCGCCAGAGGTGACGCGCAACATGCTGATGATGATGCAGCAAGGCTGGCAGCGCGGGCGGGCCGACGAGCTGGACGATGCGGCGGGCACCACCGACAACGGAACTGAGCGATAGCGAGGCTGGAGCAATGGCACAGACTGACACGATCGGACAGCTGAGCTGGCTGCTCGATAACCTGGTCAATCAGGTCGAACACGTCCAGCAAGCGCTTATCTTGTCCCGGGACGGCCTCGTGGTGGCGGCATCGCGGGGGCTCACCCGTGAGGACGGCGAGCACTTGTCGGCCCTGGCGGCGGGCGTGCAGAGCCTCGCCCGCGGGGCGGGACGGCACTTTCACGCCGGTGAGGTCAGGCAGACCATTATTGAGATGGAAGAAGCCTTCCTCTTTGTCATCGCGGCGGGAAAGGGCACCTGCCTGGCGGTACTCACCTCCGCCGAGGCGAACGTGGGGCTCATCGCCTACGAGATGGCGATGCTCGTGCGCCGCATGGGCAAGTACCTCGGCGCCGAGCCTAGATTTCCTGAACCTGAGATAGCGGCAGAATGACCCCGTACGACGGTCACGGGGAGCGCTGGTTCGACCAGGAAGCCGGTCCAGTGGTCCGTCCCTACGCGATGGTGAAGGGGCGGACTCTGCCGAACGGCGGCGCGTCGTTCGGCCTCATCGATGTGGTCGTCGCCACCGGGGAGTGGCCGTCCGAGCACTTCCGGCCGGGGCCAGAGCACCGGCGGATTCTCAGCGTCTGCCGTCGCCCCACGCCAATCGTCGACATAACCTCCGAGGTTGACCTTCCCCTCGGGGTAGTGCGCGTCCTGCTCGGCGACCTCGTCGGCGAGGCGATGGTGCGGATCGTCTCCGCGCATCGGCAGCAAGTGCCCGACCAGCGCCTACTGAGGATGGTGCTTGATGGACTTGAATCACTTTGACGGTACTGGGGACGGGGCTGGCGTGCCGTCGACCGCCAAGATCCTGGTCGCCGGCGGGTTCGGTGTCGGTAAGACCACCCTGGTCGGGACGATCAGCGAGATACGGCCGTTGCTCACCGAGGAGCCGCTGAGCGACCGCAGCGTGGGCGTCGACGACACGCACGGCGTCAGCGCGAAGACCACCACGACCGTGGCCATGGACTTCGGCCGGATCAGCTTCGCCTCCCAGCTCGTGCTCTACCTCTTCGGCACGCCCGGCCAGGAGCGCTTCTGGTTCATGTGGGACGACCTGTCTCTCGGCGCGATCGGCGCCGTGGTCATGGCCGACACGCGGCGGATCGCCGACTGCTTCGCCTCGATCGACTATTTCGAGCGGAGCGGCACGCCGTTCATCATCGCGGTCAACTGCTTCGACGGCGCTCCCCGGTACGGGCCGGAGGACATCAGGATCGCCTTGACGCTCAAGCCAGAAGTGCCGATCGTAATGTTCGACGCCCGGAACCGCGACTCGGTGAAGAAGGTTCTCGTCAGCCTCGTCCGGTACGTGCTGAGCATCAGGAGCCAGGCCACGCTTGCCTGAGCCGGGGTTCCGCGGGCCTATCAGGCCCATGTGCATGTCGTTGCAGCGGTTACCGTGGACGCCGATCCGCGCCGTCATGGTGCCAAGGTCGGCGATCTCGTCGGCAGACAGTACGGGGATATGTCGAGGGTATCAACCGGTGACGTAGGCGGGCAGCGGAACGTCGCGGAACTGCCCGGCGGCCCGGAACTTCAGCGGGCGAGCCGGGCGACCGGGTTGACCTGCTCCCGGATCCGCAATGTCGTGTCCTGGTTGATGCGGCCGTGGATGCAGGGACCTAGAGCATCACTCTGGCCTCTTTTCGGTCACGACCGACATCGATTCGTTATCTGACCGGACTGTCGGCGGGGGTAAAGGATGCGGAATTGTGAAGCGAGTGACGAGTCTGCGTGGCCCGCTGGCTGTACGGCGGATGACCGCGCACTGGGTGGTACTCGCCGCGGCGGCACTTACCACGCTGGTGGCCGCCACCGTCGGAGCGGCGTTCGCCGCCTTCGCGGGCCAGGCGCTACCGCAGGCCGTGCGGCACGACCTAATCGTCGCGCCAGGAACGACCGTGGCCGCGGCAGGATCATTCGCAAGCGGCAGTCCGGCGCAGACCTCGGCCGCGTTGCGGTCATCCATCGCCTCAGGGCTAGGCGGGGTGTCATTCAGGTTCTGGCAGGGCATCTGGTCCGACCCGCTCAGCTTCCTGGCCGGGTCGTTGCCTGCCAGCCGGCCAGCATCACCTCGGGCAGCATCCCCCAGCTGCAGGCCGCTTCGCTTGACGGCATCACGGATCACGCCCTACTGGTGACAGGGAAATGGCCAGGGCAGTTCCTCGCACCGGCTGCCGACCCGATCCCGGCCGCTCTGCCGGCGAGCACTGCTGCGCTGCTCAAGCTCCGGCCCGGTGACCTGCTCCGGGTACAGGACCGGAACACGGGGGCGCCCGTGACGTTCCTTCTTACCGGCCTCTATGCGGAACGGCGATCGCCCGCCAGCGCCGCCTCGTACTGGCAGCTAGACCCGATTCCCGCCAGTGGATCCGTCGATGGAACGGGTGCAGCCAGCGGATACACCACCTACGGGCCCCTTGTCGTGTCGCCAGGCATGTTCCCCGGCCGGCTCGCCGAGGGAACCGGGACCTGGGTCGCCCAGCCCGACATGACCGGCTTCAGCACTGCCGACCTGTTCGCTGTGTCCATCCAGGGCAACTCGAGCCTGCTCAGCGAGGTCACCATGACCACCAGCCTGCCAACCGTGCTCGCCGATATCGGCGACAATTTCGCGGTTGCCAGGTCGCTGCTCGGGATCAGCGCACTCGAACTTCTGGCGATCACCGTGGCCGCGCTGCTCGCGGTCGCCCGGCTGCTCGCCGCGCAACGCGAGGGCGAGACCGCGCTGCTGACCGCGCGCGGCGCGACCAGGTGGCAGCTGATCAGGCTGACCGCGGCCGAGGTCATCCCGCTGTCGCTGGTCACCGCGCTGATCGGCGGGGTCGCCGGGATCTGGCTGGCCCGGCTGCTCGGCAGTACGCTCTACGGCCCTGGCACCGCCGGCGGCAGCATCCCGAACGGCGGAATCAGCGTGGCCGCGCCGGGCACCTGGCTCGACGCGCTGGCCGCCGCACTGGGCATCGCCGTGGCGTCGACCGGCGCGCTTCTCTACCCGGTGCTGCGGCCTCGCCGGGGCGCGGCACCGGCCCAGCAGGGCAGGCGGGCCGTGATCTCCCGCGCGACGGAGGCCGGCGCCGACTTGGCGCTGGTGGCGCTGGCGGTACTGGCCTGCTGGCAGCTGCGCCGGTACTCGGCCGTCTCGACGTCCGCAGGCCGTCCGCCGGTCGTCGACCCGGTGCTCGTGCTTGCCCCCGCGCTCGCCCTAGCGGGCGGCACGGTCCTCACGCTACGACTGCTGCCCGCCGCGGCTCGCGCCGTCGACCGGGTGTCGGCGGCCGGCCGCGGGCTCACCTTGGCGCTGGCCGGCTGGCAGTTCAGCCGCCAGCCGCTGCGCCAGGGCGGCGCCGCGCTGCTGCTGGTGCTGGCGGTCGGCACGGGCACGCTGGCGCTCGCACAGCACCAGAGCTGGACCAGGGCCGCCGCCGATCAGGCCGCCTACGTGACCGGCGGGGACGCGCAGGTAAACCTGGCCAGCCCGGTCCCGGCCGGGGCGGCCACCGCGATCACCGGCGCGGCCGGCGTGCGGGCGGCGATGGCGGTCTCGGTTGTCCGGGAGGCGACGCCCTCGCCGGTGGTGGCCATCGACGCCGCCAAGGCGCCTGAGGTCGCCCTGCTCAGGGCCGATCAGTCGAGCTTGCCGCCGGCCGGCCTTCCTCCGGGCGATCACACCTTCGTCGCCGTCCGGCGGCCAGCTCATCAGCGGCAGGCCGCTGTCAGTTAAGTTCACCGTCACGCTCAGCCGCGCCCCACTGGGCGCGGCGTATGCGCAGTTCACGGTCACCGACGCGACCGGCGCCGCCTTTCAGCTCACCTCGGGGCTATTCCCGGCCGACGGCCGCCCGCACGTGCTCACCGCCTCGCTCGGCGGGACCGACGCCGCCTACCCGCTCCGGCTCAGCCAGGTCGTGCTCAACTACACGCTGCCCGAGAAACCGCTGAAGACTCCCGTCACGCTGACCGTCGCCGGGGCGACGCCCAGTACGTGGACCGCGGTCGCGAGCTCACCCGAGCTCAGCTCGGAACTGTCCCTCGGCAACGTGTACGGCCCGTCAGCCGAGCCGAAGGCGGCCGGCTGGCAGCGGTCGCCTGGCGGCGCGACGCTCACGTTCACCCCCGGCTACGGGCTGTGGACGACCGCCCCGGGCGCGTCGCCGGTTATCACCTATCCGCTAGCCGGGCAGGTCTCGCTGTCCGTCCCGGACCGGGCGGCCGCCGTCCCCGCCATCGCGACCCGGGCGTTCGACAGCGCTAACAACACTGGCGTTGGCAGCATCGTGCAGACGACCATCAACCGCACAACAACCGTGCCAGCGAAAATCGTAGCGGAGGTGAGCGCGTTCCCCACCATCACGGGCCCCGGACTGGTGATGGACCTGTCCACCCTCGAGGCGTTCCTGGTCAGCCACGGCACCGCACCGGTGGCCGTCACGCAGTGGTGGCTGTCCACCGCAGGCGGCCAGGTCCCCGCGTCCCTGACGCGCGCGCTTCCGCCCGGCGCGACCGTTGAGAGCAGCGCCGCGCTCGCCGCCGCGGCCGTCGCGGACCCGCTGTCCGCCGCGCCGCAGCAGGCGCTGCTTGCGATGGCCGCAGCGGCCGCGCTGCTCGCGGTCCTCGGCTTCTGGGTCTCGATCGCGGCGAACGTCAGGCAGCGGCGCTCCGAAAACGCCGTGCTGTCAGCGCTAGGCGTCAGCCAGCGGTCCGCGGCCGCGCAACTGCTCATGGAAAAGCTGCTGCTGTCCGTACCCGCGGCCGCGCTCGGCCTGCTCCTCGGCACGGTAGTCGCCCGGTTGCTGGTGCCCGCCGTCACCCTCAGCCCGACCGCGCAGACACCGCTCCCGCCGCCACTCATAATGTTCGACCTGCCGCAGACAATCCCGCTCGCGGCCGCGGTCGCAGTGCTGCCCGCACTAGCCGCCGCGCTCGTCGTCTTCCGGCGCCCCGACCCGGCCGCCGAACTCCGCGCGGCGGAGGCGGCGTGAGCCGCCTTCCGGGCCCCGCCGCGGGGTCTACGGCGGGGCCCGCCAGGGGGGAATGGGGGGCGGAGCCCCCATGCGGGGGGTCGCCGGGGGGCCGGCCCCCGGGGGACAAGCAGTGACAGCGTGAACCGGCGCTACCGGCCCAGAGGGCTGTACATCTGGCTAGCGTTGCTGACATTCCTCGCGGTTTTCGCGGCCACCGCCGGCGCGCGGGAGACCCTCGCCAGCAGGACCCAGGCGGTGCGGCAGACGGTGGCCGCCACCGTGCCGACGACCCGGACCATCACCGTCTCAGCGGCCTGGCATGACGTGCAAAGCGTCATCTCTTTCCTCAATCACACCGGCGATCCCGCGACCGTCGTGCCGCCGACCACGATCGACGCGATCACCGGCCAGCTGTACACCGCCTTCAACCACGCTCCGGTCAGCCTCACCCCGGCCGACACCGACTGGTCGGCTATGACGGTCCCGTTCCACTACATCGACGATGACCTGCCCGGCACCGGCAGCACGCCGGTCAAGATCGAGATAACCGAACGGCAGCCGCTTGGGGCGCACGTGCGGCTGCTGAGCGGCCGCCTCCCGGTAGCCACGCCGGTCCCTCGCACCCGCGGCCCGCACCGGCAAGGCGGGCGGCAGGCCCCCGGCCGCGACGGTTCAGGGCGTCATGACCAGTCAGACAGCGGCAAGGCTAGGCCTGCACGCGGGCTCCGAGTTCGTGATCCGCGGCACTGAGGTCGCATCGACAGGAACGGTCACTAACGTCACCATCCAGGTCACCGGAATCGTGGCCCCGGCTGACCCGGACTCGTCGTTCTGGGGCATTGACCCCGGTATCCTCGCCGCCCGCCTCCAGGCCGAAGGGACGCCGCCGACCCAGTTCTGGGCCGGCGCGGTGCTAGCCGGGCCGGACGAGGCCGACGAACTGCAGACTTACTTCGGCCCGCGCAATCCCCAGATGGAGTGGGTGTTCCCGCTGGACGTGAGTTCGCTCGACAGCCAGCAGGTGCGGCCGCTCAGCGACGCGCTCAACAAGATCGGCACCCATACACCGACGCTCTCCGGTCCCCTCGCGCCGGTCGCCTCCACGCTGACCGCGTCCTCGGGCATGCTGTTCACGCTCAACCAGTTCATTGCGACCGCGCAGTCAGTGGACACGCTGCTGTGGCTCCTCTACGTGAGCCTGACGGTGGCCGGCCTGGCCGTGCTGCTTCTTGCCGCGCGGATGGTCGTGATGCGCCGGTCGACCGAGATCACAGTGATCAGGGCGCGCGGCGGATCCCTGTGGCAGATCGCCGTCGGCACGGGACGCGATGCCGCGCTCCTGTGCGTCCCGGCGGCCGGGATCGCGGCCGTCCTGGCGATCCTCGTCGTCCCTGGAGCAGGGTCCGCCCAGGGCGCCGGATCGGCCGGGGGCTGGTGGCCACCGCTCGCGGTGCTGGCCGCCGCGGTCTTGGGTCCCGCCCTCATCGCGGCCTGGCAGCATCGTCTGCCCCGCCGCCGGACCGCCGTCCCCCGCCGCCAGCGGGCCGGGACCCGGCTGGTCATGGAGGCGGCGCTGGTGGCCGCGTCGGTGGCGGGCATCGTCGTCTTCCGCAACCAGGGCGTGCAAGCCGGCTCGAGCGTGAACTTCTACAGCAGCTCCGCGCCGATACTGGCGGCCATCCCAGCGGTGATCGTGGTGCTCCGGCTGTACCCGCTGGTACTGCGCGGACTGCGGCGAGCCTCCGCGCGCAGCTCCCGCGCGCCCGCGTTCCTCGGCCTCGCCCGGGCGTCCCGGACCGGGCTTACCCCCGCGCTGCCCGTGCTCGCCCTGGTCCTCGCGCTCACCGTGGCGGCCTTCGCCGGCATGGTGCGCGGCGCGGTGATCGACGGCGAGGTCGCGGCGTCCTGGCACACGGCCGGCGCGGACGCGACGGTAACCTCCTCGTACACGGCGCAGAGCTTCACCATCTCGCCGGCCGCCGCTCAGGCGGTCGCCGCCGTGCCCGGCGTGACGCACGCGGCCGAGGTCATGAACGAGTTCTGGAGCACCAGGGCAGGCAGCCAGGTCAGCGTCCTTGCCGTGGATCCCGCCAGTTACGCCGAGCTGGTCGCCCGCACCAGCGGGTTCCCGCAGGTGCGGGCCGGACTGCTCGCGACGCCCGGCAAGGCGGGGGCGCCCCAGCCCGTCCTGGCGTCCCCGCAAGCCGCGGCGCTCCTAGGGGCCCTTGGCCAAGGCGCGGCGGGGTCACCCTCAGCAACCGGCAGTCGTCCCTGCAGCCGGTCCGGGTCCGGGTAGCCGGCGTGATCGCAAGCACCCCCGCGCTGCCCGCAGGCGGCGCGTTCGTGATCATGCCACTGGCCGCGATGAAGTCCGCGATCACGCCGCCGGAGCCGAGCCCCGTCAATGAGATGCTGCTAACCGGCGGGTCCATCGACCGATCCACGCCTTACCGCGGTGCTGCGGCACGAGCTGCCGGCGGAGCCGCCACCTTCCGTTCCGACGTACTTTCCGCACTGACCAGCGGGCCATTGCAGCACGGGGCCTTCATGCTGTTCTCGCTGGCAGTCGTGGTCGCCGCGATCCTCGGCCTCGCCGTCATGCTCCTCGATCTCGCGCTCGGTGCCGCGGAACGGGAAGCGACGCTCGCTCGTCTCGCAACGATGGGCCTAGGCGAGGGACAGCGGGCCTGGGTGGTGGCCCTCGAGGTGGCGCCCGCCGTCATCGCGGCGGCGGTGGCCGCCTGGGCCTGCGCCCTGGCGCTTCCCCGGGTGCTGGCGCCGGATCTCGACTTGTCCGTGTTCACCAGGTCATCCGTCGCCGTGAAGCTCGCGGCCGACGTGGCTTCCTTCGTGGTGCCGCTGGCCGGTCTGGCCGTGCTCGCTTGCGTGGTGCTTGGCATAGAGATCAGGTCGAGGCGCCGCCGCGGCGTGTCGTCCCTTCGAATAGGCGGATGAACGGGATAAACGAATGACGGAACCACAGCTGCCGCGAGCGGCCGACCCGCTCGCCGAGGCGGGCAGCCTAGGCGCGGCCAACGACCAGAGTACGTTCAGCGAGCTCACCGCGGACGCCGTTGGGGCGCACGCCGACTACGGGGCGGGCGCGCTGATCGTCTGCGACCGCCTGGTCCGGATCTACACCGCCGAGGGCATCGAGGTGCAGGCACTGCAGGGCCTGGACCTGGTGGTCGAGACCGGTGAGCTGACCGCGCTGGTCGGCACCTCGGGCAGCGGCAAGTCGACGCTGGTGAACATCCTGGCGGCCCTGGACACCCCGACCGCCGGAGCCGTCCGAGTGGCCGGGCACGACCTGGCGTCCATGTCGTCGCGGCAGCGGCTCGCCTACCGGCGGTCCGTCATCGGGTTCGTCTGGCAGCAGACCGCGCGCAACCTGCTGCCCTACCTGACCGCGGCGCAGAACGCCGAGCTGCCGCTGCGGCTGGCCGGCGCGGGCCGCTCCGCCCGCCGCAAGCGCGCGGCCGAGCTGCTTGACCTGCTCGGCGTCGCGCACTGCGCCGGCCGGCGGCCCGACCAGATGTCCGGCGGCGAGCAGCAACGGGTCTCGATCGGGGTGGCGCTGGCCAATTCGCCGTCGGTACTCCTCGCCGACGAGCCGACCGGCGAGCTCGACAGCGACGACGGCGGCGTCGGTCTTCGGCGCGCTGCAGACGGCCAATACCGAGCTCGGCGTGACCGTGCTCGTCGTGACGCACGACCCGGCGGTATCGTCGATGGTCCGCAGAACGATCGCGATCAGGGACGGGCGGACCGCGACCGAGACGCTGCGGCACGGCGCCGCCGACAATCCGGCGCCTGGGGCACGCCGATCGAGTACGCCGTACTTGACCGGGCCGGCCGTCCAGCTCCCACGAGAGATGACCGAGACCCTCGGCATGCGCGACCGCGTCCGCCTCGAGGCGGAACCGGACCACATCGGGATCTGGCCGGACCGCCCCGGCTACCCCACCACTGCCCAGCCTGGCATTTCCCCCAGTGAAGACGGCGACTAGTGACCAGTCAGAGCAACGGAGACGAACGGGCAATGATGGTCGACGTGCGGGACGTCACCCGCACCTACGGTAGCGGTCCGGCCGCGACCGCCGCGCTTCGCGGCGTGAGCTTCGCCGTCGGCGAGGGCAGGCTCGTCGCGCTGTGCGGCCGGTCAGGTTCGGGCAAGACCACGCTGCTCAACGTGGTGGGCGGGCTCGATTCCCCGGACGGCGGCACGGTACAGGTCGCCGGGCAGGACGTGACCGGCATGGGCGAGCGGCACCGGATGCGGCTGCGGAGGGAGACCGTGGCCTATGTCTTCCAGTCCTTCGGCCTGCTGCCGGTGCTCTCAGCGGCGGAGAACGTCGGCGTCCCGCTGCGGATCGCCGGCGTCGCTCCCCGCGAGCGCGAGGAGCGGGTCGCCCTGATGCTTTCGATCGTGGGCCTCGCCGATCACGCGCGGCAGCGCCCCGGCGAGCTCTCCGGCGGCCAGCAGCAGCGTGTCGCCATCGCCCGCGCGCTGGCGGGCAGGCCAAAGCTGCTTCTCGCGGACGAGCCTACCGGCCAGCTCGATCAGGAAACCGGAAAGCAGATCATGCGCCTGCTCCGCACGGTCGTCCGCTCCGAGGGCGTCACCGCCCTGGTCGCCACCCATGACCCGGTCCTGATCGACCTAGCCGACGAGGTCCTCCAGCTGCAAGACGGCAAGATCACTGCCAGCTAACGCGCGGGCGACGAGGTAGCGCTGCCAGCGCAGGATGATGGCCGGGGAGACCGGGAAGACCTCCGCCCACCGGCGGCGGCTCACCAGATGCGACAGCGCCGCCAGCTACATCCGGTCGGCGTGATCCCACCGCAGCCGCGAGAAACCGCATTTCAACGGCCTGTTTTCAACCCTTGGCCAGGTCACGGGCGATGACGAGGCGCTGGATCTGGTTGGTGCCCTCGAAGATCTGCCTGGTCGTGGACCGTGGGGCAGTTCCAGCAGGTCAGCGCCCTGCATGATCTCGTGGTGTCAGCACGGGTTTCCGGGCGTGTCGTCGGCGGGCGTCGTCGGCGGGCGTCGTTGAAAACGGCCCGGGCCCGGTCCCAGGAGGGGGGATGAGGTGGCCGTAGGTCTGGTGGGTAACCCGTCGGGGGTGGTGCCGTGGCTGGCGATGTGCTCGTCGATCGACTCGGCGACGTAGGCGGGCAGCGGAACGTCGCAGAACTGCCCGGCGGACCGGAACTTCAGCGGGCGGAGCTGGGCGACCGGGTTGACCTGCTCCCGGATCCGCAAGGTGGTGCCCTGGTTGATGCGGCAGCGCGTCCAATGTAGCGGCACCACGGGTGGCGTGTGGTGCCGCCGGACGAGGTTGGCGTGCCAGCGCAGCAGGGTGCGCGGGGAGATGATCAGGCGCAGCTGGCAGAGCTGGCTTCTGGGCAGCAGCCGGGCCAGCGCGGCCAGCACCGCCCGGTCGGCACACGACAGCCGCGGGTTCTTGACCTGGCGCTGGAGTACGGCCACCTGATGGCGCAAGATGCGGATCTCGGCGTCCTTGGCGCGGTCAGAGCGGGCGAGCAGGGCAAGCCAGCCGAGCACGCGCAGCACCGCCAAGTAAGCGAATCGCATCGACACGAGTACCGACAGTGCCCGACCGTGAGGCCCCCCGCGCAGCCAGACGCCCAACCTGACCACCCCTCATCAAACACAAGAGACCAGATCAGGGACTGTGACAGGGTTATCGGCACCCACAGTCTTGGGTGTTGCTTCTTGTTCCGTCACGCACTGTGAAACCTGCTGGTGAAATACCATCTGGGTGATGCGCGATGCCGCCACCGCGAGCCACACCTGGTCGCCCGACCGATCCGGAATGGGCACGTAGCTGCTGCCCGGATGTGAGGAGAACACGGTCGCCGTACGGGCCAGGAACGAGATGCCCCGGCCGGCCGCGACATGAAAGCGCCAGTTCGTCACTTAATAGACGGGATCCCGCATCCACGTGCCGGTCACCGACCGGAGGAAAACAAGTACTGGGCAGGGCGGGATCGTGCGATCCAGCTCCGGATGTCTTCCTCGGCGAGCGCTCGGTCGGCCTCGGTCAGCCATCCGTCGTTCACCACTTGATGGCCGCGGCTGGCGATCACGTCGGGCCACAGCGAGATGCGCCGCTGGTAGTCTTGGTCGCCGTATGCGGTCGTCTCAGGCTGGTCCACCGCCGTGATTTCGGTCAGGCCTGCTCGAACAGGCCGGGAAGATGGGCCGCGATGGCGTTGTCCAGGCCGGCATCCGCTCCGCCAGCCGAGGAACGCCTGGTAGAAGCGCTGAACCGAGGGGGGCAGTGGCGGATCCCATTCCGCCCTCGTGTGATCGTAATCGAGCACCTCCACCGTTCCGCCCGGCCGTGCTGCCCGCGCCATCGCCACCAGCGCCAGCGACGGGTCAGCGAGCCACTGCAGTACCCGCGCGCACGTCACGATGTCGAACGTCGGCTCCCGGCGGTCCCGCAAGATGTCCGCTACCTCGAACCGCACGTTGCGCTGCCCGGCGGAAGCCGCAGTGGCCCGGGCGATCAGGCCGGCGTTGACGTCGGTGCCCAAGACGGCGCCGCCCGGCGACACGGCCCGGGCGATCCCCCGCGTGATCGCGCCCGTGCCGCACCCGACATCCAGCACCGTCATCCCGGGACGCAGCAACGCGGCGAGCGCGGCATGATCTGCCTCC
Organism: uncultured Actinomycetota bacterium; assembly: GCA_963811335.1. Classification (GTDB taxonomy): domain Bacteria; phylum Actinomycetota; class Actinomycetes; order Streptosporangiales; family Streptosporangiaceae; genus Trebonia. The sequence goes on along the minus strand of CAWERB010000026.1, from coordinate 4,151 downwards.
AGCGATCGCACGTCAAGGATGTCCTCGGTCCCCGCCGGCATCACGGCCCGGCGGGACGCGCTTGTCGTCATGAACTAACCCTTCCGCAGTGGGCCGATCACATGACCGGCCCTTGTTCAGCTGTACGCCTCCGCTTGGAGCTGGTAGAGCTCGCGATACAGCCCGTCCGACCGCATCAGCGTCTCGTGGTCGCCCGTCTCCTGGATACGGCCGTCCGCCATTACGACGATCAGATCGGCCATCCGCACGGTGGAGAAGCGGTGCGAGACCAGGACGGTGATCGCTCCCGTCCGGCTAGCGGTCCGCCAGGCGTGCTCGGCGTATCGCTCGAAGAGCGCGTGCTCGGCCGCCGGGTCGAGGGCGGCGGTGGGTTCGTCCAGGATTACCAGCAGCGGATGCTCCCGCATGAACGCGCGGCCCAGGGCCAGCTTCTGCCATTGGCCACCGGATGGCTCGACGCCATCGGCGTAACTCTTGCCGAGCTTCGTATCAAGGCCCTCGGGCAGCTCGGTCACCATGTCCACCGCGTGTGCGAGCCGCAGCGCGTTGACGACGGCATCGGGGGTACCGATCCTGGGCAGGTCGCCGACCCCGACGGTTTCCCTCGCGAGGAACTCGAACCGGACGAAGTCCTGGAACCCGGCGGTTACCCGCTGCCGCCACTGTGCCGGCGAGAGCTCGCTGAGATCGCTGCCATCGACGGGAATCTGGCCGGCGGATGGCTGATAAAACTGGGAGAGCAGCTTTACCAGCGTGGTTTTGCCGGCGCCGTTCTCGCCGATGATGGCGACCGTTGCTCCCGCCGGAAGCGTGAGGTTCACGTCCCGCAGCACCGGGTGAGTCCCTCCTGGGTAGCGAAATTCCATGACTCATTGCGCGGCTACCTCAGCATGCGCCAGCCCATGGTCCAGTGGTTCGCGATCGCCGCTGCCGGACTCGACGCGGCCACCAAAGGCGGTTGCCCGGCCGGGCAGGCGGCCGCGCACCACAGCTTCGCGCAGGCCCACCACAGCGTCAGCGATTTCGACCAGGCAACCGAGCATCTCCACGAGGCATTGCGGCTGAGCCGCCTGGGTGACTGGTGGGAAGGCCGTACCGCGGCCCTTTGCAACCTCGGGATCCTGGCTACCGACGCTGGACGACTCAACGAAGCAGTACGGTTCTCGTCTCAGGCATTGGCGGCCAACCGGGACGCGGGCAACCGGGTCGGTATCGCCGTGAACCTGAACAACCTCGCCGACCTGCACCTGCAACTCGGTGATCCACAGGCCGCGGAGTCGCTGATCACCGAGGCACTAGAGCTATACACCGAGATCGGCTCGCCCGTCGGGACCGCCGCCGCGCTGACCTGCCTGGGCGCCGCGCACCGCGAGACCGGGGACCTCGGCAAGGCGCTGGAAGAAGGCCAGCGGGGACTCGCGGCGCACCGAGACGCGGGTGACCGTCAGGGTGAGGCCATCGCGCTCACCCAGCTAAGCCTGACCTACCTGGCCGCGGACCGTTTCTCTGAGGCGGTCGCCGCCGCGGAGGCCGCAATCCAGCTCAGCGAGTTGCTGAGCGACCAGAGGCTGAAGGCGAACGCGCAGAACGCCATCGCGGAGGTCCGCGCCGGCCTCGGCCGTGATCTCGAAGCCGACACGTACTACCGCAACGCCCTAGCCGCCGCGACCTCGGGGGGCGCGCCCTATCCGCAGACCGTTGCGCTGCTCGGGCTGGCCCAGCTCAGCGAGCGGAACTCCGACTCCAGGCAGGCACGAGAACTCGCCGCCGAGGCCCTGCGCCTGGCGCGCCGGTGCGGTTACCGGCACCTAGAGCGCGCGGCGGACCAGTTCCTGTCGCTGTCCAGCATCCCTGCGGTGGAGCATCACGAGGCGCCCTGATCGAGCAGCATCTGTTTGACCTAGACCTATGTGATGCGTGGTCTAGACCATTTAACTGCCGGTATCAGCACGGATTCAGCACACGGTCCGGAAACGACGGGAAGTAACCGGCATGAACAGGACAATAGGAACACGGGAATGGCCCGCCGGGCTGTCGGTCCGGCAGTCCGTTGCCCGCCTATGCGATCCGAGAAACCGCAGTTCAGCGGCCTATTTTTAACTCTTGGCCAGGTCACGGGCAATGACCATGCGCTGGATCTGGTTGGTGCCCTCGAAGATCTGCATGACCTTGGTCTCGCGCATGTACCGCTCGACGGGGAAGTCCCTGGTGTAGCCGGCGCCGCCGAGCACCTGAACCGCTTCGGTGGTCACCCGCATCGCGTTGTCGGTGGCGGTCATCTTCGCGATCGACGCCTGGCGGGAGAACCGCCGCCCCGCGTCGCGCAGCCGGGCCGCGTACAGGTACGTCGCCCGGGCGGACTCCACGGCGGCGGCCATGTCGGCCAGCAGGAACGCCAGCCCCTGGTGGTCGATGATCGGCTTGCCGAACGACTCGCGCTCCTTCGCGTACCGCACGGCCACGTCGAGGGCGCCCTGAGCGACGCCGGTCGCCACCGCGGCGATGCCGAGCCGCCCGGAGTCCAGGCCGGCGAGCGCGATCGGCAGGCCCTGGCCCTCGGCTCCCAGCCGCCGCTCGACGGGTACCCGGACGTTATCGAACAGCATGGTCGTGGTCGGCGAGCTCATCAGGCCCATCTTGTCCTCCGGCACGTCCGCGGACAGCCCGGGGGCGTCGGCGGGCACCAGGAAGCAGGAGATGCCCCGGCCGCCGTCGTCGCTGGTGCGCGCCATCACCTGGTAGAAGTCGGCCACGCCGCCGTGCGTCGTCCAGGCCTTCGCCCCGGTGATCAGGTAGTCGCCCCAGTCCCGCACCGCCCTGGTGCGCATCGCCGCCGGGTCGGAGCCGGCGTGCGCCTCGGACAGGCAGTAGGCGCCGAGCTGCTCACCGCCGAGCATGCCGGGCAGCCAGCGCTCCTTCTGCTCGCTGGTGCCGGCGTGGAACAGCCCGAAGCAGCTCAGCGCGTGCACGCTGGTGCCGACCCCGATAGCGGCCCACGCCGCGGCGATCTCCTCGAGCACCTGAAGGTAGACCTCGTATGGCTGGCCGCCGCCGCCGTACTCCTCCGGGTAGGGCAGGCTCAGCAGGCCGGCCCGGCCAAGCGTGGTGAACGCCTCCCGGTGGAACGCGTGCGCGCGCTCGGCCTCGTCGACCAGCGGGCGCAGCTCCTTGTCGACGATGCTGCGGGTCAGCTCGATCAGGTCGGCCGACTCCTCGGTCGGCATTAGTCTCATCGCCGGCATGGCCCTCCTGTCTCCGGCGGCTAGGCAGCCTTTGCCCGGTTCTGCTCGTGGTCAATCTTCGGAGGCGGCCGAGGTGGTGAGGCGGATGCTCACCTGGAGGCCGAGCTCACGGAATCCCAGGGCGCGGGCGACGCGCCTGGAGGCCATGGGGCGTGCGCGCCATTGCGGTAGCCTACCGTCGGCGATCGCGCGGGCGACGGCCGCCGACGCGGCGGCTCGGGCAAGGCCGCGGCCGCGCGCCGCGACGGCGGTCAGCACGCTCAGGTGCGCCGTGCCACGGGGCCAGTCCCGGTAGCCGGCGGCGGCGACTACCTGGCCGTGCTCGCTGACCGCGAAGGCCGGCGTGGTGATCTCCTCGATGCCGCTTTCTTCGACTTCACCAGGGTCGCTCGCCTGCACGAACCGCCTGAAGTCCGGGTCATCCGGGTTCAGCGGCGTGATGACGGCATCTCCTGGCCAAGGACGGAACTCCGCGGGGTCCAGGTAGGCAAGCGAAGCCGGGCCGAGGATCGCTGCGACGGGCAGCCGGTTCCTGAGCAGGTAGGCGTCGGTGAGCGAGGCGGTCGGCAGGCCGGCGAGTCCCCGCTCGATACGGCGGGCGGTTCCGGGATCGGGCGCGGTCGCGAGGGCAGCGTCGCCAATGACCACGATGCCGGCCCAGCCCGGTGGGCAGAGCGCCGACCCGGGCGATATGGCGACGCGCACGGCGGGAGCGAACCCGGCACCGCGCACGGCGGAAGGCCCTGTCTCGCCCTTGGCCTCACCGCCCGCCCGGGTCGCGGCCCACTCGACCGCGAGGTACTCCCACAGTTCCCTGGCACTGGCGGTCAGTGCGGTCGGCGCGCGGTCGGTGCCCACGACAATGACGGTACGCAATCACGCCCGCGGGTTCAGCCCGTCGCACGGGCC
>CAWERB010000025.1:0-42105 GCA_963811335.1 uncultured Actinomycetota bacterium | reverse complement strand
CCGGGTCGGCTACCCGGGTCGCCGACATCACGGGGCGGTCGGGCGCGGCCTTCTCCGTGACGCGTGCGGCGGCGGGCCAGCGCCTCGGATGGCGGGCTGATCGCGGACTTCCGCGTTGGCGTGCCGGACCTGTCCAGCTTCCCGCGCACCGACTGGGCCTGGGCCGTCCGGCAGGCATGCGGCGAGATCGCCTCGGCGGACCTGGGATACGGCGATCCGCGCAGCAGCGCGGTGCTCCGCGAGGTGCTCGCCGGGTACCTGCGGCGGGTCCGGGCCGCCGATGCCGGCCCCGGGCAGATCGTCGTCGGCACCGGCTTCGCGCCAGGGGATCAACCTGGTGCTGCGCGCGCTGATCCGGGAACGCGGCGTGTCGTGCGTGGCCTTCGAAGATCCCGGCTACGGGAGCGCGGAGTCTGACGAAACGGTGCGCGCGGCCCTGGCGATGGGCCTGCGCGCCGTGCGCGTGCCGGTCGACGAGGAGGGCCTGGTGGTCAGCGCGCTGGCGGCGAGCGGGGCCCAGGCTGTCGTGGTCACGCCGGCCCACCAGTCCCCGACCGGGGTGGTCCTGTCCGCCGCTCGCAGGCACGCGCTGCTGGCCTGGGCCAAGCGCGAGGGCGGGTAAGTCATCGAGGACGACTACGACTCGGAATTCCGCTACGACAAGGAGCCGGTCGGCGCGCTGCAGGGACTGGCGCCGACCGGGTCTTCCTGGTGGGCGCGGCAAGCAAGGCGCTGGCGCCCGCGGTGCGCCTCGGCTGGGTTCAGGCGCCCCCGGCGCTGGCCGGGGCGGTCGCCGGGGAGAAGGAGATGAGCGATCGCGGCTCGTGCGCGCTCGGCCAGTTCGCCCTGGCGGCCCTGCTCACCTCGGGCCGGTACGACCGCCACCTGCGCCGGATGCGGGCCATCTTCGCCGGCCGGCGAGCCGCGCTGGTCGAGGCGTTCGCCAGGCACTCGCCCGAGCTGCGGCTCACCGGGCTCGCGGCTGGATTCCACGCCGTCGCGCCGCTGCCGGCCGGCGCGGACGAGCACGGCCGTGACCGCGGCGGCACGAGAACAGCGCGTCGGGCTGTACGGAATCGGCGGCTACCGCGCCATCGCCGACCCGGCGGCGCCGCCCGGCCTGGTCATCGGCTTCGGCAACGTCAGCGAGCAAGCCATCGGCCCCGCCATCGCCGCCATCGCCGGCCTGCTCGGGCGTGAGCGAATGCAAGTTTTCCAGAACGAGCGCGGCTGGCTCTGTCTCGTTCCGTACTTCTTCAGGCATGGGAGTATCTACTCCGTCGGCCCTGCCATCTCGCGGATCGAGGCGACGATCTGGTTGGCCTCGTCCTCGGTGATCGGGATGAGGTCGTTCGTCAGGTCGCCTCGCTCAGCGGAGTACAAGAGTGCGGTGTGCTCCCATTTCATGGCTCGCGAGAAGACCTCGTCGCGCTGGCCACGCTCGTGTTTGACGCGGCGGACCACAGCAAAGGGCTGTTCTCTGCTGCTGAACTCGTTGACGACCGCGTAGTACATAATGAATTCATCCATCGCGTTTCTCCCGGGGGAAATCCTCAATGGTGCTCACGTCCGGTGGGACGGGGACCTTGGCGTTGACCCTGCTCTGGAAGGCTTCGAGTTCCTCGCGCTCGTCGTCTGTGCGTAATCGCCTCGTAGGCGTTCATAAGCTTTGTGTGAGAGCTCTTTGGCCTCATGACTCGCCTGCGTGTGAAACTGCACTTCGAAGCGTACTCCGGACGCTGGCTCTCGCCATTGACCGTTGACTCCCTTGTACTGATCGCTGGACCAAGTGTTCTTCAGCTTGCCGAGTTCGAACCCCTGCCCTTTCAGGCGCTCGACATCCGAGTGAACACCGTCGGTGTAGCTGGTCTCTGGGTAGATGTAGGTGAAGCGCACTACGTCTGACACGGCGGCGATCGCCTGCGAAGTAGTCACGTCTGACGGTGAGCCAAGCAGTTCTGTGATCTTCTCCTTGAGCCGGTCTTTCGCCCTTGATGTGGTGCTCGAAGCCGGCCAGACGGCGGCTCGGGTCCGCTGCCTCGACCGCGAGCATTCCCGGCACGATGTCGCGCTCGCCGGTCTCCCGTATCGGGCGTAGCCGCGGTTCACCTCGGCGTTCTGGTCGGGGGTCAGTTTCCGGGTGTCGCCGCAGGACCACGACCGTCGGGGTGGTTCTTGGAGTGGGCTTGATCCTGGTCCGGGTAGCGTGCCACGTGGTCGCGCCAGCTGGCCCGGAATCCGGGGGCGGCCTGGGACCAGGTGTCCGGCGCGGCCGCGGCGGCGTCGGCACGCTCGGCCCGTGCCCGGTAGTCACGGTGAACGGCCTCGCGCTCGGCGGGGTCCGCCGGGGGGAGCGGGAAGACGCGTGGCTGCGGGACGTCGGGCGAGGGATCACGGTCAGTCGGACGAGGAGTGTCGGGTTCGTCGGCTGGGCCGGGGTAGTCGGTCCGCACTCGCCGCCTCCCAATGCCGGAACCCAATGACGGATACATCCCGTCCTGGGCAACGGATCTGGGCCAAGGCTGGTTCGATAGGGAGGTCTTCGCAGGAGCGCGGCTGCGCCACCGCCGAATGACAGTGCTGTTACCGCCGGAGCGTTACAGCGCTCCGGCCCGCGGGTCGCCGTGCCCCGCGGCTTGCGCGGCGGCGACGGCCGGGGCGAGCAGCGCCCGGATGGCGGGCACGAGGTAGCCGACGAGTTCGTCGCGCGTGAGCTCCGCCAGGGCGCCGGTGCGGGCGACGTGGCGGGCGAACGTGACGCCGATGACCAGCGAGGTGAGCAGGTTCGCGTATACCTCGGTGCCCGGGCCGAGCACCCGGCGGAAGGCCGCGGTTACCTCGCGCTCGGCCGCCGCGTAGAGCGGCATCGCGGCGTCCTCGCCGGAGGCGGCGCTGCGGATCAGGGCGACGACGAAAGGCGTCTGGCCGCCGCCCGCGGGCTCGGTCTCCGCCACGATCGCCGCCGCGATGCGCTCCGGGAGCGTGTCCAGGTCCCCGGGCGTCACCTCGGCGGCGACGCGCGGCCCGGGCAGCGCCTGGACGAGCAGCTGCTCCTTGGTGCCGAAGTGGCGCATCACCAGGCCGTGGGTGACGCCGGCCCGCTTGGCGATCTCCCGGACGGTCGCGCCCGCGTAGCCGCGCTCGTTGAAGACCTCGCGCGCCGCCTCGAGGATCGCCGCCCGCGACGCCTTCGGGTCACGTCGGCGCTTGGCAGGCGGGCGGTCTGACCGCCTTTCCATGAGCTAAGTGTACAAGTGGTCATTAGCGCTCCGAAGTGGTACCGTCCTTAGTAACCGCGTGGTCATTAGTGATCTGGCGGTGCGCGTCATGCGCCCCGTGTCACCTGGAAGGACCGACCCCCATGCCCGGTAAGCCACGGCTGCGCCGCCAGCCGTCGCCGCTGCGGCTGTTCGCGATCGCCGTCGCGGCAGCCGTGGTCACCTTGATCCTCACGCTCTCGTTCGGCTTCGCCGACCACGCCCCCGCGCCGCACGGCGTGCGGCTCGCCGTGGCGGCGCCGGCCGGGTTTACCCGGGAGCTGTCCGCCGGGCTCGCGCACGCGGCGCCGGGCGGCTTCACCGTGGTGGCCGAGCCGACGGCCCAGGCCGTGACCGGCAGCGTCCGCTCGCAGGCGGCGGCCGGCGGCCTGGTGGCCGGCCCGGCCGGCCCGGTGACGATCGTGACGGCCGGCGCGGCGGACCCGAGCCAGCAGCAGGCGATCACCGCGGCCCTGACGGCCGCGGCGACCGCGTTCCACCGCCAGGCCCGGCCGCTTGACGTCGCGCCGCTGCCTGCCAGCGACCGGGCGGGCCTGTCGGTCTTCGTCTTCGAACTCGGCCTGCTGATCCCGAGCGTGATCGGGGGCGTCGGCCTGTTCCTGGCCGGGAAGCGGTTCCGTATCTGGTGGCGGATCGCCGCCGCGGCCCTGTTTGCCCTGCTGGCCGCGATCGCCAGCGCGGTCGTGCTCGACGTGGTCTTCGGCGCCCTGGCCGGCGCGATCCTGCCGCTGATCGGCGTGGGGTTCCTCGGCGCGTTCGCGTTCGTGGCGTTCGTCGCCGCCTGCCAGGCAGTCGTCGGGCTGCCGGGAACCGGCCTGGCCGCGCTCGCCTTCGTCTTCATCGGCAACGCCGTGTCCGGCGGCACCCTCGCGTTCGCGTTCCTGCCCGACGGCTTCCGCCAGGTGGCGCCGTGGCTGCCGAACGGCGCCATCGTGTCCGCCGCGCGCGACGTGGTGTACCTCCCGGACGCCGGCCTGCGGCATCCGCTGCTCGTCCTCGGGATCTGGCTGGCCGGGTCCCTGGCCGTGCTGGTCGGCATGGACCTGCTCCACATGGCCGAACGCCGCCGTGCGCCGGAACGCGAAGCCGAGATCTACGCGATGCCGGGCACCAGCCACGTCCGGCAGCGGCGCGCCCGCCGCCGGGCGGCGGCCGTCGGGCTGCCTTCACCGGCCAGCGCCTCGTCGGCCGGAGCACGCTAAGCCCGCCTACGTTCGGATTCATCATGGGGCGTCGTGATTTGCCGATCTGCCCTCGGCAGCGCGGTCGGACGCCAGTGGCTGGACGGCGGTAACGTCGGCCCCATGACCGATTCCCGCAGGTTCCGGTTCTCCACCAACGTCTTCGGGCTCACGTCGCGGGCGGAGTTCGTCGCCTTTGCCCGGCGGGTCGAGGCGCTTGGGTACGACACGCTGTTCGCCGCCGATCACCTCGGAAGCTACGCGCCGTTCCAGATGGTCGTGGCCGCCGCGCAGGCCACCAGCCGGATAAGGCTCGGGACGCTGGTGCTCAACGTCCCGTTCTGGAACTCCGCACTGCTCGCGCGGGAGATCGCGACCGCCGATGTCCTCACCGACGGGCGGCTTGAGGTCGGCCTCGGGTCCGGGCATATGAAGTGGGAGTTCGACGCGGCGGGCATCCCCTGGGAGGGGTTCGGGGCGCGGGCCGAGCGCCTAGAACAGGCCATCGAGGAGATCGGACGGATCTTCGCCCAGGGCGGGTACGAGCAGCGCCGCGCGGCTGACGAGCACTTCGGCACCAAGCCGCTGCGGCCGGCCCAGCAAGCCGGCTTCGGCGGCTTCGGCCCGCCGCTCATCGTCGCGGGCACCGGCGAGCGCGTGCTGCGGGTCGCCGGGCGGCACGCGACCATCGTAGGGATCGCCGGAGCCAGGCAGGCACCCGGCAAGCCGCCGGGCACGCTGCGGCTGTGCTCAGCCACCGAGGCCGACGAGGTGGTGCGGTTCGCCCGCGCGCAGGCCGGCGACCGGGCGGACGACGTCGAATGGAACGTCCTCGTCCAACTCGTGAAGGTAACCGGCGACCGCAGGGCTGTCGCCGCGGAACTGGAAAGGGACGAGGATGGCACGCTGTCGGCGGAGGAGATTATGGAGACGCCGTTTCTGCTGTTCGGGACGGTGGACGAGATCGCCGGCCAGATCGCGCGAAACCGGGAACGGTACGGGTTCACCTATTACACGGTGCATGCCCCGTTCGCCGAGGAATTCGCTCCGGTCATCGAGCGGTTCCGCGCTTCATAGCACGGGAAGCGCCCCGTCGGCCCGCGGCCGGCCACCGGTCCGCGCGGCCCCGCATCCGGCTGAGATCGGCTCAGGCAGTCATACTTAACGAGCCTGGGTAGGGTTTCGGGGGTGAAGGTCTACATCACCGCGGACATGGAAGGCATCACCGGCCTGGTGGACGCCCAGGACGTCCACCGGCCAGGCCGGGATTACGAGCGGGGCCGGGTCATGATGACCGAGGACGTCAACGCGGCGGTGCGCGGCGCGTTCGCCGCGGGCGCCTCGGACGTTCTCGTCAATGACGCTCACGGGCCGATGCGCAACCTGCTTCACGACCAGCTCGGCCCCCGTGCGCGGCTCATCAAGGGCGGCGGCAAGCGGATGGGCATGCTGGAGGGCCTCGACGCGAGCTTCGACGCCGCGCTCTGCGTCGGCTACCACTCCCGGGCCGGCGCCCTCGGCGTGATGAGCCATAGCTTCATGGGCCACGAGATTGAAGACATGTGGCTCGATGACCGGCCCGTTGGCGAGATCGGCATGGTCCACGCCACCAGCGCCGCCCTCGGCGTTCCTGTGCTCATGCTCACCGGCGACGACGCAGCCTGCGACGAGGCCGAGAAATGGGACGGCAGCGTCGCGACCGTCGCGGTCAAGAACGTCCGGCACCGGTTCGCCGCCGAACTCGTCCCGGCGGCCGCTGCCCGGAAGATGATCGAGTCCGCGGCTGAGAACGCCATCGCCCGCTGCGAGGGCCAGCGCCGGGAACCAGTGCGCGTCCCCGATCCCGTGACGCTGGCCGTCCGCTGGCAGTCCGCCTCGGTCGCCGCTCACCTGCAGGGCATTCCCGGCGTCCAGGCCCGCGACAGCCGCACCGTCGAGACCACCGGCCACATGGCCGACTTGTGGCCGCTGTTCGGCATCTTCATGCGCGTCGCGAGCAGCCTAACCGGCAACCACCCGTACTGCTGACGGCGGTTCCTGGACTCCATGACCGGACATCCTCCCGGGGCAGGACCCCTGATGGCGGATGTCCGTCAAAGCGGGTCAGGCTCACATCGCGGTTGGTGCGCCGTTGCGGACAACCGGGTGTGCCGGAAATGTCGGCGAGGGCCGCTACGGTCAGCTCATGATCCACGTTGAGGTGCGCGGGAAAGTGCCGGGCGCGGACGGTGACGGCCTCCCTGACGTGCTCGTCGAACTGGAAGCCGGCGCGACGACGGTGCGGGAGCTGATCAGGCTCGCGGTCGGGGAGCAGGTGCGGCGGCTGTGCGGGGACGCCGCGCGGTGCCGGCGGGCGCTCGACCGGCAGTACCTGTCGGAGGAGGATGTCCGCGAGCAGGCGCGGACCGGGGCGATCCGGATGCCGGCCAGCCCCGGTCGGCCGGACGTGGCCGCCGAGGTCGCGAAGGCGCAGCGGGCATTCGAACGGAAGGTGTTCGTGGTGTTCGCCGGGGGCCGCCAACTGCACGGACTCGACGAGGAGGTACCGCTCCGCATGGACCAGCCGGTCGTCTTCCTCCGGCTGGCCCCGCTCGTGGGCGGGTGAGGAACGGTGGCCAGCATCTCCGAACAGGTTGCCGCGAACCGCGCCGCGGGACGGGACCTTACCGAACGCGCACGGGCCCTGGCGGAAAGCGGTGACACGGCCGGGCTGCGCGACCTTGCGGAAAAGGTGTGGCGGGACCATCCGGCGTGGTGCGAGTACAACGAACTGGACCGAATCTACGACCGCGCCTTCCCGGTGCGCGAACCCGGTGACCTCGCCGACATCCTCGACACGCCGTGGCCGACCGTGCGACGGACCATGCAGTTGCTTGCCCTGTCGGCACCGCACGGCGGCCAGCGGGCGTCCCGTGGCCCGTTCGTCGCGGAGGCGGTCGCGGCGGGCGACGCGGCGCTGCTGCGACTCCTGGTCGTCAGCCCGGTCGGGGAGCTCCAGGCCGAGGCGGCCGTGCGGGCGCTCGACGGCCTGTACGCGCTGGGCGTGCTCGACGCCACGGTCGTCGAGCACGCCCTGCTCGCCGACGAGAACCTCGGCTACGCCGTCCTCGGGCGCGCACCGCGCGGAGCGGACCCGGGCGCGTCGGCGGCCGCCTGCGCGGGCCTGGTCCAGGACATCATCGACGAGTTGCTGTGGCGGCTTACCGGCCCCGGTGGCCTAACGGCGGCCTCCCGGCTTCCAGAGGCCCTTAAGCCGCGTGGCCTGCGGTTCGTGCTGCGAGCCCTGGCGTGGCCGAAGGCTCATCCCTTGGCCAGCCGGCTGGGAGCCGCCGCGCTGACCGAGGCGGAACGCGCTGAACTCAGCGGCTACCTGCGCGGCCGGCCCGAGAAGGAACAACTGCACGCGTTCCGGCTGCGGCTGCCCGCCGGCGACGCGGACGCGCTGCTTGCGGTGCTCGGGCTGGCGGACGCCGGGCCGCTGCTGGCCCTGCTCAAGAACCTGGACTCAGAGGAAAGAAGCCCGATCGGGCACCGGCCCGTGCGCCGGGACCGGGCGGTGATCCTGACCGCGGTCGCCCAGGCCGGATCCGACGGCGCCCGGTGCCTGCTGACGGTGCTCCCGAGCGAGGTCGTGGCCGCCGCGGTCGGCTGGAACCGGGCCGAAGTGCTCAAGCGGGTGAAGAACGGGGCCCTCCAGGGCATCGCCGCCTACGGGCTGCTGCCGCTGGCCGAAGGCGAGACCGTCCTCGACCGCTACCTGGCGCTGCGCGAGATAGCGAAGCAGGGCGCGAAGTTCGGACCCGAACGCAGGCTCAGCCACGCGGCCGCCGTCGAGATCGCGCTAGATCACCTGGCGCAGGTGGCCGGGTACCCGGACGCGGAACGGCTGGAGTGGGACTGCGAGGCGCGCATCGCCACCGAACCGCCGCCCGTCGTGCAGGCCGGCGGCTACACGGCCGAGCTGCGGTTGGACGGCGCGGAGCCGGCCATCGCGGTGACCAAGGAAGGAAAGCTGCTGAAGTCCGTCCCGGCCGCCGTCCGCGCCAGCCCAGGCTACGCCGGGCTGCGCGAGCACCAGGAGCGGCTGCGCGGCCAGGCCCGCCGGATGCGGACCGGCCTGATCGAAAAGCTCGTCGCGACTGGCGGTGCGCTGCAGCCCCGCGAACTCGCCCGCCTCATGGACCTGCCTGCCGGGGCCGCGCTGCTTCCGGCGCTGCTCTGGCAGGACCGCCAGGGCACGATCGGGCTGCTCGGCCAGGTGGACGTCGGCGGGCCGGTGACGGCGGTGCACCCCGTCACGCTGTACGAGCGCGGGCTACTCGCCCAGTGGCAGCGGGAGATCGTCTCCCGCCGGATCAGGCAGCCGGTCAAGCAGGCCTTCCGGGAGCTGTACCTGCTGACGCCCGCCGAGCGGGAAGCGGGAGACGTGTCGCGGCGCTTCGCGGGGCATGTCGTGGACGGGAAGGTCGCTGCCCAGCTGCTTGGCGGGCGCGGCTGGTCTGTGCATGACGAGTACGCGGACTACCAGGCGGAGCGCCCGGCGGGCCTCGAACTGGTTGCCGCGCTGACCTGCAACTTCCACGGGTACTTCGGCTTGGGCGAGGTGACCACTGGCGAGGTCAGGTTCCTGGCCGGCCGGGCGCCCGTTCCGCTGGACCGAGTGCCGCCGGCCGCGTTCTCGGAGGTGATGCGCGACCTTGACATGGTGGTGTCGGTGGCAGGCACGGGGGAGTGGCGGGCCGACTCGGCGACGATGGCGCAGAGCCGGGCGCAGCTGCTGGCCGCGCTGATAGCGGACCTAGGCCTGGACCGGGTCACCGTCGACGGCATCTACGCGGTCGTGCGCGGCACGCGGGCCACCTACCGGGTCCACTTGACCAGCGGCGGCATCCACGTCGAGCCGGGCGGCTACCTCTGCGTCGTGCCGTCGTCGTTCGGCGGCTCGGCCCACGGGCGGCTGTTCCTGCCGTTCGCCGACGAGGACCGGATGACCAGCGTGATCCTGAGCAAGGTACTGCTGCTGAATGACGACGAGCACATCAGCGACCCGACGATCCTGGCGCAGCTTCCCGTGGTCCAGATCCCAGGTTCACAGCCTGCCGAACCCTTATCCTGACGGCAGCAGCCGCCCTCGATCCATGAGTTTCCACAGGCACATGATCCGGGCAGCTGCGCACACGTCACAGGGAGTTTCGTCGGCCCCGTCTGTCGAGGGCCGATTGGATATTGCCTTACCTATGCCGCGCGCCGGTTTGGCGGGGCGTGGTTTCTGAGGACCAGCCTGCCGTCGGGGCTGCGGGCTTCCATGGTGCCGTCGGGGTGGAGGGTGACCTCCCAGCCCCAGCGGTGAATGCAGGTCTCATGGTGGAATTCGCAGAAAAGCCCGCAGTTCCGGACTGATGTCTCGCCGCCGTCGCTCTTGTGCCTGATGTGGTGCACGTCGGATGCTGAGGCGGGCCGGTCGCAGCCGCCGGGCCAGGCGCAGTGCTGGTCGCGGAGCATGACCGCGCGGCGGATGTGCCCGGGTATGGAGTCGGCGTAGCCGATGTCGAGGGGGAGCGACGGGGTGCTGTAGGGGTGCTCGAGCAGCCCGGTGCGCAGCGCGGAGGCCAGTCCGCCGGGGCCGGACACGAAGTCGACGGCGAGGCGGGCGATGGCGTAGCGGTGGGCCTGCCGCGCCTCGGCGGACAGCGGGGCGGGGCTGGCGGAGGCGAGCGCGGTGATCTTGTCGATGACGGTCATGTCGGCGTGGCCGGTGACGACCGGGACGGTCAGCGCGTCGCAGGCGGCCACCTCGGCGTCCGTGCCGGTGAGGTAGGCGGTGCCCGGGTCGGCGCCCTCGCCGAGCCGTGCCCGCAGCCAGGCGTCCTCGAGGTCGGCGGCGCCGGGCATCTGCCGCAGCTGGGAGATCGGGATGTGCACGGTCACCTGGGTGTCGGCGCCGGCCCGGCCGGGGACGAGCCGGGCGCGCAGCAGCAGGTGGCAGGCCTCGGCGAGCGCGTCGTGGAACCGCTGCCCCTCGCTCCTGTCGTCTTCGGGGCCGCGCCTCTTGCCGAGGGCCTCGATGACGGCGGTGACCGCGGCGGCGCACTCGGGGGTCAGGTCGCCCCGGATCACGCCGGCGCCGCCGAACGTCAGGCCGAGCTTCAGGTAGCGGTCGCGGAAGTCGAAGTCGTCTTCGGGGTCGGGCTGCGCGGAGCGCCACTGCTCGATCGCGGCGGCGGCGATCGTCGCCAGGTCCTCGAGCGTCGCCCCGGCCGCGGCCGCCTCCAGCAGGATCTTGTCGGTCACCTCGCGCATCTCCGCGGGGAGCTTCTGCGTCCACCGGGCGATCGCGTCCGCCCAGGACCTGGAGATGTCCCCGGCCGCGACGGCATCGTGCAGGCCGGGCCGCTCGCTGAACTGGCGCATCTGGCGGACCGCCGCCCGGGCGTCCCGCCTGGTCATCCGGCCCTTCGCGGCCAGCCAGGCGGAGGAGGAGCCGTAGCCGTCCGCGTCGTGGGCGCCTGCGGCGTCGAACCGGCGCAGGAACGTGGCGTGCGCGGCGGCGAGCCTGTCCTGAAGGTCGCCCAGCGCCGTGAGCACCTCGCCGAGCGCCGCGGGGTCCAGCTCGTCGCCTGCGGCGGAGTTGAGGTACGCAAGCCCCGCGCCGGCCATCCGCAGCGCCTCGGCGACGCTGCCGGGCGTCCCGCTCGCCACGGGCCTGACCGCTGTCACCGCACACGCTGCTCACCTCCCCGGGAACCGCCGCAGGCCGCCCTAAAGGAGGACGGCCCATTCACCTGTGCACTTCTATTTTAGCAATTAGATTCGAGTAGGACAAGAAATAATTCAAGATCCTTTTCCTAAGTTTCTAGTTATATCTGTTACTTAGGTAAATGAACGAGGCGAAATGTCACTTCAAACAGCATCCCAGAATCTGGGTCCCGCCATCTGCCGTTGATTCCCTGTTACTGGTTAGGTCCCCGGCGTTGCTCAGTCGATTTGTGGCTCAGCGGCAATGCGGACAGCGCGACGCTCCCGAGGATCAGCCCTCCGGCCATGATGCCTCGCCGCCAGACCGGGCGGGGCAGGAGCTGCCGGCTGCGCGCCACGGCGTACAGGCCGAGGGGAGCCCACGCGCCTGCCCCGGATACCGTGCCAGGCGAGTAGCTGCGCGTGACCGCGCTGCCCGCCAGGTGGCCGATCCCGTTGACTGCCGTGATGGTCCCCAGGGCGGGAACGAGCCAGGCCGCGTCTTCTCGTTCCCGCGCCCGGCGGACGGCCGCGACCATCGCGGCCTCGTAGGCCAGGTTCACCCCCGCGAACACGCCGGGGCTGATCTGACGTCCGGTTACCCGGCTGATCCAGCGGTAGAAGCGCTCTCCGGCCAGGCCCTCCTCGGCGATGTGGACGGCGTAGCTCGCGGGGAACAGCCATAGCCAGCGGCCACGCAACGCTGCTGCCTGCCCCGGATGGACTGCCTGTGTCATCAGGCTCCCCGATCATCTGCTCGGTTCCCGGATAGCACCACTCAAGCCGGGCCTGCCGCCCGCGGGCAGGGTTGCAGGTACCGGCCGGGCATGCAGAAGGTCACCTGCCATGCACCAGGCCCGGCCGCGGTGACCGCCAGGTCCTCCCCGTGGCGGAGAGAACAGCGGCAGCCGCGTGCCATGCCCTCAGAACTAAACAGTTCCAATTGGAAACGCGATGTAATCAAACAGTTACCCGTGGTACGCTTCGGCCGCCGGGCTGGCTTCTGACACCGGGCACCCATCGCGGGCCCGGCGGCAGGCGGGGAACTGGGGGAGCCCGGCACCTGGATCAGGTGGCCGCCGGGGGAAGCCTCGCGGCCGGACAAGCGGGTCGCCGGTCGATCTCGGGGGACCCAGGAGGGGAATTCATGACAATCAGCTTCGCGCGCCTCGGCCGCATCACGGGGGCCGTGGTCACTGCAGTGTCACTCGCCGGAGCGCTGGCTGGGACGGCCTCCGCGGTGACCTTCACCGGGCACGACGCGCATGCGAGGGCAGTGGGTTCCTCCCCTGCCGCCCCCGGGAACGCCATGTGCCTGGATGCGAACAACCCTCCCCGCCCCAACGGGGGCCCGGTCTACCTGTGGCGGTGCCAGCCGCGCAATGCCAACCAGGCTTGGGTGATCGACGGCGGCCAGATCATGGTCGGCGACACCATCGGCACCCGGACCCCGATGTGCCTGGACGCGAGTAACCCTCCCCGCCGCAACCGGGGCCCGGTCTTCCTGTGGCGGTGCGAGCTGCGCAATGCCAACCAGGCCTGGGTGATCGACGGCGGCCAGATCATCGTCAAGGACACGATCGGCACCAGCGCCCAGATGTGCCTGGACGCGAGTAACCCTCCCCGCCGCAACCGGGGCCCCGTCTTCCTGTGGCGGTGCGAGCCGGGCAATGCCAACCAGGCCTGGGTGATCGACGGCGGCCAGATCATCGTCAAGGACACCATGTCCTGACACTGCGGCGGCGGGGCGGCGCTGGAAGCGGCGGAGCTCGAGCGGCCGCGCGACGCCTCCGTTCCTCTGAGTCTGGCAGCAAGGGCGCGGTCACGGCGATTCGCGTTGTCGGCGGTCTTGGGTTACCCGGCATCGCTGGCCGTCGGCCGGGCGTAACTCGCCCGACTGGCGGATGCGGGGGCCCTGATGGTGAACGCGACTAGGCCGATGGCGAAGGCGGCCGTGGCGGCGATCCAGCCGCCCCGGTCGGCCGGGCGGCCGGGCCGGCCAGGTGAGCGGCCAAGAGTAGTTAGCGATCAGGGCGAACTGGGAGATGGCGGTGAAGGCGAGCGGGCCGGTCCACGCGATCAGCGCGCCGGTCACCAGGCAGAAAATCAGACCGATCCCGGTCATTCCCAGCACGTTGCGCGCCACCGGGAGGATCCCGCCGGCCAGGTAGACGCCAGACCCCGGCCTGCAGGCGGCCGCCGCGCCGAGGGCGAACAACCCGATAGCGGCCCCGCACAGCGCGAGCGCCAGGCCGGCCCGTGCAGGAGCGGCAGCCGCCAGCCGGTCGCCCGCTCCGGTTCCCCGAACGGGCTGTGCGTCGTCACCGCGATGATTCCGGCGGCGCAGCCCTGGAGGATCATCGGCAACTGATCGGCTGCGTTGCCGGTACCGAGCCACCAGAGGTAGCGGAGCGAGGCCCACAGGGCCACGCCACAGGCGAGGAGCGCGGCTGCGGCAGCCGGGGCACGGCGGCTGCGCAGATGCAGCCAGGCGAGACGGGCCGCCGAGGAACGAGGCCGCGCGGTCGCCGCTTCTGGATGCCGGTGTCGGTCTTCGCTCCGCTCCCCGGTTTCGCAGGGCCGGGGCAGCTGCGCTGGGTCCGGTGCTCACGGGATCCGCGCCAGGGTGGCGTGGCTGGCGTTCAGCGCGGCGAGGTTGGCGGCCAGCCAAGCGTGCCGGGTGGCGGCGGGGAGCGCGGCGAACCGGGCGGCGGCGGCTGTGACTGGTCCCGGCGGCGCGACCGGGTTGCCGTCCGGCCCGTACACCGGGTAGGGCTGCGAGCCGATCGCCTTCAGCAGCCCCTCCGCCACGGCCTGCTGCGCCTCGGTGCCCAGATCCTGCTGGAAGCCGCCGTCGGCGGTCATGTGCCCGGCCGGGCCGACGATCACCGCGTGCACGATGTCCTGCCGGAACCCGTCTCGGAAGCGGGCCGGGTCCGCTTGCTGGGAAAGCGCGTCGTCCATGCGCTGACGTACAACTGCGGGCTGCCGGTCACGGTGCCGTCGGCGTTGGCCTGGAGCACGACCGGCGGCAGGGCCTGGCCGGAGACCTCGACCGCGCGGGCCGGCACGCCGGGCAGCCCCGAGAGCTCGGCGACGACCGGGCCGAACGCGCTCACCGTCTGGTCCAGGTAGCCCTTGTAAGCCGGGTGCAGGCAGACCAGGAAGCCGGCGAGGCATCCGCGCAGACCGGGGTGTACGGGATCGGCTTGCCGGGGCGCCGTCCAGGGCGGGGACCACGACGCCGCCCGTGACCGGCGACACCCGGGCCGCCGCCGCCAGCCCGAACCCGATGACGGCCAGGGCGATGCTGGCCGTGAAGGCGGCGGTCGCGGCGGCCCGCAGCCGCGCTCCTGCCCCGCTGGCGAGATCCAGGGCGCCGCGCCAGCCGCGCCGCCGGTGCGCGGGGACAGCCCGAGCAGGCCCTGCCGCGCCCCAGCGTGCACCCGGCGAAGAACATGACCTGGACGATCGAGACGCCCGGGGCGACGGGGTAGAAGACGCCCGCGTCGTTGCCCGGGACGATGCCGTCCGGCGAGAGCGCGAACACCGAGGTGCCGCCCTCGCTGACGGCCCGGCTGAAGACGGCCCAGGGTGAGCGCCGTGATGCCCACGGCGACGATCGGGGCGGTGAACCGGCCGGGGAACAGCGCCCCGAGGGTGAACGCAAGCGCGCAGGCCGCCATCAGCGACACGGCACCCGCCGCGACCGGCCAGAGCGGCGGCCCGCCCCAGCTCACCGCCTGCGCAATGCGCACGTACAAGACGGCTACCCCCGCGCCGAACGCGGCCAGCACCCAGGCCAGCGTGCCGGCCAGCGAGCACAGCTGCCGCGTCCACGCCGGGCGGGGGGTCGCCGCCACCAGGTCGTCGGCGTTGCGGCGGCCCTCCCGCGACCCGGCCCAGGCGGAAAAGCCGGCGGCGAAGGGCACGCAGACGGGCCAGAACTTGTCCAGCACGACCGAGGCCCGCAAGGTCCACAGGGCCGGGTAGTGGGAAGCCGTCAGGTACGGATCGTAGGCAAACAGGACGGCGATCAGCGGGAGTGCCCAGACGAACGCGCTGTGCCTGACCTCCATCGGCATCAGGCGGAGGGCGGGCAGGAACGGAGCGGGATCGCCCCCGGGCCGGGTGAGCCTCCCGCCTGGTCACGGCGGTCACGCTGCCACCCCTCCGTTGTTCCGGGAGGCACTGCGGGCGGCCTGCAAGACAGCGCTGTAGCCGCGCTCCAGCGGGGCGTCGCCTACGCCGTAGCCAGCGCCGCGGCCCGCGAGTTCTGCCGGGGTGCCGCGGAAGACGATGTGCCCGGCGTCAATCAGCGCCACTTCGGAGCAGGCAGCGCCCACGTCCTCGACCAGGTGCGTGGAGACGACGACGGTGGCGTCCTGGCCGAGGTCGCGCAGCATGGCGCGGAACGCGACCCGCTGCTCCGGGTCGAGGCCGGCGGTCGGCTCGTCCCAGCAGCAGCAGCTCCGGGTCGTTCACGATCGCCTGCGCGATCCCGACCCGGCGCAGCATGATGCCGCCCGACAGCGTGCGCAGCCTCGCCTTCGCCTTGGCCCCGAGGTCAACCCGTTCCACGGCCGAAGCCACGGCCTTGTTAACGCGGCCCGGCGGGACGTCCTTGAGCAGCGCGAAGTACTCGACGAACTCCGTGACGGTGAACGCCGGGTAGTAACCCAGGGTCTGCGGGAGGTAGCCGAGGCGGCGGCGGATATCGCGGCGCTGCGCGGCGCTCTTCGGGTCCCGCTCCAGCAGCCGGATCTAACGTACGACGCCGGTAGCACGGTCGCGAGCATGCGCAGCAGGGACGTCTTGCCTGCGCCGTTCGGCCCTAGTGGGGGGGGGGGGGGGGGGGGGGGGGGTGGTGTGGTGTGGTGTTGTGGTGTGGTGTGGTGTGGTGTCGTGTCGTGGCGTGGCGTGGCGTCGCGTCGCGTCGCGTCGCGTCGTGTCGTCTCGTCTCGTCTCGTCTCGTCTCGTCTCTCTCTCGCTCGCTCGCTCTTCTTCTTCTTCTTCTTCTTCTTCTTCTTCTTCTTCTCAGGCCGAGCACGCCCGGGCCGGCCTGCAGGTTCACGCCATCGACGGCCTTGTTTCGGCCGAACGACCGGCTGATACTTGTCAGCTCGATATTCACTGTGCCCTTCCTCCGAGGTTGCGTAGCCGACGGCGACCGCACATCGCGCGATGACCGCGGATGTCTCCAACGGTGCCTTTGGGCGGCGGCGGATTTCGTCGGGCCACGGGGCAGGCTTCAGCGGCGCAGCTGGCCTCAGGTACAACCGGTCACGTCAGCCTGTGGCCCGACGGCGCACCCGCGACCTGCGGGTTACTGTCTGGCCATGGACTCGCTCGCACCGCCGCGCCGGCGGCTTGAGCCTGGCGGCCTGGATCGCGATCGACTGCGCCTGCACGGCACTGATGCTGCTCGTGTACGTCGAGCTGAAGGCCGCGCCGTTCCTGCGGGGGATCCCGCTGTGGGCAGCCGCCGATATCGTCGTGGCCGGTGTCGTTCCCGCGGCCTTGCGGCGGCGCTGGCCGCGTGCCGTGCTCGCGCTGGTCGTGACCGCCGGGGGCCGTTGCCACGGCGCTCAGTTCTTCCCCTGTTCCGCCGCTGGCGCGGCCTTCGTGATGTACGTGATCCCGCTGCGGTTTGCGCGACGGGACGCGCTGTGGCTGCTCGGCGGCACGCTGCTGGTGATGGCGGCCGGGCTGGCCGCGTTCGCCGCTACCCCGCACGGGGCCGGGCTGCAGACTGGCACGGCCTGCAAGTCGGCCGGCCTTTCGCCGAAAGCGGGCTCCTGGTCACGGTCGCGTGGCTGACCGGCTACTCGGTGCGGCAGCAACGGGGTCAGGCCGCAGGCCGGCGGGAGCAGGCCGAGCGGAGGGCGCGCGAGCAGCTGGCCGAGGCCCGCCGCGCCAGGAGCGAGGAACGGCTGGAGATCTCACGCGAGCTGCATGACGTGGTGGCGCACACCCTGAGCGTGATCGCGGTTCAGGCCGGGGTGGCCGGCTACGTGATCGGTGAGCGCCCCGAGGAGGCAGCGCGCGCCCTGGCGTCCATCGAGCAGACCAGCCGCAGCGCCCTGCACGAGATGCGCGCGCTGCTCGGCGTGCTCCGGGACGGGGAGACCGGTGCCAGGAACGGTGCAGGACCAGGAGCGCAGGACGCCGCCCTGGTACCAGCGCCGGGACTGGCGGACCTGGACAGCCTGGCGATGCGGGCCGGCGAGGCCGGCGTCCGGGTGGACCTGACCGTCCGCGGCGAGCGGCCCCGGCTTCCCGCCGGGCTCGACCTGGCCGCCTACCGGGTGATCCAGGAAGCGGTGACCAACGTCATCAAGCACTCGGCAGCAGACCGGTGCCAGGTCGCCGTCCGCTACCAGGAAGACATGCTGACGCTGGAGGTAACTGATGACGGCAGCGGCTCAGCCGCAACCGCCGACGAAATCCTCATCGCCGGCAACGGCATCATCGGGATGCAGGAGCGGGCTGTGATGTACGGCGGGGAGGTCCGGGCCGCGCCACTGCCGGGGCGCGGTTTCCGGTCGCCGCCCGGTTCCCGCTTGCGGGAACCGCCTCCATCGGCACCGGGGCATGACAATCCGCGTGCTGGTCGCTGACGACCAGGCCCTCGTCCGCGGCAGCTTCCGCGTCCTTGTGGACACCGCACCCGACCTGGCCTCGGTCGGTGAGGCGGCAACCGGCGCCGAGGCCGTCGAGATCGCGCGGCGCGAAGACCCGACGTCGTCTTGATGGACATCCGGATGCCCGGCACGGACGGAATCGAGGCGACCCGGCAGATCACCGCCGACCCGCAGACCTCGGCCGTCCGCGTGCTGATCCTGACCACCTTCGACCTTGACGAGTACGTCTTCGCCGCGCTGCGGGCCGGCGCCAGCGGCTTCCTGCTCAAGGACACCCGGCCCGCCGACCTGCTGGACGCGGTCGGGTCGTCGCGGTCGCGACGCACTGCTCGCCCCGGCCGTCACCCGGCGGCTCATCGAGGCTTCACCAACCGCCCCGAACCCCGGCAGGCCCCGGCCGCCGCCATCGAGTGACCGGACGGGAACGCGAAGTCCTCACCCTGGTCGGGCTCGGCCTTTCCAACACCGAGATCGGATCCCACCTGCACGTCAGCCTGTCCACCGCCAAAACCCACGTCAGCCGCCTGCTCATGAAACTCGGCGCGCGCGACCGCGCCCAGCTCGTCATCGCCGCCTACAACACCGGCCTCGTCCGCCCGCCATAAGCGAGCCGAGCCCGGCCCGGTCGTAGGTGACGACCGTCGTCAGGGTCGCCGGGCGGTCCTGGATCGGCCACCACGTCGCCGATGAGATGCCCGCGCCCGATTCGAGCACCACCGCGGGGCCGTCCTGCCCGCGGCGCACGACGTGCAGCCGCCGCCCGCCGACGTCGACGTGCTCACCCAGCGGCGGGGCGCCGGGCCTCGCGCGCTTCGGCGGTCCGCCGCCAGGCCCAGCCGATGACGGGCAGGCAGGCCGCCGCGATGCAGCAGCCACAGAACCGGTGCCATGAGAGGGCGCTCGCGTTCCCCGGTGCCGCAACGGTATGGCGACTGCCGTGGCCGTGTCGAGGCACCTGGGCGTGCTCGCCCTCCCGGCTGGACATCCAGCCCGTCGCGTCGAAGGCGCGTGGACGCGAGTGGCGATGATGGCGTCCGATTGCCGCCAGACATGGGGCGGGCGGCGGGTGGAGGCTTGCGGCCATGGAAACCAGGCAGGCAGGCCGGCGTGGTGCCCCACCGGGGGTGACCGCCGCGCCGTTCATCCGCTGCGGCCCTGCCGCCGTCCTAGACCTGGCCGGGCGCGCCGGCCGGCTGGGGTTCGGGTCGCTGTGGGTCGCCGAGGTGACCGGGACCGAGGCGTTCAGCGTGCTCGGCGCGGTGTCCCAGGCCGCTCCCAGCCTGGGGCTGGGCACCGGCGTGCTTCCCGTGCAGGTCAGGACCCCGCCGCTGCTGGCCATGGCGGCGCCTGCTGCAGGCCCTGGCCCCGGATCGGGAGGTCCTGATCGGCATTGGCGTGTCCTCCCCCGTGGTGGCCGGCGACTGGCACGGCGTCGGCTACCCGCCCCGGCCGCTGGCCCAGATGCGGGAGTTCATCGCATTGCTGCGCGAGTGCCTCTCCGGCCGCAAGGTGACCTTCGCCGGCGAGTACTACCAAGACCGTGGCTTCCGCCTTGGCGTCGAGCTCGGCGACCGCCGGCCCCAGGTCATCGTGGGCGCCCTGGGCGAGGAGATGCTCCGCCTGGCAGGCGACCAGGCCGACGGGGTCCTGCTGAACTACCTGCCAGCCGTCACGTGCCCTGGTGCGTGGAGCAGGTCCGTCGCGGCGGGAGGGCGAGGGTCTACGCCAACGTCCACGTCGGCGTCGGCGACCGGGCGGCTGCCATCCGCGAGCCCGTTACGACCTTTCTCCTATGCCGTCGTCGACGCCTACGCCCGCAGCTTCGCTCGGGCCGGCTTCGGCGAGGCTGTGCGGGCCATCCGGGCGGCTCATCGGACGGGAGACCGGGTCGCCGCCCTTGCCGCAGTGACCGACGAGATGGTCGACGCGATCAATGTCACTGGCGACCCGGCACTGGTCGCCGCCACGTCGGCGCCTACCGGCAGGCCGGCGTCGACGTCCCGGTCATCTTTCCTCTGACCTGGGGCGCGGCAGGCCAGGACCCGCTGGAACAGACACTGCGCGCAGCGACCGCGCCAGCAGCACGCGATGCCAACCGGGCCTGACCCCGCCTGCCAGCCCGACACGCCACGACCCGCTGAGACAGGCCAGAACACCGGCACACGAACTGAGACCGGGGCGCGCCCGGTAAGCAGCCCGGCGACGGCATCGGAAACCACGAACTTCGCGGCGTTCACCGTGCCGTGCCCTGGCGGCCGGGTGAGTAGCCGCCAGCGACGAGGGCAGTCCGGTGGGTGCCAGCTGAGAACCAAGGCAGGGAGGGAACGATGGCTGTCTACTCGGTCTGGGAATCCCACTTCCCGTCCGGCTCGGCCCCCGAGGGCCTGGAGGTCACCAAGGCCATCTGGGACCATATGCCCGCCTACGACGGCTACCTGGGCCACGAGATCCTGCAGGACGGCGACGACCCGGGCCACCTGCTGGTCGTGAGCAGGTGGGAAAGCCGCGAGCACGCCGACCAGGTGCTGCGCGACTACTCCGGGCATCCCAACGCCGCCACCGCCAACCACCTGGTCAGCGAACCACGCCGACGTTTCGTCGCCCGGCAGGTGCACGCCTGGTGACCTGCGCGTAACCATTTCCTCCACGGCTGTCATCGCAGCGCAGAAATCGGGGCAGTTGCCGAGCAGCGAGCCAAATGCTTTGTCATCACCAGGGAAGATCTCACGTCGGCCGAAATGCTGCAACGCTTTACAGCGAACAAGAAGGCAATTTACCGCCTGACTGCGGCACCTGGGCCGTACATTTACTCGGTCCAGCAAGATCGCCTAGACCAGCTCTACCCGAGAGCGTCACGCCAAGGGCCACGTGATCCCCGAACTCCTCATTAGCCAAGCGAAGTCCGATTGCGCGTCCTGCTGCCACTCTCCCACCAACTCCGAAGCCAAAGTCAACGCCCGCTCGCTCCCGCCAGCCACGAGCCCTGCAGCTCCAAGCTGAGAGACGGAGGTTGTGCCAACTGTCATAAGCTGCGTGTTCTCATGGGCGCGGATCATGTCGGCGACTTCCCGGAGCAGTGCTGTGTCGCCAGACGCTCGCCGTCCCAACTCCATCATCGCCCGTCCACGACGAAGGACGGATCCGCTATTGCTGGTCGCGATGACCCGAAGCTCATCAATGTTCAGCTCTCTGAACTCCCGGTCCGGATCAAGCAGGTTACTCATTAGCCTCACCCAGTAGCTGACTGATTCGGTCTGCTCTTAGCTTCTCAAGCTGGCTGGCTATTCTGGGCTTCGCCGATAGAATTAGCATAGTCAATTTCAGCTTCGCTATGCTCTCGATTCCCGGCTGCTGTAACGGTCGGGTCTTCCAGCCAGTACCGCAGGCCTGGGTAGCCGTGGTGTTTTGTCGTCCAAGCAGCGGGCGACACTTTCATGGAGCACTGCGCCGTAGGAAGCCTCAGGGTCGAGGATAATACGCCCAGGCTCACCCGACACGGCACTCACGGCCCCGGCAAGTTTGTGTTAGATGATGGTTCGCTTCTACTGCCGGTTTTAGGCGTATCCGTACAGGGCGAGGATGCGCTGGTCGTCGCGGCCGTAATAGCGGCGGGCGGCGGCGATGTTGGCGTGGCCTTTCTTCCGGAATGCCCCGGTCACGAGGTTGCGGATGCCGGCGTGGGCGTTGGGCTGGCTGCCAGTGCGGGTCTTCTGCGCGTCTTCCCGGAACGTGACATCGCGGACATAATGCTCCTCGTTCTCGACGGCCCAGTGCCGGCGGGCGTAGGTGGCGATGTGCTGCGGGCCGGCGAGGCCGGCGGCCAGGTTAGTGATGCCGAGCGCGGTTTCCTTCGACTCCCAGGGGCCGTGCGTGGGGCCGGCGTCGCGGCGGATGCGGAAGACCTGCTGCGCGGCTGGCCAGTCGATGCCGGCGGCAGGGGCGGTGCGGATGGCGCGCTTCTCGCGGCGGCCGCGGCCCTTGCCCTCCTGCGTCCAGGTGGTGTCCGCGAACTCGGCGTCGGTCCCGGTGAGGCGGACGGCGATGGCCTCCATCAGGGAGGGCTGGTTCGCCTTGATGAACTGGATGTAGAAGCCGCCGAAGCCCATCGATCTTGCGGGCGGTGTCCCGCTGCCCGTGCAGGGCGTCCATGGTGATGACCATGCCGTCGATGCCGAGTCCTTCCAGCAGGGGGAGGAGCTCCGGGATCTCGTTCGTCTTCGCGTCCACCTCGCGCTGGGCCATGGTCCGCTGCTCGCCGACGTGGAAGGCCGACAGCAGGTGGACCCGGCTGCCGTCGGGGCGGACCGCGCCGCGTGCGGTCTTGCCGTCGGCGGCGGCGTGCGGCAGCAGGCGGCGACGGCGGGCTTCCGCGCCTCGGCGGCGGCGCGGCGCTGCTCCTGCTCGCGTCGTGTCACCTCCGGCAGGCTCTCCGGCACCGAGGCCGGCATCACTTCCAGGAACCCGTACAGGACCTGGTTGAACGCGTCCGCGTCGATCTTCGCGAAGACGCGGCGGAACGTCCGCGCGCTCGGCGGCCAGACCCGGCCGGTCAGCGGGTCGGGCCCCCTGCCTAGCAGGAGCAGCGTCTCCCGGGAGGAGCTGCGCGCCCACTCCGCGATCGCAGTCGGCCGAGTCGTGCCCGGCCGCGGTGAACGCGCACACCGCGAGGGCCAGCACGAACTCCAGCGGGTGCCACCGCCCCGGCCCGCCTGCGCGGGTCCGGGACCAGCAGCAGCCACTCGCGCAGGCAGCGGCGGGGATGGCGCACCGCCGGCGGAAAGAGCCGCCGAGATAGTCACGGGCAGGGACAGTGATCAGGGAAGATAGGGTCTCCGGGCACGGTTCTTTCCGGGGGGTTGGCTCAGGTTGGCACCTCCGATCTTCCGGAAACCGTGCCCCCGCCTGCCAAAATCCGCCTGCCAGAACCCCCCGAAACCGCCCAACCCATATACGGCCCCATGCCGCCAGCCGGGCAAATCATCCAACTTGCCGGGGCCGGATTGAGCCATGCCGCATGTCTACCTCAACGCCTGCGCCCTTGAGCCTCTCCATGGTCGCCTTGAGCTCAGCCGGATGGGTCTCTGATGCGGATCCAGGCGCACGCAGCGGATCAGCATCGGCATGCTGGAACCGGGCATCGTCCGTCGTCCGGTCGGCGGTCTCGGGTGTCGCCGCTCGGTAGCAGGCACGGTAGGCGACATCAACGACCGCCCGGTGCTCGGCAGCACGGGCGAGCCGGCGCTTCGTACTCGGCGATTGGCACGGTACTGCGCTCGATCTCCCGGACCCGGTTGTAGGCCTGGTCGATCGCATGAGCCCGCAACACGGCGTCCACTCTGGCGCGGTGCGCCTTGTGCTCCCGGCCGAAGCGGCGGGCACCGCCCGACCACCGGCCCGCGTCACCGAAGCCGGCCGCGGCGTTCGCATCGCGAGTCTCGTTCGCATCAGGCGTGCCGGTGTCATCGTCCGCCCGGCTGGCGGGTCCGTCCGGCTGCTCGATCCGCACCGCTGCCACCCAATGTCGCGCCCCGATCTCGACCACTCACCCAAGACAACGACCCGGCCCTCAACCCGGTTCACGCCGTCGGAGACTAGGGAGGCACAGGTCGTCATGCGCTCTCGCCCAGGGACACCTCCCAGATCGCGGCGACGGGCATGGCGCGGAATCTGGGGCCGAACGGGAGGGTCTGCTGGCCCGTGTACAGCACGATCCCGGCGAGCAGGTCGTCGCCGAGGCGGTCGGCGAGGTGCCGCAGGCCGCGGAAGTCCTCGCCCTTGACGGTGGAGGATGCCTTGACCTCGATGGCGACGACCTGGCCGCGGCGGTTTTCCAGGATGAGGTCGACCTCCACGTTGTCCCGGGTGCGGTAGTGGTACAGCTCGGCGCGCTGCCTGGACCAGGTGAGCTGGCGAGACAGTTCCATCGCGACGAATCCTTCGAGCAGGGCGCCCAGGTGACCGGTCGGCTGTCGCAGGGCGCTGGCGTCAAGCTCCAGCAGGTTCGCGGCGATCCCGGAATCCACCACCGCGACCTTCGGCGCGCTGACCGCCCGGGCGCGGAGGTTCCGCGACCACGCCGGGATGCGCTTGATGAGGAAGACCTCTTCCAAGAGGCTGAGGTAGCGCTTGACCGTTGGCTGCGACAGGCCCAGCTCACCTCCCAGCGTGCCAGGGATGAGGAGCTGCCCCGTGCGGGCCGCGACCAGCCGGGTGAGCGCCCGCATCTCGGGGCCGCGCTCGATCTCCGACAGCTGGATGACGTCCCGGTTGATGATGTCGGCGACGTAGGAGTCGAGGAATCTTTCGCGTCGGCGGCCGACTCGCGCGATTGACTCGGGGAAACCGCCCCGGGTGATGCGGTCGATGTAGTCGGCGCGGGCCTGCGCGGAGGTGTGGGCCAGTCCGACTCCGCGCGCGAAGACGGCATCGATGAAGGTGTCGGGCGTCCCGTCGATCTCTCCTTGCGACAAGGGCCAGAGCTCGATTGTCTCGATCCGTCCCGGGAGTACGTCCGGTAGGCCCCGCAGGCCGAGCACGCGGGCGGAGCCGGTAAGCAGGAACCTGCCGGGACGCGGGTCGGCGTCGACCGTCTCCTTGATCGCGAGCAGCAGGTCGGGCACCCGCTGGACCTCATCGATGATCATGCAGTCAGCGCCGGCGACGAATTCGGTAGGGTCATACGCCGCCGCCTGCCGGGTGGCAGCGCGGTCCAGGCTCCGCCATTCGGCTCCGCGCTCTTGGCCGATCTGGGCCACGAGGGTGCTCTTTCCGCACTGCCGGGCGCCGTTGACGAGAACAACCCTGGTATCGGCCAGCGCTGCCCTGACCTCGGCGGCGGAATGTCGCGGAATGAGGCGCCCGATCGGTGAGGGTGGTACTGGTGCCATACGGCGACACTAGCAGGTCATATTCATCTAGCCGCCGACTTGATGTTCAGGTAGCCGCCTATGTCATGTTGATCTAGCCGAGCTAGCTACGATAATCTAGCCGCTGCGGGTGAAGGCCTCGAAGCCCGTGCTTTCTGGCCGCCTCGCTCGGCCCGGACGCAGAGGAGGCGTACGTGACCACCGCAGAAATGCTCCGCGCCGAAGGCGAGGCCCGCGGCAAGGCCCGCGGCAAGGCCGAAGACATCCTCGTGGTCTTCGAGCAGCGCGGCATCGACGTGGACGACAAGTCGCGTGAGCTGATCGAGGCGTGCACCGACCTGGACACCCTGAACGGCTGGTTCCGCCGCGCGCTCAAGGTCAACAAGGCAGGCGACCTCTTCGTGGAGTAGCCGCGGACGTGGACGAGGTGGCAGTCACCCGCCGTCCTCTCCCAAGATCGCGCCGCGCTCGGAAAGCAGCCTGCGGGCATATGGAGGCAGCTCCGCGCCGACTTCCGCGGCGAACTCCAGGTACCCCTGATGGCCGGGCAGTGCCTTGAGGCACTCGGCGACAAGCGCGGCGGCCGCAGCGGCGTCACCGTGGCGGGCCGCGATCCTCGCCCGCAGGAAGGTGAGCTCCCGGCTCGCGGCGCCCGCCACCGCTGGGCCGCCGCCTGGCGTGCCGTATATTTCGGATTTGAGATATTTATTTCCGAGACGAATATCTTGACCTGGAAGCACCTACGGGCCTAGTCTCCCGTTAAGGGGGCAGACAGCCTCAACTCGTGATAGGGGACACACATGAGCGCCACACTTGCCGTCCGGCACCACGTCAGCGACTACGCCGCCTGGCGGAAGGTCTACGACGACCTCGAGCCGCTGCGCGCGCAGCACGGCTGCACCGCGCAGCGGGTGATGCAGCTGCCCGGCGACGACAACGACGTTTTCCTCACGCACGAATTCCCCACCGTCGGGCAGGCGGAGAGCTTCGCCCACGACCCGGCCCTGCGCGAGGGCATGGGGCGCGCCGGGGTCGAGGGGGCGCCGCGGATCGAGATCTTCACGGATGTCTGATCCCGGCCCGCCAGGCAGGCGGGGGAGGGCCGCCGGGCCGGCCCTCCCCGCTTCGCTTGGCCTGGTCAAGGTCGACGCCGACTTTGCTGACGAGTACCCGGAGGCGGACCGCACCTGCACAGAGGCCTACGCGTCCGTGTGCCGCACGGGCGAGGCACTACTCGGCGAGCTCGACCGTCGGGTCCGGCTGACCCTCGACATCCCGCAGGCCGCCGCGACGGCGCTGGCGGTGATCGACGGGGCGGGCGCGCCGTTGACCCCCTCCCAGGTCGCCGACCGGGTTCTCATCCCCTCCGCGACCGTGACCGCCACCCTCGACCTGCTCGAGCGCCGCGGCTGGATCCGCCGCGCACCTAACCCGGACGACCGCCGCAGCGTCCTCGTTGAGATCACGCCGGACGGCCGGGCCGTCACCGACCAGATTCTTCCCGGCATCCGCATGCTGGAGAAAAGCGTCCTGTCCGCCCTCACCCCAGGCGAACGGGTGCAGTTGCTCGGCCTGCTGGCCAAGATCCTCGATCGCGCCGCCGCGGTCGCGGCCGAAGACCCCGAGCCCCTCGCCGGCCTGCGCGTCCGCCCCGGCCGCCTCGAAACCGGCGGCGCCGGAAGTTGACGCTCGCATCGCGCGCCGGTGCTCCAGCCGCCCAGTGCTTCAGCGGCACCGTGTGATCCTTACTGCTCGTGGGCGGCCTGCCTGATGACAGCGGCCACAACGTCCGGCTGGGACACGTAAACAGCGTGGCTGGCCGGAGTCTCGCTGGCGACCGCCTTGGCCCGCTCCGCCATGGCGCGCTGGGCGGCCGGCGGGATCATCCGGTCATCGGCGCAGACCAGGTACCACGACGGCTTGGTCCGCCAGGCCGGCTCGGAGACCACGCCGTTCAGCGCGTCGGGGCCGCACGGCAACTGGGAGTCGGCCATGAACGCCGCCAGCTTCGCGGGCACGTCGGCGGCGAAGGAGGCCGCGAACTCGTCCCGGTCAAGCAGCAGGAACCCGTCAGCGGTCGGCCTGATCGGCGGGACCGGCGCGCCGGGCGGCGGGTTGGCGATCAGCGACCCGACCGACTCGCCCGCGTCGGGCGCGAACGCCGCGATGTAGACGAGCGCGGCGACGTCGGGGTGGTTGCCTGCCTCAGTGATGACGACGCCGCCGTAGGAGTGGCCGACAAGCACGGCGGGGCCGCCGAGGCCGGCCAGGACCTGGCGCGTCGCGGCGACGTCGCCGGCCAGCGACAGGTTGGGAGTCTGCACCACCCCGACCCGGTAGCCGTCAGCGGTGAGCCGGTCGTAGACGCCCTGCCAGCCCGACCCGTCTACGAAGTTCCCGTGCACGAGCACGATGTTCCTGATCGCCATGATCACTCCTGCCTTAAGGGGACAGGCCCTCGTCGCCCGTCCCGTGCCCTTAAAGTCAAGTGGCGGGGAAGCGGCCAGGCCAGGCAGGGCAGCAGGCAGAAGTTACAGGCAGAACAACCACGCCGCATAACCACGCCGCCCCCCCGGTTAGCCCGCGCGGCGCCAGCCGCAGCTCAGCCGGCCCGCTCCCGCGCCAGCCGCGATGTCACCCGCCGGACCAGTTCCTCGCGCGCGTCCGGCGGCTCCTCCTCGTCAAGCCGCGCACGGGCAAAGAACCGGACCAGGTCATGGAACCGGTACCGCCCAGCGACGCTGTCAAGCAGCAGCCCGAGGTCGACCAGCTCATCCAGCGCCTCCCAGGCGTCCCCGGCCGGCATCCCGCCCGCGGCCGCCGCGAGGTCGACGTCGAAGTCCCGGCCAGGCACCACGGCCAGCCGCCGGAACATCCGCCGGGCCGGATCAGCGAGCTGCTCGTACGACGTCGCGAACGCGCTGGCGACCTTCAGGTCGCCGGCCGTGAACTGGTCCAGCCGGCGCTCCTCGTCCGCCAGCCGGGCGGCGAGCTCGGCGGCGTCCCATCCGGGGCGGCTGGCCAGCCGGTTCCCGATGATCCGCAGCGCCAGCGGCAGCCCCTCGCACAACTCGGTGAGCCGGGCAAGTGCCGTTTCCTCGTCGGCGGCGGCGCGCTCGCCGAGGATCCCGGTCAGCAGCTGCCTGGCTTCCGGCGATGTTAGCGGCTTCAGAACGAGGCGGCGTACCCCCTCAAGCCCGGCCAGCTGCCGCCGGGCGGTGATCACCACGCGGCTCGGGCTATCCCCAGGCAGCAGCGGCCGCACCTGCTCCTCGGACCCGGCATTGTCCAGCACGATCAGCGCACGCCTGTCCCGTAGCAGCGCCCGGTACAGCGAAGCGCGCCCCTGGACATCACCCGGGACCGGCTGCTCCGCTGCGCCGAGGGCGCGAAGCAGCAGCCGCAGCGCCTCATCGGCCGCCATGGGCTGCGGGGACATGCCAAGCAGGTCAAGGAACAGCACTCCGCCAGGAAAGCTCGGCCGCAGCTCATAAGCGGCCCGAACGGCGAGCGTAGTCTTCCCCATGCCCCCCGAGCTGGTGATGAGGCCAACCACGGCGGCCCCCGGCGAGCTCCCCGCATACGCCAGCTCGTTCATCCAGGCCAGCTCCGCGGCGCGGCCGGAGAAGTCGTCAACCAGCCGCGGCAGCTCACACGCGCCAGCCGGGCGTGTCCAGTGGTCCCGCAGCCGGCCCGTCCCGGGCGAGCTCAACGAACTGCTTGCGGGCGTCCCCCTCCAGCACAAGCGCATCCGCCAAGGCGGTGACGGTCCGCTGCTGCGGCCCCTTGCTCCGCCCGCGCTCCATGTCCGACAACGTCCGGACGCCAACTCCCGACACCTCGGCAAGCTGCTCGAGCGTCAGCCGCGCCGCGCGGCGATGACCGCGCAGCACCTCCCCGAAACCCGGCTGTCCAGAAACCGCGCCATCCGCCCGCACAGTCCCCAAACATACGCCGGTCACCGGATAGGTGCCGCTACAGCGGCAGGCCGGGTCGCGGCACGAACCGCTGCGCTGCCTCGCGCCTGCGCTGCTGAGCCTCGGCCGCGATATCGGCGGTGGCGGCTACCGTCTCCCATGAGCGCTCGTCGTCGTCGGGCGCCGTCGCCACGCTGAACAGCGAGCGGTTCAGCCGGATGGGCACACCGCTGGTCACGGCCAGGTTCACGGCGTCGCTCGGCCGCGCGTCGACCTCCCGCGGTCCGCCCGGCCCCGGCACGACGACGACGGCGTAGAAGACCGAGTTCGAGCAGCCGGGTGATCTTCACCTCGGTGATCTGGGAGCCGGCCGCTTCGACCAGCCCGGCCATCAGCTTGTAGGGGAACGGACGCGGGGTCTCCACCGACTCAAGCACCAGCGCGAGCGCGGTGGCCTCGGGGCCAGTGCGGCCCGGGCCTGGTGCAGCCGCGCCTTGACCGCCGCGGTCGAGATGCCGAGTTCGGCGGCCACCTCGCGGTGGCTCAGGCCCTGGAGGTAGAACAGCCGCACGGCCCCGCGCTGGCCGTCGGCCAGCGCGGCGATCGCTCCGCGGACGCGGGCCGCGGTATCGGCGGTCTCCGCCGCCTCCGCCGGGTCAGCGGACACCGACGCCAGGTCCGGCCCCAGCCCGGGCACCTCCGCCTGAAGCTGCCGCCGCCACCGCCTGGACACGTTCAGCGCTATGCCGCAGAACCAGGCGCCGAACCGGTCCGGCGAGCGCAGCCGCTCCAGGTCGGTCATGGCCGCCACCGCGGCCTCCTGCGCGGCGTCGCGTGCCAGGTCCGGCGAGCCGAGAACCCGCCCGGCCAGCAGCACCGCGGTGCCCCAGTGCCTGCCCAGCAGCTCGGCCAGCGCGTCCTTGGAGCCGCCCCGCGCGTCGCGCACGAGGTCGGCGTCTGGCGGCAGCTGCGGCCCGGACTGTCCCACGCTCAATAGTGCCGCCGGGACGCCCCAGGGTTAGCCCCAGGGGTAGCCTCGCGCCAGCCACGGCGTCCTACAGGAGCAGGCCCTCGGTGGTGGCGTTGGGGAGCCGGGCCATCTCGGCGTAGGCGCGCTGGTCGTGGGACGGGGACGACGATCATGTCGGGGATGCGCTGCATCACCGAGACCATCTTGAGCAGGTTCTGGCGGGTCCCTTTCGGGTCGTGTCACCGGGGCGCCGCATCAGGCCGTAGCGAGCGCGGTTCCGCGGCGCCTGCCGTCCGAGCCAGCTGGTACCGGCTGGCTGGGACGGTATGATTTTTCTCGTACCGCACTGGTAGCGGGTTCCTGTTGCCGCGCGTTCTCGCGCTTGTGTCAAGGGAGGCCCGCCGTGCCCGCTGTGCAGATCCGCCTGTTTCGCCGCGGTGACCGTGACCAGCTCGCCGATCTGGTGAACGCGCACGCCGGCGCCGTGGTCCCGGGTATGGGAACCTCGGTCGCCGCGCTGCTGGCCAGCCTGGAGCGCGATCCGGGTGAGCCGGTCACCGATCCGTGGGTGGGGGAGCGGGTGACCCTGGTCGCCGAGCAACGGCACCGGGTGGTCGCGGCGGCGCACCTGCTCCGGTACCTCGATGACGAGCGCGCCGGGGAGTCCTTGCGGGGCACCGGCGAGATCAAGTGGCTGGTGTTCTGGCCGCGAGACCCCGTCCGGGAACCGGTACTGGTCCGCCGCGGCCGGCGCGGCTGGCGAGCTGATCGCCGCCTGCGTCGCCCAGTTCGGGCGGTGGGGGGTGACCGGCCAGGTCGCTGAAGGCGACCTCCCGGTGCCGTGCGGCGTCTACGGCGTGCCCGAGCAGTGGCCGCACGTCGCGGCGCTGTATGAGCGGGCCGGGTTCCGCCAGGCCGGGCCCAGCGAGATCGTCTACCTGGCCCGGGTCGCGGGCTTGACCCGCCCCGTTGCGCCGCCGCTCGAAGGCCTGGCCGTGCGTCGTTCGGTCGGCATGAACGGGACCCGGCTGTCGGCGGTGCGCGATGGCGAGGTCGCCGGGTACATCGAGGTGGAGATCCGTGAGAAGGGCGAGCGGCTATCTGCCCGCGGCCGCTGGGCCGACGTCGGAAACTTGCACGTGGCCGGCGGTTACCGGCGCCGCGGCGTCGCCACCTGGCTGCTGGGCCAGGCCGCCGACTGGCTGGAACTGGCCCAGGTAGACAACCTGCTCGACTACTCCTACGCCGACGCCCGCAATCCCGACCACAGTGACCCAGCGGGCTACCAGGCATTCCTGGCCTCAGCCGGGTTCCGCGAGCTTACCCGCACCAGGCGAGGCTGGACCCGGACACCAGCGGATGATCACCCGGCCAGCACCTCGCCCGGCTCGCGCGCACCGTAGTAACTTGGCAGCCAGTGCTATCGGCTCGCCCGAGACTGTCGGACCGGAGGCGTCATGGCTGGGTACTTCATCGCCAACTACACGATCACCAACCAGGCCGAGTACAAGCAGTACATCGCTGCGGTCGGACCCGTCATGGAAGCCCACGGCGCCGAGAACGTCGTCATCGACCGCGACTGCGAGCTTCTTGAAGGATCAGCCCGGCAGGTCACCGTCGTGTTGCGGTTCGCCAGCAAATCCGCGGCCAGGGCCTGGTACGAGTCGCCGGAATACGCGGCCATCCGGCACCTGCGCACGGACAACACCGAAGGCATCGCAGTCATCGCCGAAGGCAGGTAACCCCCCGGTTCTCATCCGGCGGCATCAGGCGAGCCGCGCTGGGCGCGGGCCCGGCGCTTGCCCTCGTGCATGGCCTGTACCCGGGCGACCGGGATCGCGCGGCCCTCCGCGAACGAGGTCCTCAGGCAGCGCCTGCGGCGACGGCAGGGCAGCGGCCCAGGGATCAGCGCCCGCCAGCAGCCGCGCCGCGTTCCGCACCGTGAAGTCCTGCGGCGACACCTCGTCCAGCGCATCCCAGGCCACCGGGAACGAGACCGGCACGCCGGGGCGCGCTCGCGGGCTGTAGGCAGCCACCACGGTCGCGCCGTGCGCCCGGGTCGAGTCGATGAACACCAGGCCGCCGCGATCGGCCTTGATGAACGCGGTCGTCGCGAGGCCGGGGTCCAGCCGCGCGGCCCGTTCCGCCAGGGCGCGGGTCGCCGCCGCCGCGTCGTCCGCTGAAACCGATTCCTGAACGGGCACGTAGACGTGCACGCCCTTGGCCCCGCTGGTCTTGACCGCGCCCGCCAGGCCCGCCCCGGACAGCGCTTCCCGGACCAGCCTGGCCGCGGCCACCGCCCGCCCGAACTCGCCCGCACCCGGCGGGTCGATGTCGAGCACCAGGTAGGAGGGCCGATCCGGGTGCCCGGCGGTGCCGAGCGTGACGTGGTACTCCACCGCGCGCTGGTTGGCGAACCAGATCAGCGTCGGCTTGTCCTCACACAGCGCGTACCGCACCTCCCGGTGGGAGGATTCCGCCCACATCGAGACGGTCTTGATCCATGGCGGCGCGTAGCCCGGCACGTTCTTCTGCATGAACGGACGCTGGCCCGCGCGCACCCGGATCACCGACAGCGGCCGGCCGCTCAGCGCCGAGACGATACGGTCCGCGACCGCCTCCAGGTAATCCACCAGATCGCGCTTGGTCGCGTCCGCCCCGTCGAACAGCGGCTCGTCCAGGTGGGTCAACGTGATCTCGGGCGCTACCATGCGCAACGTCTACCCGCGGTCACGACCTGATACGCCGCCAGCCGCCGGCCCGGTTGTTGGCGATGACGGCCCGGAACATCGCTAGCAGGGCGGGGCGGTTGATCGCGTCGCCCTGGTAGACCTGGACGGCCCGGGCGGTCGCGTTGCCGTGGCCCTGGTTGATGATGCCGTGCGGGTCGTCAACGGTGGGATCGTAGATGAATACGTTGACGTGGTCCTTGGCCGCCAGCAGCGCGCAGACGTTGCCCTGCAGGACGAAGTACGGCCGTACTGAACGCTTAACGGTTTCCTCGACGTCGGGGTCCGCGGCGTGCACCAGCCGGCGTACCTCCTGGCAGACGGCTTGCTGCCAATCGGGCAGCCCGCCGATGTAGTCATCCACGCGGGAATCGGCGTGCACGCTCATCGCCCCGCGCCGTCCAAGACCACTTTCGCGTTCATGCTTGACCTCCGAGCGGAAACGACGTCACCAGGCAGACCTCCAGGCAACCACGTAGTCATCGGCCTGCGGCAACAGGGTCGCGATAGTGCCTCGTGTGGCGCCTTGACCGCTGTGACAGGATGGCGCCATGACCGCCGTCTTCGTCCATGGAGTGCCTGAGACTCCCGCCGTGTGGCGCGGCCTGCTGGCCGCGCTCGATCTCCCCGATAGCGTGGCCCTGGCGCTGCCAGGGTTCGACGGCGTCCGCCCGGAAGGGTTCGGCGCGACGAAGGATGAGTACGCTGCCTGGCTGGTGGCACAGCTCGAGCGTCTGGACGGCCCGGTCGATCTCGTCGGGCATGACTGGGGCGGCGGGTTCGTGGTCCGTGTGGTCTCGACCCGGCCGGAGCTGGTCCGGTCCTGGGTCACCGATGCCGCCGGCGTCGGCGACCCCGGGTTCGAGTGGCACGACCTCGCCAAGATCTGGCAGACACCGCAGGCGGGGGAAGACTTCTGGGAGCAGCAGCTGGCGGCCCCGGTCCAGGAGCGGGCCGGCGTCTTCCGGATGTTCGGGGTGCCCGAGGAGCCCGCCCTTGACCTGGCGGCGCAGCTCAGCATGACCATGGCTGACTGCATCCTCGACCTGTACCGTTCGGCCGTGGATGTCGGCAGGCAGTGGGGCCAGGACTTCGCGGCCATCCCAGCCCCCGGGCTGGCGATCATCCCCGGCGAGGACCCTTTCCTGAGCGCGGCCCCGGCCGCCAGGGCCGCCGCGCGAGCCGGGGCCCGCACCGTCGCCCTCGACGGGCTCGGCCACTGGTGGATGCTGCAGGACCCCGCCCGGGCGGCGGCCGTCCTGCGCGAGTTCTGGGCGACCCTGGCCTGACCCCGTGCCTACTGCCCCTGCGCTCAGGCTCGGTGAACTGGTCGCGACGTTCGCCCTCGCCCAGGACAACGCGTTCGGCCAGCCGCTGGAGTCGCAGCTCCGCTCGTGCCTGCTGGCTACCTGGATGGCCGAGGAGGCCGGGTACGACGCCGGGCTGAAAGAGACCATCTACTGGACCGCGCTGCTGCGCTACCTCGGCTGCACCGGCCACGCGCACGAGGTCGCGGCGTACCTCGGCGACGAGATCGCGGCCCGGGCGCGCACGCTCGTGCATGATTCCGCCAACCCGGCCGAGGTGGCCGGCGATGTGATCGCCCTAGCCAGCGCGGCCCGTCCGGACCAGGACCCGGGGCAGGTCGCGAAGGCGGTGATGGCGACCATCCACGAGTGGGCGGTCGCCAACTTCGGCGCGGGGTGCGAGGTCGCTGACCTGCTGGCGCAGCGGCTCGGTTTCTCCGGCGAGGTCCGCGCGGCGCTGGCCTGCACCTTCGAACGGTGGAACGGCCTGGGCGTGCCCCGTGGAGTGGCCGGGCAGGACATACCGCTGGCGATGCGGGTCGTGCACGTCAGCCACGATATGGAGGCGATCGCGCGGCTGATGTCCCCGGGCGATGCCCTGGCCGCCGTCGTCGGCCGGCGCGACCGCACCTACGACCCCGCGCTCGCCGACCTCTTCGCCATCCACGGCGCGAGGTGGCTGGAGAGCCTGGCCAAACTGGACCCCTGGGACGCGGTCCTCGACCTCAGCCGGCCCCCGGCCGGCTCCTGTCCGGCGAGGCCCTCGACGAGGCACTGGTCGTGGTGGCCGACTTCATCGACCTCAAGTCGCCTTACCTGGCCGGGTTCAGCCGGCGGTGCGCGGACCTGGTCTACGGCGCCGCGCGGCAGGCCGGCCTTGACGCCGACGCCGCGATGCTGCTGCGCCGGGCCGCCTGGGTGCACGACATCGGGCTGACCGGCGTACCGAACACCATCTTGGACAAGCCCGCTCCGCTGACCCGGGCCGAGAACGACCGGTTCGAGGTGCACACCCTGCTCACCGAGCAGGTGCTGCGCCGGACCAAGGCGCTGGCCGTGCTCAACCCCGTCGCCTGTGCCCACCACGAGCACGCCGACGGGTCAGGCTTCCACAAGGCGCTGACCGCTGCGGGCGGCCACCCGTGGGCGGGCCTGCTCGCCGTGACCAACGCGTTCGTGTCGCTCACGACCGAGCACGCGGCGGAACCCGCCTTGACGCCGTCCGCCGCCGCGCTGGAACTCCGGCGTCGCGCCCGTACGGGATGGTACGACGCGCGCGCCACCGAGGCCGTGCTCGAGGCGGCCGGCCAGGGCAAGGCGCGACGGTCCCGGCGGACGCCGGCGCCGTCCTACCCCGGCGGGCTGACCGCCCGCGAGGCCGAGGTGCTCCGGCTGGCCGCGCGGGGCCTGACCACCGGCCAGATCGCCGGCCGGCTGGAGATCTCGGTGAAGACCGCCGACCATCACATCCAGCATGTCTACGCCAAGGCCGGGGTCTCCTCCCGGGGCGCCGCGGCACTGTGGGCGATGGAACACGGCCTGGTCAGCGGGATCGCGTAGACCTGGAATCAGCGCCAGAAACTGCTGGTCAGTAGCGCCAGAAACTGCTGGCCGGTAGGGAACCTTCCCGATGCCCGTGCGCCTGCGCGTTCCTAACGTCAGTGCTCCAAGTCCATTTGCGGCACCAAAGGAGCGGAACATGGACACGCGGAGCAACAGCAGTCCCAGCCTCAGGACCGTGAGGCTGGCCGCGCTGACCGCCGGGGTGGCCCTGGCCGCCGGCGCTGCGCTGGCGGCCCCGGCCCGGGCGAGCAGTACGGCCACTGAGCCCGTGGGCGCGGTTTACGTCGCGTCGAATTCCTGGGCGGGCAACCAGATCATCACTTTCCCCCGGCTCGCCGACGGTACCCTGCTGCCGCCGCGGCCCGGTGTCGCGACGGGGGGACTCGGTTCCGGCCCCGGCGCCATCCCCGGAGTAGCGACTGACCCGCTGGGGTCCGACGACTCGCTGGCGGTCGACCCGAAGGAGATGCGGCTTTTCGCGGTGAACGCGGGTAGCGGCTCGGTGTCGATGTTCAAGGTCAAGCCGGGCGGCATCACCCTGCTCGACACCAGTCCCTCGCGGGGGCAGTACCCCGTGAGCCTGGCCGTCAACGGCGACACGGTCTACGTGCTCAACTCGCAGAGCAACTCGGTGGCCCGGTTCGCCGTCACCAACGGCCACCTCAGCTACCAGCAAACGTGCGTGCTCCCCGCGCCGCCGCGACCGCTCGACCCGCCGTACCCGGCCACCGCGGACCACAGCGAGCAGCCCGTGGCCACCGAGGCGCCCGGCCAGATCGGGCTCAGCCCGGACGGCAAGCACCTGGTCGTCGTGGCCAAGGAGGGACCCGTGCTGGCCGGCTTCCCCCTCGGCCAGACCGCGGGCAACGGCGCGGTCGACGTCTATGACACCAGGTCAGACGGCACCGTGACCAACTGCGGCCGCCCCACGACCTACGTGCTGCCGCAGAACGCGCCGGACCAGGGCAAGTTCCCGTTCTCGTTCGCGTGGACAACGGGCGGCCGGCTGCTGCTGACCGAGGTCTTCGGCACCGGTGCGACGCTCACCGCCAGCGCGGTGCAGCCGTTCAACCTGAACCCGGACGGCTCGCTCACCCCGGTCTCCGGGCCGGTCGGCAGCGGCCAGATCGCGGTCTGCTGGATCACGGTCAGCGGCCAGAACGTCTACACCACCAACTACCTGACCAATGACGTCACGAGCTACACGGCGGACCGCCCGGGCTCCCTCACGCTCAACGCCCCGGTCGCCGGCGGCGCAGCGCCGGGGATGACCCCCCTCGTGACGCCGATCGACCAGGCGCTCTCCCCGGACGGCAACTTCCTCTACCAGCTTTCTCCGGGCAACGGGATGGTGGTGCCGTTCGCGATCAGCAGCGGCAGCGGCCGCCTTACCCAGCTAAGCTCCGTGTCCGACGGCCTGGGGACCGGGCAGTCTCCCCAGGGGATCGCGGCGGTCGACTTCCACTAGAGGCGTACCTCAGCAGGTAGGGCGCGTACCTCAGCAGGGGCCGGAGTCATCCCCGGCCCCCTGCGGCCGAACATGGTCAGGACCAACGGCTCTGGCCGCGGGGCGCACGGGGGCGCTAACTAGGGGAAAAGCGTCGGAGGTGAGCACATGGAGCAGCGTGTGCCGAGGAGGACGTGGTCCTCGCCCGGCCTGATCGAGCGGCGTCCCCGGCTGCTGGTCGAGGACGACCGGCCGGCCCTGGCGATCTCAGACTTCTCCTTGTTCCATGACGCGGGGCTGGATGTCGCGTTCTGCAGCGGGCCGGGCGATGACCCGGGAGCGTGCCCGCTGCTGAGCGGGCAGCGGTGCGCCCTGGTGGACCGGGCTGACGTGGTGCTGCACGGGCTGAGCCTGGGGCTGGGCATCGCGACGGCCATCCGCCGCCAGCGCCCGGAGCTCCCCGTGGTCGTGGAGCAAGCCCGCCGGCCGGACGGCACGGCGGAACCGGTACCTGACGGGTGCCTGCCGCTGCCCTACTCGTGCTCAGTTCGCGGGCAGGCAGACGTCGTGCTGCGGGCGGCGGCAGCCGCCCGCGCCTGAGACTCGACGCCACTCGGCCCTGCTGACCCGGGACTTACGCCTCATGACACGGCGACGCCCATCAGTCATCCTGACCTCGCAGTATGGAGGAAGGAGCCCGCGATGGCAGCCGAAATCAGCATCAGCGGCGACGCTCTTATCATCGACATCAGGGGAGCGGACCGGCTCTGGGCACTGAAGAGCCGCCTGGAGATCCCGCTTGCCCACGTGACCGGAGCCGGGCCGGCGCAGGCCGAGGCCCAGAAGTGGGTGCACGGGGTGCGGCTAATCGGCACGGAGGTTCCCGGCGTCCTGGCGGCGGGACGGTTCTATTCCCACGGCAAGTGGGTGTTCTGGGACGTGCACCACCCGGCCAAGGCGATCGGCATCGACCTCCGGGACGAGCACTACAGCAGACTCGTGATTGAGGCCGACGACCCGGAAGACCAGGTCCGCCGGATCAGGGAAGCCGCGGGCCTCGCCGCCGTCTAGCGTGGCAGTTCCGAGGTGAGGATGATGGCGGGCAAGGGTACCGGCGTACTGCAGCAACCCCGCAGTGACCAGGTGCGGCGGCTGCGGTCACCGGTGGTGGTTCCGGCGGTGATGGCCGCCGAGGGGGCGGCCTTCGCCGCGCTGCTCGGGCTGGACGGGTCCCCGCCCGGCCAGGCGGCCCGGATCCTGGTGGCGCTCGCGCTGACCGCGCTGGCGGTCTGGTTCACCCGCCGGGCCGGGCGCGCCGGCCGGGGGACAGCAGCGCTGCTGCTCGGCAGCGCGGGCACGGCGGGCGGTGCCGGGGTGGCCGGCGTGCACCTGGCCAAGGCGGGCGTGGACGCGGCCGCGCTGCTGGCGGCCGTGGTGCTGATAGCCGGCGTGTTCCTGCTCGCCTGGGGGGCCGTCGCGCTGGTCCGGGCGATACCCGGCTGGTGGCGGCTGCTGGCCATCCCGGCGGCGTGGGTGCTGCTTGAGCTGGTGCTGTTCCCGTTGACCATGGCGGTGATCGCGACTAACCAGCCGCCCGGGACGCTGGGCCCGGCCACACCCGCCGGGTACGGGCTCGCCTACCACGATGTGACGTTCCGCGCCGCCGACGGGATCGGCCTGTCGGCCTGGTACGTCCCGGCCCGCAACGGCGCCGCGGTGGTGCTGCTGCCCGGTGCCGGGTCGGCCCGCACCGCGGTGCTTGGCCAGGCGGCGGTGCTGGCCAGGCACGGCTACGGAGTGCTGCTACCGGACCCCCGCGGCCACGGGCTGTCCGGCGGGCACGCGATGGACTTCGGCTGGTGGGGCGGCCGGGACACCGCCGCGGCCGTGTCGTTCCTGGCCCGGCAGCCCGGCGTCCGCAGCGGCGAGATCGCCCTGCTTGGTGAGTCCATGGGCGGTGAGCAGGCCCTCGCCGCCATGGGGGCTGACCCGCGGATCCGCGCGGTGGTCGCCGAAGGCGTGACCGGGCAGCAGCTCGCCGACCACGGCTGGCAACCGCGTGACCTGATCGGGGTCCTGCAACGCGGCAGCGACTGGGTGCAGTACACCACCGCCGGGCTGCTCAGCGGCGCCCCGCGCCCGATGAGCATCCCCGATTCCGTCCGCGCCGCGGGGCCCCGGCCGGCGCTGATCATCGCCGCCGGCGGCGTCGCCCACGAGCCGGTCGCGGCTCACTGGTTCCAGGCCGCCTCACCCGCCACCGTGCACGTGTGGGTGGTGCCGAACGCCGGCCACACCCAGGGCCTGGCCACCGAGCCCCGCGCCTGGGAAACCCGCGTGATCGGCTTCCTCAGCACCGCCCTGAACGTGGGCTCCGGATCCCAGAGCTGAATCAGGCCGGCCGTGTCCGGGCCCGCAGCGCCTTCGCGGCGACGTCACGCCCCTCGATCACCGCCCGGCACAGCGCAGGATCGGAACCGTGCTCGGCCACGAACGCGTCCGCCCGCTCGAGCAGCCGCGGCGAGGCGGCGGAATAGGGGAACAGCGCCGTGCCGAGGACCATCTTGATCATCCCGTCGCGCGCCGCCCAGACCGCGGGGAACTCCTCGAAGAAGGCCTCCGCGTAAGGGGCGAGCAGCGCGGCGTGCTCCACCTGGTTGAACCCCATCCCGACCGCGACAGTCTCCTCGATGCCGAGCTCGCCCGGCGCGGTCAGCAGCCGCCACGCCTCGGCCTTGTGGGCGGCGTCGGGTATCGCGGCCCGGCAGGCCGCCGCGTACTTGCGCCCGGTGTTGGTGTTGTCGCGCTCGAGCTCGGCCTC
Source organism: uncultured Actinomycetota bacterium (assembly GCA_963811335.1). Classification (GTDB taxonomy): domain Bacteria; phylum Actinomycetota; class Actinomycetes; order Streptosporangiales; family Streptosporangiaceae; genus Trebonia. The sequence goes on along the minus strand of CAWERB010000025.1, from coordinate 2,647 downwards.
GATCCGCTCCTGCCCGGCGCGCCCCATCGCGACCAGCCGGACGAGCAGGGTCCAGCGCAGCTCCGTGTCCACGTTCAGCCCGGCGACCTGCTGGCTGCCGTCCAGCAGCCCGGCCACCAGGTCGAGCTGGTCGTCGGCGGTCGCCGACCAGCCGAGCAGCTGCGCCCACGCGAGCTGGTGGTCGCTGCCCGGTTCCGCGGAACGAAGGAGTTCGATGCCCGCCGCCGCGAGTTGCCGTTTGCCCTCCGGCGCCCACGCCGGATCGGCCGAGACCGCTATGCGCTGCGCGGTGACCCGGTGCAGCTGCTGCAGCACGGAAACCGACGGCTCATGACCCATGCCCGCGGCCACGATTTTCACGAAGGCGGGCACCGACAGCTCGGCCTGGGCCGCCATGTCCATCACCGCGCTCCAGCAGATGGTCCGGGCCAGCCCGTCGCGGAACGACCCGATGGAGGTGGTCAGCGTGCCCAGCGAGCGCTCGTCGAACCGGACGATCGCGTAGCCGAGGTCATCGTCGTTGAGCAGCACCAGGTCCGGCTGCGGCAGGCCGGCGAGTTCAGGCACCGGCGTCCGCGCGCCCGCCACCTCGACCTCGACCCGGTGCGTGCGCACCAGCGCGCCCCCGCCGGTGTCACTGTCGTCCCGGTTGTACAGCCCGATCGCGATGTAGTGCGGCCGCAGCACCGGGTGCTCGGCCGGCGCCTCCTGCAGCACGGCGAAGTCGGTGAAGCGGCCCATGTCGCAAGTGAACTCGCTGCGCAGCGTGTTCGGCCCGGCGGTCTGCAGCCAGGCCTTCGACCAGTCGCCCAGGGACTTGCCCGAGCTCGCCTCAAGCGCCCGAAGCAGGTCGGCCAGGGTGGCGTTGCCCCAGGCGTGCCCGGCCAGGTAGGCCCGGATCCCGGCGAAGAAGTTGTCCCGGCCCAGGTAGGCCACGAGCTGCTTGAGCACCGCCGCGCCCTTGGCGTAGCTGATCCCGTCGAAGTTGGACTCGGCGACGCCGAGCGTCGAGGCTTCCGCGGCGATCGGGTGGGTCGAGGGCTGCTGGTCCTGGCCGTATCCCCAGGCCTTGCGGCCGCCGCAGAACGTGGTCCACGCGTCGGTGAACCTGGTCGCCTCGGCGCTGGCCTGGGTGGCGCACATCTCGGCGAACGACTCGTTCAGCCACAGGTCGTCCCACCACGTCATCGTGACCAGGTTGCCGAACCACATGTGCGCCATCTCGTGCAGGATGATGTCCGCCCGCACCTCGCGCACCGTGTCGGTGACCTTGGACCGGAACAGCATCTGCTCGGTGATCGTGACGCAGCCGGGGTTCTCCATCGCGCCCGGGCTGTCGGTCACGAACACCTGGTCATACTTGTCGAACGGGTAGCCCGCCGCGAACAGCCCGGTGAAGTAGTCCAGGCCCGCCCTGGTGATAGCGAAGATCTCGTCAGCGTCGAGGGACTCCGCGAGCGACCGGCGGCAAGCCACGCCCAGCGGGATCACCTGGCCGGACGGCGTGGTGTGCGAGTCCCTGACCACGTGGTACTCGCCGACGCAGATGGCGGTCAGGTAGGTGGAGATCCGCGGCGTCGCCGGGAAATGCCACACGGCGCTGCCGCCGGCGGCGGCTCCGTCGGCAACGCCTGCTGGTTCGACACCACGATGCAGGGCTCGGGCACCTTGACGTGGAAGGTGAACGCGGCCTTCAGGTCGGGCTGCTCGAAGCAGGCGAAGACCTTGCGGGCGCCGGCGGCCTCGAACTGGGTGGACAGGTAGACCCGGCCGTCGGCGCTGTCCTGCGTCCGCATCATTCCGGAACCGTCCCCGGCGAAGCCGCAGTCAGCGACGACCCGCAGCTCGTTGCGAGCCGCCAGCCCGGTCAGCGCGATCCGTCCCTTCTCATAAGCGGCGGGGTCAAGGGACGCGCCGTTCAGCGTGATCTCAAGCACCCGCTCGGCGATCAGGTCAGCGTAGCTGGCCGCGCCGGGCTGGGCGCAGTCGAAGGCGATCACCGAGGTCGAGCGGAAGCTCTCCGCCCCGCCAGTCAGGTCAAGCTCGACGTCGTAGGAATCCACTCGAAGCAGCGCGGCCCGCTGGGCCGTCTCGTCCCTGGAGATATCCGCAACCCGCATGCAGCCCACCTTATGAGTAGCTAATACGCGCCGTCCCTTATTGTCGCGGGCCCCGGCCGCATAATGAGTTCTACCCGACCTCAGCCGCGGGCCGCGTCAGCAGGTCAACGAGAGCATGGACCAGTTCCAGCGTCGGGGCCGGCACGCCGACCAGCCGGGCCAGCTCAACCGGCGCCGCCAGCAGGACGTCCGTCTCCAGTGGCTTGCCCGCCTCGAAGTCCATCAGCATCGACGTCTTGTGGTCGCCGACCTTCGCCGCTCCCTCGAAGCGGCGCTCGACCGAGATCCTGGGCGCGCTCCCGAGCCGCTCCGCAACCGCAAGAGCCTCGCGCATCATGCTCAAGCACCAGCTCCCGCGTCCCCGGATGCTCCGCGATCGCCCCCATCGTGGCCCGGGTAAGGACGCTGACGGGATTGAACGCCACGTTCCCGAGCAGCTTGAGCCAGATGTCAGACCGAAGATCCGCCACCACCGGGCACTTCAGCCCCCCGGCCACCATCGCCTCGCTGAACGCGAGACAGCGCGG
>CAWERB010000024.1:0-123328 GCA_963811335.1 uncultured Actinomycetota bacterium | reverse complement strand
TGCTCATCGCTACCGTGTCGACCCCGGCCCGCGATGCCCGATCGACCCGATCTGCGCGTTCATCTGATGAGAGCCATGGGTCTCATAGCGCTGCATATCAGGCGGAAGTGTGCGCGTCCCGCAAGACGGCACCGATCACGCGATGCAGTGCGAGACGTCCGCGGATCCATGCCCGGGAGCCGACTCGGCGCCCGGATGGCAGCCATCACCGCGGCGCGACGCTGAGCACTCGCGGCCAGCCTGATATACTTGCCGGCTGGCCGGCAAGTATGTTATAGCCTCATGCCCATGACCACCCCACGCCGCACCCAGCAGCAGCGCCGCGACCAGGCCGAGACCGCCCTGCTCAACGCCGCCGCCGAACTAGTCATCGAGGAGGGGGTCCACTCGCTGACGCTGGCCCGCGTCGGCGAGCGGGCCGGGTACAGCCGCGGGCTCGCCACCCACTACTTCGGGTCCAGGCAGGCGCTCCTGCAGCGCCTGGCCCACGCGACCCAGAGCGGGTTCGTGCCCGGGCTCGACGGCGCGCCGCCCGGCCTCGGCCGGCTCCTGCGGCTGATCGACGGCTACATCGGGGCGCTCGGCCAGCTGCGGATGCCCAACCGGGCCTTCCTGCTCCTGTGGGCCGAGGCCGCCACGGCGGCAGACCTGGCCGCGATCTTCCGTGAGCGGGACGAGGCATTCCGCTCCGACCTGCGCCAGGACATCGCCGCCGGGATCACCGACGGCACCATCCGCCCAGACGCTACCGCCGAGGACGTCGCGGTCGCCGTCCTCGCGCAGCTCCGCGGGATCGGACTGCAGCGCCTAGTCGACTCCCCGGCCGTCGACACAGAACGGCTCCGCCGGTCGGTCACCGGGTACTGGCACCGGGCACTGGCCCTCCCGCAGCCCTAACGCCGAACCGGCGCAAGCTGAGCCTTGGCCACGCCAGGCCACGATCCGCCAGCCAGATCACAAGTCGCCCATAACGCTTAATATTTATGGCCGACGCTCGGGCTGCGGAACGTGGCGCGTACGCGCAGAAGTTCCGGATCTGTATTCCGTGTAGCCCGATCGCCTTGCGCGCTGAGCTCGTCCGTCAGCGCCACGAGTCAGCGGAAGGCTGGCGAAGGAGTCGTTGGGATGGGTGGCCAGCTGAGTTGGCTCAGGTCAGTGAACGGCCAGTTAGCGTGATGAAGGGTATCCGGGCTTGGCGGACGCCATCTCGGAGTGGGCCGGCGGCTGTGATGCCGGGGTGCCGGGGTGACGGCGTCGGCTCAGGACCTGCCGTGGGCGACGGTAAGCCATTCGGAGTCCGCCGCGATGTAGCCGAGCTTGCCGCAAAGATGGGCGGCGGCCGCCGGCATATGGGCCGCGCCGAATACAACGCCCACGCTGGCCGGCTCGGCGGCGCGATCGCGGTGCATCTCATCCAGCCTGACCATCAGGCGCGCATCTCGTATGGTCCTGACGTTGTATTCAAAGTTCCGGTCGAACCAGCCCCCGGTCAGGTTTCCCGCGCTCTCGTCGTAGGTTTCCGCCTGGTCGACGCTACCCAGGATCCTGGGGTCGATGAACTTTCTCGCGAGCCCGAGGGTGACGGCCCCGGCAACATCCGTCACGCGGGACATGAGGTCCTCGGCGGGCGATTTCGGCCGGTTACCGGACCTGTACCCATCCCGCTTGCCTGTTCGGGGATTACGCCGGCTGCCCGGCTCGTTTTTCGGCCGGTCATCCGGCGCCGCCTCCCAGCACACCGGCACGCCCAGGCTCTCCAGCCGCAGCGCGGCCACCTGGTCGACGAAGGGACCCCGGCGCTGCCGCGCCATCCATTCCTGCGCGGGCACGAACTGAGAGGGAGTACCCTCGGCCACGATAACCTGGCACAACCGGGCACGGGCCGCGACTTCGTCGTAGAACTGCTGCTCTCCCACGTGCACCATCGGGAAGAGAACGAACCTCAATGGCGTCGCCTGGCGGGTAAAGGTGGTAACCGCCGATCGAAGCCCGATCATGCTCGATTCGATGAACTGCATGCCACTCCTGCCGCCGCTGCATCCATGTTAAGGCCGAATCCCATAGCGGCGCCGGCGCGAGAAGAAGGCACTGACAGCCGCGGTGAGCTGCGGGTTCCTGCGCATTGTGATGCCCCGGTCCCCTGCACCAGCTCTGGCTCCGTAACGATCATTACCTGCGAGCTTCGACCGGAGATCTTAGATGGGGCATTTGGCATACTGCGCTGGCATATGGCTTGACTGTTCCAGGTCGGTTAGCATTCCGGCATGCCAGACGGTGCCATACCAGTCCCGCCCGACGGGATCCGGCCCGGACAGCTCGGCGTGGTGCTGCTCGGGCGCGTGATCATCGGGGACATCGCCGCGACCCTCATCGACTTGTCCGCGCGCGGCATGCTGGCCGTCGAGGAGTATGAGGGCGACCAGGCCGGATGGCTGCTGCGTCCAGAAGCAACCGCGCAGCAGCGAGCCACCCTGCTGTCGCATGAGAGAACGTTGCTGAGCGCGGCGTCCGACGGTGCCCAGCCGGCAACCATCCAGTCGCTAACTCCGCGGATGGCGCAGGTCCTGTCCCGTGCGCGGGAAGAGATCGTGCACGACGCTGTCAGCAACGGCTGGCTGCACAGGTTCCACCATGGTCAGCGCACCGACGCAGGGGAGCGGCTGGCCATGCGGATCCGGCGCTTCCAGCGCGACCTGCGCCAACTCGCCACCGACCAGGGCCAGAATGCTCTGGCTGGCCAGCTGCTGCCCTTCGCGCTGCACTTCGGCATGGTTCTTGCAGCTACCTGAAGAGTACATATCGGCAGTTCCGGCGCCTGGCTCTTGTCCGGATGGCTCACTCAGTGTGAGTGTGTGAGTGGCCGCGCATCGGCTTCGTTCAAAGTTGGGATGCCGGCATGCACCGGGCGTCGTGATTGGCGGGGCAGGATGGCTGACGCTAGGGATATGGCAGCCGAGACGGCTGCCAACCGGGACCTGTGGACCCAGGCCAACCGCGAGTACGGCGATGAGCACGCTGACCGGGCCTGGGCCGCCGAGGACATCACCTGGGGCATCTTCAACGTGCCCGAGCGGCAGCTCGGCGTGCTCGGTGACGTCGCCGGCCTGGACGTGGTCGAGCTCGGCTGCGGGACCGCGTACTTCTCCGCCTGGCTGGCCAGGCGGGGAGCCCGGCCGGCCGGGGTCGACCTCACCCCGGCCCAGCTCGCCACCGCGCGGCGCTGCCAGCAGCGCTCCGGCATCTTCTTCCCGCTCATCGAGGCGGACGCGGGCGATGTCCCGCTGCCGTCCGGCAGCTTCGACCTGGCCATATCGGAGTGCGGCGCCAGCTTGTGGTGCGATCCGGCCCGCTGGGTTCCCGAGGCAGCCCGGCTGCTGCGGCCCGGCGGGCGGCTGGTATTCCACACCATCAGCGTCCTGGCCGCCGTGTGCAGTCCGGAACCGCCCGGGCCCGCCCGCCGGGAACTGCTCCGCCCGCAGCGGGAGACGCGCCGGCTGGTCACCGCCGAGGGCGGCGTGGAGTTCCATCCCGGCCACGGGGAATGGATCGCGACATTGCGGGCCAGCGGCTTCGCCATCGACGACCTGCGCGAGATCTACGCCCCGCCCGATGCCACCGACCACCCCTACTACCAGCTGGCGACCGCAGACTGGGCACGCCGGTGGCCGGTGGAGGAAATCTGGGTCGCCCACCTCGCGCGGTGACACGACGAGACCGACTGCAAAGCTCAGTCTTCCCTGCCGACTATTGTCCCTTTGTCGATCGTGAATCCGCCGCAGGAACCCCGCGCAAGATAGCCAATTCTGGCCGCTAATATCAGTCCTGTGTCCGCGCGGAGGACGCCATCCCGAGGGCTGGGCACTTACCGGGGGCCCGGGAACCTGGACCAGTCGAGCGCCTCGGCAGCGCCGAAGTCCCACAGCTCAAATGTCACTTCTGCCTTGATCTTCCCCAGGAGGCTTGGCCATGCGGTTTTCTCCCTGATCCGCCTGATGTAGACGTCGTCTACCCAGACCGTGAACTCGCGTGAGCCTGTCACGGCGGTGATCATCTGACATGGCGTAGCCCGGACGATATCCTCGCCGCTGAACCGGGCGCTGGCCGCGCCGCGCATGTCTTCCAGCGGTTCCAGGAGCGAATCCTCCCAGGCGTCGCTGTCTGTCGTGGGATGCTCCTCGACAGGCTCGCCGGGTCGCCCGAAGAATTGCCGGCCGCCGGTGACGACCGTGGCATATCCGCCGCCCCAGTAAATCTGGTACCGGCCCGCCGGCGGTTCGCTGAAACCTGCTCCCAGCAGGCCGCCGGTAGTGGATGCCCGCATGCCTGGCGCCATGCGCCTCCCTGCAAGAGCGCTGGTAAACCGGGCGAGTCTCGCGGGCAGGTCCCTGCGGGTTCCGAGGTTCGTTTCAGAACGAACGTGGATCCGCGCGTTCGGAGCGGCCAACGTCGCATCTATACGGTCACGGAGTACGGAGACGGCTGCGGCATCGCCAGGTTCAGCGTCGCCGGCGAGCTTGCGCGCGGCCACGCTATAGGGCTCTCCGCTGGCGGTCATCCTCGCGCGGATCGACTGCTTGCGGGCGCGGTCCCTTGTCATCGGAGTTCTCTCTCAGCAAGGCCCCACGCACCCCGCCGCGACAAGACGAGTGTGCCCGGCTATCTCGCGCGAGTCGGTGACCCTTGTCCTCGTCACCGGGACCAGCGTGGGTGGTCTCCCGGTTCGGAGCGGGCGAGCGCGCTCGCCGCTAAGCCGATAGTAGCCGCAGCGGCGGCACAGGAAAAGGGACGGGCCGCAAACCGGCTTTCGGGCGGACAACGCGCAGCGCGCCGAACAGCCTGTTCTGCGCTTCCAGGATGCCGGGCCGGTGGCGGGCCCGGTCACACCGGCAGTCAGGACCGGCGGCGCGCGGCTGGGCGGCGAGCACCTGCCCCCAGGATCACCAAGCCGGCAAGGGCGATCAGTGGTCCGGCCGCTGCCCAGAAATGGCTGCCGGACATCACGCTTCCGCCCAGCACGCCGAACCCCTGAAGCGCGAACACGGTCCCGGCGACGGCCAGCAGCGCGCCGATGGTGATGAGCATTCCCCTGATCACCTTCCGTCTCCCTTCTCGCGCTACGTGCGCTCTCTCCAGATATCAACGCCGTCTCGGCCGGACCGCTCGTTCAGCGTGCTTGACGCCCGCCCCGAGCCTTTCACATCTGCGCGCCGGGCAGCAGCACGCAACCCTCACATACCTTTGGGGCGACCGGGCGCAGACGGGGCAGCCCTGACCTCCCACCCGGTGGGCAAGCTGTCTTCAGGGCACGATACGGGATACGGGAGCGATGCAATGCGGCAAGCCCTGACAACGGACCTGCTGGCCGCCAAAGGCGGCGCGCCACCGCATAAAGAGACGGCTGGCCATGAGAGGCGGTACCGTAGCCATGCCTGCCCTGGCCAGCTCGCAGGTCTGCCAGGCCGGGCGCTGGCGTGCTGAGGCTAGGCTCACGGCTATGGGGCATGTCATCGCTGACCTTCCGCCTGCCGACATCGACCGGCTCGAAGGCCTGTGGCAGGAGCTGCTGGACCACCATCTGGCCGCTGCACCGCACCTGGCAGCGCTCGGCGCCGCGCGTGACCCCGCGGACTCCTGGCGCGTGCGCCGCGCCCAGTACCGGCAATGGCTGGCAGTTCCCAGGGCCGCAGTGCTGGTCGCGCGCGACGCGGACCGCCTGCGCGGCTACGCCATGATCCGGTCCGCTGACGCTGCCGGCTCCATTTCCGTGATCGCTGGCAACGAAGGAGCAATGCGCTTCTACTCGCCGCGAGGGAGCCAGCGACTACTTGCATGCCCTCATCATGCCGGTCAGGAAGCCGTTATCGCCGTGAGCAGCTGCGACAACGACGGGCCGGGCCCCGGAGCCGGGAAGGGCGCAGGCAGCCCGGTCACCGGTGCTGTCGCGGCAGAGCGGGCGGTGCGGGACCTGCGCGCCGCGGGCCAGCTGGCGCAGGCAGTGCGGCTGGTCGGCCAGCTCGGCCCTTACGGGGTAGCTGACGGGCCCGATGCGACCACTTCCCTGGGAGCCGCCGTGCTCGAGGCTTACGGCGATCAGCTTGCCGCCACCGACCGCGCAGCCGCAGACGCCGCCTACCAGGACGCGGCTGCCGAGCAGCGGTCGTTCGCCGCCGCCGCGACCTCGGGCGGTGAGGGCCTGGCCCGGATGGCAGAAGCCGGCCGGATCGATGCCAAGCGGCACCGCTAACGACCCGGCAGAACTGCTGGCGGTGCTCCCGGAGCCGGACCTGGCCCGAGCAGCACCTTGCCGGCCTCCGCCGCCAGGAGAAAAGGGCGCGGGCTCCGGCAACGCTGGTGGCGCTGCCCGGGGCGCCACGGCATTGTGGTCAGGTACCGGTTGCGCCCAGCGGAGGATTCGGGAGTGCTGATGGAACAACTAAGCCTCGGCGTATGCGGGACCTCCCGCAAGGAGAACGAGCACCGGCTGCCGATCCACCCGCTGCATCTGGACCGGATCGAACCGGACCTGCGAGCGCGGATCTTCCTCGAGCACGGCTACGGCGAGCGGTTCGGCATGGCTGACGCGCAGCTCGCCCCGATGGTGGCCGGCGTGCGTTCGCGGCAGCAGCTCATCACGGAATGCGACGTGATCGTGCTGCCCAAGCCCACCGAGCACGACATCGCTGCACTGCGGGAGGGCCAGGTGCTGTGGGGCTGGCCGCACTGCGTCCAGGACTACGCCGCCACCCAGCTGGGCATCGACCGCCGGCTGACCCTGATCGCCTGGGAGGCAATGAACTACTGGAAGCCCGACGGCAGCTTTGACGTGCACGTCTTCCACATGAACAACGAACTCGCGGGCTACTGCTCGGTGCTGCATTCCCTGCAGCTGCTGGGCACGACCGGGGCGTACGGGCCGCGCTTCCGGGCCGCCGTGATCAGCTTCGGCGCGACCGCCCGCGGGGCCGTCACCGCGCTGACGGCGCTTGGCATCTCCGACGTGACCGTGCTGACCCACCGTAACGTGCCTGCCGTCGCCTCGCCCATCCCGTCGGTCCGCATGGTCCATTTCGAGCCCGCCGCTGAAGACCCGGCCCGGATCCTGGTGCTGACGCCGGGCGGCCCGGTGCCGATCGCGGAGTTCCTCGCCCGGCACGACATCGTCGTCAACTGCGTGCTGCAGGACACCGACGCGCCACTGATGTTTGTCACCCGTGACGAGCTGCGATTGTTCGCGCCTGGCAGCCTGTTCGTCGATGTGTCCTGCGACGAGGGCATGGGTTTCGAGTGGGCGCGGCCCACCTCGTTCGCCGAGCCGATGTTCACGGTAGGCGAGGCAATGCGCTATTACGGGGTCGACCACAGCCCGTCCTACCTATGGAACTCCGCCACCTGGGAAATCAGCGAGGCGCTGATCCCGCACCTGCGTACCGTGATGGACGGGCCCGACGCCTGGGACCGCGACCAGACCATCCGCCGGGCGACCGAGATCCGCGACGGCGTGATCCGCAATCCCAAGATTCTTTCGTTCCAGCGGCGCTCCGCCGAGTTCCCGCACACCCGGATGTGAGTCCCGCGAGATCGCCGAGCTGCTGCTCGGGCACGTTGAAGATGCCCCACGTGATCGGCGGCGGCCCTGGCCGGTCAGCGTGCTCTCGCGTTCTCGCGGGCCTGGGTCCACAGGTCCCTCTGGCAGCCCTCTCGGCTGCCGAGAGGACACCTACTGGACTGAACGTGACTACGTGGGCCCGGTCGAGCGAGCCGGGCTGACGGTCACCACGATCGCCTATCCCCGGCCGGGTGATTCGTCCGCCTGGTCCACCGACGAGGCGTCCGTTCCGCCGTTCATCGTTATCGAGGCCAGGAAGGGAGTGGGGACTCAGCGGGCGGGAACGGGCTCGGGCGGCGGCCGCCATTCCCGCCTGAGCAGCCCGTAGACCCACGAGTCGGAGACCTCGCCGTTCACGACGCAGTCTTCTCGCAACGTCCCTTCGCGAGCGAAGCCGAGCTTCTCCAGCACGCGCGCAGATGCCACGTTGCGCGTATCGGTCTCGGCCTGGACGCGATTGAGGTCGAGTGTGTCGAATGCCCACCGCAGCAAGGCGCGCGCGGCCTCCGTCGCGTAGCCGTGGCCCCACGCCGCATCGCCGTAGCAGTAGCCAAGCGACGCGCTCCGGTAGTCCGGATTCCAGCGGCTCAGGCCGCACCAGCCGATGAACGCCCCGTCGGAGGCACGATCCACGGCCAGCCTCGCCCCGGTGCCCTCCTGCGCCATCTGCCGGCAAGCCGTGACGAAACGCCCGGCGCGCCCGCGTTCGCTCCACGGCGGCGCGTCCCAGTAGCGCAGCACGTAGGCGCTGCTGTGCAGCGCGAAGAGGTCGTCCGCGTCCGCGTCGTCGAAGGGACGGAGCCGGAGGCGAGCGGTGTGCAGCGTGGGGGCGGGCAGCGTCATGCTCGTCATGTTCCCTCCCGTGGGCCTGAGGCGACGCTAACGAGTGCCGCACAGCTCTCACTGGCCTCGGCACGCCGCTTACGCCTGCGACTGGCGGCGGCCTTAAAGCGTCCGGGCGTAGAAGCAGTTGTCGCCGGTCTCCGGGTAGCCGGCGAACGGCCCGGTGGGGACGAACCCGGCCGACTCGTACAGTGCGCGCGCCGCGGCGAACCCCGGCGTCGTCCCGGTCTCGAGCAGCACCCGCCGGTAGCCGCGCTCCCGCGCGGTGTCGAGCAGGTGGGCAAGCAGCGCCCGGCCCACGCCGCGGCCGCGGGCCTCGGCGGTGGTGTGCATCGACTTGACTTCGACGTCCGCCGCGTCGAGCTCCTTGATCGCCGCCACGCCGAGCACCATGTCGCCGTCCCGGTAGCTGACGAACGTCACCTGCGGGTCGAGCAGTCCGTCCACGTCGAGCGCGAAGCTGTGCTCGGGCGGCGTCTCGCCCAGGCAGAACGCCAGGTGGCGCTCGAGTACGGCCCGCACCTCGGGCCTGCGCGGGTCGTCGGTGATGATCTCGCCAGCAGTCACCGAAGCAGTGTACGAGGCCGACATATGCGCCTTAACGGGCAGTTAACACTACGGCCCGATCCGCGGGTAACGGTTTGATCAAGACGCGGCCGGCGACCAATCCGCGGCCTGCCGTGCGTCGAATACGCGACGTCACGGCAGTTCAGAGACGGCCAGGAAAGGACGTCATGCCTACTCAGCTTCCCCCAGATCGGTCCGGCCCAGATCGGTCCGGCCCAGATCGGTTACGCGTTCGTCAGCCCGGACCGCCCGGGCACCGTCACACTAATCGCGAACTACATCCCGCTCGAGGGCCCGGCCGGCGGCCCGAACTTCTACGCCTTCGGCGATGACGTGCTGTACGAGATCCACGTCGACAACAACGGCGACGCCGAGCCGGACGTCACCTACCAGTTCCGGTTCAGCACCGCGCTGGCCGACCCGGACACGTTCCTGTACAACACCGGCCCGATCACGGCCCTGAACAGCAAGAACTGGAACAGGCGGCAGACCTGCAGCGTCACCCGCGTCACCGCCGACGGGAGCACCGTCCTAGCGGAGGGCCTGTCCTGCCCGCCGTGCAACATCGGCCCGCTGTCCACCCCCAACTACCCGGCGCTCGCGCAGGCCGCGGTGCACGAGCTTGACGGCCGCATCCGGGTGTTCGCCGGGCAGCGGGCCGAGGGCTTCTACGTGGACCTCGGCGCGATCTTCGACCTGGGCGACCTGCGCCCGTTCGAGAACCTGCACGCCCAGTACGGCATGAACGTCTTCAGCGGTTCCGCGGCCGGCGTCAACGCCACGGCGCAGCTGAACGTGCACTCGATCGCGATCCAGGTGCCGACCGGCCGGCTGGTCGGCCACGTCCCGCACGGCAAGGTCACCGACCCGGGCTCGGTGGTCGGCGTGTGGACCACGGCGAGCCGCCAGCGGGCGCAGGTATGGGACTCCGAGACGAGCTCAAGCTTCGGCTCCGGCCCGTACCGCCAGGTGTCGCGGCTGGCCAACCCGCTGGTCAACGAGGTGCTCATCCCGCTGGGCCAGAAGGACTACTGGAACACGCAGCCGCCGAGCTTCGACAAGGCGTTCGCCAGCCGGGTGCTGCACCCGGAGCTGGCCGGGCTGCTGCCCGCGCTCTACCCGGGCGTGTTCTCGAACCTGGCCAAGCTGGTCGCCGCGAAGACGCCGCGCGCCGACCTGGAGGCCATCTTGATGACCGGCATCCCGGTGCCGCTCGTCGACAAGTCCTTCACGCCCGACGCGGCAGCAGGAAAGGTCACCGACGGCCTGACGAACGCGAGCGTGCCGTCCGGTTACCTCAGCGGTTTCCCCTACCTCGGCGTGCCGTACAGCGGCTTCTCCACCCCGAGCTGAACCGATGACCGGGCACATGCACGGCACGTCGGGGCCTGGCAGCGTCATCCTCGAGCTCGGGATGAGCGTCGGTGCCCTCATCCTGGAGGCGCCGCCGGACCTGCACGGCCATGAGATCGAGATCAGCCCGGCGGCCGGCGGCCCGCGCACCCACTCGCTGGTGCGCGAGCGCCGTACCGTCACCAAGACCCTCTACGCCGCCGTCTACCCCGCCCTCGCCGAAGGCGAGTGAGCACCACGATGGGCGTGGTGGTGGGCGCGTCGGTGCCGCCCGCCGGCTCCACCGTGACGCCGATCGCGTCGCCCGAGGAAAGCCCGGACGCGAGTACGAGGACGGCGTCCGCGCCGTCAGGGGTCGGCACCAGACCCGCGGGCCGCACCCCGGCCGACCCGATGAACCACAGCTCGTAGACCGAGGACGAGGGATCCGGCGCCTGCCTGGACTCCACGTCACCTACCTCCACGGCGCCTGACGGGCACGACCTAGTCTCGCGAGCCGGAGAAGATCCGCAGGAAGAACCAGAACACGTTCAGGACGTCCAGGAAGATCGACGCGGCGATCAGCGGCGCCGAGTCGAGCCCCTGGGAGCGGCGCAGCCGCTGGAAGTCGGCGGCCGTCAGCCCGGCGAAGATCACCAGCCCGAGCACCGCGTAGATCAGCGACGCGTGCGGGATGCGCACGAAGATCAGCACGATCCCGGCAAGCAGCAACGCGATCAGCCCGATGAACGAGAACCGCCGCCACGCCGACAGGTCCCGCTGCGTCAGGTAGCCGAAGGCGCCGAACGCGCCGATGAACAGCGCGGTCGCCCCGCCGGCCTGCCACAAGATCGCCGGCTCGGTGGTGGCGTACCAGACCAGCGTCGGCGCCGATGCCGCGCCCATCAGCACGCCGAAGATCACCAGGAGCACCGTCGCGGCCGCCGGGGACCGCCGCGCCGCGAAGTTCATGATCATCAGCACCACGAAGGCGGCGATCCACGAGACGATCACCGCGCCCTGCGACAGGTTCCGCCCCGCGTAGGCCCCGGCGGCGAAGAACCCGGCCGTCAGGGCGACAAGCCCCATGGTCTGCCCGAACAGCGTCGCCGTCCGCCCCGGCGCCGCGTAACCGCGGTAAGCCATATCCGAGTACATAGCACCCATTCTTCCGCCTGAACCCGACCGAACAATCAAGATCGAGCTACATAAGAGGAACGGTTGCAGGTTCCACCGTGTTCCGGTTAGTCCGGCGGCGGGTCGGAGTGGGCCGTCGTGACCAGCGGGTACATGAGCCGGTCGCGGACGGCGACGACGCCCTCCACATGCCGGGCGGCGGCGACGATGTCATGGCCGGTCACGGTCGTTTCCGGCGTTCCCCTGAGGGTGAGCACGCCGTCCTTGACGGTGACGTCGAACCTGGCCGGGTCGCAGCAGAAGGTACCGAGGATCAGGTCCTGGCTAACCTCACGCTCGATCGCCGCGTCCGGCCTGCGGTACACGCTCAGCACGTCGGAGCGGGTCACGATGCCGATCAGCGTCCCGTCCTCACTGACGACCGGCAGCCGCTTGACCCGCTTGTTGTACATCAGCCGGGCCGCGTGGCTGACCGGCTCGTCGGGGCCGATGGTCACGGCCGGCCGTGACATGAGGTCCGCCGCGGTGAGCCCGGTCACCTGCGAGCGCACGTGCCGCTGGGTCAGGCCGCGCAGCACTCCCGGTACCGTCCCCTCCAGGGCCGCCTTGACCAGCAGGTCGCTCTCTGAGACGACCCCGATGACCTTGTTGTCGTCATCGATGACGGGGAAAGCGCTGACCCGCTGCTCGCGCAGCATGGCCGCCATCTCCTTGTACCCCGCGTTCGGCCGGACCGCCATCACGTGGGTGCTCATGACGTCCTTGACGGTGGAGCTCATGGCTGTTGCCTCCTGGCCGGGATGCTGTCAGGTCTTGTCGGCGGGGATGATCACCACGGGGCAGTGGGCGTGGTGAGTGACGTGGGTGCCGACCGACCCGAGCAGGAGCCGCTTGAACCCGCCGGCGCCGCGGGCCCCGACGATGAGCATGTCCGCGTCCTGCGCGGCGGCGAGGAGCACCTCGGCGGGCAGGCCGCTTACCGCCTGGACGGTGACCGACGGCGGCCGAGATCCCGCGTCGAACTCGTCGAGGACGTCATCTGTCATCTTCTGTACTTCCTTGCGCGCCTGGTCGGTGAGCCCCGAGTCCCCGGCGTACGGGACCGGCCCGCCCCAGTAGCCCGCTACGGCCTGCTGGACGGTGATTACGGTGAGTGGCGCTTGGCGCGTCGCGGCCTCGCTGACGGCCCATTCCAGGGCACGGCGAGAATGGCCTGACCCGTCGACACCGACGATGATCCCTGGCATCTTCTTCTCCCTACACTGGCTTTTATCCTTATTACCGAGTCTAGATTTCGTAACCGTCAGTGGTCAGGGGCGCACATCCCGCTGCCTAGGGTCGTCGGACCCGCCTTGGCCGGGACGAATGTCCTTGTCGCACCCGGTGGACGGCCTAGGCTTAGATTGACGTGACCCGTTCGGCGCCAAATGTTTCGCGGCCGGACACGACGGCGAGGGTGATCGCGATGACAAGCCAGGCGGATGGCGACGGCGGTACGACGGCGCGGCAGATCGCCGTGTTCCTGCTCGATGACCATGAGGTGGTCCGCCGGGGCGTGCGCGACATGCTCGAGGCGGAGCCGGACATCAAGGTCGTCGGCGAGGCGGGCACGGCGTCCTCCGCGCTTGCCCGTATCCCCGCGCTGCGGCCGGACGTGGCCGTGCTCGACATCCGGCTGCCTGACGGCGACGGCGTCACGGTCTGCCGGGAGATCCGCTCGCGGATGCCCGAGGTCGCCTGCCTGATGCTGACCTCGTTCAGCGACGACGACGCCCTGTTCGACGCCATCATGGCGGGAGCGGCCGGGTTCGTGCTCAAGCAGATCAAGGGCAGCGACCTCATCGGCGCCGTGCGGACGGTGGCCGCGGGCCAGTCGATGCTTGACCCGGGCGCCGCTGCCCAGATCATGGCCAGGCTGCGCGGCCAGCGGGACAAGCATGACCCGCTGGCCAGCCTCACGCCGCAGGAACGCCGGATCCTGGAACTGATCGGGGAGGGCCTGACCAACCGGCAGATAGGCGAGCAGATGTTCCTTGCGGAGAAGACCGTGAAGAACTACGTGTCCGCGCTGTTCGCCAAGCTCGGCATGGAACGCCGCACGCAGGCGGCGGCCTACGCGGTCCGCGCCTTCGGTGACTCCGCTGACGGGCACGCCCATGGCCGAGGGCCCGCCAGTTAGGGACCTTGTTCTCTCGGCCGGCGCCCCCGGATGCGGGCATCCTGCAGCTATGGACTTCAACGGCACCACCCTTGAGCAGCTGTCGCGGGACGAGTGCCTGCGACTGGTGGGGCAGGTGCCGCTTGGCAGGATCGTCTACACGCGGCAGGCGCTGCCCGCGGTGGAGCTGGTGAACTTCGCGCTTGACGACGGAGACATCATCATCAGGACCGACTCGAGCGGCAAGCTCGCCGCCGCGACCCGCGGCGCGGTCGTGGCCTTCGAGGCGGACAGCGTGGACACCGCCACCCGCGCGGGCTGGAGCGTGACCATCGTCGGGTACTCCCGGGCGGTGACCGACGGCGCGGAGATCCGCCACCTCGAACAGTCCGGCCTCGTCTCGTGGGCACCAGGCAAGCATGACCACTTCATCAGGATCTCCCCGGAGATCGTGAACGGGCGGCGGATCGCCACCACTGCGCCGACAGGAGTCGCGGATGCGAGTTGTGTCTGAACGGCAGCTCGCGATCGTGCTCGGCGCGCTGCCCGGCACGCCGCGGGTGGTGGTCGGCGGCAACTTCGCCACGCCCGGCCGGGCGCTGGCGGTGCTCGACGGCACGCTGGCCAGGTACCGGCTGTTCGCGCTGAACGCGCAGCCGGGAGTGCCGGACCGGGAAGGCGTGACGCTCGAGTCGCCGTTCATCGGGCCTGGCATGCGCGGACGCGGACGGCTGCGGTACTTCCCCTGCCGGCTCTCGCTGGTGCCCGCGCTGCTGGCCAGCGCCCTGCCGCCGGACGTCGTGCTTGTGCAGACGTCGGTGCCGTCGGACGGCACCGTGTCGCTCGGCACCGAGGTGAACATCCTTCCCGCGGCGATCGAGGCCGTCCGGGCCCGCGGCGGGCTGGTGATCGCGCAACTCAACCCCCGCGTCCCGTACACCTACGGTGACGCGGTGCTGCCCTGTGACACCATCGACTACGCGATCGAGGCGGAGGCGGTGCTCGCGTCACCGCCGGAACGGCAACCGTCGGAAACGTCCGCGCTCATCGGTGACCGGGTCGCCGCGCTCATCGGTGACGGCGCGACGCTGCAGGCGGGCATCGGCGCCGTCCCCGATGCCGTCCTGGCCGGGCTGCACCGCCGGCGCGGCCTTGCCGTGTGGTCGGAGATGTTCAGCGACGGGGTGCTCGGCCTGGCCAAGGCGGGCGCCCTTGACCCGGACCAGCCGGTCACCGCGTCGTTCGCGTTCGGCGGCCCGGACCTGTACGCCTGGCTTGACCGCAACCCGGACGTGCGGATGCTGCGGACAGAGACGGTGAACGACCCGGCGCGGATCGCCCGGTGCCGCCGGATGGCCTCGGTCAACAGCGCGCTTGAGGTCGACCTGCTCGCCCAGGCCAACGCCACGTGGGTCGGTTCGCGGTTCCACTCCGGATTCGGCGGGCAGACCGACTTCGTGGTCGGTGCGCTGCACTCCCCGGGCGGCCTGGCGGTCATCGCGCTGCCGTCGTGGCACCCCAAGGCGGACGTGTCCACCGTGGTGCCCAGGCTGGACGGGCCGGTGACGTCCTTTCAGCACAGCTACATCGTCAGCGAGCAGGGCACCGCGGTCATCTGGGGCCACGACGCGTTCGGCCAGGCGGAGCAGATCATCGGCCAGGTCGCGCACCCCGCGGCGCGTGACCGGCTGAGGGAGGCGGCAGTATCCCTCGGCCTGCACGCCTAGGCAGCCCGTTAGCCGTCCTGCCCGGGCCGGGCGGCCGGCACCCGCCACTCCAGCCTGGTCCCCGGCCGCGCGGCCCCGGGCTCGGCCTCGCTCAGCCGCAGCTCGCCGCCGAGCGCCACGGCGCGCTCCGCGAGGTTGCGCAGGCCGCTGCGACGGGGCCCCGCGGGGATGCCCGTCCCGTTGTCGGTCACCGTCACGGTGAGGAACCCGTCGTCCCCGACGTCCACCGTCACGTCGACCCAGGTGGCGCCCGCGTGCCTGGCCGCGTTCGACAGCGCCTCGCGCAGCACGATCAGTGCCTGCTCGGCGAGTTCCTCGCTGCCGAGCAGGCGCAGCCCGGAGCCGAGCCGCAGCGAGGGCGCGAAGCCGAGCATTTCCGTCATGTCCTCGACTACCCGGACGATGTCGGCACGCGGGTCCCGCGGTACCTCGGCGTCCCGCGCCTGGAGCGCGAAGATGGCGCCGCGGATCTCCCTGATCGTCTCGTCCATGGCGTCCACCGCGCGGGTGACCCGGTTGGCGACCTCGGACCGGCCGATCATCGGCATGGCTCCCTGCAAGGACATCCCGGTCGCGTACAGCCGCTGGATGACCAGGTCGTGCAGGTCACGGGCGATCCGGTCCCGGTCCTCGTACACCGAGAGGCGCTCGGCCTCCGCCCGGCTGGCCGCCAGTTCGAGCGCGATGCCCGCCTGGGCGGCGAAGGAGGCCGCGAAGGCCGCGTCCGCCTGCGGGAAGGGCTTCCTGCCGTGGCGGCGCCCGATGGTGAACACGCCCCGGCGGCTGCCTGGAGCGCCGAGCGGGAACAGTACCGCGGGCCCGATGTGGCTCATCGCGGCCCGGGCCGCGGCGGAAGCGCGCTCGTCGGCCGCGAAGTCGGCGCTCGTCACGGGCTCGCCGGTGGCCAGTACCTGCCCGGACAGGGACTGGCCCGCCGGGAGGACCAGGCCGCGGACTGCCGTCGCGCCGTCCCCGTCGGCGTAGGCGACCGTCAGCCGTTGCCCTTCGACGTCCGGCAGCGCGACCAGGGCGAGATCGGCATCAGAGAGCTCGCGCGCCTGGCTGGTGATGCGCGCGAGGACCTCGTCCGCTTCCGCGCCTGACAGCAGCGCGGTGGTGAACTCGGCGCTCGCCTGGATCCAGCGCTGGCTGCGCCGGGCGGCCTCGTACAGCCGCGCGTTCTCTATCGCGATGCCCGCCGCGGCGCCGAGCGCGAGCAGGACCGCCTCGTCGTCCTCGGTGAATTCCCCGCCGCCGTGCTTGTTCGTGAGGTAGAGGTTGCCGAACACCTCGTCCCGCACCCGGACGGGGACGCCGAGGAATGACCGCATGGCGGGGTGTCCCTCGGGGAAACCCGATGACTCGGCGTGACCGGAGATGCTGGCGAGCCGCAGCGGCCGCGGCTCCTTGATCACCAGGCCGAGCAGGCCGTGCCCTTCCGGCCAGTGGTCGATCTGGCCGATCTGCTCCTCGGTCAGCCCGACCGGGATGAACTCCGACAGCCTGCCGTCGCGGATGACGCCGAGCGCGCCGTAGGTCGCGTCCACCAGCCGGACCGCGGTGTCCACGATCCGCCGCAGCGTCGACTCCAGGTCAAGGCCCGAGCTGATGGCGATGACGGCCTCGAGCAGGCCGCGCATCTGGTCCCTGGCCGCCAGTACCACTTGCAGCCTGCTCTGCAGCTCCGACAGTAGCTCGTCCAGTTGCAGCTGCGGAAGGAACTCCGGACGACCTCCGGCGTCAGACTCCATCCATAGCTCCTTCTGAAGACGATCTACGGAAAAGCCTAGCAACTGCCTTCGTCGCCGGAAATATGTGAGGCCCGTGGCGGGAGTTCTCCGGCCACGGGCCTCACGGGGTCAGGCGGTCCTTGCTGACGTCAGTCCGCGTCCATGACAAGGGCCGCGTCCGAGGCGGTCGCGTTGTCCGGGACAACGGCGAGATCCGGGACGATGGCGACCGGGCCATGGGCGTGGCTGAGCACGGCGTGCTGGATCCCGCCGATGGCGTGGCCGCCGCTGTGCCTTCCGATCACCACGAGGTCGGCGCGGCCCGCGTAGGCCGCGAGCACCCGGGCGGGATGGCCGTGCACCACGTCGCGCCGGACGGGCACGCCGGGATACTTCGCGCTCCATGGCTCCAGGGCCTCGGCGAGGCTCCTGTCGGTCTCCGCCGCGAGGCGGTCGGCGTCGGCCGGCCGCCAGATCGGGGCGGGGAGCGAACTCCAGGAGTGGACGACGACCAGGGCCGCGCCGCGCAGGGCGGCCTCGTCGAAGGCGAAGGCCAGGGCCGCCGCGGCGTCCCGCGGGTCGCGGACGCCGACGACGACCTCGCGGTGCACCGCGCTCGTCTCCTCCCGGACCACGATCACCGGGCAGGTGGCGTGCATGGCCGCGTACCTGCTGACCGAGCCGAGCAGCATCTGCGCGAACCCGCCGGCGCCGCGGGCGCCGACCACGAGCATGAGCGCCCCGGTGCCGCTGGCGGTGACCGCGAGCGCGGGCGGGCCGTCTAGCAGGCCGGCATCGATAAGCAGCCGGGACGACACTTCCTCCGCCCGGGTGACGGCCTCGCGCAGCGCCCGGGCGGATTCGCCGGACAACTGGTCGGCCACCGTCTGCGGGACCGCGTTGCGCGCGCGCATGCGCGGCAGCAGGGCGGGCGCTGACACGATCCGCAGCGGGGCGCTGTGCCGGTGTGCGGCCAGCGCGGCCCACTCAGCGGCGCGCAGCGATTCCTGTGAGCCGTCCACGCCCGCCACGACG
The DNA here is from genome assembly GCA_963811335.1 of uncultured Actinomycetota bacterium. GTDB lineage: Bacteria > Actinomycetota > Actinomycetes > Streptosporangiales > Streptosporangiaceae > Trebonia. Next base: position 105,193 of record CAWERB010000024.1, on the reverse strand, counting down.
GGCATCGTAGCCATGGTTGCCTCCTTGGGCTTGTCGACGGTCGTGCCTAGAGCCGGCTGCCGACGAGGGCGGCGAGGTCGGCGAGGCGGCAGGTGTAACCCCACTCGTTGTCGTACCAGCCGAACACCTTGATCAGCGTCCCCGAGGCCTGGGTCAGCGGGGAGTCGAACACGCAGGACGCCGGGTCGCCGATGATGTCGCGGGACACGATCGGGTCGGTGCTGTAGCGCAGGATGCCCGCGAGCGGGCCGGCCGCCGCCGCGGCGAACGCCTCGTTCACCGCCTGGGCGGTCACCTCGGTGGCCACCACGACGGCCAGGTCGGTGAGTGACCCGTCTTCCACGGGGACCCGTACCGCGACCCCGTCCAGCTTCCCGGCCACCGCGGGGATGACCTCCCCGGTCGCGCGGGCCGCCCCGGTCGTCGTCGGCACGATGCTCAGCGCAGCCGACCGGGCGCGCCGCAGGTCCTTGTGCGGCCCGTCGAGCAGCATCTGGTCGCCGGTATAGGCGTGCACCGTGGTCATGAACCCGCGCTCGATGCCGAACGCCTCGTGCAGCACCTTGACCATCGGCGCCACGCAGTTCGTGGTGCAGGACGCGTTGGAGATGATGTCATGCCGCAGCGGGTCGTAGGCGCCGGTGTTGACGCCGAGCACCACCGTGAGGTCGACGCCCTTGCCAGGCGCGGAGATCAGCACCTTCCGCGCTCCGCCCTTGAGGTGCGCCGCCGCCGCGTCGCGGCTGCGGAACTTGCCGGTGGACTCCACGATCACGTCCGCGCCGAGGGCGCCCCAGTCGATCGCCGCGGGGTCGCGCTCGGAAAGCACGGCGATCCGCCGCCCGCCGACGACCAGCGCGTGCTCATCGAATTCCACCCGCTGGCCGAGCCGGCCGAAGGTGGAGTCGAATTCCAGCAGGTGCGCCAGCGTCCTGGCGTCGGTGATGTCGTTGACCCCCACCACTTCCAGGTCACCGCGCTCCTCCGCGAGGCGGGTGAACGCCCGCCCGATGCGGCCAAAGCCGTTGATCCCGACTCTCGTTACCATCTTCTGCTTCCTCCCTAGTCCTCATACGCAGCCTCGTTCCGGGGCCCGCCGGGGGCTAGCGGCATTAGTCGTGAATGGCCGGGACCTTAGGCCCGAACGGGGCCTAAGGTCCCGGCGGAACCGGGGAGAACGCCCCTGCCGTCGCCCGGCCGGCCACGAGACCGTGAAGTTGGTCGACCGTACTGCCGTGATGAGGTGAGACCGATGCGTGCCACGCAGCAAAAGCCCAGGTCCACTCCGGCGGGCCGGTTCGTCCGCGGGCGGCGGCTGGACGACAACCCGCTGCGCCGCGCGACCGACCGGACAGAGACCCTCGTGCTGATCGTGCTCGCGGCGGTATTCCTGGTGTGCGCGCCGGTTGCCGCGCAGTGGTCCGGCGCGTGGACGCACGCGTTGGCGCAGCGGGCCGAACTCGCCCAGCAGGCGACCCGGGGCCAGGTCACCGCCGTCATCGTGGCGACGCCGGCGCCGCAGATGGTGGGAGAAGCCTTCGTGTCCATGGCGAAGGCCCGCTGGACCGCGCCAGACGGCGCGGTGGTGACGGGCCTGGTGCCGGTACGCGTCGGTACCAGGGTAGGCGCGCGGCTGAGTGTGTGGACGACCCGTGAAGGTCAGCCAGCCGAGCAACCGCTGAACGACTCGCAAGTGGCGTCCGCGACGGTCTTCGGCGCGGTAACCGGGGCGGCCGCGCTTGCCGCGGTGCTCGCCCTGGCGGGCATCCTGGTCCGCTGGCGGCTCACCAGGCGCAGGCTGGCCGACTGGGACGCCGACTGGCAGGCGACCGAGCCCCGCTGGACGACCCGCGCTTGAGCGCCCGGTATGCGGCTTTCATGGCCGAGGTCCCGCCAACCGGGGACGTCTGACCGTGACGAGCCCGGCCCGGCCGGCGGAAGACTGAAAACGCTAAGCGAGGAAGGAAGTGACCAACGATGTCGCGTACTGACACTCGTCTCGATGGGATGCTGCGGCACCTTGGTGCCGCGTACTACGACTCGTTGCAGGGAAAGGCCACCCAGGCCGACGTGGACCGGGCCGTGGACAACGTGGCGGCGCACCTGAACGAGCTGGCCGCGCCCACGGGACCCAACGCTGCGTATGCCGCCAGGCAGTCGGTTCCCGCGCAGGGCGGTGACCGCGGCTTCCACGGCTGGTCCCGCCGGGTCAGCGACGTGATGTCGACCTCCGTGGTGACCGTCGACCGGGCCACTCCCTATAAGGAGATTGCCCGGCTGCTTGAGGAGCACAAGATCAGCGGCATGCCGGTGCTCAAGATGGGCCGCGAGGTGGTCGGCGTGGTGACGGAGGCAGACCTGCTCACCGCGGAGGCCCAGACCGCGCGCCGGCTGCAGTCCGCGCGTCGCTTCGGCCTGCGGCGCCGCACCGGAGAGCACCCCGCGTACAACGCCGGGGAGCTGATGACGTCGCCCGCCATCATGGTCGCCCCGCACGTGACCGTGCACGCGGCCGGCCGTGTGATGAGCGACCGCCACGTCAGGCTGCTGCCGGTCGTCGATGAGCACAACAGGCTGATCGGCGTGGTCAGCCGCCGTGACCTGCTAGCCGTATTCCTGCGCCCGGACGAGGACATCGCCGCGGACGTCCACGCGGTGCTGACCGAGATCCTGCTCGCCGAGCCCAGCGAGGCGGACGTTGCCGTGCGGGACGGGATCGTGACCCTCACCGGCACGCTCGACCCCACGACAGGAGCGCACGGTGACCTGATCCCCGTCGCGATCCGCCTGATGTGGGACGTCGACGGCGTTGTCGACATCATCGACCGGCTCGGCCAGTCCCAGTCCGCGGTTCCACTCATGGAAAGGCAAGAGCAATGAGCAGCATCATGCACCGGGATCCCAAGACCGTCATCCCGGACTTCATCGACTGGTTCGAGGAGCCCTTCCTGACGCTGCGGCCGTATCTGGGCCAGCCGATCAGGATCGAGGACTACACCGAGGACGGGCACTACGTGGTGCGGGCCGAGATCGCCGGGATCGACCCGGAAAAGGACCTCGAGGTCTCGGTCGGAGCCGGCTACCTGCTGATCCACGCGGCCCGGTCGAGCCACGTGGAGGGCAAGCACCGCTCGGAGTTCCGGTACGGCTCGTTCAGCCGCACCCTTGAGCTCCCGCCCGGCGCGGACCCCGACAGCGTGACCGCCGACTACACCCACGGCATCTTGACGATCAAGGTGGCCGTCAAGGGCGAGCGGCGCGACGCCGTGAAGACGATCCCGGTCACCGTCAGCAAGAAGTGACCGCGCCGCGGGATGCCGGCCGGCCCTCCCGCAGGGTCGGCCGGCATCCCGTGCTGCCTGTTCGATATAAAGGAAAGACGCCTGCGCGTGGCCGCGATAAATGCCGGTCGCTTAGCTGCCCTTAAAGGGACTTAGGTCCGTAGTTAGCCGCACATCGGCGGTCTAAATTGCTTATTGGAGCATTCGAGACGCTGGCTTATTGAGCCTGCAAAATGTTTAGTCGATGCTATTCAGGAGCTTGCGGTGACAAAGTTCGTGTATGCCTTCACTGAGGGGAACAAGGACCTCAAGGACCTTCTCGGGGGCAAGGGGGCGAATCTGGCCGAGATGACCAATCTCGGCCTTCCCGTGCCGCCCGGCTTCATCATCACCACGGACGCCTGCCGGCACTACCTGCGGCACGGCAGCACGCCCGACGGGCTTGACGCGCAGGTCACCAGCCACCTCGCCGACATCGAGCGGGCGATGGGCCGCACCCTCGGTGACCCGGCCGACCCGTTGCTCGTCAGCGTACGGTCCGGGGCGAAGTTCTCGATGCCCGGCATGATGGACACCGTACTGAACATCGGCCTGTCCGACGACTCGGTACCAGGGCTGGCCAAGCAGGCCGGCAACGAGCGGTTCGCGTGGGACGCCTACCGCCGGCTGATCCAGATGTTCGGCAAGACGGTCCTCGGGATCGACGGCGAACTGTTCGAGCACGCGCTCGACGCCGCGAAGCAGGCCCGCGGCGTGAAATCCGATACCGACCTGGTCGCGGCGGACCTGCTGGACCTGACGCACGCCTTCAAGGAGATCGTGCGCGAGCAGGCGGGCCGCGACTTCCCGCAGGACCCGCGCGAGCAGCTGGACCTGGCGATCCGGGCCGTCTTCGACTCGTGGAACACCGACCGGGCCGTCCTCTACCGCCGCCAGGAGCGCATCCCCGCCGACCTCGGCACCGCCGTGAACGTGGTCGCGATGGTCTTCGGCAACCTGGGCGACGACTCGGGCACCGGGGTGGCGTTCACCCGCGACCCTGGCACGGGCGCACGCGGCGTCTACGGCGACTACCTGCAGAACGCGCAGGGCGAGGACGTCGTGGCCGGCATCCGCAACACCGTGCCGCTGCAGGACCTGGAGCGGATCGACAAGGCGTCCTACGACGAGCTGATGTCGATCATGGCGACCCTGGAGGGTCACTACCGCGACCTGTGCGACATCGAGTTCACGATCGAGCGCGGCAAGCTGTGGATGCTGCAGACCCGGGTCGGCAAGCGGACGGCGGCGGCGGCCTTCAGGATCGCGACCGAGCTGGTGGACGAGGGCATCATCGACATGAACGAGGCGCTCACCCGGGTCACCGGGGCCGAGCTTGTCCGGCTGATGTTCCCCACGTTCGACACCAGTGCCAACGTCACCAGGATCGCTACCGGCGTGAGCGCATCGCCCGGCGCGGCTGTCGGCCAGGCCGTCTTCGACTCCGCCCGCGCCGCCGAGCTCGCGGCCGCCGGACACCCGGCCATCCTGGTCCGCCGCGAGACCAACCCGGATGACCTGAACGGCATGATCGCCGCCAAGGGTATCCTGACCAGCCGCGGCGGCAAGACCAGCCACGCGGCCGTGGTCGCCCGCGGCATGGGCAAGCCGTGCGTCTGCGGCGCCGAGCAGCTCGACGTGGACACCGCGGCCAGGAAGCTCACCGCTCCTGGCGGCATCACGATCGCCGAGGGCGACGTGATCTCCATCGACGGCACCACCGGTGAGGTCTACCTCGGCGAGGTAGCGGTCGTCCCCTCCCCGGTCGTGCGCTACTTCGAAGGAGAGCTGAGCCCGGACTCCAGCGAGGCCGACGAGCTCGTCTTCGCGGTGCACCGGATCATGAGCCACGCCGACGCCAGGCGCCGGCTTGGCGTGCTCGCCAACGCGGACAACGGCCCGGACGCCGCGCGCGCCCGCCGGTTCGGTGCCGAAGGAATAGGCCTGGCCCGTACCGAGCACATGTTCCTCGGTGAGCGCCGCCAGCTGATCGAGGACCTCATCCTCGCCGAGGGCGAAGAGGACCGCCAGCGTGCGCTGGCCGCCCTGGAGACGCTGCAGACCGGCGACTTCGTGGAGATCCTGACGGCCATGGACGGCCTGCCGGTGATCATCCGCACGATCGACCCGCCGCTGCACGAGTTCCTCCCCGACCTCACGGACCTGTCGGTCAGGATCGCCCTTGAGGGCGACAAGGCCACCGCCAAGGAGAGGCACGTGCTCGCCGAGGTCCGCAGGATGCACGAGCAGAACCCGATGCTCGGCCTGCGCGGCGTCCGGCTCGACCTGGTCGTCCCCGGCCTGTTCAGCATGCAGGTCCGCGCGATCGCGCACGCCGCCGCCCAGCTCAAGCGGGCGGGCAAGGACCCGCGCCCGCAGATCGAGACCCCGCTCGTCGCCGCCGTCCAGGAGATGGAGGTTGCCCGCGGGCTGACGGAGAAGGTGCTCAGGGAGGTCGAGGCGGAGACGGGCGTTCACCTGGACATACCGATCGGCACGATGATCGAGGTGCCCAGGGGGGCGCTGACTGCGGATTCGATCGCCCGCAGCGCTGAGTTCTTCTCCTTCGGCACGAACGACCTGACCCAGATGACCTGGGGCTTCTCCCGCGACGACGTCGAGTCCGAGTTCTTCGCCAAGTACCTGCAGCTGGGCATCTTCGGCGTCTCGCCGTTTGAGACGCTCGACCGCGAGGGCGTCGGCCAGCTTGTCGAGATCGCGGTCAGGAAGGGCCGGGCAGCCAAGCCTGGCCTGGAGATCGGCGTCTGCGGAGAGCACGGCGGCGACCCGGACTCGGTGCACTTCTTCCACGAAGTCGGCCTGGACAACGTGTCCTGCAGCCCGTTCCGCGTCCCGGTCGCCCGATTGGAGGCGGGACGCGCGGCGGTCACCAGCCGCGGCAGCGACACCAGGTGAGGTGACCGGGCTCAGCCCCCGGCGAGATACCCGTACCTGCGCACGAAGGCCCCGGGCGAGAGCCCGGCGGCCTTCGCGATCGGGGCGAGCCGCTCCGACTCCGCGACATCCTCGCGGTCCAGCCGGATCATGTACTCGCGGGCCACCCGGTAGGAGCTGGACTCCACGTTCACCTGCCGGATCCGCACCCGCCCCGTCTCCGGGTCAGTGAACGACCCGAAGGGCAGCGGCACCAGGTGACCGTCCTGGATCGTGATCATGCCACCGGGCTCGCCGGACTCAAGCGCCCGCTTGAGGTAGGCGACGGCGCCGTAGCCGAGGTCACGGGTGTACTCGATGTCGAACGGAATCGGCGGCGCGCACCGCAGCTCGTAGCCGATGTTCTTGCCCTCGACCGTGACCTTGTCCCCGCGCTCCCTGAAGCGGTCCTTCACCTGCTTCGCGAGCAGGCGGTCCAGTTCGAGTTCGGCCAGCCTGATGTGGCCGTGCTCGTCGAGCTCGACCTCCGGCATGGCGCTGCGCAACTCGTCCTCTGGCAGGCGCAGGCCGATGCCCTCGGCGAGCACCGCCACGCCGAACGGGCGGCCGTGGGCGATCCGCTTGAGCATGGCGGTCTCGAGGACGTCCACCAGGTGGCTGAGCCGGATCGGCTCGTCGCGGGGGAACTCCTCGGCGATCAGCGTAAGGGTGGCGCCGGCCGCCTTGCCGATGCCGAGGGCGAGGTGGCCGGCCGAGCGGCCCATGGCCACCACCAGGTACCACCGCCGGGTGGTCATCGCGTCGGTCATCAGGTTGTTGACCACCTGAACGCCCACGCTCCTGGCGGTCTCGAAGCCGAACGTCGGCGTGCCGCCCGGCAGCGGCAGGTCGTTGTCGATGGTCTTCGGGACGTGCGCCACCCGCAGGGCGCCTCCGGCCGCCTCGGCGAGCCGGGACGCGGAGAACGCGGTGTCGTCACCGCCGATCGTCACCAGCGCGTCGACCTCAAGCTTGCGCAGCGACGCGAGGCAGGCGTGCAGCCGCCACTCCGGGTCGGCGGCGCCGGGGTCACGCACCGTCGGGTTGGCCCGCGAGGTCCGCAATACCGACCCGCCCTGGGCGTGGATCCGCGACACGTCCGTGATGGACAGCGGCCGCACCTCATCAGTCCGGCCCTCGATGAGGTGCTCGAAGCCGTCCATAATGCCGACGACGTCCCACCCGGATTTCCGTGCCTCGATGGTGGCCGCGGAGATGACGGAGTTCATTCCGGGAGCGGGGCCGCCGCCGCACAGGATCCCCAGGTTCACGACGTCATCGTTCCAGCATTGAGCTGCCTATGGCAAGCCGGGCGCGGGCTAGCCGCCGTTCGTCACGTCGTCCGGCCCTTGGCGGCTCTCAGATCGCGTCGTCGTCGCGCTCGCCCGTCCGGACCCGCAGTGCGCCGTCTACCGGGCAGACCCAGATCTTTCCGTCGCCGATGGCATCGGTCCTGGCGGACTTGGCGATGGCCTCCGCTACCGCCGTCGCGTCCTGGTCACGGACGACGACGTTGATACGCACCTTGGGCAGCAGCAGGGCGTCGCCCCCAGCAGCGAGTGATCCCGGCGTATGACCGTGCTGCTGCCCGAAACCCAGGACCTCGGTGACGGTCATGCCCCGTGCCCCCGCGTTGATCAAGTCGCGAGCCACATCGTCCACCTTGTCTGGCCGCAGGATCGCGGTGATAACTTTCACGGCGCTCGCACCTCCTTCCGGCGGTCGTGCGCCGGACAATGTGTGCAGCCGCCGACGCGCGTGTTCCGCCGTCCACCTTTTCAGCGTTGCAGGTGGCGGGCACGCTGTGCAGGGTCGTACGTCCCGATCGCCGCCGGCCGGCCACGGCGCCGGGGACTTAGTTCGCGGCCCGATCGCCGCCGGCCGGCAACGGCGCCGGGACTTAGTCCGCGGCCCGCGCAGCGGTATGGTGCAGCACCTCGGCGTCGGCGGCGGGGAAGAACACGCTCTCGTGCCCGTCCCGCCAGCGCACGACGTACGGCGGTGCCCCGTCTTGCCCGTCGACCTTCATGATCGTGCCGTGGCGGTCCTCGTCACCCTGGTGACGGCCCCTGACCGTCAGCTCGTCTCCGGCTTGTGCTTTCATAGCGCGTCTCCTCACGGTCCTGACATGACACAGCATGAACTAACGTCACAGGCCCGGCCAGGGACGAAAGTCTGTCAGGTTGACCCCCTGAGTCCCGGCGGACGGCCGGGTAATCCCAGGCCGCGCCGCGGCGGCCGCGCCTGCCTGCCGGATTTACCGGTAAACATTTCACAAGGGGAAAACAAATGCCGACGAGGGCGCCTTTAATTTACGTCGGGTGAAAAGTTTACCGGCTGACAGGAATTTACCGGTAAAAGCGCGTACCTAAGGGGCGCGCGGTGCCGCAGTGCCCGCGTCCTGGCCCGTGCGCTCCGCGGGGCTTCGCCGGGCACGCTATCTTTAACGTCTTGAGCGGATGGCTATGGCGCGCTCCGGCCGCCGCGAGCCGACCGAAGGTCCCGCGCCGCGCGGGATGCTCGTCCCTACCCGGGCGAAGCCGGCCGCGATGAGATAAGGGGCGTGGCGGGGCCAGCGAGGAAGGCCGTCGCCTGGCGAAAGGACGCTGACTTGACCCTAGTCATCGGCATCGGCAACCTGGACCGCGGCGACGACGCGGCCGGCCTCGTGGCCGCCAGGAAGGTAAGGGCCGCCGCCCCGGCCGGGGTCGCGGTTGTCGAGCTGGATGGCGACCAGATCGCGCTGCTCGACGCGTGGGACGGCGCCGCCGATGTGTACGTGGTTGACGCTACCTGCTCCGGTGCCGAGCCGGGCAGCGTGCGCCGCTTCGACGCCGCCGCCGCGCTTGGCGAAGATTTCTCGCACCGCGGCACGCACATGCTCAGCCTCGCCGACGTCATCGAGCTGGCCCGCGCGCTGGACCGGCTGCCCGCCCGGTTGACGGGATTCGGTATCGAGGGCGCCGGGTACGAGCTGGGCGCCCCGCTGTCACCGCAGGCGGAAACCGCGGCGCTGAGCGTGGCCGAGCAGATCCTGCGCGAGCTAAGAGAAGGCAGGTGAGCGCGGTAGCCGCGTGCGCCGGGTGACTTCCGGCGGCGTCGTGCTGCCGTCAGTCCCCTCCCCGGCGGACGTACGGCTCTACCCCGGCGCCCGCCAGCGGACTAGCACAGGAGCTACAGCAGTGTTAGGGGAGGTCAAGATGAGGTATGCACAGCCTGGTCAGCCGGGCTCCGTGGTGCACGTGTCGCCGCGGTACGAGAACTTCATCGACGGCAAGTGGGTGCCCCCGGCCAAGGGGTCCTACATGGTGAATCTCGCGCCCGCCACCGCCGCGCCCATCTGCGAGGTGGCCAAGTCCACCCCGGAGGACGTGGAGACGGCCCTCGACGCGGCGCATCACGCCAAGGACGAGTGGGGCCGCACCTCGCCGGCCGAGCGCGCCCGGGTGCTCAATGAGATCGCCGACGCGATCGACGCGCACCGTGAGATGCTCGCGGTCGCCGAGAGCTGGGAGAACGGCAAGCCGGTGCGGGAGACGCTGGCGGCCGACATCCCGCTGGCGGCCGACCACTTCCGGTACTTCGCGGCGGCCGTCAGGGCCGAGCAGACAAAGATCACCGAGATCGACGATAAGACCATCGCCTACCACTTCCACGAGCCGCTTGGCGTGGTCGGGCAGATCATCCCGTTCAACTTCCCGATCCTGATGGCGGCGTGGAAGATCGCCCCGGCGCTCGCGGCGGGCAACTGCACGGTCATCAAGCCCGCGTCCGCGACCCCGTGGTCGATACTCAAGCTCGCCGAGGTCATCGGGCACATCGTCCCGCCCGGCGTGCTCAACATCGTCACCGGCCCCGGCGCTGAGATCGGCAAGGCCCTGGCAACCAACCCGCGGATCGCGAAGGTCGCGTTCACCGGCGAGACCGTCACCGGGCGGCTGATCATGCAGTACGCGGCGCAGAACATCATCCCGGTCACCCTCGAGCTTGGCGGCAAGTCGCCGAACATCTTCTTCGCCGACGTCATGGCGGCCGACGACGCCTTCCTCGACAAGGCCGTCGAGGGCCTGGTGCTGTACGCGTTCAACAAGGGCGAGGTGTGCACCTGCCCGTCACGGGCGCTGGTCCAGGAGGACATCTACGAGGCGTTCATGGAGCGGGCGCTGGCGCGGATCGCCAAGATCAAGGTCGGGAACCCGCTCGACACCGAGACGATGATGGGCCCGCAGAACTCCGCGCAGCAGCTCGCCAAGATCAGCTCGTACGTGGACATCGGGCTCGCCGAGGGCGCGACGCTGCTCGCCGGCGGCCACCGCGCCGTCGTCGGCGGCGAGTGCACTGACGGCTACTTCTTCGAGCCGACCGTGCTGCGGGGCCACAACAAGATGCGCGTCTTCCAGGAGGAGATCTTCGGGCCGGTGCTCGCGGTCACCACCTTCAAGGACGAGGCCGAGGCGCTGGAGATCGCCAACGACACGCTGTACGGGCTAGGCGGCGGCGTGTGGACCCGCGACGGCAGCCGGGCCTTCCGGATGGGCCGCGGCATCAGGGCCGGGCGCGTCTGGGTGAACTGCTACCACCAGTACCCGGCGGGCGCGGCCTTCGGCGGGTACAAGGGGTCGGGCATCGGGCGCGAGACGCACCAGATGATGCTCGAGCACTACAGCCAGACGAAGAACCTCCTCGTCAGCTACGACGAGAACCCGCTCGGCTTCTTCTGAGCAGTCAACGGACGCGGCCCGTGCGGCCCTTCGGGCCGGACGGGCAGCAAGGAGCTCGCGATGACCAGCCGTGAGACGGCAGAGCGCGGCGGCCGACAGGCAGCGGCGCACGGCGGCCGCCGCCCTGCGCAGCGGCGCGTCATCGCGACCGAGGCAGCCCGGCAGGCGGTCAGCCGCCTCCGGGCCGCCCGCGGCCCGCTGATGTTCGTCCAGTCCGCCGGGTGCTGCGGCGGTAGCGCCCCGATGTGCTTCCCGGCGGGGGAGTACCTCACCGGGCCGGGCGACCTCCTGCTCGGCAGCATCGCCGGTAGCCCGTTCTACATGGACGCACGCCAGTACCGGGCGTGGCACCCGGGGCAGCTCGTGATCGACGTCGAGCCCGGCGTGCCCGAAGGGTTCTCGCTGGCGGCCGGCGAGGGCCTGCACTTCGTCACCAGGACACGCACAGCGGAGGAAGGATCGCCGTCATGACACAGACGACGGCAATGCAGGTACAGACCGAGACGTGGGGCGACGTGCCACGGCACATCGTCCGCTTCGCGGCCGACCGGGTTGGCTCGCTGCTGACGTGGGCGTCCGAGCCGGTGCTGTTCGCCCGGATCAAGCTGACCATGATCGCGGACCCGACGGTGCAGCGTCCCGCGATCGCCCAGGTGACCGTCGACCTCAACGGGCGGCCGCTACGGGCTCAGGCCGAGGGACGGATCATGCACGAGGCGGTGGATCACGCCTGTGACCGGCTGCGGATCCAGATGATGCGCGCGGCCCGGCACTGGGAAGCGGTCCGCGGCGGCCGCCCTGTGCCCACGCCAGGGGAATGGCGGCACCAGAGCCCGCCAGCGCGGCGGTTGCCGTATTACCCCCGCCCCGCCGACGAGCGGGACGTGGTGCGGCGCAAGTCCTACGCGCTGGACCGCGAGACCCCGGAGGAGGCAGCCGCCGAGGCCGAGCTGATGGACTACCACTTCCACCTGTTCACCGAGCGGTCCACCGGCCAGGACAGCGTGATCTGCCGCACCGCGGGCGGCTACCGGCTGCAGCTGGCCGTCCCGCCGGCCGAGGGGCTTGGAGCGGTCGATGGGTCGATCGTCGTCAGCGAGGCGGCCGCGCCGCGCCTGCCGCTGAGCGAGACGGCCGCCTTGCTCGAGGCGTCCGGCCAGCCGTTCCTGTTCTTCGTCGACGCGGAGACCGGCCGCGGTAACGTGCTCTACCACCGCTACGACGGCCACTACGGCCTCATCACGCCGTCGGCCGATTGACCGGGACGTCGGACCATGCCCGGTCGGGCCCATGGTCTCTATACCCACAGGGGTATCGGTCGCATCCTGGGTCCATGGGGAAGAGAATCGTCATCCTGGGCGGCGGCACCGGCGGGACGCTTATCGCTAACCGGCTGCAGCGCATGCTCGATCGCGGCGCGGCCGACATCGTTGTCATCGATGCCGATGACGAGCACGTGTACCAGCCAGGCCTGCTGTTCGTGCCGTTCGGCAAGGCCGGGCCGGGAAGCCTTATCAGGCCCAGGCACCGCCAGCTCCGTTCCGGCGTTGCCTTCAAGCAGGCCGTCGTGGACCGCGTTGACCTGGCGGGGAACGAGGTCCTGCTGGCCGGCGGTGACCGCGTTGGGTACGACGTGCTGGTGATCGCGACGGGCGCCCGGCTGGTACCCGAGGAGACGGAAGGACTCACCGGCCCGGGCTGGATGGAGAAGGTCTTCACCTTCTACACCCTCGACGGCGCGGTGGCGCTGCGGCGCGCGCTCGCCGGATTCGACGGCGGGCGGCTGGCCGTGGCGGTGCTCGACATGCCCATCAAGTGCCCGGTCGCGCCGCTTGAGTTCTGCTTCCTCGCCGACGCGTACTTCCGCGAGCGCGGCATCAGGGACAAGGTTGAGCTGACCTACGTCACCCCGCTCGACGGGGCGTTCACCAAGCCCGCGTGCAACCGCGAGCTCAGCGGACTGCTCAAGGACAAGGGAGTCGGCCTGGTCACCGAGTTCAACACCGGTGAGGTGGACGGCGCAGGCGGGCGGCTCGTCTCCTTCGACGGCCGCGAGGTCGGCTTCGACCTGGCGGTCGTGGTACCGCTGCACGGTGGCCAGGCGTACGTCGAGCGCTCGCCCGGCCTCGGCGACGAGCTCGGCTTCGTGCCCGCGGACCAGCGGACGCTGCAGTCCAAGGCGCGGCCGAACGTGTTCGTGATCGGCGACGCCGCGGACATTCCCACGTCCAAGGCGGGCTCGGTGGCGCACTTCGAGGGCGAGGTCGTCGCGCGGAACATCGCCAGGTACCTCGCGGGCGAGCCGCTGGACGCGGACTTCGACGGGCACACCAACTGCTTCATCGAGAGCGGGTCAGGCAAGGCGCTGCTCATCGACTTCAACTACGACACCGAGCCCTTGACGGGGCGGTTCCCCGCACGGGTCGGTCTGCCGCTGCTGCGCCAGTCCCGGCTGAACCACCTCGGGAAGCTGGCGTTCGGCTGGCTGTACTGGCACGTGCTGCTGCCCGGGCGCGAGATACCCGCCGTGCACGGCCGGATGCCGGAGGCGGGCAAGCGCCGCCGGCCGGCGGCACACCGATAGAGAAAGGGACGCTCATGCCCACCGTGACCTATGCAGGCACCCCGGTCCTCGTCAACGACGAGGGGTTCTTCACCGATCCCGCGCAGTGGCGCGCGGACATGGCCCCGCTCATCGCCCGGCAGGAGGGCCTCACCGAGCTCACCGAGCGGCACTGGCAGGTCATCAAGTTCATGCGGCACGAGTACGAGGCCAAGGGCACCGGCCCGACCGTCCGCGTGCTCGGCAAGACCTCCGGCGTGACCGTCAGGGAGCTCTACCAGCTGTTCCCGCACGGGCCCGCGAAGGAAGCGGCGAAGATCGCCGGGATCCCCAAGCCACGCGGCTGCGTCTGAGCCGCGCGGAAAGGAGCAGCAACCATGTCCGCGAAGATCGAAAAGGTCTCCATCATCATCTCCAAGGGCTCGCTCGAGGGCGTCTACCCGGGCCTGATCATGGCCAACGGGGCCCGGGCCGAGGGGATGGAGGCGAACCTGTTCTTCACCTTCTTCGGCCTGGACGCCGTGCACAAGGCGCGCCACGAGCACATCAAGGTCGCCACCGTTGGCAACCCAGGGCTGCACCTGGCGACCTGGGCCGGGGGCCTGCCGGGCGTCTCCTCCGTCATGACGCACTACCTGAACCACAAGATGGAGCAGCTCGACATCCCGTCCATCCCCGAGTTCGTCGAGATGATCGCGGACACCGGCGCGGGCCTGTACGCGTGCAAGGCATCGGCCGATCTCTTCGGCCTCACCAAGGCGGACCTGATCGAACAGGTCAAGGACATCATCACGGTCGGCGAGTTCTACGACATGGCCGCCGGCGGGGAGATCATCTTCACCTGAGGTGATCCCAGGAGGTGCTGACAGTGACGTCGCCGTTCTTCGCGGCGCACGTCCGCAGAGCGGCCGCCGGGGCAGCTAGTCGCCGACGGGCCGCGGTACCGGCGGTAGGTGCGGTTGGCCAGTCCCGGACCCACGCTCGACCGGGGCGTAGCCGACGCGGAGCACCAGCTGCGGCACCTCGGTGTAGCTGGTCTGCCATGGCCAGTTCCTGACCCGGTGACTCTGGTCGGCCAGCTCGAGTGACTGGGTAAGGAAGGACGCCTCGACCGCGTACCCGGCCGGGACCGGGGGACGTGGCCGCAGCCGGTGCGGGTTAAGCGGGCCGTAGTCAAGCTCCTGCCGGTAGGGCGTGCTGCGGCCGCCCGGCGCCGACATCGAGAAGCGCGTGCCCGCGAGCAGGGCGTGCTGCAGCGCCTGGCCGGCCCGCAGCCAGTCGAGCGGCCGGTCATCGTCGGTGGACAGCGCCATCATGACCGGGTGCCGCTCGAAGCGTGCCACCGCGTCGGGCAGCCAGAAGTCGGGCCGGGTTGGCGGCTCATTCTCATCCTCGGGCGTGGGACCGTAGGCGTCTTCCGGCACTGCCGAGAGCCCGGTGGCAAACCTCTTCCCGAGTTCCCTGCTCGCCTTGATGGCCGCGCGCATCGCCCGCTTGGACTCTGGCGGGGAGAGGGTACGGAGCCAGCCGCGCTCGTGCGCGGCGGCGATCTCCATCTCGACGAGGATCGGGGGCGGCACGGGCATGTAACGGTACGGCCCGCGGTCGGTGCGGCGGAGCCAGAGTGCCTCGTACAGCTCCTGCGCGGCGTCGGTCGGCTGGGCCGCGCGGCCGGGCATCACCTCGACGGACGCGAGCAGGGTCCGTTCCCCGGTCACCGCGTCGAGCAGCCCGGAGCCCTGGTCGAGGCCGGGCAGTAGCGAGACCGTCGGATGCCTGCCCGCCACGCGGATGGCCAGCCGCAGGTTATACAGGGCCGCGCCGCAGCTGATCACCGCCTCGCGCAGCAGCCCGGCCTCGGCGAGGGCCTCGTTCGGGACGGAGTAGAGTTCCACCCGGTCGTCGGCGGCGAGCTCAAGCTCCCAGGGACGCTGGTTGAATATGGACGGCGCGCGGTCCACCGCCGCTTGCAGCTGCGGCAGGTGCTGCTTGAGGTACCACGGCATCGGACGTCACCTCGGTATTCGAGGGAACCCATAGTCCCCCCTCTGAGGTTCGCGCCTCGCGATTACCCGGGGAAGGGACATTAGCCGGCGATTCAAGGGCCCTTTGACCCCGTTATTCCTGCCCGTCTCCGTGCGTTCGCCCGTGCATGACCTAATACAAGGCCGTACGGGACCAAGGCCACTTGTCCGCTGATCATGCCGTTAATAGCGTGAAATCGTCGGGAATTTCCTGTGCGCGGAGGCGTGGTTGTGCGAATGGTCGCGGTTGCGGCGATGGCCGCCGCCGTCTTGCTGGCGTCCGCCGGATGCCTGACCCCGCTGACCTCGCGGCCGCCCCTGACGCCTGTCCCCGCGCCGGCCAGCCCGCTGGTCGGCGTCTACGAGCCGGGAGCGCCCGGCAGCTGGTCAGGCATCGCCGGGTTCACCGGCGCGACCGGCGTCGCGCCCCGCATCGTCGTGTACTACTCGCCGTGGAATAACCCGTTCGCCGCGTCCTTCGCCCAGACGGCGTGGGGCCATGACGCCTACGTGCTCGTCCAGTTGGAGCCGAGCAGCGTGACGCTCGCCTCGGTCGCCGCGGGCGGCTCGGACGCCTACCTGCGCTATTACGCCGACGCCGTGGCCGCGTTCGGTCACCCGGTGATCTTGTCCTTCGGGCACGAGATGAACGGCGACCTGGTACTCCTGGGGCTACGGCCGCACGTCGCCCGCCACGTTCGTGGCCGCGTGGCGGCACGTCGTCCAGGTTTTCCGGGCCGCGGGAGCGGCCAACGTCACCTGGCTGTGGGCGGTCAACTCGGTCAACGGCGCGTCGAGCGCGCTGCGCCAGTGGTGGCCGGGCGCGGCGTGGGTGGACTGGACGGGCGTCGACGGCTACTACTTCCGGTCCACCGACACCTTCGATTCGGTGTTCGGCCAGACCATCGCGGGCATCCGCGCGATCAGCGGCGCGCCGCTGCTGATCGCGGAGACCGCCGTGGGTACCACCCCCAACCGGGAGAGCCAGATCGGCGCGCTCTTCGCCGGGGCCCGCGCGCAGCGTCTCGCCGGGCTGGTCTGGTTCGACGAGGCGCAGCACGCAGGGATCTACCACCAGGACTGGCGGCTGGAAGACGACGCGGACGCCGTCGCCGCGTTCACCACGGCGGCAGCGGCGTATCTCCGGGCCCCGCCTCAGGGCGCGGGTGTTCCTCATGATTGAGGCACTGGTCATCGCCGGGCTGGTCGCCGCGCCGCTCGGCTCCGCCGCGCTCTTCCTGCCGGCCAGGCGCCACCGGCGGGCGGACGGCTTCTGGCGCGCGCTCTGGCGGCTCATCCTGTCCGTCGCCGGGTCCGCGACGCTCGCCGCCGCGGCGGCCGGCGTGCTGTACCTGCTGAAGGCGACGCAGGAGAACCTCGTCATCGGGAGCGGGGCCGTCGCGCTGGCCGGCCTGGTGTGGCTCCCGGTCACCAGGAACTGGTCGCCGCGGGCGCACCTGTGCTGGTCGTCGTGCACCTATCTCTTCGTGGTCTACCTGGTGTACGCGCTTGAGTGGACCTTCGCCAGCCACCTCGGCCCGGAAAGCACGGCAGGCGGCGTGCTGCTGTGGTGCCTTGAGGTGGTCGCCGCGCTGATGTCCGTCGCCTACCTGTGGGAACTGTGCGACGCGCTCGGCACTGCGCGCTGGCGTCGCAGGCGCGCACCGCTTGACCCGCGGCGGCGGGTGCCCACCGCGGCGCTGCGGGCGGTGGGCTCCGTGCCAGTTAGCGCGGCACCCGGTAACGCCGGGCCCCCGCCGCTGGTGAGCGTGCACGTCCCGGCGCACAACGAGCCGCCGGGCATGGTCATCGACACGCTCCGCGCGCTGCTGCGCCTTGACTACCCCCGGGTCCAGGTCGTCCTCATCGACGACAACACCGACGATAAGTCGCTCTGGCGGCCGGTTGAGTCCTGGTGCCAGCGGCACGGCGTCACGTTCAAGCACCTGGAGAACTGGCCGGGCTACAAGTCCGGCGCGCTCAACTACGCGCTTAAGTACCTCACCGACCCGGACGCCGAGATCATCGGCGTCGTCGACTCGGACTATCAGGTCGAGCCGCAGTGGCTGCGCGACTGCGTGCCGCTGTTCGCCGACCCGTGGATCGGCTTCGTGCAGGCACCGCAGGACTACAGGGACTGGCGCCACGCCCGCTACTACCGCCGCCTGTACTACTCCTACAAGTACTTCTTCGCCGTCTCCCAGCCGTCGCGCAACGAGCATGACGGCGCGATCTTCGCCGGCACCATGGGCCTCATCAGGCGGGTTGCCCTGGACGAACTCGGCGGCTGGGACGAGTGGTGCATCACCGAGGACGCGGAAATCTCGATCAGGCTGCTGCGGGCGGGCTGGTCCGGCATGCACGTCGATGAGTCCGGTGGCCGCGGGATCATGCCGCTGACGTTCGAGGCGCTCAAGGGGCAGCGGTACCGCTGGTGCTTCGGCGGCATCCAGCTGCTGCGCGAGCACTGGAAGTCCCTGCTGCCCGGCCGGGAGACGAGGAAGAACCACCTGTCGGCCGGCCAGCGCTGGGCCTACCTGTCAGGCGCGCTGCAATGGTACGGCGACCTTCTCGGGCTGCTGTTCTTCATCTTCCTGCTGGCCGGCGCGGCGAACATGGCGACCGGCGGCGGCGAGCTGTTCCGCAAGCTTACGGTCTTCCTCGTCGCCACCGTCCCCGTGCTCGTCCTGCTCGGCCTCGTGCGCGCGATCGCCCTGCTGCGCCGCAGCACCGGCGCGTCGTGGCGGGACGCGATCGGCGCGTTCTTCATCTGGCAGTCCACCTCGCTGGTGGTCGCCCGCGCCTCGCTGCTCGCCCTGTTCGCGAGGAAGGCCGCCTTCCTGCGCACGCCCAAGACCAGCGAGCGGACCAGCTGGTGGCACGCGCTGCGCGCCAACTGGGCGGAAACCGTCCTCGCGCTGCTCGGCGCGGCCGGGATGGCGGGCGCGCTCGTCAACAGGACGGACACGCTGAGCGGCCCGCTGCTGGCCGGCCTGCTGTTCGTGCCCACGCTCGGCATGGCGGCGGCGCCGTTCAACAGCTGGGCCGCTCGCCGCGCCGCCCTGCCGCCCTGGCTGCGCGACCGCCGCGACACCGAGTACCGGCGCGAGCGCCACGCCTTCGCCGCGGGCCTCTCCACTGGCGGCGCCATCGCCGTCGGCCTCGTGGCGGCGCTGGCGATCGCGCTGATGCTCACCGGCCGCCTCATCCCTGGCCCCAGCCTCGTCGGCCCCATCCAGCCGCCGGCCGTGACAACAACGACCCCGGCACCGACGGCCACGCGACCCCGACGGTAACACCGACGGCCACGGCGACCCCGACCGTAACGCCCACGGACACGGCGACCCCGACCGTCACGACCTCGCCCACCGCCGCCGAGACGCCGACCGTCACGACATCCCCGCCAGTCTCCCCAACGTCGACCTCCGCGACCGCCACCACGGCGCCGCCCGCGAACGCCGCGCCCGCGAACGCACCCGCGAACGCCGCACCCGCGAACGCCGCACCCGCGAGCGTCTCCCTACGGCCGGAGTGAGGAGGCTACCCGCTACCTTGACCAAGGACACGCCAGCGGCAAGGTCGTCATCACCGTGTTACGGGGACTGAGCGCGCCAGTGGTCCGTTCCGGCGGGGTGCAGGCCGGGCTCGCCGTCTCCGGCTCCGGGGATGCCGGCATCCCCGGCAAGGCTGGCCGCAAGGGTGAGGAACTCGGCGCACCAGGTGAACGTTTCCGTGATGTCGTGCCCGGCTAGGCGCTCTTGATAGGCGCGGTACCGGTCCAGCTCCCATCTCCGTGCCCGCGGCCCGAGGTTGGCCAGGTCTGGCTTGGGCAGCGGGCGCCAGACCCACCGTCCCGCGAGGTCACCGGAGGCGGGCTGGATGAAGCTGGCGGGGTCGGCGGACCGGCCGAGCTGGTTGCGGACGTAGCGCAGCCCCTCGAGGGTCTTCTCGGTCTCCCGGCGCCTGGCGCTCCTGTCGGCCAGCGCGCCCTCGTAGTTCCGTGGGTGGTAACGGACGAGGGTGGCGTCGATCAGCGTAACCCACCAGATCGCGTCGCTCACGGCCTCGGAGAGGTGAAGCAGGTCCCAGGACCGGGAAGAAGAGAGCCGGGCGGCGGCCTCGGTCATGGCGGCGACGGACCAGTCGATGGCCGCGGCGGGCGCCGCGGCCACGCCGGCGTGCTCGTCGTTCCACACCATCCGGCAGCGGGCCGAGCAGAAACGGGCGTGCTCGCGAGCAGGGATAAACTCCTGCCCGCACCGAGCGCACTCCCGGACCTCTAGCACAGGGCAATCATATCTGTGACAGTTACCGCCAGATCAGCGGCAAATGTAGCAAATTCGCCTGTCGTTCACTCTTTGTTTACCTATGAGCTGGTGCAACGTCCTCTCGGGTACATAAATTGTTCACTGGATGCGAGCATGCCTGGCCGACCGGAGCGGCCAGCTGAGCTTCCGGAGACAGATGGGAACGCCAGTGCCGGAGCCCCCGACGGGATCGCCCATGGCGGCGGCGCTGCAGGGCCTGCGCAGGCGTGCGCTGCTGGTGTCCGGCATCGGGTTCTTCACCGACGCCTATGACCTGTTCGCGATAGGCATCGTCTCCACCCTGCTGAAGGGCCAGTGGCACCTCGATGCCGACGATCTGGCGCTGCTCAATGCCGTCATGCTGGGCGCGGCCTTCCTCGGCGCCACGGTCTTCGGGCGGCTCGCCGACAAGATCGGCCGCACCCGCGCGTACTGGATCTCCGCCGCGATCATGGTCCTCGCGGCGATTGGCTCGGCACTGTCGCCGAACCTGGCGACGCTGGTCATGTTCCGGTTCCTGCTCGGGCTCGGCGTTGGCGGCGACTACCCGGTCAGCGCCGTGCTGATGAGCGAGTACTCCCATCACAGCAGCCGCGGGCGGATGGTCGGGCTGGTCTTCTCAGCCCAGGCGATCGGCCTCATCATCGGACCCCTGACCGCCCTGGCCCTGCTGGGCGGCGGCGCCGGCCCGGAGCTGACCTGGCGCCTGCTGCTCGGCCTCGGCGCCATTCCCGCGGTCGCCGCGCTCTGGCTGCGCCGCACGGTGCCCGAGCCGCCCCGGTACCAGGTCCAGCGGCCCCGGCCGCCCGGCGCGCGACCAAGCGCGGCGGAGCTCCTGACGAGCAGGACGCTCCTCGCGACGCTCGTCGGCACCGCGGGCTGCTGGTTCCTCCTCGACTACGCCTACTACGGCAACACGATCTCCACCCCGCAGATCCTCGCCCTCATCTCGCCGCGCGCTTCCCAGACGACGGCGATCGCCATCGAGCTCGCGATCTTCGCCGTCGCCGCCGTGCCCGGCTACGTCCTGGCGATCGCGCGGATCGACCGGATCGGGCACCGCAAGCTCCAGCTCGTCGGCTTTGCCCTGATGGGTGCCTGCTTCGCCGTCATCGGCCTGGTCCCCGGCATGACCACGGCCGTCGTCCCGTTCCTGCTCGCCTACGGGATCAGCTACTTCTTCACTGAGTTCGGCCCGAACATGACCACCTTCGTCCTGCCCGGCGAACTGTTCCCCACCCGCCTGCGCGCCACCGGCCACGGCATCTCCGCCGGGGTCGGCAAGCTCGGCGCGTTCATCGGCGTCTTCCTCTTCCCCTTCCTCCAGGGCACCCTCGGCCTGCGCGGCACCCTCCTCCTCACCGCCGGGATCTCGGTACTCGGCGCGCTGCTTACCCTCATCTTGCCCGAGCCCGCCGGCCGGACCCTGGAGGAGATCTCAGCCAAGGTCGATGTCATCGCCGAGGCCGAGCAGGCGGCCCGCGAAGCCGCGAGCCCGCTCTACCGCTGACGCCGTCGTGGTCCGTGGCCTGCCGGCCACACCGCAGGCAGCGCTGGTCAGCCGAGGACAGCGCCGGCCAGTCCGCCGAGGACCAGGGCGCCGGTGAATAGCAGCGCGACGACGAGGGCGATGACCCGGGCGCGGGCGATGACGAAGGCGCCAGTGATCGCGCCGATGCTGGTGCCGGCCCCGGTGACCAGGAATGCCATCGCCGGGCCAAGGCCAAGGCCGCCGTGGATGAGCGCCGCGACCATCGGCAGCGAGGCCTCGGTGGTGATATAGACGGGGATGCCCAGGACGGCCGCGAACGCGATCGAGGCAGGCGAATGCCCGCTGAGCAGGCTGGTCAGGAACCCGGTCGGCAGCAGTTCGATGAGCAGGTACCCGATGGCGGTGTAGCCGAGGAAGTACAGGGCCAGCCGGAGACCGGGACCGCGCAGTTGGCGGGCGAGTTCCGGCAGGCGCAGGCGAGCGGCGATCCCGGTGCGGGCGCCCGGCCCGGCGCCGCCGCCTGCGGCCGCCGGGAGCCGGAGCCGGGGCGCCGCCGGGCGCGGGGCAAGTCGCGCGCGGGCACTCGTCGCGGCGCATCCGGGCCTGGCAGCAGAGCCATCGGGTGCGTTCGAGCAGGCTGGTCACCCCGCCGGCCGCGAAGCCGAGCGCGATGGTGCCGGCGAAGAAGATCAGCGCGAACGGCCAGCCGAACAGCCCGGCACTGAGCAGCAGCTCCTCCGGGCTGGTCAGCGGAGAAGCGACCATGAAGGCCACGATCGGCGCCCATGGGGTGCGGGTGGCGAGCATGCCGAGCACGATCGCCGTGGTCCCGCACGAGCAGAACGGGGTCAGCGTCGCGAGCAAGACCGCGGCACCGATGGCCAGCCAGCGCCGCCGGGACAGCCAGCCGCTTAGCCGGGCGGTTCCGACGTAACACGGGCACCATGGCCGCGGCGATGATGGACAGCAGCAAATAGGGCCAGTCGGCCGCCATCGTCGACCAGACATCTCCGGTGACCCGGCCGAGCAGATCGGTCATCCAAGCCACCACACTCACCTCCAGCGCCGTGCCGTCAGCTGGCGGGCACGGACAGAACCTCACGCAGGGCATCGAGGGCGGCTGGCACGACGGCGTACCAGATGTTCTTGCCGTCGCGCTGCGCCGTGACCAGCCCGGCCGCCTTCAGGACCTTCAGGTGATGGGAGACGTCCGGCTGGCTCTTGCCGATCGGCTCGACCAGGTTGCACGCGCAGATCGCGCCACCGGGCGCGGTGGCCAGTGCCGACAGGATCCGCAGCCGCACCGGGTCGGCCAGCGCCGCGAACTGGCGGGCCAGCAGCCCGGCGGCGCCCGCCGGCAGGCGCTGCTCGCCGATGGGCGCACAGCATGCCTGGACACGCGGCTGAGTGACCGTCGGCGGTTCCCGGACGCTCATCACATCCACCTCCCATACATATTGATACTCATGGATATGTTCGGCCGCAAGACCCACCGGAGCAGGCAGGTGCCGCCGTGGGCGGCAAGGCGGCTTACCGTGCCGTCCGTCATCCCTTCGAGGGGGCCTGCGTCCCGGGCGCACAGGGCCGAACCGCCCTGGCCGGCCACGTCAGGGCAGTACCAGAAAGAGGACGTAAGACCGCGGCCGGCGGGCGGGACGCGGTGCAAGGTGAAAGCATGAGCAGAGTTCTGGTCGTGCGTCGTGCCGTGGCCGCCGCCGCGGTGGTCGGCCTGGCCGCCTGCGGCGGCGCGCAGTCCGTCAGGCAGACGACCCCGACGCAGGGGGCCACGACGCCGGTGACGCCCACCGCGGCGCCGTCGGTATCGAGCCCGACGTCTCGGCCGCCCGCCACGGTACCCGCGACCCCTCCGTCGTCCCCTGGGAACACGCCTTCCTCGCCCGCTGGCAGCGCCACGGCATCCGCCACCAGGCCGGCCCCGGCACCCGCCCGGTAACCGGCCGGCTTGCCGGGAAGGACTGGACCGTCATCCCCACCAGCCGGCCCGTGGTCGCGCTGACCTTTGACGCGGGCGCCAACGCCGACGGCGTCCCGTCGATCCTGGCAACGCTGCGGCGAGAGGGCATCCCCGCTACCTTCTACCTGACCGGGAACTTCGTTCGCGACTTCCCGGCCGCCGCCCGGTCGATCGCCGCGGCAGGCTTCCGCATCGGTGACCACACGGTCAGCCACCCCCATCTCACCCAGCTCAGCGACGCCGCGGTGCGGCAGGAGATTCTCGGCGGTGCGGCACAGATCGCCGCGGTGACCGGCAAGAACCCGGCGCCGCTGTTCCGCTTCCCGTTCGGTGACGCCAGTGCCCACGTCATCGCGATCGCCAACCAGGCCGGGTACGTGCCGGTCCGGTGGACGGTCGACACCCTCGGCTGGGAAGGGACCGCGGGGCACATCACCGCCGCGGTGGTGACCTCCCGGGTGCTGGCCGCGGCCCAGCCAGGCGAGATCGTCCTCATGCACGTCGGGTCCAACCCCGACGATCACACCACGTTCGACGCCGACGCACTGCCGGCGGTGATCAGCGGACTGCGCGCTAAGGGCTACTCGTTCGTCACCCTGGACGCGCTCACCGGCTGAGGCAGGCCGCGCGGCGGGCAGAGACGCAGGAAGCCCCGCCGGCCGAGGCTGAACGGCGGGTACCGGTCGGTGGCGAACGCTCCGATCGCGTCCGGGACGGCGCAGGCTTACCACGCGCCCCCCAGGCAACAGCGTTACCAGTAAATTTTTCGCATCAGGTAAACTTTTCACCGGATGTAAAGAAAAGACGTTCGGAACGTCTTTTCTTTACTCGTTGTGAGATGTTTACCGGTAAACCCGCGGGCGCGGCCCTGCCCGCGCGGCCTGCCCGCGGGCCTGCCCGCGCGGCCTGCCCGCGGCGGGACGGCGGGACGGCCCGCGGGCGCCGCCGCTAGCGGGACGGCCGCAGGCGGCGCCACACGGTGAGCCCGGCGATGGCGCCAATCACGATCCCGGCGACCTGGAACAGGACGCCGACGGGCGGGAGCTGCACGGCGAAGGTGGCACGGGCCTGGGGGATGGCGAGCAGCGGCACGACGAACGCAGCCATGGCGGGGACGAGCGCGAGTCGCCATGCCGCCCGGCCGGCGACGATGCCAAGGATCCACAGGCTAACGGCGAGCAGGGCCAGCATCGCGGCGGTGCGGGCCGCCTCCGGGCTGACGTCGTCCAGCGCGCGGGCCAGTGCATAGCTGCCGAGCGTGGCCGCCGCGGCGGCGATCCCGGCCGGAATGGTGAAGGCGAGTACCCGCCGGGCGAAACCTAGCCGGGCCAGCGGGGCGCCGGCGGCCAGCGCGAGGAGGAAGCCGGGCACGCCGATGGCCAGGGTGCTGACGATGGTCAGGTGCCGGGGGTAGAACGGGAAAGGAACGGCGGCGACGCCTATGACGACCGCGATGACCGCCGCGTACACGGTCTTGGTGACGAACAGCCCGGCCACCCGCTCGATGTTGGCGATGACCCGGCGCGCCTCGGCCAGCAGCTGGGGGATGGCGGCGAAGGTGCCGTCCAGCAGCACGACCCGGGCGACGGAACGGCTGGCGTCGCTGCCCGATCCCATGGCGATGCCGAGGTCGGCCTGCTTCAGTGCCTGCACGTCGTTGACCCCGTCCCCGATCATCGCCACCACGTGCCCGGCGGCCTGCAGCGCCTTGACGGCGGCGAGCTTCTGGAACGGCCCGACCCGACCGAACACGTCGCCGGCGCTCGATCGCCGCTCCCATCTGCTCGTCGGTCAGCCCGGACGCGTCGACGGGCTCCCCGGTCACGGGCAGGCCGGCGCGCCGCGCGATGGCCGCGACCGCGCGGGGCGCGTCGCCGGACAGCACCTTGACCGTGACTCCCTGGCCGGTCGAGGTAGCGAACGGTCTGTTCCGCTTCCTCGCGCAGTTCCTCGGTAAGCACGAGAAGCGCGGCCGGCTCGGCGGCAGCCGGGACCCGGTCCCCGTCCAACGGGGCGGCGGTGCCGGCGAGCAGCAGGACGCGCATCCCTTCCGCCTCATGCAAGGCGATGGCCGCCGCGACGCCGGGGGGCAGCTCAGCGCTGACGACGCTGGGCGCGCCGAGCAGCCAGGTGCCGTGCCCGGCGAACGAGAGCACCGCTCCACTTACGCGCGGAGGAGAACGGTACCCGCGCCTTGACCGCCCATCCCGGGTCTTCGGCGCGGCCGGAAGCGATGGCCCGCACGGTCGGGTTAGGATCCGGGTCGGCGGCGGCGATGGCCGCCAGGATCTCGGTGATCCGGGCGGCAGGCTGGCTGTCGAGCACCTCAGTCGCGGCAAGCCGCATTCCCGGGCGGGTGAGGGTGCCGGTCTTGTCGGTGCACAGCACGTCGACCCGCGCGAGTCCCTCGATCGCGGCCAGTTCGGAGACCAGGACCCGCCGGGCCAGCCGCAGCGCCCGGCGGCGAACGCGACGGAGGTCAGCAGCGCAGCCCTTCTGGCACCATCCCCAACCCCGGCGGCCGAGCCGCGCACCGCCTCGGCGAACGGCAATCGCTGCGGAAGAACTCGCTGATGACAAGGAGCAGCCCGGCGGGATCATCACCCAGGTCACAGGCGCAGGATCTCGTTCGTGCCCTGCTGTAGCTCGAGCGGACAGGCTGAACCGCCGCGCTTGGCCTGCAGCCGCACGGCATAAGTGACCGGCCACGGCGGTCACCCGCGCCAGCCCGTTCCCGCGACCACGAAGCTGCCCGACAGCACCGTCGCCCGGGCTTCTGCGCCGGTTCGCCTCACCGTCAGCAGGCCTCATCAAGCTCAGCCCTCCGCCTGCAAGACGGCCGCGTCCACGGGCACCTGGTCACCACGGCGCAGGTCCAGCAGGTCGTCGAGCACCACCTCGCCCTGGGGATCTCGCTGACCATGCCGGCGCGCAGCACCCGCGCGTGCGCCGCGGTCACGATGGCCAGCTTGTTCAAGCGCCCGCCTGGCCCGCAGTTCCTGGGCTGTCCCGATGGCCGTGTTGACGACGAGCACCACGCCGAACAACGCGTCCTGCGGCGGCCCCACGATCATCACCAGCACGAACAAGGCCCCGAGTATCGCGTTGAACCTTAGCACGTTCGCGCGCAGGATCTGGCCGATGGTACGGCCCGGGGCGGCCGGCGGCGTGTTCACCTGGCCGGCCGCCACCTGCTGGCGAACCTCCGCCGTGGTGAGCCCCCGGTCAAGCACGGCGGTCACGGCGGGGTCACGCCGGACGGGTTCCGCCCGATTACCCCGGCCAGGATGAGGCCGGCCGACACCAGCTTCACGGCGCTCACCGCGCCCCGGCGGCGAGCCGCGCCGGCACCCAGATCAGCGCGGCTGACAGCGCCCCGAGGATGACCCCGCCGGCGATGAGCTTGAGCGCCAGGCGCAGCAGCCCGGGAGCGGAAACGCCCGCGTCGGCGCGCACCGTCACTCCGGCCGAGCCATCTTGGTTCATCGCGACAACTGTCCAGTCACCGTCCTGCGCGGTCCACCGCAGCACCTGAAGGGCCGGCCCCCGTAGCCTGAGCAGCCCAGATCCCGGCCGTCAGCGGCGGGGCGGGGCGGCCGGCGCCGTCATGGACGGCAAGGCCGCCTGCCCCGGTGCCGGTGACCGTGGCATACGGCGCCCCGGACAGGTAGGCCGCCACCCGGTCAGCCGGACCGATCGCGACGAACACAGGCTTGCCGGGGCTGACGGGGGTGACCCGCACCCGCACGTCACCGACGAGCCCGGTCAGCAGCAGGCCCCAGTCCAGGCTGACGCGGTCGCTGGCCAGCGCGTATCCGCTGGTCGAATAGGCTGACGTGCTGGTTGTCACGAAACCGTCATGGCGCAGCGCCTGGCCGGCCCACAGCAAGGTTCCGCCGCCGCCGAGGAACCCCAGGGAGATCAGGGCCAGCACCGAGCCGATGACCAGCGTGACGACACGCCCGGCGGTCCAGCCGGCCGCCGGTCCCGGGCGCGAGGCCATTCCGGTACCGCCAGACCGGCCAGGGCCTCCGGAGTCCGCGGTAGTCCCATGCGGAATGCCCGTAACCATGGTTATCACTCCTCAGCCTCACAGTAGGCAGGCCACCGCCTAGCGGTGCAGGGAGCTAGGTCCCCGGCGACCGGGACCACTGGCCCCGGGCTGCCCTCCAGCTTTATCGTGCTTCTAGCAGCCGGGACGTTGAGCGGCGCTGCGAAGGTCCTCCGCCACGGCCGACACCCAGTTGTCGATCTCCTCCCAGTTACGAAAGTCGCCGTAACGGCCGCCGATGAGGCGGAACTTGGCGCGCCCACCCGGTGTCAGATGCTCCTTGCGTACGACGCCGGAGAACAGCCGATGCCCCCGAGGGCGGACCACGGGAGAGAGCTTTGCGGCCATGCTGTCCTCCTCTTGCATCGCCATGCCCTGAAGGCGGCCGGGCAGGGCGCCGGGCATCCCCACGCTGAACAGCCACACGGGCAGCGCACCGAGGTCAGGGGCGAAACGGGACACGAACGCCCTGGCGTCGTCCAGCCAGTCCTGGTCGTGGATGGCGCTGCCCGCCACTACGGCCTCGTAGCCCGACAGGTGAGAGACTTCGCTCATCGCCAGGCATTCCACCGCGTCACCGGAGGATTCCAGCCGGCTGGCTATCCTCCTGGCGATCTCCGCGGTGGAGCCGTGGCAGGTTGCGTAGGTGACGAGAATCCTCATCGCCTTTCTCCTTTCATGCGTGGAGGGACTGAGCCTGCCAGGACCTTCGGCTCCGGCTCACGCCCGGCCGCGCGGGCGGGCCATCGCCCGCCGAAGCGGCCGTCGGTGTGGATGACCCGGTCGAGGCGGATCGCGGCGTAGCCGAGCGCGCTCAGCGCGAAGACGACCAGCAGTTCGAGGGCGGTCAGCGGCTTTGTCTTCAGCAGGTCGTTGAAGAACGGCAGGTAGATCCCGGCGAACTGCAGGCCGAGCGACCCGGCGACGGCCCACAGCAGGGCCGGGTTGGCCAGCGTGCCTGGGCGGGCGCGGGAGCCGAGGGCCACCGCGAGCTGGGTGGTGCCCAGCGCGAAGAAGGCCATGCTCTGCCAGGGCCGGCCGGTGGCCTGTCCCCACAGCGCGACGCCGAGGGTCACGGCGGCGATGACCACGCCGACCCGGACGATGCGCTGCCACAGGCCGGCCCCGAGCACGCTCTCGGCCGGCGGCCGCGGCGGGCGGCGCATCGCGGCCGGGTCGGCGGGCTCGCTGCCCAGCGCTACGCCGGGCGGCCCGTGAGTGAGCAGGTTGACCCACAGGATCTGGGCGGGCAGCAGCGGCAGCGGCAGGCCCACCAGCGGCCCGATGAGCATGACCGCGATCTCGGCGCTGCCACCGGACAGCCCGTACAGCAGGAACCGGCGGATGTTGGCGTATACCCGCCGCCCCTCTTCCGCGGCGGCGACCACGGTGCCGAGGTCGTCGTCGGCGAGGACCAGGTCGGCGGCCTGGCGGGCGACCTCGGTGCCGCGCCTGCCCATGGCGACGCCGATGTCCGCGCGGCGCAGGGCCGGGCCGTCGTTCACGCCGTCGCCGGTCATGGCGACCACGTCCCCGGCGGCCTGGCGGGCGGCGATGATGGCGAGCTTCTGCTCGGGGGTGGCGCGGGCGAACACCCGCGCCGACGCGTAAACGGCGGTGTCCACGGCGGCACCGCAGTCGACGACTTCCTCCCCGGCGCCGATGATGCCCAGGTCGCGGGCGACGGCGCCGGCGGTGGCGGGATGATCCCCGGTGATCAGGACCGGGATGATGCCCGCCGCCTGGCAGGCCGCGACGGTCCCCGCCGCAGCGGGCCGCGGCGGGTCGAGAATGGCGGTCAGCCCGAGCAGCCGCAGCCCGCGCTCCATGACCGCGGCGTCCGGCAGCTGCGGCCGCACGGCTTCCGCGACGGCCAGCACGCGGAAGCCGTCGCGTGCGAGTTCCTCGGCCCGGCCGGCGGCCCGGGCCAGCGCGGCGGCGTCGCCGTCGATGGTTTCCGGTGTCAGCATGATCTCGGGCGCGCCCTTGCCGATGACGCGGATGCTCCCGTCCGGCAGGCGGTGCGCGGTGGTCATCCGCTTGCGGCCGCTGTCAAAAGGCAACTCGGCGACCCGCGGGAAACGGGCAGCGAGCTCGCCGGGATCGAGGCCCAGCTTGACGGCTGGCGGCAAGCAACGCCGCCTCGGTCGGGTCGCCGACCGCCGTCCACTGCGGCTGCCCGGCTTGCGGGGGCCGCAGCGCCGCGTCATTGCACAGCGCCCCGGCGGTCACCAGGGCGGCCAGTTCCGGGGCGGCGGCCGCGGTCACCGGCCGCCCGGCCAGGGCCACCTCGCCGGCCGGGCCGTACCCGCTGCCGCTCACCAGTGCCTCGCCGGCGTCCGGAGTCCACAGGCGGCGGACCACCATGCTGCCTTCGGTGAGGGTGCCCGTCTTGTCGGTGCCAAGGACGGTCACCGACCCCAGCGTCTCCACCGCCGGCAGCCGCCTGATCAGCGCGTGCCGGGCCGACATCCGGCGGGCGCCAAGCGCCAGGGCCAGGGTGACCACCGCGGGCAGGGACTCCGGTACCGCCGCGACCACCAGGCTGATCGCGGTGACCACCATCAGCTCCGCGCCCTGTCCCCGGACCAGGCCAATGGCCAGCACGATAACCGACAGCGCCGCCGCCACGATCGCCAGCACCCGGCCGACGCCTGCCAGCCTGCGCTGCAGCGGGGTAAGGCGCTGCTGCTCTCCCATCAGCGCGGCGATCCGCCCCATCGCGCTGGCCGTCCCCGTGGCGGTCACCACCGCCCGGCCGCGGCCGCCGACCACCGTCGTCCCGGCGCTCACCACATCCCGGTGCCTGCCGGGCGCCGATGCGTTCATCTCCCGTCTTCACCGCGGGCACCGACTCACCGGTCAGGGCCGACTCATCCACAAGCAGCGCCGCCGCCTCGGTCACCGCGGCGTCCGCGGGCACTATGTCTCCCTCGGCGAGCACGAGCACGTCCCCGGCCACCACGTTGGCAGCGGGGATCACCGCCTGCCCGCCGTCCCGGAGCACCCGCGCCTCCGGGGCGGTCAGCTCCGACAGCGCCGCGATGGCCTGCCCCGCCTTCACCTCCTGGGTGACGCCCGCGGCGGTATTCAGCACGATCACCGCCGCGATGACCCCGGCGTCGGTCCAGTCACCGGTCGCCAGCGTCAGGACCACCGCGGCAAGCAGCACCACGACCAGCGGGTCGCGGAGCTGGGCGAAGGTCATCCGCCACAGCGGAGTCCGGCTGGCCCTTGGCAGCTCGTTGGGCCCGTAACGAGACAGCCGGGCGGCGGCCTCGGCCGAAGACAGCCCGCCATCCGGCGCCTGCGCGACGACAGACTCCGCAGCGGAGGATGTACCGAGGCCCTGACCGGGCGCGCTATCCGGCAGGCCGGATCGCCAGACCATGATCCGATCGTCCCGCAGGGCGCGCCGCGTGTTCAGGGGCCAACGTCCCGACCCGGCTTGACGGCCGGACACATGCGGGGATAAACCGGTTCAAGTGGTGCCTATCGTCCCCTTCCGCGTCGCCCTCCGTCCCTGGTGGTCCGGGATGTCCCGGCTGTACAGAGGAGGCATAGCCAGAGGAGGTAGGACCAGTGAGACCTACTACGAGGAATACCGGGGGCTGGCGGGTCGCCAAGTTTGCGGCCGTCGCTACGACCGCGTTGCTTGGGCTGACTGCGGCCGCCGCGTGCACTAGCTCATCGACCAGCAGCACCGGCACCCCTTCGGGGAGCGCGTCATCATCAACGGGCGCGGTGACCAACTTCCCGCGCAGCGAGACGGTTTACACGAGCGGCACGATGTACTCGCCGCCGTCCACGTGGAACCCGTTCAACGTGGGGAACTACACCACGGGGGCACAGGGGCTTATCTACGAGCCGCTGTTCCTTTACGACCCGGTCAAGAACACGTATACCCCGTGGCTTGCCGCGAGCGGTACGTGGAACGCGGCCAACACGGTCTACACGATCAAGGTCCGCGACAACGTCCAGTGGAGCGACGGCACGCCGCTCACCGGCGCTGACGTCGCGTTCACGATCAACCTGGCCGCGACCAACGCCAATAACCCGTATAACAGCAACGCCGCCACCGTGGCCAAGGCCACGGCCAGCGGCAACACCGTTACCGTCACCTTCAAGGGCACCCCTGGGTACAGCTCATTCCAGTCCTACCTGTGGCGCGCTCCGGTGGTGCAGCAGGCGGCGTGGTCCAAGGTTGCCGCGGGCCAGATCGCCACGTACGCGGACACCCACCCGGTTGGCACCGGGCCGATGACCCTGGTCAGCTACGACGCGACCAAGGTCGCCTACCAGGTGAAGCCGGGCTGGTGGGGCACCGCGCAGCTGGGGCTGAACTTCAAGTTCAAGTACCTGGTCAACGTGGTCAACGCCTCCAACAACGTCCAGCTCGGCCAGCTGACCGCGGGCCAGCTCGACTGGAGCAACAACTTCCTGCCGGGCATCAACCAGCTCATGCAGGGCATCGGCGGTTACGGCTTCAAGACCTTCTACAAGGCTGAGCCGTACATGATGTCGGCCAACACCGTGTGGCTGGAGATGAACACCACCAAGGCGCCGTTCAACGACGTCAACTTCCGCAAGGCAGTGGCGTTCGGCATTAACCAGGCGCACATCGTGGACAACGTCTACAACGGGGTGGTCAAGGCCGCCGACCCGACGGGCCTGCTGCCCAACCTGTCCCCCTACATCGACCAGTCCGTCGTCAAGCAGTACGGCTTCTCCTACGACCCGGCCAAGGCCAAGACCTTCCTGGCCGCGTCGGGATACAAGGGGCAGACGATCACCCTGCAGGTGCCGAACGGCTGGACCGACTGGATGGCCGGAATCCAGTCGATCGCGCAGGACCTGAAGGCGATCGGCATCAACGTTCAGACCGTCTACCCGGACTACACCGCCCGGACCAGCTCCCTGACGGGCGGCAACTTCGACATGGCCCTGGACAACAACGCGGCCCTCGACTCCACGCCGTGGACCTACTTCCAGCGGGTGTACAACCTCCCCATCCAGGCACAGCAGACGGCCCAGCTGAACTGGGAACGGTTCAACTCGCCCGCTGACTGGGCCCTGGTGCAGAAGGCCGGCAGCACGCCGGTGAGCGACACCGCGGCACTGAAGACCATCTACAGCCAGCTCGAGAAGGATTTCCTGCAGCAGCTGCCGCAGATCCCGGTCTGGTACAACGGCGCGTGGTTCCAGGGCGGCACCACGCACTGGACCAACTACCCGGCCGACGGCACGGCCAACACGGCGGTCCCGTCGGTGTGGCGTGGCTACCTCGGAGCCATGACCAGCATCTACGCGCTCGCCGGCCTCACGCCGGTGAAGCCGGCGGCCTGACGCCCGGCTGCGTACCCCCGCGCCCGCCCGGGCGCGGGGGCACCGGCCCCGGCTCAGTCAGCGCCCCTTCAGCATCAGCGCCCGCTCATCAAGGGAGCAGCACATGCGCCGTTTCCTGACCAGGAAGCTGGCCACCTACCTCGTCGCGTTCTTCGTCGGCGTGACCGTCGACTGGGGTATCCCGCACCTGATGCCCGGCGACCCGGTCCAGGCCTACCTGTCGACCTTCCGGCTGCAGCCCGCCGGGTACGCGGCCCTCTACAAGACCATGTCCCAGGCCTTCGGCACCAACCTGCCGCTCTGGGAGCAGTACCTGCACTACTGGCAGGGCATACTCACCGGGAACCTGGGGGTCAGCTACACGAACTTCCCCAGCCAGGTGAGCACGCTGATCGCGCAGGCGCTGCCGTACACGCTCGCCCTGCTCGTTCCGGCCATCAGCCTTTCTTACATCCTCGGCAACCGGCTCGGTGCCGCCGCGGCCCGGCGCAGGGCACTGGACAACACGGTGCTGCCCGCGGGCTACATCTTCCAGGCGATGCCCTACCCGTGGCTTGCCCTGATCATCCCGTATCTCCTCGCTGTCGTCTGGCACGTGTTCCCGATGTCTGGCGGGTACGCACTGAACCTGCTGCCCGACTGGTCCTGGACGTTCATCTGGTCGCTGCTCACCCACTGGTTCCTGCCGTTCCTCACGGTCTTCATCGTCAGCCTCGGCGGCTGGGCGATTGGCATGCGGAACCTGGTCATCTACGAGCTGGAGAACGACAGCTCCCGTTACCTGCGGGCGCTGGGCGCGCGGGAGCGCGTGGTCCGCCGCTACGCGTACCGCAATGCCTCGCTGCCGCAGCTGTCCGGCCTGGCGCTGCAACTCGGGGTGGTCGTCGGCGGCAACATCGTCACCGAGATCGCGTTCCAGTACCCGGGCCTCGGGCACCTGCTCTACCAGGCGATCACCAACAAGGACTACTTCCTGCTGCAGGGCATCTTCATCTTCATCATCATCGGGGTCCTGGCCGCGAACTTCCTCATCGACCTGGTCTTCATCTCCGTCGACCCGCGGACGCGGCTGAGCATGCAGGGAGCCGCCGGGCATGAGCGAGCTTGCGAGCGAATCGGTAAGTACAGTGCGTCCGCGAATGCGGACTCCGAGCGCCAGCGAGGTGGCCGGATGAGCGCGACAGTCTTGAAGGAGCGCCCGGCCGCGGCGGCACCCGGCAGGCGGGCGGCCCACCGGAGCGACTTCCTCTACTACGGCCTGCGCAACAAGAAGCTGGTCTTCGGCCTCATCCTGGAGATACTGCTGATCTTGTTCGCCATTGTCGGCCCCGTTATCTCCCCGCACAACCCCACCGACTTCTTCAAGCTGGGCGCGGGGCCATCGGCGCGGAACTGGCTCGGCACCGACTCGTTCGGCCATGACATCTTCGCCCAGCTGGCGGCGGGGACGCGGCAGAGCTACCTGGTGGGCGCGCTCGGCGCGGTATGCGCCGCGGCCGTCGGCATGGCGCTCGGCTTCATCGCGGGCTGGCGGGGCGGTCTGCTCGACGACCTGCTGCAGTTGCTCACCAACATCATCGTCATGATCCCGTCCCTCGTGCTGCTGGTCGTCATCGGCTCCTACATGAGCAGCCGCAGCGTGCTGTTCGAGGGCGTCTTCATCGGGCTTACCACCTGGCCGTGGGTGGCCCGCGCGGTGCGCGCCCAGACGTTCTCGCTGCGCTCCCGCGAGTTCGTCGAGATGGCGAAGCTGTCGGGCAAGCGCGCCACCTCGATCATCGTCAGGGAGATCGCGCCGAACATGGCGTCTTACCTGTTCCTGGTGGTGATCCTGCTGTTCGGCAGCTCGATGCTGCTCGCGGCGAGCTACGACTTCCTCGGGCTCGGCCCGAGCAACGCTGTCTCGCTGGGCTGGATGATGCAGAACGCGAACCTCAACAGCGCGCTGTTCTACCACATGTGGTGGTGGATCTTCCCGCCCGGCATCGTGCTCACCGCGATGGTCGCCGCGCTCCTGGTCGCCAACGTCGGCCTTGACGAGGTCTTCAACCCGAAGCTGAGGAAGCAATGAGCCTCCAGGTAGAGAACCTCTCGGTGGCGTACCGGAGCCACCAGGGTGACGTCACCGCCGTGGAGGGCGTGAGCTTCAGCGTCGCCGACGGCGAGATCATGGGGCTGGCCGGCGAGTCCGGGTGCGGCAAGTCCACCCTCGGCAACGCCCTGGTCTACATGGACCCGCGGATGAGGCTGGTCAGCGGCCGGGCGCTGGTCGACGGCGCCGAACTGCCGATCACGGACAGCGGGGCCATGCGCCGGCGGCGGATGGCCCAGGTATCCCTGGTACCGCAGTACGCGATGAGCGCCCTGCCGGAGACCCGGCGGATCGGCACGATCGCCGCTGACCTGCTCAAGTCGCATGGCGTCGCGGACCGCACCGGGGTGATGGCCGAGATGAGGCGGCGCATCGAACTCGTCGGGCTGAAGGGCGAAATCCTGCGGAGGTATCCCTTCGAACTGTCCGGTGGGATGCGGCAGCGGGTGACGATCATCTTGTCGACGCTGCTCAACCCCTCGCTCCTCATCGCCGACGAAGTCACCTCCGCGCTCGATGTCTCCACCCAGCGGACGGTGGGCGAGATGCTGATGGACTTCCGGGAGAGGGGCTTCGTGAAGTCGGTCATCATGATCACCCACGACCTGTCCATCCTGGCGCAGGTCGCCGACAGCATCGCGGTGATGTACGCGGGCAGGCTCGCGGAGCGGGCCAGCACTACGCAGATCACCGAGGCATCGCTGCACCCCTACACGAAGGCGCTGATCGCTTCCCTGCCGGCGGTCGGGGTGCGGTACGACCAGGTCACCCTGACGGGCATACCCGGGCGCCCGCCGTCGCTGGTCAACCCGCCGCCCGGCTGCCGGTTCCGGGACCGGTGCCCGCTGAGCTCCGACGCGTGCGCGCAGGTCCCGCCGTTCGAAGAGACGCGGTCCGGGCACCTGGTCGCGTGCTGGAACGTCCACGGGCGGGAACAGAGCCAGGAATCGCCGCCCGCGGCCACCGCTCCGGCCGGGCGTGAGGCGAGTGCCGTCCCGGCCGGCCAGGTAGCCGAAGGCACTGTCTCGAAAGGGGCGCCGGCATGAGCACCCTCAGGGTCAACGAGGTCTCCCAGCTGTTTCGCTCTACCAGCCGGGGCGGGGGGCTCACGGCCGCGCTGCGCAAGGTGAGCTTCGACATCTCGCAGGGCGAGGTCATCACGCTGATCGGCGAGAGCGGCAGCGGGAAGTCCACGCTCGGCAAGGTCATTTTGCGGCTGCTGAAGCCGACAAGTGGCAAGGTCACCTTCGGCGGCACGGACATCAGCTCGTACCGGCAGCGCGGGCTGCGTGACTACTACCGGCAGGTGCAGGGCGTCTTCCAGGATCCATTCAGCTCCTACAACCCCATCTACCCGGCCGACCGGGTCTTCGCGCTCCTGCGGGGCACGTACTTCCCTCACCTGGCCGACGCGAAGTGGGACGCCAAGCTGGAGGAGGCGCTCGACGCCGTTTCGCTGAACCCAGGCGACGTCCTCGGCAAGTACCCGCACCAGCTCTCGGGCGGGCAGCAGCAGCGGGTTCTCATCGCCCGCGCGCTGCTGCTCGACGTCCGGCTGCTGATCGCGGACGAGATCATCAGCATGCTCGACGCGTCCACCCGCGTCGACATCCTCAACCTGCTTGTCACGCTCAAGCGCTCCGGCCTGGCCATCTTGTTCATCACCCATGACCTGTCCCTGGGCAACTACGTCAGCGACCGGACGATCATCCTGCGGCAAGGCGCGATCGTGGAGATGGGGGCGACGCCCAAGGTCTTCGGTAACCCGCAGCACGAGTACACGAGGATGCTGCTCACCGCCGTGCCCGAGCTGCACAAGAAGTGGGAGCACGGCACGCTCGCCGGGGCGGTCACCGAAGCCCCGGCCGCCGTCGAGGCGGTCGGCAGGCCCGGCCGGGGGAGCGTCATCACTGAGCTGCTTGAGCCGCCTTCGCTGACCGAGTTCGAGGCAGATCACCTCGTGGCCGCGCCAGAGTGACGCGCCAGAGTATAACGCGCGCTGCGGAAGGAGCCGGCGATGAACGGGCAGGAGCACCGGATCGTAGTTGGCGTCGACGGGTCGAAGTCATCGAAGGCGGCGCTTCGCTGGGCCATCCGGCAGGCGAAGCGGACCGGCGCGTCGGTCGACGCGGTGACCGCGTGGCGGTTCCCGGCCGGGTACGGCTGGGGGCCGGTGGCCCCGGGACTCGACCTCGAAGGCGAGGCCAAGAGCGCACTCACCGAGGCGCTCGGCGAGGTCAGCGGCCTGTACCCCGAGGTGCCTGTGCGGCCGCTGGTCGCCGAGGGGCACACCGTCGAGGTACTGGTGCGGGTGGCGAAGGGAGCCGACCTCCTGGTGACAGGCAGCCGCGGTCACGGTGGCCTCGCTAAGGCGCTGGTGGGGTCGGTCAGCCTGAACTGCGTGCTGCACGCGCACTGCCCGGTCCTGGTCCTGCGCGACGGGCGCGACGCTGACCGGGCCTGATTGCGTTCTGTCATCAGGGGTACCACTGAGAGCAATGATGCCCGTGTGGCGACATTTGGTCCTGAGTTCGGAGGCGATCGTGAGGGTGCTTGTCGCAGAAGACTCATCCACGATCCGGCGGCTGGTGACGGCCCGGCTCAAGGCGGACGGGTACGAGGTGATCGAGGCGGCCGACGGCGAGGAGGCACTGCGACTTGCTCGCGAGGGGGTCCCAGACCTGCTCGTACTTGACAAGGTGATGCCCAAGCTCGACGGATTCGAGGTTATCCGCGCATTGCGCGATGATCGGCGGACCAGCGGGATACCGATCGTGATGCTCACCGAGCGGACGAGCGAGGAGGACGTGCTCGGCGGACTGTCTCTCGGGGTGGAAGATTACATGCCCAAGCCGTTCAGCCCGCACGAGCTCTCCGCCCGGGTCAAGCGCGCACTGGTGCGATCCACGCGATGAGCACCGCGCTCCGGACCGTAGTACTTGCCTTGGCGGCAATGGTGGTGCTGCTCAATGTGACCATCGTTGTCATCCGGGTGGTGCTGGTCCGCCGCCAGCGACGGCAGCTGAGGCTTCGACCGGGCGCCGAGGCACTGATCGCCGAGTACCTGGCGGACGTGGCTGCCGTGCCGTCGGCGATCGCGATCCAGGAGCGCGCGGTGCTGCTTGACGTGGCGACCGAGGCGATCGCTGACTTGCGCGGTGCGGAACGGGCCCGGCTGGTGGGCCTGCTGGAGGAGCTTGGCTTTGTCTCCGAGGCGGTCCGCGGGCTCTCCGCCCGCCGCCGGGTTTCCCGGCGGCGGGCGGCCGATACACTGGCCACGATCGAAAGCCGGGCCGCCGTGGGCGCTCTCACCTCGGCCCTGGGCGACCGGGACGCGCAGGTACGCGCCACCTGTGCCTACGTGCTCGCGGAAATAGGCGGGGAAGACGTCGTGCCCGCCGTCGTCGCCACCATAGTCCGGGACGCCGCGGTCGCCCCTGGCGCGACCGCACTCGCCATGCTGGCCCTGGGCGCGAAGCAGCCGGCCGCCCTCGCGCCGTTGCTCGCCCCCGACGTGGCGCCCGAGGTGCGGCTGACGGCGATCACTGTCGTGTCGGAACTGCGGCTGTCGCAGCACCTGTCAAGCCTGCGGGCAGGCCTGGCCGACCGGGGCGACGACTGCGCCGACGAAGTGGCGGCAGGCGCGGCACACGGACTTGGGCTCATCGGCGATGTCGGAGCGGTCGATGAGCTCGTCGGCCTGGCGGCGGATACCAGTCGCGCGCCAGCGGTCCGCGCGACCGCGGTGCAGGCGCTTGGGTCGATCGGGGCCCTGCGGGCGGTTCCCGTGCTCGAGGCGCAACTGCGGATGCCCGGCTGGCCCGTGCGCGCCGCGGCCGCCAGTGCGCTCGCCGCGCTCGGCGAGCCCGGTATCGCGGCGCTGCGCGGAGCGGCGAAGTCGGAGGACGCGCAGGTCAGGATGCTCTCTGAGGCGGCGCTCCAACCGTGACGGGCTACGTGTGGTTCATCTCAGTATTCTTCGTCGCGTTCGTGGCCGTGCATTCCTTTGTGCTCGTCATGGCGGCGGTGGAGTTGTACCGGTACACCGCTGGCGCCAACGCGGGCCACTTGCGCCGAATGCTGCGATCGCCGCTGGCGCCGCGGATCTCCATCCTCATGCCGGCGTACAACGAGGCGAAGGTAGTCGCGGACAGCGTGCGGTCGCTGGTCGCGCTGGACTATCCGCAGCTGGAGGTCATCGTGATCAACGATGGTTCCACCGATGACACGGTCCAGCAGCTGGTCGACGGCTTCGGCTTGCGCAAGGTACTGCGGCCGATGCCGCCCTACCTGTCGTGCAAGCCGGTGCATGCCGTGTACGCGCCGCGCAGCCAGCTTCGCCTGCTGGTAGTTGACAAGGAGAACGGCGGCAAGGCGGACAGCCTCAACGCCGGGATCAACTTCGCCTCATACCCGCTGTTCTGCTCGGTCGACGCCGACTCGATCCTGAAGCAGGACGCGCTGGCGAAGACGGCCCTGCCGTTCATCGAAGATCCCTACCGGACGGTGGCCACCGGCGGGCTTGTGCGTGTCGCCAACGGCTGCCGAATCGAGCACGGCCGGGTGGTGCTGGCCCGCCTGCCACGGCCGGGGCTGGCGATGTTCCAGGTTGTCGAGTACGCACGGGCGTTCTTCGGCGCGCGCACCGGCTGGAGCGCGCTGAACGGGCTGCTGATCATCTCCGGCGCGTTCGGCGTGTTCAAGCGCGCGGCGGTGATCGCCGCGGGCGGCTACCGCACCGATACGATCGGTGAGGACGGGGAACTCGTGACGCGGCTGCACCGCACCTGCCGGGACGCCGGGCGACCTTACCGGATTGTCTACATCGCGGACCCGGTGTGCTGGACCGAGGTTCCGGAAACCGCTAGGTTCCTGCGCAGCCAGCGGCGGCGCTGGTACCGGGGATGCGTGGAAATGCTGCTAATCCACCGCCGGATGATCATGAACCCGCGCTACCGGGCAACCGGGTTGCTGTCGCTCCCGTCCACCCTGCTGTTCGAGGTTTTCGGTCCGGTTGTCGAGCTCGCGGGCTACGTGGTCACGATCGTGGCGGTGATCCTCGGCGCGCTGGCGATCGGGACGTTCCTGCTGTTCCTCGCCCTGGCGGTGCTGTACGGGCTGATCCTGACGCTAGGCGCGATCGCGATCGAGGAGGCGGGCGCCAACGAGTTCCCTGGCTGGGACGACCTGCGCCGCGTGCTTTTCTACGCGGTCGCCGAGAACTTCGGGTACCGGCAGTTGCAGCACGTGTGGCGCCTTGAGGGGGTCTGGCAACTGATCCGCAAGGCCGAATGGGGTGCGATGGACCGCAAGGGCTTCGCGCCGCCGCCATGATTTCGCGGGATGGTCGCGGGTACGCGCAGCAGCGCGGGACGGATGAGGAACGGGGTCCTGCGGTCACGCCACGAGCGCGCTTTAGCTCTCCGGTAAGGCAGATAACCGTCGTCAGCGCCGTGATCGTCGTGGTTATCACGACCGCGATGGTCGTGACGACCACCCTGTTCCAGGCGGCTGTCTCGCAAGGGCACGATGCCGGCCGGGCGTCGCTCAACGCGCAATACGCGCGGCAACTGACCGCCGTATTCGGCGAGCAGCGCATCGTCATGTTCCGCTACTTCGCCCGGCAGATGCCGGCCATGCTCGCCGCCGCGCAGGCCCTGGACACGCGATTCCGCGACGTCGCCGGCGCGCTCCAGCCGACGAACGCCACGGACAAGGCGAGGCTGTCGGCCGCCGTGGCCGCGCACGCGAACTACTACGCGTACTTCCAGTCAAACGTTCCCCCCCGCACCGCCAGCCCGGCGCAACGGTTCATTTCCATCGGAACCCTGGACGATAAAGCTCCCCCGGTCACCGTCCCGCTGACCGCCCTAGCCGACTCGGAGAACGCTCAGGCGGCCACGTCGAGTGCCGCCGCCGGCTCAGCCGCGCAACTGGCGACTTGGGTCGGGATCATCGCCGCCGTGCTAGCGGTTGGTGCGGTTACCGGGTTCGGTGTTTACGCGGTGCGGTTGCTGCGCCGGTCTTCCCGGCGGGAGGCGGAGCTGTCCGGGGCGCTTGGCCGGCTGGGTGACCGTGATGAGCTGCTGGCCCGGCTGCGGTCGGCGTCGGCGGTACTCGGCGGGGTGTCCGACGAGCTGCGCACCGCCGCCGCCAGCGCCGCCGCGGCCACCGGCCAGCAGTCCGCCGCCGTCACCGAGACATCGGCCACCATCCAGGAGCTGGCGACTACCGCCGGCACCATCGCCGACACCGTCCGCACCGTCTCCCAGAACGCCGAGCACACCGCCGACACCATGCGCGACATGCAAGACAAGGTCCAGGCCATCGCCGACCGGGCGCTGTCACTCGGCGAGCGGACCCAGAAGATCGGCGAGATCCTCCAGCTGATCAACGACATCTCCGGCCAGACCAACCTGCTCGCACTCAACGCCGCCATCGAGGCGGCCCGGGCCGGGGAGGCGGGCAAGGGGTTCGCCGTGGTCGCCACGGAGGTCCGCAACCTCGCCGAGCGCTCGGTCCGCTCCACCGGCTCCATCGGTGAGATCATCGCCGGCGTCCAGGACGAGACCAACGCCACCATCATGGCCACCGAGCAGGCCATCAGCCAGGCCCGCGACATCGGGGACCTGATGAGCTCCACCGCCGCCGTCCTGGAGGAGTCCATCCTCGTCACCCAGCAGCAGAAATCCGCCGCCGACCAGGTTGACGCAGCCGCCCGGCAGATCCGCGACGCCGCCGACCACCTCGCCAGCGAGCAAGCCCAGTGGGCCGCCACCGCCCAGCGCCTGGAACAACTCGTCACCGAAATCGAAACCGCCCTCCAGACCACGGAAACCCGCCCATGACCGGCCACGCACCCGCCGGCACCGGCAGCGGCGGGCCCGCACGGCCGCGTGCGGCTGCCCCCACGACGTCGCGCCGGATGATATGGGTCAGCCTCGCCGTAGTGACAGTCGCCGCCCTGACCGGGAGCATCGGGGTATGGCGCTACCAGGAGGCCACCAGCCGCTACCGGGTCGCGCTCGACGCGCGGACCGACGCCGTGGCCACGTCACTCGTGGTCGAATCCTTCTATAGCGAGCGGCTGGCCAGTCGCCAGCACATCTACGCCCCGTCCGGTGCGGTACTCGCGACACGCGAACGCCCAGCACGCCGCCTTCAACCGGCGAATTGGGCAGGTGGTGACCGACAGCCCGGCAGAGGAGGCCGCCCGCACGGCCGCCGAGCGGGCCGACACGGTCTACCACGCCACCTTCCAGCGGGTTAGCGGCGCGGCCGGCACTACCGCGGCCCGCGAGGCCGCCGCGACCGGGGCGCTCACCGCCGCGGCCAGTCCAGTGACCAGGTGGCTGAACACGCTGAGCACGCTGCAAGATACCCGCGGCGATCAAGCGCAGGCCGCCGCCCGCTCGGCCGCCGACGAGGCCCTAATCGTCGCGATCATCGTCGTCGTGCTCGGGCTCGCTGCCGCAGCGGGGTTCGGCTCGTATTCGGTGCGGTTGCTGCGGCGGTCTTACCGGCGGGAGGCGGAGCTGTCCGGGGCGCTTGGCCGGCTGGGTGACCGTGATGAGCTGCTGGCCCGGCTGCGGTCGGCGTCGGCGGTACTCGGCGGGGTGTCCGACGAGCTGCGCACCGCCGCCGCCAGCGCCGCCGCGGCCACCGGCCAGCAGTCCGCCGCCGTCACCGAGACATCGGCCACCATCCAGGAGCTGGCGACTACCGCCGGCACCATCGCCGACACCGTCCGCACCGTCTCCCAGAACGCCGAGCACACCGCCGACACCATGCGCGACATGCAAGACAAGGTCCAGGCCATCGCCGACCGGGCGCTGTCACTCGGCGAGCGGACCCAGAAGATCGGCGAGATCCTCCAGCTGATCAACGACATCTCCGGCCAGACCAACCTGCTCGCACTCAACGCCGCCATCGAGGCGGCCCGGGCCGGGGAGGCGGGCAAGGGGTTCGCCGTGGTCGCCACGGAGGTCCGCAACCTCGCCGAGCGCTCGGTCCGCTCCACCGGCTCCATCGGTGAGATCATCGCCGGCGTCCAGGACGAGACCAACGCCACCATCATGGCCACCGAGCAGGCCATCAGCCAGGCCCGCGACATCGGGGACCTGATGAGCTCCACCGCCGCCGTCCTGGAGGAGTCCATCCTCGTCACCCAGCAGCAGAAATCCGCCGCCGACCAGGTTGACGCAGCCGCCCGGCAGATCCGCGACGCCGCCGACCACCTCGCCAGCGAGCAAGCCCAGTGGGCCGCCACCGCCCAGCGCCTGGAACAACTCGTCACCGAAATCGAAACCGCCCTCCAGACCACGGAAACCCGCCCATGAACACCTACACCCGCATCACGACCGCCGGAGAGATGTACGCCATCCCGGTCATGAACGTCGTTGAGATCGTCGACCTTGGCCAGCCGACCATCGTGCCGGGCGCCCGCGGCGAGATACTCGGCATCAGGAGCCTGCACGGCCAGATTCTCCCGGTCATCGGGCTGGCGC
Organism: uncultured Actinomycetota bacterium; assembly: GCA_963811335.1. Taxonomy (GTDB): domain Bacteria; phylum Actinomycetota; class Actinomycetes; order Streptosporangiales; family Streptosporangiaceae; genus Trebonia. The sequence continues at coordinate 61,861 of CAWERB010000024.1, read as the reverse complement.
AGGTCCTCGGCACCGCCGGTCTCGCTGAGCGGAGGGGCACGCCAAGGCCGGGGACGGCAGCGCCGCTCCTGGTCACCGAGGCGTCGGGAATCAGGGCGGGCTTCGCGGTCGATCAGGTAGTCGACGTTGGCGAGCTGCCAGATCCGGCCGAAGAGACGGAATCGGAATTCCTGGTTGGCACCATGCTGCACGACGGCGAGCTGATCGGGGTGATCGACGTGGCCGCGATATTCGAATGGCTGAGGGGTCAGTCATGAGCGGCGACCCGGAAGCCGATGCCGAGCTGCGCCAGACCTTCCACGACGAGGTGATGCAGCGGCTGGATGAGATGGAAGCGGCACTGCTCGCGGGCGAGGCCGGCGGCGCCGGCCCGGAGGTAATCGAGTCACTGTTCCGCAACGCCCACACGATCAAGGGGTCGGCGGCGATGTTCGGCTTCGAAGGCGTGAGCACAGTCGCGCACGCGGCCGAGGATGTCCTCGCCGCCGTCAGGCGCAGCGGGTCGCTCCCCGCTGAGCTGGCGACTTCGCTGCTGAGCGTCACCAGCGTGATCCGCGAGCTGGTCGGCGGCCAGCAGGTCCCCGTGGACGCGGTCCTCGGTGAGCTGGCCGCGAGCGAGAGCGCCCTGGCGGGCGGCCAGGTCAGCCCGCCCGCCGAGCCACCGCCCGCCGAGCCACCGCATCCCGAGCCACCGCCCGCCGAGCCACCGCAGCCCGAGCCACCGCCCGCCGAGGCGAGCCCGCCGGAGACGCGGCAGGACGCTAGCCAGCCGCCGGGTGCGGACGGCGGTCCGGCAGCGGGCGAGCGGATGCCGCGTGGCCCGGGCAGCGAGGGCCTGTCGGTTCGGGTCCCCGCGGCGAAGATCGATCACCTGCTCGACGTCGTTGGCGAGGCGATGCAGGACGCGCGGCGGATCGCGCACGCGGTGCGCAGCACGGGCACCGTGCCGCCACCAGGCCTGCGGCCCGATGTCCGCACGCTGAATGAGCTGAAGGACGCCGCGATCGAGATGCGGACGCTGCCGCTCAAGATGATCGCCGGGCCGATGCCCCGCGCCGTCCGCGATCTCGCGCGGGCGGAAGGCAAGCGGGTCGAGTTCACCGTGGACGGCGGCGACACCGAGCTTGACCGGGCGATCCTCGAGAGCCTTTCTGATCCTCTCCTGCACCTGCTGCGCAATGCGGTGGCGCACGGGATCGAACCGCCCGCCGAGCGGGAGCTAGCCGACAAGCCGCCCGTTGGGCGAATCACGCTGCGCGCGGTCCCGCGGGGCAGCCTGGTGGAGATCATCGTCACGGATGACGGCAGGGGAGTCTCGCCGGAGGTGCTCGAGTTCGCGCGCCGGGAGGGCGGGCTGACTGGCCTGCTCTCGCGGCCTGGCTACTCCACCGCGGGCGAGGTGAGCAAGCTGGCCGGCCGCGGTGTCGGGCTGGACGCCGTGCGTTCCTACACGCACGGTCTTGGCGGCCGTTTCGAGATCCGCAGCGAGCCTGGTGCGGGCACGGAAGTGTCGCTGGTGCTCCCGCTCGCGGTGGCGCTGCTCGAAGTCCTGATGTTCGAGCGCGCCGGCGTGGTGATCGGCGTACCGCTCGCCGCGGCGGAAGAAGGTGTCCTCGTGACGAAGACCGCGACGATACAAGGCCTTCCATCGCTTAACGTGCGCGGAAGATCGCTTCCAGTCGCCGACGTGGCCGAACTGCTCGGGGTGCACGCGCCGCCGCTCGCCCCGCGCCCGCCCGCGCTGATCATCGCGGTCGGAGGCCGGCGGATAGCGGTCGCCTGTGACGCGCTGATCGGGCAGGAGGAGGTGATTGTCAAGCCGCTTGGCCCGCTGCTCGGCACGGTTACCGGTTACCTCGGCGCCGCGATACTCGCCGACGACCGGATCGCGCTGCTCGTGGACCCGGCGCTGCTCGCCCGCGGCCGCGGCGGCGCCCAGGCGGCGCGGGCGGCCGACGCACCCGCCGCCGCGATCCCCACGGTTCTCGTCGTCGAGGATTCCTTCACCGTACGCGAGCTCCAGCGCAGCATCCTGGAGGCCGCCGGCTACTCGGTAGCCACCGCACGTGACGGACGGGACGCGCTTTCCGTGCTCAGCCGCGATCCCGGTGTCGGGCTGGTGGTCACCGACCTGGAGATGCCGGAGCTTGACGGAATCGGGCTGGTCCGGGCCATCCGTGCCGACCCGGCGCGCTCCGCGCTGCCGGTCATCATCGTGACCTCGCACGGATCGGAAGAGGAGCGCCGCCGGGGGATCGAGGCGGGCGCCGACGCTTACATGACGAAACGCAGCTTTAGTCAGCAGGCTCTGCTCTCCACGGTCGAAGGGCTCATCGGACGGTGACAGAACCTCTGGTAACAAGGGTGCTGATCTGCGAAGACTCGCACACGTACGCGCTCGGCCTGCGGCACCTGCTCGAGTATGACGGCGACATAAGCGTGGTGGCTGTGTACTCCACCGCTGAAGAGGCGATAGCCGCGCTCCCGCACGTCAAGCCGGACTTGCTGACGATCGACATCCTGCTGCCCGGGATCGACGGGCTGGCGGCGGTTGAGGAGATCATGAGCTACTGGCCGGTGCCCATCATCATGCTCTCCGGCAGTCTTCCCAATGCGCCGGGGAAGGCCACCGCGGCGCTAGCCGCGGGTGCGCTCGATACCGCGTCCAAGGCGGACCTCGACCTCCGTGACCCCGCAGGAAGCACGGCGGCGGCGTTCCGGCGGCGGGTCAGGATGGCTAGCCGTGCGCGCGTCATCCGGCATCCTCGTGCGTCGCTGCGCAGGTCACCGGTTAGCCACGGCCCGGTACGCGACGCCTCGGTGATCGGGATATGCGGGTCCATGGGCGGGCCCTACGTACTCCTCCGGCTGCTCGGCGGCCTGCCCGCCGCTTACCCCATACCGATCCTCGTGGTCCAGCACATCACCGAGGGGTTCACCGAGGGCTTGGCTCGCTGGCTTGACCAGATGGTGCCGCTGCCTGTCCGGGTAGCCGCGGAGGGACCGTTGCGGGCGCCCGGCGCCTGGCTGGCCCCCGATGGCGCGCACTTGAAGCTGGCCGCGCCCGGACGGCTGCGACTTGACCGCCAGGCGGCCGCGGGCCTGTACCGGCCCTCCGGAGACGTGCTGCTCAGCAGCATCGCCGAGGCCGCCGGCCGCACCGGCGTGGCTGTCGTGCTCACCGGCATGGGCCGGGACGGCGCCGCCGGCGCCGCCGCCGTCCGCGGCCTGGGCGGCCTGGCGGTCACCCAGAGCGAGGAGTCCGCCGTAGCCTTTGGCATGCCGCAGGCCGCGATCGTCAGCGGGGTAGACCTCGTGCTCGGCCCGGACGAGATCGCCGACTGCCTAACCGGCCTGCGTTACGCCCCGTTGCCCGAACAGGGGAACGGGACGTGACGACGCCCCTCGCCTACCTGGCCTGGCTCATCCGCGGGGAGACGGGGATCATCCTCCCGGAAGCGGATAGCACGCTCCGTTCGGCGCTGCACCGCGCGGCGCCCGATCTCGAACCCGGCGCCTTCGTGCTCGCCTTGTCGGACCCGGTGACCGGTCAGCGCCTGATGGACCGGCTGATCGACGAGGTGACGGTCCGCGAGACAAGCTTCCTGCGGGATCGCGGCCAATTCGACGCCATCGCGTGGCGCGAGATCTTCCAGCGCGTGCTGGCCGGGCCGACGGAGCAGTCCGCGGTTATCCGCGTCTGGGCCACGGCTTGTTCCACCGGGGAAGAACCCTACACGCTCGCGATGCTCGCCGCGGAGGCCTTCGGCCCGGGGCGACCGCCGGTCGACGTCCTCGGCACGGACATCTCCGGTGCCGCGCTCACCGCCGCCACGGCCGGCCGGTACCTGGAACGCGCCGTCCGCGGGCTCGGCGAACCGCTGCGCCGCCGTTACCTGGAACGGCAGCCCGACGGCAGCTACCTGGTGACGCCGCGACTGCGCGAACTCGTCAGGTTCCGCCGCCACAACCTCGTCGGCGACCCGGCGCCGCCGCCGGGTGAGACCGGGTTTGACATAATCACCTGCAGGAACGTGCTGATCTACTTCGACACCCCGGCCGCCGAGCGCGTGCTCGGCCTGCTGCGCGGATCGCTGCGGCCCGGCGGCAGGCTGCTGGTCGGCGCGGCGGACAGCCTGAACCGGGCGCTACGAATCCAGCCCGCCGATGGTCCGGCATCCTGGCCGGACACCCCGCGGCACCGCCCGTGCGAGCCACCTGCGGCCGGCCGTCCACCCGCGGCCAGCGGGTGTCCGCGGCCCTGGCCGCCGCGGGCGCGGGCGACAGGGACGGCGCGCTTTCCCTGCTGACACCGTTGCTTACGGCGGACCCGCTCGACGCCGATGCCCAATTCGGATACGGCCTGATCATGCTCGAGAAAGGCGCCCCTGATGAGGCCGTCACGGCGTTCCGCCGGGCGCTGTACGCCGATCCCTCGTTCGCTATCGCGGCCTTCACGCTTGGCTGCGCGCACGACGCACTCGGAGATGCCGACGCCGCGCGGCGCGCGTACGGACAAGCCCTGCGCACGCTGGATCCCGACGATGACCGGCACAACCTGGTGCTACAGCAGATCGATGTCGGCGACATCGCGGCCGCCTGCCGGGCAAGGCTCGCCGCGCGCGGAAGACGGCAGTGAGCAACGCACAGAGCGGGATTCACCCGCGGGCTCGATAACGAGGATAACTGGGGGACGTATGGCCAAGATTCTTCTCGCTGAGGATGAGGCGGATATCCGCCGTCTCATCACGCTGAAGCTGGAGCAGGCCGGCCACGTCGTCAGGGCTTTCGGTGACGGGGCAGCGGCGCTCGCCGACGCCCGCGAGCACGCGCCGGACCTAGTGGTGCTTGACGTGGTGATGCCGGTGGCATCCGGGCTGGAGGTGTGCCGTGGGCTCCGGCAGGACCCGGCCACCGCGGACGTGCCGATCATCATCCTGACGGCCCGCGCGCAGCAGGGCGACATCGACTCGGGACTCGCCGCCGGGGCCAGTGAGTACATCGCCAAGCCGTTCAGCCCGCGTGAACTCGCCGCGCGCGTCAACGCTCTGCTTGGCCGGGAGTAGCCCGCGAGACTCCGGAATGCAGCACGGCGGTGATCTCCTCGGCCAGCGTGGCCAGCCGCTTCGCCGTGGCGGTCCGCTGCATCTGGTCCGCGGCGATCCGGTCCGTCGCGGCGCGGATCTGCTGCAGCTCTCCGTCCAGTTCCGCGGTGGCCGACTTCTGCTGATTGGCAGTGTCAATCGATCCCCGGAGCATGCCAAGCGTGGATTCCATCAGCTTGCGGACCTCATCGACCTGGTGGGTTCCCTGCTCGGTGGCCATCACGGTGGCGCTGGTCTCGTCCCGCACCCCCGCCACGAGCCCGGCGATGGAATCGATAGACCGGACCGATCTCTCCGCCAGGTTCGCCACTTCGCCCGCCACCACGGCGAAACCCTTGCCCGCCTCCCCGGCGCGGGCGGACTCGATCGCCGCGTTCAATGCGAGCAACTTCGTCTCATCGATGATGGCGTTTATCAGGTCAAGTATCTCGCCGATCTTCTGCGCCCGCTCGCCAAGCGACAACGTGCGGGAGGCGATGACCTGCACTTTCTCCTGCATTTCCCGCATGGTGGCGCCGGTCCGCTCGGCCGCGCCGGCGACCGACGCAACGGTATCCGCGAGGGCGGCGGCGGTGACCGATATCTCCTCCATCGTTGATGAGCTCTGGGTGATGGCGGTGGACTGCTCTCCGAGGGCGGCCACCGCGTTTTCCGACTCTTCGCTCAGGCCCCCCGCGACCTCAGCGAGTACCTCCGAGGTGGCGCGGAGCTTGTCGACAAGCGCGCCGCGGTCCGACAGCCTCCCCACCGTCTCCATCAGGTCGTCCTCGCGCTTGACGCCGCCGCGGATCATGCTAATCAGCCGGGCCAGCAGGAACCCCGTGAGCAGTCCGAGAAGCAGCGCGACGACCCCGGCCGCCAGGGCCTGGGCGGTGTCGGTGCTTGCCTCGGCCCGCACGGCATCGCCGGCTCGCCCGGCCGCCTCGGATGGCAGCAGGGAAAGGGCGGCCTGGTAGCGCCAGATCGTTGTCGCGACCGCAATCGGGAGGAGCGCGCCGAGCGCCACGGCAGCAGCGGCGATGCGAGGCGCCCGCCGCCCGCTCAGCCATGATGCCATCACGTCCGCGTTTCCCTGTCTCGGCCTGGTCCCGGTCTCGGCCTGGCCGCATCCGTCCGGCCGGCCGCCTTCCCTGCAGCACAGATATACTCACTGTTGAGCTATGGTAACCGTGAGTGCCCAATGGGCAGGTGGCTGCGCCACGAGTTCCGGCCTACCGAGGGCGGGTCCTCGGTCATGAAGGCCCGCCGCTCGGTGCTTTACTACGCGGCCATCGGCGTCGTCGTGCAGGTCGCGTTCATCGCCGGCACGACCGTGTTCGTCCTGACCGGGGCAATGGCCCAGGACTCAGCCATCACCGCCACCGGACAGGTGTCACAGCTGGAGCTGGCCAACGCGTCGATGCAGAAAAGCTTCCTCGACGCCCAGCGGTCGCTGCGTGGCTACCAGATCACGGGCGCGGACCGGTTCCTGCAGTCCTACTACAACGCGCGGTTCCTGTATACCGTCACGCTCAGCCAGGCACGCGCCGCGGCCTGGCCGGTCATGCTGGCGGACCTGGAACGCCAGGCACGGACCGCCGCCGCCGCGTACCGGCTGGATGACGAGCTGGCGGCGGCACCAGCGGGCAGTTCGCGGCCCAGCCCTTTGTTCACCCAGGCCACCACGCTATCCGACCTGTACGTGAGTCAGAGCGACCATCTGCAGCGCAGCCTGGCGACCATCAGGTCCGCCCTCGCTTCCGTAGCCCAGCGCTCGCTCGGCGTAGGGACGGGCGCAACCGCGGGCGCGATCATCGTCGCGCTGATCATCCCGGTCGGCTACACGCTGTTCCTGGTGCGGGGAGGCATCATCCCGCTGCGCGCAACCACGAAGACGGTCCGCAGGCTCGCCGCGGGCGACTACTCGGCTCGGACGGTGCCGGGCGGCCCGGCCGAGACCTGGGAGCTCGCCGCGTCGATCAATCACCTCGCGGACGAGAACGACCGGCTACGCGCGGTGGAGGAGGACCGCAAGCGCCTTAAGGCGGCGATGCGGGACACCGCGGTGCGGATCCGCGAGCACCTACGGGCCGACGCCATCACCAAGGAGGCGATCACCGATTTGACCGAGGCCCTGGCCTGCGACCGAGTCTGGGTCGCGCAGTTCCGTGACCGGCGGCTGACACTGCCGGAAGGCGACCGCGTCAGCGCCGAGCTCGGTGCGGTGCTTAGCCGGGAAGCCGACTCCTTCGACCGCTACGACAGGATCGCCGACATCTACCGGCGCCACGGCAGCAGGTCCGTCGACCTGCGCCCGTCCGCAGCGGGGGGATTCTCCGAGCAAGTGCGCGAGGTGCTGGCCGGCGCCGGCGGCACGTACCTGCTGGTAGTGCCGTTCGGTACCGGGCAGGAGCCGCAGGGCGTCCTGGCCCTGCTGCGCAACGACGCGGACCGGCCGTGGACCGCCATCGAGCAGGCCGAGATCGAGTCGCTGGCCGGCGAGATCGGCCGGGGCCTGGAGCACGCCCTGATGTACCAAGAGGAGGAGGCACTCGTCGCGCAGCTGCGCGCGGTGGACCGCGCCAAGACCAGCTTCATCGCGTCGGCCTCGCACGACCTGCAGACCCCGCTCACCAGCATCGCCGGATACGCCGAGATGCTCATGGACGGCGATATGGGCCCGGTGAGCGAGCAGCAGGCGGCGGCGCTGGCCGCGGTCGAGCGCAGCACGAAGCGGCTGCGGGGGCTGATCGAGGACATGCTCACCATGTCCAAGATCGAGATGGGCGTGTTCGGCTCCGAGTTGCGGCCCGTTGACCTGGCCGCGGTCGTGCCCGCGGCGGCCGACGCGATCCGGCCGACGGCGCGCGCAAACGGGCTCCACCTGGACGTGTCCCGCTGCGAACCGGGCCTGACGGTGAACGCGGACGCCGCTCAGCTCGACCGCGTGCTGGTCAACCTGCTGTCCAACGCCGTGAAGTACACCCCGGCGGGTGGCCGCGTCATCGTGACGGCTGGCCGCGAGGACGGCACCGCGGTCCTGCGCGTGGCGGATAGCGGTATCGGGATACCAGGGAAGGAACAGCATTCTCTGTTCACCCCGTTCTTCCGTGCGTCCAACGCGGTAGAGCGGGCCATCCCGGGATCCGGCCTCGGGCTGAGCATCGCCGCGACGATCATCGAGAACCACCACGGCGACATCCGCCTGCGTTCGGCCGACGGCGAGGGGACCACGGTCACCATCAGTCTCCCGTTGCTCACACCTGAGCAGAGGGCCCGGTGACCGAACGAGCGGCGGTCGCCGGACCCGGGCCCGTTTCCCGGCTCTCCCGGCGGCACTTCCTGCGCGGCCTCGGCGCCGGAGCGGGCGGCCTGGTGCTGGGGAGCGCGCTCAGCTCCTGTTCGCCGCCCGGCCAGGCCGCGGTCCCGCTGCCCAGTTCTGTCCGTGACCTTTCCGGGACCGAGCGGGTCGTCCGGTTCGCTAACTGGCACCAGTACATCGATAGCTCGCCAGACGGCTCGCGGTATCCGACGCTGGAGGAGTTCACCAGGCAGACCGGGATCCGGGTGGACTACAGCACGCCGATACGGTCCAACGAGCAGTTCGCCGGCCAGCTCGGGCTCAGCCTCGCCATGGGGCGGGATCCCGGGTTCGACGTGGTCGTGCTGACCGACTGGATGGTCGCCCAGTTGACGGCGCTCGGCTGGGTGCAGCCGCTGTCCGCCGGGCACCTGCTCAACGCTTACCGTCGGCTGCTGCCCTCGCTGCGGAACCAGCCGCTGCCCGGCGTGCTGGCCCATTCGGTGCCCTGGCAGGGCTCTTTCACCGGTATCGCATGGAACGCTAAGCTCACCGGCAGGCCGGTGACCAGCATGACGGACCTGCTCACCTCCGCCGACCTGCACGGGAAAGTCGGCCTGGTCGCGGAGATGCGCGACGTCATCGGGCTCACCCTGCTCGATCTCGGCTACGAGCCCGAGCACGTCACCGACACCCAGTTCAACGCCGCGCTGAGCCGGGTGGACGCCGCGTTCCGCAACGGGCAGATCAAAACGGTGAGCGACAACGTCTACCTGGACATGATCGGGGGCAAGCTCGCGGCCGCGGTGGAATGGCCCGGAGACATCACGTACTACCAGCCGGCGCACCCGGAGCTCAGGTTCGCCCTGCCCCCGGCCGGCTGGATGCTGTACACCGACAACATGGTGATCCCGGCCTACGCGGCGCACCGGGAGAACGCCGAGCGTCTCATGGACTTCCACTACCAGCCGGAGATCGCGGCGCAGCTCACAGAATCTCAGGAGTACCTCTGCCCGGTGGCCGGGGCGCAGCGGGTACTGCGCCGTTCCAACCCGGCGCTCGCCCGCGACCCCTACGCCTTCCCGCCGGCCAGGCTGGTGGAGCAGGCTCACGTCTTCCGGATGCTGACCACGGCGCAAGACCAGGACTATACCTCCAGGTACGCCGCCACGGTCGGCCTGTGATCCCGCGGAGCGGCCAGCGCCCGGCACGCCCGAGAGGCTCCTGTGTGACGAAGAGTGACCTCTGGTAACTTCACGTAATGCCTTGGAGTTCAGGATGGCTATCTTGGATCGCGGCCCGCCGCGCGCGGCTGATCGTGACGGCCGGGGGACTGGCCCTGCTCGCCGGGGGTATTGCCGCTGCGGCGCTGGCCTGGCTAAGTCCCGGTTCGGGTCCAAGTTCGGGTCCAAGTCCGGGTCCCGGTTCGGTGTCGTGGGCGCCGCAGGTGCGCGAGTACGGCGGGCTTCGGGCGATCGCCATCGCCACCGCGGCGGATTACTCGCTGTTCACCGCGCACGGCCCGGTCCATTTCCTGCCCGGGATGGACCTGGGCGCGACCACGCCCGGCCACCAGCCAGGTGAGCTGGCGATGGCCGCTCCCCAGTACGCCAGGTGGCTCGATGAGATGGGCGCGCTCGGCGTGCGTTCCATCCGGATCTACACGATCCACCCGCCCGCCTTCTACCAGGCCCTCGCCGCGTACAACACAAGCCACCCCGGCGACCCGATCTACCTCGTTCAGGGCGTCTACCTGCCAAACGACCGGTACCTGGAAAAGCAGGACCTCTACGACCCGGTCGCCACCGCCACGTTTCGCCAGGAACTGCGGGACGCGGTCGCTGCCGTGAACGGGACGCTAGCGCGTTCGCCCAGGCCGGGGTTTGCCAGCGGCCGGTGGACCGCAAACGTCTCCCGGTGGATAGCAGGCTGGATCATCGGGGTCGAGTGGGACCCGTTCGCCACCGCGGCCACGAACCGGAAGAACCCGCGGGCTCCCGCGGTGCACGGACGGTACTTCTACAGCACGCCGGCTGCCTCGCCCGCCGAGCGCTGGATCGCCGCCCGCATGAACGACACCGCAGCCGCCGTGGCGGCCACCGGGTGGACAACGCCGATCGCGTTCGCCAACTGGCCCACCGCCGATCCGCTGCGCCACCCCAACGAGCCCAATCAGCAAGAGGACATGGTCGGGGTAGACGCGAATCACGTGCTGCCGACGCAGAACTGGCCGGGCGGCACGTTCGCCAGCTTCCACGTCTATCCCTACTATCCGGACTTCCTGCAATACCAGCCGAGCCTGCAGCGCTTCACCGTCGACGGGCACGCCGACGCCTACGCCGCCTACCTGCATGACCTGCTGGCGCACTTCAAGGGCAAGATGCCGGTGATGATCACCGAGTTCGGCGTGCCGTCCTCGCTCGGCTCGGCGCACAGCGGCACGCTGGGCCGGAGCCAGGGCGGCCATACCGAGCAGCAGGCGATGCAGACCGACGCGCGGCTATTGCGGCTGATGCGCCAGCTCGGGATGGCCGGCGGGTTCGTCTTCGAATGGACCGACGAATGGTACAAGCGAACCTGGAACACCCAGCTCCACCAGCTCCCCGCGGGCCGGCTGCAGTTGTGGCACGACCAGTTCACCAACGAGCAGTACTTCGGCGTCGTGGCCACCGACCCGGATCCGCTCGCCCCGCCCGCCGTGATCTACCAGCCTCGGTCAGGCACCGGGGTGCGGCAGGTCACGGCCCAGGAAGACGCGTCCTACATCCACCTCGCCATCGCGTTCGGCACCATTCCAGGAAGCGCCGTCACCATCGGCCTGGACGTCATTCCCGCGATCAGCGGCCCGCCGCCTCCCGGCTCCTCCGACCGCCGGGCTGACTACGCCCTGGTCCTGGACATGTCCCGGCGAACCGGCCAGGCCTGGGTCCGGCGCCACACTCGACCCGGACCAGATCGACTACGCTCCCATCCCGGCTACTGCCCGCCCGGCTGCGCGCGACGGGTGGCGGATGCTGGAACTCGTTACCGACCGGCCCTGGACACTGCCGCTGACCCGCCAGCAAACCACGATGCAGTTCCAGAATGTCGGCCTGCTCCGTTACGGCGACTGGAATCCCGCCAGCCCCGGCTACAACGGCCTGGCCCTATGGCGCCAGCAAGGAAACGTCCTTGACGTGCGTATCCCCTGGGCTATGGCCGGGATCAGCGACCCGTCCTCGCACCAGGCGCTCATCCCGCGCGGCCAGTTCGCGGCCACCAGCGTCACCGTCCCCGGCATTGGCCTCAGCATCGCCGCTGACCGCAGGCCCGCCGTGCCCGCCGGGACCGTCCGCTGGCAGAACTGGCAGGTCGTCGGTTACACCGAGCGGCGCAAACCAGGCACTGCCGCGCTGCGGCAGGCATTCATCGCGGTCAGCGAGCCGCCAGACTAATACCGGACCCGCCGCCGTCAGTTACGCGGACCCCGGTCGCCCCCCGGCCGTCCGGTCCCGCACCCGCAGGTCGAGGAAGTGGGTCGCGCAGGAGATGCACGGGTCGTGGTTGCGCACCGCCTGCTCGCACTGCCAGGTCAGCTGGTCGTGCGGCAGGCCGAGCCGCGGCCCGGCGAACTCGCGCAGGTCGGCCTCGATGACCCGCTGGTTCTGCGAGGTCGGCGGGACGATCTTCGCGTCGGCGATCGCGCCGTCGGCGGTGATCCGGTAGCGGTGGTAGAGCATCCCGCGCGGCGCCTCGGTGCAGCCGTACCCGGTCGCCGCGGCGGGCGGCACGTCGACGGACGGCGGGTCGGGCGGCTCGTAGCGCCTCGATGAGCCGCAGCGCCTCGTCGCACGCGTAGACCAGCTCGACGGCGCGGACGATGATGCTGCGGAACGGGTTGTCGCAGGTGGCGCCAAGACCGGCGGCGCTGCGCGGCGGACGCCGCCGCCTCGGGCAGGCGCCCGGAGTTCAGGCTGTACCTGGCCAGCGGCCCGACCAGGTAGGTGCGCTCGCCGTCGAGCACCGAGTGCAGCGCCGTGGAGTGCGGCACCTGGAACTCGGTGAAGTACTCGTCGTAGTCGCCGGCCGGGATGTCCAGGCCGCGGCTTGACACGACCCGGTCGCCCATGACCGGGTACCCGTCGGGGTCGCGCAGCGAGACGAACTCGTAGTCGCGGCTGAAGTCGGGGAAGTCGAACGTCGCCACCCAGGCGACGGTGTCCAGCGCCGCCTGCCGGGCCCACTCGAGTTCGCCCGGCCAGCGCCGCGCAGGTCGCGCGGGTCCGGGGCGCGGTAGAAGCCGCCGACCCGGACGTTGACCGGGTGCACGGAGCGCCCGCCGACCACCTCCATCAGCCGGTTGCCCGCCTTCTTCATCCGCAGGCCCCGCTGCACGATCTCCGGGTGGTCGCGGGCCAGGTGGATGCCGCTCTCGTAGCCGAGGAAGTCAGGCGCGTGCAGCAGGTAGATGTGCAGCACGTGGCTTTCGATCCACTCGCCGCAGTACAGCAGCCTGCGCAGCGCGGTCACCGGCTCGGGCACGGTGACGCCGCAGGCGTCCTCGATGGCCGGCACGCGCTCATCTGGTAGGCGACCGGGCAGATCCCGCAGATCCGCGCGGTGATGTCCGGCGGCTCGGTGTACCGCCTGCCGCGCAGCAGGCCCTCGAAGAACCGGGGCGGCTCGTAGATGTCCAGCCTGGCCTCGGTGACCTGGCCGTGCTCGGTCACGATCTCCAGGCCGCCCTCGCCCTCGACGCGGGCGAGCACGGGCACCTTAATGGGTGTCGTGGGCGGCTGTGTCATGGGTCGCTCGGCCTCCTTGCGGAACGGTTCCGCGCCTGCGGTGAACGCGCGGAACGCGCGGACCAGGTCTTCCTTCGCCCGCGCCGAGCTCGAGCCAGCGCGCGGAAAGCGCCGCGGTGTTCGGCGTCTCCATCGGGCCGAAGCAGCCGTAGCAGCCCCGGGCGAACGACGGGCACAGCGCGCCGCAGCCGGCCTGGGTCACCGGGCCGAGGCAGGGCGTGCCGTGCGCCACCATCACGCAGGTGTGCCCGGCGCGCTTGCACTCGATGCACACGCTGTGCCCGCGGATCCGCGGCTTGCGCCCGAGCAGGTACGCCGAGATCACCTCGAGCAGCTGGCGGCGGTCGATCGGGCAGCCGCGCAGCTCGAAGTCGACCCGCACGTGGTCGGCGATCGCGGTGGACGTGCGCAGCGTGTCGATGTAGGCGGGCGTGGCGTACACCAGCGGCGCGAGGTCAGCGGAGAAGTTGCGCAGCGCCTGGATGCCGCCCGAGGTGGCGCACGCGCCGATGGTGACGAGGAACCTGGACGCCTGCCGGACCTCGCGGATGCGCTCGGCGTCGTGCGGCGTGGTGATCGACCCCTCGACCAGCGACAGGTCGTACGGCCCCGCCACCACCTCGCGGGACGCCTCGGTGAAGTTGGCGACCTGGATCGCGTCGGTCAGCGCGAGCAGCTCGTCCTCGCAGTTCAGCAGGGTGAGCTGGCAGCCGTCGCAGGAGGCGAACTTCCAGACCGCCAGCGTGGGCTTGCCCGGTCAGCAGGCCGCGCTTCGATCGTCATCACAGCCCCTCCGACATCCAGCGGGCCAGCGTGCCCGTAGCCGAGCACCGGCCCGTCGCGGCAGAGCAGGAACGGCCCGAGCTGGCAGTGACCGCACAGCGCCGCGGCGCACTGCATGTCACGCTCCATGGACAGGAACACCCGGTCCTCGGGGACGCCCGCCGCGAGCAGCGCCCGCACCGCGAACCGCATCATGATCTCCGGGCCCACGGCGAACGCGACCGTGGCGCCCGGGTCGAACGCCGCCTTGCCGTTGAGGGCGGGCGCGACGAGGTCGGGCACCACCCCGACGTTGCCGTGCCAGTCACGGCCCGCGGAGTCCACGGTGACCTCGACGGTGACACCCGGCCGAGCACCGCCAGGCGTCGAGCTCGCCGGTGAACAGCAGGTCGGCCGGGGTGCGCGCGCCGTAAAGCAGGACTAGCCGGCCGTACGATTCCCGGTGCGCGAGCACGTGGTAGATGGCGGGGCGCAGCGGCGGCAGGCCGATGCCGCCCGCCACGATCACCACGTCGCCGCCCTCGGCCGCCCGCACCGGCCAGCTCGTGCCGTACGGGCCGCGGACCCCGACCCGCTGCCCCGGCCGCAGCGCGCACAGCGCGTGGGTGACCGCCCCGACGTCGCGGATGGTGTGCAGCACGGGGCCGGGCCGCGACGGGTCGCCGCTGATCGAGATCGGCACCTCGCCGATGCCGGGCACCCGCAGCATGTTGAACTGGCCGGGCTCGAAGCCGAACGGCGCAGGCGGCTCGAGCTCGAGCGTCACCGTGTCGTGCGACTCCGGCCGGCTCGCGGTCACCCGCCACGGGCGGCGACTCGGTCCACGGGCGGCCCGCCGCCGCCTCAGCCAGCGTGCGCATGACCGTACACGTCGAGCAGTTGCAGCCGGGTGGCCTGCAGCCGCCGCGTCGCCAGGCCGCGCGAACCGCTGCATGAGGTCGTAGCCGAGCCGCGGGTCGGCGTCGCACTTGGCCCGCAGGCACGCGCCGTCAAGCTCGACGGCGTGCACCCGCCCGACGGCCCGCCCGTCGAACTGCCAGCGGTGCGGTCCGAGCAGCCAGGAGAAGCCGGCCATCTCACCCGCGCCGACGGTCTGCACGGTGAGCACCCCGCCGGCGCGGCGATCTCAAGCGCGACCGCGCCCTCCCGCACCAGGTAGAACGTTTCCGCCGGGTCCCGCTCGCGGAACAGGAACGCGCCGTCGCTGAACACGACGTTGCTCGCGCACCCGGCGATCAGCGCCAGGTACTCCTGCTCCATCCCGTCGAAGAACTCGTGGCGGCGCAGCACGGGCTCAATCGTCTGCGGCAATTGCGCCAACCTCCTCGGTGATGTCGATCCCGACCGGGCACCACGCGATGCAGCGCCCGCATCCCACGCACCCGGAGGTGCCGAACTGGTCCTGCCAGGTCGCCAGCTTGTGCGTCATCCACTGCCGGTACCTGGACCTGGTGGAGGTCCGCACCGGGCCGCCGTGCAGGTAGGAGTGGTCGAGGGTGAAGCACGAGTCCCACGACCGCTGCCGCTCGGCTCACTCCGTCCGGCCCGCCCGTCCCAGCCAGGCCGCTGACCTCCTCGACGCTGAAGCAGAAGCACGTCGGGCACACCATCGTGCAGTTCCCGCAGGCCAGGCAGCGGCCCGCCACGTCGTCCCAGCGCGGGTGCTCCAGGTTGTCGTACAGCAGGTCCCGCAGGTCGATCGCGGGCATGCTCCGTCCCATGGACGCGGTAGTGCGCTCCGTCACCGCCTCCGCGGCGAAGACGTCGCCCGTCGGCGCGGGCGACGCCCGCCGGCACTCGGCGAGCACCTCGGCGCCGCGCGCGTCCCGGCCTCCACCAGGAACCGGTGACCGCCGGAGTCGAGCAGCTCGGTCAGCGCGAGGTCGAAGCCCGGCCTCCGCCTTCGGCCCCGCCGACATCGACACGCAGAAGCAGGTCTTGGCGGCCTGCCCGCAGTTGACCGCGACGAGGAACGCGCCCTCGCGGTTCGCCGCGTAGCCCGGGTCGGGATGCCGGCCGCCGGTGAACACCCGGTCCTGGATCGCGATCGCCCGCAGCTCGCACGCCCGGACGCCGATGAACGCGAAGCGCTCCGGCTCCGGCGCGTCGCCATCAGGAACACCGTCAGCCGGGTCACCGAAGGGAACAGGTACTTCTTCCACGACTGCGGCCCGACGTTGTAACCGAACAGCGCCTGGTCATCCCGGCGCCGCACCCGGTACGTGGCCGCGTCCTGCTCGTCGGTCCACCCGGCCGGCAGGTCCGCCGCCGACGAGATGTCGTCGTAGCAGATGGCACCGTCCTTGAGCACGGGCCCGACCAGCCGGAACCCGCGCCGCCTGATCGCGTCGAGCAGCGGGTCAAGCTGGTCGCGCCGCAGCACGGCGGGAGCCATCGGCCAGGTCACGTCACTCATGAGACCACCTCGGAGCCGCCGTAGGCGTGCGTCGCCTGCTCGATCGCGGACAGGTACCCGCTCCGTCCCGGCGCCGTGAGGTCGGCCTCGTCGGACAGCAGGCCCCGTAGCGCGGCCACGGTGGCGAAGCCCTTGCGGTGCATCCAGACCGCCAGCCCGTTGATCAGCTCGGTGGCGTAGCGCGGGGCCGTGCCGCAGCAGCGCGGAGGTGGTCATCACCGCGTCCGCGCCGGCCAGCAGGTACGCGGCGACGTCGGTCCACGTCTCCACGCCGGTCGTCGCCGCCAGCGAGCAGCCCACCTTCCCGTGCAGCAGCCGGATCCAGGAGCGGGGCAGTGACGCCTCGCCCGACGAGGACAGCCGGAACCCCGTCGAGACGGTGAACGTCTCCGGGTCGATGTCGGTCTGCAGGAACCGGTTGAACAGCACGAGACCGTCCGCGCCCGCCTGGTCGAGCACGGTGGCCATCTCGCCGGGAGAGCTGAAGTACGGCCCGATCTTGACCGCCACCGGGATCCGCACCGCCGCCTTCACCGCGAGGAGAATCTCGGTGTACCGCCGCTCGGCGTCCCGGGCCGGGATCAGCGGGTCACCGGGCAGGTAGTAGATGTTCAGCTCGACCGCGGCGGCCCCCGCGTCCTGCATGGCCGTCGCGTAGCTCGTCCAGCCGCCGGGCGAGACCCCGTTCAGCGACGCGATCACCGGCACGCCGGGACCCGCCGCCCGCACCGCCTGCGCGATCAGGTGCAGGTACTGGTGCGGCCAGGCGTCGTACCCGGCATCCGGCCGGTAGCTCAGCGCCTCGGCGAAGGAGTCCGTGCCCGCCGCGGCCAGCCACGAGTCCCGGCTGGCCGCGTGCCAGAGCTGCTCTTCGAACAGCGACGGCAGCACCACCGCGCCGACGCCGGCCTCGGCGAGCCGCCGCACGCCGTCGGCGGTCGAGGTCAGCGGCCCCGCCGACGCGATCAGCGGACTGCGCAGCTCAAGGCCGAGATACCGAGTGGACAGGTCCATCACGCGCTCCCGCCTGTCTTGGTCTCATCTGCCGCGGGGAACCGCTCAGGGCCCCGCGCGGCCATCTCCTCGTAGGTTGTCCAGCGCTGGTGCACTTCCTGCTGTGCGAGCTCGGCGAGCCGGGCCGCCGTCTCCGGGTCGGTTCGCTCCAGGATCCGGAACCGCAGCTCCTGCCCGGTGTAGGCGGACAGCGGCAGCCGCGGCCGCGGCGAGTCGAGCAGGAACGCCCGGGTGACCGGGTCGTAGCGGATCAGCGGCCAGTAGCCGCTGGCCACCGCGCGGTACTGCTGGTCCATGCCGTTGCGCAGCAGCTGGCCGTCCTTCTCGATGCCGTGCGCGATGCAGTGGCTGTAGGCGATCACCAGCGACGGCCCGTCATACGCCTCGGCCTCGCGCAGCGCGCGCAGCGTCTGCTGCGGGTCGGCGCCCATCGCCACCCGCGCCACGTACACGCTGCCGTAGGCGATCGCCTGCAGCGCCAGGTCCTTCTTCGGCACCCGCTTGCCCGCCGCGGCGAACTTGGCGACCGCGCCGAGCGGCGTCGCCTTCGACGCCTGCCCGCCGGTGTTGGAGTACACCTCGGTGTCAAGCACGAGCACGTTCACGTCCCGGCCGGTCGCCAGCACGTGGTCGAGCCCGCCCGACGCCGATGTCGTAGGCCCAGCCGTCGCCGCCGACGATCCACACGCTGCGCCGCACCAGGTGGTCGACGACGCTCAGCAGGTCCCGAACGGAGGGGTTCTCCGCGTCAAGCGCCCGCCAGTCTCCTGGTCAGCTCGGCGACCCGCGCCCGTTGCGCCGCGTACTCCGACTCGCGCCGCTGCGGCGCGGCCAGGATCTCGTCCGCCAGCTCCGCGCCAACCGCGTCCCGCAGCTCGCGCAAGCCGGGTCCTGGCCAGCGCGAGCTGCTGGTCGGCGGCGAGCCGGAAGCCGAGCCCGAACTCCGCGTTGTCCTCGAACAGCGAGTTCGACCAGGCGGGGCCGCGGCCGTCGCGGTTGGTCGTCCACGGCGTCGTGGGCAGGTTGCCGCCGTAGATCGACGAGCAGCCGGTCGCGTTCGCGACCATCAGCCGGTCGCCGAACAGCTGGGAAAGCAGCCGCAGGTACGGCGTCTCGCCGCAGCCGGCGCACGCGCCGGAGAACTCGAACAGCGGCTGCAGGAACTGCGCGCCGCGGACCGTGCCGAAGTCCACCCGGGACCGGTCGGCGAGCGGCAGGGTCTCGAAGAACGCCACGTCCCGCCGCACCGTCGTCCCTGTCGTAGGGCTCCAGGTTGATCGCCTTGCGGGGCGGCGCCGCCCTGTTCCAGAAGACGGGATGCCCGCATCGGCGCCCGTAGCCGGCGACGGCAGCCGGGAGCGGCGCCGCGCAGCGGCACCGGGCAGGCCTCCACGCACAGCCCGCACCCGGTGCAGTCCTCGGCGTAGATCTGCAAGGTGAAGGCGCTGTCCGGCAGGCCGCGCGAGTCGAGCGGCGCGGACTTGAACCCGTCCGGCGCCCCGTCGAGCAGGCCGTCCGGGTAGAACGTGGACC
Organism: uncultured Actinomycetota bacterium; assembly: GCA_963811335.1. Taxonomy (GTDB): domain Bacteria; phylum Actinomycetota; class Actinomycetes; order Streptosporangiales; family Streptosporangiaceae; genus Trebonia. Next base: position 42,946 of record CAWERB010000024.1, on the reverse strand, counting down.
TGATGACGCTGTGCGGGCAGACGAACGAGCAGTTGCCGCACTGGATGCACGTCTCCGGGTCCCACACGGCGACCAGGTCGGAGATGTTGCGCTTCTCGTACCTGGAGGTGCCCGAAGGGTAGGTGCCGTCGACGGGCAGCGCGCTCACCGGCAGCTCGTCACCGCGGCCCGCCAGCATCGCCGCCGTGACCGTCCGCACGAACTGCGGGAGCACCGAGAAAGACGGGGGTCCGCGCGGGCGTCAATTCGGCGGGCGGCACCTCGGCGGGCAGCTCGCCGGCCGGCGGCACCTCGGTTGGCGGCACGGGCACCCGGTGCAGCCCGGCCACCGCCGCGTCCACCGCCGCGTTGTTCCGCGCCACGATCTCCGGGCCGCGCCGCCCGTAGCTCTTCGCGAGCGCCTGCTTGATCGCCGCGATCGCCTCATCCGTCGGCAGCACGCCGGAGATCGCGAAGAAGCAGGTCTGCAGCACGGTGTTCACCCGCCCGCCGAGGCCGGCCGCGCGGGCCACGGCGGCGGCGTCGATCGCGTACAGCGTGAGCTTCTTCGCCTGGACCTGCGACCTGGCGGACTCGGGCAGCGAGTCCCACACCGCGTCGGCCGGCACCGGCGTGTTGAGCAGCACGACCGCGCCGGGCGCCGCCCGGTCGAGTACCTCGGCCCGGCCGATCAGCCGCGCCTGGTGCACGCCGACGAACCCGGCCTGACCGATCAGGTAAGGCGCGCTGACCGGCCGCGGCCCGAACCGCAGGTGGGACACGGTCTCCGAGCCGGACTTCTTGGAGTCGTAGACGAAGTAGCCCTGGGCGTGCAGCCCGGCGTCGCCGAGGATCTTGATGCTGTTCTTGTTGGCGCTCACCGTCCCGTCCGAGCCGAGGCCGAAGAACACCGCCCGGGTCGTCGCCGGGTCCTCGATGTCGAGGTCGTCGTACGGCAGGCTCGACCCGGAAACGTCGTCGTTGATCCCGACGGTGAACCGCTGGCGCGGCGCCGGGTGGGCCAGCTCGGCGAAGACGCCCGCGACCATCCCCGGCGTGAACTCCTTCGACCCCAGCCCGTACCGCCCGCCGGTCACCAGCGGCATCAGGCGGCCGCCGTCTTCCGCGGCGGCTTCCGCGAGCGTGGCGAGCACGTCGAGGAACAGCGGCTCGCCCAGCGAGCCAGGCTCCTTGGTCCGGTCGAGCACCGCGATCCGCTCCGCCGTCGGCGGCAGCGCGGCCAGCAGCTCCGCTACCGGGAACGGCCGGAACAGCCGCACCTGAACGACGCCTACCCGCTCTCCGCGCGCCGCCAGGTACCCGGCGGTGGCGGCCGCCGTCTCCGCTCCAGATCCCATGATCACGATGACCCGCTCGGCCTCGGGATGACCGTGGTACGACGCCAGGTGATACCGCCGCCCCGTCAGGGCAGCTAGCGCGGACATCGCCGACGGCGACCGCCCCTGGCACCGCCGCGTAGAACGAGTTCACCGTCTCCCGTCGCCTGGAAGTACACGTCGGGGTTCTGCGCCGTGCCGCGCACCACGGGGTGCTCCGGGTTCATCGCGCGTGAGCGGTGCGCCCGCACCAGGTCGTAGGGCACGAGCGCGCGCAGCTCGTCGTCGGAGAGCAGCTCGCACTCGTTCAGCTCGTGCGAGGTGCGGAACCCGTCGAAGAAGTGCACGAACGGCACCCGGGTGGCGAGCGACGCCGCCTGCGCCACCACCGCCAGGTCGTGCGCTTCCTGCACGGATCCCGAGCACAGCAGCGCGAACCCGGTCTGCCGCACCGCCATCACGTCCGAGTGGTCGCCGAAGATCGACAGCCCCTGCGCCGCCAGCGACCGCGCCGCCACCTGGAACACCGCGGGGGTCAGCTCCCCGGCGATCTTGTACATGTTCGGTATCATCAGCAGCAGGCCCTGCGACGCGGTGAACGTCGTGGTCAGCGACCCGCCCTGGAGCGCGCCGTGCAGCGCGCCCGCCGCGCCGCCCTCGCTCTGCATCTCCACGACCGTCGGCACGCCGCCCCAGATGTTCGGCCGGCCCTTGCTCGACCACTCGTCGGCCAGCTCGGCCATCGCCGAGGAGGGGGTGATCGGGTAGATGCAGCACACGTCGTTCAGCCGGTAGGCGGCGGAGGCGGCGGCCTCGTTGCCGTCGATCGTCACGCGGGTCATCGCTCGTCCTCCCTGAGCGTTGTCCGCTGGCTCGGGGACCATCTCGATGGCGTGCACCGGGCACTGCTGGTAGCAGGCGGCGCAGCCGGTGCACTGGTCGTAGTCGAACTCGTAGCGGTGCCCGCGGCCCAGCTTGATGACCGCGTCCTCCGGGCAGGCGGCGGCGCAGGCGTCGCACTCGAAGCAGTTGCCGCACGACAGGCAGCGGGCCGCCTCGCGGACCGCCTCCGGCTGCGTCAGCCCGCCGGTCACTTCAGCGAAGTCGGCGACACGCGCAGCCGCCGCCCGTTCTGGCTGCTCGGAAGGCGGGCGCGTCGGTGAAGTACCACGGGTGCAGCAGCCCGAAGCCGGCCTCCTCGTGCTTGGGCGGCGGCGACGTAGCTGCCGCCGCGCAGGTACGCGTCGATGAACCTGGCGGCCTTCTTGCCGTGCCCGGTGCCGACCGTGACCGTCCGCTCGGCGGGCACCATGTCGCCGCCGGCGAACACGCCAGGGCAGCCGGTCATCATGTCCGGGCCGACGAGCACCGTGCCGTCCGCGCTTGAACTCCACCCCGGGCACCGCCCGCAGGAACCGGGTGTCGGCGTCCTGGCCGAGCGCCAGGATCAGCGTGTCGGCGGACAGCTTCTCGTAACGCCCGGTCGGCCGCGGGTAGCCGGATTCGTCGAGTTCCATCGTCTCGACGCTCAGCTCGGGCCCGTCGAACGCGGTGATCGTGCGCAGCCAGTTGATCGTGACGCCCTCGCGCTCGGCGGCGGCGGCCTCCTCCTCGTGCGCGGGCATCCGCTCCCGGCTGCGCCGGTAGACGATCAGCGCGTCGCCCGCGCCGAGCCGCTTCGCGGTGCGCGCGGCGTCCATCGCGGTGTTGCCGCCGCCGTACACCGCGACCCGCCGCCCGAGCACCGGGTGCCCGCCTGCCGCGACCTCGCGCAGGAACGGCACCGCGTCGACGATCCGCCCGGCCTCCCGCGCCGGGATGTCCACGTGCTTGGACAGGTGCGCGCCGACCGCGACGAACACGGCGTCGAACCCGGCGCGCTCCGCGTCCAGGTCCGTCACCGGGTGCCCGCAGCTGATCCGCACGCCCATGGCCTCGATCCGGCCGATCTCCGCGGCGAGCACGTCGCGCGGCAGCCGGTAGGCGGGGATGCCGTACCGCATCATCCCGCCCGGCTCGGCGCCCGCGTCCCGCACCTCCACCTGGTGCCCGCGGCGGGCCAGGTGGTAGGCGGCGGACAGCCCGCTCGGGCCGGCGCCGATGACGAGCACCCGCTTGCCGGTCGGCTCGGTCTGCTCCACGGCCGAGCGGCCAGTGGTTCGCCGTCGCCAGGTCGCCGAGGAACCGTTCCACGGCGTGGATGGAGACGGCGCTGTCCAGTTCGGCGCGGTTGCACACGGACTCGCACGGGTGGTAGCAGACCCGCCCGTGGATCGCGGGGAACGGGTTGTCGTCGGTGAGCAGCCGCCAGGCGCGCTCGAACTCACCGTCGCGCGCGGCGGCCAGCCACGCCTGGATGTTCTCGCCCGCCGGGCAGCCGGCGTTGCACGGCGGCAGCAGGTCCACGTACACCGGCCGGCGAGCACGCGCGGCCCCGGTAAGCCCAGCGCCCTGCACCAGGTCAGGCACCGGCGTTAGATCATGCATGGTCACACTCTGCACCCGCGCGGCCCGGCGAGGCAGAGCCTAAGGTCCCTGACGCGCCGGCGCCTCCGCGGGTTGCCGTGCCGTGCACGGACCTTTGCCCCTAGGCCCGGGGCCGGGCGGTAGTGAACTGGGACCTGCAGGTGTAACAAGATGCCGCAACCGGGAGCAGGGCCGTTGGAATGACTGCCGAGTCCGGCGCACCACCTGGCTTCGGCGCCATAGGGCCCGGCCGGACAGGGCATTGGCCCCTACCCGCGGCAGGTCTCGCGGCGTGGACTGGAAATATGACGACACGCGTGCATACGCGCAAGTTTCCGGCGCCACGTGCCCGCGGCCGTCCTCGACCCGATACGCGGCTCGCTCGGCGGTGCGCTCGAGGTGGCGGCGCGGCTCGGCGGGCAGTTCGGCGCGGAACTCGCGGCCGCGGCGCGGAGCGCCTTCGTCAGCGGCATGGACCTGGGCCTGCTGACGGCCGCGGGCGTCGCGCTCGCCGGGTGCGCGGTCGCGCTCGCGGTGCTGCCGTCCGGCAGGCGCGCCGCCCGCGGGGAGCCCGCGGCCAGGGCACGCCACACGGAGTAACGCCATACGGAGTTAGAGGGGATTACGACGATGACTTTCAATGTGTCTGAGCTGACCGCGCTTGAGGTCCTGGACTCGCGGGCCCGGCCGACCCTGGCGGTGACGGTGCGGCTGGCCGACGGCACCACGGCGCGGGCCGGCGTGCCGTCCGGCGCGTCCACCGGGTCACGGGAAGCGGTGGAACTGCGCGACGGCGACACGTCACGGTTCGGCGGCGGCGGGGTGCTCAAGGCAGTGGGAAACGTCAACGGCGAGATCGCCGGCCTGCTCCGCGGCCGCCGCTGGGACTCCCTGGAGGAGGCCGACCAGGCGATGATCAGCCTGGACGGCACGCAGAATAAGGGCAGGCTGGGCGCCAACGCCCTCGTCGGGGTGTCGATGGCGCTGGCGCGCGCGATCGCCGCCTCGGCAGGCACGCCGCTGTGGCGCTGGCTCACCCCGCCCGGCGCCGTACCGTCCCTGCCTGTGCCGCACTTCAACGTGCTGAACGGCGGCGCGCACGCCCCCAACGAGCTGGACTTCCAGGAGTTCATGGTGGCGCCGCTCGGTGCCCCGTCGATGGCGGAGGCGGTGCGCGCGGGCGCCGAGGTCTACGCGGCGCTGCGCCGCTGCCCTGGCCGACCGCGGGCTCGCCACCGGGCTCGGTGACGAAGGCGGCTTCGCTCCCGAGGTCAGCGAGCCGGAGGAGGTGCTGCGCCTCCTGGCCAAGGCGATCGGCGACGCCGGCTACCGGTCAGGCGCGGACGGCGTGTCCATCGCGCTTGACCTGGCAGCGTCGGAGTTCCGCCGGCCGGACGGCCGCTACCGGGTGGCGGGGGACCTGCTGAGCAGCGCGGACATGATCGACCGGCTGGCCGCGATCACGCGCGACTTCCCCGTCCACCTGATCGAGGACGGGCTCGGCGAGGACGACGAAGACGGCTGGATCGCGCTCACCGGCCGCCTCGGCGGCGCCGTCGAGCTGGTCGGCGACGACATCTTCTGCACCAACCCGGCGCTCATCGCCGCAGGCATCGCCCGCGGCATCGGCAACGCCTCGCTGATCAAGGTCAACCAGATCGGCACCGTCACCGAGACCCTGGAGGCCATGGCGATCTGCCGCCAGGCCGGCTACCGGCAGTTCGTCTCGCACCGCTCCGGCGAAACCGAGGACAGCTTCATCGCCGACCTCGCGGTCGGCACGGGCTGCGGCCACCTCAAGTCGGGCGCCCCGGCCCGCGGCGAGCGCACCGCGAAGTACAACAGGCTGCTCGAGATCGCCGCGGGATACCCGCTCCGCTACGGCATGAGCTGACGTTCCCGCCGGGGCTTTCAATCAGGAGAATCACGGACTACAGGAGGCGAGCTCGCGATGCAAGCATGGACGAACCTAGGTGAGCAGGGACTTAGCACGGGCAAGAAGGCGCGGTTGTACAGGATCTTGTACCAGTACGGGCTGCGGAACGGTACCGCCCTGTTCCTGCCGTATGACCAGGGCCTGGAGCACGGCCCGCGGGACTTCTTCGCCAATCCGGCGGCCGGGGATCCCCGGTACATCGCCAGGCTGGCCCTGGAGGGCGGATTCAACGGCATCGCCATCCAGATCGGGCTCGCGGAGAAGTTCTACTGGGACTACGCCGGCGAGGTGCCGCTGATCTTGAAGCTGAACGGGAAGACGGAGATCCCGCCGGACGCCGCGGCGCTGTCCCCGGTTCATGCCACCGTGGCCGACGCGGTGCGGCTGGGGGCCGACGCCGTCGGGTACACCCTGTACGTGGGCACGCCTGCCGCTGAGGCGGACTACGCTCAGTACCGCCGGGTCCGCGAGGACGCCGCCCGGTTCGGCATGCCGCTGATCGTGTGGGCCTACCCGCGCGGGTCGGCGATCGATGCCAAGGGCGGCAAGGACTCCTTCTACGCGGTCGATTACGCGGCCCGCACGGCCAGCGAGCTCGGCGCCGACGTGGTGAAGGTGAACTTCCCGCATCCGGACAAGCGGGTCGGCGTCCCGGCGGCGTACGACGCCCGGTTCACCCAGCAGGAGGCCATCGACGCGGTGGTGCGGTCGGCGAACCGGACCTTGCTGCTGGTCTCCGGCGGTGAGCAGCAGGGGGACGAGGTCATGCTTGAGAAGGCGCGGCGGTCGATGGAAGCCGGGGCGACCGGCCTGATCTTCGGCAGGAACATCTGGCAGCGCGACCACGACGAGTCCCTCGCGTTCGCCGCCCGGCTTCAGGAGCTACTCGCCAAGTACCCGCGGGCGGCGCGGCAGGCGGCTTGATGGCCTTCCTGGTACTGCTGCGCCACGGGGAGAGCGCCTGGAACGCCGAGGACCGGTTCGCCGGCTGGACCGACGTCGCCCTGAGCGAGCGCGGCAGGCAGCAGGCGCGGCGTTCCGGTGCGCTTCTCGCGGCGCGCGGTTTCCTGCCCGACGCCGTCCACACGTCGGTGCAGGGCCGCGCTATCGTGACGGCGGACCTCGCGCTCGAGGCGTGCGGCCGGCCGTGGGTTCCGGTGCGGCGCACCTGGCGGCTTAACTCCAACCACTACGGGGCGCTGCAAGGCCGCAGTAAGCGAGAGGTCAGGGCCGAGGCGGGCGAGGAGCAGTTCATGGCCTGGCGCCGCGGCTTCCGGGTGCGCCCGCCCCTGGGCGAGCCTGACCACGACCCGCGCTACGCCGCGCTGCCGCCGCCGGTCAGGCCGCGCGGCGAGTCGCTGCACGACGTGACCGAGCGGCTGCTGCCCTACTGGTACGACGCGATCGTGCCCGACCTGTGCCGGCCTGGCTGCGTGCTGGTGGCATCGCACGGCAACCCGTTGCGGGCGCTGGTCAAGCACCTGGAGGGGGTCAGCGACGAGGATTCCGCCGGCCTGGAGGTGCCGAATGCCGTTCCTGTGTGCTACCAGTTCACGTCCGGGCGTGCCACCCGGCTGGCGTAGCCGGGGATTGCGCCGGCGGGGCGCTCCAGACGAACAGCCGGTATGACCAGAACCTGAACAGCGTGGCCAGCGCGATGCCGAGGTTCAGTGCGAAGAAAACCGCCAGCTTGTTGTGCCCGAGCCCGAGCAGGTAGTAATTGAAGGCCACGGTGGCATCCTGTATGAGCAGGCCCACTCCATTCAGCACCGCGAAAATGCCGATCTCGCGCGCGACGCTGGTCCGCCGCCTGCTGCGGAACGACCAGTAACGGTTGCCCAGGTAGGTGCCGACAGCGGCCACGATGGTGGCGATCGTGGCGGACAGCACGGGGCCCACGCCATGGTGCAGGTAAAGCTGGTCGTAGACGCCGTTCGTTACGAACACCCCGGCGATGCCGACTACCGCGAATTTCGCGAACTCGTGAACGAGCTGCCGGAATCGCTCATACTGCGTCCGCCCAAAGGCCACCACCGGGACCGCCTTTCCGGCACTTCCGCCACTGTAAAGAATAGGGTGCCTTCAGTCGGAGAGCTAGTGGCATAAGCCTGCGAAGACAGGACCTTGGCCGGTGCAACCTCGTTACTAATTACCAGGACTTATGCCCGATGCGGAAACGACGGAAGGGCCGCATATTAGAAATAGGGATGCTTCGGGAGGTTAGGCGCCGGAGGACGGTGAGGGCATTGAGCAGACTACTGTTGGTATTGCTGATAATCCCGCTTCTCCTTGCCATGTTCGTGCGGGACCCGCAGGCCCTGATACACCTGGTTCAGCTAGTTTTCACCGTGGGCGCCAAAATGCTCATCGCCACCGCGGACCTCCTGAACGGCCTGCTCGGCAGCGGCCCCGCACACTGAGCGCCGCGCCCGCACCGGGTAACCGCGGCACAGCGGCGCACAAGGTCCTCATCTAAGGCCCTACCGCTGTACCCGCCGGCGTGACTGAATGGGCGCATGAGCGGTGCGGAGCCCGGCGACGGCGCCGGGGCAGTGGTAAGCGGGCATGGCCTCGTCGTCCGCCGGGGCGGGCAGCTTGTGCTCGACGACCTTACGTTTAGCCTCGCCGGCGGCCGGGTCACCGGGCTGCTCGGGCCAAGTGGCTGCGGCAAAACCACGTTGATGCGGGTCCTTGTCGGCGTCCAGGCGGTCACCGCCGGGCAGATGACCGTGCTCGGACTGCCCGCCGGGCACCCCCGGCTGCGCGCCCGTGTCGGCTATGCCACCCAGGCACCCGCCGTCTATACCGACCTGACCCTGGGGGAGAACCTCAGGTACTTCGGCACGGTGCTCGGCCTGCGCGGGCGCCGGCTGGCGGAGGCCATCGCGGCGACTGTGGCCCGGCTTGACCTGGGCGGGCTGGACCGGCGGCTCGTCGGCACGTTCTCCGGCGGGCAGCTCGCCCGGGTCGGCCTGGCGGTCGCCCTGCTCGGCAGTCCCGACTTGCTCGTGCTCGACGAACCGACGGTTGGCCTTGACCCTGTGCTGCGCAGGGACCTGTGGTCGCTGTTTCACGACCTCGCCGCCGCCGGCACGTCGCTGCTGGTGTCCAGCCACGTCATGGACGAGGCCGCCCGGTGCGACAACCTGGTGTTCATGCGCGAGGGCCGGTTCCTTGCCGAAGCGCCGCCGGCCGAGATCCTGAAGCGGACCGGCGCCGCCGACCTCGAGTCGGCGTTCCTCGCACTGGCTGTCTCTGCCCCGCCCGCCCCGCCCGCCCCCCCGGCCCCGCAGGCGGTGCAGCGGTGAGCGGCCAGGCGCCCGCGCCCGGGGAGTTCAACCCGGTGCTCGCCGGCGCGACCGCCCGCCGGGTGCTCACCCAGCTGCGGCACGACCCGCGCACCATCGCGATGATGGTGGCGGTACCCGCGGTCCTGATGATCCTGCTCCGCTACGTGGTCTCCAGCTCCCTGGTGCTCAACCGGGTCGCGCCCGAGTACATCGGCGTGTTCCCGTTCGTGATCATGTTCATCGTGGCGGCGATCACCACCCAGCGAGAGCGGGCGAGAGGGACGCTCGAGCGGCTGATGGCGATGCCGCTCGGCAAGCTGGACCTGCTGGCGGGCTACGGCATCGCCTTCGGGCTGATGGCGGTCGCGCAGGTGACCCTGGTGCTGGTGGTCTCGCTGACCTGGCTGGGCGTCACCACGCCCGGCTCGGCGGTGCCGATGGCCGTCATCGCGGTGCTCGACGCCGTGCTCGGCATGGCCTGCGGGCTGTTCGCGAGCGCGTTCGCCCGCACCGAGTTCCAGGCCGTCCAGTTCATGCCCGCCTTCGTGCTCCCGCAGGCGCTGCTGTGCGGCCTCATCGTGTCCCGCGACCACATGACGGCCGTGCTCCGCTGGCTATCTGACGTCCTGCCGTTGTCCTACGCGGTCGACGCCATGCAGCGGATCACCGCCTCGGCCTCGTGGACGAGCGCGCTCAGCGCGGACGTGGCGGTCATCCTCGCGTTCACCGCCGCCGCACTGGTCGGCGGCGCGCTCACGTTGCGACGGCGCACGCCATGACCCTCGCCAAGACCCTCAGAACCAGCCAGTAGAGGGGGATGCCCGCCGTTGCGCCGGGCCAGCGGCACTCAGGGGCAGCTTCAGTCGCCTCTGATGTTACGGCAGGGGCGGAGGGAACGGCTGATTCCGGCCGGCGCGGCTCGTGGGCCCGCAGACGCGGGGCTGCGGCGCGCAGCCCGCCTGCCTGGGCCCCGCAGACGCGGGGCTTGCGGCGCACTGGCCACGCCTTGGGTTACTCGCCGGTGGCGTACTCCCCGTGCTCGGCGCGCCGCTTGATGCCCAGCAGCATCTTGCGCTCCATCACCAGGCTGCCCGGTTCCATGAACAGCAGGTAGAACAGCCGGCCCGCGGGTGACAAAGCCTTCGTGGCGATCCTGTTCCTGCTGATCAGCCGGGTCGATTCGCCCTCGGGGAGCACCGCGAAGATCCATGCCCAGTTGTGGTCGGCGCTGCGGACCGCCAGGGCCCGCGGCGGGTCGGCGACCTCCACCCGCATGACCGGGCCGCCTCCGCCGACTGGAAGCTCGTCGCCGACCTTGATGTCCTGGTACTCGGACAGGATCTCCGAGGCGCTGTGCATGTTCAGGCCGAACAGGTTCTCGATCCAGTCGTAGGTGTACGCGCCGCCGCGGCCGCTGCCCATCTGCGCCAGCCATGGCCAGATCGCTCCGGCAGGCGCGTGGACGGTGATGGCGCGGGTCGTCACCAGGCCGGGGTCGGCAAGCAGCTCGTCGCCTGGCAGCTTCGCGGCGACCTCATCGGCCCGCGCGCCCCAGTTGAGGCACCGGCGACGGAAGAAGAGCAGGTAAGCGGCCGGGCCGACGGTGGCTGCCGTGCCTATGGCGGCCGTCAGCACAGGTCTGGCTTTCATGGTGATCCCCCCATCGTTCTTCCTTACGGTTCCTCTCAGCCTCGCCTCCTCGCCAGGCGTTCGTCAGGGCCGGACGTCCCGGAGTCGGCGGCCACTGGCCACCGCTCGCTCGGCGAGCCGCTCGTGGGCGGGTTTGGTCAGGGTCCTTCGTCTGGGACTTTCGGCACTCGATGACGTGGATTTCGTCTCTCCCCGCGCGGTTCCAGCCCGGCAACACTTGAGCCATGAGCCCGAGATTTCCCTCCCCGTCCGCCGCCGGCAAAGCCCCCGCGGCGCAGACAGGCCCTGATGACTGGAGGACCTGGCTTAGCAAGGAGCCAGATGGCGCCGTTGGCCGCGCATGCTGCTGCCCGGCCAGGCCCGCGGTGCGGGTCGTCATGCCGCCGTGCCCGTCCCGGCCGCACACGACCGAGCTGCTGCTGTGCGGCCATCACTACCGCGTCTCGCGTGCTGCCCTCGCGGCCGCCAAGGCCATCGTCCGCGAGCTGCCCGGGACGCCCGGGGACATCGCGACCTGGATCGGCCTCGAGCTGGCCGACGTGCCAAGCCGGGCCGCCTGAGCGCCGATTCCCGGTCGGGCTCGCGACCTTCGTCCTGGTCAGCGCAGGCCAATGCCTCTTGGGTGCCGGGCACCCGCGGGGTTTTGCTTGAACTGGAAGGGACGTGGTTATCATGCGGGCGCTGGTGGTCTACGAATCGATGTACGGGAACACGCGCGCGGTCGCGGTCGAGATCGCCGCTGGGCTTGGCGCCACCCACGAGGTGACCGTGGTGCCGGTGACCCGGGCTAGCCGCGAGCTCGTCGCCGCGGCCGACCTGATCGTCGCGGGATGCCCGACGCACATGCACGGGATGCCTTCCGTCGCCTCCCGGCGGTCGGCGGCGGAAACGGCCCGCAAGCAGGGCAGCAGGCTGATACTTGACCCGGACGCCGACGGCCCGGGCCTGCGCGGATGGCTGGCCGGGCTGGACGGCGAGAACGTGCTCGCCGCGTCCTTCGACACCCGGCTCACCGGGATTCCCGCGCTCACCGGCCGCGCCAGCCGGGGCATCGCCCGGCTGCTGCGCCGGCGCGGCTGCCGCCTGGTGGTGCCGCCGGAAAGCTTCCTGGTCAGCAGCCAGAACGCGCTGCTCCCTGGCGAGGCGGCCCGGGCCCGCTCCTGGGGTGCGCTGGTCGGCGAGACCACCGCCGCGGCCCGGGTCCCAGGCCGGCGGTAGTGCGGCCGGCAATCCCCACCGCCTACCCGCGCGGGCCTGACCAGCCAATTCATCGCGAGCCTGGGCCTCAGGTCCCGGATAGCCGACCCGAAAGGCCCTCTTGCGTGACGGTCCGCACCGACAGGCTTGAAGGAAACAGACAGTGAGATCGAGGTGGTTGTGATGACCGTCAACCAGGTACACGGCACGACCGCGAGGGCGGGAGACGGCAGCGACGGCCCCTGGCACTGGCCGGTGCCGCGCGATCCCGGAGACCTCAGCAGGCGGCTGGCGGCGCGGCGAGCGGAGCTGCGGCTCAGCGTCAGCCAGGTGGCGCACAGGGCCCGGGTAGAGCCGCGGTACCTGGCGTACCTGGAGAACTTCCCCGGCCAGCCGGGTGCCGCGACGTTGCGCCAGCTGGCGGCGGCCCTGTCCACCACGTCCGCCGCCCTGCTCGGCGCCGGGCAGGAGGCACCGCCCGGCCGTGACGCGGCCAAGGCGTGCTGGGGCTCGGCAGGCATTATCGAGCGCCTGCTCCCTGCGGAGTGCTACCGGCTGCTCGGCCCGCACGGGATCGGCCGGATCGCTTTCGGCACCGCTGCCGGGCTGGCGGTCCTGCCGGTGAACTACGCGGTAACCGAGCGGACCATCGTGATCAGGACCGGCTCAGGCTCGCTTATCGCCGCGCACGGCGACGGCCCGGTCTCCTTCCAGGCGGACCACTTCGACCTGGAGCTTGGCCAGGGATGGAGCGTGCTCGTCCGCGGCGAAGCGCACCGGGTACTCCAGCCGGGCGAGCAGCGCAAGCTCCATGAGGGCTGCGACCTGCGGCCGTGGCCCGCCGGTGAACACGACCTGTTCGTCAGGATCGTCCCGGCCCACCTCACCGGCCGCCGCATCCGGTCGCAGTAGCCGGGGGCCCGGCACGGCAGGCGGACCGGGCGGGCGCTGGCGGGCGTGGCGGGTAGGCGAGAAGGGGTGCCGCCGCCCGGGAAGGGCGGCGGCACCACATCGGCGGCAGCGAGTGCGGTCACGATATCGCGTACCGGCTCGCGTCCGCGGCCCTGGTGATGAGCGTGGCCCGGGTGTCCTGCAGGCGTGCCGCGACCACCTGGAACACGCGCAAGATGAGCTCGGCCCCGAGCGCCGGGTCGGCAGCGCAGCGCTCACGGACGGCCGAAGCGTTGAATTCGTACGCCTTGACCTCGGTGACGCATACCGCGCCGAGCGCCCACGTGTGCGACGGGACCATCCAGGACCAGCCAAGCAGGCCGCCGATGCCGACGTTGGCGATAACCGCGGCACCCTCGCCCGGCACCTGCACGTCCACAGCGACATGGCCGGACTCGACCAGCCAGAACTTGTCGGCGTAGCCCCCCTCAGCGAAGATCCGGTAGCCCGCGGGGAACATGACCTCGGACGCCGCCGTGGCCAGCTCGTCCAACTGTCCAGGCTCCATGCCGTTCAGGAATCTCTGAGCGGCCAGGACCTTTCCTGTGACCTGCATCATGCGATCACCCCCTGGTGGAATGCAGTCACCATCCGCTCCTGCCTCCAGCATGGGCCGCAGTCGACGCGGTCGTCAGGGCCAGAAGTCCCGTCCTTACCTGGCGGGGCCGACACGGCGGCCGGTGACGCGGGACGGGACGATCCGGACGAACAGCTCACGGTCTCCCGGGGCCCATGGCTCGACTCCGGCCTGGCGGACCGCGTCCTCCGTGGCCCCGGTGACGAGATGGGCAGGCCCCTGGATAAGGACGCTCCAGCCTTGCCTGGCGGCCGGGTCGATGCTGTCGATCTCGAACGCCACCTTGTAGTCGGCGTCCGCGATCCCGGTCCGCAGGTCCTCATCGAGCGGGCTGTTCGCCGCGGTGCGGAACACGACCGCCCCGTCGAGCCACGCGTAGTTCACAGGAAGCACCGCCGGCCCGAACCGGCCGGTGTAGGCGATGCGACCGATCCCGCCTCCAGATATCAGCTTGAGGCACTCATCCTCTGCGAGCTCCTCGATCACACGGTCAGCCACTGTGGCTGCTCCTTCCCCGGCTTGACAACCCTACAGATGACCCTACCGATGCTTGGCCCGCGGGAGGCCAGACCTTTTGTCTCATCCGCGGGGACCTTCGCCCCTGCCTCCGGCCGGGGAACATGGCGAGGCTTGAGTCAGGAACCGAGCGACGAGGAGGCCACCATGCGGGCGCTCGTGTACCACGGTCCCGGCGAGAAGGCCTGGGAAGAAGTCGCCGAACTCACCGATTCGGCAGGAACGACTTCGAGCAGGCCAACGACATCTTCGGTGACGCCGCGAGCGGCGCGCTCAAGGTCGTGCTGACCCGCGAGGAAGAGCAAGAGGAAGAGTGAGGCGCGCCATGAACGCTCTCGTCAAGGACGTGATGACCACGCAGGTCGTCTGGGTGGAACATGACACGCCGTACGCGGCGATCGCCGCCGCGCTGCGACAGTTCCGGGTGAGCGCCTTTCCGGTGCTCAGTGACTCCGGCGAGGTGATCGGCGTGGTCTCCGAGTCCGACCTGCTCGCCAAGCTGGCGCTGGACGGCGGGGAAGGCCGGATGCCTGGCATGATCACCGGCATCTTGCACCAGCACGAGATGGAGAAGGCTCGCGGGCTCACCGCCGAGGACCTGATGTCCTCGCCCGCGGCGACCGTCTCGCCCGACGACACCGTCGAGCACGCCGCCCGGCTGATGTACGTGCGCAGGGTCAAGCGCCTTCCGGTCATCGACGAGGACAACCACCTCGCCGGGATCGTCAGCCGGGCGGACGTGCTCGCCGTCTACGGCCGCGCGGACGTGGAGATCGGCGAGGAGATCAGGAACGAGATCGCGGTCTGCGAGTCGTCGGCCGACGCGGAACGGTTCGACGTGGCCGTGGCCGACGGCGTGGTCACCCTCACCGGCAGGCCGCGGACCTGCACGCAGGGCCATGACATCGTCCGCCGCGCCCGCCACGTCCAGGGCGTCGTGGCCGTGCGCGACCGCCTCGACTACCCGCCGGCCGGCCCGGACCCCTTCGACGTCCTCGCCCGCTTCCCAGCCGACTGACCCGCCCGTAGCGCCACGTAGGTCGTCAAGTCCTCGCCAGGCGCGGCGGCCCGTGCCAACCTGGACGCAAGCGGTTGAGACGGCGGCGCTGGGAGAGCGGATGGATCCGATCACACTGATCATTACGGCGCTGGCCGCCGGGGCGGCCGCTGGTGCCATCGACGGGCTGAAGGACACCGCGAAGGACGCGGCCAAGGCCGCCTACGCGAAGCTGCGCGGGCTGGCGCGCAAGCGGGTCGCCGCAAGGCCCGACGGGCAGCTGGCCCTTGACCGGTACGAAACCGCACCGGACACGTGGAAGCCGGTGCTCACCGCCGAGCTCACCGAGGCCAAGGCGGCCGACGACGCCGACCTCCTCGCCGCCGCCAAGGAGCTGATGGAGCTGGTGGACAAGGCGGGCGCCAGCCGGGGCAAGTACCACGTGACGATCACCGGCGGGCAGGGCATCCAGGTCGGCGAGGGCAACACGCAGTCCAACGTCTTCTACAACCGTTAGCCGCACAGCCGTTCCAGACCTGCCCCGCGCCGGGCAGGCTGCGGGAGGCCGAGGGGGAGGCCGGACCGCGGCCCCGTTAGCCTTGGGCCATGGGAAAGGTGCGGGTTCTTTTCATCGGTGGTACCGGGGTCATCTCGTCGGCGTGCGTGCGGGAGTCGGCGGGCGATCCCGGCATCGAGCTGTTCGTGCTCAACCGAGGGCGGTCCGCGGCCAGGCCGCTGCCCTCCGGGGTGACGGAGCTGCGCGGTGACGTGCGCGAGCCCGCCTCCGTTCTGGCTGCCCTTGAGGACTTTGACTTTGACTCGGTCGTGGACTGGGTCGCCTTCACCCCTGGGCACGTGCGGGCCGACGTGGAGCTGTTCAGGGACAGGACCGCGCAGTACGTGTTCATCTCCACCGCGTCGGCCTACCAGAAGCCGGCGTCACGGCTGCCGATCACCGAGTCGACGCCGCTGCGCAACCCGTACTGGCAGTACTCGCGGGACAAGATCGCGTGCGAGGACCTGCTGGTCGCCGAGTACCGGGACAACGGCTTCCCGGCGACGATCGTGCGGCCGTCGCATACCTACGACGCGACGAAGACGGTGCTGTCCGGCGGGTGGACGTCGCTGGCGCGGATGCTCGCGGGCAAGCCCGTGATCGTGCACGGGGACGGGACGTCGCTGTGGACGGTGACGCACAACACCGACTTCGCGCGGGCCTTCGTGCCGCTGCTCGGCCACCCGCGGACCTACGGTGAGGCGTTCCACATCACGTCCGATGACGTGCTGACCTGGGACCAGATCGCTTATGCGCTTGGCGCCGCGCTCGGCGTGACGCCGCGCATCGTGCACGTGCCGTCGGACGTCATCGCGGCGCACGACCCGGAGTGGGGAGCCGGGCTGCTCGGGGACAAGACCCACTCGGTGGTGTTCGACAACACGAAGATCAAGTCCGTGGTGCCCGGCTGGCGGGCGGTCGTGCCGTTCGAGCGGGGCGCGCGGGAGATCGTGCGCTGGTACCTGGAGGACCCCGCGCGGCAGGTTGTGGACGCCAAGCTCGACGCGCTGATGGACAAGCTGGCCGCTACTTTCGGCCCTGTTTAGCTGGCACTGCCTAGCGGGTTACCGCGCGGGCTCGATGCGGAAGATCGGGTAGCCGGGGGCGATCTCGCGCAGCTTCTCCTCCGGTGCTGATCCGTCCACGCCGTCGAAGAACACGCCGACCTCGAACTTCCACTTCCTGAGGTAGGCGCGCAGGATCGCGGGCTTGGCGTCGTCGGCGACCTCGGTCGCCGTGAACGGCTCGACCTTGCGGCCGATGCGCAGCTCGCCGCCGCCCGCGGCGCGCATGTTGCGCACCCACTGCGTGTTGCCGCGCGGTGCGACCAGGTACCGGGTACCGTCCGCGAGCCGCAGCGGGTTGACCGGGGTGCTCCGCCACTCGCCGGAGGTGCGGCCCTTGACGTACAGCACGCGCGAGCCGTAGACGCTGACGCCGAGGCGGGTCAGGCGGCCCACGGTGTCGTTGAACAGGTTGCTTGCGGACTTGGGCTTGATGTAGCGGGCTGCGGCGTCGTTCATGGCGGTCCTCCATCGGGGCTGTGGCGGGCTGGCGGCGGGCTGGCGGCCCGCCCCTCTTGCGAGAGCAACGCTCTCTGTTAAGATCAGTGAACATGACTCGGCCTGCCCTTGTCAAGAGCAGTGCTCTCGTTTTTGATCACTTAACAAGAAATGCTGGGAGGGATCGCCGATGGCTTCGCCGAACGCGGCGCCGCGCGCCGCCACCGCGCGCGAGCGCGTCCGCGCCGAACTGTCCCGCGAGATCAAGGAGGAGGCGCGGCGGCAGCTCGCGGCCAGCGGGGCCGGCGGCCTGTCACTGCGCGCCGTGGCCCGCGAGCTCGGCATGGTCTCCTCGGCGCTGTACCGCTACTACCCGAGCCGCGACGACCTGCTGACCGCGCTGATCATCGACGCCTACAACGCGCTCGGCGCGGCGGCGGAGACCGCGACCGCCGGGGGTCAGGCGCCGGGTCAGGCGCCGGGTCAGGCGCCAGCGGGCAAGGCGGGCCGGCCAGGGGCCGGTGGACCGCCGCCTGCCACGCCGTCCGCGACTGGGCGCTGGCCAACCCGCACGAGTACGCGCTTATCTACGGCTCGCCCGTGCCCGGCTACCGGGCACCGGAGGCGACCATCGGGCCGGCGGCCCGGGTACCGCTCGCGTTCGTCGGCCTTCTCGATGAGGCCCTCGCCCGCGGCGAGCTCGGCGGCCCGAGCACGCGTAGCCGGTCGGGGCGGCCGCCGGCGCGCTGCCGGTCACCGGCCCGCTCGCTGAGCAGGCGGACGCCCTGTCCGCCGCGCTCGCCCGGCCCGCCTCCGGGCCAGGGGGAGCGGCGGGCGATGCCGGGGACGCGGGCGGCGCCGCGCCCGCGGCGCTGCCGCCGGACGTGCTTGTGCGGGCGGTGATCGCCTGGACGCAGCTGTTCGGCATGATCAGCTTCGAGCTGTTCGGCCAGTTCGTCGGGTCGTTCGAGCCGGCCGACGCCCTGTTCGGGCACGCGGCGGAGCAGCTCGCCGCGTTCGTGGGCCTGCGCTGACGCCGGGACCTCGCGTGCCGCGGCGTAAGCACGAGGCAGGCCCGTGAGGCAGGCCCCGTGAGGCCGGTCACGGGAGTGCGGGACTCGCTGCCTGCGCCGCTACGCTCTAAGAGTGAACAAACAGGAGCGGACGTACACGGTACTGCGGGACCGGATCCATTCCGGCGCGTTCGCCCCGCAGGCGCGGCTGAACATCGACGCGCTGGCCAGGGAACTCGGCGTGAGCGCCATCCCGGTCCGCGAGGCGCTGCGCCGTCTCGAAGCCGAGGGGTGGGTCAAGTTCCAGCCCAACGTGGGCGCCATCGTCGCCCCGGTGGACGCCACCGTCTGGGAGCAGCAGATGGTCGCGGTCGCGGTGCTCGAGGGTGCCGCCACCGCCGACGCCGCCGCGCACCTCAAGCCGTCTGACCTGACCAAGGTCAAGCAGCTCGCCGCCGAGATGGAAGCGGTAGCCGCCGAGGGGGACCTGGTCAAGTTCAGCCGGCTCAACCGGCGGCTGCACGCCACGATTATCGCCCGCTGCGCCAACGCCTACCTGCTTGAGCTGATCGAGCAGACCAACCAGCGCCTCGACCGGATCCGCGGCACGATGTTCACCTACCTGCCCGACCGCTCCACCGCGGCGATCGGCGAGCACCAGCACCTCATCGAGCTGCTGGAAGGCGGCGACACCGCCGAGATCGAGCGGTATGCCCGCTGGCACAAGCTGCAGACCGTCGAGGCCTACCGCGCCACGCACGCGCCCGCAGACTGAGCGGCCGGCTGCCGCTACCCGGCCGGGGCGGCCGGGATGCGCCGCCCGCTGACCGTGGTCGGCCGGATGCGCACCCACACCCGGTCAGGGGCGGTGGCCGCACCGCCCCACGGCCTCATCCCGATCCCGTCGAGCCGGGCAGCCTCCTCGTCCGAGTCGACGATCTCGGCGAACCCGTTGACAACGACCGACCAGCCGGTTCTCGTCCCGGTGTCATAGGAGTCGGCCTCGAATCCGACGTAGTGCCCGACCTCGACGCAGGACAGCTTCGACCCGGCCCCGGTCGCGAACACCACGTCCTGCCCGTCCACCGTGTAGTTGACCGGCAAGATCACCACCTCGCCGCGCGCCACGAACCCGACGCGGCCCACCGGTACCGACTTGAGCAGGAGGAAGCAGTCCCCGAGATGGAGGATCTCCAGCCCGGCCCGGTCGATCGCCAGTTCACGCATCGTGCCTCCCTGTACCGATCCCGCTGGATGATCCACAAGTATCATCCCCGCGCGCTCCGCGCCCCCAGCGTCGGAAGTCCGGCCATTCCAGGTCATAAGTCCCGTGGCCGCCCCAGCAAGGGGACAGAGCAAAGGGGACAGAGCCCAGAGGACAGGGCACAGAGCACAGCCAGCTAACGGCAGGAACGTCGGCGCGCCACGACTGAGCATCACTCAACAATTGCTCAACCCGCGCTCAACAACGTGCTAGGAGGATCTCTAGCACCGGCGCGCGCCACCGGAGCCGGCGAGCCGCCGCGCATCCCGGAGGTCACCGCGCCCAGCCTTCAACAAGGGGGAGTTACCCATGCCTACACGCACCGCCGGCCTGCGGGGCCGGCTGCCCAAGAAGCCGCCGGCCGAGCGGTTCAACATCCAGTACCTGACCTCGTACCTGACCTCACCGCTGCCCGCGCCGTCCTACCCGGTCGACGTTACCTCGGGGATCACCGACTGGCAGATGCTCGGCAACGGCCCCGACCCGACCTGCACGACGCACCCGAATGGCGTGGGCGACTGCACGTTCGCCGGACGGCAGCACTACCGGATGGCGAAGGCGGCGGCGGAGCAGGAGACCGAGACCTGGGAGTCCTCGAACGACCTGGTCAAGGAGTACCTGAAGTACGACCACGGCAAGGACGAGGGCGCCAACATCGCCGACCTGCTCCTGTACTGGTACAAGGCAGGCAAGATCCTCGCCTTCGCCCCGGTCGACCACACCAACGCGGCCGAGGTGGACTCGGCCATGGCCGCGTTCCACGGCACCTACGTCGGCGTGAACCTGACCGACGACGCCGACCAGCTCTTCGGCCAGGGACAGCCGTGGACCGTCGCAGGAGGCCAGCAGCCCGACCCGAACGAGGGGCACTGCATCGTCAAGGTGAAGGCCGACGGCAGCCGGCTCGACGGCTGGGTGACCTGGGGTGCCATCCAGGAGTCCACTCTGGACTGGACGAAGGCCTGCCTGGACGAGGCCTGGGTGATCATTTCCCAGGAGGACGCCGCGGCGGCCAATGTCGACATCGCGGCGCTGCGCGCCGACATCGACGCGCTGCACGGCCAGGGCGGCGGCGCGGCCGGCTGACGAGCCGCCGGCTGACAAGCCCCGGCGGTGACGCGGGAAACCGCCGTCCGTTCGGCAGATGAAAGATAGCCATCCCGAACGGGCGGTGGTTTCACCATTCACCAAAGGATAACAGCAAGAAGCGTGCCCGCCTAACTGGTCACGGCCTAGCTGGCCACGGCGACGAACGCGCGGCCCGCGTCGTGCCACTGGTCCACGACGCGCAGGTTGGCCGCCGCGGCGGCGTGCAGCACCGCGGCCGTGCCCAGGTGGGCCCACGGGAAGACCGGGCCGCGGCGGCCATCGGGGTGCTCGAGCCACGCGGTTACCCGTTCGTCGACGTCGCCGGGCTCCGCCTCGATCAGGATCCGGCCGCCTGGCGCAAGCAGTTGCGCGCAGCGGCGCAGGAGCCGGGCGGGCCGGCCGCCGATGCCGATGTTGCCGTCCGCGAGCAGCACGGTAGCCCACCGGCCCACCCCGGGCAGCGGGTCGAAAACCGAGCAGTGCAGCGCGGGTGCCCCGGCCTGCCGTACCAGGTCAATGGCGGCGCCCGAGATGTCCACGCCCAGGGCCTGCACCCCGCGCTCGGTCAGCGCGATGGTCAGCCGGCCTGGGCCGCAGCCCACGTCGAGAACTGGCCCGTGAGAGCGCTGGAGCAGTTCCTCGTCGGCGCCATCGGGCTGCCCGCACCACCGGTGGATCTGGAGCGGCAGCCCGCGGCCGTCCGCGGTCCGCATGACCAGCAACGGTGCCTGCTGGTGCAGCGCTTCCTCGTACAGGGCGATCGCTCCCGCCATCATGCGCTCTCCCGCAGCAGATCGTCGTCAGCCCGGCTCAGCACCGTCGCCAGTTCCCGTGTCCGGGCGGCGAAACGGCTCCGCGGCACCTGGCGGGCCACGGCGACGGCGTCCGCCGCGGTGTCCACGTCGCGCAGCGGCGGCAGGTCGAGGACGCGGAGTCCGGCCGCGACCAGCCTGGCTCGCTGGATCGCGCCGGTGGTCGCGGTCGACATCGGAACGCCGCGCGCCACGGCGGGGTCCGGCGCGCGCAGTCCGAGTGCCCAGAACCCGCCGTCAGCGGCCGGGCCGAACGCGGCGTCCGCTCTGCCCCAGTCCACGGTGAGCAACGCGGGGGTGACCTGCGGCGTGTCCATCCCGATCAGCAGTGCGGGACCGCTCACCGCGGCGAAGGCAGCGGCGAGGCGCTCGTCGAGCGGCCCGGCGCACTGCGGCACGACGTCGAACCCGGGAGGCAGCCAGGGTCCTGGCTGGCCATCGAGGATCAGGACCCGGCGCCTGGCCGGCGTCTTGAGTACGGCGCGCAGGGTGTCGGCGAGCGCGGCCTCGGCGAGCGATGCGGCCTGCTCGAACGTGCAGGGCGGTACCAGGCGGGTCTTGACCCGGCCGGGCACCGGCTGCTTCGCGATGACGAGCAAGGTGGTGTCCGATTCTGCGGTGCCCGATTCTGCGGTGTTCGATTCTGCTGGGGCGGTCACCGGGCGAGCACCTCGCTCATGTCGCGCACGGTGCGCACGCAGCCGCCCACGGTGCCGGTGACCTTGGACTTTCCGACCCGGGGCAGGTAGGCGACCGCGACCTCGGACACGCGCCAGCCGGCCGCCGCCGCGTTCATCACCATTTCGAGCGGGTACCCGAACCGCCGGTCGGCGAGGTTCAGGCTGAGCAGTGCCTCGCGGCCCGCCGCGCGCATGGGTCCCAGGTCACGGATGCTCAGCCCGGTCCGGCGGCGGACCCGCCTGGCCAGTTCCCAGTTGGCCAGCCGCGCGGGCAGCGGCCAGGCGTCGCGCCGCACCGGGGCGCGGCGGCCCAGAACCAAGTCGGCCTGGCCGGCCAGCAGCGGCCCGGTGATAAGGGGAAGCTGCTGCGGGTCGAGGCTGCCGTCACAGTCGCAGAAGCACACCAGGTCGCTGGTCGCCGCCAGCAGCCCGGCGTGCGCGGCCGCACCGAAACCCCGGGCCTGCTCCGCCACGACCGTCGCGCCGAGCGACCGCGCGATGTCGTCCGATCCGTCGGTGGAGCCGTTGTCGACCACGATGGGGCGGAAGCCGGCTGGCATCCTCTCGAGCATCCAGGGCACAGCCGAGGCCTCATTGAGGCACGGCAGGATCACGTCAACTGTCACGGCTGTGACGTTATTACCGATGCCGGCCTCATCATGGCTAACAAGCCTTACGAAATGAGGAAATCAACCTCTGAGCGCTATTCGGGCGGCTGCCCGGTGCGGGTGCGGCATTTGCCCTTGGCTTTGAGAATGCGGCGGACCGCCCGGAGCGCGTTCCCTAGCCCGCGCTGGTCTGCCAGTAGACGGTGAATGGCCCGTGCGTTGCCCGGGCGACCGGGACCAGGGTCACCGGATGGCCGTCGGCCGTCGCGGTGAACGCCATCGGCTGGGCGGCGGTGCGGTGCACGGACGCGGTGTCGAGCAGCGGCAACGGGGGCGGTTGCGGCGTGGTTCGCGCCGCGGCGGGGTGCCTGATGCCGTTAAGTGTGGCGGCGTTGTCGATGGCGTCGGTCGCGGCGCCGCCAGGCGCGTAGGCGGCACCGACGCCGCGGCCCGCGAGAACGACCGGGCCGTAGCTGACCGCCTGCACGGACGGAGCGTCGGGCGCCGGGTGGAACGACAGCCGCATGGGCAGCGTGACCTCCAGCCGGTCGCCCGGCTGCCAGCGCCGCAGGATGGTGATCCAGCCGCCCGCGATGGTCCCTCGCAGCGGGGTGCCGTTGAGTACGACCCCGGGCGGCCCCGCGGCCCAGGACGGGACTCGCACCCGGAGGGTCATCGTGGCGAACCCGCTGGTCACGGTGAGCCGCACCAGGGGGTCGTCAGGGAAGCCTGTCTCCTGGCGGATCGTCACGCCGTGATCGGCGCAGCGGACCTCGGAGGGGATGAACAGGTTGACGTACACGCCGCGGGAGTCACGCGAGTAGATCGTGTCCGCGAACTTGGCCTGGGTCTCAAGCTCGGTCGCGGTGTCGCAGGTGAACGTGGCGTAGTCGGTCGCGTAGGCGGCCGGGTTGCCGTCGGGGAAGTAGTTCAGCGGCTGCTGCTTGACGGCGCCCGCCGACAGTCCCGTGTAGTAGATGGTGAAGCCGTGCGGGGAATCGGGGTCCTGGGCGCCGAGCATCTGGTTGAACACGGCCCGCTCGTAGTAGTCGAGCACGTCCGTCCGGGCCTGATCGTGGAAGTGCAGCAGCCTGGTGAGCTTGAGCATGTTGTAGGTGACGCAGCCCTCGCACGTGTAGTTGGACAGGGCGGCGGCGATCATGCCGGGCGGGTCCCAGTGCTCGTGGTTGCCCTGGCCGCCGATGACGTAGCTGTGCTGCCCCGCGGCGAACTGCCAGAAGTTCTCCGCGATGTCGCGGTACTTCGGGTCGCCGGTCACCTCCCACATCCGCAGCGCGGCGAGGATCTTCGGCGTGTTCACGTTGCAATGCTCACCCGCCAGGTCGTCCTCGCCCGCCGCGAGCGGGTCAAGGAACCGCGCGTGGTAGAACCGCTGCGCCGCGGTCAGGTACCGCTGCGCCCCGGTGATGGCGTACAGGTTCACCAGCGACTCGGGCAGGCCGCCGTACTCCGTCCCCAGGATCCGCTGCATGTGCGCGTATGACAGCGGGGCGGTCCGCCGGTCCACCCAGTCGGCCAGCCGCACCGCGACATCGAGCGCCTGGTCGTTCCCGGCCAGCTCGTACTGGTCGATCATGCCCGCGATGTACTTGTGGATCATGTAGTACGGCGACCAGACCTTGCTCGTCTGGCCGGCCTCGAGCCAGTCGAAGAGCTCCTCGGGGAACGCCGACAGGTAGCCGGGCGAGTACCCGGCGCGCGCCGCTGCCTGCTGCAGCTTCGCGAGTTCGCTGACGAGGTACGCCCCCGTCGCCTTGCTACCCGGATCGCCGGTGTTCGCGTAGCTGATCGCGAGGCTGGACAGCAGGTGGCCGACGGTGTGGCCGCGCACTCGCGAGTCCGGGCTTTCCCAGCCGCCGCACGGCCGGGCGGGCGACGGCCGCCCGTAGTTCAGCCGGAACGTGTGGAGCATCCGGTCCGGGTCGAGGAACCGCAGGTAGCTCAGGTTCCGCCGCTGGTTGTCCCGGAAGGGTGAGTCAAGCAGCCGCACCGCGGACAGCGGGTACGCGGCGGCAGCGCCCGCCGTGCCGTCCGGCGTGTAGCCGCTGGCGCCGAGCCGGTAAACGGGGCCCGCGCTGATGCCGCGCCACCACGCGGCGGACTGCACTGCGCCGCCCCGAGGTAGCCACCGTCGGCCGCGAGCACGCCGCCGCCAAGCACGGCCGCCGCTAGCGCCTGCCGCCTGGTGATCTCCCGCACGGGATCTCCGCCTCACCACCGCCGCAGCTCGACCCAGCCGTCAAGGCAACCGGTATATCTCGACGCTTCTCACCTGTCCCTTCACTGTCTGTGCGATCTCTTGCTCAAGTCAAGCCCGGGCCGCCCGGTGCCGTAAGAATTCTGAAATAACATGCCTGGCCCGTCGGCACTGGCCCTGGCCGCCGAGCCGGCGAGGGTGCCCCGGCCGGCGGGCGCCGCCGCGAACTCCGCGACCCCCGCGGCGAACGGAACGGAGGCCCGCCAGCCCAGCTCCCGCCAGATGCGCTCGCTTGACGCGGTGATGTGACGGACGTCGCCGAGCCGGTACTCGCCGGTGACAACGGGGTCGGGGCCACCGCAGCAGTCAGCGAGGACGGAAGCCAGCTCGCCCACGGTGCGCGGGGTTCCGCTGCCGACGTTGTACGCGCGCAGCGTTCCCCGGCCGCCGTGGACTCCCGGGCCGGCGACCGCCTCAAGCGCGGCGGCGGTGGCGCCGGCCACGTCGCGGACGTGGACGAAGTCCCGTCGCTGCGCGCCGTCCTCGTAGACCCGCGGCGCGTGGCCCGCTTGCAGGGAGGAGCGGAAGAACGACGCCACCCCGGCGTACGGGGTGTCACGCGGCATCCCGGGGCCGTACACGTTGTGATAGCGCAGCGCCACCGCCTGCCCGCCGGTTGACCTGGCCCACGAGGCGGAGAGGTGCTCCTGGGCGAGCTTGGTGTCGGCGTAGACGTTGCGCGGCCCGAGCGGAGCGTCCTCGGGCACGAGCTCAGGGGCCAGCGGCTCGCCGCAACGCGGGCAGCGCGGCTCGAACCGGCCCGCGTCAAGGTCGGCCGCCAGCCGTGGCGGCGGCGTCGCGGCAGGCCCGTGCCCCGTGCTACTGACTCTGGCACAATCCATGCAGGAGTAGCGTCCCTCGCCGTAGACGACCATCGACGAGGCGAGTACGAGCCGGTCAAGGCCCGCCCGGGCCATCGCGGCAAGCAGCACCGCGGTCCCCAGGTCGTTGCAGCCCGCATACAGCGGCGCGTCGTTGAAGTCGACGCCAAGCCCGACCATCGCCGCCAGGTGAGCGACCGCGCTGACGCCGCGCAGCGCGTCGTCGACTGCCCTCGCGTCGCGGACATCGCCGTGCACGAACTCGAAGCCGGGATCGCCGGAGAACGGCGGGGTCCCGCCCGGGTGGACGCACGGCAGGAGCGCGTCGAGCACCCGCACCTCATGACCCGCGCCCGTGAGCGCTTCGACGACATGGGATCCGATGAAGCCGGCACCGCCGGTAACCAGGACGCGCATGGGCCCGAGATTATTCACATTCCCGGCCGGGCCGCCCGCGGTGCCCGCGCGAATTAATAAATCCGTAAGATTCAGCGGCCCGGCCGATTTCCGCCGCGTGGCCGGGTCCTGATTGACCATTAAATCGTAAGACGAATTCCCCGCTTCGCGGCATGCCGGATGCCATGTAATACGTGGCATGATCCTCAGCAGTCCGCGCATCGCGTCACTTCCGCGGGACGCCGGCGAGCAGGCGCCGCCGCGGCGCCCCGGGCAGTGGGCGCCACGGGCCGCGCGGCTGGCGGCGGCGCTGGCCGGGCTCGTCGCGATCGGCGTCTACCTGCTCGTCGCCCTGCGCCGGCTGGATTACCCGTTCGCCCTGGAGCAACTGGAGGGCAACTCGCTCGTCGAGGTGCATCGCATCCTGACCGGCCAGGCGCTGTACCCGGCGCCGTCCGTCCGGTACGTTCCCGACGGGTACCCGCCGCTCTACTTCTACGTGTCGGCCGCCGCCGCCCGCGTGTTCGGCGCCTCGTACCTGTCGCTGCGGCTGGTGTCCCTGGCGTCCTCGCTCGCCTGCTTCGCGCTGCTCGCCCGCCTGGTCCAGCGGGAAACGGGCAGCATCGCGGCCGGGACCGGCGCCGCGGGCGTCTTCGCCGCGACCTACTTCGTCGCGGGCGACTGGCTCGACATCGGCCGGGTCGACTCGCTGTTCCTCGCGCTCAGCATCGGCGCCCTGTACGCCGTCCGGTGGATGCGCGGCACGCCGGGCGCCATCGCCGCGGGGGCGCTGCTCGCCGCCGCGGCCCTCACCAAGCAGACCGGTCTCGCCGAGCTTGTCGCGGTGCCCGCCGTCCTGCTGCTCGGCCCGCGCCGCGGGCTCGCCCGTATCGCCGCGCTCACGGCGGTCGCGGTGGTCGCCCTCAGCACGCTCATGCTCAGGCTGACCAGCGGCGGCTGGTATTTCTACTACGCCTTCAAGCAGATGAGCGGGCAGTCGCTGACCGCCGGCAACTTCGGCTGGTTCTGGACGGCCCTGGCGGCCGCGATGGGCCTGGCCGCGTGCTCCGCCCTCATCGGCGCGCGCCGGGTGCCCCGCGAGCTGCTGGCGGGCTGCGCCGCGCTGTCGGTCGGGGGCTACGCCACCCTCGTGCACAGCGGCGGCGCCATCAACGACGTGCTGCCCGCGTACCTGGCCGTGGCGCTGCTGGCGGGCCTGGCGCTCGGCAACGGCACGAGCCGGCTGGTTGCCACCGTGGCCGGTGTCCTCATCCTCGCCCAGTCCGTTTTCCTGCTGGCCAGCGCCCACCCGTCCCGGGCATTGCCCGCGAGCGCCGGCCGCTCCGTTGGGATGAGGCTGGTCGCGGGCATGCGGGCGCTCGGCGGTGACGTCGCG
The DNA here is from genome assembly GCA_963811335.1 of uncultured Actinomycetota bacterium. Taxonomy (GTDB): domain Bacteria; phylum Actinomycetota; class Actinomycetes; order Streptosporangiales; family Streptosporangiaceae; genus Trebonia. The sequence continues at coordinate 15,635 of CAWERB010000024.1, read as the reverse complement.
GTCCCCGGCGACCCCAGCCTGAGCCTGCAGGCGGGAATGACGCCGGCCGCGGTCCAGGGCGCGGCGTACGACGTGATGCGGGCCACCAACCAGTCCGGGATCGCGAGCTACCGGCGGAGCGCGGCCGCGGCGGTCAAGGTCCGGCAGTTCAGCGCGATCATCAGTTCGGGTGACGGGAGGGCGCTTTACAACCCGCCGGGTCTCCTCGAGTACTACCAGGAGTGCCTGCAGGCGCTGCCCGCGGGCCCGGCTACGCTGCTCTTCCCGGCGGGGAGGTACCAGCCTGTCCCCGCCGTGGTCTGGATCCCGCGTGGCGGGTCCTGCCAGCGCGCCCTCAGCGTACTGAACGGCGGCCGGGCGGCCGGCTCGTGAAGACGTACACGAGGGAGCCCTCGCTCATGAGGGAGCCCTCAACTCCTCCCGGGCCGTTCCGCCGCTCGTTCTGGCGCAGCCCGGTCCGCGGCCCGTGGCTGACCTCGGTACTCGGGTTGCTGCTGCTGTTCTCCATCCCTGTGGTGTTCGCGACCGGCCTGCTGTCCTACGCCGCCTACAACCCGAACCTCAGCCCGTTCAACGACACGACGCCGGGCAAGGGCCTGCTCGGCTTCTACCTGTTCTCCTGGCCCACCCACCCGGTCTGGCTCTACCGGCTCACCCAGGGCGTGCACGTCACCTTGGGTGTGACGCTGGTGCCGATCTTGCTGTTCAAGCTGTGGTCGGTGCTGCCGAAGCTGTTCGAGTGGCCGCCGCTGCGCTCGTTCTCGCATGCGTTTGAACGGTTTTCGCTGTTCCTGGTGGTGGGCGGCGCGGGGTTCGAGTTCGCGACGGGGATCTTGAACATCCAGACGTGGTACCCGTTCCCCACCTCCTTCTACACGCTGCACTTCTACGGCGCGTGGGTGTTCATCGCCGGATTCGTCGCCCACGTGGCGATCAAGTTCCCGGTCATGGTCAGGGCGCTGCGCAGCCGGAGCTTCATCGCGGAGATGCGGACGAACCTCGCCCGCACGCGCCCGGAGCCGCCGGACGCCGGGTACCTGGCCCCCGTAGCCCCCGCCGCTCCGACGATCTCAAGGCGCGGCGTACTGGCCTTCGCGGGCGCGGGCTCAGCCCTCGTCGCGGCGCTGTCCGCGGGCCAGTCCCTGGGCGGGGTGTTCCGCAAGACCGCGCTGCTCGCGCCGCACAACCAGCCCGTCACCGGCGCCGACGCCGGCACCGTCGGCGATTTCCAGATCAACAACACCGCGCGCAACGCGCGGATCACCGCGGCTGAGACCGGGGAGACCTGGCGCCTGGTCGTCGTAACCGACGACCAGGGGGGCCGTGCCCCCGCGAAGCTGAGCCGAGGCGACCTGCTCCGCCTGGAACAGCACACCGCCAGCCTCCCCATCGCGTGCGTCGAAGGCTGGTCCACCGACAACCAGACCTGGACCGGCGTCCGGCTGCGCGACCTTGCCGCGCTGTCCGGCGTCGTCAACCCGTCGACCGTCCTCGTGCAGTCACTGCAGCACGGCGGGGGGTTCAACAAGGCGGTCCTGTCCGGGACGCAGATCATGGACCCGGACTCGCTGCTGGCCCTGCAGGTCAACGGCGCGGACCTCTCGCTCGACCACGGCTACCCGGCCCGGGTGATCGTGCCCAACAACCCTGGCGTGCACAACACCAAGTGGGTGTCCAGCCTGACCTTCCGGAGTTGACATGCGATGGTTCAGGCGCTGGTACGGCGCCAATCCGCTGCACCTGCTCGTCATGCTCGGCTGCGTCTTGCTTTCCGATTACGCCGCGGTCGGGCTGCTGAAGGTCAAGCCGGTCGGCGTCCTCATCTGGTTCATCGGCGCGGTCGTCGGCCACGACCTGGTGCTCCTGCCGCTCTACGTGATCGCCGACCGGTCGGTCATGGCGGTGTTCCGGCACCGCCCGCCGAAACTGCCGACAGTGCCGTGGATCAACTACCTGCGCGTCCCCACGGCCCTGTCCGGGATGCTGCTGCTGATCTGGTTCCCGCTGATCTTCCGCATCCCTGCGCATTTCCCGCGCACCACGGACCTGTCGCTTAACCCCTACCTGGGTCACTGGGTCGCGGTGACCGGAGTGCTGTTCCTGCTGTCCGCCGTCGTGTTCGCCTTGCGCCTGCGCCCGGGGCGCCGCGGGCGCAGGACCGCCGGCCACGGGCCCTACACCGCCGACGAGATGTAACCCGCCCGGGCAGGCCCTCGCCGGTCGGCCTCAGCCCGCCCGCCCCGGGCCCGCTCGGTCGACTCTCGCGGCAGGAGGTCCACCGCTGCGACAGCCCGGCCCGGTGGAAAGGCGCTCCGATATACTCGAACACCTGGCCGTAACCCGTTATATCCCGATTTGTTCGCCTTGGTTCCCGGTAGAGTACCGACCTGACGCCGACCTTCCAGGTGCAGGTCCGAGCAGGTTCGCGACGGGCGCGAGTGCCTAAAGGGTTGACGGGAGCAAGAGATTAGAGGTAGGACACTAAACGGGTACAGACATCTAGGTCGAAAGTCATCAATGACTCTGATAGGCGACCGTTCTTGTTTGGTAACGAATTGGTAGCGATTCGCGGAAACGCGCGCGCTCGTTCCAGAAGGGGGACGGGAAATGTATAAGCGATCGGTAGCCGCCGCTGCCGTCATCGGCGCCTCGGTGCTCGCCATCGCGGCGTGCAGCAGCGGCAGCAGCAGCGGGGGCACAAGTTCAGCCTCGGGCTCATCGACCGGGGGCGCGCAGAGCGCCGCCTGCGCGCAGTTCAGCTCGTACACGGGCGCCAAGGGCACCGTCACGATCTTCGGGTCCATCATCAGCCCTGAGTCGAACTCGCTGCAGAAGTCCTGGGCGCAGTTCGAGCAGTGCACCGGCATCACGATCAACTACACCGGCTCGAACACGTTCGAGTCCGACCTTCCGGTAAAGGTCAACGGCGGCAACCCGCCGAGCCTGGCGCTCATCCCGCAGCCCGGTCTGCTCACGCAGATGGTGCTGGCCGGCGCCGTCAAGGCTCCGCCAGCCCAGACGGTCGCCAACGAGGCGGCCTGGAGCCCGGCCTGGAAGAGCTACGGCTCGGTCGGCGGCACGTTCTACGCCGCCCCCATGAGCGCGAACATGAAGTCGCTCGTGTGGTACTCGCCGAAGTTCTTCGCGGCGAACCACTACACGGTGCCGACCACGTGGGCGGACCTGATGTCCCTGTCCGCGAAGATCGCCAAGGACGGCAAGGCCAAGCCGTGGTGCGGCGGGATCAACTCGGGCACGGCGAGCGGCTGGCCGGCCACGGACTGGCTCGAGGAGGTCGTCCTCGGCAAGTACGGCGCCCAGGTCTACGGTGACTGGGTCACGCACAAGATCAAGTTCAACAGCCCGCAGATCCTCGACGCGATGAACACCGTGCACAACTGGATGCAGAACCCGGCGTGGGTCAACGGCGGTTACGGCGGCGTCTCGTCGATCGCCAGCACGACGTTCCAGAACGCCGGCCTGCCGATCCTGAAGAACCAGTGCGCGATGCTGCAGCAGGCGTCGTTCTACGAGGCGCAGTGGCCGGCCGGCACCAAGGTCGGACCGGACGGCGACATCATGGCGTTCAAGCTGCCCGCGGTCAGCCCGCAGGTCACCAACCCGGTTGAAGGCGGCGGCGAGTTCATTACCGCGTTCTCCTCCGACCCGGCGACGCAGGCGGTGCAGAACTACCTGTCGAGCCCGCAGTGGGCGGACAGCCGGATCAAGGTCGCCCCGGGCTGGGTCTCGGCGAACCAGAAGGTGGACCAGAGCCCTCTACACCGACCCGATCGACCAGCTGTCGGCCAAGTACCTGGCCGACCCGACCGCGACCTTCGCGTTCGACGCCTCCGACTTGATGCCGGCCGCGGTCGGCGCGGGCCAGGAGTGGAAGTCGATGGTCGCCTGGTTCAGCAACTCGAACACGCCGGCCGCCACCATCGCCTCGCAGATCGACGCGGCCTGGCCGAGCAGCTGATCTGAACCGGCGGTTTGACCAGCGCCAGTAACGGGGGCGGTCCGCGGCAGTCGTGCCCGCGGACCGCCCTCGACAGACTGGTCACCGTGCCGTTCCAGACCAGCCCACCGAGATTGGGGGCTCTCACATGACTGCATCAGGCGATGCATCCGGCATCGTCCTCGCGAGCACCGCGAGTCAGTCGGCGGCGAAACTGGGCGATGTCGTCGCTGTCGTCGGCGGATTCATCGCCATCCTGCTGATCATCTTCCTCGTCGCCGAGCGGGCCAAGGGTCGCCTCCAGCGGCCGATAGCGATCGTCGTCTGCGTCGCCCCGGCGGTCGTGCTCGCCATGGCCGGGCTCGTCATCCCGGCCATCAACACGTTCGTGGCTGAGCCTGACCAACACCCAGGCGATCCGGGCAGAAGTTCCAGCTCGTCAACGGCAAGCTGGTCCCGCTCACCGCGAAGTTCGTCGGCGGGTCCAATTACGCGTACGCCTTCACCGACCCCTACAGCCGCGGGACGCTCATCCGGACCGTGCTGTGGATCGTGATCGTGCCGCTGATGACCGTCGGCCTCGGGCTCCTGGTCGCGCTGCTGATGGACCGGATGAAGTACACCTCGTTCTTCAAGACGATGATCTTCATGCCCAACGCCATCTCGTTCGTCGGCGCCTCCCTGATCTGGGCGCTGATCTACAACCCGCCGGTCTACCTGCCGAACGGCCAGCCGGGCAGCCAGACCGGGCTGCTCTCCCAGATCGTGATGTCGCTGGGCTGGAAAAATCCGCCCGCGTGGATTCAGACGTCGCCGGGCAACACGTTCCTGCTCATGGTGATCCTGATCTGGATCGAGGTCGGGTTCGCCATGGTGGTGATCGCGGCGGCCCTCAAGGCCATCCCGGAGGAGGTCATCGAGGCGGCGCAGGTGGACGGGGCCACGGGCTACCGCTTGTTCCTGAGGGTCCAGATCCCGATGATCCGCAGCACGCTCGTCGTCGTGCTGACGACGGTCACGATCATGTCGCTGAAGATCTTCGACATCGTCCGCACCGTGACCAACGGCAACTTCAACACCGACGTGCTGGCCCGGCAGATGTACGACGACCTGTTCGTCACGTTCCAGTCCGGCCGGGGGGCGGCGCTAGCGGTCATCCTCTTCGCCTGCGTCGTACCGCTGGTCGCTTACAACATCAGGCAGATTCGCAGGCAAAGGGCAATCGGATGACCTCGACTCCTCCCATCCTCGACGCTCCGCTGCCCGGCGGGCAAGCAGTGCCCGTGAGCACGGTGCTGCGCGGCAGTGAGGCCCGCAAGGCCATCCGGTCGGCCTTCAGCAGCCCGGTCGCGTCGTTCCTCGTCGTCATCCTGACGGTCTTGTGGACGATCCCGACGCTGGGCTTCTTCCTCAACTCCTTGCGCACTAAGACCGCGGTCTACGGCTCGGGCTGGTGGACCTGGTTCGCGCACCCCAGCTTCGACCTGAGCAACTACAACGCCGTGCTGTTCTCCAACGGCGGCGAGGTGCTCCCGCTGGTCAACTCGCTGGCGATCACGATCCCGGCCACCATCATCCCGATCTTCATCGCCTCGATGGCGGCCTACGCGCTGGCCTGGGTGCGCTTCCGCGGCAGTGACTTCATCTTCTTCGGGCTGTTCGCGCTGCAGGTCGTCCCGTTGCAGATGGCCCTGGTGCCGCTGCAGCGCTTCTACAGCACGGGCGCGCACCTCGGCTCGCTCACGGTCTTCCCTGGCGCTGCACCTGGAGGGCTCGCTGGCCGAGATCTGGATCTCGCACACGATGTTCTCGCTGCCGCTGGCCGTGTTCCTGCTGCACAACTTCATCGCCCAGCTGCCGAGTTCCCTGATCGAGGCGGCACGGGTAGACGGGGCGAGTTACCTGCAGATCTACCGGTCGATCGTGCTCCCGCTCGCCCGGCCGGCGATCGCGTCCTTCGCGATCTTCCAGTTCCTGTGGGTGTGGAACGACCTGCTCGTCGCCACGATCTTCGGCGGCTCGGACGCCTCGGGCCAGCCCGTGACGGCCCGGATCGTCAACCTGGGCGGCAACTTCGGCGCGCACCAGGAACTCCTGGCGCCCGCCGGATTCCTCGCGATCATCATCCCGCTGATCGTGTTCCTGTCCTTCCAGCGTTACTTCACCCGCGGGCTGCTCGCCGGCAGCGTCAAGGGGTAAGGGCGTACCGCCGCCGTCGTGATGGCTGCTGCCCAGCCCCTGGCCTTCCGCGAGAGGTAACGACGTCGTGTGCGCTCCGGCTCCGGCGCGCACGCGACGGCCGCTCCGCTTGCCCCCACTCCGCGGCCACCGGCAACTTATACCGACTTTTGGTGGAACAAAACGGTCGAAACTGGGGCGCGATTTGACCAAAACGCGGTAAAAGTCCAGCGAGCCCGAGAGTTGAACCTGATAACAGCAAGAAGCGTGGAGCGCTAGGGGGCGACGCGCGCGGGGGAAGCGGCGCGGCGGCGGGCGGTGGCGCGCGCGGGAAGCGGGGCGTGCGGCGGGCGGTGGCGCGCGCAAGGGAGTGGTGCGCGCAGGGCAGTGGTGCGTGGGGGAGTGGGGTGTGCGGGAGGAGTGGTGTACGCCGGGGAGTGGTGCGCCATGCGCCGGGTGTCGCCGTGGGGGACTGGGGAACCGCGCACTCGTTCTGGATGAATTCTCGGCTCGGACCTCGCTGGCGCTTTCCCTGGCGGCCCAAACATGTTACTGTCTAGTAACATGAGCGAAGCGGCGCCGAGGTTCTCCCTTGAGCTGAGCAGTGACCTGCGCGAGATGCGCGACTGGGTGCATGAGTTCGCGGCGTCGGTGATCCGGCCCGCGGGGGCGGAGTGGGACGAGCGCGAGCAGACCCCGTGGCCGATCCTTCAGGAGGCGGCGAAGATCGGGCTGTACTCGCTCGACTTCTTCGCGACCCAGTTCTTCGAGGAGTCCGGGCTCGGCTTCGTGACGGCGGTCGAGGAGCTGTTCTGGGGCGACGCCGGGATCGGGCTGTCGCTGGTCGGCTCCACCCTGGCGGCCGCGGCGCTGACGTCGAACGGGACGCCGGAGCAGATCGGCGAGTGGTGCCCGCAGATGTTCGGCGACGCGAGCGACGTCAAGCTCGGCGCGTTCTGCTCAAGCGAGCCCGACGCCGGCAGTGACGTGGGCGCGATCCGCACCCGTGCCGTCTACGACGAGGCGCACGACGAGTGGGTCATCAACGGGGTCAAGACCTGGGCGACCAACGGCGGCATCGCGAACGTGCACGTGGTCATCGCCTCGGTCGACCCGGACCTGGGCTCGCGCGGCCAGGCGTCCTTCATCGTCCCGCCGGGCACCAAGGGCCTGTCCCAGGGCCAGAAGTTCCGCAAGCACGGCATCCGGGCCTCGCATACCGCCGAGGTGATCCTGGACGACGTCCGCGTCCCCGGCCGCTGCCTGGTCGGCGGCAAGGAGAAGCTGGAGCGTCGCCTCGCCCGGGTCCGCGAGGGCGGCCGCGGCGGCGAGCAGGCGGCGATGAAGACGTTCGAGGCGTCCCGCCCGTCGGTCGCCGCGATGGCCGTCGGCGTCGGCCGCGCCGCCGCCGAGTTCGCCGCGGAGTACGCCGCGACCCGCGTGCAGTTCGGCAAGCCGATCGGGCAGAATCAGGGCGTGGCGTTCCAGTTGGCCGACATGGCCGCCGCCGTCGACGCGGCCCGGCTGCTCACCTGGCGCGCCGCGTGGATGGCCCGCAACGGCAAGCCGTTCACCCGCGCAGAGGGCTCGATGTCAAAGCTGGTCGCGGGCGAGATGGCGGTCCGGGTCACCGAGCAGGCGATCCAGCTGCTCGGCGGCAACGGATACACCCGCGAGTACCCGGTCGAGCGCTGGCACCGCGACGCCAAGATCTTCACCATTTTTGAGGGCACGAGCGAAATTCAGCGGATGATCATTGGCAGGGCGGTGACTGGATTGGACGTCCGGTAGCCTGACCTGTGGTTTTACCGAGGTGCTGCATCAGAGGTGGGCCGTCCCGCGGGGGAGTGGAGCGGCCCCTTCTCATGTGGTGTTTGTCCGAATCGTCCCGGTTATTTCCCGTCGTTTCCGGACCCCGTGCTGAATCGGTGCTGATACCTGAACTCCCATGGTCTAGACCAATTCTGAATTGGTCTAGACCGGTGGCCTTCATGGAGCCGGATGACCTGGATTCTATGTTGGAGGGATGGGTGTAGTCGGGCATGTGCGACTGGGTGGCGGGGGGCTTCCGGGCTGGGGGCCGGGTCGGCCGGTGGCTTTACGCCGCGGGCGGATGGACTCGAGATGTACCTGTCGTGGACCTTCCGTATACCCGGTCAGGTTCCGCTGCCAGGTGTAACCCTGTGCCCCATGAACAAGGGAAGGGAATGACTCGGGCGGAGGGAGCGGGCTGTAAAACCGTCGGCTCAGCCTACGTTGGTTCGAACCCAACACCTGCCACCACCTGCGAAAACGCCCCAATAGCTGCGAATTCTCGTGCTGGCGGGGCGTTTCTGCTCTGTCCCGTGGTGTGTCACCTTGATGCGCTGTATACCCCCGTGTTGCGGGGTCCACGGACGCATAGCGGACGGGAATCGGTGCCAGGGAGCGGTGTGGGTAGCCGCTTGACGGGGTTCCGGTGCCCGTTCCGGGGCGTATCCAGGCTTGACGTGGGCCGCCGAGTCGAGCGTGCATCCCGGTGTGTCCGCCCGGCGGCCCGTAATTTCCCGGGGCGGTGCGGGCCGGGAAGGCGGGTGCGGTGATAGCTGGGCTGGCGGTGGGGACCGTGACGCTTGCGGGGCGGGCTGAGCGGGCGCGGGTCGCCCGCGCCTTCGTGGCAGCCGTGCTGGGTCCCAGTTACCTGAGCACGGATGTTGCTGTCTTGCTCGTGAGCGATTGTTCGGCAACAGCATCCGGCATAGCGGCTTGGTCCCGGCGAGACGGTCACGGTCGCGGTCAAGACGGGGAACGGCGTGGTCCGGGTCGAGGTCACCGACCGGAGCAGACCCGGGGTGCCGGAGCTGAACCATGCCGCCCGTGATGCGGAAGGCGGTCGGGGGCTCCAGCTTGTCGCGGACCTCGCGGCGCGGTGGGATGGCGTAGGCGCGGCGAGCGGACGGTGACTTGGTTCGAGATGCAGGCTTCCAGCCAGCTGTCGAGCGTCTCACCGGGCAGCGGGGGCAGCCGGACCGGGATGACCGCCATGAAACGGCCTCAGCCCGCCGCCGCCAGGGCCTTCGCCCTACGAGACGTGCCGTTTGCGGTGTCACACCGACCACAGTGCCCGGGTTGGTGACAGGCGGGCGGCGCGGATGGCGGGCAGCAGTCCGGCCAGTGCGCCGATGACGACCGCCGCGCCCAGGCCGCCCGCCCAGGCCTCGGTCGGGATGACGACGGCCTGGTGGTGGGCGTGAGCGTAGATGGCGGTAGAGGCGGCGCCGATGGCGACTCCGGCGGCGCCCCCGATGAGGGACAGCAGGACCGCCTCGGCCAGGAACTGGACGCGGATCTGGCCGCGGGTGGCGCCCAGCGCCCGGCGCAGCCCGATCTCCTGGCGGCGTTCCAGCACCGAGATGATCATGATGTTGGCTACCCCGATCGCGCCGACCAGCAGCGCGACCGCGCCCAGTCCGAGGAACAGGGTGTTGAGCGCGCCCGCGGTCGCGGCCCGGGCGGTGAGCACGTCCGAGGGCTGCGATACGTTGACCTCGCTGGGGTTCGAGGGATTGGCCTGCGCGCCGAGCAGGTTATCGACCGAGGTAGTGGCGGCCTGGGTGTCGACGGTGCGGATGTAGACCTGTGACGGGTGCCGGTCGAAGCCTAGGTACTTCTCCGCGGCGGGGAAGCCGACCAGGACCTCCGAGTCAATCTCCGACGCCAGGACGGCCGGGTTGAGGATGCCCACCACATAGAACCACTGGTGGCCGACCCAGATCCGCATCCCCGGCCAGATCCGGTCGATGCCCATCCGCTGTGCGGCCGCGGCCCCGAGGACCGTGACCGGCTGGCGGGCGGTCGCGGCGTTCAGGAAATGGCCCTGGGCGACGCTGGTGCCCGCGACCGCCGGCAGGCCGAGCGTCGTGGCATTCACGGTGAGGGCGTTGGTGTTGACCGCCGGGATGTAGGGGGACCGGTAGGCGCTGACGTTGCTGACGGTGCCGGTGTCCTGCACCGCCGTGACCCCGGGCAGCCGGCCGATCATGCCCGGCGCGGCCAGGGGCAGCTCGGCCGTCCCGCCGGAGAGGGTCTCCCCGTTGGTGACAGTCAGCAGGTTGGTGCCCAGGCGGGCGATCTCGTCCAGCAGCGCGGCCTGGGAGGAGGCGGCCAGGCCCAGGACGGCCACGATCGCCGCGACCCCGATCGCGATGCCCAGTGCCGACAGCCCGGCGCGCAGCTTGCGGGTCCGCAGCCCGACGCTGGCCAGCCCGGCCAGGTCGGATGGGCGCAGCCGGGCAGCGGTCAGGGCGGCCGGCCGCCGGGAGGTGGTGGTCATGACGGTCCTTCCTGTGCGGGCCAGCCGCCCTCGCCCGGGGCCGTCTGGCCGGCGGCAAGGACGGGGCAGGTGTCAGCGATGATGTGCCCGTCGAGCACCTCGATGCGGCGCCGCATCCGGGCGGCGATCGCGTGGTCGTGGGTGATCACGATGATCGTGGTCCCGGCGGCGTTGAGCTCCTCCAGCAGGGCGAGGATGGACGCGCCATTGGTGGAGTCGAGGTTGCCGGTGGGCTCGTCGGCCAGTACCACCGGCGGGGAGCCCGCGATCGCCCGGGCTATCGCGACCCGCTGCCGCTCGCCCCCGGACAGCTGGGTCGGGCGGGCAGCGGTCCGGTGCCCGAGCCCGACCCGGGCCAGCGCGGCGGCCGCGAGCCGCCGCCGCTGGTCGCGGCGGACCCCGGCGTACAGCAGCCCGTCGGCGACATTGCCCAGCACGGACTGATGCTCGGCCAGGAAGAACTGCTGGAATATGAACCCGATCCGGGACGCCCGCAGAGCCGACAGCTCCCGGTCGGTCATCCGGGCCACATCCAGGCCGGTGACGCGCACCGTCCCGCTGGTCGGCTTGTCCAGGGTGCCCATCAGGTGCAGCAGCGTGGACTTGCCCGATCCCGAAGGGCCCACGATGCCGGTAAGCTCGCCGGCCGTCACCGTGAGGCTTACCCCGGCCAGCGCCCGTAGCGGTGGCGACCCGGGATACACCTTGGTCACCTGGTCCAGCTCCAGCACCCGCGACGGAACCCGGGTCGTGGTTGTCCCGGGCGCGAGCGCCCCCCGCGCGTCGGCGGTCATGACGCGGGCACCACGACGCGCTGCCCGGGGGTAAGCGCGCCGGTCACCTGCACCAGGCCGTTAGCGTCGTCCGTGAGCCCCACGCTCACCGGCACCAGGCGGCGGGTGTTCCCGGTACCGACCACCTCGACGTCGTACCCGCCCGAGGACTGGGCCAGCAGCGCGCCCACCGGCACCACCAGCGCGTCCTTCACGGTCGAGGTGGTGACGTTCACCGTCACCGGCGCCTGGTCCAGGGTTCCCGCCGCGTCCGGGTGAGCGAGCTTCACCTGCACCGGGATGGTGGTGGTCGGGCTCCCGCCCGACTGGGTCGTGGTGGTCGCCACCCTGCCGACCGAGGAGATCACACCGAGGGTGTTCGTCCCGTCGGGCAGCGTGACGCTCACCGCGTCCCCCGCCTTGACCTCCGACTGCCGGGAGGCGTCCAGGTTGACGGTCACCACGTGCCGGTCGGAGGTCGCGGACAGAACCGGCCCAGAGGCCTGGCCGCCCAGGGAGCCGCTCACCTGGCTGACCCGCAGCGCCTCGGGCTTGAACACCACCTGCCCCAGCGTCAGGCTCCCCGACGGGGAGGTGACGCCCAGGTGCGCTTCAAGGTTCTCGACGCCGACCGCCGTCTCCCACGAGTAGTAGTCCCAGCCCTCCGCGACGATATCCGCGCGGCTGGCGTCGCCCAGGGCCACCAGGTCGTGGTTGAGCTGGGACACGTCCTGGCCGGTGAGCCCCTCAGACAGGCTTCGCCACGCCGGGACGCTGCCGTACAGCAGCGCCACCGGGGAGCCATTGTCGACCTTGTACAGCACATGCCCCTGGCGGATCACCGCCCCCGCCGACGGCAGCCAGGTCAGCGTCCCGCTGCCCTGCCCGGTCACCTGGTAGGACGCGGCGTACCCCAGGGTCGCGGGCACCGGCGTGGTCGCCGAGATATCGTGACGGGTCACTGCCCGCGTCGCCGGCGCGGCCGCCCCCTGCTGCCCGGATCCGGACGAGGCGGCCGGGGAGAACACCCCGGCCCGCCAGGCCCACACCGCGCCGGCCGCCATCGCGACCACGACGCCCAGGGCGACCCGGCGGCCACGGCCGTGCGACCGGCTCGTCTCCGGGACCGCGGTAGCCTTCTCCTCCTGCCCGGCCTCCCGGCCACGCGGAACTGTCTCGTTCATGACCCGCCTCCTTGTGCCGGGATCATCGGTGTTCTCCCTCAGGCTCATCGGTGTTGTTCTTCAGGCCCGCGCGGATCGCGGCTTTCACCGGCCGCGCCTTTCACGCAGAGTTATATGGAAAGGCCGGTCACGCCACCGTCACAGCTGTAACCCGTGTGTGACCGGCGACCTGGCATCCTGTGAACCAGGCGCGGCCGGCACGGCGCGAAGGCAGGTACGGGCCGGCCAGCCGCATTCGATGATGGAGTGATGCACGACGATGAGAGTGCTGCTAGCCGAAGATCACGAAAGGCTGGCCAAAGCGGTCGCGGCGGGCCTGCGCCGCCACGGGATGACGGTCGACGTGGCCCTCGATGGCGACACCGCCCTCGACCGGCTGGCGGTCAGCCGCTATGACGTGGTGGTGCTGGACCGGGACCTGCCCGGCATGCACGGCGATGACATCTGCCGCACCCTGGCCGCCGAGCGGTCGCCGAGCCGGATCCTGATGCTCACCGCGGCCCGGTCGGTCCAGGACCGGGTGGAAGGGCTCAGCCTCGGGGCCGACGACTACCTGCCCAAGCCGTTCGACTTCACCGAGCTGGTCGCCCGTGTCCAGGCCCTGGGCCGCCGCCCTGGCGCCCCGGCGCCCGCGATCCTGGGCTACGGCGACCTGAGCCTGGACCCTGCCCGGCGCACAGCCATCCGGGGCGGGCGGCCGCTGGCGCTGACCCACAAGGAACTCGCCGTGCTGGAGTGCCTGCTCGCCGCCGGGGGACGGCCAGTCTCAGCCGAGGAACTGCTCCAGCGGGTATGGGACGAAGCCACCAACCCGTTCACCACCACCGTTAAGGCCACCATCAACCGGCTGCGCGACAAGCTCGGCGACCCGCCGGTGATCGAGACCATCCGCGAGAGCGGCTACCGCATCGGAGAACCGTGATGCGCATCCCCCGCCCGCAGCCAGGGCCCTGGCCCCGGCTGCGGCTGCCGCGCCGCACCGCCCGGCTCCGCCTGACCCTCCTCTACAGCGGAGTGTTCCTGCTCTGCGCCGTGGGCCTCCTCGGCCTGACCTACCTGCTCGTCGCGAGCAAGATCCCGCACCCGGAGGGCGGGGGCAGGACCCGCTCGCCCATGTCGGGTCCCGAGTTCGCCGGTAACCCCGCGCTCCAGTCCCTTCCGGACAGGGTCGTGGCGGCTAAACAGGCGTCTAAACAGGCGGCTGTCCAGCAGTCCGCCGCCGACCTCAGGCAGCTGCAGATACAGTCCGGGATCGCCCTGGGCATCGCCAGCGTCGTGGCCTTCACCCTGGGCTGGCTGGCCGCCGGGCGTATCCTGCGCCCGCTATCGACCATCACCGCCACCGCCCGCCGCATCTCAGCCACCAGCCTCAGCGAACGGCTCAACCTGCCAGGACCTGACGACGAGCTCAAGGAACTCGGCGACACCCTGGACGGCCTGTTCGCCCGCCTGGAGGCCTCCTTCGAGGCGCAGCGGCACTTCGTGGCGAACGCCTCGCACGAGCTGCGCACCCCGCTGACCGCAGACCGCGCGCTGCTGCAGGTCGCGCTCGATGCGCCAGACGCTACCGCCGACATGTGGCGGGAGGCGGGCGAGGAACTCCTCGCCTCCAATACCGAGCAGGGACACCTCATCGAGGCCCTGCTCACCCTGGCCGCCAGCGAGGCAGGCCTCCGTCGCCGCGAGCCCGTCGACCTGTGCGCCGTCATCCGTGCGGTCCTGCTCACCCCCCGCCCCGAGGCACGCCGCCTTGGACTGCACGTTGAGGCGGCCACCACCCCCGCCGTCCTGGACGGCGACCCGGTCCTGACCGAACGGCTGGTGGCCAACCTGGTCGACAACGCCGTCCGCCACAACATCCCGGACGGATGGGTCCAGGTTGCCACCCGGACCGTCGGCGGCCGGGCCGCCGTGTCGGTGGTGAACACCGGGCCGGTCATCTCGCCGGACCAGGTCGACCGGCTATTCCAGCCCTTCCACAGGCTGCGGTCACGCACCAGCCATGGCCACGGCCTTGGCCTGTCCGTCGTCCACGCGATCGCCACCGCCCACGGCGCCACTGTCACCCCGCGAGCCCTGCCTCAGGGCGGCCTGGCCATCGACGTCACCTTCCCGCCGCCGGGCCGGGCCGCGGGCCAGCCCGCGCGGCGGGGCATCGCCTCAGGCGTGTAACTTACCGCCGCCAGAGGCGAAGAACCACGGCGCGGGCGACATTCTCATCGCCATGCGCCCGGTTCCAGCTGACCCGAGTCTCCCGGTAAATGGCATTCCCCTGGTGAATGTCAATGATCACCTAACGGAAGTACAAGGTCATGCGGGCAGCCTTTTCCGGTGCTCCTGCCTCGCCCTGGCGCGTCGGCGGCCGCCGGTCACAGCTGTGACGGTGATGTGACCTGCCCGAAGGTACACCGGAAGTGAGAAATGCAGCCGAAAAAGGCCACGCGGATTCGCACAGCCCTAAAGTTCGCGCAGCCAAGAGGAGGAAATGAAATGAACACCGGGACAGGCGCCTCTCGGCGTTGGCACCAGGCGTGGCCGCAGCGGGTGGGCTTGCTGGCCGTCATGGCCGGCGTCGCGCTGCTGACGCTAGCGTGCGGCGGCAACTCGGTATCCACCGGCTCCAGCGGGTCATCGCAAGCAGCAGGGGCAACGCCCTCGGCATCTAGCCAGGCATCTAACAACGCGGTCGCCTTTGCGCAATGCATGCGCGCTCATGGCATACCCAATTACCCCGACCCCTCGTCTGTCTCTGGTCCCGTCGATTCCCTCCAGCTTGGGGTCACCGACACGGTCTATGAGTCAGCCAGGACCACCTGCTACCGGCTGTACCCGCAGCGGCAGAGCGGCCCCGGGCTGACCACGGCCCAGCAGCAGCAAGTGCTGGGCCAACTGCTGAACTTCGCCAAGTGCATGCGCTCCCACGGCCTGCCCGGCCTTCCCCGACCCCAACCCCGCGAGCACCATCTGGGGATCAGGCGGGGGACAGACCTTCACCCTTCCGAGCAGCATTAACCCGAATTCCTCGCAGTTCACGTCCGCGGAGAACGCGTGCAAATCGCTGAAGCCCAGCTCCGTCGCCATCAGGGGAAATAAGGGCGGCGGGTCGTGAGCGGCACGACTGCCCTGTGCATGGCGCAATTAGCAGGGACCGACGGGTGAGGTCATGCCGACCGGCCAGGCGTTTCCCCGCTGGATAGACGAGAACGGCTACCGGCCGCTCGGACTGCTCC
>CAWERB010000023.1:0-502458 GCA_963811335.1 uncultured Actinomycetota bacterium | reverse complement strand
GTCCTGCGCCGCGCGGCGCCCGCCGGCTAGCCGCATCCTGGAGCCCGTTTCCAGGTTCGTCAGCGCCGAGACTTAGGCCCCGCATAGGGGGCTAAGTCTCGGCGCTGAGCTTTTTAGGGTCAAACTCTCGGCGCCCTAGCCCACCCCGTCTACGGGCCACCAGGTGCCCGGCTGCCAGGTCAAGCCCGTCCCAGGCCTGGCGGGCGTGCGCGAACGGGTCGCCGCTGACCTGCGATTCGTCCGCGGCGAAGATCATCGCGACCCGGCCGTCGGCCGCGTACCTGGGCCACCCGGGGTCACCGGCCGACGCGAACGCGCCCCAGGCGTCATGCAGGGCCGCGGACGGGCCCGTCGCCGCCCTTGCCATATGCCGCCGCCGTCGCCGCCGTGCGCGCCGTGCAGCACGCCGGCGTACTGGGCGAACTCCGGGTCGGGGTCGTCCTCCATGCCGGTGTAGGGCCCGTCGTACCTGGACCGCCACACCGGGGCGTGCGCGGCCTGCGCGTCGGCGAGCCGCTCGGTGCGCACCACGTACCGCTCGTCGGACATGACGGCGACGCCGCGCAGCGCGGTCTCGTCCAGCTCCGGGTAGGCGGCCGCGTAGCTGGCCAGCATCGCCGCCGTCCGTTCGGCGCCGAAGTACCCGGTGAGCACCCCCTCCGCCTGGTCGGCGGCGTCCGGGCCGAGCAGCTGGTACAGCGCGGTCTCCCTGGCGCAGGTCTGCAGCAGCAGCGGCACCCCGGCCGCCGCGCCCGCCGCGATCGCGGTGACCGGGTTCGCGGTCAGCGCGCTGCCGTCGACGGACGGCCGCCAGAGCCAGGTGGACCGGGGCGGCTCCGCGACGGCGAGCTGCGCGGCCAGGAAGTCGCCGGCGGGCACGGACCTGATCCGCTCTGGCGTGGTGCCGAGCACGCCGAAGAACCGCTTGGCGATGCTCGCGGCCTGCGCCTGGTCTTTCACGTGGTCGCCGCCGCTTGACTCCGCGGCCCGCCGGATCAGGCCCCTGGTAAGCGGGGAGGCGAGCAGGTTGGTGACCGACTTGCCGCCCGCCGACAGCCCGTACACGGTGACCTGCCCCGGGTCGCCGCCGAACGCGGCGATGTTGTCCCTGGTCCAGCGCAGCGCCGCGACCTGGTCGTGCAGGCCGAGCGCCCCGGTCGGCCGCTCACCGGGGACGTCAAGGAAACCGAGCGCGCCAAGCCGGTAGTTGAAGGTGACCACGACCAGGCCGTGGCTCTGCGCGAACGCCGCGCCGTCGCCGGCCTGGTCGGGTCCGTGGCCCATCTCGAAGCCGCCGCCGTGGATCCAGCAGCAGCACCGGCCGGCCCCGCCGCGGTCGCCGGGCTGGCCGGGGCGGTCACGTTCAGGTACAGGCAGTCCTCGTCCATGGGCGGCTGCGGCGGTCCGGTGAGACCGTCGGCGAGGTCCGGCTGCAGCGACCGGTTCCCGTAGCCGAGGGCGTCCCTGGTGCCGCTCCACGGCGGCGGCGGCTGCGGCGGCCGCAGCCGGAGCTCGCCGACCGGCGGCGCCGCGTAGGGGATGCCCCGCCAGGCCAGGATCCCGTCGGCGATCTCGGCGCCGCGCACCTTCCCGCAGGCGGTCTGCGTGACGGTCATGGTCGCTGTCCTGTTAGCATCAGGCCTCCCCGCCCGCGGCGGCGCGCGGCCCGCAGGCCCCGTTCACGTCGGGCCCGTAGCATTTCCGCCAGGGGTAGCAGGATCTCGAAGGGCGGGCGCATGTCTACGATCATCTCACCGGTGGACCGGCTGGCCGAGCTGTTCGCTTCCGAGGGGGCCGGCGACTACCTGGGCGAGCCGGTCACCGTCGCGCAGCACCTGCTGCAGGCCGGGGCGCTCGCCCGGGCGGCCGGCGCGCCCGACACGCTGGTCGCCGCCGCCCTGCTGCACGACGCCGGCCACCTGCGCGGCGCCGACCCGCTCGCCGACGAGGCGGAGCGCAGCGGCCGGGAGCTGATGGCGGGCACCGACAACGACCACGGCGAGCGCGGCGCGGCGTGGCTCGCCCGCTGGTTCGCCGCGGCCGTCACCGAGCCAGTCCGGCTGCATGTGGCCGCCAAGCGCTACCTGTGCGCCGTCGAGCCCGGCTACCTCGCGCTGCTGTCTCCCGCCTCCGTCTACACCCTGTCGCTGCAGGGCGGCCCGATGACCGGCGCCGAGGCGGCCGCCTTCGCGGCGCAGCCGTACGCCGCGGACGCCGTCGCGGTCCGCCGCTGGGACGACGCCGCCAAGGACCCCGCGGCGGACGTCCCCGGGTTCGACCGCTACCGGCCGCTGCTCACCGCCCTGCTGCGGCCCGCCTGAGCGTCGTCGCCTCTCCGGCCGGCGTCATTCATAGGGCGGGGGATTCAGGCTCCTGGGATCACGCCGGACGTCCCGGCGCTCAGGCGGCGCGTGGTGACGGGGGCGCGTGGGATCGGAGGATTTGCCTGCCGTCGGGACTTCGCGCCTCGGTGGTGCCGTCAGGGTGGAGGATGAGCTGCCAGCCGCGCCGGTGGATGCAGACGTCATGGTGGAACTGGCAGACCAGGACGCAATTTTCAACCGAAGTCTCCCCGCCGTCCTGCTTGTGCCGCAGGTGATGCACGTCGCAGTGCACCGCGGGGCGGCCGCACCTCGGCCAGGCGCAGGTCCGGTCCCGCAGCAGCACCGCGCGGCGGATCTGGGCCGGGATGCTGTCGGAGTAGCCGATGTCGAGTGGCAGGCTCGGGGTGTTGTAGGGCTTGTCGAGCAGGCCCTGGCGGAGGATCGCGGCGACGCCGGCCGGGCCGGAGACCAGGTCGACCGCGAGGCGGGCCATCGCGTGGCGCAGCGCCTGCCAGGCTTGGGGGGACAGCGCCTCGGATCGGGCGAGGGCATGTCCGGTGCTCGCCTGGCTGGCGGCGGTGCCGCTCTCGCCGCTGCGCGTGTCCAGGTTGTCCTGCGCCTCGGCGGCGGTGCGGGCCAGACCGATCATCTTGTCGATAACGTCGGGGTCCAGGGTGCCGGTGACGACCGGGACCGTCTGCGCGTCGCATACGGCGGTTTCCGCGTCGGTGCCGGTGAGGTAGCCGTCCTCGCCGGCCCGGGCGCGGATCCACGCGTCCTCCAGGTCTTGTGCGCCGGGGAGCTGGCGCAGCTGCGACAGCGGGATGTGGATCACCGCCTGGGTATCGGCGCCAGCCCGGGCGGGGACCAGCCGGGCTCGCAGCAGCAGGGTGCAGGCCAGCTGCAGCGCGTCGTGGAACCGCTGGGCCTCGGTGCGGTCGTCTTCCGGGCCGGCCACCTTGCCGAGGGATTCCAGGACGGCGCGGACGACGGTGGCGCACTCGGGGGTGAGGTCACCGCAGATGCGCCCCGCGCCGCCGAACGTGGTCCCAAGGCGCACGGCGCGGTCGTCCGGGTCGGGGTCGTCGGCGTCGGGCTGCTGCGCCCGCCACGTCTCGATCGCGCACACGGCGATGGCGGCGAGGTCGTCGGCGGACGCTCCGGCCGCGGCGGCGTCAAGGAGGATGCGATCGGTCTCGTCGCGCATCTGGGCGGGAAGCTTGCGGGTCCAGTCGGCGATGGTGAAGGCGAGGGAGGCGGTGATGTCACCGGCGGCCAAGGCGTCCCCGAGCAGCGGCCGACTCCCCAGCTGGCGCATCTGCCGCACCGCGGCCCTGGCGCCCTCCTTCGACATGCCCGCCCTGGCGGCCAGCCAGGACGAGGACGAGCCGTACCCGTCGGCATCATGCGCGTTCGCGGCGTCGAACCGGCGCAGCACGGAGGCGTGCGCGGCGGTCAGCTTCGCCTGCACCCCGCCAAGGGCGATCAGCAGTTCACCGCAGGCAGAGCCGTCCAGATCGGCGACGGCCGCATTGACGCAGTCCATGGCAGCACTGGCGGCCCGCAGTGCCTGCGACGCGCCCACGGAACCGGGCGCCGCGGCCGGGTCGAAGGCGTCGTCGCCGGCGTGCGCGGGATCTGCGGTACACATCGTGACTCACCTCCAGATGGGAACGGCTGTCCGCACAGTGCTGTCAACGCTGCTATTTCCGCGTAACCTCCGCGCGCCTTAGCGCGCGGAGCCTGTGCCTGAACTACTGGCTGCCGCCCATCCGTGGGCCTGTGGCTAGGCTATCAGTTCGATTGATATCGAGTCAATCCGGTTCTTCAAGATCTTTTTCGATACGCATCGCTTGGCAGCGTTGCCTCACCACGGGCATAGGCCGTTGTCATCGTTAGTTGTAAAATGCGAAATATCGTTTTGCTGGGGGTGGGTCCGCGCTGCCTGAGCTGAGCCGCGAGCGCCGTTACCTGGTGCTGGCCATCTGCTGCCTGAGCCTGTTCGTCGTCGGGATGGACGTCACGATCATCAACGTGGCGCTGCCGTCGATCGGGCGGGACTTCCGCGCGCCGGTCTCCGGTCTGCAGTGGACGGTGGACGCCTACCTGCTCGTCATCGCCAGCCTGCTGATGCTGTCGGGCTCGGTCGGCGACCGGGTGGGCCGGCGGACGGTCTTCCAGATCGGCCTGGCCGTCTTCACCGCCGGCTCGCTCGCCTGCTCGCTCGCCCCCGGCCTCGGCTGGCTGATCGCGTTCCGCGCCCTGCAGGCCGTGGGCGGCAGCATGCTCAACCCGGTCGCGATGGCGATCGTCACCAACGCGTTCACCGAACCCGCCGAGCGGGCCAAGGCGATCGGCCTGTGGGGCTCGGTGTTCGGCCTGTCGCTCGCGGTCGGCCCGGTCATCGGCGGCGCGCTCGTCGACTCGGCCGGGTGGCGCGGCGTCTTCTGGATCAACATCCCGGTCGGCATCGCCGCCATCGCGCTGACCGCGCATGTACGTGCCGGAGTCGCGTGCCGCCGTTAAGCGGCGGCTCGACCCCGTCGGCCAGGTGCTCGTCATCACCGCGCTCGGCACGCTCAGCTACGGCATCATCGAGGGCCCCGACCTCGGCTGGGGCGCCGCGCCGATCGTCGCCTGCTTCGCCGCCGCCGCGTTGGCCACCGCCCTGCTCGTCGGATGGTCGCTGCGCGCGCTCGAGCCGCTGATCGACCTGCGGTTCTTCCGCTCGCTTGCCGTTCTCTGGCGCCGCGCTCACCGCCGTGACCGGCAGCTGCGCGATGGCCGGGTTCCTCTTCCTCATCACGCTGTACCTGCAGGAAGTCCGCGGGTACAGCGCACTGACGGCGGGGCTGTTCCTCGTCCCGATGGCAGTGGTCATGGCGGTCTCCGCGCCCGCGTGCGGCCGGATGATCGCCCGCAGCGGCACCAGGGCGCCGCTGCTCATCGCGTCCGCCGGCATCATCGCGGGCGGCGTGCTGCTCACCTTCCTCACCGCCGCGTCCCCTGCCTGGTACGTGCTGCTGTGCACCGTCATCTTCGGCGTCGGCATGGGCTGGGTCAACGCGCCGGTCACCAACAACGCCGTCGCCGGGATGCCGCGCGCCCGGGCCGGAACCGCCGCGGCGATCGCGTCGACCGGCCGGCAGGCCGGCTCTCTCCCTGGGCGTCGCCGTGACCGGGTCGGTGCTCGCCGCGGGCCTGCACGGCCCGCTCGCCGCGGGTTTCACCGCCGCCACCCGGCCCGCCTGGTGGATCGTGACCGCGATGGGCGGCTGCGTGCTCGTGGTCACCCTGGCCACCACCGGCCGGGCCGGGCGGGCGAGCGCGGCCCGCGCCGCGGCCCTGATCGAGCGCGCCGACAGCCCGGCGACGGTCAGGCCCGCCCGTGCGGCGTGACGGACGTGCGGTGCCGCGACGTGCTGTGCCTACGACGTGCTGTGACGTTCTACGACGTGCCGTGCCCGCGGCGCGGCCCAGGCGTGACCTCGGGTCGCGCGGATAGGAAACTGGCATGGAGAGTAAGGAGCCGGCGAGATCGTGACGACCTTCGCCTCTGACGTGATCATCCCCGAGGGGGAGGCGGGCCGCCGCCGTCGCCTGGGCGTGCTGCTGATCTGCTCGTCGAGCCTGTTCATCGTCTACCTGGACTCGACGATCCTGAACGTCGCGCTGCCCACGCTGCAGCGCGACCTGCACGCCAGCCTGTCCGGCCTGCAGTGGGTCGCCGACGCCTACCTGCTCGTCGTGTCCTCGCTGCTGCTGCTCGCCGGCTCCGCCGCCGACCGGCTCGGCAGGAAGCGGGTCTTCCTCGTCGGCCTCGCCGGGTTCGGCCTCAGCTCGCTGCTGTGCTCGCTCGCGCCGGACACCGGGTCCCTCATCGGCCTGCGCATGCTGCAGGGCATCGGCGGGTCGATGCTGACCCCCGTCTCGCTGTCGATCGTCCGTAACACCTTCCACGACCCGACGGAGCGGGCCCACGCCATCGGCATCTGGTCGGGCATCTTCGGCGTCGCGACGGCCGCCGGCCCGATCGTCGGCGGCGTCCTGGTCTCCGCCATCGGCTGGCGCTCCATCTTCTGGCTTAACGTGCCGATCTGCGCCGCCATGATCGCCGCCACGGTCCGCTACGTGCCCGAGTCGCGGGCGCCGCGGCCGCGCCGGGTGGACGTCCCTGGCCAGCTGCTGATGATCGCGGCGCTCGGCTCGCTTACCTACGCGGTCATCCAGGGGCCGGTCGCCGGCTGGACCGCGATGCCGGTGCTCGCGCTGTTCGCCGTCGCGGCGCTGGCCGTCGCCGCGTTCGTCATCGTCGAGCGCAGGACGGCGGAGCCGCTGATCGAGCTGCGGTTCTTCCGTTCCCGCCCGTTCACCGGCGCCTGCGTGATCGCGGTGCTCTCGTTCATCGTGCTCGGCGGCTTCCTGTTCGTCTTCGCCGTGTACCTGCAGGAGGCGCGCGGCGACTCGCCGCTGACGGCCGGGCTGTCGCTGCTGCCGGCCACGCTGGTGATGGCCGCCGCCGCACCAGTCGCCGGCCAGCTCCTCGCCCGTCGCGGCCCCCGCCTGCCGCTGGTCGCCAGCGGCCTGTGCATCGCGGCGGGGCTGTCGCTGCTGCTCGGCCTCGGCCCGGGCACGTCCTACTGGCGGCTCGCCGTGGCGCTCGCCGTGCTTGGCGCCGGCCTCGGCCTGGTCAACCCGCCCATCACCAACGCCGGGGTCTCCGGCATGCCGCCCGCGCAGGCGGGGGTCGCCTCCGCGGTCATCTCGGTGACCCGTCAGGTCGGCTCGCTGCTCGGCGTCGCGGTGATGGGGGACATGGTGACCTCCGGCGTGCGCAGCGGCATGGCGGCCGGCCGGCCGCACGCGGCCGCGCTGTCGGCGGCCACCCACGGGCCGTGGGCCCTGGGCGTCGCCTGCGGCCTGCTGGTCGCGCTGGCCGGCTACCTCAGCACCACCGCCCGCGCGCAGGCCACCGCGGCCGCCGTCACCGAGCAGGGATAACAGCAAGAAGATCGGCACTCGCCGGATCGGCCGCCGCGCGGCCCGCTTAGATAACAGCAAGAAGCTCGGCTGGCTCGGCTCGGCTCGGCGCCGCCCGGCAGGCGGGGTACAGGTCGCCGGGCCGAGCGGCGCCGCGTGCGCCGTTACCCGGCGAGCTCGGCGAGCAGCCGCGCCTCCTCGGCCGGGTCGAAGCCTTCCTGCTCCGGGCCCCCGCGCCCGATGTCCCAGGCCAGGGTGTCGCGGATCGTCTCGGTGATCGGCCGGCAGACCAGGCCCGCCCCCACGGCGCGGGAGGAGTCGACGTCGTTGAACGCCTCGTAGCCGGGCTCAGCGATCCACAGCGGAATGCCCTCGTCCGGGCTGACCCCGGCCGCAATCAGCCGCTCGCTGTCGATCCACACCAGGTCGGCGTCGCTGTAGGTCGCCCCCCGGCACAGGTCGAGGAGTATCCCGAACGGGCGCGGGTTCCCCGTCAGGTTGAACACGCCGCTCCTGTCCCGGTGGATGCCGTCGAGCAGGAACGCCGCGATGTCACGGGCATCGATGACCTGGGTCAGGTCGGTGGGGTCGCCGGGTACGAGCACCCGCCCGCCGCGCGCGATCCGCCGCGGCCAGTAGGGGAACCGGTCGGTCGGGTCGTGCGGCCCGCTGATGAGCCCGGGCCTGCCGATCAGCGCCCGGTTGCCGTACACCTCCCTGACGACCGCCTCGCACAGCGCCTTGTTCGCGCCGTAGTTCTCCGCGAAGTCCGTGCTGTCCGGCTTGAGCTGGGCCATCGGCGCGTCCTCAAGCTGCGCCTCGGTGGTGGCCTGGCTGGCGTAGACGGACACCGTGGAGACGAACACGTACCGGCCGGTTCGGTCCCTGAAGGCGTCGGCGGACAGCCGGGCCGTCTCGGGCGCGTAGCAGGCGACGTCGATCACCGCGTCGAACTCGCGGCCGTCAAGCGGTGACAGGTCCGCGGTCCGGTCGCCGGTGACCGTCTCCACGCCGGGAAACAGCCCGGGGTTGGACCTGCCCCGGTTGAACATCGTGACAGTGTCGCCGCGGCCGAGCGCGGTCTCGACGATGGCACGGCCCGCGAACCGGGTACCGCCCAGAACTAGGATTCGCACCTGTCCATGCTGTCACTCGCGTCGTCGTCCGGCAGGCCGATTCGCCGGGTTGGCCAGTTTCGCCGAGCCGGCGCTCATGGCGCGGCCGGCGGATGCGGTTACCGGCCGGTGCTGCCGTCGATCAGCTCGCGGAGGATGTCCGCGTGCCCGGCGTGCCTGGCGGTTTCCTCAAGCAGGTGCATCAGGACCCAGCGCAGGCTCACCGGCTCGCCGGGGTCGGGACGGCGGCACAGCTCATCGAGGCCGGCCCCGGCGAACGCCGCCTCGTCCACCCGCCGCCAGCCCGCCCGGTAGGCTTCGGCCGCGTCCCGCAGGGTCCCGTCGGACGGCTCGGGCCCGGGCGGCGACGGGTCCTGGCCGGCGAAGCGGTGCAGCACCCAGGTGACCTCGGCCGCGGCCATGTGCCTGATCAGCCACAGCAGGCTGGTGCCGCTGCCCACCGGCGACCAGCGCGCGCGTTCCTCATCGACGCCGTCGACCTTGCGCAGCAGCGATTCTCGCTGGTACTGCAGCAGGGCGCGCAGGGTCTGCGCCTCGCCGTCGGCTAGGCGCGGGGGCTTGAGATCGACCATTGGCCACAATCTACGCCGCAGCGATGGGCTGCTCCCCGCGCTGGCCCGGGCGGCGCACGGCGCCGTCAGGTCCGGGCGTACCGTGGCAGTGTGATTCGCAACCGGCTGCTGATCTCGGGTCGCGTGCAGGGCGTCTTCTTCCGCGACACATGCCGCATGGTGGCACAGCGGCACGGCGTGAGCGGCTGGGTGCGGAACCTTCCTGACGGCACGGTCGAGGCGGTCTTCGAAGGGCCCGCCGACGACGTTCGGCAGCTGGTGGAATGGTCACGCCAGGGACCGAGCACCGCCATGGTGGAAGGCGTCCGCGTGCACGCGGAGCCGCCCGAGGGAATCAGCGGATTCCAGGTCAGGTAACTCCTCCGACTAATGGGAGATGGCGGGCGGCAGGCGGCCTTGACTCTCACCCTGGGGGAGCCCGCACACTCAACTCGCCGGGCCGGCTCGGCCCGGCGACGAGGGAGTCAGCGTGAACGAAATCAGCATCGGCGAGTTCGCACGACGATCGCGCCTGTCACTGAAGGCGCTCCGCCTCTACGACAAGCGCGGGGTGCTGGTGCCTTCGCGCGTCGATCATGCGTCTGGCTATCGCTACTACGACACCGCCCAGCTCGACCACGCACGCCTTGTCGTGATGATGCGCGAGTTGCAATTGCCGCTTAAGGCGGTCAGGGAGCTGCTCGGGTGCGATCCGGCCGATGCGGCGAAACGCATCGCCGATCACTGGCGCGACGCCGAAGCGGCCCATGACGCGCGGCGCGACCTAGCCGACTACCTCGTCAGCCGATTGAGCGGAGAGAGGCCTGTCATGTACGAAGTCGCCACGCGGGAGATGCCAGAACGGAGCCTGCTCTGCCTGAAGCGCAACGTCTCCGTGCAGGGGCAATTTGCGTTCGGCAAGGAGTTCATCGCGATCTTGCGCGAGCGCCCGCTCCCGAAGCTCGAAGGACGAGAAGGTGCGTTCTTCTGTATCTACTGGAGCCACCCGAGCGCTGACGGCGATGGCCTGATCGAATGGTGCAAGCCGGTTCCGCAGGCGGAGGCACGTTCCCTCGCGGAGCGCTTTCCCGAGCTGACGTTGCGAACCGAGCCCGCGCACCTGGAGATGTTCGTTGCGCTGCCAGCTAGGTACGGGGCGGTGCAGTGGAACCTCGCTTGCGAGTCACTGGATGCGTGGGGGCAGGAGCAGGCGAAGGAGCACGAGGGTGACCGTCTTGCCCTCACGCCCGAGGACCTCGGCCTGCGCACCACCTATCTCGCGACCGGACCCGTCACCTACCCCGACGTTGACCTTGCCCTCCCGTTCGCCGTAGAGCCATGATCGAAGCCCACGGCCAGCCTGGGCGGGATGGCCGTCGCCTCGCTGGCCGTCGCCGTGCTCGGCGTGCTCTGCGTCAGCTCCGAGTACTCATCGGGGATGATCCGCACGAGCCTGATCGCCGTCTTGTTCGTCCTGCCCGGGATCGCCCAGGCGCTGCCGGACTCGTGGCGGAACCTGGTCACCGAGTTCTGGCCGACCAAGGCCGGCGGTCAGCTCACCAGCGTCTACCATGCCGCCCACACCCTTCAGCCCTGGCCTGGCTTCGGGGTAATGTGCCTGTTCACCGCCATCGTGTATGCCATCGCCTGGACGCTGCTTGACCGCCGGGACCCATGATGGCGGCCTGAGCGCGTCACCCGCCCCGCTCGGTATGACACGGCGGCACCGGCCTTGCTGTCACTTTCTGTAACCGTGTCGCGGTCGAAATGATCTTGGCGGGCAGCCCGGCGGGTAAGGTATGCCCCACTGGGGGGGCAGATGATCGTGACCATCGTGGGGGCCGGGCGGATCGCGGAAGGCCTGGCTGTGCGGGTATTGGCGGGCGGCCACCGGCTGCGGATCACCGACAGCGAGTCGGGCAAGGCGGACGCGCTGAGCGTGAGCCTGGCCACCCGGGTTAGCCGTGGAGAGGCGACCAGCGATGAGCCTTCGTCACTGAGCGTGTCGGCCCTCAGTGAGGCGATCGCCGGCGCGGACATGGTGATCCTGGCGCTGCCCTACCCGGAGGGCCGGATCGTGGCCCGCGTCCAAGGGGCGGCGCTGTCCGGCGTGACCGTGGTGGACACGTGCAACCCGGTCGACTTCTCCACCTTCGACTCGCTGCTGACCAGCCCGGGGATGTCGGCGGCCGAGGAGATCGCCGCGGCGAGCCCGGGAGCCCGCGTGGTGAAGGCGTTCAACACCACGTTCGCTTCCGCGCTGGCGGCCGGCTGGGTCGGCGGGCTGCCGCTCGACGTATTCGTCGCCGGGGACGACGAGCGGGCCAAGGAGCAGGTGGCCGCCCTGGTGCGGGACGGCGGCATGCGCCCGGTGGACACCGGGCCGCTGCGCCGGGCGCGGGAGCTCGAGGCGTTCCAACTGCTGCACATGACGATGCAGGGGCCGCTTGGCCTGGACTGGGCGAGCGCGATCAAGCTGCTGCCCTGACGTAGCGTGCGCGGGATACCCCCATGTGACCTGGGGCATTCTCAGGGACAGAACCCGGGAGTTGCCCGATGACGGCGCGGCCGCGGCGCGCCTAGCGTGAGTTCCATGGACGAGATGACGAGATCACCGTCGCCGGCGCGAGCGGCGAACCCCGCCGCGGAGACCGCGCACGCTCCGCCGGTGCCTGTCCCGGCGGTGCCAGTCCCGGCGGTGCCTGTCCCGGCGGCTCGGGCAAGACGGCGCGCCGCCTGGCTGTGGCCGCTGTTCGCCATCGGCGCCGTGCTCGCGGTGTACCTGGTGGGCCGCGGGATCGCCGAGCTGATCCTCATCAACTACGGCGACCCGGCCAGCTACGCCAAGGACTGGGGCGGCCCGAGCCTGGCCGGCGTGCTCGCCGTGCACAGCGGGCCGGGCCTGGCCATCGTGGCGGCCGGCACGTGGTGGTGGCTGCGCGGCCGCCGCGGCCGACCCTAACCGCTGCGACCTGGCCTGACCGCTACGGGCGGCCCAGGGCCGACGCCAACGCGCCGGTGCGGGGCCCGGCGGCAGTCCGCCTCGGCGCCGACCCAGGTTACCCTGGTTACGATGACCGAGCGCAAGCCGCCGCAGTTGGGCTTCACCTCCTGGATCGACCAGCAGATAGCCGAAGCCGAGCGGCGCGGAGTTTTCGATGACCTGCCGGGGGCGGGCAAGCCGCTGAACCTGCGCCCCGGCGCGGCCGACGGCGACTACGGGCAGGCGTGGCTGCGGGACTACGCCCGCCGTGAGGGCGTGGCCGCCGAGGAGATGCTGCCGACGCCGTTGCGGCTGCGGCGGGAGATCGAGCGGCTGGCGGAAACCGCGGGGGAGTTCCGATCCGAGCAGGAAGTACGCGAGGCGGCGGCGGACCTGAACCGGCGCATCGTCGAGTGGCGGCGCATCCCGATCGGGCCGCCGGTCCACGTCCGGCTGGTGAACGCCGACGACCTGGCCGCCCGCTGGCGCAAGGCCCGGTCGGAACGCGCGGCCCAGGAGGCGGCCGCCCGCGCGGCGGAGCGGCAGCCGGTCGACCCGTCGCAAGCGCCGGCGCCGCGCTGGCGGGCCTGGCGACGCGGGCGAGGGCACCCCGGCAGGCAAGGTGAGTGACGGATGATCGCCATGGAAGCACACAGCGTGGTCGAGGCGGCCCGGCAGTCCCTAGGGCCAGTCGGAGCGTACCTGCCGGTGTCCGCGTCTCGCGGTTAGCGGCAGGGAAGCATTGGGTGTGATTACTGCCCGTATGCGGGCGCTAACGCCGCTCGGCAATCTCCGCAGCCTCACCCGGTGCTGCCGCAACAGGAGGGAAGCTGTTCCACTGCCCCGCGTCCGTTAACGGGTAAACTCTGCTTATCAGGTAAATTTCGCACGTGTGAGCGGTGCTTTATTTACCCGAGGAGCGGAATTTACCCGTTAACTGGGAACCGGCGCCGCGACCCAGGCCCTAGACGGCGCCGGGCAGTCAATCCGGCGCATCCGTGCGCCGAAGGGTAAGTGCAAAACGTCAGCCAGCCCATGTGGTCGGAACGACACCCAATGAGTACTCGCTAGGACGGGCGAGGCAGATGAGGTGGATGCGCGCGACGCCATGGCGCTGTCAGGCCCGGGCACCGCCTGGTCGCCGCGAGTTCTTCACCGGCCGTAATCCCTGCTGACCGCCGCCGCGCCGCCTCGGCTCCAGGCGGCCGGGGGCCAGGTTTGCCCGCCCTCGTTCTGGATGGCGTTAGATCGGCGGACGCCCGGGTAGCCCGTCGTTTCACGCAGACGGAGGACGGGCGTCATGAACCAGCAGCACCGCGGCGGCCAGCAGAGCCCGGCGGACACGATTCCGCCGCGGACCGAGGTGACGGGCGGCCCGGAGACGCCGCTCGAACTCGGCGAGACGGGCTGGCGGCACGTGCTGCGCCGGGCGGTCAAGCAGTTCACCGTCGACCGGTGCGCGATGACCGCGGGCGCCCTGGCCTACCACTGGTTCCTTGCCCTGTTCCCCGCGCTGATCGCGCTGCTCGGCCTGACCAGCCTGCTGCACCTGGGCGGCGGCGCGGTGACCCGGCTGGTCAACGGCCTGGACAAGGCGCTGCCGCCGGGGGCGGCGGGCGTGTTCAGCCAGGCGGTCCAGTCGGCGACCAGCCGGTCGTCGTCCGGTTCGCTCACCGCGGTGATCATCGGCGTGGTCATCGCGGTGTGGAGCGCGTCGGGTGGCATGGCCGCGCTGGAGACGGGCCTTGACGTCGCCTACGACGTGCCGCGGGACCGCAAGTTCGTCGGCAAGCGGGTCTTCGCCGTCCCGCTCATGCTGGCCACGGTGCTGCTCGGCGGGATCGCGGCGGCGCTGCTCGTCTTCGGCCAGCCGATCGGCGCGGGCATCCAGTCCCATGCCCCGGTCGCCGGGACGGCGTTCGTCATCGCCTGGACGGTGATCCGCTGGGTGATCACGGTGGTGGCGGTCACCCTGCTGTTCTCTGTGTTCTACTACCTCGGCCCCAACCGGCCCGCCCCCCGCTGGCGGTGGGTCAGCCCCGGCGGGGTGGTCGGCTCGGTCATCTTCCTCGCCGCCTCGGTCGGCTTTTCCTTCTACGTGGCGAAGTTCGGCAACTACGGCAAGACGTACGGCGCCTTCGCCGGGGTGGCCATCTTGATCTTCTGGCTGTACCTGACCGGGATCGCGGTACTGCTTGGCGGTGAGATCAATGCGGAAGCCGAGCGTGAGGCGGCCGCCCAGGCGGGTCACCCGGCGGCCCTGGCGGGGGCGGAGCAGGTAGACAGCGGCTGAGTCGACAGCGGCTGGCCGGCGGGTGCTAAGAATATGGTCAGGCCCGGGCCTGCCGCCCGGGCCCGACGTGCCTGTCTGGAGCGGGGATGAATTCACCGGGAGTGTTCGCTGACCTGCCCGCCCTGCGGGCGTGCTGGCATCCTGTCGCGTTCGCCAGCGAGGTGACCGGCCGGCCGGTGCCCGCCAGCCTGCTCGGCGAGCCGCTGGTCATCTGGCGCGGGGCCGGCGGGACGCCGCGGGCGATGTCCGACCTGTGCGTGCACCGCGGCACCGCCCTGTCGCTCGGCCGGGTCCAAGGCGACGAGCTGGTCTGCGCCTACCACGGCTGGCGGTACGGCGCGGACGGCCGGTGCACGGCGATCCCGCAGAAGGAGGACCCGGCAGTGGTCCCGGCCAAGGCCCGGGTGGCGGCCTACCGCGCGCGGGAGCGGTACGGGCTGATCTGGGTCGCGCTTGAGGAGCCCCGGTGGCCGTTGCCCGAGGTGCCCGAGCTGGAGAACGGCGAGTGGACCGTCGTCCCGGCCGGGCCGTACCGGTGGCGCTGCGACGCGGCCAGGCAGGTGGAGAACTTCACCGACTTCGGGCACTTCCCCTGGGTCCACCCGGGGCTGCTCGGTGACCCGGAGCGGCCGGTCGTCCCGCAGCACCAGGTACACACCGACGACCACGTGCTCCGCTACGAGGTCGTCCGTCCCGAGGCGCCCAACAGCGACGACTTCCCGGTGTTCGGCAACGAGCAGGACGGCCCGCCGGAACGGCGCAGCCGCTACGAGCTGCACCTGCCGTACACGATCGTGCTGCGGCTCGGCTGGGGCGGGCAGCGCGGCATGGTGTACTTCTTCGCGTCCCAGCCGGTGCTCGCCGACCGGTGCGCGGGCTACGTGCTGATCGGCCGCAACTACAACCTCGACCAGCCGGACCGGGTGATCCAGGAGTTCGAGGACACCATCTTCGGCCAGGACCAGGTGGTCGTCGAGTCGCAGCGGCCCGACCGCGTCCCGTTCGACCTGGCCGCCGAGCTGCACCTGCGCTTCGACGCGGTCGCCGTCGCCTACCGCAAGGCCATGCGCGACCTGAGCCTGGCCGCCGACGCCCCGACGGGCTTCACCATCGGCTAGCGCACCGGCGGCTCGTGGCCGCTTAGCCCTGGCGGAGCAGCGCGGCCTGCTTCTCGAGCGGCAGGATCTCGGAGCTGAATTCCGGGTACGCGTCGAGCCAGAGCCGCAGCGTCTCCTGCATGTCCGGGACCACGAGATCGTCCAAGACGACGGTGGCCGCCGGGCTCAGCGCCTCCCGCAGCAGCGGCAGCGCCGGGTAGCGGGCCTTAGACCCCGGTGGCGGCGGGCGGCCCGTCGACGAACAGGAGATCTATTCCCGTCAGGTCCTTCCAGGCGTGCCGCGCGTACCACGAGTAAGTGCCTCCGGCCAGGCTGACGTCCTCCAGCGGTGCGTCGCGCACCTCGGCGATATCGCTGACGCCGTGCCTGGCCAGGAACTCGCGGGTCTTGACGGCGAAAACCGGGTCGTGGTCGAGCGCGACGACCCGCCCGTCGATACCGAAACGCCGCAGCGCCAGGGCGAGCCACAGGGTGGACGCGCCGCTGCCGCATTCCACGATGAGCGACGGCCGCTGCGCGATCAGCTCGTCGACCAGGACGAGGAGCAGGTCAGGCGACGCCGCCCAGCCCCGGGTGGCGGGCAGCACGTCGCTGGTCGGGAGGATGGCGCTGAGGTTCGCCAGGGCCTCGACCTGACGGAACGTCTGCTTCAGCTCCGTACCGAGGCGCGACTCGATCCGCCGCACGGTACCGAGCGAGCGCTGTGACTCCTTGGCCAGGTTGCCGACCCTGGCGGCCAGGTCCAGGCTGTGCCTGATCAGCAGCAGCACGCCGCCGGCCAGCAGCCCGAGCGCCATGAGCGTGGCTGTCGCCGTCGCCCCCGAGCCCGTCGCCAGCCCGAGCGCGAGCGCGCCGGCCAGCCACGCCGTGACGAACACGGCCACTGCCTGGACGCTCACAAACCGATGGACCAGTTGACGCATGGCTCATAGGGTATCTGGCGCCGCGCCGCCGCGGCCCGCTACTTCTTCCACGTAGCCTGAACGCGTGACGTCACCCGCGCTTCAGCAACCCCAGTGGCCCGACCGTGATCGCCTGGAGTCGGTGACGCGCCAGCTGGCGGGCCTGCCGCCGCTGGTGCTCGCCGCCGAGTGCGACCAGCTGAGGGAGCGGCTCGCCGCGGTGGCCCGCGGCGAGGCCTTCCTGCTGCAGGGCGGCGACTGCGCGGAGACGTTCGCCGCCGCTACCGCCGACAGCATCCGGGGCAAGTTCCAGACACTGCTGCAGATGGCCGTGGTGCTGACCTACGCGGCCAGCGTGCCGGTGGTGAAGGTCGGCCGGATGGCGGGCCAGTACGGCAAGCCGCGCTCTGGGGCTACCGAGGTGCGCGACGGCGTGGAGCTCCCCGTCTACCGTGGCGATGCCGTCAACGGCATCGAGTTCACCGCCGCGGCCCGGGTGCCCGACCCCGGCCGGCTGCTGCAGGCTTACCACTGCGCGTCGGCCACGCTGAACCTGTGCCGTTCCCTGGCCGGCGGCGGCTTCGCGGACCTGCGCCAGGTGCACGCCTGGAACCAGGACTTCGTGGCCGGCAGCCCGGCGGGGGAGCGCTACGAGCGGCTGGCGGAGGAGATCGACCGGGCGATCACGTTCATGCACGCGTGCGGGGCTGATCCCCGGGAGTTCCGCGCGGTGGAGTTCTACGCCAGCCACGAGGCCCTGCTGCTTGACTACGAGCGGCCGCTGACCCGGGCCGGTGCAGGGAACGGGCACGCCTACGACCTGTCAGCGCACCTGCTGTGGATCGGGGAGCGGACCCGCGATCCCCGCGGCGCCCACGTCGAGTTCGCCCGCCAGATCCGCAATCCCGTGGCGGTCAAGATCGGCCCGGACGCCACCGCGCAGGACGTGCTTGCGCTCGCCGAGGCCCTCGACCCTGGCCAAGAGCCCGGCCGGCTGACCCTGACCACCCGGATGGGCGCGGCCCGGATCCGCGAGGCGCTGCCACCGCTTGTCGAGGAGGTGGCCGCAAGCCGGGCCCCGGTCGTCTGGGTGTGCGACCCGATGCACGGCAACACGGTGGAGGCCGCCAGCGGACGCAAGACCAGGAACTTCGACGACGTGCTCGACGAGGTCGCCGGGTTCTTCGAGGTGCACCGCGCGCTCGGGACTCATCCCGGCGGCATCCACATCGAGTTCACCGGTGACGACGTTACCGAGTGCCTCGGCGGCGGCCAGCACATCGCCGAGAGCGACCTGAGCTACCGCTACGAGACGACGTGCGATCCGCGGCTCAACCGCAGCCAGTCCCTCGACCTGGCCTTCCGTGTCGCCGGCCTGTACCGCCGCCACCTCGCCCCGGTGACACACTAGAAACGTGAAGGTCACCGGCTTCGAGGTCTTCCCCGTGGTCTGCCCGCCGCCGTTCCGCGGCGGGCGCAGCTGGCTTTTCGTTCGGCTCGACACCGACGACGGGACGTGCGGCTACGGCGAGATGATGCTGCTCGGGGCGGGTTTCCGGCTCCCCGTGCTCGCCGTCATGATGGCCGACATCATCGAGCAGGCGGTCATCGGCCACGACCCGTACGACACCGAGATGCTGTTCGACAAGGTGTACGGCCGGGCCGGCTACAGCCACTACCCGGAGCTGACCAAGCTCGGCATCCTCAGCGCCATCGAGATGGCCTGCTGGGACATCATCGGCAAGAACTGCGGCCAGCCGGTGTACAAGCTGCTGGGCGGGGCCATGCGGGACCGGGTCCGCACGTACACCTACATCTACGACGATCCCGGCGGCGCCCCGCCCGCCGGCCGTACCGCTGACCACGGGCCGCTCAGCCGCGACGTGTGGCTCAACCCGGCGCACGCCGCCGCCCGGGCCAGGCATTACGCGGACCAGGGCTTCACCGCGATCAAGGTTGACCCGTTCTCGCTGGTCCTGACCCATGACCAGAGCCTCGGCCAGAACGTGCCGCTGCAGTTCTCCCTGGCCGCCGCGGACACCGCCGAGCGGGTCATCGGCGCCATCCGCGAGGAGGTCGGGACCGCCTGCGACATCATCATCGGCACGCACGGCCAGATGACCGCGGCGGGCGCGCTGCGCATCGCGCAGCGCCTTGAGCGGTTCGACCCGCTCTGGTACGAGGAACCGTGCCCGCCGGAGAACATGGCGGCCCTGGCCGAGGTGGCGCGCCGCACCACCATCCCCGTCGCCACCGGCGAGCGGCTGACCACCAAGTTCGACTTCGCGCGGCTGCTTGAGCACCGCGCCGCGGCGATCTTCAACTTCGACGTCGGCCAGGTCGGCGGCATCGGCGAGGCGAAGAAGATCGCCAGCATGGCCGAGGCGCACTACGTGCAGGTCGCACCGCACGTCTACGGCGGCCCGTTCATCGCCGCCGCGGCGCTGCACCTGTCGCTGTGCAGCCCCAACTTCCTCATCATGGAGGCGGTCGAGCGCTTCGACGGGGTGCACGCCCAGTTCACCGAGGAGCCGTTCGAGTGGCGCGACGGCTACCTGCTGCCGCCGCGCGGCCCCGGGCTCGGCCTCACCCTGCGCGAGGACGTCGCCAGGCGGCACGCCCCGCACGGCCCGCAGCCCGGCACGATCCGCTCGTACTGAAATTCACCAGTATCCAGAACGGGCGCGTGCTCCGCCCGACCCCGTAACGTGGAACCCAGCGCGCACGACGAACATCGTGCGCCGGCCGGGCGTACATCCATTTACTCGTCAAGAGCGTGGCTGATGAACCAGGACATGGCCTCCGTCGCAACCGCGGTCGCCGCGTGAGTCCCGCCGCTCCCGGTGACGCGGAGATCGATGAGGCCGAACTGCTCGGCGCGCTGCGCGGTGGCCAGCCCATTGACGGGGCCAGCCCATCGACGGGGGCCTGCCCATCGAGGGGGGCGAGGCTACCGACGGCGGCGAAGCCGGCGCGAAACGCACCATCCAGGCGGCCCTGCTGCGCCGCTGCTGCCACGAGCTGAAGGACCAGGTTGACCCGCGCGGCCTGCGCCTGCGCAACGCGGTCATCGCCGGCCGCCTCGACCTGGCCGGCCTGGCGGTCCCCTTCCCCCTCCGCTTCGACGGGTGCGAGTTCGACGCCGCGCCCATGGTGGAGGGCGCCGACCTGTTCGAGCTGGCGCTGACCGGCTGCCCGCGGCTGCCCGGCCTGCTCGGCAACGGCCTGAAGCTGCGCCGTGACCTTGACCTGTCCGGCTCGCGGGTGGCCGGCGCGCACCGGACAAGCGCGAGCACGTCGAAGACGGCGGCGGTCTGGCTGTGCGAGTCCGAGATCGGCGGCCGCCTGCTCTGCGTGGGCACCACGATCGACGGCCAGGGCGGCCGCGCGATCCAGGCCGACAGGATCCGCGTTGGCGGTGGCGTCCGGCTGATCCACCAGTTCCACTCGACCGGCGAGATAGGCTGATGGGTGCTCGTGCTCGGCGGCTCGCTTGACCTGATAGGCACGCACATCGAGTCGTCGCAGGGGCCGGCCCTCGACACCGAGGACGCCCTCGTCGAGGGCAGTGTCTTCCTGATGGAAGACGCGGCCGGGCGCCGGCCGCTGATCCGCGGCCGCCTGGACATGGCGAGCACCCGCATCTCGGGGCGGTTCCTCATCAGGAACGCCGCCATCGAACTCCGTCCCGACCGGTCGGCGGGCAGCGTCTACGCGGCCGCGCCCGGTGCGAGACATGGCGATCAACGCGTCCACGGCTGTCGGTCGGCGCGCGAGTTCGCCCTGGCGGGGCAGTGCGAGGTGACCGGCGGCATCGACATGTCGATGGCCGACGTGAGCCGCTTCTCCATCGGCGCGGGCTGCGCGCTGCGGGCGCCGGGCCGCACCGCGCTCGACCTGACCAACGCCGAGATCCGCGCCTTCCTCCGGCTGGACAAGGACGCGGACATCGAGGGCGCCTTGCGGCTGGCCGGCGCGGTCAGCCACGGCACCCTCGCGCTGCACGGTCACGTGTCCAAGCCCGAGGGCGGAACGCTGATCAGCGCAAGCGGCATGACGGTGGAGGGGACCGTCTACCTGGACGACCTGCGGACCGAGGGCGGCACGGTCGCCTTTAGCGGCGCCAGGCTGGGCAGCCTGACCGCCAGGCGAGCACGGCTCGACAACGCCGGCGGGCTACGCGCTGCGCTTCAGCCAGGCCGTCGTCAACGGCTCTGTCCGGCTGATCGACGGCTTTACGTCGACCGGGCTCGTCGCACTGAACCAGGCCGCCATCGAGGGCCGCTTGCACGTCACCGGCGGGGCCTTCGACTGCCCCCGTCCCTCCGCCGTCAACGAGGCCGGGCATGCCATCGAGGCGATCGCCGCGACCGTGCGCGGCAACGTCGACCTGGGCTGGACGGCGGTCTCGCCGAGCGTCGACTTCACCGACCTGACGGCCAGCTCGCTCGCCGACGACCCGGCGACCTGGCCGGAGCGCTTCATTATCGCGGGCATGACCTACGACCGGCTGGAACGCCCGGAGGGCGCCCCGCCGGGCGCGGCCTGGGACCAGGCCGCGCGGACCCGGTGGCTGGGCCGCCAGGCCGCCTTCGACTCCGGGCCGTACGAGCAGGCGGCCAAGGTGTTCCGTGCAGCACGGGTACGCCAGGGAAGCCGAGCGGATCCTCATCGCGCGAAGCAGGCACGCCCGGCGCGTCCGCCGGGGCACCGCGCGCTGGCCGGAGCGCGCGGGCGGCGCGGTCTACGCGGTCATCGGCTACGGCTACCGGCCGGAGCGCGTGCTGTGGATGCTGGCCGGGCTGCTCATCCTGACGGCCGCCACCCTGACGCTGCCCGCGGCCCAGGCAACGCTGCGCGCCAGCAACGGCAACGGCCAGGTGTACACCACCGCGGGCCCGCTGACGGCGCAGGCTGCGGCCGGCCCGCCGGGCACGCCGTCGCCCGGGGCGCCGGCCGCGGACCCGTGCGGCGACGGCCAGGTGCGCTGCTTCAGCCCCGTGCTGTACGCCATCGACACCGTGGTCCCGCTGATCTCCCTGGACCAGCGCGCCACGTGGTACCCGGACCCGCACGTCCGCTACGGCGAGCTCATGCTCTGGTGGCTCAACCTCGGCACGGTACTCGGCTGGCTGCTCTCGTCGATCTTCGTGCTGTCCCTCGCCCGGTTCTCAAGGAGCAGCTGATACGAGGGCACGCACGGCGCGACCGTAGGATGCGGGGCAGGTGCGGGTGCGTGAGACGGGACGGGCGATGAGCGGGCTGCTGGTCGCGGGCACGACATCGGACGCGGGCAAGAGCGTGGTCACGACCGGGCTGTGCCGGGCGTTCGCGCGCCGCGGCGTGCGGGTCGCGCCGTACAAGGCGCAGAACATGTCGAACAACTCGATGGTCTGCCCGGGCCCGGACGGCCGCCTGGCCGAGATCGGCCGCGCCCAGTGGGCGCAGGCACTCGCCGCGCGCGCCGCCCCCGAGCCCGCGATGAACCCGGTGCTGCTCAAGCCGGGCACCGACCGGCGCAGCCACGTGATCCTCATGGGGCATCCCGCCGGCGACGTCTCGTCCGCCGACTGGCAGGCGGGCCGCCGCCACCTCGCCGCCGCCGCGCACGCCGCGTTCGACGGCCTCGCCGCGCGCTTCGATGTCATCGTCGCCGAGGGCGCGGGCAGCCCGGCCGAGATCAACCTGCGGTCCAGCGACTACGTGAACATGGGCCTGGCCCGGCATGCGGGACTGCCCGCGGTGGTGGTCGGCGACATCGACAGGGGCGGCGTGTTCGCGGCGATGTACGGCACCGTGGCGCTGCTTGAGCCGGCCGACCAGGCGCTGATCGCCGGGTTCATCGTGAACAAGTTCCGCGGCGACCCCTCGCTGCTGTCTCCCGGGCTGGACGCGCTGGAGAAGCTCACCGGCCGCCGGGTGTACGGCGTCCTGCCGTGGGACTCCCGCCTGTGGCTTGACTCGGAGGACGCCCTCGACCTGGAGGGGCGACGCTCGCGCGGCGCCGCGGCGTACCGGGTCGCCGTGGTGCGCCTGCCCCGGATCAGCAACTTCACTGACGTCGACGCCCTCGGCCTCGAGCCAGACCTGGACGTGGTGTTCGCCTCCGGCCCGCGCGACCTCGCCGACGCGGACCTCATCGTGCTGCCGGGCACCAGGTCCACCATCAGCGACCTGGCCTGGCTGCGCGCACGCGGCCTTGACCACGCGATCACCGGCCACGCCCGCCGCGGCCTGCCGCTGCTCGGGATATGCGGCGGCTTCCAGATGCTCGGCACGGTCATCGCCGACCCGGACGGCGTTCGAGGCGGACGCGGGTGCCGTGGCCGAGGGCCTCGGGCTGCTCGACGTGCGCACCGGCTTCACTCCAGGCAAGACCCTGCGGCTCCCGTCGGGCACCGCCCTTGGCGTGCCCGCGGCCGGCGATGAGATCCACCACGGGCGCGTCACCGTTGGCGGCGGAGCCGAGGAGTTCCTCGGCGGCGCCCGGGCGGGCAACGTTTTCGGCACCATGTGGCACGGCAGCCTGGAGGGAGACGAACTGCGCGGCGCGTTCCTCGCCGCCGCGCTCGGCCGCCAGCCGTCCGGAGTCAGCTTCGCCGCCGCCCGTGAGCGCCGGCTCGACCTGCTCGGCGACCTCGTTGAGCAGCACCTCGACATCGAGGCGCTGCTCGCCCTCGCCCGGGCAGGCGCGCCGGCCGGACTGCCCGTCCTGCCCCCTGGAACCGGATCATGACGGCAGCGGGCGGCTCGCCTGCCAGTATCCCTTCGGTCAGATAGTGACGACGTTGACTTCCCTGTCGGCAGCCACTCGCCTTACATCCCCGGGATCACTCGTGATGACCGTGACCTTCGTAGCGTTGGTGGCCTGAATCACGGCTCCGATATGCGCGTCGGCTACGGAAACGCGAGCATTCTGACGGATGCTCGCCGCGATGTTCGCCCTCGTGCCATCAAGGCTGACGTCCCCGATGCGCAGATGGTTGAGGAAAGCCCAGTTGGGCATTGTGCGGTCCCAGCCCGCCTCAACGCGAACCGCGGTCGGCACCGCGACCGTTATCGCCAGGCCCCGTCTTTTACGGTTCGCTACCACCTGGACATGGCTTATGACGTGGACGTGCTTCTTATGGGCGGGATCCGATAGCGCCTGTACTGCCTCGTTATCCAGCACGACAAGGTGACTCATGACGTGGTGATGGCTCGTGCCTCGGCCCAAAGGAGTACATCCTCGGGCGCGGCGTCCGGGTGCCGCACCTCGACTTCAAGCGCCGCTTGACGGATCCGCGCCGGCTCGCCCGCAAGTGGATGGCCATCGAGTTCGGCCGCCGCGACCGCTAGATCACCGAGGCCGGGCCGTGCCTGCGGGTACTGCCTGAAGTGATCATCGAGAACGGCTTGCATCACGGCGGCCTCAAGACTCGCCCTGAGCGCGGCAGCCGTCAAGGCCGTGGTGGATGATGCCGCGCCGAGCTCGCGGACGGCGATCGCTGCGGCATCTCGCAGCGCCGTAGGAATGCGCATCGATGTGTTGGACGTCTGGCCCATGTCGCTCTCGAGCAACTCGTTGATCCGGTCGACTGCCTGCACGACGTCCACGGCGGAAGTGTACCACGACTGTGTGGTACACGTCGTCTGCGGCATGCGCGACTCCAAAGCCAAAACCGGGATCATGGTAGCTATTCAGCCTGAGTGATCAGTTGGGAGGGCCGGGGCGTTTCTGTCGTGCTTGCGGCGGCGCTCTGCTGGCTGCGGTTCGATGGTCGCCTATTTGGCGGGTGCGGCGTGCTGTGGTGGAGTGCGGCTCGTGCCCGATACGCCGCATGTGCCCGCGCCTGATGAGGTGGCGTGGCTGCGCGCGCGGGTCGCGGAGCTGGAGGTCGTCAACGCGCGGCTCCGGCAGGCGGCGCGGGGCCGGGACGAGCTGGCGGCGGCGCAGCTGGCCGCGCGGGACGCGCAGGTCGCGGCGCTGGCCGCGCAGGTAGATGATCTGCGGCGGCGGCTGGACAAGG
Organism: uncultured Actinomycetota bacterium; assembly: GCA_963811335.1. Taxonomy (GTDB): domain Bacteria; phylum Actinomycetota; class Actinomycetes; order Streptosporangiales; family Streptosporangiaceae; genus Trebonia. The sequence continues at coordinate 478,162 of CAWERB010000023.1, read as the reverse complement.
ATTCCTCGACGTCGTCGAAGCCCCCCTCGTCGGACAGCCCGTATAAGAAGAAGCCGCGGGACCGGTCGCTGCGGGGCACGTCCGGGCGCAGGCCGGGGAAGCAGCCCGGGGCGGAGTCGTCCACGCTGCGGCAGTCCCCCGACCCGGGCGAGACGGTGTTCTGCGGGCCTGCCGCGTGCGGCTGCTGCGGGCACGGCCTGGCCGGGGAGCCGGTGCTGGGCACCGTGCAGAAACGGCAGGTCTTCGAGGCGTCGCCGCCCCCGCCGCCGTCGGTGACCGAGTACCAGGTCGCCGCGAAGCGCTGCCCGGAGTGCGGGGAGGTCTCCGTCGGGCTGGCCCCGGCCGGGGTGACCGGGCGGGCGCAGTACGGGCCGCTGGTCCACGCGAAGACGGCGCTGGCGGTCTGCGCGAACTACCTGCCCGTCGCCCGCGCCGCCCGGCTGGTCGCCGCCCTGACCGGCGTGAACGTCTCCGCCGGGTTCACGGCCGGCATCCGGGGCAAGGCCGCCGCCCGGCTCGGCCCGTTCATGGGGCGGGTCCGGGAGCTGCTGCCCGCCGTCCCGGTTCTCTATGCCGACGAGACCCCCGCCCGCGCCGCCGGGAAGCTGCACTACGTCCACGTGGCCTGCACCGAGTTCCTCACCGCCATGCACACCGGGGACCGCACGAAGGAAGCGATCGACTCCGGCGGCGTCCTGCCCGGCTACGCGGGCACGATCGTCCGCGACGGCTACAAGGGCTACGAGCACCTCACCGACGCGCTGCACGCCTGGTGCGGCGCCCACGGGCTGCGCGACCTGGCCGGCCTGCACCGCTTCGACCCCGACGGCCAGCTCTGGGCACGGTCCATGGCGGACCTGCTCATCGACGCGAACGCCAGGGCCGCGCCGCCCGCCGGGCCGGCCAGGCCAGCCTCGGCGACGAGGACATCACCGGCATCCGGTCCTGGTACCGCGGCGCCGTCGCCAAGGGCATCGCCGACAACCAGGGAAAACGCACCCAGGCCGGGAAGGACGGGCTCCGGCTGGCCCGCCGGTTCCGCGACCACGAGGACATGATCCTCCGCTTCGCCACCGACCTGGCCGTCGGCTTCACCTCCAACCAGGCCGAACGCGACATCCGCCCCGTCAAGGTCCAGCAGCGAACCTCCGGCGGCACCTGGCGCACCCTCCTCGGCCTGGCCGACTTCGCCATCGTCGCGTCCTACCTGTCCACCACCGCGAAATGGGGCATCGACGCCCTCGACGCGCTCACCATGCTGTTCACCGACGGCCCCTGGCTCCCGCCCGCAGCAGCCCCGTAACACCGCAACAGGCCACCCCGCGCGAACACCCGCTGGAATGAAACTCGCCGCCACCGGGCCATCCCGCACGCCCGTCAGCACATAGCCCAACTCAGGCTGAATAGCTAATCATCACCTTTCGGCCGAACCGCTTGGCTCGCTTCGAGGGCAGCTCGGCGCCGATTCCTTGAGGGCACTGGAACCATAGCAATTACCGCCGAAATTCGATGACACCAATTACCAATCAATTCTCCAGGGACAGCAGTAACAGCTGTGCACGCAGGCAAATACTCGACTTGAATGCCAGATCGGCTTCCTTCCGATTACTCCTGTTGCGAATGGCAATTAATTGCGGTACCTGTCCGGCGATTTCAAGCTGGAGTCTAATGAGAGAATTTGGCTAAGACCTCGGATGGCTGCGAGCACCGCGGAGGCAACGGCCGCGCTATGCCCGACGCGGCGTGCCAGGGTCGTGGCCCGCGGGATGTCACAGGGCTTGGCGGGTCGGCCGCCGTTCATGATGGCGCGGTGCTCAACGCGGCTGCCGTAGTACACGTTGGTCCCGCCGAGCCGGACGCCGAGCGCGCCGGCGAAGGCGGCCTCCGCGACCCCTGCGTTCGGGCTTGGGTGCGCGCCGGCGTCCCGCCGCCAGACCCGCCATGCCGCGCGCGCCCGCGCTGGCGCGGCGGCCAGTGTCAGCAGGCCAGCCAGCCGCGCGCCTGGAAGATTCAGCACGTCGTCGAGCCGGGCCGCGGCCCAGCCGTACCGTTCGTAGCGTGCGTTATGGTGTCCGACCATGGCGTCGAGGGTGTTGACCGCCCGGTACCCGAGGAGGCCAGGGACCCCGCCGAGCGCGCCCCACAGCAGCGGGGCGACGACGGCATCGGAAGTGTTCTCCGCGACCGACTCCACCACGGCACGCGATATCTCACTGGGACCAAGCCGACTGGTGTCGCGCCCGACCAGATGGGTCAGTCGGCTCCGCGCGCTTGCTAGGTTCTCGTCGGCGAGGCGGGCGTGCACGGCGGCGGCCTCGCGTTCGAGGGACCGACCGCCGAGCGCCAGCCACGTGGCCGCATGGCGCAACTACTGGAAACGCGTCGGCACCAGTTCCAGGACCGGCATCTGGCACGAGACCTACCTGGTCCGGGCCGGCGAGTACGAAGCGATCTACGGGAACATGCCGCCGTTCGGGCTGGGCAAGGCCCGGCTGGTGCCGCTAGCCGAGGCCAAGACCGCCCGGGACCGGTTCCGGGCCGCGGCCGGCCGCGGCGAGCCCGACTGACCGGGGCGAAGTCACGCTCTTACAGGAAGTTGTTGGGCCAGATCATCGTCCGCCACATGTGCGCCACCGGGGAGCCGTCGAATCCCAGCCCCTCCTCGGGCTGCCGGAAGTTCCGGCCGATCACGTCCTCGAACTCGTCGAAATCCACGACGACACGGGGATCGAACGAGTAGATGTCGTTGACGGTCACCAGCCGCGAGGTCATGTACCAGCGGTGCCTGCGGGCGGCCTCATGCTCTCGGCGGAGGTAGTCGGGCGGGGTGTAGTCGGGGCCGAAATAGTCGATGTAGGCCTGCGGGTAGGAGTATCCAACCGACTCATCCGGGAAGTAGCGCAGCGCTTCGTGCTTCTCGATGGCCCAGGAGACTTCCTCATCGACGTAGGGGGCGACCATCTGCGCGCCCCAGTAGCCGTGGTTGGCCGACAGCAGCCCGGCGATGGCGATGTCGTGCAGCAGGCAGGCCATGATGACCTTCTCGCCGAGCCCGTTCTCCCGCGCCACGCGAGCGCTTTGCAGCAGGTGCGTACGGGGAACCGGGCCGAAGCGCAGCAGGAAGAAGTCCTTCAGCGTCGGCCGTTCGGGCATCGCGGGCAGCGCGGGATTGTCTCCCATCATGAAGACCGTGTCCGGATGGCGGGCTTCGGCCATCAACGAGCCCTGGCAGCCGCTCGCCGGGGTGCCCATGACCGCCGCGGCCGGAGGCATGATGATCCGCCGCCTGCGGTCGACCGCATCATCGAGCGGCTCGCGGATCCAGTTGGTCAGGCCGGCCTCCCGCAGGGACGCGGGAAGTTCGTGGGGGAGCACCCGGGCAGTGGGCTGCGTCTCGGTGGACTCCGACATGAGAGACCTTCCTTCCAGCGCCCGCTGCACTCCACCCTCAACGGGCGAGCACAGCATCCGAAGAACTGCCTTGCTGGCGACTCTACGTCGGCCCGGTCGGATCCGCACCGCCAAGCCGTGGCTTCAGGAGGCGTCCGGGCGTCCGGGCCCTCCCCCCAAGCGGCCGGCGTGCCCGGTACGCCAGGAATGGGATAGGTTTCCGTGTCGAGGCGTCATTTCCATCCAGGTCCGCGGTTAATGGGGATCGTCCCCGGAGGCGGTAACTCTGATGACAAGCGGCTTGTGGCAGGGCAATGTCCCGGACAACGGGCGCGAGCAACCGGTGATCGACACGAGCGTCCCGCACGTCGCTCGGGTGTACGACTACTGGCTGGGCGGCAAGAACAATTACGCGGTGGACAGGGAGACAGGCGACGAGGCGATCCGCGCCTACCCGGACATGCGCTCCTCGGTGCGAGCCAACCGCGCGTTCCTGCGGAGGTCGGTCCGTTACCTGACGGAAGAGGCGGGCATCCGGCAGTTCCTTGACGTGGGGACGGGGCTGCCCTCGGCGAACAACACGCACGAGGTCGCCCAGGCGGCCGCCCCGGAGTCAAGGATCGTCTACGTCGACAACGACCCGATCGTGCTGGCCCACGCCAGGGCGCTGCTGACCAGCGACCCGCAAGGCGCCACCGGGTACCTCGACGCCGACGCCCGCGATACCGGCCGGATCCTGACCGGGGCCGCCGAGCTGCTGGACTTCAGCCTGCCGGTCGCCGTGATGCTCATCGCGATCTTGCAGCTGGTCACGGACGATGATGACCCGTACCGGCTCGTCGCCGGGCTGACCGCGGCGATCCCGTCCGGGAGCTTCCTGGCCGTCACGCACGTGGCCGGCGACATGGGGCGCATGACGCCGGGCGCCCTGGAAGCCGCGAGGCGGCTCAGTGAGCTGCTGCCGCAGCGCGTTCACCCCCGCAGCCACGCGCAGGTGACCAAGTTCTTCGACGGCCTGGAGCTCGTCGAGCCGGGCGTGGTTCCGGTCCAGCAGTGGAGGCCCGCGAGCGACGACGAAGCGGCCGCGCCGGCCGCCTTGTGGGGCGGTGTCGCCCGCAAACCCTGATGCTCCGCGCGGCGCTTCAGCTGCGGAATCCGGGGCGCTTGGGGTCCGGTTCGCCGGCGCGCAGCTGAGTCACAATCTGGGGCCTGGCGGTGTCAGTACGGATAGCCGCATGAAGGGAGCCCAGCTGATGGAGGGTGCAGATGACGGACGCGGAGCTGCTGGAGCGGGCCAGGGCCGGGGAGCCGTGCAGGACACGATGCTGTCCGCCTGGCAGAACCTCGGCTCGTTCGAGCAGCGCGCATCGCTGCGCACGTGGCTGTACCGGATCGCCACCAGGTCACCTGGCTCGAGCCCTACCCCGACCTCCTGCTAGACGGCATCCCCGACCAGCAGCCAGGACCCGAGGCACGCTACGAGGCGAGCGAGGCCATTTCCCTCGCCTTGACGGCGCCGTCGGGCAACTGGTCGATCGGCTCGTTCAGGCCGGGCAATGAACGAGCAGATGCGGGCGCTCGTTGTCGACGTGCCTGCACCCAACGCGCGGCCAGCACTTATCTCAGTCGCCACTCCGACCCCAGGACCGCGTCGTTTCGCCGCTCGGCGGTCCGAGCAGCCTGCGGCGGGGCATCTTATGCCACTGGCCGGGTCGGCTCGCGATGACCAGCGGGTGCCGGGGCGTCCGCTTCGCCTTCTTCGATGTCGAGCCTGGGAAGGGCGCGGGCGAGCCGGGCGGGCAGGTACCAGTTGGCCGGGCCGATCAGGTGCATGACGGCGGGCAGCAGCATGCTGCGGATGAGGATCGCGTCGATGAGGACGGAGAAGCCGAGGCCGAACCCGAATTCCTGGAGCAGGTGGTGCCCGCCGGGCAGGAACGAGCCGAAGACCACGATCATGATCCCGGCGGCGGCGGTGACGATGCGGGTGCTGTGGGCCTGCCCGGCGGTGACGGCCGCGTGGTTGCGCCAGGCCGGGTCTTCGGGGCGGGAGCGCAGCCGCCGCCATTCTTCCTGCATGCGGCTGACGGTGTAGACCTCGTAGTCCATCGACAGGCCGAACAGGACCGAGAACATCACGACAGGCAGGAACGCGTCCACGGGCCCGGTGCCGGACAGGCCGAGCAGTGAGGCGCCCCAGCCCTTGGTGAACACGGCGGTGATGGCGCCGAGTGCCGCGACCACCGACAGCAGGTTGAGCAACGAGGCGGTCAGCGGGATCAGCAGGCTGCGGAACACTGCGGCGAGCAGGATGAACGCCAGGATGACGACGACGGCGACGAACAGCGGGAGCTTGCTGCCCAGGACGTGCGCGAAGTCGATCGCGGAAGCGGTCTGGCCGCCGACGTGCGCGACGAGGCCGCTGCCGTGCTCGGCCCGCGGGATCAGGTTGTCGCGCAGCGTGCCGACGAGCGTGATGGTTCGCTGGTCTTGCGGCGCGGTGGCCGGGTAGAGGGTGGCGAGCACCGCGTGCTGGTCGGGAGAGACCTGCAGTGGCGTGACGCTGGCGACCCCTGGCGTGCGCGCCGCGGCTGCCAGCAGCCGGCTGAACGCGGCCTGGTCGCCGGGGCTGCTGACCTGGCCGGCCAGCTCGAGGGGGCCGTTGAACCCGGGGCCGAAGCCGTGGGCGAGGGCGGTGTAGGACTGGTGGGTGGTCCAGCCGGCCGGGTCGGTGCTGGCGTCGGAGGTGCCCAGCCGCAGCCCGGCGACGGGCAGCGCGATGAGCGTGATCGCCGCGAGGGAGGCCAGGGCGGTCAGCAGGCTGTGCCGTTCCACCAGGCGGGCCCAGCGTGAGCCGGCGCCCCGGAGGTTCTCCCGGACTGGTCCGTTGCCTGCCAGCCCTGTGTTTGCCAGAACAGCGCGCTCGCGGCGGGAGAGCACCTTCGGGCCGAGGAAGCCGAGCAGAGCGGGCAGCAGGGTGAGGGCGGTGGCGATGGTCAGCGCGACGGTGACGGCGGCCGCGGCGGACAGGCCGTCGAGGAAACTCACGCCGAGCGCGAACTGGCCGAGCAGCGCGAGGCACACGGTCAGGCCCGCGAACAGCACGGTGCGCCCGGACGTGGTCACGGCCTCGGCGACGGCGTCTTCGTAGGAGCGCCCGGCCCGCACAGCGGCCCGGTGCCTGCTGACGATGAAGAGCCCGTAGTCGACGCCGACGCCCAGGCCGATCAGCACGGCGAGGTCGGTCGAGGCGCTCGCGACGGTCAGGCCGTGGCTGAGCAGCGTGATCGCCGAGGAACCGATGACCAGGGCCAGCGCGGCGCCGGCCAGGGGGGTCAGGGCGGCGAGGAAAGCGCCGCCGAAGACGAGCAGGAGGATGGCCAGCGCCGCGATGACGCCCACGGCCACTGACGGGCCGGGCTTGGCCCGCTCGGAGTTCGTGATGGAAGCGCCGCCCAGGGAAACGTGGACGCCCGGGCCGTCGGCCGACTCGGCGGCGGCAATGAGCGCGCCCGCGTCGGCGGCGGTGACCTGGTCGGGCTGCTTGTCCCAGGTGACGCGAGCGAAGGCAACGGTGCCGCTCCGGCTGACCTGGGCGGCTCCCGCGGCGGCGTAAGGACTGGCCACGGACGCGATGCCGGGCACCGCGGAGACCCGGGCGAGGGCCCTGGTGACGGGGCCGCGCACCTGCGGGGACCCCACGGTCGCGCCGCCCGTGGCCTGGATCACGACCTGGTCGGTCTCGCCGGCGGCGGCCGGGTAATGCTGGGTCAGCACGCTGACCGCAGCCTGGGCATCGGTGCCGGGCAGGCTGAGGCTGGAGTTGAACGCACCGCCGGCCACGCGGGCGGTGCCGAGCGCGACGATCAGGAGCAGCAGCCAGGCGGCAAGCACGGTACGCCGGCGGGTGAAGCACCAGCGGGCCAGTCGGGTCATGTCAACGGTCTCCTCGGATGGGGGTGTCGGCAAGGCAGACACCAGGGCACCGGGAAACGGGGCGGTCCGTACCGCCCCGATCGCGGGGGCGGCGGTGTCAGTACAGGCGACCGGAGGGAAGGAACTCAGCGAATGGAAGGAACCCACCGTGACGGCGGACTTGACGGCCCGGGCCCGGGCCGGCGACCAGGAAGCGTTCCGCGAGCTTGTCGACCCCTACCGGCACGAGCTGCAGGTCCACTGCTACCGGATCCTCGGCTCCGCCCAGGACGCCGAGGACGCGCTCCAGGAGACGCTGCTGGCCGCCTGGCGCGGGCTCGGGGGCTTCGAAGAACGGGCCTCGGTCCGCACCTGGCTCTACCGGGTCGCCACCAGCCGCTGCCTCAATACCCTGCGCGCCACTAGCCGGAGGGTGACGATGGACGGCCCGCAGTCCTGGCCCGACCCGCCCGAGCCGACCCGGCTGGGCGATGTGCCCTGGCTAGAACCGTACCCCGACCTGCTGCTCGACCAGCTCACCAGCACCGAGCCGGGACCGGAGGCACGGTATGAGGCCACCGAGGCGATCTCCCTGGCGTTCATCACGGCGCTGCAACTGCTGCCGCCCCGCCAGCGCGCCGTCCTCGTGCTGTGCGACGTGCTCGGCTTCAGCCGGGCCGAGGCCGCGGGCATCCTCCAGGTCACGACCGATTCGGTAGCCAGCGCGCTCAAGCGCGGTCGGGCCACCCTGACGGATGCGGTCCGCGGGCGCGCCGGACCGCGAGCCGTCGCCCGCGCCCGGCTCGCCCGCCGAGCGTGAACTGGTACGGCAGCTGACCGCGGCGTACGCGTCGGGCGACGTGAACGCCATCATCAGCCTGCTGGCCGAGGACGTGTGGCTGACGATGCCGCCCGCGCCCTTCGAGTACCAGGGCCGTGAGGTAGCCGGGCGGGCGCTGTCCCTGCTGTTCGGCCGGGGACTGCGCTACCGGCTCGTGGCCACCCGCGCGAACGGCCAGCCGGCGTTCGGCATCTACGTGAACGACCCCCGCTCCGCCGTCCTGCACGCTAACGGCCTGATGGTCCTCACCTTGTCTGGCCGCCGGTCAGCGCGATCACCCGCTTTGACAACAGCAACCTCGCCCGCTTCGGCCTCCCCGCACCCTCGACGCCTGACGGCCCGAGCCAGTCTCCGCTAGCGTCTCTCACCTGGAGTCAGCCATGCCCGAATCAGCTTCCCTCGTCCCGAATTCAGCCGACGTCGCCTGCTGCTCTCCGGCCTCGCCGCGATCCCGTGCCACCGCAGCGGCGACGGCCGCCCGTCCCGGCACCGCCCTCGCCGCCAGACCCGCTCCGCGCCCGGGTGGCCGCTGCGACAGCCGCCAGGCGGCAGCGGCGCCTATTCTGCTGACCAGCCCCTACCGATCAGGGAAGAGTCCCATGCAGCTCACCTGGCTGGGCCACTCTTGCTTCCGCCTCGAGAAGGACGGCTTCGTCGCGGTCATCGACCCGGGCATCGTCGCGCCGGCCAACGCCCTCGACGACGCGGACGCCGTGCTGATTACCCACCAGCACGCCGACCACTTCCTGCCCAGCCTCATCGCGGGCCGGCTGAGACCCGGCCCGGACTGCCGAGTCTGGACCAACAAGGACGTCGCCGCGCTCCTGGAAGGCTCCGGGGCCACCGTGCACGTGATCGGTCGCGGCGACGCGTTCACCGTCGGCGGGATCAAGGTCCACGGCCACGGCGAGTGGCACGCGCCCATCCACCCCGACGTCACCCGGGTCCGTAACACCGGCTTCCTGTTCGAGGACCGGGTCTTCCACCCCGGCGACGCCTACACCGACCCCCACGCGCCCGTCGACCTGCTGTTCGTCCCCGAGTTCGGGCTCTACACCAAGTTCGGGTACGCCATCGACTTCATCCGGCAGGTCGAGCCGAAGCAAGCGTCCCCCGTCCATGACACCGGCCTGGACGCGCAGGGCCTGGCCGGCGCAGACGGCTTCCTCGTCCAGGACCGGACGCCGCCCTTCGCCCCAGGCACCGGCTCACCCTTCGTCCGGCTCCCCAAGGGAACGCCCGTCAACTTCTAGGCCGGCCCGTGCAGCACAGGCGAGCACCTGGCTGGCGAGCTTCGCGAGCTGATAGGCTGAACAGGTGTGAGCACCGGAACCGGTAGGCGCCGCGTGCGGCTGACCCCGGTGCGGTCGGTTCCGGTCGAGTTCAGCGGGGAGCGGGCCGGCGAGGCACCGCTCACCTTGGGCCAGCTCGACATCTACAACTGGCTGAGCCAGACCCCGGACCACCTCTACGCGATCTTGTGCGTCGAGCTCCCGGTGCCGGCGGTGGTGTCCGTCGACGACGTGGCCGAGGCGGCCGCGGTGCTGATCGCGCGGCACGAGAGCCTGCGCACCAGCTACCTGCCCGGCGCGCAGCCGCGCCAGCGGGTCGCGGCGGCCGGTGTCCAGCTGCTGGAAGTCTGTTCGCTCGGCGAGGGACAGTGGGAACCGCGGGATCGGCCCGCGGTAGCCGAAGCACTCGTCCGATGGCTGCGCGAGTCGCTCGATCCGGGGCGGCATCCATTGCGCATGGCGGTGGCCATCGCCCCGGACGCGGGCGACCGGGTCATCGCGTGCGCCGCCGGGTTCACTCACCTGGCGGTGGACCACGGGGCGATCGAGGTTCTCAGGCGCGACTTCGCCGGCCTGCTGGGCGATCCCGCGCGACGGCCGGTCGGCCGGCCCGGCCACCAGCCGCTGGACCAGGCCGGGCTGGAGGCGACGCCGGCCGACAAATGCAGGACTGAGGCGGCACTGGACCACCAGAGGGAGCAGTCGCGGCGGCTCCCCCGCTGCCTGTACACGTTGCCGGGCGCCCGGCCCAGCGGCGAGTCGCTGGTGGTCGAGCTGTCGTCGGAGGCCGCCGCGATGGCCGTGCGGCGAGTGGCGGCGCGCACCCGGACCAGCCGGTCCAGCGTCGTGCTCGCGGCCATCTGCGCCGTGGTCGCCCGCCGCGCCAGCTACCCGGAGCTGGTGTTTCCCGTGGTGTCTAGCAACCGTTTCGAGCGCCACCTGGTGAACTACGTCGGCTCCCTGACCCAGACTTCCATCGCCGCCGTCGAGATCGCCGGGAGAAGTTTCGACGAGCTGGCCGGCCACACCTGGACGAAGGTGATGGAGGCGAGCCTGGCACGGGAGGTACGACACGGTAAAACGGACTGCCATGAACGAACTGGCCGAGCACGAACGGGGCCTGCGTTTCAACTACGACCCGTGGTTCAACAGCCTGGTCCCTGAGTCGTGGTCCGGACTGACCGCTGGTGTCAGGTTCCAGCCCGAGCGGTTCGACGTCGCGCTCGCCCGGACGCAGCTGCGGTGGCGGCCGGCACCGGTCAGCGGAAATCCGCTCCAGTTCCGCCTCAACCAGATCGACGGCTGCCTGCGGCTGGACGTGTGGAACGCCGACGCCGGCCTGCTGCCGCGGGCCGAGCTGGAGTCGGTGCTGCTGGCCGCCGAACGACTGCTGGTGGCAGCCGCGCACGGTGACGTGCCCGGCAGCCGGATGCCCGAAATCATCGGGCTGGAACCTCTCGCCGGCACCCCGGACCGGATACTGGCCGACCACTGCCGGGTCGATGTAGCCGACGTGCAGCGCCTGGTGGACGAGGCCGCCGCGCCCGCGGCGGCCCGCGTCTTCGCGTCGGCCAGCGGCCGCCAGCTGGTCGCCTGCCTGGTCGCCACCGACGCCGTCCGCACCCCGGAACAGGCGCACGCCCGCTGCATGGCCGCCCTCACGCACCACCCGACAGCCATCACCCCGCGCCACTACGTCATCTGCCGCACCGCACCGCCCGACCCGGCCGACCCCGCCGCCTGGTCCCCGCCACTGGCCGTCGGCACCGGCCGCGCCTGAAACCGCCAAGCGGCCGTACTTGCCATCGTTGAGTTCGCCACTTCAGGCGACGCCGCCGTTGGCGTAGATGACCTGGCCGTTGACCCAACGGCCCGGCCCGGCGAGGAACGCGGCCACCTCCGCGATATCCGCCGGAGTGCCCAGGCGTCCGAACGGCGAGCTGGCCGCCGCCTGGGCAAAGGCGGTCTCGCGGCCGATGCCGCGCGAGCCGCCGGTGACCAGGGCGACTCGCGCGCTCCGCGCTTGGCTTGGCGTCACCGGAGCGGGATGACCGGCGGGCCGGGCACGAGCGCGGATTCGATGATCCCCAGTTCCGCGACCTCCAGCCGCACGATGTCCCCCGGCTGGAGCCAGGGGTAGGCCTCCGGCCCGTGCCGGGCGGACAACTCGAGGAGGCAGCCGCCGCCGACGGTGCCGCTGCCGATGATGTCCCCGGGGCGCAGTGTCGTGCCGCGAGAGGCGTAGGCGAGCAGTTCCCCGAACCGCCAGTAGATGTCGGCGAGGTTGCCCTTGCTGTAAAGCTTGCCGTTGACCGAGGCGGCCATCTCGAGCCGGTAGGCGTTGCCGGCGAGGTACGGCTCGAGCTCATCGGGCGTGACCAGGAAGCCGCTGAAGCTGGTGGCGGTGTCCTTGCCCTTGGCCGGCCCCAGGTTCCCTCGCTGCTCACGCTGCTGGAGGTCGCGGGCCGACCAGTCGCACATGACCGTGAATCCGGCGATGTGCTCCTCGGCGGTGCGCGGGTCGAGGTCCGAGCCGCCGCGGCCGACGACGGCCGCCACCTCAAGCTCGTAGTCGAAGCGCTCAGAACCTGGCGCTATCGGTACGTCATCGGCAGGCCCGCGGACCGCGGCGGGGTTGGTGAAGTAGAACAGCGGAACGGGCGGCGTTCAACCGCTCCCCGCCGTCGTCGCCTAGCAGTTCAAGCAGCGATTCCGGCTCGCGCAGCCCGTAGATTTCGTCACCTCGCAGCAGCCCGGCGCGCTCACCGCCACCGGCCGGGGAGATGTAGGTTGACCAGCGCATGCGATCCTCCTGAGTCAGGCGTGGCAGGTGAGCGGGCGGCCCCCGTTGTAGGTAACCATGTCGCGTAGCGCCGGGGCGGCATCGATCGGCGCGCCCCGTTCGGCACCCGTCAGTTCCAGGTAGGCCCGGTGGAGATTCCCAACGATCCGTTCGGCATCCGTCCATGCCGCGTAGGAACCTAGGTCGGCCTGGCGGGCGGCATCCAGCGGGGACAGGCCGGCGGCGCTCCCCGCACGGGCCAGGCCCTGGATGAAGCGCAGGTAGCCGAGCGCGTCCTCGATCAGCTCCGGCCCGCAGACCGGGCCGTGGCCGGGCACGATGGTGACCGCGCCGAGCGGGCGGACCACCTGCTCGAGCACCTCGATCGAGCCGGTGACCGAGCCGAGCAGCAGGAAAGGCGTGCCGCCGTTGAACAGCAAGTCGCCGGCGAACAGCACGGACCGGCTAGGGATCCAGATAATCGAGTCGTTCGTGGTGTGGGCGGGCGTGCCCACGTACCGGACGTCACACCGCAGGTCTCCCGACCACAAGGTCACGCCGGTGTCGTAGGTGAGGAAAGGCGGCGCCAGCCGCAAGTCCCCCCAGTCGACATCGGTGAATATGCCGGTGTTCGCGGGCGGGGCAAGGGCGAGCACCTCCGCGCGGCAGCGCTCGTGCGCCACGATGGTGGCCCCGGCGAACAGGCCGTTGCCGTAGGTGTGGTCGCCGTGATGGTGGGTGTTCACCAGGGTGCGGACCGGCTGGGGCGTCACCTTCGCGATCGCGTCCAGGTAGGCCCGGGTTCTGCGCTCCGTGGAGGTCGCGTCGACCGAGATCACGCCGTGCGAGTCAACCAGGAAACCGGTGTTGTTGAGGTACCAGGTCCCGTCTGGCTGGATGTACGCGTAGACACCCTCGCTGACCTCCGTGACCTCGCCGTACATTAGTCCACCGCCTCGATCCGCAGGAGCCGTGCCGCTGTGCCGCCGGCGATGGCGGCCCGTTCCTCGCCGCTCAGCCCGGGCACCGCGTCGAGGCGGGCGACCGGGTTGGTGACTCCCATGTCGAACGGGTAGTCCGTGCCGATCAGGACATGGCCCGCGCCCGCGACGTCGATAAGCTGCCTGGCCGTTCCCGGCGTGTAGACGAGAGAGTCGAAGTACAACTGGTGCAGGTAGGCGCTTGGCGGCCGTTTCATGGTGGCGCTTTCCTGGCGTACCGAGTAGGCGTGGTCGGCGCGGCCAATGTACTGGGGCAGGTAACCGCCGCCGTGCGCGGCGCAGACGATCAGGTCCGGGTGCCGGTCCAGTACCCCGCCGAAGATCAGGTGGGACAGCGCGAGCGTGGTCTCGGCGGGCTGGCCGATGATGTTGCCCAGGTACCACGAACTCAGCCGCTCCCCGAGGGAGCAGCCCCACGGGTGGATGAAAACGAAGGCGCCAAGCTCGGCGGCGGCGGCGAAGAAGGGCTCGAAGAAGGGATCGGAGAAATCGCGGCCGGCCGCGCTCGTTGAGATCTCCACCCCCCGCAGGCCCAGCCGCCCGACCGCTTCGGTCAGCTGCGCGGCAGCTAGGTCAGGATGCTGAAGGGCGACGGTGGCCAGGCCGACGAGGCGGTCCGGCTGCTCGCGTGCCATCGCCGCGATGTGCTCGTTGACGGCGCTGACGATCTCGCTCGCCAGCGCCCGGTCGGCCCAGTAGTGGTACTGCGTGGGGATGACGCTCACCGCCTGGATATCGATCCTGGCCGCGTCCATCGCCTTCAGCCTGCTGCCCAGGTCGCTGAGCAGCGGGGCGTAGTCGCCGGCGGCGAGCCTGGCGTTGCGCTCCACGGATTCGCGGCCGAAGGTCCGTAGCTGCTGGTCCTGCTCGTCGCGGTAGCCCGGCTGCCCGGCGGCCAGCGGGAAGATCTCCGGCACGATCGTGTGCGCGTGCACATCCACGGTGGTCACGGGCGCACGCACCGGTTGCGCTGACGGCCGAGGCCGGTGATGGTGCCCTCCATGACGTCCCCGGGCCGCAGGAACCGGCCGCGGGAGGCGCCGTTGCCCGCGGGGGAGCCGGTCAGCAGCAGGTCGCCGGGCAGCAGCGTGGTGATGGCCGAGGTGTGCTCGATGAGCCTGGGCAGGTCAAAGATCATGTCCTGCGTCGACTCGTCCTGCATCACCTCGCCGTTGAGGCTGAGCGTTATCTGCAGCTTCATCGGATCGTCGATGAAGGCGGCGGGCACCAGCCACGGGCCCGCGGGCAGGAACGTGGGCGCGTTCTTCGCGGCCAGCCAGTCGGAGCCGATACCCGGCAGGTCCGGGCGGAAGACCCGGTCGCGGGTGGTGATGTCGTTGACAATGGTGTACCCGGCCACGTAGTCGAGCGCGTCGTGGCGCGAGACACGGTAGGCCGGGCGGCCCATCACGGCGGCCAGTTCGAGTTCCCAGTCGTGTTCGGTCCCGGTCGCCGGCAAGGTCACGTCGTCATACGGGCCGCACAAGGCGCTCGGCAGCCCGATGAAGACATAGGGCTGGTCATTCCGGGCGCGCTCGTCCATCATCGCCGCGGCCCGGGAGCGGATCTCCGGGGTGTCTCCTTCCCGCGCCGCCACCAGGTCGATCACGTGGGTACGGTAGTTGGCGCCGCTCTGAAACACCTGCCGGGGAAGCACCGGGGGAAGGACCTTCAGGCCGCTGAGCGGCACCATCGCTCCGCGGCCGGTCGACGGAACAGCATCGGCCAGGGAACTGAAGGCGGACGGCCAGTCCGCCAGTGCGTCAGCGATGTCCTGGACACCAGGCAGCAGGCTGGACAGCGGTATCACGTCCTCGCCCACGACCGCGCCAGCGAAGGCGGCGCCATCCGGGCCGCGGAAACGCGCCAGTGCGAACGACATATCCGTCACGCTAGGGCTGGCACCGCCGCCCCGGAAGCCGCGCCTTCGTGATCGGAGTTATCGATCACGTCGATATTCAGATGTTCGCGGCCATCGCCGTGACTTCCTCCCTCAGCCACCGGTGGGCCGGATCCTCCTCGGACCGCTGGTGCCAGAACATCACCTCGGTGATGGGCTTCAGCGGCAGCGGGGGCTCGAGTATGCGAATCTCAGCCGCCTGCTGCAAGGCCCGGGCCAGTCGCTCGAGATGCAGCGCGACCAGCCGGGTGCCGCGCTGCATCAACGGCGACACCACGAAGGACCCCGTAGAGACCTCGTGCCGCCGCTCGATACCCGCCTCGTCGAGCTGTGCGTCCGCCGACGAAGGGAACTTCACGTTGGTGTACGACAGGTACGGAAGCCGGCTGAGCATGTCCAGGGTGATCTCGTCGCCGACTTCCGGATGCTGCTTCCAGACGGTGCAGACGTAGCGGTCGGTGAACAGCGTGCGGTGCGGGAAGGCCCGCATGCTCGGGTCCACTTCGATCGGGAACAGCACCAGATCGACCTCGCCCCGGCTGAGCATGCTGTGCATCGGCAGGGTGAGCGGGAACACCGACACCCGGATGTTCGGGGCGATCGCGTCGAATCTGGCCAGTAGCGGACGGATCAGGATCAAAGCGACATAGTCGCTGGCCAGTACGCTGAAGGACCGCTTGTCGCACGCGGGATTGAACTCCGGCCGGACCGACAGCAGGCCGTCGATCCCCTGGAGGACCTCGCGCACGGGAGTGACCAGCGTCTGGGCGAGGGGGGTCAGCTCCATCGCCCGGCCCCGGCGGACCAGCAGGGGGTCGTGGAACATGCGGCGCAGCCGGCGGAGCGCCGCGCTGGTCGCGGGCTGCCCGAGCGACAGCCGCTCGGCCGCCTTGGTGACGTTGCGCTCCGCCAGCAGCACGTCCAGCGCTACCAGTAGGTTCAGGTCCGCGTTCTTCAGGTTCATGAACCCCCTCCCGGCCTGCATCTATCGAGCCCATCGATAACAGCCATCGTAAATCGGTTCTTTCTAGCCGGACGCCGCTTGTTTACGTTTGCGAAACACGACCCCACGGAGGTGGCGGGTGTTGCCCAGACGCGTTCTGGTGGTAGGCGCCGGCATCGGCGGGCTGGCCGTCGGCACGGCAATGGCCCAGCTCGGCGCGGATGTTGAGCTCGTCGAGATCAACGCGAGCCCCGAGGTGCTCGGGGTTGGCATCAACCAGCCCGCCAACAGCCTGCGGGCGCTGCGCGCCATCGGCGTGCTCGACGAGTGCATCGAGGCGGGCTACCAGTTCGACCGGGTACGGTTCTGCGATGCCCGCGGCGAGCTCATCGTGGAGGTACCGTCCGGATTCGACGGTGACGTCCCGGCCAACAATGCGCTCACGCGTCCTGACTTGCAGCGCATCCTGCTGTCCGCGGCGGAGCGGGCTGGTGCGAAACTCCGCCGCGGGGTCACCGTCTGCGGCCTGCGGCAGGAGGGAGACCGGGTCCAGGTCGAATTCACCGCGGGCGACTGGGCTGAGTTCAACCTGGTCGTCGCGTTCGACGGCATCAAGTCGGCGATGCGCCGACGGCTGTTCGGGCGGGAGCACGAGCCGGTCTTCACCGGATACGGGGTATGGCGGGTCACCTTCCCCAGGCCCGCCGACATCACGTGCAGCTACGTCTACCAGGGCGTCGGCTCCAAGCCCGGAGTCATCCCGCTCAACGAGCGGGAGATGTACATGTTCCTGGTCACCCCGGAGCCGGGCCAGCCGCGCCACGACCCGGCGCGCTTCGACGACCTGGTGCGGGAGCGCATGGAGGGATTCACCGGCCTGCCTGGCGAGCTGCGCGACAGCATCACCGGCCCGGAAGGCATCGTGTACAGCCCGCTCAGCGAGGTCATGCTACCGCTGCCCTGGCACCAGGGCCGGGTCGTGGTCCTCGGTGATGCCGCGCACGCCTGCGCGCCGCACATCACGCAGGGCGCCGGCATGGCTCTCGAGGACGCGGTGGTCCTGGCCGAGCTTCTCGGCACCGACATGCCGGTCGACCAGGCGCTGACCGCCTTGGGCAAGCGCCGCTGGCCGCGATGCAAGCTGGTGCAGGACGTCTCCCACCAGATCCTGCTCAACGAGATGTCGGTCACCGCCGAGAGCCTGCCGGACGCGATCAAGCGGATGCGCGCCGACCTTCCCGGCCAGACGGCGCAAGTCGCCGCCGTTCTCAACCAGCCGGCCTGATCCCGTGGAACGGCTCGAGATCCAGAACGCGAGCAAGACCTTCGGCCTGGCCAAGGTGCTCGACTCCGCTGACCTCGAGATCGCGCCGGGGGAGATCCACGCGCTCATCGGGCAGAACGGCTCGGGGAAGTCGACGCTTATCAAGCTGCTGTCCGGATTCTACCCGGCCGATCCCGGCGCCCGTTTCCTGGTGAACGGGACGCCGCTCGGCCCGCCGGTCCGGGTGTCGGCGCTGCGGACGCTCGGCCTGTCGTTCGTCCACCAGGATCTCGGCCTGGTCGACAGCGCCTCGGTCCTTGACAACGTCCGCATCGGCCAGTTCAGGGTGCGGCGGCTGAGCCGGCGTATCCGGCGGCCAGCAGAAAAGAAAGCGGTAGCCGCCACCTTCGACCGGCTAGGCGTCACCATCAGCCCCGACGCTACCGTCGCCGGGCTGAGCGCGGGCCAGCGGGCCGTCGTCGCGATTGCCCGGGCGCTCCAGACCCACAACCCGGGGCAAGGCTGCATCGTTTTCGACGAGGCCACCCAGGCTCTGCCGCGGCCCGTCCTGCATGAATTCTGGAAGATCCTGCACGACCTCGCGAACGACGGCACGTCCGTGCTCCTCGTCAGCCACCGGCTCGATGAAGTCGTAGCGCACGCGGGCAAGGTCACCGTGCTACGTGACGGCAAGGTCACCGGGGCCGGGTTGCCGGTCAGCGGAATCACCGAGGCCGGCCTCACCAGGCTGATGCTCGGACGTGACGTGTCCGTGCGGCGCCGCGCCCGCGTCGACCGGGACGCGCCCGGACCTGACGTGCTGGTGGCCACCGGGCTCGTGTCGCGCCGGCTGAACGGGCTGGACCTGCGTTTGCGCGGGGGCGAGGTCACCGGGATCACCGGGCCGGCCGACTCTGGCTACGAAGACGTTCCCTACCTGCTCGCCGGAGCCCAGCCAGGTGGACGCGGTGTCGCCGTGGTCCGGGGACGGGCTCATGACCTGGTCAGCTCCAAGCCCGCCAGCTTGATCGAGGCGGGAGTGGCCCTGGTGCCACAGGACCGGGCCAGTGACGGCCTGGCGCTCAGGCTGAGCGTGCTGGAGAACCTGACCATCCCGCGAGTCCCCGGGCGGGCCTCGTGGTACCGCCTGTCCAACGGCTGGCAGCGCGAGGAGTTCAGCCGCGTCGCCGCCGAGCTCAGTATCACGCCCAGGCTCCCGGACCTGCCTGCCGGCGCTCTGTCCGGCGGCAACCAGCAAAAGCTGATGCTCGGCAAGTGGCTGGCCGGCCAGCCCGCCGTCCTAGTCGCGCACGAGCCCACCCAAGCGGTCGACGTCGGTGCCCGCGCCGACCTGCTGCACGCGCTCAGAGCGCTCGCCGACTCCGGCGCGGCAGTACTCATCGCCTCGGCAGAAGCCGGGGAACTCGCCGCCATCTGCGATCGCGTGATCATCCTCGCTTCAGGCCGCCTGCGAGCCGAGCTGACCGGCGAACTGACCGCCGAGGAGATCCTGGCCCGCAGCTACGCTGAGGAGGTCGTTTCATGACAGCGACGCGGACGCGCGCCAGCGGCGCTGAAGTACCCGCGATCCCGGCTGGAAGGCGACTGGCCCGGGCGGTCGGCGGCCGTTACGCCATCGTGGGGTTGTGGGGACTGATGATCCTCGCGTTCACGCTGGCGGCACCCGGCAGGTTCCTCAGTACCGGCACCTTCCAGACCATCTTCGGCGAGCAGCAAGCGTACGTGTTCCTCATGCTGGCCCTGACCTGCACGCTCGCGGTCGGAGAATTCGACCTGTCGATCGCGTCCATGCTCGGCCTGGCGGCCACCCTGGTCCCCGTGCTCGCCAGCGTCCACCACATGAACATCGTCATCGCCTGTGTGCTGGCGGCGGCGGCGTGCGCCGCGGCCGGGCTGGCCAACGCCATCCTGGTGGTCATCGTCGGCATCAACCCCATCGTGGTCACCCTTGGCATGGCGACCCTGCTGGAGGGCATCACGCTGTGGGCGTCCGGCATGAGCACGGTAGGCGGCCTCAGCCTGGCTGATGCGAAGGTCGCCAACACGCAGTTCCTCAGCCTGCCGCTGTCCTTCTACTACGGGCTCGCGCTGACCGCGGTCTTCGCCTACATCATGTCGTTCACGCCGCTTGGCCGGTACATGACCTTCGTCGGCGCGAACCGGGAAGTAGCCCGGCTCGCCGGGATCAGGGTGCGCAGAATCCGCATGGGTTCCTTCATCGCCGCCGGGATCATCTGCGGGGCGGGCGGCGTCATCGCGGTTCTCGGGCTCGGCGGGTACGACCCGACGTCGTTGGCGACCTACCTGCTCCCGGCGTTCGCCTCGACCTTCCTGGGGACCGCGATCGTCCTTCCCGGCCGCTTCAACCCGGCGGGCGGGTTCATCGCCGTCTACTTCCTCATCACCGGCATCGTCGGGCTGCAGCTACTCGGCTACGCGGGCTGGATCACCGACTTCTTCTTCGGCCTGTCCCTGATCGTCGCCGTGGCCGTCGCCACGGTGGTGCGACGTCGCCAGGCCGGCGCCTGACGCCGTCATCTCCCAGAGGAGCCTTAACATGCACAGAAAACGCCCATACAGACGCGGCGCCCTGGCCGCGGTAGCCGGAAGCGTGCTCGCGCTCGCCGCGTGCAGCAGTGCCAGTACGGCTAGCGGCGGGGGCAGTGCCCCTAGTGCCAGTGCCAGCGGATCCACCGCAACCTCGGTTGCCTACGCCCAGCAGCAGCTCGCTAAGTACTCGGGCACCTCGGCGGCGTTCACGGCCCCCGGGCCCGCGCTGAAGAACGTGGCCAGCCTGCGGGGCAAGGTCGTGTACTACGTTCCCATCGGCCTGACCGTGCCGTATTTTCAGGTGGTGCTGAGTGGCCTGCGGGACGCCGCGGCAGCCGCCGGGCTTACCGTGCGGCCATGCGATCCGGCGTTCAGCCCGTCGGGCGTCGCGCAGTGCCTCAGCCAGGCGGCCCACTCCGGCGCCGCGGCGGTCATCACCGACTCCATCCCGAACGCGATGGCGCAGCAGGGGATCAACCTGCTTGAATCCAGGCACATCCCGATCTTGGTTGGCGACCAGGGCTCACAACCCGGGACGGACGAGCTCGCCTATAACTCTCCGCCCACCGGGCTGTTGACCTCGCTGGAAGCGGACTGGATCATCGCGGAATCTAAGGGCACCGGTGACATCGTCCTCCCGGAGGTTACCGACTCGGCGGCGAGCATCGGCTACGTCGAGAACGGTGCCATACCGGAGGTACGCACGCACTGCCCAGGCTGCAAGCTGACCGTGTTCAAGACAACCACCGAGCAGCTGAGCAGCCTTCCGTCGCTGATCAGCACCGCGCTCATCCAGGACCCGCACGTCGGTTACGTGCTGAGCGAATTCGATGCCGACGTCTCCGCCATCATTCACGGCCTGCAGACCGTCTCGGCGGCCAAGGGGGTCAAGGTCACCGGGATCAACGGCGTGCTGTCTAACTTGCAGTTCATCGCCCAGGGCAACTACCAGGCCGAGGACACCGGCGATAACGGCTACCAGTTCGGCTGGGCCAGCATCGACCAGGTACTGCGGCAACTGCTCGGCCAGCCGGTCGTCCTTGACGAGCACGTGGGGATCCGCGTCTTCACCGCGGCCAACGTCGCCGGGCTGACCCTGACCACCGAAGCGGCCAATACCGGCGAATGGTACGGGAGCGGCGACTTCAAGCAGGTCTACCAGCAATTGTGGGGCGTATCGCAGTGACTGACACTTCCTCCTTCAGCGACGTCAACCTGGACGGCATCCAGCCGCCGCTGCCCGCGCCGGAACTGCCGCTGGCCCCGCCAGTCCCGCGGACCGGGCCGCCCGCGTCGGAGATCGCCGCCCGGTGCGGGATCACCCACCTGCGCTACGTCGGGCTAGCGATGGCGGACTACGAGCGCGCGCTCCGGTTCTACGAGCGGGTCTGGGGCCTGTACCGCATCGCCGACGACGGCAACGTGGCGTTCCTCGGCGCCGTCGGGTCGCCGGAGCCGTTCATCTTGCGGGTCAGGGCCGCGACCGCCTCGCGGATGGACATCATCGCGTTCGGCGCCCGCGACGCGGCCGTGGTGGACGGCCTGGCCGCGCGCCTGGGCACGGACGGCGTGCGACTGGTCCGCGAGCCCGGCAAGCTCAACAGCCCTGGTGGCGGGTACGGCCTGCGCTTCTTCGACCCCGAGGGCCGGGTGGTCGAGGTGTCCGCCGACGTGGGACCCAAACCGTACCGGGAACTGCAGGCCCGCGAGTCCGTGCCCAGGAAGATCAGCCACGTCGTGATCAACTCGCCCGACGTGCCCGCCCTGATGGCGTTCTACGAGCGGCACCTGGGATTCCGGCTGTCGGACTGGCTGGGCGACCGGATGTGCTTCCTGCGCTGCTCGGCCGAGCATCACAACCTGGCGATCGCGCACGGCAACGTACCCGGGCTGAACCATGTCTCGTTCGAGATGCGCGGGATAGAGGAGTACCTGCGCGGCACCGGCCTGCATCAGGGCAGGCCACCCGCCGCTGTGGGGACCGGGCCGGCACAGCGCCGGCGACAACACCTACGCCTACTTCGCCGACCCGGACCGCAACGTGATCGAGTACACCACGGAACTCGAACTGGTCACTGACGAAGACGCGTGGGTGCCCCGGGTATGGTCGATGGACAACGCGTACGCCGACCGCTGGGGCACCGGCGGCACCGGCGCGGACCTGTTCGCGCTCGCTGCCGAAGTCCGCGCCGATGCCGGCCTGTGGAACGCCCCGCCTATCTGAGCCCGGCCCGCGTCAGTCAATTCCAGACGGAGTGAGCCACGTCGGCGACCAGCCTGAGCTTCGCCGCCTGGATTTCCGGCGTGATCTTCCGCTGCTCGGCCGTTTCACTCGCGGACGCGAACCCGCACTGGGTAGCCAGCGCCAACCGCCTCCGCGGGTGGAACGCCGCGGCTTGCTGAATTCGGTTCCTCAGCAGGTCAGGTTCCTCAAGCGCCTGCCATTTGGTGGATACGAGACCCAGCACCGCGACCTTGTTGTCCGGTAGGTGCCGGAGGGGCTCGAAGGAGCCCGACCGCTCGTCGTCGAACTCCAGGTGAAAGACGTCGAAGTCGTCTGCCCGCTTAAAGACCTCGCGGCAGATGTCCTCGTAGCCGCCCTCGGCGATCCACGACTGGGTCCCGTTGCCCTTGCACACGTGCAGTCCGAGCCGCGTGCCCGGCGGCCGGGAGACGCCGGCGACATAGTTGAGCAGCTCAGCCCCCTCGGCCTTGAACCGTGCCGGGTCGATCCCGCGGCTCTCGTAGTCGGCGCGCACGCGCGCGTCGGCGTAGACTTCGTTGAACTCCGGAGCGTCGATCTGGACGTAATGGCATCCGGCGTCGAACAACTCGCGCACCCAGCCGCGCACCGCCTCCGCCGACTCGGCGAAAAGGGCAAAGGGATCGGGGTACACCGCGCCGGACTGCTCAGGCGACCAGAACCCCGCGATCAGCATGGGGCTCGGCAGCGTTACCTTCAGCGGCCGCCCGGTCCGGTCCCTGGCGGCGAGAAACTCCTTGAGAGCCGGGGAGGAGCGGGGCCTGATCCGGTCCGTGACGGCGAAGGGAACCTGCACCTCCATCGCGTCCTGGGGCCGCTTGCCCCGGAAGCGGACAGTGTGGCCCGCGGCGCGGCTGAAGCCGGACATGCCGTTCGCGAACAGGTCGAAGAAGATATCGCGCCGCATCTCCCCGTCGGTGACCACATCGACGCCGGCCCGCTCCTGGATCGAGATCGCCTCAGCAACCGCGCGGTCCTCGATTTCCTTGTATGCCTCGGGCGTCATCGTGCCGGCGCGGAGCCGCTGACGGGCGTCGAGCAGCCAGGCCGGCCGGAGCATGGACCCTACGACGTCCGCCCGGTAGATCCTGGCCTCGGCCGGTGAACGGGTGCCAGCTTCCATCCGATCGCTCTCCTTGTACTTGACGACGGTCTGCCTCGGGCCTACCCGAACCTCAGCCGCTCGGCGGCCTGGTCGATGGCGTCCTTGCCGATGACGGAGAGCCCGGCCGCGGCGAGCAGGGCAGCGAGCGCGTTCACCTCGTCCGTGCGGGGGCGCGGCATGGGCGGGCGCATCAGCGGGTTCGGTATAAAGCCGCGCAGCCACGCGGCCGTCTTGTACCTGACGTGGAGCCTGCCGAAATCGGAGAACACGTACTCCTGCAGCTGGGCCAGGCCGCCGTTCCAGATCTCGGTCGCCCGTCCCACGTCCGCGTGGCGCCAGGAGAGTATGTGCTCCAGCATGGGCTCGAGCGCGTAGTTCCACGCTCCGGACGCGGTTCCCTCGAAGGCCCCGTTCGCCAGGTTCTCGTGAAAGTACTTGGCCACCGCGCCGAGGATCGCCACCGGCCGGTCCAGTTCGCGCAGCGTGCGGGTGACCGCACGGTAGCCGTCGTAGTTGTAGGTCATCTTCCACCCAACGACCTGGGGCACCTCTTCGCATACGCGCCGCACCGCGGCGGCCGGCAAGCCCACGCCGTACGCCGCGGTCGTCTTGCCGACCGGATGGACGACGATCGGCAGGTCAACCTCGGCGGTGATGGCGCGCAGCAAGTCGGTCAGTACCTCGGGATAGGCCTCGGCGTCCCACGACTGGGTGATGTCGCCCGCCCCGATCGGCGGGAACACGAACAAGCCGTCCACCCCGAGATCGGCGGCGTCCTTCGCAGTCCGCACCGTTCCGGCGGTGGTCACGTCGACCACGCCGGCCAGCACCGGGTTTCGGCCACCTGACTCCTCTTGCACGATCCGGACCACGCGCTGGCGCTCCTCGCGGTCCAGGGTGAACAGCTCGCCGGCTTCAGGGTTGGCGATCACCGCCATGCCCGCGCCTTCGGCTTCCGGCGTGAGGAAGCGGTGCAGGAAGGCCCGGTACGCGGGCTCGTCGATGGAACCGTCGTCGTCGAATGGCAGGACGGGGGTGACGAACAGATTGCGGAAAGGCTCGTATCGCATAGTGGCACTGTGACCCCGGCCGGAGCACCCCGGAAGGGCATGGCTGTCAATGCGCGGTATCGACATCGTTAATGATCTCAACCACTGCAACTGTCGCGGGTACCGCGTTGGCACCGAGCAGACCAAGAGTAACAGCGTGTGCCGCGGCCTCCAGCGCAGGGCGGCGCGGGACAGGTCGTGGACGATCATCCCGCACCTGCCGAGCGTAGCGCCCGCGCCGCGAACGCGACCAGCCCCGACGAGTGCGCGGACGGGCGTGGTGCGTGGTGCGGCGACTGGGCGGTTATGTGCCGTTATGCGTAACCTGTGGCAGCCGATCATTGCGAACCCCCGATCGCCTGTTCGCCCGACTGCAGGAACAGGTCACATCATGTCCGAGGGGATCGGCGGTGAGCCGTGCGAATTGAGCGCGATTATATGCGGTCACTGATTAGCCCGGATCGCCCATTCGGCGCCGCTTTATTTGCCGTCGAATCGCGCGTTTCGTATTTACGCTGTCAGTGGCGGGTAACACGATAATGACGCGATTGGCCGGCTCGGCGGGTGTCCGGTACGCATTCGTCGTTCGGCACCAGGATGGGGCCGTGCCGCGTCCCAGTGGCAGCGCGCATGGCCATGCTCGCCGCGAGGCCTGGGTATCTCAGCACGTGGCGTCGGGTGTGATCGTGATGCGCGGACTCCGGGAACCCGGGCAGGTTGCCACGCGGTGAGGTTTGCGGGCCGCATCGTTTAGGGGTCACGGCGGGCAGTGGCCGCCCGTCATCCACCCGGGATGAAGCAATCGTTTGCGCAATCGATTGGCTTTTCGGCGTCGTCGGCCTGATGGGGGAGTTGTCCAGCGACAGGCCGCCCGGCGGGCGGTGACGATCGCTGCGAGGAGTATCCATGAGCAAGCGCTTTACATTTCGCGAATTTAATTCACGAGTCATAAAAATTTCCGGATTACCGCCGGTTGCGGACATTACCCAACTGGTAGGCACGGGTATTAAGTCGGTTTGTGTTTAGTTAAGGTATAGATAAGACGTGTGATACGGATACGCCTTAGAGTGCCATGGCTGCCGTACTTGCGGGTCAAGTGAACAGCGATACATGATTCACCCCGTGATATCTGAGTAAGGGTGCTCCGTGCCAGAGATTAGCTACAGACGCCGCCGCCTTATTCTTGGCATCTGCTGCCTGAGCCTGTTCATGTGGGGCATCGACAGCACGATCGTGAACGTTGCGCTGCCGACGATCGGCAAGGGACTGAACGCGTCCGTGTCCGGGCTGCAGTGGATCGTAGATGGCTACACGATGGTCCTGGCCAGCCTGGTGATGTCCGCGGGCGCTGCCGCCGACCGGTTCGGGCGCCGCCGGGTCTTCCTGGTGGGCGTGACCATGTTCTCGGTGAGCTCCGCGTTGTGCTCCGCGGCGCCCAGCCTCGGCTGGCTGGTCGCGTTCCGCATGCTGCAGGCGGTAGGCGCGTCGATGCTGAACCCGGTTGCGGTCTCGATTATCTCTGACGTCTTTAAGGGCCGGGCCGAGCGGGCCCGGGCGATCGGGGTGTGGGTCAGCGTGTCCGGCGTGAGCATGGCGCTCGGGCCGGTCATCGGCGGGATGCTGACGGGCACGGTCGGCTGGCGGGCGGTCTTCTGGGTGAACGTCCCGGTCGGGCTGGTCGCCATCGCCCTGACCGCCCGGTTCATGCCGGAGTCGCGCGCCCTGGCCCGCCGCAGGCCCGACCCGGTCGCCCAGGTCCTGGTGATCATCGTGCTCGCTTCCCTGGTTTACGCGATTATCGAGGGTCCCCACGCCGGGTGGGGCGGGGCCAGGATCCGCGGCCTGTTCGGGGTGGCGGCCGTGGCGTTCGCGGCCCTGTTCCTGTGGGAGCTGAATAGGACGGAGCCGTTGATCGATCCCCGCTACTTTCGCCGCCTGCCGTTCACCGGAGCTGTCCTTACCGGCGTGTGCGGGTTCGGCAGCCTCGGCGGCTTTCTCTTCCTCGCCACGATCTACCTGCAGGATGTGCGGGGACTGTCAGCGCTGGATGCCGGAGCGCATCTGCTGCCGGCCGCCGTGGCGATGGTGGTCTGCCCGCTGCCCGCGGCACGGCTCGCCGCCCGTTACGGCCTGCGGGTACCGCTGACACTGGGCGGCACGGCGCTGACGCTGAGCATGGCCGCGATGTCCCGGCTGACCGGGTCGTCGGGTGACGCCTACCTCATGACCGCCTTCCTGCTGCTCGGCGTCGGCCTGGGCATGATCGACGGCCAGATCAGTACCGCCGCGGTCGCGGCAATGCCGTCCGGCCAGGCGGGACTGGCGTCGGGCATCGCGTCCGCCAGCCGGCAAATGGGCCTGGCACTGGGCGTCGCGGTGACCGGCTCGATCCTGAACGCGAACCTGCACGGGCCCGTCACAACGGGGTTCGTGCCCGCGAGCCGCCCTGCCTGGCTCGTGCTGACCGGGTGCGGCGGCCTTGTGCTCTTGCTTGGCCTTGCGGCAACGCGCACCCTGTCGCCGCACATCGCGGTGAGCCTCGACACCGAGATGCCGCAGGCAACGCCGGGGTTCCAGCCGGGGCCGGCGCAGCGGCCGGGGTCCTGGGCCTGGGCACCCGACGACCAGGAGACGACGCAGGAGCCCCGCTGGGTTCCGCGGTACCTGACCGGCTGGCAGTCTCGGGACTACTTTGCGCCGGAACCTAGCGACCCGGTGATCATCACCAGAAGCGAGCAGAGGTACTACCGTCGGCTGCTGCGAGGGGAGGAGAGCAGGGATTACTAGTGGCGTAACCCCTCCCACCGGCCCGTCCAGGATCGTCGTTTTTCTTCGCCCCCTGTCCGTGGCCCGTATCCGGTTCCCGTCCCCTGATCCGTGCCCGCAGGCCCTCGCCTGCCGAATCCCGGACCCGGCCAGCGAGGCCGCGGCACCGCCCGCCGCCCCCGACATCACCAGGGCAGCCGGAGCGCTCCCGGCCCCGCGGGCCGCGTCGTCCACGCTGGCGAATACCAGCCCGCGACTGACCGACCACGTCGCACAGGGCGAGCAGGCGGAGCACGATCGGCTGGGCCGGCCAGCACCAGGTCGCCGCCCGCCCGCCGGGCCTGCTCCCGGGCTGCCATGATCTCGTTCAGCGAGTAGCAGTCCATGAAGGCCAGCTCGGCCAGGTCAACGATTATCTGTACCCCGGCTGCGGCCGGGGCGGTGAGCGCGCTCAAGCCGTCTGCGGCAGTGCACACGTCGAGCTCTCCGCGCAGCGCGACGACCACGCAGCCTGCACGCGCACTCTTCTCTGTACTGACCCCGGGCATGGCCCTCGCTGTCATCTTTGGGACGCCTGCGGGGTCTCGGCACGCACCTACGGCTTCTCGCTCCTGCGGGTAAGCCTACGCCAGGAAGCCTGCGCCGTCACCCGCGCCAACGCCGCAATATCCTGCCACCGGCGATTGCGCCGGACGCGGGCTCCCCGCACGGGGAGCGAACGGCAAGGACTCAGCACGGCCGACGGGCAACCTGTGCTGCTGTTGTCCTTCTTCGCAGATGACCCTGGCGCCCTGGCAGAGACCTCGCCCTGCCCGTCACCACCGGGCATGGCCGGCGCCCGCGCAGCTGGCCCCCGCCGACCCGGCCGGCGCCGCGTGCGGACGACCATGGCCAGCAAGCTCGGCCCCTGGAGACGGCAAGCACCTGCTGAGAATGAACGGTCAAGGAAGTCCTGAGACCACACACGACATGAGCGAGTCACGGCCCCGCCCTGGCGGCGACGGCGGATGCGGCCCGCGGCCGTCGCAGGCTACTTGCCGCGGATGGTGCGCGCCGTGCCGCGGATGACGTCGCCGGACAGGTCGGTGAGCCGGTGTTGTGGTCGCGGGCGTAGCGGCGCTCTATGACGAATGCCTCGTCGGGGGTCACCCGGAGCCGCAATCATCATCGCAGGCTGCGGGTCGCCAGCCGGGCGGCGCGCCTTCCGCTCGCGGAGGCGGGGCTTGCAGCCGGCTGGAAGCGGAGCCGCGCTGCTGCACGATGGCGGGAACGCTTGTATTCAGGGCACTGCCGGAGGCGGCTCAGGCTGCGCGAAACAGAGCCTGAGGCCGAGCCTGCGCAGGACCGAGAGGAACCACAGCGCGGACGCGCCGGTCCCGGCGGCGACGAGCGCGATGGTAACGGCGGTCGAGAGGATGAGGAACACCTCGGCAGGCTCGGTGACCATCAGGACCGCCAGGGCGGCGGTGAGCAGCAGGAAGACCCCGGCCCACAGCCAGGTTGCGCCCTGGAAGAAGCGGTGCAGCCCCGGGTGAGGGACGGCCCGCTGCCCGTAGCGCGATCACCTCGGCGGCCAGTCGCGCAACGAGCGGGTCCGGGCCGCCCGCCGTCCGCGCGAACAGCAAGCACATGGCCAGGTTCGCGAGCGGGAACTGCAACAGGAACAGCCACAGCTCGCCGGTGGCGAGCACCACCGCGGCCTGCACCGTGAGCACCACCGCGGAAATCGTCAGCAGGCTCGGCACCGATCCGGTCACGACCTTGCGGATGACCGCCGTGAGCCAGATGGCCGCGAGCCCTGCGATCAGGCCCGCGTCCCGGCCGCCGGCCCACGCGGCGACCGCGTAGGCGGCCACCGGCAGCCCGGCTGACTCGGCCAGGTTCCAGCCCGCCGTCAGGACCAGCCGCAGCGGCCTGGGGACTTCCAGGTCCCCGGCCATGAGGGCACCGGCAGCCGGGGAAGTCCCAACGCCGTCATCAGGTGCTCTCGCTGTCTCTGCAGTCATCAGTCCCGCCTGGCGGACGCAGGAATTGCAGCAAGGCGGTGTCGAGACTGGCGTATGGTCTAGACCCGATCAGGAACTCGTTCAGGCTGCCTGAGCAAGTACTCCTCCTAGCATACGCCCCGGCACCCAAAACCTGGGCCCACGGACCTTTCCAACTGGCTGTCAGCAGGTCCAAGTCGCCGGCCTGATCCGCTTTGGGGGGCGGTCTGCCAGCCGCCGGGCTCGCCAAGCCCGGCCTGGCGAGGACCGGTCAGGCTGCGGTTGTCCCTCCAGGCAGGCGCCGCTCAAGGATGACGGATGGCCCGCAGGCAGCGACCGCCGACTCCGCCGGCCCCCCACGGCTCCGCGCAGGGCGGCCGGGCCAGGCGAGCCTACTTTCGTGGCCGCCCCTTGGCCGCCCCTGGGGGTGCCTCAGGGCCTGTCCCGTCGGCGCGGGTTGCAAGTTGATCGGTTCTGCTGATTGGCCATGCTCAGGTTGCTCATTTCCACCGCCCCACCCGCCAGGATTTACTTGCCAGTGACCAGCCGGGTCATACCCGGCGCCTCCGCCACAGTGAAGGGCCTTCGTCATGATCCCCGGCTGGATGGCCTGAGATGGTGTTTACGACCGCCAGCGACTCGCCTGACCGTCTGATCCGCTGATCCGGCCCGCTAGCACGGGCACCCCGCGACGCCCGCCTCCTCCGGACACAGGGATGGTCATGATAAACCAGGTCACAGTGGCCGCCGCCCATGACGGCGGGACGCCGTTCCCGCGGTACTGGCGCCCGCGCGGCTGTACCGGGCCGGGACCTTCGGGGGCGGCACGGGAACATGCGCTGAGCGCCCCGCCGCCGCTGAGGGGGCGTTACCTGCCGGAGGTCCGGGTCGGGACCGGCGGGATGGGGGAGGTGTGGCGGGCGCGCGACACCCGGCTTGACCGGGTCGTCGCGGTGAAGGTGCTGCGCCCGGAATTCGCCGGCCACCCGGAGTTCCGGGACCTGTTGCTGCGGGAGGGCAGGCTCGCGGGCCTGCTGTCGCATCCTGGCGTGGTCCAGGTCCGCGACTACCACGACGGCTCGGACGGCGGCGTGCCCTACCTGGTGATGGAGTACATGGCGGGCCCCTCGCTCGCCGCGGTCCTGCGCGCGGAGGGCACGCTGTCGCCCCGCCGTGTCCTTGGCCTGATCACGCAGGCGGCCGAGGCGCTGGCGTGCGCCCATGCGGCCGGGATCGTGCACTGCGACGTAAAGCCAGGAAACGTGCTAGTTGACGGCAACCGGGTCAAGATCACCGACTTCGGGATCGCCGCAGCCATAGGCGCGGTCCCGGTGACCCAGGCCGGCCTGGTGATGGGCACCCTGGCCTACCTCTCGCCGGAGCGGATGGCCGGCCTGCCCTCCACCCCCGCCAGCGACCTGTACGGCCTGGGGATGACCGCCTACGAATGCCTGACCGGGCGCCCGCCGTTCCAGGGCAGCCCGCAGGCAGTCGCCCTCGCGCACCGGGACCGGCCGCTGCCGCCGCTGCCGGGCACGGTGCCCGCGCCGGTCACAGAACTGATCGCAGCGCTGACCGCCAAGGACCCGCAGCACCGCCCGGGCGACGCGCTGGCCGTGGCGGAATGGGCCCGGCGCGTCCGCAACGACCCGCAGGTGATCCAGGCAGCCCCCAGCCGGCGTACTGCGCCATCCCCGCCGCAACCGCGGCGCAACGCCTGCACGCATTTGGCCTGCGCGCCCCGATACGATCCGTCACTGCGCCGGGCCAGCGCAGCGGGAGTGCCGTCGGAATCCCGCGCAGCTGACATCGCCCCGGGCACCACGAGTACGGCCTGTCAGTCCATCGTGCTGCGGCCGTCGACGACGGCGGCGCACCGGTTGTCGCGTAACACCCGGTCACCGTGCACGCCGACGTTGCCCTGGCCGTTGCCCGTGACTCCTGGCGCGATCACGGGCGTCCGCGGACGGCCGGTGATCGGCCTGGGCGATGGGGTTTGCGGTTTGCGGCTGTTTCCGCCAACAGGGTCCTCGGCTTAACTGGTAGGTGACAAGTCAGCCGGCAAGAGATCACAGGGCCTCATCATCACCCGCGCATAACTCGCCACCGTCGCCGCCACATCGGTCACCTCGGTACCCACCACCACAGCGTGCCATGTACTGACGGACGAGGATGCCCGGGCGCGCTGATGGCCTAAGTCCCAGGAGGTGGCGTGCCCGGCGGCTGGCGCAGCGCCTCGTCGAACTTGTCCTTGTTGGCGCGGTGCACGTCAGCCCCGCTTACCTTCGGGTCAGACTTATCGAATTTCGCGTGCTGGTGCTTGACGTCGGCCAGCACGTTGACGACGGCCCCCACTTGCAGCCGTATGACATGTGACATCAGCATGGGCTGCTTCAGCCTGGCGCGGAACGTCGCGCCCGATGCGGTCGCCACGTCAGCGACGTACTCCCACGTCCCCGTGGTGTCGCCGCTTTCATGAAACTTCTTCGCGACGATCGTGGCGGTCGCGGGCTCCCATTCTGTGCCGAACATGCCCGGATGCTATTACCCCGTGGGCCAGTTGATCTAGGCGGTGGCCCGGCCCGGCGGGGCCGTTGTGCGAAACTCCCCTTGTGACTGGCGGGGGGGCGGATGCCGAGCGGCGATGAGGTCAGGGACGTGCAGCGGGCGGCGTGGGCCGGGCTTGCCGCGGGGTGGGAGAAGTGGGACGCGGTCATCATGGACCAGCTGGGCCCGGTCGGCACGGCCATGATCGAGCGGCTCGGCATCGCCGATGACCAGCGGCACCTCGACATCGCCGCGGGCACGGGCGAGCCGGGGCTGACCGTAGCCAGGCTCGCGCCGCGGGGGCAGGTGGTCTTGACCGACCTCGCGGCGCAGATGCTCGGCATCGCGGTGCGCAGGGCAGGCGCGCAAGGGATCGCCAATTTCGAAGCCGTGGTGTGCAGCGCCGACGACCTGCCGTTCGCTGACGCGGCATTCAACAGTGTCTCGGTGCGGTTCGGGTACATGTTCTTCCCCGACGTCGCCGCGGCGACCGCCGAGTTCGCGCGCGTCCTGCGGCCGGGCGGGCGCCTGTGCTCGTCGATCTGGGCCGGGCCTGAGGAAAACCCGTGGACGACGATCGCCATGCGGGCCATCGCGACGGAGGCGGCGCTGCCTCCGGCGGGCCCGGACGCGCCTGGCATGTTCCGGTTCGCTGCCCCGGGACGGGTCAGCGCCCTCTACGAGGCCGCGGGGCTGCGTGACGTCGCCGAGTGGGACGTGGGCGTCGACCTGGTGACGCGATCGCCCGCACAGTACTGGGAGATGATCAGCGAGCATGCCTCGCTCGCCGTCGCGGCCATTCAGCAGGTCGGCGAGCCGGCCAGGGAGCGGATCGCGGAAGCCGTTATCGCCGAGGTCAGCAGCTACGAGGAAAACGGCAAGGTAAGGATTCCCGGTATGGCCCGGTGCATCGTCGGCACGAAGTAGCGACGCCAGAGCGGGGGAGTGCGCGCGTCAGATTAGCGCGGCCCCGGCTGGTAGTCGCCTGCCACAGCGACCGCGAGCCCGCGCGCCTCGGCGGCGATATCGCGCAGCATGCCCCTGAGCGAGACGGTATAGCCAAGGAAGAACAGGCCCGGGGCGGCCGGCGGCCCGCCGTGAACCTTGGGCATCCCCATTTCGTCGAGCACCCCCAGGTGACCGACCATGTTCTCCAGCCCGCGCCGGTAGCCGGTCGCCGCGATCACCGCCTGGGCGGCGATGGCCGAGCCGTCGGCCAGCAGGACCTTGCCGCCCTCGAACCCGGTCACCGCCGCGACGGGCGTCACCTTGCGGCTGCGCACCGCTGCGATGAACCCCACGTCCTGCAAGGGCACCTCCCCGGTGCGCCGGACACGCGAGAGGAGGCCGTCATCCGGTCGCGGTATGCCGTAGCGAGTCAGGTCCGGGACCGTGAGCCGCTGCTGCAGCCGGGCGACCGGGTCCACCAGCGCGGCGGGCAGCCGGCTGACCAGGATGCCGGTGGCATGAGCGGGCCACCCGGCCGTATCGCGCCGCACGATCTGCGGCGGGGTCCGCACCGCGATCCATACCCGGCGGGCGCCTCCCTCGCACAGGTCGGTAGCGATCTCGGAACCGCTGTTGCCCGTGCCGATCACGAGCACGTCGAGCCCGGCGAACGGGGCCGGACTGCGGTACTCACGGGCGTGCCGCAGCTGGCCGGTAAATGACTCACGACCCGGCAGGTCCGGCACATAAGGAGTGTGGGCATGACCGGTCGCGATCACGACCGACCGCGCCGGAAGCCGCTCGCCCGCCAGGGTGTGAATCATCCACCGGGTGCCGTCACCGTCCCGCGGCTCCGCGGCGGCTATGCGCGTCACCTCGGTGCCCCCGCGGACCTCAAGCTCATGCCCGGCCCGGTAGCGCTCCAGGTAATCGATCACGGCGTCCCGCGACGGCCAGCGGCCCGCCTTACGGGGGATCGCGATGCCCGGCAGCCCGGAAAGACCGCGCACGGTGTGCAGGTGCAGCCGGTCGTAGCCCGCGCGCCAGGTGGTGCCCACCCGCTCGCCGCGTTCCAGGATCACCGGGCGCGTCCCGCGCCGGCGCAGTTCAGCGGCGGCGGCCAGCCCGGCCGGGCCGCCGCCGATGACGTAGAGCTGCCGCGACTCGTCGATCTTCACGATTCCCATCCACCTTATTGGCTAGGCCCGGCGGACGGCCGCCGGCGCGCGCTGAGCCAGTCACACTAGAGTAAGGAGGATCCAGAACGGGCGCGTGCTTCGCCCGTCCCGCTCTGCGTGTCCCTGGCGATCTCGTAGCAGACGTAGACCAGGCCGTCACCGACGAGCCGGCTGCCTCAGCTTGGTGACCGCGTCCACCACGCCACCGTTCAGTACCGTCGGTTACTATCGGACCGCTAGCCGAGCCCGGTTTCCTCAGCTCCTCGTGTCGGATCCGCCCAGGTCGCGTTCGTGGTGCGGGTAGGGAGGGCGTCACCGCGGCGCCCGTTGGCTACCTTCGAGGGAGCAAAAGATGGCGCATCCAATCGTGCACGCTGAGATCCGGTCGACCGACCCGGACGCCACCCGCAAGTTCTTCGCTGACCTGCTCGGGTGGACGTATCCGGACCAAGGCGCGATCCCCGGCTACACGTTCGTCGACACTGGGGTGCCTGACGCCCTGTACACGGCGATAAGCCCGTTGCAAGGCGGTGTCGACCTGGTCACCTTCTTCATCGCGGTCGATGACGTTGACAGCGCCGTGAGCCGGGCCAGGGAACTCGGCGGCCGGGTCATCCAGGAGCCGCAGCACGTACCAGGCGTGGCCTTCGCGCTGATCGCCGACCCGCAAGGCCACGTCGTGGGCCTGACCAAGCAGGGCTGAGCACCGCCGGGCCACCACCGGCACGGGCGAACGGCGGGCCAGGCCGAACCAGGCCGCCGTTCGCTACCCGGCTTGACCGTAAGACGCCCGGACCGAGGGGCAGCGGTTCCATGACGCGCTCCATCTAGCTTGCGCGCCGCAGCCCCGCGTCTACTCGGCCATTTGTCTTGCTCGTGTCTGTCCAGAGCCCGTCTCGGGCCCTGCTGGCGTCAGCGCCGGTGTTGACGGGTTGGTGTCGGCGCGCCGGTCAGCAACTCCCTATCGATTTCGGTCATTTCTGCGCCCGATATGTCCGGTATAGGACGCAGAAACTGATAGGAGGTGGTCCCGGGGAGGCAGAAACTGATAGAGAGTCGAGGCCCCGGGAGGGACAGGCTGCGCCTTTCCCGTGGACGCTAACCCTGCCAGCCGGACACCTCGCCCACCTTAACGGCATTGCGTGTGAGCGGTGCTCTATTTACCTGATGCGCGGAATTTGCCCGTTAAACCTTGAACCCGTCGCGGCGGCGAGGCGGGCACCGCGGCCAGCGCAGGCGGCGGCCTGCCAGGTAACGCGAGCGCCGGCATGACGCGGCGAAGCCTGCCCGCAGCGCACCGCTGGGACCGAGACGCCAGCCCCTAAAATCACGACGCAATTAGTGGAACTACCCTTGTGCGCTGGTGCCCCGCGCCTTCGCGGAGGAGCTGGGAAGACACGACCGGCGAATTCACCAAGGTCAGGAGACCCGCTCACAGGAACGCGGCCGACAGGCCGGCACCGGGCTGGCTCGCCGGCTGTTTGCCGGTAACCGCAGGGTGCACGTCGAGTGCGGCCACGCATAGCCCGCTTAAGACTCATCCTTCGGGGAAGGGGAAGACGTCTCAGCCTTTATGCTGGCTTGATTGGGTGATTCGCGCAGTGGCGATAGCGCTGCGGTGAGCGCCGCGGCCGCGAAAACGATGATCACGCCGATGAGCGTGGGGCGATCACCGATCAGGCCGACGACGAGGCCTGCACTGAGAGCTCCGAGTGCGGCTATCGTTCGGTTGGCCGAGCGTCTGGTGGCGTTCGATCGGCCGAGAAGTTTATCCGGCGTGAGTGCCTGCCAGTAGCCCATCTCGTTTGAGTTCTCCACGCCCATGGCGAGTCCCTGGAGGGACAGCGCAACGAACAGCAGGGCATCACCGGTCGCGGTTGAAGGGGTGATGGCCACGAGGAGCCAGGCAATCGGGTACGCCACGCGTGCGAGAATGA
Organism: uncultured Actinomycetota bacterium; assembly: GCA_963811335.1. GTDB lineage: Bacteria > Actinomycetota > Actinomycetes > Streptosporangiales > Streptosporangiaceae > Trebonia. The sequence goes on along the minus strand of CAWERB010000023.1, from coordinate 442,485 downwards.
TCACCCGTCCCGATCCGAGCCGAGCACCGCACCATGGTGCGATCGACGCGCCGATCAGGCTGGTGATACCGAAGACCGCGAGCAGCAACCCGAATGTGTACGCGGTGAACCCGAGCGATCGCAGGGCAAGGAGGGAAAGGACGGTCATTGCGGCCCCATTGGCGAGGAACCAGACATGGGTCGACACCGCCAACGGGCCAAGCGTGCGATGTCGATATGTCCATCGCAGGCCGTCGTGAATCTCGGCGCGAAGATTGCGGGTGCGGGAGCCAGGCCGGGGCTCGTCCACCCGGATGCTCGCGTTGAGTGCTGCGTCGATGAGGTAGCTGATCGCGTCAATGGTGATCGCTACAGGGGCTCCCAGCAGCCCGACGAGTCCGCCGCCGATCGCTGGTCCGAGAGTCTGAGCAGCGGCGTCTGTTTGATCGAGCCGCGCATTGGCCGGAACCAATCTTTCCCGAGGCACCAGGCGAGGAAGCAGCGACTGGGTCGCAGCGAACCCGAAAACGGAGAACGCGCCGAACAGCAGCAGGGCGATGACCAGTACCCAGATGTGCAGTACGCCGATCACCCACAGGACCGGGATTGCGCCCAGGGACAGAGCACGCCCGACGCTCGCCCATACGAGTACGGGTTTCCGGCGCCACCGGTCGGTATACACGCCAGCGATGAGCCCGAGCAGCGCATACGGCACGAACTGGGCGGCGTTCACAACACCGACCTCGAACGGTGTCGCGCCGAGCAACTGGACAACCAGTACGGGCATCGCAACCGCGGTCACCGCCGAGCCGATGGAACTGATCGCGGCAGCCGTCCAATAACGAGCAAACGAAGAGCGAGGAGGCGGAGCGAGAGCGTCTCCCACCAACCCACTCCTTCGCATCTCTGCTGCCGCCGTCCAGCCAGCTCACCAGAGACTGATCGGGCGGCTGCCCGCTCACCCGGGGCTTGGGCTTGCGCGGCTTCCTCGACGTCGTCGAGGAAGCCGCCGGACTGGTGCTGCCAGAGCCTGGCGTACGTGCCGTCGAGGCCGAGCAGTTCCTGGTGGGTACCCTTCTCGACGATCCGCCCGTGGTCGAGGACGACCAGCTGGTCCATGCGCGCGACCGTGCTCAGCCGGTGCGCGACGACCAGTGCGGTGCGGCCCTCCATGAGCCGCCACAGCGCCTGCTGGATGAGGATCTCGCTTTCCGAGTCCAGCGCGCTTGTCGCCTCATCGAGTAGCAGGACCGGCGCGTCACGCAGGATTGCCCGGGCCAGCGCAACCCGCTGCCGCTGCCCGCCCGACAGCTTCACGCCGCGCTCGCCGACCATCGTGTCGAATCCGTCAGGCAGCGCGTCGGCGAACTCCGTCACGTGCGCCGCCTCCGCCGCCTGGCGGATCTCCGCGGCCGTCGCCTCCGGGCGCGCGAACGCGATGTTGTCGCGCAGCGTCCGGTGGAACATCGCGGGGTCCTGCGGTACGTACGCGATCAGGCTGCGCAGGTCAGACTGGCGCAGCTTGCTGATGTCCTGCCCGCCGATCAGGATCCTGCCGTCGTCGATGTCCATCATCCGCAGCAGCAGTCGCGTCAGCGTGGTCTTGCCGCCGCCCGACCGGCCGACGAGGCCGAGCCTGGTGCCGTTCGGCACGGCGAGGTCGAGGTCGGCGAACAACGGCTGCCCGCCGTCGTGCGCGAACGTCACCCGCTCGAACCGGACGTCGCTCGCCTTCGGCCGCAGCGGCTCCGGGGCGGACGGGTCGGTCACGGTCGGCGGGGTGAGCAGCAACTCGGTGAACTGCGCGGCCTCCGTCAGCGAGCTCTCCAGGTGCCGGTAGGTCTGGTTGAACTCGAACATGATGCGCGTCGCGTTGGAGTAGTACGTGAAGGCCACGATGATCACCTCGATCCCGTGGCTGCCGCCGCCGAGGGCGACGGCGAGCAGCAGGCCGAGGGCGTTGGCCAGCACCGACAGCGGCGAGACGAGCACGTCGATGCGCAGGTTGTGGTAGTCCCACGAGCGCATCGACTTGCGCCTCAGGTCGGCGACGCGGGAGCGGTGCTCGGCGGCTTCCCGGTCCTCGGCCGCGAACGCGCGGATCGTTTCCATGTTCGCGATGCTGTCGGCGACGCGCCCGGACACGTGCGCGCTCACCTCCTCGCGCTCGTCGACGAGTCGCTGCCGGCGCCGGATCAGCGGGTGCGACGCTGGCTCCGGTCACCACGATCAGGCCGATGAGCCCGGCGACGAGCAGCGGGTCGTAGTGCCAGAGCACCACCGACGCGAACGCGAGCGGCACCAGGTTGCCGACCACGTTGAAATTCAGCGTGTCGGCGAACTCCTCGAACCGGGCGGCGAAGCTCAGCACCCGCTTGGTCAGTGAGCCGGCGAAGTTGTCGTGGAAGAACGCGGCGTCCTTCGCCAGCAGCTCGTCCATTCCGATCACGTAGAGGTTCTCGATCCCGTGACCGTCTAGGCGGTTCAGGCAGTGAATGCCGATCCGCCACAGGATCTCGCCGCAAAGCAGCGTGCCGGCGAAGCCCAGTATGTACGGCAGTACCGCGCCGACGCCGACCTGCCCGTGGCCGGCGAAGCGGCCGACCAGCCGGGCGACGAACAGCGGCGCCATGTAGTACAGGCACGTGTTTCCGAGCGCGGGCAGCAGCATGCCCGGCACGGTGAAGCGCCGCAGGCGCGCCATTTGGCGGCCGTAGTAGCGCAGCGCGAGCAGCACCGACCGTTTCCTGGTCGCAGAGCCGCGGTCATGTTCAGCTGCGGTCATCACGCCCCCGTTCTGAGCAGCCAACCGTCACATGCTGCCCGACGGGGGCCTGCGAGAGCGACTGGTTTTTCGCCGCCTGGCGGGCTGGACATGCGCTGTCCTTGGTGCCTACGCTCGTTAGGTCTCAACAACCGCGATCAGCCGAGACGGCTGCGTAAGGCTTCTGCCCGGTGATGGAGCCGGCGTGGGGTGCGTGTCCCCGCCCCGCGCCGCCAGTGGACGGTTCCAGGTGATAACCACGGGTCGGTAAATTCTGGACGCCGACGACCCCGGGTGGTCCGCCCCGCCGGGCAGCGAACGGGACACATCATGTCGTCGGCGACCTATCGCACCCTGTTGCGCGCCCCGGGTGCCGCCCCCTTTTTCCTGACCGCGGCCGTCGGCCGGGTCGGCATCGCGATGACCAGCCTGGGCATTGTCTGGCTGGTGCACGCCAGGACCGGCTCCTATGGCCCGGCCGGGCTGGTGACCGGCGGGTTCGCCGTCGCCCAGGCGGTAGCCGGGCCGCAACTCGCCCGGCTCACCGACCGCTTCGGCCAGACCCGGGTGCTGCCGCCCGTGCTGCTGGCCCACGCCGCGGCGGTGGCCGCGCTGCTCGCCCTGGTCGCCGACGGCACCCCGGACTGGCTGATGACGGCGGGCGGGGTACTGGCCGGCGCCACCATTCCCCAGCTCGGCGCGCTGTCCGCGGCCCGCTGGGCGGCGCTGCTGCGCGACTCGCGGTCCGCGGCCCTGCCAACCGCGTTCGCGCTGGAATCGGTGGTCAACGAGCTGGCCTACCTGGCCGGCCCGGTCCTGGTCGCCGTCCTCGGCACGAGCGGGTACCCGACGGCAGGCACGATCCTGGCCGCCGCCTTGGTGGTGGCCGGCGGGCTGGGCTTTGCCGCGCAGCGCCGCACCGCGCCGCCGGCATCCGGCGCCGCCGAGCGCCACCGCGGCGGCCGCTGGCTGGTGCGGCCCGGTTTCGCGGTGCTGGCCGGCGTGACGCTGGCGCTCGGCGGGTTCTTCGGTGCCATGCCGATCGCAGTGACGGCGTTCGCGGTTGAGCACGGCGCGCCGGGCGCGGCCGCCGCGGCGTTCCTGGCGTCCGGTTGCGCCAGCGTGCTGGCCGGCGTGCTGTACGGGCAGCGCCGGTGGCGCACGCCCGCGCGGGTACAGCTGGCGGTGGCCACGGCCGGGCTCGCGGTCGGCTGCCTGTCGTTGCTGGTGGCCGGGTCACCGCTCGAACTGGGATGCTGCGTCGCGCTTACCGGGCTCGCGGTCCCTCCGGTCTATGTCCTCTGCTCGGTGCTTGCCGAATCGGCTGTCCACCGGGCCGTGCTCACCCAGGCGTTTGCCTGGCTGAACTCGGCCAGCGCGGCGGGCTCGGCCGGCGCGGCGGCGGCGGCCGGCTGGGCGGTGGACGCCTTCGGCGCGCACGGCGGCTTCGCGGTCGCCGCGGTCGCCGCCGGCGTCATGGTGCTGCTTGCCGTGACCGGTCTGCGGGCACTGCGCGTGCCGCCGCGGCACGAGCAAGAGCAGCGCCCGACGCGGCAAAGCCGGTCACCCAGCGGTCCAGGGGCGGAGCTTGTCCGGGTTGCGGACGACCCAGATGCGCTTGACGTGGTCGCCGGCGACCTCGAACGCGAACACCGTCACGATGCGGCCGTCCTGCTCGGCCACCAGGCCGGGCTGGCCGTTGACCGTGCGTTCCAGGAACCGCATGCCCGCCGGCGTCCTGCGGGCGATCTCGATCCACGCGCGGGCGATCCGCTCGCCGCCGGCGATGGGGTCGACGAAGGTGACGGCCCGCCCGCCGCCGTCGGCGACCGCGGTGGCATCCGGGTCGAGCAGCCGAACGAGAGCGTCGATATCCTTCGCCTCCCAGGCCAGCCGGAAGGCCCGGACGACCGCGGCCTGCCGGGCGGACTGGCCCGCCCCGGGCGGCTGCGCCGCGCGGACACGGCGGCGGGCCGCAGGAGGCGAGCTGGCGGCACGCCGCGGGGGTGCGCCCGACGATGCCGGCCACCTCGGCGAACGGGTAGCGGAAGACGTCATGCAAGATGAACGCGACGCGCTCGGCCGGGGTCATCGACTCGAGCACGACCAGGAACGCCATGCTCACCGACTCATCGAGCGTGACGCGGTCGGCGGGGTCGGCGCAGCTGCCGCCGGGGTGCCCGCCGGGCCACTGCGGGCCGGCGGGCAGCGGCTCGGGGATCCACTCGCCGACGTAGGTCTCCCGCCGGGCGCGCGCGGAGCCGAGCAGGGTGAGGCAGATGCGGCTGGCGACCGTGGTCAGCCAGGCGCCGGGTGACTCGATCGCGTCCCGCTGCGGCGCGGGCATGGCATACCAGCGGGCGTAGGTCTCCTGCACGGCGTCCTCGGCCTCGGCCAGCGAGCCAAGGAGCCGGTAGGTGACGTTGATCAGCTGTCGCCGCTCGCTCATCACCGCGTCCAGGTCGCTCGCGGTACTGCCGTGCCCGGCCCGGGATGGGGTGCTCATGATGCCGGCGGCTCCTTCTGTCGCGGTTGCCCTCACCACTGATGACAAGACAGCGCACCGGAACGTGAGGCGGCGGGCCGCCTCACGTTCCGCGCAGCCGCCTGGTCGGACTGCTGTCACCCATCCTCAGCCAGCGAACAGTCCCGGAGGAACTATGAACACCCCGATTCCCCAGGCCCCGGCAGCCCAGTTCACCGATCCGGCGCCCGCGCCGCGCCTGGAGCGGGCGGCCGCCGCGCTGACGGCGCACGGCTTCGCCGTCGAGATCCTCGATGACGCCGCCGCGGCGCGGGCTCGCGTCGCGGAGCTGCTTCCCGAGGGCGCCAGCGTGCTCACCGCGGCGAGCGAGACGCTGCGCCTGTCCGGCATCGACGCGGACGTCAACGCGAGCGGCCGGTACCAGGCCGTCAGGCCGCGTGCCCTCACCATGGACCGCGTTGCCCAAGCGGATGAGTTCCGGCGGCTGCTCGCCAGCCCGGACGTCATCATCGGCAGCGTCGCCGCGGTCACCGAGACCGGGTCCCTGGTGGCCGCCTCGGCCAGCGGAAGCCAGCTGCCCGGCTTCGCCGGCGGCGCCGGCCGCGCGATCTGGGTGGCCGGCGCGCAGAAGGTGGTGCCCGACCTGAGCGCCGCGTTGCGCCGCGTCGAGGAGCACGCCCTTCCGCTGGAGAACGCCCGTGCCCTTGAAGCCTACGGCGTGCCGAGCGCGGTCAACCGGCTGCTGATCCTGAACGCGGAGTACCAGCCGGGGCGCGGCACCGTGCTGCTGCTGCGCGAGGCCATCGGCTTCTGACACGTCACGCCGTGCCGGGCTGACAGGATGGGGCCGTGGAAATGGCGTCGTTCCTTGAGGCGGCGGCCGAGCTACTGTCGGTGGAGTCGGTCAGCGGCCGGCCGGACGAGCTGGCCAGGGCCGTGGACCTGGTGCTCGACTTCACCGGCCCGGGTTCACCGTGGAGCGGTTCGAGTCCGCGGGCGCGCCGGGCTGGCCTACCGCGGCGCGCAGCGGCGCGTTCGCGTCACCGAACGCGCACTACGTGTGCCGCGCCGCGGCCCAGTCGCCTACCGTGAGGGTGACCGGCTTTCGCGCGCGGCGCGATGGACATGAAGATCGCCGCGCTCGCGCAGGCCCTGGCCTTCCGTGAGCTGGCCGGCCGCGTGCCCGGCCCGCTGGGCCTGATGCTGGTCACCGACGAGGAGACCGCCGACCCGCACGGCACGCTGCACCAGCTGAACGAGGGAGTCACCGGGCGGTTCGCGGTCATCGGCGAGGCCACCGGGCTGGGAATCGCCACCGAGTGCAAAGGGATTGCCCACGCCCGGCTCACCGCGGAAGGCCGCGGCGCGCACAGCGCCTACCCCTGGCTGGGCGATAACGCGGTGCTCAAGCTGAACCGCGCCATCGACGCCGTCATGGCCGCCTACCCGGTCCCCGGCCAGGAAGCGTGGCGGACCACCGTGAGCGTCGCCCGCGTCGACACCAGGAACCGGGCACTCAACCAGGTGCCCAGCCAGGCCGAGGCCTGGCTGGACATCCGCTTCCCCGCCGGCGATCCCGGCGTGGACGGTAAAACCCCGCGGCAGCTCGCCGCCTACCTGGCGCGCTTCTGCGAGCCTGGCGTCACCGCCGTCGTCGACCGGATCGACCCGCCGTACCGCGCTGACGAGCGGCACCCGGAGATCGCCGCCCTCCGGGCGGCGGCCCGCGGCCAGGGGCAGGCCGGAGAACTCGTGCGCAGGCACGGCAGCGGCGACGTGTGCTTCTTCGCGGAGCACGGCATCGTCTCCGTCGAGTTCGGCATCGGCGGCGACGGGCTGCACGGCCCCGGCGAGTACGCCGACATCACCACCATCGCCCCCTACTACCAGGCGCTGACCGAGTTCCTGCTCGCCCCGGGCCGCGGCCCGCGCTGACGGCACTCATCCGTCATTGCTCAAGCACGGTCACCGACTCCGGCGGCACCGTCATGGACGGCGACGGCGCAGACGTTTGCTTGGTAACGGCCGGGTTCTGGTTGCTGTACTGCCACTCGGTGAGCGCTCCCGATCCCGGGTTAAACGGGGTGGTGACGGTTCCGCTCGATGTCGTGCTGAGGTTGATGTAGGCCTCCGCCTGATGCCCGTTGGCCAGCGTCGAGCTGAACGCGAGCATCGTCGCATTCGTATTGGCGGCATCGGCACTCAGCACCGCGCCAGGCTGAGCCAGCTTCGAGGCGAGCAGCCAGCCCCAGTACGGCGTCTGCGGGTTCCCGTCGTTGTCGAACAGGCTGTAGGAGGGGTTGGTACGGCTACCGCCGCTGTTCTGCGCGTCGGCTTGCTGCCACCAGTCGACGGTTGCGGCGCCTTGCGCGAGCCAGGACAGCGCGTCGCCCGCGGCGAACACCGCGCCGAGCGGCTTGTCCGGCGTCATCGTGGCCTTGTTGGACGAGTTGGTCTCACCGATCATCCAGAACACGCCAGGGGAGTAATTCGCGATGTCGGCCTTGATCGCCGCCGCCCGCGCCGGGATATCCGTCAGGTATGAAAGGATCTTCGAATCTGGCTCTTGGGTCGTGGTGAAAGACGGGTACCAGAGAACATCGATTCCCTGGTAATCGCCCCGCAGGGCCGGCATCACCGCGTCATTCCATACGTAACCGGAGTTATGCGGCGGGCTTATCGCGTACGGGAGGACGATGACGGCGTTCGGGTCCGCTTGCTTGATGGCGGTCATGAACGCTGGCCCGTGCGCGATGAACGACTGCGCGATCAGCTGCATCCCTGGAATGGAACCCATGGTGTACTGCGCGCAGCCGTACGTGGTGTTCGGCTCCCATCCGGTGTAGTTGGCCGGCGGTGTAGTGATCGGGAAGTTCACTTCCCCGCATCCGTAGGGCTCGTTTCCGATGTTGAACTGAGTGACCGGATCATGCTGCGCGACGATCCATTTAGCCCACGCGGCCGCGAGCTCCGGCGTGCCGGACCCGTAGTTGACGGTCACCAGCCCTTGCGCCCCGTCCGCTTTGACCTCCGACATGTAGGAGTCGAAGTCCAGGTAATCCAGGGAATTACTGGCGTACCCGTGGCCTAGCGTGAAGTCATTGCTCTGGACCCTGTTCTGCGCCGCGGCGTAGGTGTCGACATTGGTTTGCCAGTCGTAGGCGTCGGCCCATGCCCCGCCACCGTACCTGAACGACGTTGAAGGTCCGAGGGCCTTAATCCAGGTCTCGATATTTTTCCGGGCCGCGGGGTTGGTGTCCGGCTGTTCCGGAGGATCCGCATTCGTGCCCAGTGGGTCCGCGCCGAGAGTTACTCCGCTAGTTACCGCCGTAGCGTGATGTGTCGGCATTGCCCAGGCTGCGCACGCTATGGGAACAAAAAGCGCGAATGCATGCAGGTATCGCCTTACGCTCATGATCATCCCCGTCCGTGAGGGTACATTTCGGGTCGATGTCGATGAATCGACGCTGGTTCTAAGTGCCGGTCCTGCCGGGACCGGCTGAGATTATCATCAACGTCGATATTGCTTCCCGTGATCAAGGTTTAATCCGGCCGGCCGGACGGGACGCCGAATTGCGGGTACCCCGCTAGGACGGGAGGCGGACACCGCCTTCCGGGTTGGCATTGCGGGTACCCCGCTAGGACGGGAGGCGGACGCCGCCCTCCGGGTTGGCGGCGAGGGTCTCCTCGCCGTACGGGGCGTCGCCGGAGTCGATGTGCCGCAGCACGCCGAGGCCGGGGTCGTTGGACAGCACCCGGGCGATCTTCGCCGCGGCGAGCGCGGTGCCGTCCGCGACGCATACCTGCCCGGCGTGCAGTGACCGGCCGATGCCGACGCCGCCGCCGTGGTGGAACGACACCCAGGTGGCGCCGGACGCGGTGGAGGTCAGCGCGTTGAGCACCGGCCAGTCGGCGATCGCGTCGGAGCCGTCGGCCATCGACTCGGTCTCCCGGTAGGGGGAGGCGACCGACCCGGCGTCCAGGTGGTCGCGGCCGATGACGATGGGCGCGCGGACCTCCCCGGCCGCGACCAGGTCGTTGAACGCCAGGCCGGCGGTGTCCCGCTCGCCGTAGCCGAGCCAGCAGATCCGGGCGGGCAGCCCCTGGTAGGCGACGCGTTCCTGCGCGGACCTGATCCACTTGTGCAGGTGGTCGTTGTCGGGGAACAGGGACAGCACCGCCTCGTCGGTGGCGCGGATGTCGGCCGGGTCGCCGGACAGCGCCGCCCAGCGGAACGGGCCCTTCCCCGCGGCGAACAGCGGCCGGATGTACGCGGGGACGAACCCGGGGAACGCGAACGCGCGGCCGTAGCCGCCGAGCCGCGCCTCGTCCCTGATCGAGTTCCCGTAGTCGAACACCTCGGCGCCGGCGTCCTGGAAGCCGACCATGGCCTCGACGTGCGTGGCCATCGACGCACGCGCCCGTTCGGTGAACTCCGTCGGCTTCTTGTCCGCGTAGTCGTGCCAGTCGTCGAGCGACACGTCCTGCGGCAGGTAGGACAGCGGGTCGTGCGCGGAGGTCTGGTCGGTGACGATGTCCACCTCGACGCCGCGGCGCAGCAGTTCGGGCAGCACGGTCGCGCAGTTGCCGACCAGCCCGACCGACAGCGCCTTCCGCTCGTTCTTGGCCGCCAGGCACAGGTGCAGCGCGGCGAGCAGGTCTTCGGCGACGACGTCGAGGTACCTGGTCTCCACCCGCCGGGCGAGCCGCACCGGGTCGACGTCGACGACCAGGCAGACGCCGTCGTTCAGCGTCACGGCGAGCGGCTGCGCGCCGCCCATGCCGCCGCAGCCGCCGGTGACGGTGAGCGTGCCGGCCAGGGTGCCGCCGAAGCGCTTGGCGGCGACGGCGGCGAACGTCTCGTAGGTGCCCTGCAGGATGCCCTGGGTGCCGATGTAGATCCACGACCCGGCGGTCATCTGCCCGTACATGATCAGCCCGGCCGCCTCCAGGCGGCGGAACTCCGGCCAGTTCGCCCAGTCGCCGACCAGGTTGGAGTTGGCGATCAGCACCCGCGGCGCCCACTCGTGGGTCCGGATCACGCCGACCGGCTTGCCGGACTGGACGAGCATGGTCTCGTCCTCGCGCAACTCGGTCAGCGTGCGCACGATCGCGTCGAACGCCTGCCAGGACCGGGCGGCCCGGCCGGTGCCGCCGTACACGACCAGGTCGTCGGGTCGCTCGGCCACCTCCGGGTCGAGGTTGTTCATCAGCATCCGCAGCGGGGCCTCGGTCTGCCAGGACCGGGCGGTGAGCGTGGTGCCGCGCGGGGCGCGGACTGTTCTGGCACCTTGCATACCTACCGATTCCCCCTTCAGCGGGCCCGGCTAACGGCCGCCGGCCTCGCCTTTCATGATCATCCCGAACGGTGGCGTATGCCACCCGGCCGGCCCCGCGTCTCGCGTTTACCGGGTTGGCCGCCGCGGGCGGGAGATGACAGGCTGGGCCCGTGACCAATGAGAGCACGGAAGAAACGCTGCCTCAGCGCTGGAACGCGGTCGGCCCGGATTCCAACCTGTGGATGGACCCCGCGCAGGACCCGCGGTTCACGCCGACGGACGAGCTGAACGGCGAGCGGGCAACGCTGCTTGACTACCTGCGCGCTTACCGGCTGTCGCTGGAGATGAAGTGCGACGGCCTCGACGCGGAGCAGCTCGCCCGCCGCTCGGTCCCGCCGTCCACCATGTCCCTGCTCGGCCTGATCCGGCACATGGCCGACGTGGAGCGCCACTGGTTCCGTGCGGTGCTGGCCCAGGCCGACGCGCCGCCGCTGTACTGGGCGGACGACGTCGCGGACGCCGACTGGGCGGGCGCGGTGCCGGACCCGGCGGTGGTGGCCGACGCGTGGCGGGCCTGGCGCGAGGAGGTCGCCTTCGCTCAGCAGTACGTCGACGCCTCGCCTGACCTGGCCGTCCGCCGCCCCATGAAGGACGGCTCGACCGTCGCGCTGCGCGAGGTGATCCTCCACATGGTGGAGGAGTACGCCCGTCACCTCGGTCACGCCGACCTGCTCCGCGAGCGGGTCGACGGCCGCGTCGGCCAGTAACGGACGGGCTGGCGTATCACGCGTACCTGCCGCACGCGGGTTACCGGTGAATTTCCACGACAGGTAAACTTTTCTTACCCGAGGGAAAGAAAAAGCGTTCCACACGCAATGCCGTAAAGTTTGGGGTGCCTGACAGAGAGTCGGCGGCGCGCTCGCAGCCGGGACCCGGGCACTGCGGCACCACGCGCCTCTTAAGTACGCGTTTTACCGGTAAACTCTTATCAGCCGGTAAACTTTTCACTCGATGTAAACAAACGCCGCCCTCGACGCTTTTTATTTACGTGTCGTGAACTTGCCGTTTAACCAATTTCGGTCATATGCGTGGCTAGCTGTTCAAGTCGGTCTTTTGTTCTGGTTGCTGTACGTGTGCGGCCGTTTCCCTCATGCTGGGTGTTACCACACATCCGCAGCAGGAGAGGGAAACGGCCGTGAATGCCACGCTCTCACGTCCTGGCGCGCCCGCGCAATCGATGCCGGCGGCGGCCCGGCTGGCGGGTTCCGGGATGAGCTGTACCGCTGCCTAACGTCGCGGCGGGACGGCCTGTTCTGCCTGGGCGACGCGGTGCTGTGCTCGGGGGGCGGGTGACGGACCTGGCCCGGCTGTCGCTGGTGCCGGAGGCCGGGCGGGGGCACGGCGGGGTCTACGACGCCGTCAGCGCGGGCGGCGTCGACATCGGGCGGCTGCGGCGGGCGCTGGCCGGGCTGCCGCTGCCGGCCTGGGGCGACGGGCGGATCCGGCTGGCGGTGGACGTGTCGCCTGGCTGCGGCCGGACGCGGCCACCAGCCCCGAGCGGGTGCACTGCCACGTGCGCGGCCGCGGGCCGGGCCGCGTGGGTCGCGCCCGGGTGGCCGTACTCGTTCGTCGCCGCGCTGTCGCCGGGCCGCCTCGTCGTGGGCGCTGCTGCTGGACGCGGTCCGGCTGGGCCCGGTCGACGACGAGCGCGCTGGTGACCGCCGCGCAGCTGCGCGAGGTCGTCACCCGGCTGATCGCGGCCGGCCACTGGCGCGACGGCGACCCTCCCATCCTCGTCATGATGGACGCGCACTACAGCCCGGTCCAGCTGGCCTGGCTGCTGCGGGACCTGCCCGTCACCGTCGTGGCCCGGGTCCGGTCCGACCGGGTGTTCCGCGCCCCGCGCCGCCCAGGGCCCCCGGCACCCGGGGGCGCCCGGCCCGGCACGGGCCGGCCCTGCGCTGCGCCGACCCGGCGACCTGGCCCGCCCCCGGCACGGACGCCCGGGCGCCGTCGGCCCGCCACGGGGACCTGCGCGTCCTGGCCTGGCCCCGCGTCCACCAGGCCCTGCACCGCGGCGCCGGCTGGGACGACTGGCCGCCGCTGAAGGAGTACCCCGTCATCGAGGGCACCCTCATCCGGCTGGCCGCCGCCCGCCCCGCCCCCGGGCAGCGGCGCCTGGAGCCGATGTGGATCTGGGCCTCCGACCCGCACGCCGGCTCCGACGAGGCCGCCACCGCCACCTTGTGGCAGTCCTACCTGCGCCGCTTCGACCTCGAGCACGCCTTCCGCTTCCTGCGCCAGGTCCAGCTCGGCTGGGACAAGCCCGCGCTCCGCGACCCGGCCGCCGCCGACCGCTGGACCTGGCTCCTGATCGCCTGCCACGCCCAGCTCCACCTCGCCCGCCCGCTGGCCGCCGCCGCCCGCCTGCCCTGGCAGCGCCCCCAGGGCCCCGGCTACCCCGAGGCCATGACCCCCGGCCGGGTCCGCGCCGCATTCCGCGGCGCCCGCCACGCCGCCGGCACCCCCGCCAGCGCCGCGAAAACCACCCGCCCCGGCCCCGGCCGCCCCACAGGCTCCAAGAACAAGCACAAGGCACCCCGCCACCCCGTCCGCAAGCGCCCCGCAAGAACCTACAAGCCAGCCGGCAAGCCACCAAAAAAGACAAAACAGACAGGTTAAACGGCAAGGTGAATGTTTACCGGTAAATCCCCGCCTTGGCTTAGAAGAACGGCCGTCCGGCGATGTCGGGGCCTTCTGCGCGGTCCCTGGTCAGGTAGTAGGAGCCGACTGCGGCGTAGGCCGTTTCGAGGTAGTTGGTGTGGTTGGCCGCGGTGCTAATGTCGCGGAACGCCTGCTCGATCGGGCGTCCCCGGTACACGGCGCCCGACCCGGCCATGTCGAAGATGAGGCCCACCGCCTCTTTCGCTGACCGGACCGCGAAGATGTTCGCCTCGCGCAGGCGGACGCGCAGTTCGAGTGACAGTTCAGGGTGCATGCCCGCGTCGTGGTAGGCGGCGCGGACGGTGTCGTGCAGCAGGGCCCGCGCGGCGCGGACCAGGGCGTCGGCGCGGGCGAACGCGATCTGGTGCGCCTGCTGGTGCCCCATCGCCTGCTGCCGCGCCGACCCCTGGGCCGGCCTGGCGTTGACGGCGCCGGTGAACGCCTCGAGGGCGGCGGACGCGATGCCGAGCGCGTGCGCGCCGTGCCCTACTTCCGGCATTTCCTTGATACGGAAAAGCGCACGGTCGTACGCGGGCGGGCCGTAGAACCCCGGGTTGACCTGCTCGTCGGGGACGAACAGGTCCGCTATCTCGAAGTCGCCGCTTCCCGTGCCGCGCAGGCCAAGGCCATCCCAGGTGTCGATGAGGCGGGCCTGGTCGGCGGGCCATATCGCGAGCAGGCGCTGCGGCTGGCCGCTGGCGTCCGCGAGCGGTGATCCGTCGCTGCCGCAGACGACCGACATCCCGCCGAGCCAGGTGGCGAAGGGAGAACCGCTCGCGAACGGCCACCGGCCGGTGATGCGGTAGCCGCCGTCGGCCCTGACCGCCTGCCCGCCGATCCGGCCCAGGCTCATCGCCAGGATCAGCCGCCCGCCCCCTCGCTGTCGGAAACGCTCGAACCGCTCCGGGTCGAGGAACGTCAGGCCCACACCTGACTGGATGAACGCCAGCCAGCCGACCGACGCGCTGATCCGGGTCAGCTCCTCGACCATCGCGAGCCACTCAGACGGCTCGGCCTCCAGGCCGCCGACCTCCCGCGGGAGCATCGCCCGGAAGACACCGGAGTCATACAGCGCCGCCACCAGCGCCGGCGGGATGCGCCCCTCCTCGATGGCCTGCGCGTGCTCCCTGATGAGCGGCTCGAGGGAGCGCGCGATGCCGACCAGGGACGCGGCCTCGCCATGGGCGGCCTCGGCCGCAGCCGGGTTGAAGATAGCCATCACGTTCCTCCGCCAGGTCGCTCCGCGTCGGCGGGACCGGCCCGCCACCACCGGAAGCTAGCACAGCCGCGCGAACCGCCAGATTCCAGGTGACGGCTCCGGCAACCAGCCGTCTGTAGGGGGCCGACTCGGTGGGGGACTTGAACCGGAACACGCGCATTCGCCCCGATCTGCGCGTGAATACGCAGGTGCCGGGCGAGGCCGGATCCGGCCTTACGGCGCGGGCCGGGGTGGGGCGGGGTGGGGTGCGGGGAGGGGCTGCCTGGTGGCGGGGCGGCTGGTGCGCGGGCTGCCCGCTGGGCTGGCGGGTGGGCTGGTGACGGCCTGGGTGCCGTCGATGAAGGCGCGGGCGAGGTCGGACAGCCGCTGGTTGTGGTTGCGGGCCTGGGCGCGCAGGATGGTGAAGGCCTGGCTGACGTCGATGCCGAGGCGCTCGGCGAGCTTGCCCTTGGCCTGCTCGATGATGACCCGGCTGTTGAGCGCGGCCTGCAGCTGCTCGTTGAGGGTGTCGCTGCGGCGCATGCTGCGGTCGTGCAGCAGGCTGATGGTGGCCACGTCGGCCAGTGCCTGGCCGACGTGGACGGCCTCGGCGTCGAAGGGGCCCGTGGTGGCGCGGAAGAGGTTGAGCGCGCCGATGACCTGGTCGCGCAGCCGCATCGGCAGGGCCTGCACGGCGTGGAAGCCGGCCTGCCCGGCGGCGGCGGCGAACCGGGGCCAGCGCTGGTCGGCGCCCAGGTCGGCGGCTGCCACGGGGTGGCCGGAGCGGAAGCAGTCCAGGCACGGCCCCTGGTCGTTCTGCAGCTGGAACAGCTCGAGCAGCCGGGCGGCCTCGCTGGAGGCGGCCACCACGCGCAGCTCCCCGCGCGGGTCGGCCAGCAGCAGCCCGGCCGCGGAGACGTCCAGCAGCTCGACGCTGCGGCTGGTCAGCACGTGCAGGAAGTCGATGACGTCGAAGTCGGCGACCATGGTGTCGGTCAGCTCGACGAACGTCTCCGACAGCAGGTGTCCGTTCATCGGCTCGCTCTCTGCGCGAAGTCAGCTGCGCCCGGCGCGCGCCCGCGGCAGCGGGCCGCGGCCGCGCGCGGGTGCCTCACGTCTCGCCGTCCGGGGACGGGCCAGGGTCGGGAAACAGCCGCAGGCGGCGCGCTACGATGTCGCGGGCGACCTCGGCCAGCGGAAGGTCGTTGAGGTAAGCATAAGCCCGCAGCCGCGCGAACGCGTCGGTGATGCCGAGGCTGAGCTGCTCGGTCAGCATGCCGGCCGCCTGGTCGACCTCGGCCCGGTACCAGGCCAGGCCCGGGGCCGGCCGCCGGGGCCCGGCCCCGGCCCGGTGCCTGCCCCGGCCCGGTCCTGGGCGTCGAGCAGCAGCATGGTGGCGGTATCGGCGAAGACCAGCGCGTCCCCGAGCTGGGAGTCGCTCAGCGGGCCGGGCCGGTCCCGGTACAGGCCGAGTACCCCGGCCCGGATCGCCCCGACCGTCAGCGGGAGCGCGAAGACCGCCGCGGCCCCGGCCCGGCAGGCCGCCGGCGCGAACGCCGGCCAGCGGGACCCCGATTCCGGGCCGGCCAGGTCCGAGGCCAGCGCCAGCCCGCCGGACGCGGACGCGTCGAGCAGGGGCCCTTCCCCGAGGGTCAGCTGCAGCTCGGCGAGCTGCCTGCCGACCTCGTCGGTCACCTGCACCAGGTGACCGGCCTGCCCGGGCCGCGCGGCGCTCAGCCAGGCGCCGGTGACCCCGGCCCCGGGAACCACCGCCGCGCACACGTCCGCGGCCGACACCCGCCCGCCCCGCGCGGCCGCGTGCTCGGCGACCAGTCCCCAGACCCGGCCGAGCCGCCGGGCGTCCCTCACCCGTACCGCCGCCGCGGCCGGCCGCCAGCGCGGCCACGCCGCGGCCGTCATAGCTGCGGGTACACAGGCTCGCGCTGAACACAGGCACGCCCTTCTCGCTTCCACGGCAAGGCAGGGTCCTGACCCGGCAGCTAACTCTCAAGGTCCAGCCACCACAATACGCCTGCGAAGTCTTTGTCGATGCCGACCTGGCGGTTAACCTTTTTTGGCAATCTCGCCGGCCGACCGGTGAAAACACCGCTCGTTCTGGAGAAAGATTTTCAGATCCTTGGCGGCAGGGCCGGTGTGGCGGCGGGCCCCGGCCGAACGCAGCGAGGGGGCCAGCCAGCCCGGTCAGGTCCTCATCAAGGCCGTGGCCTGGCGCATTGGTAAACGTGGCCGGGAAGGCCTGCACGCTCTTGCGGCTCGTGAACTTGCGTCGGTGCAGTAACCAGCGTTAACTGGCTATAGCGGACTGGCTAGTCCGGACCCTGTGCTTCCCCGCCGCTCATTCCAGCGATGGCGGGAGAACTCATGAACGAGCAGCTGCATCTTCCTCGCCGGCACCGTGACGGCCTGGTATTTCCGCCCCGGGCCGGTCCTGCGCCCCCGGCACTGCCGTGGAGCATGGCCAGTAACGTCCCCGACGGGGAGCAGCGATGACCGCCCGTGCGGGTCAGCCCCTTCTGGCACCGTCCGCCGCGCAGCCGCCAGTCGGCGCGGGCGCCGCGGACGCGGTCGGCAGCCTGGCCTTTCCTGACATGCCGCGGCTGGGGCTGGATGAGCTGCTGGTGCAGCTGGTGGACCGGGCCGGTGACGTGCTGGCCGCGCAGGGGCGACTGCGGGGGCTGCTGCGCGCCAATGCCCTGGTAGCCAGCGACCTGAGCCTGCCGGTAGTGCTGCGGCAGATGGTCGTCGCCGCCCGGGACCTCCTCGGCGCCCGGTACGCGGCGCTCGGGGTAATCGGCCGCGACGGGGAGCTTGAGCAGTTCGTGCACGACGGCATGGACGACGACCTGGTAGCGGAGATCGGCGCCCTGCCCCGCGGCCACGGGATCCTGGGCCTGCTGACCAGCGATCCGGCCCCGATCCGCCTGGCCAGCCTCAGCGCCCACCCCTCGGCCGCGGGGTTCCCGCCAGGGCACCCGCCGATGGGCGCCTTCCTCGGCGTCCCCGTCCGCATCGGCGAGGAGATCTTCGGCAACCTGTACCTCACCGAGCGCACCGCCGGCGGGGAGTTCACCGCCGACGACGAGGAACTGGCGATCGCGCTCGCCGCCGCCGCCGGCGCGGCCATCGCGAACGCCCGGCGATACGCGGAATCCGAGCAGCGCCGCCGCTGGCTCGACGCCTCCGCCCAGCTGACACCGCTGCTGCTCGCCGACGACCGGGAACACCCGCACGCCCTGATCACCAGGCACGCCGCGGGCGCCGCGGGCGCGGACTTCGCCGTCCTCGCGCTACCCCATGACCCGGACCAGGTGATCGTGACCGGCGTCACCGGCCCGCTGGCCACGGGACTGATGAACCGCACGGCACCGCTGGACGGCTCGCTGACCGGGCAGGCAGTCCGCACCGGCAAGCCACGCCTGATCGCCGGCGACCAACTGGAGAGGGCAGCCGCCGCGCTCGGCACCGGGATAGGCCCGCTGATCGCTGTCCCGCTGGCAGCCGGCGAGCGGATTCTCGGCGCGCTGCTGCTAGGCCGGACAGCGGAACGCCCCGGGTTCACCGAGGCCGACCTGGACATGGCCGCCTCCTTCGCCGGGCACGCCGCCGTGGCCATGGAGCTTGCCGCGGCCCGCGTCGACCAGATCCAGCTGGCCCAGGCGGAAGACCACGACCGCATCGCGGGCGACCTGCACGACCACGTCATCCAGGAACTGTTCGCCCTCGGGATGAGGCTCCAGGGTCACGCCAACCGCATCGACCCGGCCGCCGCGGAGCGGGTCAACGGCTACGTCGACACCCTTGACGACGTCATCAAGAAGATCCGCACCAGTATCTTCGGGCTCCAGCAGCCCCGCCAGGCCCCCGCCGGCCTGCACGCCCGGATCATGGAGATCATCGAGGAGCACGCCCCGCAGCTCGGCTTCACCGCCAGCGCCAGCTTCACCGGCCACCCGGAACCGGAACCGGACGAGACCCTGGCCCACGACATCCTGGCCGTCACCCGCGAGGCCCTGTCCAACTGCGCCCGCCACGCCCGCGCCACCGCCGTCACCATCACCCTGGACCGCCACGACGACCTGATCACCCTCGACGTCACCGACAACGGCCGCGGCCTGGGCACCCCCACCCGCTCCAGCGGCCTGGCCAGCATGCGCCGCCGCGCAGAAAACAACGGCGGGATCCTCAAGACCAGCACCTCCGTCGGCGGCGGCACCCGGCTCACCTGGACCGCCCGTCCACGTCACTGAACCCAGTAAGGCGGTCGCTTCATCGGCGGCGGCGGTCAGGAGCGACAGGATCTCGCCGATGGTGTGTCTCCGGCTGTCGGTTTCCGGGAGCGGCAGGTGAGCCCGGATCTGGTAGTAGTTGCGGCGGCCGTCCTTGTGCTTGACGACGTACCCGGCTTCGGTGAGATCGGTGACGATGCCATAGGCGGTGCGCTCGGTGACGCCCGTCCTGGCCGCGATGTCGCGCAGCCGCACGCCCGGGTCGTGGGCGATGCACAGCAGCACCCGCGCGTGGTTGGTCAAGAAGCTCCAGTCTGCCACGCCCGCACGCTACCATAATCTATTTCCGGAAATCCATTGCTAGTTTTTGATTGCGAACGTAGCGTGAAGGCAACGCTATGAGGCGCCGGCCGCCACCCGATGATAACAGCAAGAAGCGGAGAGGGAAGTTGCTCAGTCGAGCGGGCCGGTGACCGCCTCGGCGGCGCGCACCGCCGCGCCGGAGGCGACGTACGCGAAGGCGGCCTCGATCTCCGGGGCGAGGAACCGGTCGGTGGCGGGCACCGCGACCTCCGTTAGGGGCCCGGCGCGCAGGCCGGCGACGACCGCGGCTGTCGCCGGACCGGGGTCGAGCGGTGAGCGCAGGTCCAGGGCGCGGGCCGCGGTGAGCAGCTCGACGGCGAGCACCCGGGTGAGCCCGTCGAGCGCGCGGCGCAGCTTGCGCGCCGCGGACCAGCCCATGGACACGTGGTCCTCCTGCATGGCGGAGGAGGGGATCGAGTCGACGCTGGCCGGCACGGCGAGCCGCTTGAGCTCGGAGACGATCGCGGCCTGCGTGTACTGGGCGATCATGTGCCCGGAGTCGACGCCGGGGTCGTCGGCGAGGAAGGGCGGCAGGCCGTGCGAGCGCGCCGGGTCGAGCATCCGGTCGGTGCGCCGCTCGGCGATGGAGGCGACGTCGGCGGTGACGATGGCGAGGAAGTCGAGCACGTAGGCGACCGGCGCGCCGTGGAAGTTGCCGTTGGATACCACCCGGCCGTCGGAGGTGACGACGGGGTTGTCGATGGCGCTGGCCAGCTCGTGCCCGGCGACGGCGCTGGCGTGGGCCAGGGTGTCGCGGGCCGCGCCGTGCACCTGAGGTGAGCAGCGCAGCGAGTAGGCGTCCTGCACCCGGGTGTCCTCCGGGCCGCGGTGGCTGGCCACGATGGGGGATCCGGCCAGCAGCGCGCGCAGGTTGGCGGCGGACGCGGCCTGCCCGGGGTGCGGGCGCAGGGCCTGCAGGCTGGCGTCGAACGCCGCGTCGGTGCCAAGCAGCGCCTCGACCGACATCGCGGCCGTGATGTCGGCGGCCTTGAGCAGGGCACGCAGGTCGGCGACGGCGAGCACGAGCATGCCGAGCATGCCGTCGGTGCCGTTGATCAGCGCCAGCCCCTCTTTCTCCGCGAGCACGAGCGGCTCGATGCCCGCCGTCTTGAGTGCCTGAGCGGCCGGGATCTCCGGCCCGGGCCGCATGCTGTCCAGCCCTGTGCTGTCCGGCCCTGTGCTGTCCGGCCCCGTGACCCGCACGGTGCCCTCGCCCATCGCGGCGAGGGCGCAGTGCGCAAGCGGCGCCAGGTCGCCGGAGCAGCCGAGAGACCCGTACTCGCGGACTACCGGGGTGATGCCGGCGCTGAGCATCGCGGCGTAACAGCGCGCCACCTCAAGCCGGACGCCGGTCCGCCCGGTCGCCAGGGTGGACAGCCGCAGCAGCATCATCGCCCGGACGACCTCGGCCTCGACCTCGTGCCCCGACCCCGCGGCGTGCGAGCGGACCAGGGAGCGCTGCAGCTGCAGGCGCAGTTCCACCGGGATGTGCCTGGTGGCGAGGGCGCCGAAGCCGGTGGAGACGCCGTAGTGCGGCGCGGTGTCGTGGGCGAGCGCGTCGATGACCTTGCGGCCCGCGGCGATCGCTGCCTCGGCGTCCGGGGACAGCGACACGGCGGCGCCGTCGCGGGCGACCGCAACCACGTCCGCGAAGCTGACCGGACCGGTGCCGACGATGACGATGTTCATGCCCTCCATGATCGCCTGCCGTCCCGGCGCCGACGCCGCGGGCACGGCTCACCCGTCCCCGTTCTGATAACAGCAAGAAGCGGCGGCATAGCGCGCGGCCTGAGGCAGGACAATGCCCTTCTCCGCTGTGACGGCCGCACCTGCGGCAATGCGCCGCAGGTGAGGGTCAGCGGGCCCCGGTGGAGGCCCGCAGCCGAAGCGTGGCCGGCACGTACCGGGGACCGGCCGGCGTATCGCCGTTCAGCCGGGCAAGCAGCATCTCGACCGCGGCCTCAGCCTGCCGCTCGGGGTGCAGGTCGAGCGCGGTGACCGGCGGGTCGCCCTCGCGGGCGTGCACGCTGTCCACGCCCGCGGCGATCAGCAGCTCACCGGGCACCTGCCGGGCGGCGGCCTTGGCCGCGCGCTGCACCCCGTGGATGAACCGGGATGCCACCACGAAGATCGCGTCGGGCGGGTCAGGCGCGGCCAGCAGCTGCCTGGTGGCCGCGAACGCGCTCTCCTCGCCGTCCCGCATGGCCACCGGCACCACGAGGCGCGGCGCGCCGTGCCGCGGCGGTCCACTGGTCGTAGGCGCGCAGGGTCTCGGTGATCCAGCCCCAGTCGGCCTGCGGCGCGAGCAGGCAGATGCGCCGCGCCCCCTGGTCGCGCAGGTGGTCGAGGAGCTGCCGGGTGCTGGCGTCGGTCTGCCCGGTCACGTACCACGGGTCGTCGGGCAGGCCCAGGTCCCGCTCGATCGTCACCACCGGCAGCCCGTGCCCGGCCAGCAGCTCGACCCGGGAGTCGAGCGGCGACGGGTCGACCACGATGCCGCCGTCGACGCCGAAACCGCCGAGGCCGGTACTGACCACGGCCGGCGGCAGCAGCATCAGCGCCTGCTCCGCGGCGAACGCGGCCGCGGCGGCCGCGCTGGCCAGCCGCATGTAGAAGTCCAGGCTCAGTGCTTCGTTGGAGCCCACGTCGGCCTGGACGGGCAGCATGAGCGCCAGGGCGCCGGTGCGGCCGGAACGCAGCACCTGGGCATGCCGGTTGGCCCGGTAGCCGAGCTGGCGGACCACCTGGCCGACCAGCGCCCGAGTCTCCGGGTCGACCCGGCCCTTGCCGTTCAGTGCGTGCGACACCGTGGTCACGGAGACGCCGGCGGCCTTCGCGACGTCGCGGATGGTGGGTCGGCTGATCATGAGTCCTAGGGCGCGCTGGTTTGCTGGACAGGGGCGAGTATAGGCCGGGGACTTGAGAAGACGCCGACGGCGGCGTCACGCGCTATGCGGTTCGATACGCGCATTTAACACCTTTTCCTTGACACGAGCTCCGCGACGTTTTTATGGTCTGCCAAAAGGATTTGGCACATCGCCAGAGCCAGCCCTTCCCAGGAGGTCGGTCGATGAAACCGCAGCTACCTCACATGGCCCGTAGAGCGTTGACCTGCCTGGCGATCGGAGCAGCCGGACTGCTCGCCGCCGGCTGCGGCTCGAGCGGCAGCTCCAGCTCCAGTGCCAGTGCCAGCGCCGGCGCCGGGTCGGCCGCCGCGAGCACGGGCCCCGCCCTGCCGGCCGGCGCGCTCGGCCAGTCGGGCACGATCCGGTTCTGCTCCGACATCTCCTCGCCGCCGCTGGAGTTCTACGCCAACGGGCAGCAGCCGACCGGCTCGGACATCGACCTCGGCAACGCGATCGCGGCCAAGCTCGGGGTCAAGGCCCAGTGGGTGAACACCGCATTCGCCGGCATCATCCCGGCGCTGCAGGCCGGGCACTGCGACGCCATCGCGTCCCAGCTATTCGACAAGCCGGCCAGGCGCGCGGTCGTGAACTTCGTCGACTACATGAACTCCAGCGATGCCATCATGGTCCGCAAGGGCAACCCGGATCACGTCACCGGGCTGAGCGGGCTGTGCGGGCTGAGCGTGGCCGCGGAGACCGGGACCACCGTGGCCGACTTCCTGACCGCGCAGAGCAAGTCCTGCACGTCCAGCGGCAAGAAGCCGATCGCGGTGCAGACCTTCCTGCGCGACAGCGACGCGCTGAGCCAGCTCGGCCTCGGCCACGTAGCGGCCTACGGCACCACGGTCGAGACAGGCGGCTACGACATCACCAAGAACAGCGGGATGTTCGAGCTCGCCGGCCCGCCGTTCGGGCAGATCGCGACCGGCATCGCCACCGCCAAGAAGAACACCGCGCTGCACGGCGCCATCGCCGCCGCGTTCGCCGCGCTGCGGGCGGACGGCACTTACCACCAGATCATGACGAAGTGGGGGCTCGGCCCCGACGAGCTCAAGCAGGGCTAGCCGCGGTGAGCTTCGACTGGTCGTTCTTCGCCCACCTGCTGTTCCACCCGCCGGGCAGCTTCGTGCAAGGCGCCATCAGGACCATCTACCTGGCGGTCATCGCCCAGGCCCTCGGCGTCGCCCTCGGCCTGCTGCTCGCGCTGTGGCGCCGCTCGCGCCTGCTGCCGCTCCGCATGCTGGCCGGCGGCTACATCTGGCTGGTCCGCGGCACCCCGCTGCTGGTCCAGGCGGTGATCATCTACGACGGCAGCTCGGCACTCGGCCTGTACTCCTTCGGCACGCTCAGCGTCGGGCCGGTCTCGGTGCCCGGCGTGGTCCAGGCCGGCATCGTCACCCTGGCGCTCAACGAGGGCGCCTACATGGCCGAGATCATGCGCGCGGCCATCAACTCGGTGGACAAGGGCCAAGCCGAGGCGGCGGAGTCGCTCGGCCTGCGCCGCCGCCAGGCCATGCGCCACGTCGTCCTTCCCCAGGCCATGCGGGTGGTCATCCCGCCGCTCGGCAACGAGTTCAACAACATGCTGAAGGTCACCTCGCTGCTGAGCGTCATCGGGCTGCAGGAGCTGTTCCTCGCCGCGCAGGACTACAACTCCGCCACCTTCAGGACCTTCGAGATCTTCCTGGTCACCGCGATCTACTACATCGTGATGACCACCGCCTGGTCACTGGTTCAGGCCGCGATCGAACGCCGGCTGCAGGCCAGGGGCGGTGACGTGGTCGCCATCGTGCCGCTGCGGCAGCGCTTGTTCAGCGGCGGGACGAGCGGCGGGCCGGCCATCGGCGCCGAGCAGCTGCGGGGTGCCCGGTGATGCCGTCCGCCGGGAAGACCCCCGACGCCGGCGTCGAGGGCACGCAGGCGGCCGCGGGCGCACCGGAGGAAGCGGGCACGCTGGCCGTCGAGGGCACCGGGATCCACAAGTGGTTCGGGGCGGCCCACGTGCTCGACGACGTTTCGCTCAAGGTCGCCAGCGGCGAGGTGGTGGTGCTCATCGGCCCGTCCGGCTCCGGCAAGACCACGCTGCTGCGCTGCCTGAACCACCTGGAGCGCATCGACCGGGGCCGGCTCCTGATCAACGGGCACCTCATCGGCTACCGCGAGAACGACAGGGGCGAGCTGCGGGAGGATCGCGAGGCGGAGATCGCCCGCCAGCGGCGCGAGATCGGCTTCGTGTTCCAGCATTTCAACCTGTTCCCGCACCTGACCGCGGAGCAGAACATCGCGCTCGCGCCAGTGCGGGTGCGCAAGGTGTCACGGGCGCAGGCCCTCGACGAGGCCCGCCGCCTGCTGGCCCGCGTTGGCCTGGACGACAAGCGCGGCTCCTACCCCAGCCAGCTGTCCGGCGGGCAGCGGCAGCGGGTCGCCATCGCCCGCGCACTGGCGATGCGGCCGCGGCTGATGCTGTTCGACGAGCCGACCAGCGCCCTGGACCCCGAGATGGTCGGCGAGGTGCTCGCGGTGATGCGGGAACTCGCCAGCGACGGCATGACCATGGTCGTCGCCTCCCACGAGATGGGCTTCGCCCGGGGCGTGGCCGACCGCGTGGTCATGATGGACGCCGGGCAGGTCATCGAGGCCGGCCCGCCCGCCCAGGTACTCGACTCCCCAGCCCACGAGCGCACCCAGGCGTTCCTGTCGAAAGTGCTGCACTGAAAGTGACGATCACGCGCTACGCGCCGACCGGGGCCGTCGCCGCGGCCAACCACCTCGCGGCGACGGCCGGGCTGCAGATGCTGCGCCAGGGCGGCAACGCGGCCGACGCGGCCATAGCGGCGGCCGCGGCCATGGCCGTCACCGGGTCGCACATGTGCGGGCTCGGCGGCGACCTGCTCGCCGTGGTCGCCGGCGACGGCCAGCAGCCGCCAGCCGCGCTGAACGCCTCGGGCCGGGCCGGCTCGGGCGCGGACCCCGGGCGGCTGGCGGCGGGGGCGACGGCGATGCCCTTCCAGCACGACATCCGCTCCGTCACCGTCCCCGGCTGTGTGGACGGCCTGGTCGCGCTGCACGAACGGTACGGGACACTGCCGCTGCCCGACCTGCTTGCCCCGGCCAGGCGGCTAGCAGCCGACGGCTTCCCCGTCTCCCCGACGCTGGCCGAGGCCTCGGCCGAGCTGACCCCGGCCGAGCGCGCGGCCGCGTTCGGCGCCGCCGGCCCGCTGATCGAGGGGCGCCGCCTGACTCTGCCCGGGCACGCGAGGGCGCTGGCCGCGCTGGCCGAGCGGGGCCGGGAAGGCTTCTACCTCGGCCCGGCGGGCGAGGACCTGCTCGCCGTCGGCGGCGGCGAGTTCACCGAGGACGACCTGCGCGCCAGCCAGGCCGACTGGGTGGCGCCGCTGCGGCTGGCCGTCTTCGGTCGCGACCTGTGGACGGTCCCGCCGAACTCCCAGGGCTACCTGGCGCTGTCCGGAGCATGGATCGCCGAGCGGGTCGGGCTGCCAGCGGCCGCCGACTCAGCACAGTGGGCGTTCCTGCTGGTCGAGGCGGCCAGGCAGGCGGCATTCGACCGGCCGCGGGTGCTGCACGAGCATGCCGACGGCGTCGCGCTGCTGAGCGAGTCGCGGCTGGCTCCGCGGGCCGCCGCCGTGGCGGAAAGCGCTGCCCGCGGCCTGTCCGACGTGTACGGCGGCGGAGGCACCACCTACCTGTGCGCGGTCGATGCCCAGCGGATGGGCGTCTCGCTGATCATGTCGAACGCCTCCGATTTCGGTTCCCGGCTGATGCTGCCGCGCCACGGGATCTTCCTGCACAACCGGGGCGCCGGGTTCTCACCGCGGCCTGGCGACCCGGCCGGGTACGGCCCCGGCCGCCGGCCGCCGCACACGCTCTGCCCGCTGGCGGTCGACCCGGCCGGGCGGTGAGCTCGACGCGGTGCTCGGCACCATGGGCGGTGACGCGCAGCCGCAGGTGCTGCTGCAGCTGCTGGTGCGGATGCTCGCCCTCGGCCAGGAAGCCGGCCCGGCCGTCGCCGCGCCCCGCTGGATCCTCAGCCGCGAGCCCACCAACGCCTTCGACACCTGGCTCGGTGACGACCCGCCGCTGGTCCGGGTGGAGCACGGCGCCCCGGCGGCGTGGGCGCCCGGGCTGCGGGCCCGCGGCTACCAGGCCATCGAGAGCCCGCCAGGCGATCAGTCGTTCGGCCACGCGCAGGCGATCGGCGTCACCGGCGACGGCCTGCTCTGCGCGGCCGCCGACCCGCGGGCGGGCGACGGGGGAGTGGCCGGCTACTAAGCCGCCGCCTGGTGAGCCATGACCGCGGCCGGCCCTCAGCTGATGACGGCGTGCTCGTAAGCCGGGTTAGCGGCGGCCTGCGGGTCGAACAGGTCCCAGGTCTGCAGCCAGCGGTGCGTTCGCTCGAACATCTCGCGGGTGTACGGCTCGCCCACGATCCGCTCGCCGGGCCCGAACCGCCGCACGTCCACGATGCGCCTTGATGTCGTCCGGCATCTCGCGCAGCCAGTAGTGCTTGTAGCGCTCGGGCTCCAGGTCGATGTCCCGCTGCGCCCGCAAGAGGGCCTGGAAATACCGGTCCACGTCCTGCGTGCTCGTCTCCTCGTTCACCAGGAACCCGACCATGAACGTGGTGTCCGCGAGCTTGCGGAATCCCTGCTGTTCCAGCACGTAGTACTGGCCGCCGAAGACGTTCGCCGCGGGGATCTTGCGCTCGAGCATCAGCCGGGTGCGGTCATTGGGCAAGCCGGTGAAGGTCACCGTGAGCTGGGCGCGGTCGAGGTAGCGCTCCAGTGCCTGGATGGCCGAGTAGTGGCTGCCGGAGTGGTGGCCGACGCCGACGGGCACGCCGGCGAGGTCTTCCGGCCGCCGGTACTCCGACTCCGGGGCCACGAAGATCCCGCCAGGGGTCACCGAGTACGCCTTACCCCACATCCGGGCACCCCGGGTGGACGCGGACGCGTTCACCGCCCAGTGGCACGCGGCCGAGATGTCGCAGGAACGGCCCTCCTGCATGTCCTCGAAAGCGCCCCGGGTGATCTGCGGCGGCAGCTCACCCGCGTCTGCTGACCGAGGAGGTGATGGCCGACGCCGCGGCGTAACTCTGCTCGAACACGTAGTCAAGCCCGGCCTCACGGAAGTACCCGTGCTCTTCCGCGACCCACTCCTGCAACCGCGCGTGCGGCTGGATCCTGAACGTCATGGCTGCTGCCTCCAGCTGCTGGTACCGCTTGCCTTGCGATCAGGCTAAGGCCGGCACTGTCATAGCGGCAAGCTGGCATATTGAATAGGTAGATCGAATCTCTCTATGGCAGGGAAAGCAGCCGTGGACTCGCATGCCAGCTCGCCGGACCTGTCACTCATGCGCCTGCGCGTGTTCGCCGCCGTGGCCGAGCAGGGCGGGTACTCGGCCGCGGCGCGCAGCCTCGGGCTGAGCCAGCCCACCGTGTCGTTCCACGTCCAAGCCCTTGAACAAGCCTTCGGCACCACGCTGCTCGTGTACCGGGAACGCCGGGCCCACCTCACCCCGGCCGGGGAGGCCCTGTACGCACTCGCCCGGCGCACGCTGCGCGACGTAGCGGAGTTGAGCGCGCAGATCACCGGGCTGGCCGCGGGCCAGGCGGGGCGCGTGCGGCTGGCCGTGAGCATCGCGTTCGAGCAGGCGTTCTTCTTCAGGAAGGTCATCGCCCCGTTCGCCCGCGCCCACCCTGACATCGACCTGTGCCTCCGGTTCGGGACGAGCAGGCAGATGGTGGAGGCGATCCGCGCCCGGGAGGCTGACCTGGCGTACGTGATGCACTGCCACATGCCGTCAGACGTGCGGTATCAGCCGCTGCACCGCAGCCGGGCCGTCTTCTTCGCCGCCGGGACCCACCCGCTGGCCGCGCCGCCCGGGTCCGCGGCCGCCCCGGCCGCGGACGCCGACCTGATCGCCGCGCCGCTGGACAGCGCCGAATGGGAGTACTACGGCCAGGTGATACGGGACACCGGGCTGCGCCACTACCGGGTCGCGCTGGAGATCACCGGGATCCAGGCGCGGGTGCTCGCGGCCCAGGCCGGGCTCGGGGTGCTCGCCGCCTTCTGGCCCGCCTACGCCGGGCCGGCCACGCTGCCTGAGCTGCGGCCGGTCGAGATCGGCGGCGACCCGCCGAGCGGCCCGGAATTCGGCCTGGTGCAGCGGCGGGAGGAGCCGGTCATGCGCTCGGTCACCGCCCTGGCCTCCTGGGTGCGGCACGTCACCGCCGACGGCGAGGCGCCAGGCTCCGCGCCGGAGCCCGCTCGCGGCGACCGCACCTGACGCGCGGGGCGCCCGGCGGCGGGGCGACCGCGCACTGATAACAGCAACAAGCGGGCGGCGCCGACGACCGCGAGACCGGCGGCGCCGTGGAACGCGCGGACTGGGGGAGGGGCGGGTCACGCCTCGCCGCGGAGCATGGCGATCAGCCGGCCGAGCACCTTGCCGCCGCTGACCCGCAGTCCTTCGTGCTCCCACTCGTTGGTCACCCAGGCGCGCAGCCCGCGGATGGCCGCCGCGGTGCGCAGCGACAGCGGCGCGGGAACGTACATGTCGTCGAAGTACACCGCCGCCACGGCGGGCACCTCGTTCGCGGCGAGCCGCGCCGGGTCGTACAGCGGCGGCCACCCGTCGCGCTGCGCGAGCAGTTCCGCCGCCTCGCGCAGCGGCGTGAGCGCCGGGTCAAGGTCGAGCATCCAGGGGTAGACCATCTCCCCGGTGAACAGCAGCGGCGCGTCGCCGTCGACCGCGCCGGCCGGGTCGAACGCGGGGAACTCGGCGCGGACCCGGTGCGCCGCCCACCGGGTCGCCGCGCCCTGCGCGTAGCAGGCCTCGTGCAGCACCGCGTACAGCGGGGCCCGCGCGAACCCGGTCCGTTCCATGACCTCGCCGAGGAAGGCGTCCGACAGCCCGCCGTCGCCGTCCCACGGGTCCTCGAGCAGGTAGTGCAGCTCGTGGCTGCCCGCGCTCTGGCCGAGCATCCCGCCGATCGACTGGAACCGCTCCACGGTCAGCCGCGACCCGTCCGGCAGCCGCACGTCGCGGCCGGCCAGGTGCGCGGCGACCGCGCGGGCGGAGGTGACGTCGCCGGGGTAGCGGTCGTAGTGCGCGGCGTTGCGGGCGGCGACCGTGGCGTAGGTGAGCCGGTAGACGTCGTTGGCGTGGGTGCCGAGGCCGGGCAGCCCGCCGGTGATCAGCGCGCCGGCCAGGCCGTGCGGCGCGAACGACAGGTAACTGACCGCGCAGAACCCGCCGAACGACTGCCCGAGCACCGTCCACGGCTCGTCGGCGCCGCACAGCTCGCGCCGGATCAGCTCGCAGTCCAAGACGATCGAGTCGGCCCGGAACCGCGCCA
The DNA here is from genome assembly GCA_963811335.1 of uncultured Actinomycetota bacterium. Lineage (GTDB taxonomy): Bacteria > Actinomycetota > Actinomycetes > Streptosporangiales > Streptosporangiaceae > Trebonia. The sequence continues at coordinate 413,161 of CAWERB010000023.1, read as the reverse complement.
GGTACTCCGCCTGGGCGGCCGGCGGGCCGAGCCGGGCGAGGGACCGCGCGGTCAGCGGCGTCGACCGCCCGGTGCCCCGCTGGTCGAGCAGCAGCACCCGGTAGTCGTCGAGCGCCCGGTCCAGCCACGTCGACCGGCCGACCGGCCGCTGCGCCGCGAACCCCGGCCCGCCCTGCAGGAACACCAGCCACGGCAGCCGCCCGCCCGCCTTGCCGACGCCTGCCTTGCCGACCCCCGCCACCTCCCGGGCGAACACCTCGATCCGCTGGCCCTCGGGCCGCCCGTGATCCAGGGGAACGCTGAAGTGGTGGTCGGTGACGACGGTGCCCGGCTGCCGGTAAGTGCTCACGAACAGGATTATCCGCCAGCGAGGGCGCGAGAGCCGGGCACGGCCCGCAGCGTCTGCTCGGCCCGGTGCCAGCCGAGGGCCACGCCGCCCGCCCCGAGCAGCACGGCGAGGGAGGTGAAGCCGTCGGTGCGCGCGTGCAGCCCGTCGGCCACCAGCGCGGCGGAGCCGATCTTCCTGCCGGTCCTGATGCGGTACCTGGCGGCCAGCTCGTTGCCTGCGAACCCGGCGAGTGCCGCGGCGGCCACCGCGATCAGGTCAGCCACCCGCTGCGGGTGCAGCAGGCGGCTGACCGCCTGTAGCCGGCCAGCACCGACGACGCCAGGATCAGCGCGACGACGGCGACGCCCGCGAGGTCCTCGGCCCGCCCGTAGCCGTACGTGTAGCGGCGGTTCGGCGGCCGCCTGCCCATGATGAACGCGACGCCAAGCGGTACCGCCGTCAGCGCGTCGGCCGCGTTGTGCAGCGTGTCGCCGAGCAGCGCCACCGATCCGGACGCGACCGCGACGGCCGCCTGAATGACGGCGGTGACGCCGAGGACCGCGAGGGAGACCCACAGCGCGCGCATCCCCGCGGCGCTGGATTCCAGCGCCGCGTCCACCTTGCCTGCCGCCTCGTGCGAGTGGGGGCGGGCCAGGTGCCGCAGCCGGCCAAGGCCCCGCGCCTCGTGCTCGTGCTCATGGTGGTGACCCTCATGGCCGTGGTGCCGCTCACTGCTATGGCCGTGCCCGGGATGGTGGCCGTGGCCCGCGCCGGTCGTCTCGCTCACGCATCCATCGTGCGCGATGAAATGCGTTTCCGCACATCAACAATTACCAGGAACGCGCACTTGCGAAACGAATGCAACCGCCCGCCGTTTTCCACGGAGCCGCATTGCGGCGAAACGCGCCGTCGCTGTTTCCGGCAGGTCCCCGCTCCTCTGACGCACCATCGGATAACAGCAAGAAGCGTAAGCTCAACACCAAGGCCAGAACCCTCAACCCGCGCCTAGGCGGGGACTTTCACCGGAGGTGAGGTTGAGCAGGACGGCACGACACGTCGGCGTTTTCCTGGCCACTTTCTTACTGTTATCTGGTCGGAGGAGTAGCGTCGTCTGCATGCCAGCCCCAGATGCCAGCTCTCCGGCGCGCGACGCCATCGACGCCTTCGTCCAGCACCTCGCCGACCGTGGACTGTCGGCGACCACCCGGCGGATCCGCAAGACGTACCTCGGCGAGTACCTGCGTCACGCGCAGCAGGCCCAGGCCGCCGACGGTAGGGGAGCAGCCGACGGGGCGGAAGAGCAGGACGGCGCGAGCGGCCGGCCGTTGACCGCGGGCGAGCTGATGGACGGCGAGCGGGCGGCCGCGTGGCTGGCCGACGCGGCGGCGGGCAAGACCAGGACCCGTAACACCAACCGCGGACCGGAAGCGGCTGCCTATCCCAACTCGATGCGGGTGCGGATCGACTCGGTCAACGCGTTCGCGGAGTTCATCGGCGAGCCTGCCCGCCTTGACCGGCAGCCGCCCGCCCGCGGCTTCCAGCTGGCCCCGGGGGACACCGAGGCGCTGCTGCACGACCTGACCGTCAAGCGGCCGATCCACGCGAACGCGATGACGGCGCTGCGTACCGCCGCCGTCGCGGCGCTGGTCGCCGACACCGGCCGCGGCGTGCCGGAACTGGCGGAACTCAACGTCCGCGCGCTGCACCTGGACGGAGATCAGCCGCGCGCCGAGTTCGACGGGGAGTCCTTCCCGCTCACCAACGCGACGGTGCACATCCTGACCCGCTGGCTCGCCGCCCGGGCTTCGATCGTCGCCGAACTCGAGGGCAGCGACCCCGGCCATCTCTGGGTGCCCACCAAGCCGGGACGGGCCAGAGGCGGCGTCCCCTCGGCCAAGCCAGGCATCAGCCCGGCCGCGGTGCGCACCCTGCACGCCTCGCACCGTGCCCTGGTCAGCCAGCTGCTTGGAACCCCGCTGCGGCCCGGCGCGCTGCGCGCGGCCGCGGAGGCCCACCCGGTGGCCGCGGGAGCGGACCAGGCACGCGAGTAACCGGGGGCCGGCCGCGATACGAAACGCCCTGCCCGGGCACCCGCCAGGGCAGGGCGCCGGTATCGGCCCGCGGTTACTGCTGCGGGTAGTCCTGCACCATCATCAGCTGGTTCTTGTCCTGGTCGCGGAAGAAGAAGCCCAGCGGCACGGTCCCGTCCCCGCCCCACGTCTCCGCGTCCACGTCGACGCCCTTGGCCGCTAGCTCGGCGTAGTCGGCGCGCGCGTCGGCGGAGCCGAGCGAGATGCCGGTCATCCGGCCGGGCTGGTACTGGCCCTGCGGCGGGGTCAGCGCGATCGCCGCGCCGCCGCCCGGCGGCGTGACCTCCACCCAGCGGTCCCCTTCGCCGAACGGCGCGTCGGCCGTCAGCGTGAACCCGAGCGCGCCCGTGTAGAAGGCGATCGCCTCGTCCTGGTCCGCTACCGGCACAAGCACCCGGCCTAGCGTCGTCACCTGCGTCATGTCCGTCCCCTCTCACGGCTGCGCGTTGTCATCAGGTAGACGTGCGCGGCCGCCCCGGTTCAGCGCCCCCTGCGGGGGCGGCTCAGGAAACCATCATCGCGGACGCGCGCGCCGCCGCGGTGGACGCCGCGGGAGTGTCGCCGGGACCGGGCGCACCGCACCGCCCCCGGCTGGCGTCAGCCCGCGTTGCCGCGGGCACTCACGCCGTGACGATGCCGTCGAGTTCCGACAGCGCGTCGGCGGGCAGGTCAAGGCCGGCGGCGGCGATGTTGTCGCGCAGGTGCGCGACGGAGGACGTGCCGGGGATGAGCAGGATGTTGGGGGAGCGCTGCAGCAGCCAGGCCAGGGCGACCGCCAGCGGCGTGCTGACGAGCCGCGCGGCCACCGCGTCGAGCACGCCGGACTGCAGCGGGCTGAAGCCGCCAAGCGGGAAGAACGGCGTGTAGGCGACGCCGTGGGCGCGCAGTGCGTCGATGAAGGCGTCGTCGGCCCGGTTGGCGATGTTGTAAAGGTTCTGCACGCACACGACGGGCGCGATAGACCGCGCCTCCGCGAACTGCTCGGTGCTGACGTTGCTGAGGCCCAGGTGCCTGATCAGCCCCTCCCGCTGGAGCTCCGCGAGCGTGCCGAACGGCTCGGCGACCGAGCCCGGCTCCGGGCCGCCGTAGCCGCCGAGACGGAGGTTGACCACGTTGAGGGCATCAAGGCCGAGGTGGTCCAGGTTCTCGTGCACCGCCTGACGGAGCTGATGGGGCGCACGGGCGGCCGGCCAGCCGCCCTGGGCGTCCCGGAACGCGCCGACCTTGGTCACGATGCGCAGCTCGTCCGGGTAGGGGTGCAGCGCCTCCCTGATGATCTCGTTTGTCACGTGGGGGCCGTAGTAGTCGGAGGTGTCGATGTGATTGACGCCGAGTTCCACCGCCGCGCGCAGCACCGCGACGGCCGCGTCCCGGTCGGCGGGCGGCCCGAGCACGCCCGGGCCGGCGAGCTGCATCGCCCCGTAGCCCATCCGGCGCACCGTGAGGTCCGGGGCCAGCGAGAACGTGCCGCCCAGGTTGCTCGCGGCCATGTGCTTCCTCCTGCTCGTTGGATGCCGGTTAGCTTGACGGCATGGACCTTACCGCGAAGCTGCAGATCAAGGCGCGCAAGCGGAGCGGCGGGTGAGACTGCATCCGCACTTCTGATTGCGGGCGGGTCCTGGGCGTCGGGGTTCCTCCGCTTACCCGGCCTGGTGGGCGGTGTTCTCGACCCAGTGGGTGCTGCCACGTCGCTCCCTCAGTGCCGCGTTCGACGAACCACTCGCCGGCCTTGCCGAGGCTCGGCTCGTCGCTGGCGTGCAGGTGCAAGGGCCGTCGAGGAGGCCGGCTCGCTGCGCAACCAGATCATCGCCGAACCGGGTGCCGGGGATTTGCTTCTCCAGTTACTGGAAGAGCCAGACTGGCGCCATGGAGAACGATGGACCTCTGCTGACGATCGGTGAGCTGGCCAGGCGGGTTGGCGTGCCGGTGCGCACCATCCGGTTCTGGTCGGATAGCGGGCTGGTGCCGCCGGCCTCGCGGACTGACGGCGACCGCAGGCTGTACGACGCGGCCTGCGTGGCCCGGCTGGAGCTGGTGACCACCTTGCGGGAGCTGGGCGTGAGCCTGGCCAGTGTCCGGCGCGTGCTGGACGGCCAGGTCACCGCCGCGCAGGTGGCCGCCATCCACCTGGAGGCACTGGACACGGAGATCAGGGCGCTGCGGCTGCGCCGGGCGGTCGTGGCCGCCGTGGTGAAGCGCTCTGCCGACGGAACGGAGATGGGCATGATCAACAAGCTGGCACGACTGTCCGCGGCCGAGCGGCAACACATTATCGATGACTTCCTCGCGGAGGTGTTCGCCGGGCTGGACCCCAGCCCGGCGCGCTTTGCCTCGCTGGGCGGCTGCGCCGGACCTGCCTGATGACCCGTCGGCCGAGCAGGTCGAAGCGTGGGTCGATCTCGCCGAGATGGTAGCGGACAGGGACTTCCGCGAACAGGTCCGGCGGGTCGTCGCCGACGTCGGCATCCAGGTCCAGTCCGGCACCTGGCTGGCCGACGTCGAGCGGGTGCAGGACGAGGCCGAGGCGGCCCGCCAGCGGGGAGTGCCGCCCGACTCCGCCGAAGCGGCCCGGATCGTGGAGCGGATACTGGCGGGCGCCCCTGGTGACCTGCGCCGGGCTGAGCTGCTGGCCCAGCTGGAGGCCGCCACTGATCCCCGGATCGAGCGCTACTGGGAGCTTACGGCCGTCATCAGTGGCCGCGGCCCGTTCCCGTCGCTGCAGCGCGCCCTTGAATGGCTGGCCGCCGCGCTGCGCGCGAGCCAGGACCGGAAGGCGGCGGGCCAGTGATCCAGGTCCGCGGGCTGACCAAGCGCTATGGCTCAACGGTCGCTGTCGACCGGCCCAGCTCGACGTCCCGCCGGGTGCCGTGACCGGCTTCCTGGGCCTGAACGGTTCCGGCGGGCCCGCGGCCCGGAGGCAACGCAAATGCCGTGACGGGTCAGGCGGTAACGCCTGCCAGGACGGTGGCAACGACGCGGGCGACGGCGGCGGCGTCCGGCGGGGGGTTGTCGGTGTCGGCGAACAGCAGGTGCGCGGCGCCGATCAGCGTGGGGGCAAGGGTGCCGATGTCCGCGCCGGCCGCGATGCGGCCAAGGCCCCGCTCGGCGGCGAGGTACCCGGCGACGAGCGCCGTGGACTCCGAGACGAGCGGGAGGCGGGACCCGGTGGCGGCGCGCAGCCGGCCGCGCAGCTCGTCCCGCGCGATGCCCAGGCGAATCAGCGCGAGCACCGCCGGGGTGAGCACCTGCGGGAGGGCGGCGGCCAGGTTACCGCCGACGGTCCCGGTTCCAGCCGCCTCGCGCAGCGCCGCGGCCAGGGCGGCGACCCGCGTGACGCGGTCTAGCGTCAGCTCGGCGAGGAACGCGTCGAAGTCGGCGAAGTGGCGGTGCAGCACCCCCTTGGCGACCCCGGCCTCGGCGGTGACCGACCGGCTGGTCAGCGCGCTGGCGCCGTCGCGCAGCAGGACCCGTTCCGCCGCGTCGAACAGCTGGCCGCGCGGGTCGCGGATCGCCACTCCTGTTGGCACGTGGCCAGCCGTCCTTCCTCCGCCGTGCGCGAACACGGTCGTCAAGTGGGCGCATGCCCATTTAAAGTGGGCGCATGGTCACTCTACCGCCAGGGACGCCGGAACCGCAGGAACAGCCCGCATCCCGGAGGGCGCCCGCCGACCCGGCGGTGCCCGATGGCCGGCCGTCGCACGCCTACCGTCAGGTCGCCGAGGGGTTCGGCGCCGACGCCAGCCGCTACGACCGCGCCCGTCCCGGCTACCCCGCCGACCTAGTGGACCGGATCATCGCCGAAAGCCCGGGACACGACGTGCTCGACGTCGGCTGCGGCACCGGCATCTCCTCCCGGCTGTTCCAGGCGGCCGGCGCCGTGGTGCTCGGTATCGACCCCGACCCGCGGATGGCCGAATTGGCCAGGCGGGGCGGTACCGCGGCCGAGGTCGCGAAGTTCGAGGACTGGGAGCCCGGCGGGCCGCTCGTTCGACGCGGTCATCGCCGCGCAGGCCTGGCACTGGGTCGACCCGGTTGCGGGCGCGGCGCGGGCCGCCGCTGTGCTGCGGCCGGGCGGGCGGCTCGCGGTGTTCTGGAACGTCTTCGAGCCGCCCGCGGCACTGCGCGAGGCGTTCGGCGAGATCTACCGGCGGGTGCTGCCGGACTCGCCGTTCGGCGCCTTCTGGAACCGGCCCGCGCTTGACGCCTACCGCAGCGGGTGCGAGCGGGCGGCCGACGGGATGCGGCAGGCGGGCGGGTTCGGCGCCGCGCAGGAGTGGCTGTCCCGCTGGGAGCGCCCTTACACCAGGGACGAGTGGCTCGACCTGGTGCCCACCGCCGGCGGCTTCACCCGGATGCCCGCCCCCGCCCAGGCGCAGGTCCTGGCGGGGATGAGCGCGGCCGTCGACGCGGCGGGCGGATCGTTCACCATGAACTACGCGACGATCGCCGCCGCCGCCGCCCGGCTGTAGCTGGTCAGGGCGGTGAGCAGCGCCGCGATGGCGGGCGAGTCGCTCATCGACCCGCGGTGCAGCGCGACGATCTCGCGGCTCGGCACCGGGTCGGCGACCGGCACGGCCGCCAGGTCGTCGCCAAGGGGCGCGCGGCCCAGCCGGGGGATCAGCGCGATGCCGAGCCCGGCGCGGACCAGGGCCAGGAGGACCGCACGGCACCGGGGGAGCGCCCCGGCGAGCGGCTTCCCGTTCCCCGCGAGCAGCCGGACCCGGTCACTTCCAGGCGCTAGCACCAGCTCATTGGGGCCGTTAGCACAAGCTGATCACGGCGTTAGCGCGAGCCGGGTTGGCAAATCATTCGCCCCGTTCCGGCTGATGCCTCAGCTCCAGAACGGGGGCGTGGTGCACCCGTCACCTCAGCGGCCGGCTGCGGTCAGCCGCGGCCGGGTTCAATGCGAGAAGCCTGGCGGTCAGCGGGCGCGGCAACGGCGGGGAAGGCCTGGCGGCAGCAGCGCAGGAACTCCCGCGCCGCGGGGCCCGGGTCCGGCTTCCACACCAGGGCCAGGACGGCGGGCTGGGCGGCGTCGCTGACCCGCACGGCGCGCAGCCTTGCCGGGTGAGCGGCGGTCATCGACTCCGACAGCACGGCGACGCCGAGGCCGCGGGCGGCCAGGTCGGCGACCGTACCCGGCGCGCTGGCCTCCAGGGCGACGTCAAGCCGGACGCCCGCCGCGGCGCAGGCCGCGTCCAGGGTGGCGCGGATGCCGGTGCCGACGGGCAGGCACACCACCGGGTACCCGGCCAGGTCCGCGAGGGTCACCTCGCCGCGGCCGGCCAGCAGGGGGTGGCCAGGCGCGGCGGCGGCCGTGAGCCGCTCGCTGGCCACGGTCAGTGCCTCCAGGCCGGGCGGCGGGGCGCCGGCGGCGCCGATCAGCGCCAGGTCGGCGGTGCCTGACCGGACCCGGTCGATGAGCGCGGCGGACTCGTCCTCGGCCAGGGTGACCGCGACGCCCGGGTGCGCGCCGTGGAACAGCGCGAGGGATTCGAACAGGCCGGGAACGGTGCACGCGGTCACCATGCCGACCACGAGCCGGCCGCTGATCAGCCCGCTGACCTCGCCGACCGCCTGGCGCAGCGCGGCGGCGGCCGCGAGCGCGGCCCGGGCGTGCGGCAGCGCCGCCGCCCCCGCGCCGGTGAGCCGGGCGGCGCGCGAGGACCGGTCGATCAGCGTCGCGCCCAGGTCCCGCTCGAGCTCCCGCACCTGCGCGCTGACCCCGGACTGGCTGATGTGCACCCGCTGCGCGGCGCGGGTGAAGTTCGCCTCCTCGGCGACCGCGACCAGGTACTCAAGCTGACGAAGTTCCATAACCAGTGATTCTAGTTTAAAGAAGAACTATCTGTTGGACTTCTCATTGTGCTGCGGGCAGGCTGGAGGCATGAACAGTCACGAGAAGAAGGCCCAGCAGAAGAAGGCCGAACAACAGAAGGCAGGGCGGCCGGAGGACATCACCCGGCTGTTCGTCGAGTACGCCAACGCCAAGGACGCGGCGGGGATCGCATCCCTGTACGAGGAGGAGGCCGTGATGGCCTACCCGCCGGGTAGCCAGACCGCCGGCCGGGACGCCATCGCCGCGTTCTGGGAGCAGGCGCTGCCCCGCATGCCGCACTTCGAGCCGGAGGAGCCAGTGCCCGCGCTGGTCAGCGGCGACATCGCGCTCACCGCCACGGTGGCGAAGGACGGGGCGGGCTTCCGCGCGCAGGTCGCCCGCAGGCAGCCGGACGGCAGCTGGCTGCGCCTGCTCGACGCGCCGGAGATCGGCCGGTAACGCGCTCGTCAGCCCCGTGCCCTCGCGACGCGGCCGGCCAGGTGCGACTTGACGTCCGGCCACTCGGCAGCGATAAGCGAGAACATGGCGCTGTCGCGCATCTTGCCCTCCTCGCCCGGTACGTGTGATGGCGACCAGCTGCGCAGCACCCCCTCAAAGCGGGCGCCGAGGCGCTCGATGGCCTGGCGTGACCGCTGGTTGCGCGCGTCGGTCTTGAGGTCTACCCGGGCCAGCCTGAGAGTCTCGAACGCGTGGGTGAGCAGCAGCAGCTTGGCTTCGGCGTTGATCCCGGTTTGCTGCGCCGACGCGGCCAGCCAGGTCCAGCCGATCTCGACTGCGAACGGGTCATCCGACTCCGGCCAGGTCCGCGTGTTCCAGTAGGCCGTGCAGCCCACTGCGGCGCCGTCGCGCAGCCGGACCTGGGCGAACGGTGTCAGCCCCGGCCTGGTCAGCTGGGCGGCCACGTAGTCGGCCACCTCGCCGGCCCGGGGGACGAGTGTCCAGGCGTAGGCGGAGCGGTCCTCCTCCGCGGCGCGCATCAGGCCGGGAACGTGGCCGGCCGACAGCGGCTCGAGGCGGACCAGGGAACCGGTCAGCACGCAGGGAGCGACTCTCGGCGTGCGGCTGCTCCGTCGCGCGCGGCGGCTGGCCTGGCGGGGGCGGTGTTTGGCGGCATGCTCGTAGTGGTCACGTGGATCGAACCTACCCGGGAAGTGGACCTGGCCCAATAGCCAATCCCGGCGAGTTCCCGGTGACCACTTTCTCCCAGCCAGCCCGCCCATCCGGCCCGTCCGCCCCTACCGCCTACCTGGGCTCAGCCGCCGACGTATTCGCCGGCTGCGCCGGCTTCGACACGCTCAATCGGTTCGGGACCGCGAGCAAGCTCGCGCTCCTCTCACCTCAATCGCGTGTACGCGGCGAGGTGCTCGCCGGTGAGGGTTGAGCGCCTGGCGACCAGGTTGGCGGGCGTGCCCTCGAAGACGACCCGGCCGCCGTCGTGGCCGGCGCCCGGGCCCAGGTCGATGATCCAGTCGGCGTGCGCCATCACCGCCTGGTGGTGCTCGATGACGATGACCGACTTGCCGGAGTCGACCAGCCGGTCGAGCAGCCCGAGCAGCTGCTCGACGTCGGCCAGGTGCAGCCCGGCGGTCGGCTCGTCAAGGACGTAAATCCCGCCCTTGCCCGCCATGTGGGTGGCCAGCTTGAGCCGCTGCCGCTCGCCGCCGGACAGCGTGGTCAGCGGCTGGCCGAGGCTCACGTAGCCGAGTCCCACGTCGACAAGCCGGGCCGCGATGGCGTGCGCCGCCGGGTTCTTCGCCTCGCCCGCGGCGAAGAACGCCGCGGCCTCGTCGGCCGGCATGGCGAGCACCTCGCTGATGTCCCGGCTCACTCCCCCCGGGCGAGCTTGTACTCGAGCACCGCGGCGTCGAACCGCTTACCCTCGCACACCTCGCACACGGTGGCCACCCCGGCCATCATCGCCAGGTCGGTGTAGATGACGCCGGCGCCGTTGCAGTTCGGGCAGGCGCCCTCGGAGTTGGCGCTGAACAGCGCCGGCTTCACGTTGTTCGCCTTGGCGAACGCGCTGCGGATCGGGTCGAGCAGCCCGGTGTAGGTCGCGGGGTTGCTGCGCCGGGAGCCGCGGATGGCGCCCTGGTCGACCGACACGACGCCGGCGCCCCGCGGGATCGACCCGTGGATCAGCGAGCTCTTGCCGGACCCGGCCACCCCGGTGATGACACACAGCACACCGAGGGGGATGTCCACGCTCACGTTCTGGAGATTGTGCGTGCTCGCGCCGCGGACCTCGAGCACCCTGGTCGCGGTGCGCACCTTCTCCTTGAGCCTGGCCCGGTCGTCCAGGTGGCGGCCGGTGACGGTGCCGCTTGACCGCAGGCCGGCGACGCTGCCCTCGAAGCAGACGCTGCCGCCCGCCGCGCCGGCGCCGGGGCCGAGGTCGACGACGTGGTCGGCGATCGCGATCGCCTCCGGCTTGTGCTCCACCATCAGCACCGTGTTTCCCTTGTCCCGCAGGCGGAGCAGCAGCCCGTTCATCCGCTGGATGTCGTGCGGGTGCAGGCCGATGGTCGGCTCGTCGAAGACGTAGGTGACGTCGGTGAGCGAGGAGCCGAGCTGGCGGATCATCTTCACCCGCTGCGCCTCGCCGCCGGACAGGGTGCTCGACGGCCGGTCGAGTGACAGGTAGCCGAGCCCGATCTCGGCGAACGAGTCGAGGGTGCGGCCCAGTGTGGCCAGCAGCGGCGCCACCGACGGCTCGGCCAGGTCGCGCACCCAGCCGGCCAGGTCGCTGATCTGCATGGCGCACGCGCCGGCGATGCTGATCCCGCCCAGCTTGGCTGACCTGGCGTGCGCGGCGAGCCGGGTGCCGTCGCAGTCCGGGCAGGTGGTGAACTTGACGGCGCGCTCCACGAAGGCGCGGATGTGCGGCTGCATCGCCTCGGGGTCCTTCGACAGGATGGACCGCTGCAGCCGCAGGACCAGGCCCTCGTAGGTCTGGTTGATGCCGCCGATCTTCATCCGGACCGGCTCGTGGTACAGGAAGTCGTGCAGTTCCTTCCTGGTGAACTTGCCGATGGGCTTGCCCGGGTCGTAGAACCCTGACTCGCTGTAGAGCCGGTAGCCCCAGCCGCCGGGGGTGTAGCCGGGGATGGTGAGCGCGCCGTCGTTCAGCGACTTGCCGTCGTCGTACAGCTGCGCCAGGTCGATGTCGGAGACCGAGCCGCGGCCCTCGCAGCGCGGGCACATGCCGCCGGTGATGCTGAAACTGCGCCGCTCCTTCACGGTCTTGCCGCCCTTTTCGAAGGCGACCGCGCCCGCCCCGCTGACGGACGCGACGTTGAAGGAGAACGCCTGCGGCGGGCCGACGTACGGCTTGCCAAGGCGGCTGAACAGGATGCGCAGCATCGCGTTGGCGTCGGTGGCGGTGCCGACGGTGGAGCGCGGGTCGGCGCCCATCCGCTGCTGGTCGACGATGATCGCGGTGGTCAGCCCGTCGAGCACGTCCACGTCCGGGCGGGCGAGCGTCGGCATGAAGCCTTGCACGAAGGCGCTGTAGGTCTCGTTGATCAGCCGCTGCGACTCCGCGGCGATCGTGCCGAACACCAGTGAGCTCTTGCCAGAGCCTGACACGCCGGTGAACACCGTCAGGCGGCGCTTGGGCAGCTCGACGCTGATGTCCTTGAGGTTGTTCTCCCGTGCGCCGTGCACCCGGATCAGGCCGTGGCTGTCGGCGGCGGGCGACGGCACGTCGGTGCTCGCGGCCTTGGTCATTGTGTCTCCTCCGTGGGACGGCGCACAGGGCAACGGTATCCGCGCGGTGGTCGCGCGTGCTCAGGAGTATGCCGGGCGGCCGCCGGCGGCGCGCGGAATGCTCCGGCTCGTCAGCGGCTTATACTGGGCGAAGCGAAGGGGAGTAGCTCTTCAGCCGGACCGTCGACATGCTGGTCCCGCGTAGCGGGACCCGGCGCCCGGGAGCCGCCAGGCTTGAGCGAGACCTTCGGGCCGTAGCCGCACTGACTGCCGCGCCGGACCGTCCCCTTCCGCATTCCCCGGGGGCTCGGCGCGGCCCGGACCCGAAAAGGAGCGCCGATCCCGATGAGCCTGGCCATCGCGGCGACCGTGTTCGCCGTCATCTTCCCCGCCGAGCTGCCGGACAAGACGGCGCTGGCCAGCCTGGTCCTTGGCAGCCGGTACCGGCCCGCGTGGGTGTTCGCCGGGGTGGCCGCGGCGTTCGCCGTGCACGCCGCGCTCGCCGTCGCGGCCGGCTCGCTGATCGCGCTGCTGCCGCACCGCCCGGTGGAGGCGGTGGTCGCCGTGGCGTTCGCGGCCGGCGCGGTGCTGCTGCTGCGGGGCCGCCACGAGGCCGGCGATGAGCACGTCGAGCTGCACGGCAAGGAGCCCGGCTTCTGGCGGGTCGCCTGGACGAGCTTCGGGGTCATCCTGGTCGCCGAGTTCGGTGACCTGACCCAGATCGCCACCGCCAGCCTCGCCGCCCGCTTCCACGACCCGCTGTCGGTCGGGGCCGGCGCCGTGCTCGCCCTGTGGGCGGTCGCCGCTCTCGCCATCGTCGGCGGCCGCGGCCTGCTCAAGGTCATCCCGCTGACCTGGATCACCCGGGTCGCCGCGGTCATCATGCTCGTCATGGCGGGCCTGTCCCTGGCCGCGGCCGTCGCCTGAGCGGGGGCGCACCTGCTAAGCGGCAGGCCGTCGCCCGGGTCGGCCGGTTCCTCGGCGACCTGCCGCCGCGCTGGAGCGGCCGGCGGGTGTTGGTCATCGGGCACGCCGCCACCTGGTGGGGCCTTGACCATTTCATCGACGGCATCACGCTGGAAGACCTGGCCGGCCAGGACTTCGCCTGGCGGGAAGGCTGGGAGTACCGGCTCAGCTGACCTGCATGGCGGCGAGCACGGCCATCAGGCCTCGCGGACCTGGTTGCCTCCCCGGCTCTTCCTCCCCTCGCCGCGCTGCTGTTACACGAGACGCGACGATGATCTCCGCAGTGGCGGTTAACGGGTAAATTCCGCTCTTCGGGAAGGTTCCGCACGTGCCACACGTGCGGAACCTTCCCGATAAACAAGGTTTACCCGTTAACCGGAGGATCCCGCCCGTGCCGGCGCCACGCCCGGCCCCCTGGGCGCAATCCCGGTGAATCGGGGCAACACTCGCCGCATTGGGCGAAAGCCCGGGTGACTCGCTTTGCCTGCGACCGGCAAGCAGCGCACGAGGGGTCGCCGGGGCGGCTAGCCGGGAGTGACGAGGCCGAGCCTGCGGGTGGTCCGGGTCAGCGCGACGTACAGGTCCGCGCGGCCGCGCGGTGACGCCTGCTCGATGCCTTCCGGGTCCACGACGATCACCGAGTCGAACTCGAGTCCCTTGGCCTGCGCCGGGGTGAGCACCGCCACCGGCGCGTCCAGGTCTGGCCCCGCGGGGATGCCGAGTGTCGCGGCGGCCTGCGCGACGCGGGCCGGCGGCGCGATCACCGCCACCCGCCCGGTGCCGATCAGCAGCGTCTCGCGCAGTACCAGCTGGGCCAGGTCGCTGGCGTCCGCCTGCCACGGGCCCTCATCGGAGTCGCGGACCGACAGCGGCGGCTCGGTGCCCGGTGGCAGCAGCGCGGCCGCCAGTGCCATGACGGGGGCCGGGGTGCGGTAGTTGACGGTCAGCCGCGCGGTGCGCCAGCGGCCCGGGGCAACGGGGTCGAGTACCTGGGCCCAGGAGTCGGCGCCGCCTGGGGCGGCGGTCTGCGCCAGGTCGCCGACGACGGTCATCGACCGGGCCGGGCAGCGGCGCAGCACCATCCGCCAGTCCATCGCGGACAGCTCCTGCGCCTCATCGATGATCACGTGCCCGTAGGCCCAGGTCCGGTCGCGGCGCGCCCGCTCGGTGAGCTCGCCGCCTGCCGCAGGCGCGGCGTTGCGGCCGGCGATCCACGCCGTGAAATCGTCCTTCTCCAGGAACGGCACGGCGATGGCCCCGTCCTCGGTGAGCTTCTCCACCAGCTGCGCCGCGTACTCGAGCGCCTCGGCCTGCTCGGCCGCGGCGGCGGCCCGCCGGCGCGCGGCCGCCTGGTGCGCGGCCTCGACGGGGCCGAGCAGCTCGGCGAGCTCATCGAGCAGCGGAACGTCGGCGGGTGTCCACGGCCCCGGCGTGTCCCTGGTGATGGCGGCGCGCTCGTCGTCGGCGAGGTCGAGCAGGGCGGGCTGCCGGTAGAGCCGGGTGAGCAGCTGCTGGGGCGTGAACTCGGGCCACAGCAGGTCGAGCACGCCGCGGACGGCCGGGGCGGCGGCCAGCTCGGCGCGCAGCTCCTCCTCATCGTCCGGCGGCAGTGCCCGCTGGCCGTGCGCCCGCTGGCTGGCCAGCTCGCGCGTCACCACGCTGGTGAAAACGCGGCGGCCGGCGTTGTGCGGCAGCGGGTCTCCGGTGTCGTCGTCGCGCAGTTCCTCCGCCTGGTCGCGGGCCTGCTGGCAGACCTGGGGGGTGAGCTGGTAGACGGCGCCGTCCACCTTGATCTCGATGGCGGCGGCCGGCACCCGGCGCAGCGCGGTGACGGCCCTCGCCAGGACGTCCGCCATCTTCGCGTTGCCCTTCACCCGGGCGGCCCGCGGCGTGTCCGTGCCGGCCGGGTCGACGCCGGGGAACAGGGAGCCGGCGGTGGCCAGCACGACGTCATTCTCGCCGAGTGACGGCAGCACCTGGTCGATATAACGCAGGAAGGTGGCGCTCGGGCCGATGACGAGAATTCCGCGCCGCGCCAGCCGCTTTCTGTGCGTATAGAGAAGATAAGCGGCGCGGTGCAGCGCGACAACGGTTTTCCCGGTGCCCGGCCCGCCTTCGACGACGAGGATTCCGCCCGGGTCCGCGCGGATGACGCGGTCCTGGTCGGCCTGGATGGTGGCGACGATGTCGCCCATCCGCCCGGTCCGGCCGCGGCGCAGCGACGCGAGCAGCGCGGCCTCCCCGGTCAGCCGGGACTCATCGACCGCGTCCAGGTCGAGCACGTCGTCGTCCAGGCTCACCACCCGCCGCCCCGCGGTGTGCAGGTGCCGGCGCCGGGTCACCCCGTGCCGCTCCCGGGCGGTGGCGCGGTAGAACGGCTCGGCGGCGGGGGCCCGCCAGTCGATGAGCAGCCGCTCGTGGTCCTCGCTGCGCAGGCCAAGCCGGCCGATGTACAGCCGGGCGCCCTCGTCGAAGTCCAGCCGCCCGAAGCACAGGTTCCGCTCCGCCGCGTCGAGTTCCGCGGTGCGGTCCTGGTACTCCCGGGCGAACGACTCGCGCTCGGACCATCCCTGGTCGTTCTCCGCGGTCGGGCCGAGGCGCACCGCGGCGAGCCGTTGCCCGGTGGCGGCCCGCAGCGCGTCAAGCCGCTCGTAAAGCAGCGTCAGGTAGGCCTGCTCCCCGGCCAGTTCGGCCGTTCCGGCCGCGCTATTTGACGTCAATTCCTCGACCGTGTTATTATTCACTTGGGACAAGAGTAAGCTGTCCTTTCCTGCGTGGGCAGAGAATCCCCACTCTAGCAAATCTCTCGCCTTTCCGGCATCCCCTTTGACATTGAATTCACCGTGCAATTCACGCGGGGCTATTCTCGCGGCGGGTTATCGCCGCGAACGACGTCAGCACCGCGCCGAGGGTGAGGGCGGCCACGGCGGCGATGAGCAGCGCCGCCGGGCCGGCCGGGATGTACGGTGCCGCGCTGCCGGTGACGGCGCGGGTGAGGCCGATCAGCGTGCCGGCGCAGACCGCCGCGCCGGACGCCACCCCGACCACCGTCACGAACAGCGCCTGCCAGCCGAACGACCAGGCCAGCTGCCGGGTGGTCGCGCCGACGGCGGCCACCAGCCGCACCCGGCCACGCCGCTCAAACGTGGCCACCGCGAGCGTGTTGACCAGCGTGACCGCGGCGAGCGCGGCGAGGATGCCGAGGATCAGCAGGTTGACGAAGTTGTTCTGCTGGGCGTTCTGCGCGACCTGGGCGTTGTAGAGCTCCCGGCTGGCCAGCCGGGCGCCGGGATGGGCGGCGGCGAGGGCCGTGAGCTGACGCTGGCTTCCGCCGCTGACCAGGACCTGCCCGTAGGTCTGCGGGGCGCCGGTGTGGCCGCCGGCCGCCGCGGCGGGGATGATGATGTCGCCGAGGGCGAGGGAGCGCTGGTAGATGGCGCTGACCGTCGCCCGGTACGGGGTGCCGTCCGGCAGGTAGACGGTCACCCGCGAGCCGGGGTGCACGCCCATCGCGCTCGATGACGCCTCGACCGTGCTGACCGCGACCTGGCCAGGGGCCAGCCGCGACAGGTCACCACGGGTCACGCCGAGGTCCAGGAGCTGGCCGAGCGGCCCGGCGGAGACCGCCTCGCCGCCGATGTACTCCAGGTCTGAGTCGGTGACCCCGAGCTGCAGCGCGGAGAGGCCGGCGGCGGCGCGCACGCCCGGCAGTGCCCGCGCCGCGGCGAGCACCTTGTCGTCCAGGCCGGTCCCGCTGAGCACCTGGCCGGCGGTGACCGCCTGCCCGGACTGGGCCGCGGCGGCGTGCGCGACACTGGTGCCGAAGAACGCGATCGCGCCGATCATGGCGACGGCGAGGGCCACGGGGGTAACGGCGGAGGCGGTGCGGCGCGGCATCCGCCAGATGCCCGCCAGGGCCAGGCGGGCGGCCGGGCTGGCGCCGGCCAGCGGCCGCAGCAGCGCCGCCGTCGCGGCGACCAGCGCCGGGCCGAGCAGGGTGACCGCCGTCATGCCGGATGCGAGCAGCGGCAGCGCGAGGGCCGCCTCAGCGCCGGGGCCGTTCTGCCGCAGGCCAAGGACGGCGAGCACGGCCGCCCCCGCCGCCGCGGCCAGGCCGAGCAGCACGCGGACCGGATGCGGCCGGGCTCGGTCGGCCTGGGCCTCGCGCACGGCCCTGGCCGGGCTGGTCCGCGCGGCCCGGCGCGCCGCCAGCAGCGCGGACAGCAGGCAGGCCGGCAGGGTGACCGCGCAGCCGAGCAGCGCGAACCAGCCGCTCTGCACCGCCGTCGACCCGGGCGGCAGCAGGCCGTGCGAAGCCAGCGCGCCGACGGCGAGCACGCTGAGCAGCGTGCCGGGCAGGTAGCCGAGCAGCCCGCCGGCGACCGCGAGCAGCGCCTGCTCGGCGAGTACCGCGCGGCGCACCTGGCCCCGGGTGGCGCCGACCGCGCGGAGCAGCGCGAACCGGCGGCGGCGCAGGTCGACCGAGAGCGCGGTCGTGGCGCCCAGCGTGAACAGCGCGATGACGATGAGCAGCGGGATCACCGCGATGCCGAGCGCATGCCCGTTGGCGGCCTGCACGGCGAGCTCCGGGTCGGCGAGTTCAGCGCGGCCAGCGCCGGTGGCGATCGTGTACCCGGCGCCGCCGTGCAGGCTGGTCCTGACCCGGGCGGCCAGCGTGTCCGCGCTGACCCCGGGGGCGGCCTTGACGGCCACCAGGTCCACCAGGCCCGGGCGGACGGTGCCGCCGGGGAACCCGGACTCCCCGGCCGCCGAGGCGACGCCCGGCACGCGGGCGAGCTGGCCCGCGAGGCCGGCGGGCACGCCCCGGTAGGCCGGCAGCGGGACGGTCTGCGTCTGGGCGGAGTCGCCGCTGCCGGTGGTGACCCGCAGCTGCGTGCTTGCGGCCACCACCACGTCGGCGCCGGCGCAGCCGGCCGAGCGGTGACGGCGTGCGCGCCGTGGCGACGCCGAGCGCCGCGACGCTGAGCGTGGCCGCCGTCACCGCCGCGGCCAGCGTGCCGATCAGCGGGCCAGGGGAGCGGCGCAGCCCGGCGAGCATCCAGCCGCCGTTCACCGGGCACCGCGGCCGACTCGCTCGCCGAGCGCGTGCAGCCGCGCCGCGACAGCCGCGGGTTCCGGCATGCCGGTGATCGCCTCGACCTGCCCCATGTACAGGAACACCGCCTGGTCGCAGAACCGGGTCACCTCCGGCTGGTGCGTGACGATCACCACGGTCGTCCCGGCCGCCGCCTCGCGCAGCAGCCGCATCACCCCGTCGGCCGTGTACGGGTCTAGGGCGCCGGTCGGCTCGTCGGCGAAGATCACCTCCGGGCCGACGATCAGCGCCCGGGCGATCGCCGCCCGCTGCTGCTGCCCGCCGGACAGCTGCGACGGCAGCCGTCGCAGCTGCGCCGGCTGCAGGCCGACGCGGGCCGCGGCCTGCACGATGGCGTCCCGGCTGACGGGCCGGCGTCCGAGCCGCAACGGCAAGGCGATGTTCTCCGCCACCGTCAGCTCGGGCACCAGGTTCAGCTCCTGGAAGACGAAGCCGACCCGCTGGCGGCGCAGCAGCGTCCGCCGCCGGTCAGACAGCTTGGCCAGCTCAGCGCCGCACAGCCGCACGGTGCCCGAGCTTGGCTGATCGAGTCCGGCCGCGCACTGCAGCAGCGTCGACTTGCCCGACCCGGACACGCCGAGCACCGCGGTGAACGACCCGGCGGGCAAGGTCAGCGACACCCGGTCGAGGGCCGTCACCGCGCTGCGGCCGCGACCGAACCGCTTGGTCACCTCGTGCAGCACCACCGGCGCCGTGGCGGGAAGGGCCGCCGTATTCAAGTTCAGTACCTGCTGGGAAGTCATCGCTCGCCATCTCGCACCGCCGGCTCGCTCGCCGGGCGTTCACTGGAACCACTGACCGCTTCAAGCGAACCCGACCGGCGGCGCGGAGTCATTGCGGTCAGTCGCCGTAACCGGGTAGGGCTAGCCATACGAGCGGGGCGGGGGCCTGACGGCACCGCGGCACCCGGCCGCGCGAGGTACTGCGGTTGCGCTGGGCGGCCGCCGCACGGCTGTCCAGTGCGGCCGTCCCGGTCTACAGTGCGGGTATGGGCGCGAGCTGCGGGCGCGGGCCGGGACCGGCTCGGGGTCTGGGAGAGTGAACAGCACGGCGAGCGGGTCGCGGCCGGAGACTGGCTGGTCACCGACGCCGAACGGGCCGCGGCCGGCCGGGAAACCGTCACCGCGCGGTTCCTGGCGCTGCTGCCCGCCAACCGGGAGCGAGCCGCCCGCCGGTACGCCGACGGCGGGCTGCCTGACGGCGAGGAACTAGTGCGGGTCTGGTGCCCGCGGGACATCGCCGCGCTTGAGTCACGGCTCGGCGGCAGCACCTGGCGGCCTGGGCGGAAGGCGACGTGCTGCACGTCCTGTGGCGAGGCGAGGCCACCAGGGCGAGCCTGGCCAGCGGGATCCAGATGCCGCTTTGGCCCGTTGAGGGCGCGGCGGGCCTGTGGGAGGCCTCGGCCCGGGTGCGCCGGCTGGACGAGGCGGTGATCACGCTCATGGTTACCGTCACCGGGGACGGCGACACGCTGCTCGGCCACGTCGTGGGGGAGCCGTTCGTCTTCCGCGGGCCCGCCGCTCCCGCGCCGGCTCGCGCGGACCCGCTGGCCGGGCAGGTGCAAGAGCACGTGCTCGAGTCCGCGGCGCTCGGCCGGGCGCGCGGCGTGACCGTGTACCTGCCGCCCGGCGCGGGCGACGGCGGCCCGCTGCCGGGGTGCCTGCTGGCCGACGGGCAGTCGGCGCTGTCGTTCGCTCCGGGCCTGGAGGCCGCGATCCTGGCCGGGACGACCCCGCCGGTGATCCTGGTCGGCGTGCACAACGCGTCCGTCCACGACCCGGCGAAGCGGCCGAAGGCTGACCTGCGCAGCCTTGAGTACCTGCCGCGGCACAAGTCACGGCGGTTCGCGTCGCACCTGTCGTTCGTCACCGACGAAGTCATCCCCTGGGCGGCAGGCCGCTACCCGGTGGCGCCGCGGCCGTGGACCGCGGCCGGCTTCTCCAACGGCGCGGCGTGGGCGGTCGCCGCGGCCCAGCGGCGGCCCGAGGTGTTCCGCGGCGTCGCCGCGCTCAGCGTAGGCGTGGTCCCGCAGCCGGGTCGCCCGCGCGTCCCGGCCGGTGCGGCATTACCTGGCGGCCGGGACGCTTGAGCCCGGCTTCCGCCGCAGCACCGGCCAGTGGGCGGCGCGGCTGGACCGGGCCGGGATGGCGTACGCCCACCGGGAGTGGGCGGGCGGCCACGACAGCTGGTGGTGGCAGGCGCACCTGCCCGCCGCCCTCGCCTGGCTGCTCGCACGATACTCCCCCCCTCCGCCCGAGCTCACCGCCTGTAGGCAGGTCGCCCGTTCCCTCGCGAGCACCGCCTGGACCGCGGAGCTGGTCGCCGCGGCGCTGAGGTCGTCGGAGAAGACGCCGCCCGGGTAGGGGACCACCCAGACGTGCAGCATCTGCGAGGTGTAGCGGTCCTGCCAGGTGGCCGGGTTGCAGCCGCCGCGCAGCTGCACGCCGAAGCCGGCGATGGTCTGCTGCCCGCCGACGCAGGTGACCAGGTGCGAGTGCCACCGGGTGAGGCCCCCGCCGACCTGCGGGCCGTTTTGCCGATCGCCCATGATGTACATGGCGCCGAGCAGGATCGGCGCGTGGTGCGGCACGTTGATCGCGTACACGAGCGATGAGGGGTGCTGCGGGTCGAGGCCCGCGTAGGCGGGGTTGGGGCCGTCGTAGAGCAGGTGCTCCTCGCCGTTGGTCTTGAGCACGTAGGTGTACCCGGCGGCGAACGCCGCCTGCACGTTCGCGTACCGCTTGAGCGTGGCGCCGGTCTGCTGGATTAGCCGCGCGGCGGCCGTCACCTGCGCCGCGGTCGGCGCCGCGGACGAGCCGTACATCTGCATGTCCGGCAGGCCGTCGGTGGTGCCCATGTCGCCCATGCCCGCCGGGCTGAGCGCGCCTGACGACGACGCGCCCGATGAGGACGCGCTTGACGACGCCATGCTCGCCGCCATCCCGGCCGGCCCTTCCGGCCCGGCCCAGCCGGGCGTCAGCACCGCGGTGGTCGCCGCGATCACCGCGGCGGGAACCGCGATGAGCGCGGCCGCGCTGGCCAGGGCGCCCCGCTGGCGCGCCGGGCGGTCCGCGAGCGACGGGCGCCACAGCAGGACGGCGCACCCGGCGATCAGCCCCGCCTCAAGCACGCAGCTCATCACGTCAAGCGCACCGACGGCCTCCGGCTTGTGCAGGTCGGGGCCGAACGGCAGCCCGGCGGTACGCGAGGCCACGTACGTAGCCAGCACGAGGGCGTTCCCGCCGATCCCCGCCCACAGCCACGGCCGGGACGGCCGCCACAGCAGGACCGCGGGCCAGATCAGCTGCGCCCAGGACAGCACCAGGAAGAACACGCCGTACAGCGTGTACTCGGCGAAGTGCCCGAAGATGACGGCGAAGTGGATGGCCGCCGCGCCGACCGACAGCGCCGCGAGGGCGCCGAGCAGGTACGGCCGGAGGGTGGCCGGCCGGGCGCGGACTTCCGTGTCAGCGAGGACAGGAGTGCTCATGACAGCGATGCTAGGCGCGCGACCGGCGCTTCCGCGTCGCCCGGCAGGCTGAACCTGGACTCGGTCTTCAGGCGTACGCCGCGGGACGGTGCGCACCGCCAGCCCGGCCGCGCCGAGAGTGGTCAAGCTGGCCGCGACGGCCACCGCCGCCAGGCCCGCCGCCTGGGCGAGGAACGGCCCGGCAACCGAGCCGGCCAGGGTGGCCGCCGCCTCCGCGGTGAGGAACACCGCGCTGACCCGGCCCAGCGCCGCGCCGGGAATCACCCGCTGCAGCGCGGTCTGCGCGGTCACCAGCGCCATGGAGCCGGACATGCCGACGGCGACCGCGGCGGGCAGCGCCGTGGCCGTGGACGACGCGGTGAACAGCGCGACGTACCCGCCCCCGGTCACGGTGAGGCTGCCGGCCAGCAGGGCCGCGGTCCCGGCCCGGTCCAGCAGCCCGCGGATGACCGGGGCGCCGAGCAGGAAGCCCGCCCCCAGGCAGGCCAGCAGCAGCCCAGTGTGCCCGCTGCCGCCGAGTCGCCTGATCCCGAAGGGGATGAGCACGGCGCCAAGCGCCGCGTTCGCGGTCAGGAAGATGACCATGACGGGCAGCAGGGCACGCGCGGTCGGCTGCCCGCGCAGCAGCCGCAGCCCCGCGGCGAGATCGCGGGCAATGACGCCGGGCGAGGCGGCCCGGCCCGGTCGCTGGCCGCCGGACCGAGACGTCAGCGTGATGGCGGCGGCCGCCACCAGGTAGCTCACAGTGTCCGCGCAGATCAGCCACCTGATCCCCCGTGCCTCAAGCAGGAACCCGCCGAGCGGGCCGCCGACCAGCCGGACGACCCCGCTGGTTGCCGTCGCCAGCGAGTTGGCGCTGGCCAGCAACGGGCCGGTGCCGACCACCGCCGGCACGCGGGCCTGCCAGGCAGGCGCGCAGAACACGGTGCCGGCGTTCTCGGCGGCCAGCGCCGCGTACAGCACCCAGTACCGTCCCGGCGCGGTGCCGAGCAGCATGACGGCCACCGCGCCCGCGCAGCACAGGTTCGTCCAGATCATCAGGCGCCGCCGGTCGCAGATGTCGGCGACGGCTCCCGCGACCGGGCCGAGGACCAGCTGCGGCAGGTACTGCGCGGCGAAGGTAAGCCCGGTGTCGCGCAGCGAGCCGGTGACCGCGAGGATGTGCGCCGGGACGGCCAGCACCAGGAGCCATGAGCCCACGGAACTGACCAGGCCGCCGCCCCACAGCAGCCGGAAGTCCCGGACTCGCAGGGCCTGGAACACCAGCGCACCCTCCTGAAGGCTATTCTCATAGAATAACCTTCATCATTTATCTTCTGACAAGACAGGAGCGGTTAAGGTGGAGCACGAGGCGATCGGCCGTCAGCTGCGGGCCCGGCGCACCGCGGCGGGCCGTACCGTGGCGTCGGTCGCGGCGGACGCGGGCCTGTCGGTGCCTTACATCGCCAACCTGGAGAACGGCCGGGGCAACCCGACGGCCGCGGCGCTGACCCGGCTGGCCGGCGCGCTGGGCACGCGGCTGCTCATCACGCTCGCACCCGACGAGGGCGGCCAGGGACCGGGGCAGCCTACCCCCGGGGTGCCCGCCTCGCTCGTCCGGCTCGGGCGCACCGCCAGGTTCCGCCAGGCCGTCACGGCCATGGCCACGGCGCTCGGCACGGACGCCGATGAGCTCTCCGCCCGGCTTGTCGCCGCCCTGGCCGCGCTGGCGCACGCGACGGGCCGGGACCTCGCCGAGCCGGACTGGTGGCGTCTCCTCGACGCGCTCCTGCTCGTCGCCGCTCACCCCGCCGCGCCGTAGGCGGCGGTACCCGCTGGACGGGCGCGCCGCCCGGTTGCGAAAATTCTGATCGTGCCAGCCCGCCGCGACGACCTCGGCCCGTTCTACCGGGACGTGATCGCCGTCGACCCGCTCGAGCCGTGGAGCGAGGCGTCCGCCGCGTACCGGCTGGAGACGCTGGCGCGCACGCTGCCGTTCCCGGTCGCCGGCGCGCGGCTGGTGCCGAGCAACAACAACGACGTGTGGCGGCTGCCGGCCGGGTACCTGCGGGTTGCGTGGCGCGGCGACCGGGGACGCCTCGCCCGGGAGGCCGCCCTGCTCGGCCGGCTCAGCGGAGTCGTTCCCGTGCCGGAGGTCCTCGAGGCCGGCGGAGACGAACGGCTGTCCTGGTCACTGACCAGCGCGATGCCGGGAACCCCGCTTGACGAGCTGTGCACCTGGCCCGCACCCGCCGGGCTGCGCGGCCTGGCCAGGGAGGTGGCCGGGCTGCTGCGGGCGCTGCACTCCTGGCCGGTACCCGCCGAGCTGGCGGTGATACCGCGCCGCCCGGTGTCCGGTCCCGGTCCGCTGCGCCGCGCGGGCGCCGAGCTCGTGCTGCTTCCCCCTTCGTCGGCGCTCAGCCTGATCCCGGCGGCCAGGTCAGCGCGCTGATCGACTTCGAGTTCTCCCGGCTGGGACCACCCGACCTGGAGCTCATCTCGGTCATCAGGGCCCTCGACACCGAGAGCCGCAGATGCCGGGGCTCGCGTCCAGGTCGCAGCCAAGAGCCGCAGCCTGCATTAGGCGAAGTGGGTGCGGGGGCGCTCCTGCAACTCGCCGTCCAGGTAGACGTCGACCTTCTCGTCGTAGAAGCAGGCGAGCCCCGCGATCTTCTGGCTCTCCGGCAGCGGCGCGCGGTACGCCCACACCAGGTCGGGATGCGGGCCGTGCCCGGCATCCGCCGTCCAGTACGTGGCCGTCCCCTTGTAGGGGCAGTGCGTCTGGGTGTCCGTCGGGGTGAGCAGGTCGGTGCGGACGTCGCTGAGCGGCAGGTAGTAGCGCGGCGGCAGGCCCGTCTCGAACAAGATGACCGGCCGGGACGAGTCCGCCACCGTCACGCCGTCGACCTCTATCCGCACGTGCCGGGAGCTGGCCAGGATGTCGATACGGTGGTACGGGTCGCGGGGGTGCGTGTAAACCGGTTCGTTCTCTTCTAGCCACTCGCTCATCGCCGGCCAGTCGAGGCGCACCAGGTCGCGGAGCACGGGCAGCGGCGAGTCCGGGTACCGCTTCGCCGCGCCCTCGGCGACGGCGCCGTCTACGTGCACGTCATAGAGCTGGGCGTCGCCGCGGCTGGGGGAGTGCTCGGTCTTCCCCGTGGGCACCAGCTCGGCGGTCACGTCCCGCACCGGCAGATAGTAGGCGGGGTAGCGCGGGCCTTCCCAGACGAGGACCGGGTGACGGGTGTCGGCGACCAGGCGGCCGGCCAGGTAGGCGCGGACTCGCTTCGCGCTCGGTTCCGCGCGGACCGTGCCGCGCATGTTCGGGTCCATGCCAGCACGCTACCTGCCACGGCTTAGCGGAATGCGTCCAGGTGCTCGTCAGGCTCGCCGAACCGGATCGGGCGTCGCGGGCAGCCCGCGGGTATTGTCGGCCTGTGACCCAGCTGGACGAGACCGGGCCGCTGCTCGGCCGCTTCGCGGCCGACGCCGGCCGTGCGGTGCCGCTGACGGCGCTGTGGGCGCACGGCTCCCTCGCCCTCGGCGACTACCAGCCCGGCCGCAGCGACCTGGACCTGATCGCGCTCATCGAGAACGCGCCGGCCCCGGCTCAGCAGGACGACCTGCGGCGGGTGCACGAGGCGCTGCACGATCAGGTGCCGCTGGCGGAGAAGCTGCACTGCACCTACGTCGCCCGGGCCGACTGGGCCGATGCCGGCCGGGACCACCTGACCTGGGCGCACGGTGAGACTGTTCGCCCGGCCGGTGACGCCGGTCAGCCGCCGGGAACTGCACCTGGGCGGCCTGGTCCTGCTCGGCCCCGGGCCAGCCACCGTGGTTCCCCCGGTCACCGACCAGGAGCTCGCCGACTTCATCCGCGCCGACCTGCGCGACAACTGGTACCCGCATACCGAACGGGCCGACGTGTGGCTGCGCGACATCTGGGTGGACGTGGGGCTGCTGACCTTCGCCCGGGCCACGGTCACGCTGACGGACGGGCGGCTGATCACCAAGCGGGAAGCGCTCGACGTGCTCGCCGGCCTCGGCGCGCCCGACGGCCTGGTCCGGGACATTTACCGGCGGCGCTACGAGGACCCGCCGCCGATCTCGGATACCTGGCGCGCCGAACGGGGAAAGCAGGCGAGCACGTTCTTCCGCGCCGGGATCGAGCGGGTGCTCGCGCTGGCCGGGAACGCGGACCGATGACGGCACGGGACGGGCAGGTATCGGTCATCACGGGCGGCTCGGCGGGCCTCGGGCTCGCGATCGCCGTCGCCCTCGCGCAAGCCGGCTCGACGGTGATCATCGCCAGCCGCTCGGCGGAACGCTGCCAGCAGGCAGCCCGCGCCGTGGCGGAGCGGACCGGCCGTCCCGCGCTCGGCCACGCGTGCGATGTCACCGACGAGGCCGCCGTAACCAGCCTGGTGGACCGCGTGATGTCCGCCCATGGCCGGCTGGACGTCCTGGTGACCAGCGCGGGAATCCAGGCGCGCGGCGCCATCGGCGAGCTTTCCGTGGCTGACCTGCGTGCCTGCCTGGAGGTCAACGTCGTGGGGACCTGGCTCGCCTGCCGCGCGGCCGTCCCGCCCATGCGCGCAGCCGGGTACGGGCGCATCCTCACCATGGCCAGCGCCCTCGGCCTGGTCGGCAGCGCGGGCCGCGCCGGGTACGCCGCAAGCAAGGGCGCCGTCGTGCAGCTCACCCGCAGCCTCGCCGCCGAACTCGCGGAAACCGGCATCACGGTGAACGCGCTCGCCCCCGGCCCGTTCCGTACCCCGCTCAACGAGGGAACCGACGACGACCCGCACGTTCGTCGCTTTATCGACATGGAGGTGCCGATGCGCCGCTGGGCCGAGCCGCAGGAGCTGGCCGGTGCCGCGCTGCTGCTCACCGACCCGCAGTCCACGTTCCTGACCGGCGCCGTGCTCCCCGTCGACGGCGGCTGGACCAGTCACTGACCGGTGGCGAGTGAGAAGGACTCTGTCCAGTTGATCCGGGCGCGGACGGTCTCAAGGTAGCCTTCGCGGATCCAGGTCGCCTGGGGTTCGATGCCCTGGCGGGCCAGGGCCGCGCAGTTTCGCATGACGAGGCGCTGCTGCCAGGCGACCCGGCCGGTGATGTCGCCGGGAACCGCGATGCCGTAGGCGGCGCAGAAGACCTCGATGCGGCGGCGCCGGTCAGGCGGCCGCGGGTAGCGCAGCCAGCGCAGGCATTCCGCGTCGTCACGGAACGGGGCCGCGTACTCCAGCGCGTAGGCGATGTCGAAGACCGGCGGCGCGGGCCTCGCGTGGTCGAAATCGATCAAGCCCACCGGCTGGTCTCCCCGCCAGACTCCGTTCCATGGGCCGAAGTCACCGTGGCAGATGATCTCGCCGGCTGACGCTGGCGCCGGCCCGCTGAATCCGGCTGTTCATAGCGGCTGCCTGCCTTCTGTCTCCGCTGATCCTTGCTCCTTTGCGACCATATTCCTGATGTCGGGCACGGAGATACCGCTGAGCGGCGGCAACATGAGCAGCGGCGTCGTCCGGGTGGGCGACACCGTGCGCCGGCCGTCCGGGCCGTGGACGCCGGCGGTGCATGCCCTGCTCACTCATCTGCACGACGCCGGCTTCGACGGAGCCCCGCGGCCGCTTGGCATCGACGAGCGCGGCCGTGAGGTCCTCACCTTCATTCCCGGCGCGGTCGCCTGGCCGGATCATTTCCACCTGCTGGACGGCGACGTCCAGGTGCGCCGAGTCGCCCGCCTCATCCGCGAGTTCCATGACGCCGTTGCCGGATTCACGGCGCCGCCCGGGGCGCGATGGCAGACGCTCGCACCCGCCGACGGTGATGAGATCATCGCCCACCACGATCTGGCCCCGTGGAACCTCGTAACCGGCGAGCGCCAGTGGGCGTTCATTGACTGGGACACCGCGGCGCCTGGCACCCGGCTGTGGGACCTCGCCTACGCCATGCACGGCTTTGCGCCGCTGAGCGCGGATCCCGCCTTGCGGCGCGCGTACGCCAGCCGCCGGCTGCGCCTCATCGCAGACGCTTACGGACTCACCGAACGGCAGCGGCTCGACATCATCCCGCTGCTTGCCCGGCGCGCCCAGGCGATGCATGACTTCCTCGCCGAGCAGGCCTCCCGGGGCGCCCAGCCGTGGACGCGGCTATGGCACGAAGGCCACGGCGCCGCCTGGCAGGCCGACGCCCGATACATCACAGAGCGAGAGAGCCGATGGCGTCAGGCGCTCCTCGGCTGAGGGGAGTGCTAGGGTCATGCGGCGAACGGAGGAGCGGGTGTTCGATGTCCTGATCGCGGGCGGCGATGTGTACGACGGCTCCGGCGGCGGCCCGGTGCGCGCTGACGTGGGCGTCCGCGGCGACCAGGTGGCGGCGGTCGGCCACGGCCTGCCGCGCGCGGCGAAGGCCGTCATCGACGCGGCAGGCAAGGCGGTGTGCCCCGGATTCATCAACATCCTCAGCCACTCGCACCTGAGCATCCTGCACGACCCCCGGTCGCTCGGCGAGCTCACCCAGGGGGTCACCACCGAGGTGTTCGGCGAGGGCACCTCGATGGGACCGCTGACCCCGCGGCTGAAGGCCGAGCTGGAAGGCGGCGGCCGTGGCCTAGGCATCGAGGTGAGCTGGACCAGGCTCTCGGAGTACCTCCGGCACGTCGAACGGCGCGGCACCGCGCAGAACGTCGCGTCGTTCATCGGCGCGGGCACGCTGCGCGCGGGAGCCGTCGGCTACGACGACCGCCCGGCCACGCCCGCCGAGCTGGACCGGATGCGCCAGGTCGCCGCCGAGGAGATGGCCGACGGCGCGCTCGGCATCGCCTCAGCGCTGATCTACCCGCCCGGCAGTTACGCCGGGACCGTAGAGCTCGCTTCGCTCTGCGAGGTCGCGGCCGCCTACGACGGCTGCTACGCCTCACACGTCCGAGGGGAGCGCGAGCAGTTGCACGCGGCGCTAGGCGAGTTCCTGGAAATCGTCCGCGAGGCGGGGCTGCGCGGTGAGGTGTTCCACCTCAAGGCGTCGGGCCGGGCCAACTGGCACCTGATGGACGGCGCGATCTCGCTCATCGAGCAGGCGCGGTCCGCCGGGCTGCCAGTGACCGCCGACGTCTACCCGTACACGGCCAGCTCCACCGGCCTGACCAGCATCATCCCCGACCGGTACCACGAGGGCGGCGCCGCCGCCCTGTACGAACGGCTTGGCGATCCCGGTGCCCGGGCGGCGATCCGCGCCGAGCTGTCGGCCTCCCCCCGCTGGGGCGACCCGGCGGAAGCGGAGAACGTGCTGATCCTCCGGGTGGCCGCCGAGGAGAACCGGCAATGGCAGGGCCGGACCCTGGCCGAGGTCGCCGCCGTCCGCGGCACCGGCCCGGTCGAGACGGCAATGGACCTCATCCGCTCGGACCGGTCCCGGGTGGGGGCGGCGTTCTTCTCCATGTCCGAGGAGAACCTGCGGGCCGCGCTACGCCGGCCATGGGTGGGCGTCTGCTCCGACAGCACCTCGATGGCGCCCGAGGGCGCGTTCCTCCGGGCGCCCGTTCACCCCCGCGCGTACGGCAGCTTCGCCCGGGTACTCGGCCGCTACGTCCGCGATGAGAATGTGCTGCCGCTGGCCGACGCGATCCGCCGGATGAGCGGGCTGCCCGCCGCCACGCTCGGCCTGCCCGGCCGCGGCGTCCTGCGGGAGGGCGCCTACGCCGACGTCGTCGTGTTCGACCCGGCGACGGTGGCGGACCGGGCGACGTTCGCCGACCCGCACCAGCTGTCGGTGGGAGTGAGCGAGGTCCTGGTCAACGGGAAGGCCGCGATCAGCGGTGGCGCGTTCACCGGGGAGCTCGCCGGGCGCGCCCTCGCCGGACCGGGGGCACGGCGGTAAACGGCCGGCCCGGCCCTCAGGGCGCTGGTGGTCCCGCGGCGGCCGGGTCCTGGTACGCGAGGGAACCGCGTGCCTGGCGTTGCCCGCGGGCCGCCGGGCCGGGCGGCGCTGCTGAACTTGCCGGTAAACAAATCGCAACCGGTAAAGAAAAGACGTCCTGAACGCTTTTTCTTTACCTCGGGTGAAAAGTTTACCTGCGGGGAAAATTTTACCGGTAAAGCCGGTGGAGCAGGGGCGGGCGGTGCTCCGGCTTGCCCGGGCGCTCCGCGGGGGCTGCCCTCCGGCCGCCGTCTAATCCGGCAGTGGCCGCCGGCTTGTCTGGTAAGCGATTTTCGGGGCGAGTCGTGAAACTTTCATTTTCGCACCAGCCCCCGAGGTCCGTTTTTATCCACGCCGGCATCCCTTTGATTGACCGGTTTATCTGCCAGTCGTATTTTGAGGTCCCTTTTGGAATCCATCGGGAGGCGTACGTTCAATGCGGTTCTTGTACAGGAAATTGCGTAAACCGATCGCCGTGGCCGCCGCGGCGGGTGCCGCGGCCCTCGGCCTGGCCACCGTGGCGGCGGTTCCCGCGTCCGCGGCCACGTCGTGCAGCGCGACGTACTCGGTGCCGTCCGACTGGGGTTCCGGGTTCACCGGGCAGCTCACGGTGACGAACACCGGCACCACGGCGCTCACCGGGTGGACGGTCACCTACTCCTACACGCAGGGCCAGACATTGCAGAACGGGTGGAACGGCACCTGGACCCAGTCCGGCGCCAACGTCACCGTGGCCAACGCGTCCTACAACGGGAGCCTGGCCCCGGGGGCCAGCGCCACGGGCATCGGCGCCAACTTCAGCGAGACCAGCCAGGGCAACAACCACAGCATCACCGCCACCTGCACCCCGGCCGGGAGCACCAACCCGCCGCCGGGATCGATCACGGCGAGCCCGACCACCTTGTCGGTCGCCCAGGCGCACACCGGGACGTTCACGCTGGCCCTGTCCCAGGCACCGTCTTCGAACGAGACGGTGACGATCGCCTCGTCAGGCAACACCGGGCTGACCGCGTTGCCGGCCACGCTGACGTTCAGCCCGTCGAACTTCGCGACGGCGCAGACGGTGACCGTGACCGCCAACGCGAGCGGAACCGGGACGACCACGTTCACCGCCAGCGGCTCCGGCTACAACGCGGCCACCGTCAGCGCCACGGAAGTCCCGGTGGCGACGCCCACGATCAACGCCAGCCCGGCGAGCCTGACGGTCGCCCAGGGCGGCACCGGGAAGTTCACGCTGGCGCTGTCGCAGGCGCCGGCCGCGAACGAGACGGTGACGGTGTCGGCGACCGGTAACACCGGCCTGACGGCCTCTCCGGCGACGCTCACCTTCACCCCGTCGAACTTCGCGACGGCGCAGACGGTGACCGTGACCGCCAACTCCAGCGGAACCGGGAAACGACCACGTTCACCGCCGCCGGCTCCGGCTACACGTCGGCGACCGTGACCGCCACGGAAAACCCCGTGACCTCGGGCACCGCGCCGCAGCTGCAGGTGTCGGGCAACAAGCTCGTCAACGCCTCCGGCCAGACGGTGGTGCTGCACGGCGTCGACCGCTCGGGCGCCGAGTACTCGTGCGTGCAGGGCACCGGCTTCTTCGACGGCCCGGTCGACCAGGCTTCCATCACCGCGATCAAGAGCTGGGGCCCGGTCAACGCCGTCCGCGTGCCGCTGAACGAGGCCTGCTGGAACGCCGAGTCCTACGTGAACTCCTCGTTCGCCGGTACCAACTACATCAACGCGGTCAAGTCCTACGTCAGCCTGCTCAACTCCAACGGGATCGTGGCGATCCTCGACCTGCACTGGACCGACGGCACCTACACCGGCCCGGGCAAGGGCGCCTGCACCACGGCCAACCAGGCCGAGGCGTTCTGCCAGAAGCCGATGCCTGACGCGGCGCAGTCGGTCCCGTTCTGGACGTCGGTCGCGAGCACCTTCAAGGGCAACGACGCGGTCGTCTTCGACCTGTTCAACGAGCCGTTCCCGGAGCAGGCCGACAACACCAACGAGACCGAGGGCTGGCAGTGCCTGCTGAACGGCGGAAGTTCCTGCGTCGGCCTCAGCTACACCGCGGCCGGCATGCAGACGCTGGTCAACGCGGTCCGCTCCGCCGGCGCGAACAACGTGATCATGCTCGGCGGGCTGGAATGGTCCAACGACCTGACGCAGTGGCTGCAGCATGAGCCGACCGACCCGGACCACGACCTGGCCGCGTCGTGGCACTCCTACAACTTCAACGCGTGCAGCAACCAGTCCTGCTGGACCTCGCAGGTGGCCCCGGTCGCCGCGTCGGTTCCGGTCATCGCCGGCGAGATCGGCGAGAACGACTGCGCCGGAAGCTACATCACCCCGCTGACCAGCTGGCTGGAGGGTCAGGGCATCAGCTTCCTGGCCTGGGCCTGGAACGCTGACTTCGCCTGCTCGAGCGGGCCCGGCCTGATCACCGACTACACCGGCACGCCGACCGGGTACGGCGCCGCCTACAAGGCGGTACTGCAGGCGCTCCCGGCCGGCGAGGCGGCGTCGGCCGCTGCAACGGCCCGGTCGCGCCAGGCGGCACCGTGACCGTCGGCTTCATCGCCAACGGCCCGGCCACCGCGCCGTCGGCCAGCTGCGGCTAACCGGAGACCGGCGCGGGCATCAGAACCGCCCCCGTCCGTTCGGAAGAGGATTGTTCTTTACCGAACGGAGGGGGCGGTTTCTTTCAGCGCGGGCACTGGGGAGGAACTGGCATCAGGCGCGCCTGGGCTGACGGGCCAGGCGCGCGGCGATGACCGAAGACGCGGCGGCCCCACCCCCGGGCACGCCAGAAAATGACTGGGACCCGGACGGCCGTGCGGCTTACGATCGGACGCATGCCGAGCTATGAGCCCGTAGACCTGTCCGGCGCGTGCAACGCGGGCGTCGATGTTCTCGGCAAGGAACCAGGCGAGCCTCCGCTCGGCCGGGTGAACCTGCGCGGCCTGCCGTTCCTGATCGGGGCCGAGCAGCCGTCCGCGCAGCGGTGCTTCCTGCTGCCCGAGGCCCCGGTGTCGGTCCCGGTCGGCCGGACGGCGCCGCGGGTGATCATCGCGCACCGGCTGCTCGAACCGGGCGCGCGGGTCGACTTCGCCGCCGGGCAGCTGGTCGCGGAGTACGTGTTCCACCTGGCGGGCGGCGAGGCGGTCACCGCGCCGGTCAGGGAGCGGTTCGAGATCCAGGTGGTACCGCCGGAGTGGGGGCGCCTGCCGTTCCTCGCCGTCGCCGACCAGGCGGACTTCAAGCTGCCGCGGTTCGAGGGCAAGTGGGGCGAGGCCGGGGCGCGCCTGGCGGAGCACGAGCGGGGCTGGCCCGCCGCCTACGTGCTGTGGTGCTGGGAGAACCCCGATCCGGAGCGGGCGGTCGAGCGGATCGAGTTCATACCGCACGGCCCGCGGTTCATCGTCGCCGGGATCACGACCAGCGACCTCGGCGAGTACCCGTTCGTCCGCTCGCCCGCGCAGCCGGTGGTGCTGGTGCCCAAGGACGGGCAGGGCGGGGTCCTCGACGTCGACGTGGACCGAGGGGTCGCCACGTACCCGCAGCCGCTGCCCGGCGGCGACGACCGGCCCGGCTGGGGCGCGAAGGAGGGCACGTCGGCGTACACCACGATCGCCGCGCTGCCGTCGGCCACCATCGCGGTCCGGCGGGGCGGCGCCGAACTCGGCCGGGTGACCTGGGGCGACGTGGAACGCGACGGGCGGGCGGACGCCGGCCAGGTTACCTTTGAGCTGACCGAAAGCGGCCGCAACTGGGTGCACGTCACCGTCGTCGACGACGCGACCGGGCGGCCGGTGCCGTGCCGGGTCCACTTCCGCTCGGCCGCCGGGGTCCCCTACCAGCCGCACGGCTACCACAACCACGTCACGCAGAACCTCGGCAGCTGGCATTACGACGTCGGCGGTGACACCCGCCTCGGCCAGCGCAGCTACGCGTACATCGACGGCACCTGCCAGGGCTGGCTGCCGCGCGGCGACGTCGTGGTGGACGTCGCGCGCGGCTTCGAGTACGAGCCGCTGCGGCAGACCGTGCGGATCGAGCCGGGCCAGCGGGAGCTGACCCTGCGGATCAGCCGTTTCGCTGACCTGGCCGCCGACGGCTGGTGGTCCGGCGACTCGCACGTGCACTTCCTGTCCACCCCGGGCGCCCAGGTCGAGCAGCGAGGCGAGGACCTGCGGGTCGTCAACGTGCTGCAGACGCAGTGGGGCGCGCTGTTCACCAACACCGAGGACTACGCCGGCCGGCCCGGCGTCGTCGACAGCGGCGGCTACGTCACCTACATCGGCCAGGAAAACCGGCAGCACATGCTCGGCCACATGGTCCTGTGGGGCCTGAAGGAACCGGTCATGCCGTGGTGCAGCGACGGGCCGGACGAGGCCGAGCTCGGCGGCGCGCTTGACGCGACGCTGAGCGACTGGGCCGACCGGACGCACGCCCAGGGCGGCACCGTCGTCGCCGCGCACTTCCCGAAGCCGAACGGCGAGCCGGCCGTCCTCGTCGCGACCGGCCGGGCCGACGCCGTTGAGATGCTCGCCCATGCCGACGACTCGCTGCTCGAGTACTACCGGTACCTGAACAGCGGCTACCGGCTGCCGCTGGTCGGCGGCACGGACAAGATGTCAAGCGACGTGCCGGTCGGCCTGTACCGGACGTACGCGCGGCTGGATGAGGAGTTCAGCTACGAGGCCTGGTGCCGGGCGGTCCGCGCGGGCCGCACGTTCCTGTCCGGCGGGCCGCTGGTCACGCTCTCCGTCGACGGGCGCGAGCCGGGCGACACCGTCGAGCTGTCGGGGCCGGGAACGGTCACCGTCCAGGCCACGGTGCGCGGCATCTTCCCGCTCCGCTCGCTTGAGGTGGTGCGCAACGGGGAGGTCGTCGCGCGGGCCGAGGTCAACGGCGGACGGCAGGGGGAGATCAGCGAGGAACTGCGGGTCGACGGCAACGCGTGGATCGCCTGCCGGGCGATCGGCGCCGACTACCACCTCGACGGCTGGGGCCGCCGGGTCTTCGCGCACACCTCACCGGTCTACGTCGCCTGCGGCGGCGGCTGGAGCATGACCGACCCTGACGGCCTCCGTTACATCCGCACCCTGGTCGAGGGCGCACGCGACTACGTCCGGCACACCGCCGCCCGCCGGTCCGATCAGGTGACGACGCACCATCACGGCGAGGCCGACCACCTCGCCTGGCTGGAGCGGCCGTTCAACGAGGCGCTGCGCGCGCTGGACGAGCGCGGCCGCGAGTAAGCGCTCACCGCTCCCGCGCCGTGGTGGCCCGCAGCCGCAGCAGCGGCACGAGCGCCAGCAGGGCCGGCACCGCGAGCACCGGCAGGCATGCCGTCAGCGGGATGCGCCCGACCAGGCTGGCGGATCACCGAGGCCGCGGAGCACCGCAAGCTCAACGGGGGAGTAGGCGCCGTCCGCCCGGGCCAGGTCCAGCGGCGCGACGGGAGTCAGCGGCGGCTGGGCCATGAACCTTGGCTCCCGCCCCCGGTGCGGCTGCGCCGCGTGGATCAGGAACGGGTGGCACAGGTACACGTCACCGGGGTGGCCGGTGGCCAGCGCCTGCGGGCGGTCCGGTGAGTTGAGCTTGCCCGCCGCGTGCATCGCGGCGGCCGCGGCGCCGAAGAACATGCCGCGGTCACCCGCCGCGACGAGGAACGGCGGCACGTCCAGGTGCGAGCCCACCTTGACCCGGGTCGGCGCGTCATCGGGGCCGACCTCGGAGAACAGGAACAGCATCAGCAGCGCCCGCCCCTTGGAGCGCAGGTTCAGCCAGTAGCCCTGCTCGCCCTCGACGGTGTAGCTGCCCTCCATGTGCCAGCCGGCGTCGCCGGGATCGCCGGGGTGCGGGAACCGGATGGGGAACGTGCCGAGGCCGTCGCGCGGGACCCACCGGCCGGCCCCGGCCAGCTGATCGAACGCCTCGTGCAGCGCGGGGGTGTTGACGGCGGCGTTGAACAGGTCGCCGCCGTACCCGTCGAGGCGGATGACGGGCCGGGTCCAGGTCGACGGGTCATCAGGGTCAGCGCCGGTCTCCCGCCACAGGAACGCCCGGCACTCATCGGCGAGCGCCCGCGGGAACGCCTCGGGCAGGTAGGCGAACCCGTCGCTGACGAACCGCTCGACTTCTTCCGCTGTCAGCACGCCGCCATTCTGCTTGTCGTCGTTGCCGCGGGCAACCAAATAACTTCGGCTGGCGGAACCTGGCCGGGCCTGCGCCGCTGCAACTCCCTATCGATTTCGGTCACTTTTGCGCCCGGTATGTCCGGTATGGGACGCAGAAACTGATAGGAGGTGGTCCCGGGAGGCAGAAACTGATAGACAGTCGAGGCCCCCGGGAGGACGAGACGACGGTCTCCGGCCGCATCACTGGCCATGCGCGCCGGGTCAGGCGGATGACCGGGATCTCGCGGTCCGTCTTGGCCTCGTACTGGGCGAAGCGGGGGGCCGTGGTGGTGATGGTGTGCCAGGCGGCCTCGCGCTCGGCGCCGTGCAGCTGCTGCGCGGTGACCGGGATCTCGGTGCCGTCGACCTCGATGCGGGCCTTGTCGGGGGCGGCGGCGAGGTTGTAGTACCAGGCGGGATTGTCGGCCGCGCCGTTGGCCGAGGCGACGACCAGCCAGTTGCCCTCGCCGTCGGGGAACCAGCCGACCGGCACGGTCCGCTCAAGGCCGCTCTTGCGGCCCGTGGTGGTCAGGACCAGCACACCGAAGCCGAACGGGTTCTTGCCCTTGCGGATGCGCTTCGTCATGAAGGCGTTCCCCCAGGACATGAGCCTGCCCTTGGGCTGGCGGGCGCCGCGGGTGCCGCGGGGGGAGTCGAAGGCGGTCATCTGTCACTCTCCGTTCGGGTGCTACCTACTCGGCGCGATTCGCTCATCATGCGAAGGCTACAGCCCGGGCCGCCCGAGGGCGGGAAGGGCTACACAGGAGTTCCGGGAGGGGACTTGAGCAATGGCGTGGCCTCGGCGGGGTAGCCGGCGCGGCGCTGCCGCAGCGCGCTCGCCGCGATGCGGATCAGGTCTATGTTCACCCCGGCGGCGCCGCTCGGGTCGTGCACCTTCAGCTTCACGTCCACGCTGACCGAGGTCTCGCCCCAGGCCCGGGCCTCGATGTTGATGTGCGCGACCTTGTGTGACTGCAGGTGCGGCAGGTACCCGGGCGGGGCCACCTGCACCCGCCCGGCGGCGGATCCCTCCGCGGCGAGGGCGTTCAGCTTGGACTGGTGCTTGGTGTTGCTGTTTTCCACCAGGTTCCTGAAGTCCTCGGTGCCGCCCAGGTTGACCTGATAGGAGCTGGTCAGGGTGAGCCCCCGTTCCTCCAGCAGCCGCAGCAGCGCGTGATGCACGACGGAGGTGCCGAACTGGCTGGCCAGGTCGTCGCCGATCAGCGGCAGCCCGGCCGCGGCGTAGCGGTCAAGCAGCCGAGGGTCGCGGGCCACCGCGTCGGAGGTGGTGTTGACGAACGCCGCGCCCGCCCGCAGCGCCGCCTCGGCGTAGGCGCGCGCCGTCCGCGGCCGGCCGCTCGGCGCCGCGTACAGCACCACCTCGGCCCCGGCGAGGTCCGCGGCCACGCGCTCCGCCTCGCCCGGATCGTCACCGGTGAGGCCGCGGCGCACCGCAACGCCCGAGGGGGGAAGCTCGCTGGTGAGCCGCGGGAAGTTGTTAGGCGGCAGGAAGATCGCCTCGTGCAGGTCCGTTCCGATCTTCTGCGGCGAGACGGCGAAGGCCGCCACGAAGTCGACGTCCGCCACGCCGAGCCCGTCGAGCACCGGCAGGCGGATCCCGACCAGGCTGCCCGTGGCGCGGTGCAGGGCGATGCCCTGCACCAGCGCGGAAACATTGTTGCCGACCCCGACGACCGCGACCTTCACCCGCTTAGGCATCTGCGCACGCAATATAGGGCAGCCGCTTCGGTGTACTCCGCGCGGCTTTGCGTGGCATGCACGCAAATATAGGGCAGCCGCTTCGGTGAACTCCGCGCGGCTTTGCGTGCGCGCTATCCGCGCTGGCCGGACGGGCCGGCGTCAAGGACCGCGGCGTGCTGCGCGCCGAGGAACGCCTGCTCGACCGGGTTCGCGGTCAGCGAGCGCGCGACGGCGTAGGCGGCGGCGGCCTCCTCGCGGCGGCCGAGGCGGCGCAGCAGGTCGGCGCGCGCCGCGTGGAACAGGTGGTAGCTGTCCAGGGCGGGAGAACGCAGCTCGTCTACCGCGGCGAGTCCCGC
Source organism: uncultured Actinomycetota bacterium (assembly GCA_963811335.1). GTDB lineage: Bacteria > Actinomycetota > Actinomycetes > Streptosporangiales > Streptosporangiaceae > Trebonia. Next base: position 375,489 of record CAWERB010000023.1, on the reverse strand, counting down.
GGCGGGACCGCGGACCTCGGCGAGCGCGACGGCGCGGTTGAGCGCGACGACCGGCGTCGGGGTGAGCGCGTAGAGCTGGTCGTAGAGCCTCAAGATGGCGTTCCAGTCGGTGGCCCCGAAGCTGGGCGCGATGGAGTGGACGGCGTTGATGGCGGCCTGGACCTGGTACGGGCCCGGCAGGCCGCGCTGGACGCAGGCGCGCACGATGGCCTGGCCCTCGCTGGCCAGGTCCTGGTCCCACCGCCGCCGGTCCTGCTCGGCGAGCCGCACCAGCGCACCGCCGGCGGTGACCCGGGCGGCGCTGCGGGCGTGCAGCAGCAGGAGCAGCGCGAGCAGCCCTTGCGCCTCCGGCTCATCAGGCATCAGCTCGGCGAGCACCCGGGCGAGCCGGACCGCCTCCGCGCACAGGTCAAGCCGCATCAGCGAGCCGCCGGTCGCCGCGTAGCCTTCGTTGAAGACCAGGTAGATGACGGCGAGGACCGGCTTGAGGCGGTCGGGAAGCTCGGCTTCCGCGGGCACGCGGTAGGGGATGCGGGCGCCGCTGATCTTGCGCTTGGCGCGGACGATCCGCTGGGCCATGGTCGCCTCGGGCACGAAGAACGCCCGCGCGATCTCCGGCGTCTGCAGCCCGCCGAGCAGCCGCAGGGTCAGCGCGACCTGGGCGGGCTGGTTCAGCGCCGGGTGGCAGCAGGTGAAGATCAGGCGCAGCCGGTCATCGGGCACGGTCTCCTCCTCCTGCGCCAGGGCGGCGTCCGCCGCGTCCGCCGCGGCGGCGCCGTACAGGTGATGCGCTTGCCCGTGCCGCTCGTCACGGACCGACTCGCGGCGCAGCCGGTCGATGGCCCGGTTGCGGGCGGTCGTGACGATCCACGCGCCGGGGTTGGGCGGCTGGCCGTCCGACGGCCACCGGGCGACCGCCACGGTGAACGCGTCCTGGACCGCTTCCTCGGCGGCGTCGATGTCGCCGAGGAAGCGGATCAGGGTAGCGACGCAGCGGCCGTACTCCTGGCGGAAGACAGCCTCGACGGTCACTTCGGGAACGCGGCGAGCAGGTACTGCGTCATAAGAGATCACTCCCGTTGGTCATCCGGGGCCCGGCCGCTGGCCGGCCCTCACTTGCGCTACGAAGTGGCCACCGCCGAATCGACATCTCACCCGCCACGATGCCAGAAAACCGGCGGGGGCCTGGAGCGTACCGTTAGTGCATGAAGCCAGTGCGGGTCAGCATCGACGTTCCCCAGGCACGAGAGGCTGTCTACGACTTCCTCGACGTGCTCGCCAACCACGAGACCTTCACCGACCACATGTTCCGCGACTGGCGGCGCTCCGGGCCGGCGAGCGGCGTCGGCGCGAAGGTCAGCTTCACGGCCGTCGCCGGCGGTCGCAACGAGGCCATCGACGTCGAGGTCATCGAGGCCGAGCGCCCGGCGCGGAACATGGAGCGCAACGTCGGCGCGAGCGGCCGCGTCGCGACCGGGACCTACACGCTGGCGGAGCTTCCCGGCGGGGGAACCAGGATCACCTTCGAGACCGCCTGGGTCCAGGTCCCGCGGGCCGAGGCCCTCGCCGCGCCACTGGTCCGCGCCATGGTCCGCCGCGGCAACGCGCGCGCCCTGGAGAGGCTCGCCGAGGTACTGCGGGCTGACAAGCCTTGAGGCACGCCAACGGGCGGCGGAAGCCTCCAGCCGGAACCAGGGACGACAGCGGGACGTTGTCCGGGCGTGCGGATATCCAGCATCGCGCGGTGGCTGCTGAACAAGCCAGGATCGGCGGAACTGGCGCCGCTGTCGAAGTTGCTGCCCCAGGTCGCCGGGCATGAGCAGCGGCTGCGCGAGCTGACCGACGGTGAGCTGACGGCGGCGGCCCGGGCGGCGCGGGACGACGCGGAGACCTGCGCCTGCGGCCGCGAGGCGGCGCGCCGCGCACTGGGCGAGCGGCCGTACGACGTGCAGGTGCTCGGCGCGCTCGCGATGCTTTCCGGGCTGGTCGCCGAGATGGAGACCGGGGAGGGTAAGACCCTGAGCGGCGCGCTCGCCGCCGCCGGGTACGCACTGGGCGGCCGGGACGTGCACGTGATGTCGGTGAACGATTACCTGGCCCGCCGCGACGCCGAGTGGATGGCTCCGGTCTACGACCTGCTCGGGGTGACCGTCGGCTGGATCGGCCAGGCCTCCACGGCAGCGGAGCGCAGGCGCGCCTACGCGTCGCAGGTCACCTACGCGCCGGTCAGCGAGTTCGGCTTTGACGTGCTGCGCGATCGCCTGGTCACCGACGTCGCCGGCCTGGTCGCGGGTGAACCGGACGTGGTCGTGATCGACGAGGCTGACTCGGTGCTCGTCGATGAGGCCCGGGTGCCGCTGGTCCTGGCCGGCGCGGCGGACTGCGCGGACGCCGACCGCGAGATGGCGCTGATCGTGTCCGAGCTTGACCCCGGCCGCCACTACGAGGTGGACGAGGACGCTCGTAACGTGTCCCTGACCAGCGCCGGGGCGGGGGCCGCGGAGTGGGCGCTCGGCGGCATCGACTTGTACACCACCGAGCACGCCGAGGCGCTGACCCGGCTCAACGTGGCCCTGCACGCTCACGCGCTGCTCCAGCGGGACGTGGACTACATCGTGCGGGACGGCGCGGTGCACCTGATCAGCGAGTCCAGGGGCAGGGTGGCCCGGCGGCAGCGCTGGCCCGACGGCCTGCACGCGGCGGTCGAGGCCAAGGAGGGCCTGGCCGCCAGCGACAGCGGCGAGATCCTCGACTCCGTCACCGTCCAGTCCCTGGTCCGCCGCTACCGCACCGTCTGCGGGATGACGGGGACCGCGGTGGCGGCCGGCGAGCAGTTGCGGGAGTTCTACGGCCTGGAGATCGCGGTGATCCCGCCGAACCGCCCGTGCGTCCGCGCCGACGAGCCCGACCGGCTGTACCCGACGGCCGCGGAGAAGCAGGAAGCGGTCGTCGGCGAGGTCGCCGCGGCGCACGCCACCGGGCGGCCCGTCCTGATCGGCACGCTCGACGTGGCCGAGTCCGAACGGCTCGCCGCCGAGCTCGGCCGCGCCGGGCTGCGCTGCGCCGTGCTGAACGCCAAGAACGACGCCCAGGAGGCCGCCATCGTCGCCGAGGCCGGGGCCCGCGGCGCGATCACGGTGTCCACCCAGATGGCCGGGCGCGGCACGGACATCCGCCTCGGCGGCCGCCCAGCACGGGCGGCGACCGGGACCTGATCGCCGGGCTCGGCGGCCTGTACGTCATCGGCACCGGCCGGCACGCGAGCAGCAGGCTCGACAAGCAGCTGCGCGGCCGCGCCGGGCGCCAGGGCGACCCGGGCGGGTCGGTCTTCTTCGCCAGCATGGAAGACGAGCTGATCCTGCAGTACGCGCCCGAACAGGCGCGAACCGAGCTCCACGACTCAACGCCGCCAGGTAACCCGAAGGCGCACAAGGCGCTGGGTCACGCGCAGCGCGTCGCCGAGGGCGTCAACCTGGAGATCCACCGCAACACCTGGCAGTACAACAAGCTCATCGAGGACCAGCGGCGCATCGTCTTGCACCACCGCGAAAAAGCGCTGCGGGCCGACGACGCCTTGTCCGCGCTGGCCAGTCAGTGCCCGCAGCGCATGGCCGAGCTCAGCGAGAGCATCGAAGAGACCGTCCTGGCCGGCGTCGCGCGGCAGATCGTGCTGTTCCACCTGGACCGGGCCTGGGCGGAGCACCTGGCCTTCCTCGCGGATCTCCGCGAGGGCATCCACCTGCGCGCCCTGGCCCGCGCGACCGTCCCGCTGAACGAGTTCAACCGGGAAGCGATCGGGGCGTTCGCCGCCCTGCTCGAGGAGGCGGCGGCGCGGTCCGCGCGGACCTTCCTGACCGCCCCCATCACCGCCGACGGCCTCGACCTTGCGGCCATCGGCCTGAAGCGCCCCACCTCCACCTGGACGTACCTGGTGCACGACAACCCGTTCGGCACCGACATCGACCGGGCCCTGCGCTCGATCGCCCGCCGAGTCCGCAAGCTTGCCGACTGATGCCGAACGGGAGGGTACATAACTGCTCCGTTAATAGTGAGTCTTAGTGAGCGTATAACAGTTCTAGTGCTATCCTGTGTGAGGTGAATCTTACGGAGTGGGCCAGGTCGCAAGGAGTTCACCCGCAGACCGCGTACCGGTGGTTCCGCGAGGGAACCCTGCCGGTCCCGGCAGTGCGGGTGAACTCCCGGTCGGTGCTGGTCGCCCCGGACGCCGTGACCGCTGCCGCCGGAGATGGCGGCCTTGGCCTGTACGCGCGGGTCTCGTCGCACGACCAGAAGGCCGACCTTGACCGGCAGGTCGCCCGGCTCGCGGCGTGGGCCGCGCAGGCAGGCCAGCCGGTCGCCCGGATCGAGGCAGAAGTCGGCTCCGGCATGAACGGCGCGCGGTCCAAGGCCCGGCGGCTGCTCGCGGACCCCCGCGTCGGCACTGTGGTGGTGGAGCACCGGGACAGGCTCGGGCGGATGAACACCGAGCTCGTGGAGGCTGCCTTGTCGGCTCACGGCCGCCGTCTGGTAGTGCTCGACCCGGCCGAGGCCGAAGACGACCTGGTGCGGGACATGACGGAGATCCTGACGTCGTTCTGCGCCCGCCTGTACGGCCGGCGCTCGGCGCGGAACCGGGCGGAGAAGGCGCTGCGCTGCGCTGCCCGCGATGTCGGCCCGGCATCCCCGGAGGTGACCGGGTGAGCCGCCGGCTGCGGGAGATCGCCGCCCCCTTCATCGCCGCGCCGCCGGCCGGGGCGCGGGTCCGGGCCCGGTTGCGGGTTACCCCCCGTGACGCGGAGGTGCTGACCGCCATCGGCCGGCACCTCGGAGCGCTCGCGGGCTCACCCTGCCGCAGTGGCGGGAGCGGTGGAACGCCGGGCGCATGTTCCTCACTGCCGATGGCGAGAAGGACAAGGCGTGGGGCAATGAAACGATCCGCTGGAACCCCGATGAGGGCTGGCTTGAGGTCAGGCTGCCGCAAGCGCAGTCCCGCCGCTTGATGACCTGACGGGCTCGCCCGCCGTGGCGGTGGACGTGAACGCCGGGCACCTCGCCGTCGCCGTCGTCACCCCGGACGGCAACGTCGCCGGCACCCCGTTCACCGTCCGGCTGGAGGTCGCCGGGCTTCCCGCGACGGCCCGTGACGGCCGGGTCCGCGCCGCCATCTCCCATCTGATCGCGACCGCGCGGGACGCCGGGGCGCGGGCCGTGGTCATCGAGAACCTGGACTTCGCCGAGGGCCGCGCCGAGGGCCGCGAGCACGTCGGCAACCGTCCCTCGCGCGGGAAGCGCGGGCGCGGGTTCCGGCGCATGATCGCGGGCATCCCGACCGCGCGCCTGCGCGACCGCCTCGTGCAGATGACCGCCAACGCCGGCCTCCGCGTGATCGTCGTGGACCCGGCCTACACCAGCAGGTGGGGCGGCCAGCACTGGCTCCCCCTCCTGCGCCAGCACCACCCAGAGGCTTCCGGGCACCACGCTGCGGCGCTGGTGATCGGGAGACGCGGGCACGGCCACCGGGCCAGGAACCGCGCGACAGGGAACCGTGCCGCCCCGGAGGACGCGGCACGGCCAGCCCAGGCGCGGACCGGGAAACCCCCGAAGGCCAGGCCCGCACGAAGGAAGCCCGTCATCCCACGGGGCACCCGGCAGCCGCACGGCGGTAAGACCGGCATGCCTCACCGGACAATGGCGGGAAGCCAGGTGCCCGAAGACCGTTCGCGGGCACCCGCCGAGCCAATACTCAGTACTGCACGGTGTTGAGGAACGGTGCGTCACCCGTTACGTTCGGCCTGGCGGTCACGGCGCAGGCGGGCGCGATCGCAGGATGCCGCTTCCGTTCGGGCTAGATGTTGACGGGAGGCTGGGTTCCGGCTCAGCCGGCGACCGCCGCGGCGACCAGCTCCGCCATCTGCGCGGGGTCGAGCCCCAGTGCCGCCCGGGAGACGGCGAACTCGGTGGTGATCCGGCCCGGCTCCTGGGCGGCGCGCCAGGCGGGCAGCCCGGTGCGGCGCTCCTCGATGAGGGCGAGCAGCCGCTGGTTGACCGCGTCGGCGTCGCCCGCGGCGTAGGCGAGAAACTGGTTAGCGTGCGGTACGCCCGGCTGCACGGTGATGAATGACGGCAGCCCGGCGGCGAACGCGCGGGCCCACGCGACCGTGTCCGCGATGAGGGGGAGCTGGTCTTTCAGGCCGGCGAGCGCCGAGACGGCCTCCGCGGTCAGGTGGTAGACGGTGCCGCCCTGGCGGCGCCGCCACAGCCGCGCCTGCGCGATGAAGCCGGCCGGGCCGAGCAGGGCGGCGCCGGCCATGCCGCCGAGCCCCTTGTAGAACGAGACGTACAGCGAGTCGGCCAGCGCCGCGATCTCCGGCAGCGGCCGGCCGAACCACGGCTGCGATTCCCAGATGCGCGCACCGTCGAAGTGCAGCGCGACGCCGCGGGCGCGGCAGGCCAGGGATAGCTCCGCCAGGTCCTCCCAGGCCAGCAGCAGGCAGCCGGCCTCACGCAACGGCAGCTCGGCGAGCACGGCGCCGAGCCCGCCGGGTATCGCCTCGACGTGCCGCGCGGCCGGGGCCTCGAAGCCGCGGGTCAGCAGGCTGATCTCCAGGCCGTGCAGCAGGCGCGGTCCGTCTTCCTCGTGCAGCAGCAGGTGGCTGAGGTCCGGCAGCGCCACCCGGCGGATGCCCGCCCGGTCGGTGTGAACCCGCAGCGCCACCTGCTGCGCCATGATCCCGCTGGGGAAGAACGCCGCCGCCTCCACGCCGAACAGCTCCACGAGCTCCGACTCGAGCCGCCCGACCGGCCCGGACTCGCCGTAGACGTCCCATTCGTCGATGCCAAGCTCGGCGCACGAGCGCGCCAGGTCCGCGAAGGCCTGGGCCGGGGAGCGGAACACCTGCCCTGAGACGGCGCCGGGACAGCACCTTGAGGCGGTGCGGATACGCGTGGCGAGATCCTCAGCGGGCATGACCGCCATGGTAGATGGCGCGTGCCGCAAGTGCGGGGACGGGGCGCTTGCTGGCGGAGCTAAAATGCCAAACGTGGGCAACGACGATGTTCCTCCGCAGATCGACACGGCCCGGCCGCACCCGGCCCGGGTGTACGACTACTTCCTCGGCGGCAAGGACAATTTCGCCGCCGACCGGGAAGTCGCCAGGCAGGCGCTCGCGGTCGCGCCTTCCTTCCGTACGGCCGTGCGCGAGAACCGGGCCTTCCTCGGCCGCGCCGTCCGGTACCTGGCAGAGGAAGCGGGGGTCACCCAGTTCCTCGACCTCGGTTCCGGGCTGCCGGGCGTCGGCAACGTGCACGAGGTGGCCCAGGCCGTCCAGCCGGGCGCGCGCGTCGTGTACGTGGACAACGACCCCATCGTCCTTGCCCACGGCCGGGCGCTGCTCGCCAGCACGCCCGGAGGGCAAGTGCGCCTACCTGCAGGCGGACATCCGGGACCCGCGGTACATCCTCCGCCACCCGCTCACCAGGGACACGCTCGACTTCGCCCGGCCGACCGCGCTGATCCTCAATTCCATGCTGCACTTCTTCGCCGACGAGGAGGAGCCGGGGAAGATCGCGGAGACGGTGCTGGAGGCAGCTGCCGTCCGGCAGCTACGTGGTGGCCTCACACGGCACCGCGGAATACTCGCCGCGGCAACGGGTCGAGGGCGGCGTCCGCGCGTACCGGCAAGGCGGCATGCCCGTGTACATGCGAGACGGGAGCGACTTCGCCGACCTGGCGTTCAAGGGGCTGACCCTGGTCCCGCCCGGCGTGGTGGTGGTCTCCGAATGGCGCCGGGAGCCAGGCGCCGCGATCCCGCCGCCCGCGGAGGAGGTCGGCATCAACGGAGCCGTGGCCCGCAAGCCGTGAGCGTCCCGTCTGCGCCGGCTCCCGCGCCGTCCCGTCCGCGGTAAGGCGGGCTGCGCGGTGCCCCGCCCGCCCGCGGTCACCGGCCGGCGGCTGCGGCGCAGCACCACCGCCGTGACGACGACCGCCGCCACGGTAACGCCGAGCATGATCGTCGCGAGGGCGTTAACCGCAGGGGTGAGGCCGAAGCGTACCGCCGAGTACAGCACGATCGGCCAGGTGTTCGTGGTGCCGTTGGTGAAGGCCGGCAGTACGTAGTCGTCGAAGGAGAAAGTGAACGACAGCAGGGCGGCCGCCACGATCGCCGGCGCCAGCCGCGGCAGGGTGACCTGCCGGAACGTAGCCAGCGGCCCGGAGCCGAGATCGTAAGCGGCCTCTTCGAGCGTGTCGCCCATCCCCACGAACCGCGCCCTGATGATGAGCATGGTCAGCGAGGCGTTGAACACCACCTGCCCGATCAGGATGGTGACGTTCCCGAGCCCGGGGAAGGCCGGGAACACCTTGCGCGCCTGCACGAAGAAGATCAGCGACGCCACGGCGATCACGATCTCGGGCACCACGAGGGTGAGGTAGACGAGGGAGTCGAACGGGGCGCGCAGCCGCGGCCGCATCCGGGCCAGCGCCAGCGCCGCGCACAGCCCGAGCACGGTGGCGATGACCGACGCCTCAGCGGCGATCTGCAGGCTCACGATGATCGCCGGGATGAAGGTCGGATCGTGCAGGCCGGCGCTGAACCAGCACCCGGTAAAGCCGTTCCAGACCGCGATGTTCCCGATCTGGGCAGGCGGGATAGCGCAGACGTTCGTCCCGTGGAAGCTGGCCAGTGCGGCCGCCGACGGCTTGTTGAAGGCGAACGCCGCCATCACCACGATCGGCAGGAACAGGAACGCGTAGACCAGCACCGCCCAGGCGGTGAACGCGTGCTTGGCGGTGAGCCGGGCCCGCCTACGCACGGACTGCCTACGCACCGAACCGCTCCTCTTTGGTGGCGACCAGGATGTAGATGATGACGAACACCGACAGCGCCAGCATCAGCGAGATCGACAGGGCCGAGCCGAACGGCTGGTTCTGCGCCTGGTTGAACTGGTCGCCGATGACGTTGCCGACGAACTCGTAGTTACCGCCCGACAGGATGTTGGGGATGATGTACTCGCCGGTCATCGGGATGAACACCAGCAGCGCGCCGGTGACCACGCCGGGCAGGGTGAGCCGCAGCGTGATCTCGCGGAAAGCCGTGAACGGGCGCGCGCCCAGGTCGGTGGCGGCCTCGATCAGCGTCCAGTCCATGCGCTCGAGTGAGGCGAACACCGGCAGGATGAACAGCGGCAGGTAGTTGTACACCAGGCCCACGGCGACGGCGTACTTGGTGTACAGGATGTTGATCCCCAGGTCCCTGGCGAGGTAGCCGTTGGGATCGAGGATGATCTTCAGGGCGTAGGTGCGGATCAGGAACGACGTCCAGAACGGGACGACGACGATGAGCAGCGCCAGCATCTTGTACGTGCTCAGGTAGCGAGCCATCCAGTAGGCGACCGGGTAGCCGACGGCGATCGTCAGCAGCGTTCCGACCGCGGCCATCACCAGCGTGCGCCCGAAGATGGTCAGGTACAGCGACGTCGTCACCTGACCGTACTGCGAGGTGTCGAACCCGTACCGCAAGCTGCCGAAGCCCTGCTGGGTCGCCAGCGAGAACGCCACCAGGATGGCCATCGGCCCCAGGAAGAAGACGGTGTAGTACAGCAGCGACGGGGCCGTCAGCCACGCCGGGTAACGCGGCCGGAACGAGCGCCGCCGCCTGGTAGCGGCCGCAGCGGCCGCTACCTCCGGCTGCTTCTCCGTCACCGCCATCAGGCTGCCTTGAACTCCGAGTAGATCTGCGTCCGGGCCTCGACGACCTGCGGGCTCACGTTGAGGATGTAGTGGTAGTTGTCGGTGTAGCTCTTCGGCACGTTGAACAGCGGGTCGTTCTGGAGGTCCGGCGGCAGCTGGCTGAGCGCGGCCGGCATCGGGATCTTGTAGTTGTGGTAGTTCATCTCGGTCACCGCGGTGCTCGGGCTGAGCAGCCAGTTGATCCAGGCGTGCGCGGCCACCGGGTGCGGCGCGCTCGCCGGGATGCACCAGTTGTCCGCCCAGATCTCCGACGCCGCGCCCGGGATGACCCCGGTCATGTCACCCTGCTTGGCGCGACCCTGCACGATCCGCCGGATGTCGCCGTTCCAGCCCTGGCCGAGGATGATCTTGCCGGCGATCGCGTCGTCGATGTAGGCGGAGGCGTCGATGGTGGTGACGCCCTTGCGTATGGACAGCAGGAACGACTTGACCTCGTTGAAGTCGGACTGGCTCGCCGTGTTGGGATCAAGGCCGAGCGCCATCAGCGCGAGCGGGACGACCTCTTCCGCACCGTCCAGCAGGTTGGTCCGGCCCTTGCCCACGTACTTCGGCAGCGCCATGTAGAAGTCGTGCATGGTCTTGATCTCTTCGGTCACGACCTTGTTGTTGAAGAAGAACATCGTGATGCCGAAGTCCTTGATGACGTGGTAGTCGCCCGTCGGGTCGTACGACGGCTTCAGGAACGCCGGGTCCATGTACTTGAGGTTGGGCAGCAGCGCCTTGTCCAGGGCCATGAGGCTGTTCTCCTGGATGAGCTCGGCGACCGCGTTCTGGCTGGGCACGATGATGTCGTAGGACGTGCCGCCCGCGTGCAGCTTGGCGAGGAGCTCGTCGTTGCTTGAGTAGAAGGTCTGGTGCAGGGTCAGCCCGGCCTTCGCCTCAGCCGGCAGCTTCGTGAACTTCGTGAACGTCGACGGGTCGCTGTACTCCGACCACGTGTAGATCTCCAGGTGGCCCTCCAGCGGCTTTCCCGTCAGCGGGTTCACCGAGGCGCTCGCGGCGCCGCTGGAGGCGGGGGAGCCGGAGGACGTGGGGGAGGTGGAGGTGCTGCAGCCGGCCGCCCCGGCCAGCAGCGCCAGGCCGCCAAGGCCGAGCGCCTGCCGCCTGCTCAGCGGCCGGCCGGCCGCCTGCTCCACTTCGCGGTGCAGGTAGTCGAGCTTCGGCTGCAGCGACCGCGGCGCGAGTATGTTGAGCTGGTTGTTATCTTTGTTCATCATTCCTCCTGCTGGCCAGCGGTGCTGGCGGGCGCGGCTTCACCAAGGAGCAGCGGGGCGGCGTCGTCCCAGCTGAGGGCAATCTGGTCGCCGGGGTGAACGGCGTCGAGCGCGGGGTCGGCGACCGCCCGCTGCTCACGGACCACGATGTCGGCGACGCCAGGCAGCTTGGCCACGATCTGGATCTGGTCGCCGAGGTACATCTTGGCGACGACTTCGGCGGTGGCCGAGTTGGCTGTCCCGGCGCCCGTGCCGGCGCCCGTGCTGGAGGTGGCCACGATGCGCTCGGGCCTGATGCCGACCCGCACCCGGGTGCCCCGCGCCGCCGCGCCGCGTCCCCGCACGACGACGCCCGGGGTCACGCTGACGGCGAAGCCCCCGTCCGCCGCCTCGGCGACCTCGCCGGACAGGAAGTTCATGTCCCCGATGAAGTCAGCGACGAACGGCGTCAGCGGCCGGTCGTAGATGGCGCGGGGCTCGTCCAGCTGCTCGATCACGCCATTGGACATGACCGCGACCCGGTCGGACATGGACAGCGCCTCACCCTGGTCGTGGGTGACGTAGATGAAGGTGATGCCGACCTGTTCCTGGATGCGCTTGAGCTCGATCTGCATCTCCTTGCGGAGCTTCAGGTCCAGCGCGCCGAGCGGCTCGTCGAGCAGCAGCACGCGCGGGCTCATCACCAGCGCGCGGGCCAGTGCCACCCGCTGCTGCTGGCCGCCGGACAGCATGCTGGGCCGGTGCCTTTCCCGGCCGGTCATCTGCACCAGTTCCAGCGCCGACCGCGCTTTCGCGTAGCGCTCCGGCCGGCCGGCCCCGCGCTGCTTGAGCCCGTAGGCGACGTTGTCAAGCACGGACATGTGCGGGAACAGGGCGTACTGCTGGAAGACGGTGTTGACGTCGCGCCGGTACGGCGGCACGCCGACCGCGTCCCGGCCGCCGATCACGATCTCACCCTCGTCGGGCTGCTCGAAGCCCGCGATCATCCGCAGCGACGTGGTTTTGCCGCAGCCGGACGGGCCGAGGAGCGACAGGAATTCTCCCTTGCGGACCTTCAGGCTCACCGCGTTCACGGCGGTGAGCGAGCCGAAGCGCTTGGTCACCGCACGGAACTCGACGTCGTAGGCCTCGCCGCTGCCAGCGGAACTCACGCCAGGCCACCCCCCAAATGATCATGTAGCGGCAAATGTAGAGCATGGGTGACCGGCCGTCCATGGGGCGTACTGAACGCTATATGCCTTCTTGAGCAGCCTGTTACCTGCGGGTTTCGGCAATGCTTCGAACGGAGCACCTCATCCCATATCGTGGGAATTAGCTCTCACAGGGAATCATCGGCGGCGGACGGCTCGTTCCGTCCGGCAGCCGCCTGCGCACAGCGCCCGCTGGCTGGCCTTGACACGCTTCGCGGGCCGGCCACATGCTGGGGGCCGGTCCCGGGCGGAATTCCGGAGGGTGAGCCATGGCTCTGTCGCGCGAGGTAATGACCGACGAGCAGCGCAAGTCGGTGGCGCTCGAGTACCTGAAGGCGTTCGACAACGGCGGCGTCACGTCGGACGGCGGCAGCATCCTCGACCTGTTCGCCCAGGACGCGCAGGTGTACTTCCCGAAATGGGGGATCGCCACCGGCAAGGAGGAGATCGGCAGGCTGTTCGGCGAGGTGGGGGCGACGATCAAGTCGATCACCCACCACTACTCGCACTTCAACTGGATCTTCTCCGGGAGCGACCTCGTGGTCGCCGAGGGCACGAGCCATGGCGAGCACCGCGACGGCGCGTGGCGAGCCGGGCTTCCCGAGTGGGGCGCCGGGCGCTGGTGCGACGTCTTCGAGATCCGGGACTGGCTGATCCAGCGCTGCTTCATCTACCTCGACCCCGACTACGCGGGCGGGGACACCGCCCGCTACCCGTGGCTCAAGGCCGAGGGGTGAAACCGCTCCTGCCGGGCGGGCGCGGCTACTGGTCCTGGAACGCCTGCTGCGCCAGCGGGTGATCGGGCGGCAGGATCAGCGCGCCGCCGGTGCTCTCCTGCCGCAGCTTCTGCTGCGCCAGTTGCGATCCTGGTGTCGCGTACTGGACGTGGACGGATCCGATGCCGCTCCCGCGCGCGCCGACCGGGGTGACGGCGGCCGGGTGGCCCTCGCTGTCGGTCACCCACAGCTGGAAATCGTCGTACTTGAACAACTGGATGTCGACGATGGGCGTGGGGTAGTGGTGGACGCCGGCCGGCTCCGGGTCCTCGGGCGCGGCGGTAGCCTGCGCCTGGTCGCTGGCGTCGGGAGAATTACCCGCGTCCGCTGTCGCGGGAGGATTGTGCGCCTGCGCTTTACCCATCGGCATGACGCCGATGTGGAAGCTCGGGTGCAGCGGGACGCCGGCGTTGAATATCGAGTCGGTCCACTTCGCCACCCCGTCGGCGTCGGTGATGGGAGTGTCAAGCAGGCCGTGGGGGTCGAGTTCCTGCTTGACCTGCGGCGCGACAAGGTCATACAGCCGTTTGGCATTCTGGCGCAGCAGGTCGACTTTGGCGGGGTCGGCGCAGTTGTGCACGGCCAGGCCCTCCGCGATGTAAGTCCCGGTGGACGTGGTAAGCACCGCCACCGGGCGCTCGCCGACGTAGCGGACCTCCTTGACGCGCACCCGGTCCATAGCGTTGAGCTGGCCCAGCCACTCGAACTCGAACTGCGCTAGCAGGCGGCGCGGCCGGACGCTGCCCAGGAACCGGAGCACCTCATGCCGCCGGCCGATGATGACCTGGCGAACGTCAGCCCTGGTCTCCTCGCGGAAAGTGAACCCCAGGACCTTGAGGCAGCGCACTACCTCCGCGTACATCTCGTTGTCCCGCTGAGAGAACACGATCCCTACGTACTTGCCACCGCCGTGCCCGGCCCCGTCACCCCTCACCCCGTGGATGAAGTGTCCTTCGCCGTCAAAGGCGGCGGCCAGGTACCCGGCCTCCCACGACGTGTCCTCGGACCACACCTCGGTAGGCATCACGACTGCCCGCGCGCCGCCCTGCCGCGAGACAAGAGCGTCGGTCCGGTACCAGTCTGCCTTGGCATAGCCGCTCCCTGACGGGCCGCAGGCCAGCCAGAGGTGGTCGGCGGTCGCGCAGGCCTGCGAGCCGTCCTCGAACACCACGGAGTAACAGGGCCGGGTAATGACCTCGGCCCGTTCCACCACGCTCCGCCGCCAGCGGCGGCGCCCGCTCACCGGGATGTTCTCATCGAATCCGGCCAGGTGGTCGCCAACGCGAACCTCGCCAGCGGGGATCCATCGCAGGTCTGTAGTAAGAACTCGCACATCAGCCGATACGCAAAACTGAGCGGACCACTCAATCCCGGCGAGGTTGCGGACCATGAACCAGCCCTGGCTGTCTTTCAGCCACAGGGCGCCGCCGTGGTGGTCCTGGAACGGGCCGGAGCCGTAAAGCAGGCCGGGCGCCTGCGCCGCCATCTCGTTCATCTTGCTCTTCGCCGCGATGTACTCGGGCGAGTCCGCCCGCTGCGGATGACCGGCGACATTGACCGACCACGTATGCGTCTCGGTCTCGGTGTGCACTGGGTCGGGCGTGGTCATCGATTCCCCCCTGAATCAGCCGGCGTGGTAAACGGGCAGGTTGAATAGTGTGCCCGCGCTGAGGATGCCGTTATCCTGCCATGAAAAACAGGCCCTTACCAGGCCGGTTACCAGCAAATCGCTTGAATTCGGCCGAAGGCGGATATTTGCCAGAGAGCAGATTCAGCGAGTTCCTGACTGAAAGGCTGTGCCTGCCGTGAGTACGCTGCCGACTCCTTCGCCGTTCTTGACCACGGCCGCGGCAAGTGGCCCTACCGGGTCTCCTGGAACTGGGCCGCGGGTGCCGGCCCAGGGGAGTGGATCGACCTGGACGGCCTGACCGGTTGGGCAAGGCAGAAGTCCGCAACCGCTGGTGAGAGCGCCGGGAACGTTCGCGCCTGTCCCGTCTTAACGAAACGCGGTTAAGTTAGCGCCCGGAGAAGCCCGCCGCCCGGACCGGCTGCCCCGGCCGCGGGACTGCCGCACCACGCCCCCCGGCATGCTCAGTTTTACCGGTAAATTGTTCGTAACAGGTAAACTTCTCGCCCGAGGTAAAGAAAAAGCGTTCCAGCCGCCTTTTCTTTACCCGTCGCGAAATGTTTACCGGCAAAACCCGTGAGCGCCGCCCTGCGCGCCGCGCCAAAGCGGGCCT
The DNA here is from genome assembly GCA_963811335.1 of uncultured Actinomycetota bacterium. GTDB lineage: Bacteria > Actinomycetota > Actinomycetes > Streptosporangiales > Streptosporangiaceae > Trebonia. The sequence goes on along the minus strand of CAWERB010000023.1, from coordinate 360,321 downwards.
TTGCCTGATATGACCGTTTTGCCGGATAGTGGGCATGCGGGGAGGCGGTGCCATGCCCACACGCCATCGACGGGACCGCGGCCCGCCCTGATAGCCAGGCAATCCTTCACGGCATTGCGTCTTAGCTGGGACCGGACACGTCCCCCTCATGCTGGTCCCAGATCTCACGCAACTGGTCCATCGACCCCGCGGGAGGATGCGGCTCGCCGTCGATCGTCAGCTCGCCATCCACCTGCCTGGTCCGGCCGGCCCGGTGCGCGAATACCGCCGTAGCCCGCACGTGCTCACCTTCGACCCTTACGAGCCAGTCACCGCCCGGCTCGCCGGACACTTCAGGAGTCAGCCCCACGGAGCGGACAGACTCAGCTGTCCGCCGGACTTCCTTTGGCCACGCTGCACTGGTATCCACCTGCCTATCCTACGAATTCCCGCCACTCGATGTGGGTACCGCGCCGGACCGCATTCAGTGCGACCACTTTGAGCCGCCGTCTCACTGAATGCGGTCCCCGCCTCGTTATGCCTGCCCGGGTCAGGTGACGTACAGCTGGCCGTTGCTGCCCGGCGCGATAGTGATGGGCTTCAGGCCAGTAGCGGCAGGCCCGGTTTCAACCGCGCCGGTGGCGGCATTGAACTGCGAGCCGTGGCAGGGGCAGACGATCTGCCCGGCGGAATTGTCGTATCCGACGGTGCAGCCGGCGTGCGGGCACACCGCGTCGAAGGCCACGAACCTGCCCGCCTTGGCCTGGATCACGATCGAGGGGTCACCGCTGCTTGGGTCAGTGAACGAGGCGGAGCCGCCGACCGGGACATCCTTCGCGGCCCCGATCGCCGTGCCAGCCGGATGGGCGCCTCCGGACGCGCCACCGCTGGACGTCGCCGCAGGTGCGGACGGGGACGGGAGCGCGTTGCCCGGGTTGCTCTTCGTGCCGCCGGCCAGCCGGCCCACGCCAGCCACCACGCCGCCCAGGACCAGCCCCGCGGCCGCCGCCGTCCCCGTCACGGTTCCCTTCAGCATCACCTCCCGGCGGCTGGCCTCCGCCGCGATCACCCGGCGACCACCCCGCCCGGCCCGCGCCCGCTCCTGCGCCCGCGCCGCGATCATCGCGTCGGCGGACAGCACCGGACCCGCCCCCGCCAGCAGCAAGGGCGTCCACGCGAAAGCGAACACGATGTCCGCCCCGGTGTAGTACGGCGAAGAGTGGAAGCTGACCGCCAAGAACAACATCAGCGACAGCGCGACGCCGCCCGCCGCGGCCAGCCGCTGCCACAAGCCGAGCAGGGTGCCCAGGCCCACGGCGAGTTCGGCGAACGCGATCAGCAGGCCGAGCGGAATCGCGAGATGAGTCAGTGGCGAGATCAGCAGGTGGATGGGGCTGCGCCGGACGGCGCCAGCTAGCTGCGCCTGGATCGACCCGGGATTACTTGCCTCGAAGAACCCGGGGTTGGCGAGCTTCTGCAGTCCGGCGAAGCAGAACGTGAAGCCGAGGAAGGCCCGCAACGGAAGCAGTGCCCGGGCCAGCACGTCAGGAGTTAGCGAGCCTGGTGACGGCTCGGCAGGGGCTGGCGGGGGAGCGGGCGACCGCACAGGCCCGCGTTTCGTACGGTCCCGGCTCACTGAACGCACCATGCAGTATTCACATTCACGGTCGGCAAAGTACCCGACGAGAACCCTGAGTCCACAAGGGTTGATCTCTCTAAGAATCATCAGAGTTACTGTCCTACTGTCCAGTCCCAGTCTGTTCGGGGCACCGGACGGTACTGCGTGGGGCCGTACCTGACCACCCCGGACCGGCGGTGTCTACAGACGGGCCGCGCAGGCGGCGTGTTCACGTTTGACGTGTAACGCGGAGTGGCGCGTTGATCCCTCCCGTGTCCGCCGTCGATCCGGCGCTGTAGGTGACCTGGCGTGGCGATCGGGCTGACGCATGCCGGAGCGCGGAAGCTTCTCCAGGGCAGGCACGGAATCGTCCGCAGGCAGAGCGGCGTTCCTCACGTATGGACGAGCATGCGGGAACTGGGCCTGGTGCGATAACCGAGCGACGGGTGCGCCGTCGAGTTCTACGCGCTGCTGCCGGCGTTCGGCGAGCCGGAGATTGTTCACGCGGCCGTGCCGCCGCGCGCGTCGATCCTCGAACTCGGCTGCGGCACCGGCCGGATCCTGCGGCCGCTGGCGGCGCTGGGACATCCGGTCACCGGGGTTGACGACTCTCCGGACATGCTCGCCCGCAGCCCGGACCTGCTGACGGCGTGCTCCCCGATCCAGTCGCTGCGGCTGGACCGCAGGTTCGAACGTGGTCCTGCTGGCCAGCACCATGATCAATGCCGGTCCCCTCACCCGCCAGGGTTTCCTCGCCACCGTGCGCCGTCATCTGCACGACGACGGCATCGCCGTGTTCCAGCAGAACCCGCCGGAGTGGTTCGAGGCGTTGGCCGGCGCCGAGCCGGTCCGGGATGATCCCGGCGGCATCCGGCGCATCATCCGGTCGGCCCGCTGGGAGCCACCGCGCATGCACGTCGAGGTCGAGTACCAGGTCGGCGGGAGCGCCTGGACGCATGCCTGGACCAGCTACCAGATCAGCGACGAGGAACTGGCCGGCAACCTCGCCGACGCAAGCCTGCGGCTGGGCGACTGGCTGACCGGCGACCGTGCCTGGTTCACCGCCCGCCCGGCCTGACCGCCCGCCAGAGACGTCACTGCGCGACCGGAGGGCGGGCAGTCCGGCACGCCGGCCGATATGCCCACCGTGCCGGCCAGCCTGGCATCGGACTGCTGCTCACCTGGCTGGAGCAGTCGGCAGATATGCGGTTGAGCAGTCCGGCGCGTCCCGGCTACAGTGATTGCCATGCAGGTCAGTTGCCAGCGCATCATCGTCGCGGCCGCGCGAGCTATCCGCTCGCCGGTTGCCACCGCCTGACCTGAAATCCATGCCGGCGACCGGGAACGGTTCGCCGGCGCATGCTTTTCCCGGACTAGACGGTTGCGCCCGCGGGCGTTAGTTCCCGGTGCCTGACACCGAAAGGCGCAACTGCCATGAATACCGACGAAACCATCTCCGCTTTCGTCACGTTTTTCCGGAACCGGGGGCATCGCCCGATCGAGAGCAGTTCGCTGCTGTCCGGGCCAGGCGATCCGGTGCTATTTACCTCGGCGGGCATGCATCCGCTGACGCCGTACCTGGCCGGCCGGCCGCATCCGCTCGGCCGACGACTCACCGGGGTGCAGCGCTGCCTGCGCACCACCGACCTAGACGAGGTAGGCGATTACTCGCACCTGACCGTGTTCCAGATGCTCGGCTCGTGGTCACTTGACGACTACGGCGGTCCGCAGAGCCTGCGGTGGGGTCTTGAGCTGCTATGCGACGGCTTCGGGCTGAAACGGGAACTGCTGTACGCGACCGTGTTCGGCGGAGACGAGCAGGTGGGGCCGGATATCCCGGCGCAGCAGACCTGGAGCGAGCTCGGGCTGCCCGTCGAGCTGCTCGGCCCCGAGGGCAACTGGTGGTCGAACGGGCCGACCGGGCCGTGCGGGCCGGACTCGGAGATCCACGTCTGGACCGGGGACGGGCCGCCGTCCGGAAGCCCGGGCACCGACGGCCGCTGGGTGGAGCTATGGAACCACGTCACGATGCGCTATGAGCGGCACCCGGACGGCAGCCTGACTCCAGCCAGGCAACCCAGCGTCGACACCGGCATGGGCCTGGAGCGCCTGTTGATGGTGACGCAGCACGCCCACTCGGTGTACGAGACGGACCTGTTCAAGCCGTGGCTGTCGGTGGTGCCTTCGCTGTGGCGGACCGACCCGCGGTCGCTGCGGATCCTGAGCGATCACCTGCGGTCGGCGATCGTGGTCATCGGCGACGGCGTGCGGCCGTCCAACACCGGCCGCGGTTACGTCCTGCGACGGCTGCTGCGCCGGGCGCTGACGGCGCTGTGGCGCGGTGAGGGCGGCAGCTCGCTAAGCCTGAGCGACCTGCCGCCGGACCTGGTGCAGTACACCGCAGCACGGTTCGGGCAGGTCATCGAGTCGTCGCTGGTGACCGACGTGCTGGCGGCGGAGGAGCGCAAGTTCCGTGAACTGGTCAGCCGCGGCCGGTCGCTGCTGAGACGGCTGTACCCGTCGGGACGGCTGACCGAGGAGGACTACGAGTTCCTGCGGGACACACACGGGCTACCCGGGGAATTGATCACCGAGTTGCTGGGCGAGTCCGCAGAGCTAACGTGGCAGCCAGACCAGCACGCCCGGTTCTTCACCAGGCCGCGCTGGCCGCGGGCCTAGGACTTGACCAGCCATGGTCAATGGCGCCTTCGCGGATGCGGGCCGGCGAAGGTTCGGCGGTCATCGTGCAATGGTGTAGGCGCTGGAGCCGAAGGGCCACCTTGGTCCGTGCCATGTTTACGGCATCCTCGTGGAGTCGGGGATCGGGGCCCACGTGGCGGGCTGGTAGGCAGGGGCGCCGTCGGACAGCAGCTCCTCGGCTTCAGCGTTGACCTCGTCGACGGACTGCTCGAGGTTGAGCGACTTGCGGAACGGCTGGCGAACCTCACGGTCGATACGCAGGTAGACCTCGCCGCGGTTGCCCTCGGGGTCGAAGAAGTAGATGCCGTAGGCGTTGCCGTGTGTCACCTCCTGCTGGACGGCGACGCCCTCGGCCTTGAACCGGTGGTGGTACATCTGCAGCGTCTCAACTGAGTCGACACGCCATGAGATCTGGTGCATCAGCATCGACCCTGGCGGTGCCGTCCGCCCGCGCTGCAGCACGAACTCGTGGTGCTCGATCTCCGGGTGGCTGCTGAAGAAAACGATGCCCTGGTCGTCATCGGCATCGGTGACGGTCAGGCCGATCACGCGCTCGTAGAAGTCGCGCATCTTGGGCAGGTCGCTCACCCAGAGACCGGTGTGGCCAAGTCCGAGAACAGGCATCACGTACCTCATTAAATGTACTGTATAACAGGTCACTAGTTCTGATATGCGAAACACCATACTCTCGCCAAGGGGTAGCGGCAAGTCGATGTCCTATAATACGATTCGTATGACCTGAAATACAGGACATAATCGGAGGGCGTAGCGTGGCGAGTGTCGCGATCGTCGGGGCGGGGCCCGTGGGGATGACTGCGGCGGCGCTGCTGGCGGCACGTGACGTGGACGTCATCGTTCTTGAGGCCCGCGAGACGACAAGCGCAGACCCCAAGGCAATCAGCATCGATGACGAGTCGCTGCGCACCTACGCCGACGCGGGGATCGACAGGGAGATACTGCGGATCGTCTCCCCGGGCACCGGGACGAAGTACTTCGGCCGGCGCGGCCAGCCGCTGTTCCACGCCCGCGGCCCGGTTCCGTACCGGCTCAGGTACCCGTTCAAGAATCCGTTTGCCCAGCCCGACCTCGAACGAGTCCTAGCGGGCGTGCTGCGCTCGAACCCGCGGGTGAGCCTCCGCTTCGGTACCCGGGTGGCGGGTGTTGCCAGCGGCGACGAGGGCGTGCGGCTTTCCCTAGCTGGCGGTGAGGTCTTCACCGTCCGGTACGTGATCGGTGCGGACGGGGGCCGGTCCACCGTCAGGGAGTCCATGGGAATCACCATGAGCGGCCGAACCTACGACGATCCCTGGCTGGTGGCCGACACCCTCGGTGATCCGCACCGGCAGATGTACGGGATGCACCTGGGCATCCCGGAGCGGCCGACCGTGATCATCCCCGGAAAAGACGGGCGCTGCCGCTACGAATTCCGGCTCTTCCCCGGTGAGGGCCTGCCAGGTGAGCAGCCCAGCGAGGAGCTCATCGTCAAGCTGCTTGCTCCGCACCGGGAGATCAGCTCAGTGGCAGTGGAGCGCGCGGTCATCTACAAGTTCAACGGCCTGGTCGCTGACGCCTGGCGTGCCGGGAACGTCTTCCTGGCAGGCGACGCCGCGCACATGATGCCGCCCTTCGCCGGGCAGGGTCTCAACTCCGGTGTGCGCGACGTCGCGAACCTGTGCTGGAAACTCGCCGAGGCCGTGCACGGCCGGCTCGGCGATGCGGCTCTCGACAGCTACCAGGACGAGCGCAGGCCGCACGCCGCGGCGTCGGTGCGGCTGTCGGAGAAACTCGGCCGCGTCGTCATGGCCACGTCAACCCGGATGGCTGAATCCCGCGACCGGATCATCGGTGAGGCCCTGGCGACCCCGGAGGGCCGTGCGTTCTTCGAGCAGATGCGCTACCGCCCCCCGCTCGCCATCACCAACGGCCTGGTGCACGCCATCCAAGAGGCCCCAGGGATCGTCGGGCAGCACATCCTCCAGCCGCGCGGCTTCGACATGGCCTCGAGCGAGATTCGCTACCTGGACCAGGTCACAGGGTACGGGTGGACCGTGCTCGGAGTCGGTGTTACCACGGCCGGCTGGCGCGAGGCCGCCACCCTCACGGCCACATTGCGCGGTGCCGCCGTTCACGTCTGCGCCGATGACACGCTTCCCGGCGCTGTCCCGGACGGGGTCTCGGTCTTCGCGGATGTAGACGGCATGATCAACGCGGACTTCGGCCCGCTGCGCGGATACTTCCTGTTGGTTCGCCCGGACCATGTGGTCGCGGCGGCATGGCGACCCGGCGGTGCGGCCGCCGTCGAGTCGGCCGTCGCGGAATGGACCCAGGCAGCGGATGAGGGTTTGCCAGGCTCAGGGACCGGCCAGTTCCTGCTGCGCCGCGATGGCGGCGTCAAGCCGCTCGGCGTCCGCCCAAGAACCGTGGAAGGCGAAGGGGACGCGCACGGGTAGGCCGACCTTAGCGAGCGGCTTGCTGCTGAATGTGATGGTGTCGTGGACGAGCAGCTCCGACAGGCCGGTTGCCGGGTTCCACCAGATCGACAGCAGGTAGCCGTCGTTCTCCGCGGTCGCGCCGCGGCGCTGGACGAAGACGGGCTCGCTCGGGCTGGTCAGCCCGCCGGTTCCCTCGATCACGAGAGTCTGGCCGGTCGCGAAGTCGTAGCGGGCCATGCCGTCGGTCATGGCAGCCGGCGAGAGATCGCGGGTAGTGGCGAAGTAGCCGTAGCGCTGCTCGCGGCCGAGCCAGTCGTCGTTGATCTTCGGGAACTCGCCGGCGACGCCGCTGAGCATCTGGTTGGCCGCCCGCCTGGTGACGTGGTCAAGGGTGAAACGCCAGGCCATCGCGGGCGGGAACCAGGTGTGAGAGCTGACGGGGTTGTCCGGCTGGTCGGCTGGGTTGCCGAGACGGGAGATGACGTGCAGGTCGACGACGATGCCGCCCGGCGTCTCGTAGGCATTGAAGAAGTGAGTCGGTGCCAGCAGCAGACCGGTTTCGTACCAGGTGACCTGGTGGGTGCGACGGTCGAGCACGGCGAAGCGGCTGCCGTCGGGCACGGCTGTCTCGTCCCAGAGCACGCCGGGCCGCCCTTCCATGATCCGGTCGAGCCGGAACTGGGTCGGCGAGATCAGGAAGATCGCGTAGTGCTCGCTCACGATGTAGTCGTGCACCATCGCGGGGCAGCCCATGTCGAAGGCGCAGGTGTCGGTGACCTGCCCGGTCTTGGCGTCAGCCTGGTACCAGGTGAGGCTGGGGCCGACGGCGGCGAAGAACAGCATGTCGCCGCTTGCCGGATCGATCTTGTAATGAGCGGTGCACAGGATATCGATGCCGCCGTGGAAGTCGAAGGGGCCGTGCGTGTCCAGCGTCCGGGGGTTCATTGCGTACGGCAGCCCGCCCTCGTAGTAGACGAGGAGGTGGTCGGCGAATATGCCGACGTTGGTGTTGGCCACGTTCTTGGCTGGCGGCGCGCCCGCCGGGAGCGGACGCGGGTCGGCGCCGTTCACGAAACCGCTGTATACGGCTTCGCCCGCGGCCATTTCGACCTTCATGGAGTCGGTCATGACCCACTTCATCCGGAAGGCGGCCCGGCCGTCCCTGAGGTAGGTCGCTGCGACGCCGCCGTCACCCTCCCACCAGTGGTATCGCTCTACGTCGTGCGGCCGGAAGCGCGGGTTGCTCGTGACGCGAAACAGTGCCCCCGTGAGGTCGTCGGGCAGCTTGCCGGTCACCGGCAGGTCAAAGGCCGCGGTCTCCGCGTGCCACGGGGCGAACGGTCCGTTGAGGAACCTGTTCGAGGTGGTCCAGTCGACGTCCGCGGGACGCTGGGGTGCGGGCCGCGCGGCCCGCGAGACGATGACGGCTGGCGGCAGGACGGGGACGTCACGCATGGCGGAACTGCCTCTCAGCTGTGGTCGCGCAGCAGCGGAGCGAGCAACCGCCGGGCCTGCTCTGGGGTGATGACGTTCGCCGGGTCCATCTTCTCGATGCGACGGCTGCCCGTGTCTTCGTAAATGTGCTCCCCGACCAGGCGGCAGTCTGCGTCGTAGGGCCAGAACGACGCCATGTAATGGGTCAGCTGGTAATACGCGTCGGGGTCGTCGACGTCTTCGCCCTGATCCCGAAGAACTCGCCCAGGGACGTGATTCCCGAAGAAGGACTCGATCGCCAGGCCCCAGTCCGCCACCGCTATGTTCTCCCTGATCGGGCCGAACACGTTCAGCCCGGCCTCGGTGAGGCCCGCGTAGAACGCGCCGATCTCAGCGATGCCGCGCAGGTGCACTGAGTTGCCGTTCTCATTGATCCGGTAATAGGGGTCGTCAACGATCATCTCCGGCCGCAGGATCTCCTTCCACCGGCCCGATACCTCCAGCAGCGCGTGCCGGCGGAAGTTGAGAAGGATGGCACGGTGCCGGGGATTCTCGGTGACCGCGAGCAGCGCATCGGGCTCGGCGACCACGTTCCGCACATCGAAAATCTCCACTGGCTGCTCCTTCGCGCCTGGATCCTTCAGTACCGGATCTGCATGGGATCGCTGACGTCGACCCCGCCGTCGATGGTGCACACGCCGCCCGTCATGTACGGCGCCTCCTCGCTGAGCAGGAACGCCACCAGCGCCGCCACCTCCGCCGCCGTGCCCATGCGGCCTAGCGGCGGATGCGCGCGCAAGGCGGCCGCGGCCGCGGCGCCGCCGAGCGATTCGGCCAGCGGCTGCTGCAGCGGGGTGTCGATGAGCCCGGGTGCGATGACGTTGACCCGCACCCCCAGCGGAGCGCCCTCGATGGCGGCGCTGCGGGCCAGCCCGATGACCGCGTGCTTGCTAGCCGTGTATGCCGTGATGGCGGCGCTGGCGCGGAGGCCGGCCAGCGAGCTGGTGACGACCACCGCGCCCCCGTGGGATGCGCCGCGGAAGTAGCGCAGGGCGTCGCGCAGGCCGAGGAACGTGCCGCGCTGGTTGACCGCGATCACGCGGTCGTAGTCCGCGCTCTCGGTCGAGATGAACGATCCCACAGCGCCCGAGATGCCCGCGTTCAGGTGGACGAGGTCCACCCGGCCGAACTCGTCGAGTGCCGCCTGCAGATAGCGCGCCACGTCGGCCTCGCGGGACACATCGGCTGCCACGACGAGAGTCTTGCCGGAACAAGATGCCGCCACCGCGGTGGCGGCACCCTCGTCCTGGTCGATGAGCACGACATCGCTGCCTTCCGCCGCCAGGCGGCGTGCGGAAGCGGCGCCGATGCCGCTTCCTGCCCCTGTCACCAGGGCTACACGGCCGGGGAGCCCGGAGAATGCCATGTCTTCCAATCCTGTGCTGTCCTGAAAAACAGGACTAGTGTTCTGATAAAAAAGACTATAGGCTGCCGCCAGGTTTCGTCAACGACCTGGGCCGATGGCAGGGCCGGGCAGGACCCAACGAAGGGAAGAAACCCGAGTGGAGCTTGAGATTCGAGGGCTGCGTAAGCGCTTCGGAGGTGTCACGGCCCTCGACGGGATCGACCTCACTGTCACTCGGGGTGCAGCCGTCGCGGTCATCGGTCCGAACGGGGCCGGGAAGAGCACGCTTCTCAAGACCATCTCCGGCATCAACCGTCCTGACGAGGGCCAGATAAGTTTCGGTCGGCACCGCCTCGATCGGCTGCCGCCGCAGCGCATCACGCGGCTAGGCGTCGCGCTCGCCCATCAGGTGCCGCGTCCGTTCGGCGGGCTCACGGTGCGGGACAACGCGCGGGTGGGTGCCATGGCTGCAAGTCCCCGGATGCACCGCGGCGAACTGGACGAGATCCTGGCACTGTGCCAGCTCGAAGCAAAGGCGTCCCGGCTGGCCGGCTCGCTGCGCATCCTCGACCTCAAGCGGCTTGAGGTGGCCCGCGCCCTCGCCACCCGCCCGCAACTGCTCATGCTGGACGAGGTGGCGGCCGGGCTTGTCGGCCGCGAGCTCGACGAGGTGATCGAGCTGATCCGCGCCGTGCATGCCAGGGGTGTCACGATCCTCCTGGTCGAGCACATCGAGCGTGTCGTGCGCGAGCTCGTCGGCCAGGTGCTCGTCCTTGACTGGGGTCGTCCGATCGCGCAAGGGAGTCCGGGCCAGATCGCTGCGGACCCCACCGTACGCGCTGTGTACCTCGGTGACGGCACCCAGCCCGCGGCTGCCCAGGCCGACAAGGCTCCCAGCGGCAAGGACACGGACGCACTCGTCCTTGACGGAGTGAGCGCAGGCTACGGGGGCCTGGTGGCGCTGCGGGACTTCTCCCTGCGGGTGAAGGCCGGCCAGATCGTGAGCGTGCTCGGCGCTAACGGTGCGGGCAAGTCGACGCTGTGCGCCACGATCATGGGCACCGTGCCCGCACGGACCGGATCGGTTCACGCGCTCGGGAAGGACATCACCCGGCTTCCCGTCCATGAGCGGGCTCGCCTGGGCATCGCCTACTGCCAGGAGGGACGACGCGTCTTCGCCGACCTGTCCGTCGCGGAGAACCTCGCTCTCGGCGCGCCGCTCGCGCTGTCCAAGAGCCAGCTGCGCGACCGCCTTGAGCGCGTGCACGCCATCTTCCCCGTGCTTGCCGAGCGCGCACGGCAGCGGGCGGGGACCATGTCGGGCGGGCAGCAGCAGATGCTGGCCGTCGGCCGGGCGCTCATGGCAAATCCGTCGGTGCTGATCTGCGACGAGATTTCCCTCGGCTTGGCCCCGGTCGCGATTGACGCCCTCTACGAGGCGCTGACCAGGATCAGCGCACAGGGAGTCACCATCTTGCTGGTGGAGCAGAACGTAATGCGCGCCCTCTCTATGTCCGACCACGCGGTGGTGCTCTCCCGTGGCCGGGTCTCCTACACCGGCAGTCCGTCCGGTCTGCTCAGCGACGCCGACCTCGACGCCGCGTACTTCGGCATGGCGGAAGCCTCGACCGCCGCGTCCCTACCGTCCACTGAACAAGCAGAAGCAGAGGGAGAATAGCTATGCAGGCAATCCCGGGACACCGGATCAGACGCAGGTACCTCGCCCTGGGCGTGGCCGCTGCGGCCCTGCTCGCCGGCTGTGCGAGCAACGCGACCCCCAGCAACGGCGGCGGCGCCGCCAGCTCAGGCCCGGTGCTGATCGGCACCAGCATCGCGCTGTCCGGTGCGATCGCGCTCCCGCAGATCCGCGACGGCTATGAACTCGCGCTCGCCGACGCGAACGCCAAGGGCGGCATCCAGGTTGGCGGCACAAAGCGGAAGGTGGAGCTCAAGGTCCTCGACAACCGCACCGACACCAGCACGATGCTCCAGCAAGTGCGCACGCTGGTGGTGAACGACCACGTCGTGGCCCTGCTCGGGTCGTGCTGCCAGCAGAACATCGACATGGAAGCCCAGGCTGACTCGCTGAAGGTGCCGCTGGTCATGGGGGCGCTGCCGGTGGAACTGCTGCCAGGCGGCAACGGGTACACATGGGACGCCTTCCAGTCCCTGGCGGACGGGGCCAACGGTTTCTACGCGACCGCGGCCAAGGCGGGCACCAATAAGAAGGTGCTCATCGTGACCGACAACGACGCCCAGGGCACGTCAACGGCCCAGCTATGGAGCAAGCTCGGCAAGGCGGCCGGATACGACGTGGTCGCGGTGAAAGCCGTCCCCTCGGGCACCACCGACTTCTCCAATGTCATCCAGGCTGGCACGTCAGACAAAGCTCAGGTGCTCGTCGCGGCGATGATCCCGGCTGACTGCTTCGCCATGTGGAAGCAGATGAAGGCGCTGAATTACCAGCCGAAGATCGCCATCGGCCTGCAGTGCGCGCAGACCCCCGGCTGGTCCTCGCTCGGCGCTCTCGGCAACGGCACGCTGGTGCAGATGAACTGGACTCAGACGGCGGGCCTGCCCGATACCGCTGAGATCGTCGCGAAGTACAGCAGCAAGTACCCGAACGCCAATGACCTCGGCTCAGTCGCGCTGGGCTACGCGGAAGCCAGCATTCTGCTTGACGCCATCTCGCGGGCCGGCTCGGCCGCCCCGTCAGCGATCAACAAGGCACTGGCGAGCACCGATATGTCCGACCGCCCTGGGCTCGGTGAAGTTCACCAGCAACAAGAGCGTGACGCCCACCTTCCTTGGCCAGTGGGAGAACGGCGCGATCAGCCAGGTCTGGCCGGCCAAGGGCGGCGGGCCGCTGAGCCCGCTCAGCGGCCTGGGCTGAGCGCGGGACCTGGGGAGACGGCTCTTGAGCGTCGAAACTCTCGTCGCGGGCATCCTGACCGGCGGCCTTTATGCCCTGATCGGCCTGGGGATATCTATTGTCTTCGGCGTTCTGGGGATGATGAACCTGGCCCACGGGGAGTTCGTGATCGGTGGTGCCTACCTCGCGTCGCTGCTTGTGATCGGCGCGGGGTGGGACCCGCTCGCGGTGCTCCCGCTGGCGATGATCGCGATGGCGCTCATCGCCTACCCGTTGCAGCGGTACCTGCTCACCCCCCTCCTTCGGGCCAGCAAGACAGCGCCCCTGGTAGCGACCTTCGGCCTCCTGCTGCTGGCCGAGGCCCTGTTCCAGGCCGCGTTCGGCTCTCATCCGAAGAGCCTGCCCGCACCCTACGCGGCGGCCGGGATAGGCCTGTTCGGAATCAGGGTGCAGGCGATCTATGTCATCGCCTTCGCCCTCACGGTCGTGCTGTGCGCCGCGACGCACCTGCTGCTCACCCGGACCCGGGCGGGCAGCGCGGTCCGCGCCGCCGCGGCCGACCCGGAAACGGCGGCCATCTTGGGCATCAACGTCGGCCGGGTGTACGCGATGACGCTGGCCGGCGCCGCGGCGCTCGCGGCGGCGGGCGGCGTCATGACTGGCGTGGCGCAGAGTTTCACTCCGTCAAGCGGCCTGCCGCTGCTGCTCACCGGCTTCGCCGTGATGGCGCTGGCCGGAATCGGCACGGTCGGCGGAGTCCTCCTGGCCGGGGTGACACTCGGCGTTCTGCAATCGGCGGCCGTCGCGCTGTTCGGCGGAGGCTGGAGCAACGTGGTGGTATATCTCGCGTTCTTCCTTGTCCTGGCGATCCGCCCGCAGGGCCTTTTCCGCCGTGGGGCTACCGCATGATCCGCCGCCTCGGACCCGCCGCCGTGCTGCTCGCGGTCACGGTGGCATGTTTCGCCGTGACGCCAGCGCTGAGCCAGGGAACGCTCAACCTCGGCGTAACGATGCTGACCTACCTCGCGATCGCGCAAGCGTGGAACGTTCTCGCCGGCTACAGCGGTCAGGTCTCACTGGGCGCGTCCGCGTTCGTGGCCACCGGCGGCTACGCCACCGGCCTGATGCTCGCGCATACGGGTGTCTCCTGGCCGCTCGCGTTCGCCGGCGCGGCGATCGCCGCGACGGCGCTCGCCGTGCTCTTGTCCGTTCCCCTGCTCCGGCTGCACGGCGATTACTTCGCGATCGGGACGCTGGCCATCTCCATCGCGCTCCAGTCGCTGATCAGCAACTGGCCGTGGGCCGGGGGAGCCAGCGGCATCATCCTCCCCGTCGGGGGACTGCCAAGCGGCGGCAAGCTGTTCCAGGTGGCGGTCATCGTCGCGGCCGCCGCGACGGGGGTTACCTTGTACGCCAGGCAGAGCGGCTTCGGTCTTCGGCTCGCGGCGATCCGCGATAACGAAGCGGCCGCGGCAGGACTTGGCGTATCGGTCTACCGGCACCGGCTGGCCGCGCTGCTGGTGTCGAGCGCGATCACTGGCCTGGCCGGCGCCGTCGTCGCCTTCCAGTTCGTCGTCGTTTCCCCGGACGGGATAGCCAGCGTGAGCTGGAGCCTCAACGCGGTGCTGATGACCATTGTCGGCGGCGCCGGGACGGTGATTGGCCCGGTCATCGGCGTGCTGATCGTTTACTACGGCCTCACCTGGGAGCTGCAGAACCAGCAGACGTTCTCCCAGGTACTTGAGGGAATTCTGCTCATCGGGGTGGTCCGCTTCGCCCCTAGCGGCGTATGGCCACTGCTGTGCGCAGGTGCCCGGCGGATGAGCGGCTCTTGGCGAGGGGACGTCCAGGAGCCCGCCACGGAAGCCCTCGTGACCGATGACGAGCTGTCAAAGGACCTGGTGTAGTGAGCGAGTTCGCTGACGCGGTCGTGCTGGTGACCGGAGCGGGCGGCGGGATTGGCAGCGCCACCGTCGAACTGCTCCAGGCGCGCGGCGCCACGGTGGTGGCCTTCGGCCCCGCGGACCCGCGGCTAGCGCAGCTGGCCTCGCTTGACCGGGTGGTGACCGTTGTCGGTGACGCCGCCTCGGACGCTGACGTCGGGCGGGCAGTCGCCGCAGCGCTTGGGCGCGGGGCCCGGCTGGACGCGGTGGTGTGCTGCGCCGGCATCGGCACGTTCGGCGACGTGCTGGACGCGGCCAGCACGTGGCAGGAGACGTTCCGCGGGAACCTCGAAACCGCCTACGTCACGGCACGCGCCACCATGCCCGCCCTCATCAGCGCCCGCGGGTCGATTGTGATCGTCTCCTCACTGGCAGGAACCGTGGCAGTGCCGGGATCGGCCGCTTACACGGCATCCAAGCACGCACTGATCGGCCTCACCCGATCCCTGGCGGCGGATTTCGGTCCGCGCGGCGTGCGGGCCAACGTGGTCTGTCCCGGCCAGGTACGCACTCAGATGCTCGACAGGGTAATGGACGAGCTTGGCGCGAAGGCTGGCCTGGACCGGTCCCATGCATACCAGCGGGCTGCCGCCCTCACGCCATTGCGCAGGGCCGCCGAGCCCGGCGAGATCGCCGAGGTGATCGCCTTTCTCGCAGGCCCGCGGTCGTCGATCATCACCGGTGCGGTACTCATGGCCGACGGCGGGGTCTCCGCGGTTGACTTGAGTCTGAGCGGTCTCACGATGCGATTTCCGGATGCATAACGTCTGATACCCTGTCCTGCATGACAGGACAGGAGTCGAGGAGTTCCGGTACCTACCGAGAACGGAACTCTACGGCTGACCGGGCCCTGGACATCCTCCTGATGTTTGACGATGAGCACCTGGTCATCAGCGCGGCCGAGGTCGTTGCGCTGCTCGGGGTGGCCCGGTCGACGGCGTACCGCTATCTGCAGAGCCTCGTCCAGTCGCAGTTCCTCGAGGAGGCTGACGGCCGCGGATACCGGCTCGGGCGCCGGGTCCTGGAACTGGCCCGTATCGCCCGGCGAGGGATGGGCTTGTCAGAGATCGCCCGCCCGGTCATGATGCGGCTGGCGGCCCAGGTCGGCGAGGCGGTCCTCCTCACCCGCCTGGCCGGCTCCACGGTGATCTGCCTGGAGCGCGAGGACGCTGGCACGCGGGTGGTCCGGATCTCGTACGAGCGCGGCCAGGTCTTGCCGACCAACGCCGGCGCGTCCGCGCACGCGCTGCTGGCCTGGCTCCCCGAGGCTACGGCCGAGGCCATCCTGGACAGCGTGAGCCTGCCAGCTTTCACCGATCGCACGCTAACCGACAAGCACGCCATAATGCGGCGCCTGGCGGAAACCCGGGAGCGGGGCTATTCCATCAGCCGGGGAGAACTGGACCACGATGTCCTCGGTGTGGCCGCGCCCTTGCGTAATCATGACGGTGACGTGGTCGGGGCCATCAGCGTCGCTGCGATGTCCGCCCGGGTGCCTGATGAACGGCTTCCCGAGGTGACCCAGGACGTGTGCAAGGCGGCAGAGGAGATCAGCGCCGCCCTGGCCCTGCTGGACTAACCGCACCAGGGCGGCCAGCAGCGAGGGGACGGCAGCGATGGCGGGGATGATGGCGGGCAAGGCGGGGATTGTCACCGGGGCAGCCGGCGGGATCGGCCGGGCGACCGCGGTCGCCTTCAGCCGGGAAGGCGGCGCCGTGGTGGTCGCCGACCTGGAGAGCCGCCGGGCCGAGGGCGAGGAGACCGTCCGGCTCGTCCGGGAGGCAGGAGGAAAGGCGGTGTTCGCCGCGGCCGACGTGACCCGCGCTGAGGATCAGCAGGCGCTCGTCGACCTGACCGCTAGGAGCTTCGGGGCACTGGACTTCGCCTGCAACAATGCCGGAGTCGAGTACCAGGGCCTGCTCGCCGATACTCCCGAGGCGGAGTGGGACCGCGTGATGGCGGTCAACCTCAAGGGCGTCTGGCTCGGGCTCAAGGCCCAGCTTCCGCGGATGGCGGCCCAGGGCAGCGGTGCGGTCGTAAACGTCTCCTCGCTCGCCGGCCTCATCGGAGTGCCTGGCCCTCGGTGCCTACTCCGCGAGCAAGCACGGCGTGATCGGGCTCACTAGGACGGCGGCGCTGGAATACGCCGGGCGGGGCATCCGGGTCAACGCGGTCTGCCCGGCGGCGATCGCCACCGCGCTGCTGCTCGACCTGCCGCCCGCCCGGCAGCAGGAGCTGGCCTCCCCGCAGGCCATCAAGCGGCTGGGGCGCCCGGAGGAGGTCGCGGAAGTGGTGGTGTGGCTGTGCTCGGACCGCGCGTCGTTCATGACCGGGACCGCGGTCCCGGTGGATGCCGGCGCCACCGCGGGGATCAGCGCCCCTGGCGGGGGCTGACCGCACGGGGCCGTGGGCGCTTCTTGCCGGGTGCTGGTGATGCGGGATTACGGCGACACGAGTGACTCGGCCCATGGCACCAGGGCCAGGTTGCGGCGAGTGACGTTGATGGCGGTCTCGACGAACGAGTCGATCAGCGGGGTGGGCTTCGATTCCGGGTGCAGGACAGCCACCCGGAACGGCTCGACTCCCCGGGCAGGCACGTTCCGCACTCCCGGGTGCGACTGGCGGGTGGCTGAGCTGGGCACCAGTGACACCAGGCGCCGGAAGGCCACGAGTGAGGCCACTTCGGTCATGGTGCGCCCGTAGCCGGCGATCTTGGGCAGGCCCTGACCCCGCTGATCGGCGCACACCCAGTAGCGGTTCCACGCCGCGGGAGTGGACATCGGCAGTGCGTTCCACTGCTCGTCGAACAGGTCCGACACCTCGATGCTGCGGGCGCGAGCCGCCGGGTGCGACTCGCGCACCTGGACGCTGGCCGGCTCGGTGAACAGCGGCACCGCCGTCAGCGACCGCACTTCGCTGGGCACGCGCAGCAGGCCGATGTCAAGCTCGCCATCGAGTAGCGGGTCAACCGCGCGGTCGAAGGTCACGTCCGTGACCGAGATGAGGACGTCGGGATGGCGGTCTTCGAACGCCCGCAGCACCGGGTGGGTCAGCTCGGCCAGCGCGGTGCCGTAGAAGCCGATGCGGAGCTCCGGGCGGCCGCCCGGCTGCAGGGCGCTGGCCGCGTGGGCCAGCGCGTCCGCATCGCTGAGCAGTGCGCGCACCCGGTCGAGCAGGGCCTCTCCTTCCCTGGTCAGGGTGACATGCCGCGTGTCCCGCTCGAAAAGCTGAACGCC
Organism: uncultured Actinomycetota bacterium; assembly: GCA_963811335.1. GTDB lineage: Bacteria > Actinomycetota > Actinomycetes > Streptosporangiales > Streptosporangiaceae > Trebonia. The sequence goes on along the minus strand of CAWERB010000023.1, from coordinate 342,702 downwards.
GAATTCCCGTTCAAGGGCGGCGATGGAGCGGGTGAGCGCGGGCTGGGTGAGATACAGGCGACTGGCGGCGACGCGGTAGTTCAGCGCCTCCGCGAGCGCCATGAAGTGTCGTAGCCGTCTTAGGTCCATCTGATCCTCCCGCCGCGCGACTTGCCTTCGCGGCACTTATTCCCTAGGCGCATCACTGCTGATGGCTTCGGCATTGGACCGCCCTGACCTAGGCAAGTGATGCTGATCAGCGAGAGGCCAGCGGGCGGGCTGCCGCCAGGCGGACATTGCAGGCAGGTTACAGGAGAAGCATTGACCAGGGACAGCACACAAACCGCGGCGAACATGCCGACGCCGGAGCACGGACTCACTCCCGAGGCCCTCGTTGAGCGCGCCCGGTCCATGCGGGATGAGCTGCGCGGGCGCCAGGCGCTTACCGAGCAGCTGACGCACGTGTCCGCGGAGATGCACGAGGCGTTCCTGCGGGCAGGGTTCTACCGGATGGTGCAGCCCCGGCGCTTCGGCGGCTACCAGTTCAGCCTGCGGACGTTCACTCAGGTGATCATGGAGGTCGCGCGAGGCTGCCCGTCCACCGGCTGGCAGCTTTCCCTGGCCTCCGGGCACGCCATCGTCATCGGCGGGCGCTTCAGCGAGCTGGCACAGGCGGAGATCTTCGGCCCGGACGGCGACTTCCGGGCTCCGCTGCCGGTGGCCCCCACCGGCCGGGCGGTCCGCACGGAAGACGGCTACGTCGTGAACGGCCGTTGGGACTACGCCTCAGGATGCACGGTCTCCACCCACTTCCTCGGCATGGCCATGATCGACGGGGGCGACGGGCAGCCACTCGTACCGGGCCTGGTATGCGTGCCGGACAACTGGGAGGTGCTCGACAACTGGGGCACCGCCATCGGCATGCGGGGGAGCGGCTCCAACAGCGTCGTGGTCCACGACGCCGTCATCCCCGACAGGTACGTGGTGCCCGGCGACATCCTGAACCTCGACCTGACCGGGGGCACCATCGGCGGACGGTTGCACGGTGACGCGATGTACGCCGGCCAAACCCTGTCTTATTTCAACCTCGAGCTGGTGCCGGTCATCGTGGGCACCGCCTGGGCCGCGGTGGACGAGTACCGCGACCTCGTCACCACCCGCATGAGCCCGCTGCCGCCGATGCGGCTGCGCCGGGAGATACCCGAGCATCAGCGAAACTTCGGCCTGGCGGTCGGGCGGACCGAGGCCGCCCAGCGCATCCTCCTTCAGGCGGCCGACGACTACGTTGCCTCCGCCCAGCGCGGGCTAGCCGGGGGTGCCCCGTTCACGGGGCTGGAGGACCGGCGGCTGTCGCTGAGCCTGCGCGAGGCAGGCCTGATGGCGTGCGGGGTGGTCGAGATGCTCGCGGCCGCGTCCGGAACCAGCGCTTCCGCCGACGGTCAGCGGATGCAGCGGTACCTGCGCGACGTGCTGGTCTACCGCACGCACATCAACGCGCAGCAGGGATCGTGGGCCGCCGACGTCGGGGCGGACCTGCTTGAGGCCGAGTCCACCGCGACCCGGATGTCCCCGCCGGCCGCCGCCAGCTGATCAGCGACGCACCCACGCTAGATAACCAGGAGGAACGGTTGAGTAGATATCTCCGCGGCCAGCGCAGACGCGTGGCGCTAGGCCCTGTGCTGCTGGCCCTTGGCATGTCGGCAGCGCTCACGGCATGCAGCACAGGAAGCACCGGCAGCACGGGAAGCACGGCAGCCGGCCTCGGCCGGGCAGCCGGCTGGGTCGAGCGCCAAGTGCGGACTGGGCAACGGCAAGAAGGCGACCGGGACACCGATCAAGATCGGGGCGATCGCCACCCAGATGCCAGGCATCGACTTCACCGACGGCCCGGCCATGGCCAAGGCGTACTTCGATTGCGTCAATGACAACGGCGGCATCAACGGCCATCCGGTGCAGTACATCATGGAAACCGAGCAGTCCAATCCCTCGCAGGTCGCCAGCCTGGCGCGGCAGCTGGTGCAGACCGACAAGGTTGTCGCGATGGCCGGCAGCTTCTCCATCATTGACTGCACGGTTAATCATTCGTATTACGAATCGCAGGGCCTCAACGTCATCGACTCCGGGGTAGCGGCGGAGTGCTATTCGACGCCCCACAGCGCGGCGGTCAACATGGGGCCCCGCTACAGTTCCGACGGCGCTGCCGAGTACCTGATCCAGCACGGCATCAAGAAGCTAGTCGTGGACACGCCCAACGTGCCTGGCGCCGGCTATATCACCGCCGGGGCGCAGGCACTGGCCAAGGCAGCGGGCATCCCGTTCCAGGCGGAGCTGGAGAGCGCCCCGATCCAGAGCGCGAGCTCGGTCGCGCTCAAGCTGGTGCAGGCGGCCGGGACCAACGGCGGGATCGTGATCAACAACATCCCGGCCCAGGCGCTAGAGATCCTCCAGGCCGCGCAGCGCCTGGGCCTGAAGAACCGGGCCACGTGGGGCTGCTCCACCTCGTGCAACACGGACTTCCTGGCGAAGGCTCTCGGCGCAGCCTGGAACGGCAAGCTGTTCGTCAACGCGGAGTTGCAGCTCTACTCCGCCTCAGGGGCCGACGATATCCTGTACCGCCAGGTCCGTGCGCAGTACGCATCAAGCACGTCGCTGGGCTCCTACGGCCAGATGGGCTTCCTTGAAGCCAAGATCGCGACCGACCGGATGCTGTCGATCAAGGGGCCGATCACCAGGGCCAGCGTCAACCAGGCGCTGGGAGCGACCAAGGGCTACAGCTCCGACCTGCTGTGCAAGCCGTGGTACTACGAAACCGCCCCACTGCACATCCCGAACAACACCGACTGGACGGTCACGCCGCAAGACGGCCACATGGTCCAGGTGCAGGGCTGCACGGCGATCTCCTCCGCGGACCCGGACATCGCCCAGGTCCATGCGATCGAAGCGAGCAGCGGGCTGTAAGGTTCGCGGGGATCGGCGCCAGGAGTCATCCGCTGGACCGTCCCTCGGGCCGCACCTACACCACCGTCCCCTACCAGCTATGACGTATAGCGCCAATGTGCTTATGTCGTCTCATGTCGTCAACCTGGTGATATGAGACGATTGTCAGGCCCATGGCGAGGAAGGGCGGAGCGTGCGTCGAATCCAGACTTCGGTGATTGTCGTCGGGGGCGGCCCGGTGGGGCTGGGGCTGGCCGCCTCGCTCGGCAAGGCGGGGATACCATGTGTCGTCCTGGAGCCCAGGAACGAGCCCGCGCTCATCCCCAAGGGGCAGAACCTCACGGCGCGCAGCGTGGAGCACTTCTACTACTGGGGCTGTGCCGATGAGCTGCGCGCGGCCAGCCTGCTCCCCGCGGATTTCCCGATCGGCGGCATCACGGCGTACGAGAACCTCGCGGGGCCGTACTGGTACGCTCCCGCCGGGCGCGAGACGGTCGGCGACTTCTACTTCCAGCGGCACCAGCGGCTGCCCCAGTACCAGACCGAGTCGGTGCTGCGTGCCCGGGTGCGGTCACTCGAACCGGTGACCGCGCTGTTCGGCTGGTCCGCCACCGGAGTTCACCTGTCGGACGACGGGGTGCGCGTGACGGCGGTGCGGGAGCCGGGCGGCGAGCGGTGCGAGGTCGAGGGCGGCTACGTCGTCGGCTGCGACGGCGCGCGCTCGATGGTCCGGGAGCAGGCGGGCATCCCGAGCGGCGGGGCGGACTTCAACCAGCGCATGGTCCTCGCGGTCTTCCGGTCACCCGACCTGAGCGCGCGGCTTGAGCGTTTCCCGCCGCGGACCACGTACCGGGTGCTGCACCCGGAACTCGAGGGGTACTGGCGGTTCTTCGGCCGGGTCGACCCGGCCGAGACCTGGTTCTTCCACGCGCCCGTGCCCGAGGACACGACAGTCGCCACCCTGGACGCGCACGCGCTGATCGAGCGGGCCGCCGGCTTCCCGACGGCGTGCGAGTTCGAGCACGTGGGCTTCTGGGACCTGCGGGTCAACGTGGCGGGCAGCTACCAGCGGGGCCGGGCATTCATCGCCGGGGACGCGGCCCACAGCCATCCGCCCTACGGTGGTTACGGCCTCAACACGGGGCTGGAGGATGCCGTCAACCTCGGCTGGAAGCTTGCCGCCGTGCTGCGCGGGTGGGGCGGCCCCGCGCTGCTCGACAGCTACACGGCCGAGCGGCGGCCGGTCTTCGTCGGCACCGGCCAGGCGATTACCGACGGCATCGCGGACGACCGCGCCTTCCTCGCCCGCTACAGCCCGCAGCGCGACCGCGCCGAGTTCGAGCGCGCCTGGAGCGGCCTGACCGTGGGAGAGACGGCGCCCCCGTCGTACGAGCCGCACTACGAGGGGTCGCCCATCGTGTGGGGGCCCCCGGACGCGGTGTGCGGCGTCCGGGGCAAGCACACTTTCGAGGCGCGGGCTGGCCACCACCTGGCGCCGACCCCTCTGTCCTCCGGCCGCGATGTCTTCGAGGAGCTAGGCCCCGGCTACACGCTGGTCGCGCTGACCGAGGACCCGCAGCCGGGCACGGCGTTCCAGGCCGCCGCCGAGGAGCTCGGCCTGCCGCTGCGCGTGGTCACCGACACCTTCGACGAGCCGCGAACGGCCTGCAAGCACCGTCTTATCCTCGTCCGGCCCGACCAGTACGTCGCCTGGACCGGCGACGACGCGCCCGCCAGCGCCCTGGGCGTGCTGCACCGGGTCGCCGGGAACCTCACGGCGGACGCGTTACCCGGCCACCCGGCCTGTGGGGTGCCAGAAGTCTGCTTACCCTGTGACCTGCGGCGACGGCCGGGTCAGCCCGGACGGCATCATGGTCATCCGTCTCTGCCGTCTTCGGGTCACACGCCGGGGAGGGTGACCGGAAGCCCGGGATAGGCTGCGGACATCCAGTCGTTGGCCGCCGTGGTCGGCATGGCAGTGAGGTCTGGCATGCCGAATACGTAGCTCCGCTCGATGCCTTCAGTGTTTGGAATGACCTGGGCGGCCGCCTGGAGCTGGGCATCACTCCACCGGCGGAGAGCATCGTCCACGGCCGGGCGTGCCGGCGAGGGCGTCCGCCAGTGAGGCGGCACTGGTCACTGCCCTGACGACGCCGCTCCCCGCGAACGGAGGGACCAGCGTGCCGGAATCGCCAACTAGGCAGAGGCGGTTGCGGGCGTAGCTGCGGGGCACGAAGGAGTAAATGGCCTGGATTGAAGAGTTGCCGCTCTGTTGCACCAGCTCGAACAGCGGCGCGGGCAGCAGGCCCGCGAGGCGGGACTCCAGGGCCGCCCTGACCTCCGGGTGCACTTTCCCGAACGGTACCGAGCCGGACTGCTGCCGCTCCTGGTCGTCGACGAGCACCGAGGCCAGGGCGCTTTCGGGAACCTGGAGGTAGTAGCCCCACATGAGAAGGCGTTCTCCTGGTTTGGTGCTCTCCCTGGCCCCGGGGACGTAGTACGCGACCCCGTGGCCGCCCTGGTACACGGGCCGCAGGAGATCGCAGCCGCCGAGGGCACCGGCGCGGGTGTCGCGCTCGGGGATGAGCCCGCGCCACAGCACAATGCCCCGGTAGGCCAGGCGCGGCGCCGGGGTCGATGAGCCCGCGGCCCAGCGAGCGGTACCCGTCGGCGCACACGACGAGATCGAAGTCCAGTGAACCGCCTGAGGCAAGGTGCAGCGTCGCACCGTGCGGTGTCGCTTCGATCCGCTCGACGGCCGCGCCGCCGCGGTACAGACCATCAGGAACGCGCCGCCGGAGTGACTGGTACAGATGAGCCCAGTTGAACAGCATGGAGCTCAGCTGGACGTCGCCCAGCCATCGCTGCCCGCCGGTCCCGGCTTCACGGGTGACGAACCGCGAGTAGCCGGCCCGGCAGGCGGGAACGGTCGCGTCGAGGATGCCTCGCGCCGTCATGTCCTGCCACGAGGTGGCGACCATGAGGATCCCGGCACCCCGGCTTACCAGGCCGGACTCGGACCGCTCGAAGACGGTGACATCGTGGCCGGCCCGGTGCAGGAGCGCCGCCGCCGCGCATCCGGCGATCGATCCCCCGATAATGCCGACTCTCATGCCGCTTGCCCCCGAACCCCTTGGAGCGCCACCCGGGAGGTGACGGCAATCCGTCAGCGTAGCGGCCGCATGTTCGCGGAGGAAGCCGGCGGAACAGGGCCAGGTGCACGACCACGCCTACTCATTGAATCTGGTCCGCGAATGTCGTTTGGTGACCGGGCGCGCTGCGACTTCGCCGTGTCAGAGAACCTGCTCAGGGCGGGAGGGACCGCAGGTACCGGGCGGTGATCCGGTGCTGAGCAATCCGGCCGAGCGGGCCTGCGAGCCCGGCAAGAGGCGTTGCCGGTAGCGAGAAGGCGGTACCTCAAGGCTAATCCGCGGGTGACGGTAGAGTCGGGCACCGAGACCGTCGCGGAAACGCCCCGCTAACTGCGGATTCTCGGCTCAGCGGGCCGTTTCTTCTCCGTCCCGTGATGTCAGCCGCCTTTCCCGGACGGCCGGGGGAGAGGCGCGCTGGCGGTGCGTCCCGTCTTGCCGTGCGGCCGGGTCCGGCGGCGAGTTCCTGGCGGGCGCGGTTACCGGATCTCGGGACCAGCAGTTCCGGGCAGGAGCAGGAGCTTGCCGCGGGCGTGCCCGGTCTGGCTGATCTCGAGCGCGGTTTTCCATTCATCCAGGGGAAAGGTGGCCGCGATCGGGACCGTGAACATCCCGTCAGCGGCGAGTTGCCCGAACTCCGGTAGCGCCTCCACCGGGTTGCTGCGGTCCTCGTGGAAGGTGTCGCGGACACCGAGCTCGACAGCAGCGGCGAAATCGGAGATGGTAAGCACCCGCTTCGGGTCAGCCCCCGCGATACGGACGAGATCCGGCAGGCACCCGCCGACGGGAGCGGTATTCAGGACAAGGTCGACCGGGCCGCCGTTAATCTCCGTCACGCGTTCGGCCATGCCGTCTCCGTACGCAGTGACCTGGGCGCCCAGAGCGCGCAACCGCTGCGCGTACGTCTCCCCGGCAGTGGCGATCACCGGCATCCCGCGCAGGAGCGCGATCTGCACCGCCGCGAAGCCGATGGTGGTTCCCGCGCCGTGGATCAGGATCGTCTTGTCCGGGTCGAAGCCCAGGGCATTGAGGTGAAAGAAAGCGGTATCGACCGTCATCGGCAGCGCAGCCGCCTGCACGAGGTCAAGGCCGTCCGGGACCCGGAACCACCGGTTCATGACCGCCCGGTCGGACGCACCCGCGGATGAGCAGTGCGCCCAGTCCGCGGTCCCGAACACGGCGTCACCGATCTTGACGCCGTCGATGCCGTCGCCGACGGCATCGACGGTGCCTGAGACGTCGCACCCGATACCCCGGGGCAGGTCGCCGGGGAACAGGCCGCGGCACAGCGCCCAGTCGGCCGGGGCCAGCCCGCACGCGTGCACCGCGACGCGGACGCGGCCTGGCCCTGGATCGGGCACGGGCACGGTCTCCAGGTGCAGGACGTCGCCGGGGGCGCCGTACTCGCGGAAGCGCACGGCGCGCATGGTGCCGGTGGCAGGGTCGTGTTCAGCCATCTGTGCCTCCCAGAGCAACTTTCCGTCAGTTTCTGACGCTTGTTTGCGTCAGAAACTGACGGTACACCAGGTCAGTAACTGACGCAAAGTAGTGTCAGTTACTGACGCTTGTGGTAACGTCAAGGCCATGCCACGGAACGGGGATGAAGTGCGGCTGCGGCTGCAGGAGGCCGCGCTGGAGCTGTATCTGGAGCGCGGCTACGACAAGACCACGACCGGGGACATCGCCGCCCGCGCCGGCGTCACCGAGCGAACCTTCTTCCGCCACTTCGCCGACAAGCGTGAGGTCTTCTTCGACGGCGAGGCGCAGCTACGGGACCTGCTGACCAGCGCGGTCGCGGCGGCGCAGGCCGGCGCCAGGCCGCTGCCCACCCTGCGGGCCGCGTTCCACCAGGCCGCGCCGCTGATCGAGCGCAACCTCCCGGTCACCGAGCGGCGGATGCCGGTCATCGTCGCCACGCCGGCCCTGCAGGAACGGGCGCTGGCCAAGAGCGCGGCCCTGGTCGCCGCGCTCACCGACGCCCTGCAGGCCCGCGGCGTCGCCGAGCCGCTCGCGGCCCTGTGCGCCCAGGTGGGCATGGACACCTACTCGATCGCCATCCGCCGGTGGTGGACCGATCGTACTGACGACCTGCACACCCACCTCGACCGGGCCTTCACGGATCTGCGGCTCGCCGCAAACGCCCTGAAGTGAGCGGCCAAGAGATGTCCCGTCCCAGTTGACCTGACACACGCTTACCTCTCTGACCTGCAGTGCGACAGAATAACTGGGACAGGGATACCGCCGCGCGTCCCAGTTATCTTGACGCAAGCTGAAGAATTGACGGCCTCAGCGGCGAGGGGGGCAGAGCCAGTAGTAATCCGGCTCAGCGGATCGCGCGCGGGCGGGGGAGCGGGCGACGATGACACACCGCCCGTCCCGGTCTCCATCCGGGTAATCGTCTGGAATTTACATGCCGTGACGCGCGGCTACCTGCGTGTCTGCGATGGCGCGTGCTGGTTGCCTTGACCGGATGAACCTGCCGCTACACGCTCTGCGTCGCCGGCATGACCAGCTACGTGCTGCCTCCGCCAGGGGAACCGGCCCCGTCATGTCCATCGTTGGAGGGACCCGCATGCACACGTCCAAGGGCACCATCAGGAGACGGTACCTGAGCGTGCTCGCCCTGATCGCCGTCCCGCCCGTCGCCTTGCTGGCCAGTTCACCAGGCGCCGTCGCGGCGGGCTCCGCTCCGGCCGCCGCCGCGGCCTCGGCGGCGGCCACAGTTAGCGTGAACGCCGGCCACTCGCTCGCCACAGTGCCCTCCACCGCCATCGGGCTGAATGCGTCCACCTATGACGGGGACGTGCTGGACCCGGCGGTTCCCGGGCTGGTCAGCAAGGCCGGAGTCAGCGTGATCCGCTTCCCCGGCGGCACGGAATCAGACCAGTACAACTGGAAGTCGAACACCGATGTGCTGTCGGGTCGCGCCCAGGCGGTCAGCTTCGACCAGTTCATGTCGGTGATCGGCCAGACCCAGGCGACGCCGATGATCACGGTGAACTACGGCACCGGCAACACAATCGGCAAGGGCGAATCGCCGCAGGAGTCTGGGGCGCAGGTGGCTGCCGACTGGGTGAACTACGCCAACGTTCAGCACCACGACAACATCAAGTACTGGGAAATCGGCAACGAGGTCTACGGGAACGACACCTACAACGCCTTCTGGGAGCCAGACGACCACTGCGGGGCGATCCCGCCGGCCTCACAGCCCAGTAACTGCGGGCCCTCCGCTTACGCACAGAACGTGAAGGCGTACATAGCCGCCATGAAAGCGGTCGACCCGTCCATCAAGGTCGGCGTGGTGCTCACCGCACCCGGCAGCTGGCCTGACGGGGTCACGGCCGCGGGCAGTCCGCAGCCATGGAACCAGACTGTGCTGTCGGCTCTGGGCAGCTCAATCGACTTCGCTGACGTGCACTGGTACCCGCAGAACCCGAGCAGCGTCACGCCGCCGGGCCCGACCGACGCTGGGCTGCTCGCGGACACCGCCCAGATCCCGAACATGATGTCCACACTGCGCTCGCAGTTCTCTCAGTATGCCGGGAACGCAAGCCTGCCGGTCATGCTGACAGAAACGAACTCGGTGTCCAGCAACCCGGGCAAGCAGACTCTCAGCCAGGTCAACGCGCTGTACCTGCTGCAGGACTACACCGCATGGATCGAGAACGGCGTCGCGAACGTCGACTGGTGGCAGCTGCACAACGGCATCGTGACCACCGGCGACAACGGCTCGTCGCTCTACGGCACCCAGAGTTACGGCGACTACGGCGTCCTGTCCGACGCCACCTGCGGGACCGTCAACGGCAGCCAGGTGTGCGAGCCGTCCGCGGATACGCCGTACCCCGCCTACTACGGGCTCGACCTTGAGGGCCAGTTCATTCACCCCGGGGACACCCTGGTGGCTGCCTCGTCCAGTGCCTCGCTCGTGCAGTCGTACGCGGCCAAAGCGGCGGACGGCTCACTCCGGGTACTTCTGGTCAATGATGACCCGTCCAGCACCTACAACGTCTCGCTGAGCTACAGCGGCTTCACCCCGTCCTCGGCGGCACCCTCAGTCGCCACCCTGGCACCGCCAGGATCAGGCATCACCACGGCGTCGCAGGGCAGCGCCGGCAGCGAAACGCTGGCACCCTACACCGCGGAGCTCATCACGCTCCAGCCCGGCGGAAACGTGACGCCGCCGACGACGCCCGGAACCCCGACCGCCTCGGGGGTCACCCCGACATCGGCCAGCCTGACCTGGGCCGCGTCTACCAGCACGGCAGGAATCGCCGGATACAACGTGGTGGAGATCAACGGGGCCACTCAGTCGGTAGTCGCGACGCCGACGGCCAACTCGGCCACCATCACGGGGCTCAGCCCGGGCACCAGCTATACGTTCGCCGTGTACGCCAAGGACACAGCCGGCAACCTGTCCGCCCGGTCCGGCACCGTAACCGTGACGACCACCAGCACGTCCAGCGCCAGTTGCGCGGTCAGCTACCAGGCCAATGACTGGGGCACCGGGCTGTCGGCCAACGTCGCCATCACCAACACCGGCACGTCCGCCGTCAACGGCTGGACGCTGGCCTTCACCTGGCCAGGAAATCAGCAAGTTACTCAGGGATGGAGCGCCACCTGGAGCCAGGCCGGCAACCAGGTGACCGCCACGAGCCTGTCCTGGGACGCGAGCATCGCGCCCTCCGCGACGGTCACGATCGGCTTCAACGCCTCCTACAGCGGCAGCGACCCGCGCCCTGCGGCCTTCACCCTCAACGGCGCCGCCTGCACCAGTAAGTAGCTCGCAGGCAACCTGCTGGACCGCCCCGGGAGTTCCAGAGTCTCCGGACTCACCGGGGGCGGTTCAGTAGGTGGAAATGGCTTGACGCGCGGGTCTGCCTGCAGTGGGCTGGTGGCCGGATGGCAGTGTTGCCCCGGGACAGCGTTGTCGAGGACTGCGGAACGCCGGGGCGGAAAACTTCAACTTTACATAATGTGCATTATCGGCGCATGGGGGAGTAGGGCCGTTCGTCGATCGCAGGTTGTCCCTGTCCCGTCTCACGCAAGTTGGCGAATCGCAGTTACTTGGCGAACGACGGCGGGAGAAACTGGGTTAGAAATGGCCTATGGGCAGGGAGGAGATCCACTGCTGGCTGTGGTTCCCCTCTCGGGGGCTGGCGCGGTGGCGACTGCCAGCGCATGACGGAAAGGGACACAAGGCACATGGCGGTGCATGGCCGATTGGCCGCTGAAGTCGCGACGGTGGCGCGTGTGCTGCAGGCACAGGGGTGGGATGATGTGCAGGCGCACCCGAACACGTCAGCGGTGACGGTACGCGTTGCGGCAGGAGCTTCGAGTCGGCTGCTCGCGGTCTGGCTGCGCCGGGCGGGCGAGTGTTGGACGCTGACGTGCAATGACGTTGTTGCACTGCAGGTCGTGGCGGCCGGCGAGCCGGTAGATGCCGGGATAGCGCTAGGGGTGCACCTTGCCCGGCGGTTCGGGTTGCCGGCCGGGAGCGACGCGGCGGATGGTGAGCCGTGGCGCGCGGGGTGGGCGCGGCTGCCGCAGCCGGCCCGGCGGCTGCTGGAGTGCGTCGCGTGCGCCCCTGCCGCCTTTGCGCGGGAGCCGGGATGCTTTGAGCTGCCGGTGGTGGCGCTGGCCGGGGACGTGCCGACACAGCAGGCGAGGGACCTGGCGGCGGTGTGGGTTGACACTGCCCTGGCCAGGCGCGCGGACGATGACACGTTGAGGTTCGATCCGCTGGTTCTGGCATACGCGGCAATCCGTGCGGTAGCCGATGGGGTAGATGCCCAGGCCATCGCGGGGCGGCTGCTGGAGTGGCAGGCGAGGGAGCTGAGCCCCGGTGATCAACGCGACTAGCCCGCGCCTTGGAGTAATCAAGGTGTCATGCGCCGTTAGCGGCGGGATCCGGCCGCGATTAGCACATGCCCGGCGGCCGGTTGCTCCCCGTCTGGAATGCAGCGTGTCATCGAGTTGCCTCCAGGTGGGCGACTACTCCCCCGGAGCGTCCGGGACAACAGCCATCATGTCGAACGCACAGGTGGCTCCCCACGCGCCTAGCGCGGCGGGCTCGCAAGCAGAGCCCGGACCTGCGAGTCGCCTGTGAGGTAAGGCAGTGCCAGCAGGACGCCGCCCGGGTCCGTCATCGCGCCGGCCATCGCCAGCGTCAGGAGCTCACCAGGGGTGACTTCGCGTACGGTGACGAACTCGCCCGGGTCGAGCCGCTGGTCATGCCGCCGCTCGCAGCCGGTGGCGAGGAAGTAGTGCCGGGCCATGTCGGAGTACCCGTCGTAGCGCATCTCACCGAGGTAAACCAGTTCCCTGGGCACGTACCCGGTCTCCTCGGCGAGCTCGCGGGCGGCACCGTCGGCCAGCGGCTCGCCAGGGTCGACGCCGCCGCCCGGCAGCTCCGCCATCAGGCGCTCGGGGCCGGGCCGGTACTGCTCGGCGAGCACGACCGTCCCCCGGACGGTCAACGCGACGACGGCCGCCGCCGCTCCGGCCGCGAATTCCGTCACCGTGAACGTCTCCTCCGACCCGTCGGGCATCCGGAAGGTCTTCGCGACAAGGACGCGTCGCCCCACCTGGCCCTGGCGTTCGCTGCTGAGCAATTCCCATGCGCTGGCCACCGGGAAATCCTACAAACCGCTCGCCTTCGGAATCGACAAGATGCATGAGACGGCCGATGGCGCCAGCGCCTCGGGACGTGTCGCTCCCCTGGTACGGAAGACGTCGAATGTCGCGCAGCTTGTCGGAATCACCAGCAGGTAGACGGTGCGCCTGCTGGTCACAGACAGTGCGGATGCCTGGGAGGGGTGAGAAGATGGCGGCGCAGCCAGACGCGCTGTGGCGGACGCTCGGCCAGTGAGAAGGGCTTGCGTCCGTCATTGCTCGGCAATCGGGGGAAGGTACTGACGTGTACAAAGTGGCCTGGATCGCGCGTTACCCCAGCGGCATGAGCAGGCAGGAGGCCAGCGACTACTGGGCCGGGCACCACGGACCAACGATGAAGAAGGTCTCCCCGCTGGCGGGATACGTCCAGAGCCACGTTCAGGGGCCCCTTCCGGCAGTGTCCGGAGTCGCGGAAGAAGAAACGCTGTTTGACGGGTACTCGTGTGCGTGGTGGAACGACCGCGCGGACTTCCAGCAGGCCATGACCACGCCGGCGTGGCAGCGGGTCGTCGAGGACGGCCCGAATGTTTTCGACATGGACTGGCTCTGGAACATGAGCGCCCACATCGAAGAGGTCCCGCTGATCGATGGACCCGCGAGCCCGTACAAGGTCGTCTGGGTCGTTCGGTTCAAGGAAGGCCTGACGCGGGAGGCGGGACGGGACCACTGGCGCCGCGTCCACGGTCCGATCTTCAAAAAGCTGGACATCGATCGCTACATCCAGAACCACGTCGTCGGTCCGATCGGGGAAGAGGGCGAAGCCGGCCAGGCCGAGATCGGTTTCGACGGCTTCTCCGAGTGCTGGTTCCGCGATGAGACGCAGTTCAGAAACGCCGTCGAGTCCGATACGTGGGCTGCCGCGGTTGAGGACGCCCAGAATCTGTTCGATATGACGCGGATGTGGGGCGCCGTGCTCAAAGAGAACATCGTCGTTCCGCCGCCGCTGGCTGGCCCCTAGCCGGAGATCGTTTCCCCCGGACACCGGCGGGCCAGGACGCCAGCGCAAGAACACCGTACCTTGCGAGATTTCGGGACTTTATGGGGCATACCGGCGTGTAGTGTGCCAGGCATGACGGCGCGCGACTGGCATGCCTGGCACGAGGCCTACGAAGACCCGCACAGCCCCCTGGTACGCCGGCTCGGCATGATCCAGGAACAGATCCGGGCCATGCTGGACGAGGCTCCGCCTGGGCCGCTGCGTGCGATCAGCTTGTGCGCAGGCCAGGGCCGCGACCTGATCGGCGTGCTCGCCAGCCATCCCCGGGGCGCCGACGTGACGGCGCGGCTGGTGGAGCTCGATCCGCGGAACGCGGAGTTCGCCCGCCGCCTCGCCGCTGACGCCGGCCTTGAACGCGTGCAGGTGATCACCGCAGACGCCGCGCTCACCAGCCATTACGCGCCACTCGTGCCAGCGCACCTGGTTGTCGCCTGCGGGCTGTTCGGCAACATGACGGACGCGGACGTGAAGCGCACGATCGGCTTCTGCCCGCAGCTGTGCGCGGCGGGCGGCACTGTCGTGTGGACCAGGGGCAGGTGGGCACCGGACCTGTTGCCGCGGGTATGCGAATGGTTCGAGGAACTGGGCTTCGAACGGGTCTGGGTGTCGCCTCCGGACTTCGCGTCCGGCTGCGGCGCGCACCGGTTCGCGGGTACTCCCGTCCCCCTCGAGGAAGGTGTCAGCATGTTCACCTTCCGCGCTCATCACCCCGTCACCGGGCCGCCCCGTGCCTGAGACCCGACTTGTGACACGTTAGCCCGCATCTGAATGCCCTGGATCGGTCCCGGCCCGCCGTGCCCCAGCGGACATGGCAGGCTGGCTGACCCAACCCACTCCCCCAGCTGCCGGTCGTCGTGTCGTCTCCCGGGTGCTGGCCGGCATGATGACGTTCACGGGACAGCCGGTGTCCCGTGACCGCGGACCAGCTGAAGCGCCGCGAGCAGGCCGCCTGATAGGACAGAGCAAACAGTCCGGAAAGGTAACGCCGATGGAACTGCTGACCGGGAGCTGGGTCACTGACGGTGGCCTGGAGACTGACCTGATCTTCAACCACGGCGTCGACCTCCCCGAGTTCGCCGCCTTCCCGCTCGTTGGCGACGCCGAGGGCGTCACCCTGCTCGGCCGGTACTACGCCGAGTACGCCGTGATCGCCGCGAGTGCCGGTACCGGGCTTCTCCTCGAGACGCCGACGTGGCGCGCCAGCTCCGACTGGGGCCGCCTCCTGGGCTACGACCCGGCAGCCCTCGACCAGGCCAACCGGGCCGGCGTTGCGCTGGCTCACGCGGCGATCGATGCTGCCGGGGTGCCCCGTGGCCGCGTTTCCGGCTGCGTGGGCCCGCGCGGCGACGGCGACCCCGCGGGGGGCGCAGACCCCGACGAGGCCGTCAGCTACCACGCGCCGCAAGTCAGGTCCCTGGCCGAGGGTGGCGCGGACCTGGTACACGCGATGACGATGACCGAGCCGGCCGAGGCGATCGGCGTGGTGCGGGCCGCCCGGGCCGCCAACGTGCCGGTGGCGGTCTCCTTCACCGTCGAGACCAACGGCCGGCTCCCGGACGGCAGCACCCTGGCCGAGGCGATCATCGCGGTGGAGACGGCCGCCCCCGCGGATTATTACGGCGTGAACTGTGCGCACCCCGCCCATGTCCTCGCCGGGCTGGACGGCGGAGCCTGGCAGCAGCGGCTGACCTTCTTTCGCCCGAACGCCTCGATCCTGTCACACGCCGAACTCGACGCCATGGAAGAGCTCGACGCCGGGGACATGCCGCTGCTAGTGAGCGTCACCCGGAAGCTGCGCGAGGAGCTCCCCGCCATCGCGGTCCTCGGCGGGTGCTGTGGCACCGATAGCCGTCATGTGGCCGCGCTCTGGGGCGTCAACTCCAGCCGATAGCAGCCGCAGACCTCGATGCGGCGCCGAGGCGCCTCGTCTGCCACCTCGGCGATCCCAGCGCTCTGGTGCAACCCAAAGCCAACCCAGTGGCAACCGAGAAGCGACCCAGGCCTGTCAGGCTATCGATGTTCCGGCCCGTGGGCCGAGGGCATTGCGTCGGTATAGTGCGTCAATTCGTGTCCACTCTCATTGCCTGCGTCTTGCCTTGATTCCTTTTAACTTTTAAAAGGAGACCTCCGTACGACCCCCAGGCACTGTCGAAATACGACAATGCCAGAGAGCTGAAAGAGGCCAAATGCTTTCTGCACTTGTACTTGCCGCTGTCCTTTTCACGGCCAAGTCAGGACACGCGTTCTCCGGAATCGACCAGCACTACAACACGACCTGGGAAGCGGTCTACTACCACAGCCACTCGGCCATTGCGAACCCGAACCCGGCCAAGGCCGTCCACCGCCACCGGACGCACGCTGTGCTAGCTTCCAAGTTGGCTCATCGCGCGTCGGTCAGTAGCAGTTCGAGCGGCCTAGGTTACGGCTCCGGCGGTCTCGGCGACATCCCCGGGGTGCCGCATTCGTTCGCGGTGTGCGTCGCATACCGGGAGTCGACCAACGGCACTAACCCTGCGGCCCACGGGAACGTATACGGCATTATCCCCGCCTCGGGCTACAACGTTAGCGGCGACTCGATCGCGCAGCAGAAGCAGGTCTTCAAGCAGATCTACGACACTTCCGGCCCGCGCGCATGGGCAGCGGACGGCTGCTAAAGGCTCTGCGTCATCCGCGGCTACCTGTCCACCGCCGCTAAGCGCGGCCCGGGCTCCCTCTCATCCATGCGAATGCCTCCTGGCTTATTGCCGGGTTCTGGCATGCTCTGTGCGTGGCTAATGACGGGCCCGGGCCGATGCCGGGCGGGAGCAAGCTCTTCGCCGATCCCGGCCCCGATGGCCGGGTCGCGGCGGCCGCCCTGCTGGCTGGGGGGCGCGGGCTGCCCGCCGCCTGGTGGCGGCGCCTGGACTCCGGCGACCGTGCCGCGCTTGGCCTGTGGGCAGCCGCGCACCTGGCCCTGTTCGTTCTCGCCTGGGCGGCCGCCTGGGTGTACCGCGGTGACCCCAGCCACGCGCCGCTGACCGGGGCGTTCGAGCACTGGGACGCGACCCTGCTGCGGACATCGCCCAGTACGGCTACTTCTCGCCGAAGTCGACGCCGAACAACATCGCGTTTTATCCCGGCTACCCGCTGACGCTGGCGGCGGTGCACCTGATCCTGCGCAACTGGACACTGTCGGAGCTCGCCGT
Source organism: uncultured Actinomycetota bacterium (assembly GCA_963811335.1). Classification (GTDB taxonomy): domain Bacteria; phylum Actinomycetota; class Actinomycetes; order Streptosporangiales; family Streptosporangiaceae; genus Trebonia. The sequence goes on along the minus strand of CAWERB010000023.1, from coordinate 325,783 downwards.
CTCCGGCGTCGCGGGCTGCTTCGCGATGGTCTCGCTGGCCCGGCTCGCTGGGACCCGCCGTGCGGTGCCCTACTTGCTCACCATGCCCGCCGCGGTCTTCCTCATGGTCGGGTACGCCGAGTGCCTGTTCCTGGCGCTCGCGATCCCCGCCTGGCACGCCGCGACCAGGGGCCGGTGGCGGCGTGCCGCGCTCCTGGCCGGGCTGTCCGGGCTGGTCCGCGAGGACGCCGTCTTGCTGACTCTGGCGCTGATCGTGATGGCACTGACCCGCCAGAACCCGCAGGCCCCGCAGGCCCCGCCCGCACAGGACCTGCGTGAGCACGACCTGCTGGATCCTGTCTGGGAGCACCCTGCCTGGCAGCGCCTGGGGAATGCCACCAAGTGCTTGTCCGCCCTCGCCGGGCCTGCGGCTTACGTGATCTACCTGAGGGTGCACGCCGGCGCCTGGAACGCCTGGGCGGCGGCAGAGCAAGTCGGCTGGGGTAACCACACCGTCACCCCGATCCGGGCACTGAAGAACACCTACTGGGCCGCGTTCCAGCATGTGTTCGGCGCCAGCACCGCGTTCGAGTACCAGCTGGAGATCGCCGCGGAGGCCGTGATGGTCCTGGCGGCCCTCGCGTTCTTGGGCTGGCGCCGCTGGCCCGAGGCCGCGTACTGCGGGCTGCCCGCGCTCGTGATCGGCACCCAGACCCTCTACCACGCCGGCCCGCGGACCCTCCTGATCCTGTTCCCGGTCTGCGTCGCCCTCGCGAGCCTTGACGCGCGCCGCCCCTGGATCAGGTACCTGTATTTCGGCATATGCGGGCCGCTGGCAGCGGTGGTGGGGCTGATGTTCCTGTCAGGCCAGTTCGCCGGATAGCACAGCCAGCCATGGCGGTTACGGACTGCTTACCTGGGCCGGGCCGGCCTTCGCCGTGACGGCGAACCGGGCGTAGATTGAGGGGCGTGCGCCGGCTCCGCATGACCGCACTGGCCGCCGCCCTCGCGCTCGCCGCGTGCGGCAGCCCCCGCCCGGCGCCGGCACCCGGGCCGGCCCCGCCGCGCCGCCTGGGCGCAGTTCCGGCACCTGCCCGGGGTGGTTGACCTCGCCGGGCCGCGCGGCGACGGGTCGTTTCTCGTGGCCGCGGCCGGGCGGCTCTTCGTCCTCGGTCGTGACGGCGCGCTCAGCCCGTTCGCGCGCGGCCCGGGCGGCTACCAGACGAAGACGGGCACCGAGCCGTACCTGGTGACCGTCACTGGCGTTGCGGTGCAAGGGGAGCACTGTGCTTTCCCCGCGGATGCCGCCTTCGCCATCGAGCCAGGGACGCGGCCCGGAGTCATCATGATCAGCCCGGCGGGCCAGGCCCGGCGGTTCGCCAGCTTTCCGTCAGGAAGCTCCCTGACCGGGATCGCGTTCGACGCTACCGGGCGGTTCGGGCACAAGCTGCTCGTCACAGCAGGCCTGCGGGGCAAGACCACCGTGTTCGGCATCGGCTGCGATGGCCGGCTGTCCCCGGTTACGGCCGACGGCCCGCAGGTGGAAGGCGGGATCGTGGTGGCACCCGCGACGTTCGGTGCGTTCGGCGGCGACCTCATCGCGCCGAACGAGACCAGCGGCCGCGTATACGCCGTGTCCCCGTCAGGCCAGGTGGTCATCCTGGCCCGGTCCGGGCGGCCAGCCGGCGGCGACATCGGTGTGGAGTCCGCCGGGTTCGTTCCCGCGACTGGGGCCGTCGCGTACCTCGCCGACCGCTTCTCGCGAGGTAACAAGCACCCGGGCGACGACGCGATCTTGCGGCTGCCCGCGGCCGGACTGGCGCGGGCCGGCATCCGGGCAGGCGACCTCCTCGTCGCCACCGAAGGCGGCGCGCAGACCATCGACGTGCGCTGCACCGCCACGTGCGCCGTCACGTACGTCGCCGCCGGGCCGGCGATCGCCCACGCGGAGGGCCACATCGTCTTCTCGTCGTCCTAACGAGGGCGTGCTCCGCCCGTCACCGGGATGTCCCGCTGCCGGGGAGCGCCACTCCCCCGCGCAGTCCCAACTGGCTCGGCCTGTGCCCACCAGACAGGCTCCGCCGCCCGGGGCTGTGGTGCGGCTCGTGCGGCGAGCACGACGGTGCGCGGCCTGTTGACTCCGCGGACGCGGGGGATGAGCATGGTGGCGCGTCCAGGGAAGGGGTTCACATGGGCATGACAACGCGAGCCGCGGTCTGCCGGAAAGCCGGCGAGCCGTGGGAGATCACCGAGCTTGAGCTCGATGACCCGCAGGCCGGCGAGATCCTGGTCAAGTTCCACGCGGCCGGCCTGTGCCACTCCGACGACCATGTGCAAAAGGGCGACGCGCCGATGCGGATGCCGATGGTTGGCGGCCACGAGGGCGCCGGCGTCGTCGAGGCGGTCGGCCCTGCCGTCACCCGGGTCAAGGTCGGCGACCATGTGACCTGCTCGTTCATCCCAGTCTGCGGCAAGTGCCGGTACTGCGCGACCGGCCGCCAGAACCTGTGCGACGCCGGCCGGAACGCCGAGACCGGGCTGCTCGCGACCGGGCAGTTCCGGTTCCACCAGAACGGCGAGGACTTTGGCGGCCTGTGCGCCCTCGGCACGTTCTCGCAGTACGCGGTGGTGCACGAGTACTCCGTCGTCAAGATCCCCGAGTGGATCGGCTTCGACGTCGCCGCGCTGGTGGCCTGCGGCGTGCCGACCGGGTGGGGCTCGGCGGTCCGCGCGGGCGACGTGCGCGCCGGCCAGACCGTGGTGATCTACGGGGCCGGCGGCGTGGGCAGCAACGCGGTGCAGGGCGCCCGGTTCGCCGGGGCGAAGAACGTGGTCGTGGTGGACCCGGTGGAGTTCAAGCGGGAGATGGCCAAGGTGTTCGGGGCCACGCACACGTTCGCAGGAGCCGAGGAAGCGTTCGACTTCGTGCGCGAGACCACCTGGGGCGAGCTCGCCGACCGCGCGATCATCACCGTCGGCATCCTGCACGACAAGGTGATCGCCGACGCCATCGCGGTCATCGGCAAGACCGGCCAGGTCACGATCACCGCGGTCGGGGGCGGCCACTTCGACACCAACTCCGGCATCCTGCTCGGCTACGGGCGCAAGGTCCAGGGGTCCATCTACGGCGGCTGCAGTCCCCTGGTCGACGTGCCGCTGCTGATCGGCCTGTACGAGGCGGGCGACCTCAAGCTGGATGAACTGATCACCCGGCGCTACCCGCTCGATGAGATCAACCAGGGATACGCGGACATGCTGGACGGCAAGAACGTCCGCGGCGTGATCGTGCATGACTGACGGCGCGATGGCAAAGGGCGCCATCGTATCGCGCCGTCAGTCATGCAATATCTCCCGGGGGGACGACCCCCCGTACCCCCCGCAGGAAGGGAACCGCAGCAGATGAGCATCATCACCCGCGCCGCCATCGCCCGCCCGCCGCAGCCGAAGACCTGGGAGATCACCGAGCTTGAGCTCGCCGACCCGAAGGCGCACGAGGTCCGGGTCAAGGTCATGGCCGCCGGCCTGTGCCACTCCGACGACCACATCACGCACGGCGACGCCCCCATCCGGATGACGATGGTCGGCGGGCACGAGGGCGCCGGCATCGTCGAGGCGGTCGGTCCCGACGTGACGCGCGTCAGCGAAGGCGACAAGGTCGTCCTGTCCTACATCCCGGCTTGCGGCGTCTGCCGCCCCTGCTCCACGGGGCACTCCAGCATGTGCGTGAAGGGACTGAACGCCGGCACCGGCATGTTCGAGGACGGAACGTGGCGGTTCCACGAGAAGGACGGGACGGACGTCGGCGGGTTCTGCTCGCTCGGCACGTTCTCCCAGCACGTGGTCGTGTCCGAGTACGCCACCGTGCCGCTGCGCATCGACTTCCAGGACATCCCGTGGGAAGTGCTGTGCCTGACCGGCTGCGGCGTGCCGACCGGCTGGGGCTCCTCGGTCTACGCGGCCGGGGTGCAGGCCGGCGACGCCGTGGTGATCTTCGGGTCCGGCGGCGTGGGCAGCAACGCGGTCCAGGGCGCCCGGTTCGCCGGCGCGCAGCACGTCGTCGTGGTGGACCCGGTGGAGTTCAAGCGGGAGATGGCGACCACGGTCTTCGGGGCCACGCAGGCGTTCGCCACCGCGCAGGAGGCGCACGATTACGTCAACGCGGTCACCTGGGGGCAGCTAGCCGACAAGGTGATCTTGACGCCCAACGTGGTCACCGAGGAGATGCTGACCGCCGCGGTGAACATGACCGGCAAGGGCGGCAAGGTGCAGGTCACCGCGGTCGGTCACTTCGGCGAGAAGAACATGAACTTCCGCGCGGGCGCGCTGATCACCTACCACCGGCAGGTCCGCGGCGCCCTGGCCGGCGACAGCAACCTCATGTACGACATACCGAAGCTGCTGGGCCTCTACAAGACGGGCCAGCTCAAGCTGGACGAGCTGGTCACCCGCAAGTACGCGCTTGACGAGATCAACCAGGCCTACCAGGACATGCACGACGGGAAGAACATCCGCGGCGTGATCATCCACGAGCACTGAGGCTGAAAGAGGAAAGCCCGCAATGACCAGGGGAGGCGGACATGAGCACGAGCGGCGAACGCGTCACCGACGTTGACCTGAAGTTCGAGGCAGTCGTGATCCCGGTGGCGGATGCCGACCAGTCGAAGGAGTTCTATGTAGGGCTCGGGTGGCGGCTCGATGCCGACTTCGGGTTCGACAACGGCTTCCGCGTCATCCAGCTCACCCCGCCCGGCTCGGGATGCTCGGTCCAGTTCGGCACGAAGATCACCACGGCCGCACCGGGCTCGGCCCAGGGGCTGTACCTGATCGTCGCCGACATCGAGGCCGCCCGCGCCCAGCTTGCCAAGCGCGGCGCCGAGGTCAGCGACGTGTTCCACCCGGGGAGCCCCGGGGCCCAGTTCGAGCCGGGCGCCGGTGACGGCCGGGCTGCCGGGCGCGCGCCCGACGGGCAGAGCTACAGCTCCTTCGCCACGTTCAAGGACCCGGACGGCAACACCTGGCTGCTGCAGGAGATCACCACCCGGCTGCCCGGCCGGGTGGACCCCGCCACCACGGCGTACTCGTCAGTGGCGGACCTGGCGGCCGCGCTGCGGCAGGCGGCGGCCGCGCACGGCGAGCACGAGAAGCGCACCGGGCAGGCGGACGAGAACTGGCCCGACTGGTACGCCGCGTACATGGTCGCGGTGCGGACCGGAACGGAGCTGCCGACGTGAGCGACTACGACGTGATCGTCGTCGGCGGCGGGGCGCCGGGCGAGCACTGCGCCGCCGCGCTGTCCGCGCGCGGGCTCCGGGTGGCCGTCGTCGAGCGGGAACTGGTCGGCGGCGAGTGCTCGTACTACGCGTGCATCCCGTCGAAGTCACTGCTGCGGCCGGGCGAGGCGGTCCAGGGCGCCCGCGACGCGGGCGCCACCGCCGCGGTCAACGTGCCGGACGTGCTGGCCTGGCGGGACTTCATGGTGTCGAACTACTCAGACGCCGGGCAGGAGCGCTGGCTGGCGGACCACGGGATCGCCCTCCTGCGCGGCCGGGGGCAGCTGGCGGGCACCGGTGTCGTCGAGGTGAACGGGGTCAGGCACACCGCCGATCACGTGGTCGTGGCGACCGGCGCCGACCCGATCGTTCCCCCGGTGCCCGGGCTGCGGGAGCTGGAAGGCGTATGGGGTACCCGCGAGGCGACCAGCATGAAGGAGGTACCGCGCCGCCTGCTCGTGCTCGGCGGCGGGGCCGCGGGCACCGAGCTCGCGCAGGTCGTCCGGCGCCTCGGCGGCGAGGTAGTGCTCGTCGAGGGCGCCGATCACCTGCTTCCCCGCGAGGCCGCGCCGCTCGGCACGGCGCTCGGCGAGGCGCTGCGCCGGGACGGCATCGAGCTGCTGCTCGGCAAGCGCGCCAGCGCCGCGCGGCGCGACGGCGAGGAGTTCGTGCTCGAGTTCGGCGACGGCACCGAGCAGCGGGGCGACCGGCTGCTGGTGGCGACCGGCCGGCGCCCGCGGGTCGAGGGAATCGGCCTGGAGACGGTTGGCATCCGGCCCGACCCGCGCGGCATCCAGGTCGACGAGTACCTGCGGGCCGGCGAGCGGCTCTGGGCGATCGGCGACGTCAACGGGATCTGGCCGCTGACCCACGTCGGCGAGTACGAGGGCGACGTGGTCGCGGCGAACATCGCCGGCGAGACCCGCCCGGCCAACTACGAGGCCGTGCCGCGGGTGACCTACACCGACCCGCAGGCCGGCGCGGTGGGCGCGACCGAGGCGCCCTACAGCGGCACCATGGCGCTGTCGGAGGTGCCGAAGACGGCCACCTACACCCACGCCTACGCGCAGTCCGATGGCTTCCTGACCCTGCTCAGCGACGGCGAGCGGCTGACCGGCGCCTACGCGCTCGGGCCGGAGGCCGGCGAGTGGCTGCAGCAGGCGACACTGGCCATCCGCGCCCACATCCCGGTCGAGGTGCTCAGCGACACGATGCAGCCCTTCCCGAGCTTCTCCGGTATCTACGACGGGGCGCTGACGGAGCTGCGCATGCGGATTAAGGACATGCCGCCGCCGGTACGTCCGATGGACGCGCAAGCGGCCGGGCGGGCCGGATGAGCGGCGCTCACCGGCGCCGCCTCCGACCTGGAGGGGGGCAGCCCCGCCGATCATGATCGCGCTGCGGGCCGCCGGCGCAGCTGGGGCTGCTTCGGCTCAGGCGCCACCACCCGCCAGGGCCGGTCGATGGCCCGGTGGGAGGCCGTCAACCTGCTGCCGTCACTCACCGTCGTCGACCATCGGCACCGGGCTGGCGGTCGCGGCCGCAGCGCTGCTGCCGCTCGCCGCGCGCTCACCGGGGGCCTGCGCACCGCTCACGCTCTCCGGCGGACTGGCTCGCGGCCATCCCGGGTATCTCGGCGCTGCTGGCGCTGGCGGCCACTGACGGTGCCAACGAGGCAGGCGCTGCGCACGCGGCCGGTCGCGGCGTCGGGGCGCGAGGGAGTCTGGTGCCCGCCCGGCTCGGGGCAGCGCCGTGGCCCACAGCTGGGGCAGCTCCCCGTGCCTCTCCGGGTAAGCCAATCAATCTGATTGCTCCCACTCGTTGACATGTGATTAGGCAAGTCGATGATTGTTAGCTATGGCAGACAAGCATATTGCGGGTCGCCTTAGCGCCACCCGCCGCGCTTTCCTCGCCGCGTCGGCTGCCACCGCAGCCACCGCCGCCACCGTCCCGCTCCTCACCGGCACCGCGCGCGCCGCGGTCACCGGCCCCGCGACCGTCACCCCGCCCCCCGACCCCGAACTGCGGCGCCTGATCAGCCAGATCGATCCGAAACGGATTCAGGCCACCATCGAGAAGCTGGTCTCGTTCGGCACCCGGCACACGGCGTCCAGCCAGACCGACCCGGTGCGCGGCATCGGCGCGGCCACCGCCTGGGTGGTCAGCCAGATGCAGGGCTTCGCGGCCGCCTCTGGCGGCAAGATGACCGTGCAGCAGCAGTCGTTCGTCCAGCCGGTATCGAGCGCGGATCCCGGTGCCGACCACGATCACCAACGTCATCGCGACGCTGCAGGGCACCGCGAGCCCGGCGCGGTACTACGTCGTGACCGGCCACCTGGACTCCCGGGTGACCGACGTGCTCGACTTCACCAGCGACGCCCCCGGCGCCGACGACGACGGCTCCGGCGTGGCGGTCGTGCTTGAGCTCGCCCGGCTGTTCGCCACCCGCCAGTTCCCCGGCACCCTGGTGTTCGCTACCGTCGCCGGGGAGGAGCAAGGGCTGTACGGCTCGGCCTTCATGGCGGCGCAGATGGCGGCCGCCGGCAATGACGTGCAGGGCATGTTCAGCAACGACATCGTCGGCGCGAGCCGCTCGTTCGACGGCCACCCGCCCGACCCGAACACGCTGCGGCTGTTCATCGAGGGCATCCCGACCGCCGCGACCGCCAGCCAGATCTCGCTCATGCAGTCGGTCGGCGGCGAGAACGACGGCGCGACGCACCAGCTGGCCAGGTTCGCCGCCGAGGCCGCGCCGTTCAACCTGACGAAGATGAACATCCGGTCGATCTGGCGGCGCGACCGCTACCTGCGCGGCAGCGACCACCTTTCGTTCCAGCAGCACGGCTACCCGGCGGCCCGGTTCACCGAGCCGCGGGAGAACTTCGACCACGAGCACCAGAACGTCCAGGTGACCGGCGGCGTGCAGTTCGGCGACCTGATCGAGTTCGTGGACTTCGCCTACACCGGGCGGGTCGCCGCGGTCAACGCCGCCGCCCTGTGGGCGCTGGCCACCAACCCGGGCACGCCGAAGGGCATGCAGATCCACACGACGCCGCCCGGCACCCTGTCCGGCACCAACCTCACGACGCTCAGCTGGAACGCCAACCCCGAGTCCAACATCGCCTTCTACGAGGTGGTGATGCGGGAGACCACCGCGGCGGACTGGACCAGCGCGATCAACGTCGGCAACGTCACCTCGGTCACGCTGGACATATCCAAGGACAACGTGCAGATGGGCCTGCGCGCGGTGGACACGGCCGGGCACCGCAGCCCCGTCGCCTTCCCGCAGGTCGCCGCCTAACGCGCGGACCGCAGCCGGCGCCACCCGCGGGCCGTGCGCACGGCCCGCGGGTAACGCCAAGGCTGGTTAGTTGAACCGGTGGCCCGGCTGTCAAGGCGCTGGTGGTGCCGCGACGGCAGGGTCCTGGTACGCGAGGGAACCGTGTGCCCGGCGTTGCCCGCGTGCGGCTGGGCAGGACGGCGTCGCCGGAGTTGCCGGTAAACAAATCACAACCGGTAAAGAAAAAGCGTTCCGAACGCTTTTTCTTTACATCGGGTGAGAAGTCTACCAGCAGGGAAAAGTTTACCGGTAAAGCTGGGTACAGCAGGGGCGGGTGATGCGCCAGCCTGCCCGGGCGCCCCCGGGCAGGCTGGCGCAGCCACCATGGCCTGGGACTGTAGGATCCGGCATTATGCGGCGTGCCGTTCCCTGGATCACCCAGTACGCGTCTGCGTCGCTCATCGCGGACATGACCTACCGAGGCCGGCCTCGGGGCGATGATCCGCGCTGGCGGGAAAGCGGTGCGCCGGACCAGGAGACCTACGCGGCGTGGTGCTCGCGCTGGTGCGGGATGGCGTGCTTCCGGATGGCGCTGCTCGCCAGGGACGGTACGGCACCGACCCTGTACGAGCTCGCCATCGGCTGCGTGGACTACGGTGCGTACACCGATGCGCCAGGCAGTCCGCGGGGGCTTATCTACCGGCCGTTCGCCGAGTACGCCAGGGACAAGCACGGGCTGCGGGCTGACGTCATCACAGAGCTGCACCCGGCCAGGCTGATCAGCGACTTGGACGCGGGCCGGCTGGTCATCGCTTCCGTGCACCCGGAGATCCGGCGGCCCCTCCGTGATCCGCCTGGGACCGGCGGGCACTTGGTGCTGGTAACCGGGCACAACAACGGCCAGGTCACTTTCCACAACCCGTCGGGTCATGTACCGGAAGCGGTTGTCGCGACGCTCCCCGTGCCCGTCTTCGACCGCTTCGCCGCCCACCGCGGCATCGCCCTCCACCTCTGACCGGCCGGGGGCGGCAGCCGGGCCGGCGCCGAACTGATCGCTTCGCGGTTCTGGCATGCTCTGTTTGTGGCTAATGACGGGCCGGGGCCGATGCCGGGCGGGAGCAAGGTCGTGGCCGGCCCCGGGCCGGGTGACCGGGCAGCGGCAGCGGGCCGGCTGGCCAGGGCGCGCTGGCTGCCCGCGGCCTGGTGGCGGCGCCTGGACGGCGGCGACCGTGCCGCGCTCGGCCTGTGGGCAGCCGCGCACCTGGCCCTTTTCGTTCTCGCCTGGGCAGCCGCCTGGGTGTACCACGGTGACACCAGCCACGCGCCGCTGACCGGGGCGTTCGAGCACTGGGACGCCATCAGGCTGCGGAACATCGCCCAGTACGGCTATTTCTCGCCGAATTCGATGCCGGACAACACCGTCATGTTTCCCGGGTTCCCGCTGGCGCTCGCGGCCGTGCACGTGGTCGTGCGCAACTGGACGCTGTCGGAGCTCCTCATTTCCGGCATCGCGGGCTGTTTTGCGATGGTGTCGCTGGCCCGGCTCGCGGGCAGCCGCCGCGCGGTGCTCTACCTGCTCACCATGCCCGCCGCGGTCTTCCTCATGGCCGGGTACGCCGAGTGCCTGTTCCTGGCCCTCGCGATCCCCGCCTGGCACGCCGCGACCAGGGGCCGCTGGTGGCGGGCCTCGGTCCTGGCCGGGCTGTCCGGGCTGGTCCGCGTGGACGCGGTCTTCCTGGTCCTGGCGCTGGCCGTGATGGCCCTGGCCGGCCCGCGCCCGCAGGTCGTGCCGGCCCAGGACCTGCGCGCCTGGGACCTGCGCGATCCCGTCTGGGACCACCCCGCCTGGCAGCGCCTCGCAAATGCGGTTAAGTGCTGCTTCGCCCTTGTCGGGCCGGCGGCCTACGAGCTCTACCTGAAGATGGGCACAGGCACCTGGAACGCCTGGGCGAGCGCCAACCAGGTCGGCTGGGGCCTGCACACGGTCACCCCGGTCCAGGCACTGAAGGCCACCTACTGGGTGGCGTTCCAGCATGTGTTCTCCGGCGGCGTCGCATTCGAGTACCAGCTGGAGATCGCGGTGGAGGCCGTGATGATCCTGGCGGCCCTCGCGTTCCTGTGCTGTCGCCGCTGGCCCGAGGCCGTGTACTGCGCGCTGCCCGCGCTCGTGGTCGGCACGCAGACCTTTTACCAGTCCGGCCCGCGGACCCTCCTGCTGCTGTTCCCGGTCTGCGTCGCCCTCGCCCGCCTCGACGCGCGCCGCCCCTGGATCAGGTACCTGTACCTCGGCATCAGCGCGCCGCTGGCGGCCGTCATGGGGCTGCTGTTCCTGGCGGGCCAGTGGACCGGTTAGTCCGCGCTCAGCAGTCGAAGACCGACCAGCAGATGTCGTTTCGCAGTCGCTGGTCGTCAAGGACCAGCTCGCGGATCGCCGCCGGGAGCTGGTCGCGCTGCCACCGGCACTCGGCCCGGCCGGCGGCGTCGGCCTCGCCGTCCGGTGCCGCGGCGCGTGCGGCCTTGATCGCATAGGCGGCCGCACCGAGGTCGTGGGCGGCGACGTGCGCCACGCAGCCGGCCTGGCCGGCCGCGTAGGCGGCGTGGCGTGCCGCGCCGCGCTTGTCTCGCGCCGCGCCCATGGCATGACCGCCCGCCGCCCGGGATTCCATCATCTTGACCTCGCCGCGAACCCAGGCGCGGGCGTGCTCGATGGCCTGACGCGGTCGCGGGTCACCGGGGTGAGCGGATTCGAACAGGGGCAGGACGTGCTCGGCGCACGTCGCCGCCCAGAGGGCGAGCAGGTGATGATCGGAGTCCGTCAGGGTCCCGCCGCGGCGGATCGTCACCAAGCGCGGGTCGCGCACCTCCGGCAGGATCATCGCTTCAGGTTAGCCGCTAGTGCACGAGGGCCGGTGACGCGAGTGACTGCCGGCCGGCAGCTTCCCCGGGACGCAGCAGGGCATCACCCTGTCCCCGGAATCGACGTGACCTCCTCGGCTTCGGGACGGAAGTCGCCGCCGGCCAGGCCGGCGGTGAGACTGCCCGCCAGCGACCCGGTTTCGTACGTGAGGTGAGCGGTGATCGTCTCAAGGGAACGCACGTCACGCAACACCCGGGCGTACCGTTCCTGCTCAGCGAGCGGCAGCAGCGGCGCCTCGAGCTGGCGCACGTCGACCCGGTTCCCTGTTGCCCGCCGCGGGGCGCCCGGGGACAGCAGGAACCCGGCGAGGAACCACGAGTCGAGGTGCGCCGGGTCGGGACGGATCAGATGCATGCCCGGCCCGGCGGGGTCACCGTCACGGTCCACGCCCACGACCACGGCCACGGTGCCTTCCGTCACGGCGGCCGGGACCAGGACGTCGCCGGCGCGGAGAATTTCGGTGGCGGCCGTTCCCGCCCGGCGGTACCGGAGCAGGCCGAGCCTTGCCAGCCCTGGTACGGTCGCCGTTCGCCAGGGGCCGGCAGGCAGCCAGGGGCGCCAGCCGTCGGGCCCCTCCCCCGCGTCGCCGAGCCAGTCCAGGCGCCGCATGATCGCGGCGACCGCGTTGACCTCCCGTGAGATGAGGAACCGGTTCAGCCGGGAGTGCATGAACGTGGCGGGCGGGTTCACTGGCCCGACGTTGCCGCGCCGCCGGGACGACTCCTTGTCCTTCTCGCGGTGCCAGGCGGAGAAGTGGGCTCGCACCCGGGCCGGGCTGAGGTCAACCGTCTCATCGAGCCGCTCAGATTCGTCGAGCAGGCCGGTGTGGTCGAGCAGGTCCGCGACCCGGGTGACGCACCACTCCGCGTTGCGGCCGCCGCCGGATGACACTACGCGCTTGCCTGGACTGCGCGGGGAGTCCCCGGCGATTTCAACCGTGCGCGTGAATGCCCGCCAGTTCGCCGAGGGCATCGTCCCCGCGGTGGAGGAGGTCGCGTAGTCCACGCCGCCCAGGTTCTCCCTGGCTTCCACGAACAGGGCAAGCAGGTCAGGTCCGGCCTCCTCGTCGGGCCGCTCAAGCACCCACAGGTGCAGCGGAACGTACGGCGGGGCCACGGCCACCGGGAGCGCGATGACCTTGCGGAGCACGCCCTGACGCAGCATTCGCGCCCGGTCCTGGCACCCGGACGGGTCGGCGGCGGCTGACGGCGGCAACGCGAGCACGGCCCGCCCGCCCGGCTTCAGGCGGGCGAGTGCGTACCGCGCCCAGGCGATCGCCGTCTCCGGCTTAGTGGCCGAGACGGGCGGACGGCAGATCACCGCGTCCGCCTCGAGGCCGGCAAAGGCGTCCGCGCGCAGCGCGTCGCCGATCGTGACCTCGGCGCGCTGGCCTGTGCCGGGCAGGAGCCGGGCCCGCGCGAGTTCGGCCGCCGCGGCGCTCGCGTCCTGAGCCAGGACCCGCCCCGCCCCCCGGGTGAGTGCCGCGGCGAGCAGTTCGCCAGTGCCGCACGCCGGGTCGAGGACCATGGCGCCGTCACCAGCCCCGGCGAGGCTGATCATGAACGCGGCGATCCGGGCCGGGGTGAGCGGAATGCCGGACGTCGCGGCGTACCGGTCGAGCAGGTCGTTGAGTACCGCCGCCGCGCCCGCGTCATCGACCGCGCGCATGACGGTCCGCGCCAGGTTGCCTGGCACACCTGGCGGCGGGACTTCCCCGTTGCCCCGCCGCGCGGCGGCAGCCGCCGCGTCAAGCACGGCTTCGCGCAGGGAGCCGTCTTGCGCGGCGTGGCTGACTTCCCGCCACACCCGGGGCCCTTGCTCAAGTTCCCACCGGCCGGCGGCGGCCAGCCATGCCTCCGCCTCGGCCCGGTTGTAGAGCGCGCCGTCCGGGGCACCTCCGGCCGGGGCGGGGAAGTCAGCGTGGAGACGGCGCCACGTCTGCACGGTGCGCCGTGTCACGCCGGCAAGCCGCGCGATCTGCGTGGCATCCAGCACGATCTCATCTGCCATGACAGCCTCGTCGTTCCTGCGTCGGGCGGCGGCGGGCTCTTCGGCAGCGGCATGACGCCACGTCAGGTCGAGCCCGGCGGGGCACGGTAAGCGGGTTTCAGTGCCGGATCAGCCGCTCGACGTGCCCGGCCTCGTCGTCGCGCAGCAAGCCCGGTCGCGCGCTGTCCAGCTGCCAGTGCCTGGTGGCGGTGTCCGGGCCGGGCAGGCCGCCCTGTGACAGGGCTGCCTCGATCCGGCGGCGCACTTCGGCCTCCGCCGCGGGCTCGGCCGCGAACAGCACGCGCAGCCGCACCTGGTCACCGCGGCGGTGCGCGTCCGTGCTGTGCGGTGCGAGCGGGCAGGGCGGCTCGTGCTCCCAGTGCCCGCAGAGCGCGACCGTGATGGCGGCTCCCGGCTCCCGCACGTCGCCGTCAGGCTCCATGGTCACGACCGCGTCATGAACGAATGCCTGGCGCATAGCATCAGTATGCACCGCCCCGGCGCCTGGCAGCGGTTCGGTTACCGGGCTCGTAGCAGCCCGGCCGGCTTATCGACGGCGAACAGCGCGTAGCTGTAGCTGAGGCCAAGCGCGCCGGGACGGGCGGCCAGCCACGGGTCGGCGACCTTCAGCGGGAACTCCATGCGGAGCACCGCCTCAAGGTCGGCCCGCCTGGTGAAGCGCCACATGCTGCGCACCGTTGTCCGGTCGGCGCCGCGCGCGGCCCACCAGGCGTCGGTCTGCGTCCCGCCGCCCGGCACCAGCGCTCCCTCCGCGGCGCGCAGCAGCTGCGCGAACTCGCCGGCCCGCAGGTCGTTCCCGACGACGACGAGCGTGCCGCCCGGGCGCAGTACCCGCATCACCTCGGCCAGTCCCGCGTCGCAGCCGGGCGGGAAGAAGTAGGCGAAGCGGGCATGCACCACGTCGACGGAATGACCGGCCAGGGGAATGTGCTCGGCCGACCCGTGCAGCACCCGGACCCGCGGATCGCGGGCGGCGGCCAGCGGGAGCAGGCGCGGGTCCGGCTCGACCCCGATCACCTGCGCCGCCTCGTCGGCGTAACCGCCGAGCCAGTACCCGCTGCCGCAGCCGAGGTCCAGCAGGGTGCGCCCGGACCAGGGCGCCCGCGCCCGCATCGCGGCGAGAACGTGGCCGTCCGGGTCAAGCGCCTGGTTCTCCACCTCGTACAGCTCGATGTTGCCGCCCTGGTTGGGGGCGTGCTTGAAGTCGGGCAACTTCGCCGCGGTCACGGTTGTCATCGGCCGCCTTCACTCCGCGGGCCTACGGCTACCTCAGGGGTGGCCGACGGCCAGGTCGCGCTCGTACCAGGTGCCTTGCTTGCCGCCGATGTGGGCCGGGTCAGCCGGCCCGGCCGGGGTGAACCCGGCCTTGGCCAGCACCTTCCGGGACGCGGCATTGTCGTGGGAGGTGGCCGCCCGCAGCATGCGCAGCCCGTGCCGCGCCGCGGCCAGCCGGCACAGCTCCCGGACGGTCGCGGTCGCCACGCCGTGGCCGGCCATGTGCTGGGCGACCCGGTAGCCGAGTTCCGCGGTGCCGTCCCCGGCGAGGAGCAGGTTGAACCGGCCAAGGACCGAGCCGTCCTCGTCGACCAGCACGTAGAAGGCGCCGGTGCCGGCGTCGTGCTCAGCCAGCCGGGCGCTGTGCCAGTCGGCGAAGTGCTCGAAGAAGGCGTCACCGCGGTCGGAGATCGAGGCAGCGAAGTAGGCGCGGTTCGCCAGTTCGAAGGCCAGGACCGCCGGGGCATGGCCGGCATTCAGCCGCTGCAACTGGGGCACCACCAGACTCTACCTTCCTAACCGGGTAATGTTTCGCCCGGTGCTGCCCGCGGCGTTACAGGCCATCGCGCCAGCGGGCTCGCCGCGACGATCAGCGAAGGCAGCCGCTGCCGTACCATTGCGCGCATGCCTCGCCTCACCGGCCGCGCCCGCGCGCAAGCGCTCGCGGGACTGTACGCGGCTCTCGCCGCCGCGAACTGCGCGGCGGCCGCCAAACGGCACCGCGCCGCCGAGTGGGCGACCAAGCCTCTGCTCATGCCGGTCCTGGCCGGCTTCGCGCTGGCCGCCGCCGACCCGCGAGGAGGACGTGCGGCTGCCCGCCGCGGGGCTGGCCCTGTCCGGCCTCGGTGACACCGCGCTGCTCGCCGCGGAAGACGCCGAACGCTGGTTCGTGCCCGGCATGGGCGCCTTCGCCGCGGCCCACGCCTGCTACATCGCCGCGCTGGCCAGGGACGGCGCGGCCAGCGGCGTGCGCCCGCGCGTCGCCGCCGGGTACGCGGCACTGTGGGCGGTCCTCATCGCGGTCCTGTGGCGCAACCTAGGGGGCCTGCGCGTCCCGGTCGCCGCCTACAGCCTGCTGCTGGTCTCCATGGCGGTGCTGGCGTCCGGCCGTAACCGCGCGGCCGCCGCGGGCGGCGCGCTGTTCGTCGTGTCCGACGCGCTGATCGCGTGCGGCCTGGCGGGCATCAACGCGGTCCCCGGCCAGGAATCGGCCGTCATGCCGACGTACGTCGCCGCGCAGTTCCTGCTGGCCGCGGGCTTCCTGCGGCCGCAGGACGGCACCGCCAAGCCCTGACCGCCGTTAACTGTTTCCCTGGGCGGACGGTTGTCTGCGACAGTAGCCAGATGCCGGACAACGAGGACCGGGCCGGGGAACGGGTCTGGCAGGCGGTGCCCGCCGGCACGCGGGAAGCACTGACGCGCCTGCCGCCGACCGACCTGCAGACGCTGCTGATCGCCGTGGCGCGGGCGCGCGCCGCGCAGGTCACGCCCGCCGACGTGATGCGCCGGTGGCAGCAGGACCGGTTCGTCCGGCCCGCGGCCGCCGACCCGCGGCGCGTCGCCGCGGTCGAGGCCCGGCTGTGGCAGCTGCTGCCGGATGAGTTCACCGGGATCGAGCTGTCCCCCGTGGCGCCGCTCGGCACCTGCACCGCGGTCGCCCCGCTCAGCCAGAACCGCGTCGTGTCCACCGTCCGGGCCACCGAGGTGGTCAGCGACTCCACCAACGCCCTCGCCGTCGAGGCGGCGGTCCGGCGCCGCGGCCAGGAAAAAGCCGGCCGCGCCGACCTTGCGGCCTGTCAGCGCCAGCTGCGCGCCCAGGTCTTCGGCCCGGGTGCGGCGGCGCACTTCCGCTTGTTCGCCCTGGTCTCAAGCGCCCGCGACAGCGGCTCCGGCCGCACCGAGGCCACCCTGCTCACCCGGCACCTGGCCTACTGGACCGACGTGCTGCACACCGTGCTCCCGCACCGGCGGCCGCGCATCGAGCTGTCGGTGTTCGGCAGCCCGGTACTCGCCGAGCGCCTCGCCGACACCATCCGCCCGGGCCTGGGCAAGCACGCCTCGTTCCTCATCGACAAGCCCGGCCGCACGCGCGGCCGCGGTTACTACACCGGGCTGGCGCTGCGGATCACCGAAGAGCAGAGCGGCACCGAACTGGGCGACGGCGGGTTCACCAGCTGGACCGCGCAGCTAACCCAGGACGCCAAGGAACGCTGCCTCGTGTCGTGCATCGCCACCGAACGGCTCACCGCCCTGTCCGCGGACTCCTTACGCTAGGCGGCATGGACAGGCCACTTGTCGCGATCTGAAGTCAGCGGTCACCACAGGCCAGCGGCGATCTTGCGGCCCCGCTGGCGCAGCTCTTCCAGGTCGGTGTCCAGCAGCAGCCCCGCCTCGCGGGCCCGGTCGACGGCGGCGTCCCACTCGCGCAGGTAGGCGTCCGCGTCCGGGTACCGCGCCGCGAGCCGCTGCGGCGGGTACGGGGTGCTCTGCCCGATCAGCGCGGCGAGCGGGTCACCCGGCCTGCTCCCGCTGTGCACCGCGACCGGCGCGTCAAGCTCGGGGACGCGGATACCGCCGGTCGCGTTCCCGCTCTCGTCCCGGTGGATGCCGGCGTCAAGCGACGCGTCGATGAGGGGGAACGACGGCGGCGGCGGGCCGCCGTCCGACCAGCGCACCAGGTGCTCGAGGGCCGCGTTGCGCACCCACCGCCAGTTGACGTCGTTGGCGTCCGGCGCCGGCGGGAACACCGGGAGGCCATCGCGCTCGAGCAGCGGCGTCAGGTCGGGTGACTCGCTGGTATGGGCGGTGCCGGCGATCTCCCAGAACCGGAACGTCGGGGAGTCCGGCTGGCGGACCGAGACGTTGTGCAGTGCCTCGCTCTCGCTGTTCAGCACCAGGACCGGGACCCGGCCGCGGTCGTTGATCGCCGAGCTTCCCCCGAAATGCCCGTCGCCGAGCGGAGCGAAGGTGGTCATCATCGGCTGGTCGGGCGGGTAGACGCACAGCCCCCAGTGGACGAGCAGCAGGTACCCGTCGAAGCACCGCTCGGTGTCGTCGGCCATGTTGAGGTAGGCGCCGAGCCGCGCGGCGGACTGCGAGGCGCCGCAGGCGAGGACAAGGCGGGGCGCCAGCCCGCCCAGCGGGTCGGTTCCCGCCGCCGGGCGGGCCGGGCCGACGGCGCGGGCGGCCTGGGTGAAGATGTCGTAGGAGTACGCGTCGCCTGGATGGTGCAGCGCGGCGTACCGGCCCGGGTCGATGCGCGGCAGCCCGGGGGTGGCGGGAAAGCCCGGCGCGAGCTCCGGCTGCCCGTTGACCGCGACGGCCTGGGTGGTGATCCCCACCCAGGCGTACCCTTCGCGCATCTCGTGCTCGGTCGGCGTGCCCAGGTCGAACCCGGCGGTCACGTTCAGCCAGAAGGCGATGACGACGCCGTTGAACCGCGCCGGGTCGGCCGGGCGGGCGACGTACATGCGGGTCCGGTAGGCGGCGCGCTCCCCCGGCCGGACCGTCCACCGCCCGTCGCGCCCGACGGCGCTGCCCGCCGCCGGCTCGTATGACTGGGCGACCCCGTCGAGGAGGAATTCCTCGATCACGTAACCGTACTGCCCGGCGTCGGCCGGGCTGCCGAACGGCCAGCCTCTCCCCCCGGTGACCGGGCCGCTCACCGTCGCGGTCGTCGTCCGCGGCTCTGTCGTCACGCTAGCCTCCACTGTCACCGGCATCCGTATGGTCCGCGCCCATTGTGCCGCCGGTGACCGCTTTCTGGCGAGCCCGAACGAGGGCGTGGCCAGGTCAGTCCCGGCCGGGCAGCTCCCGCAGCGCGCCGGCCAGGCGGCGGTAGTCATCCGCCGTGTTGTACGGCGCTGCCGCGATGCGCAGGTAGCCGGCCCCGCCGAAGAACACCGGCGCGACCTCGACGCGCTGCGCCGACAGGGCCTCGTACAGGGCGACGGCGTCATCTTGCGAGGTGAGCACGCCCGCAGGCAGCGGCACCAGCCGCATCATGGGGGCGGGTCGCACCGGGAGCCGCTCCAGGGTGACGCCGAGGGCTTCGGCCACCGTCTGCTGGCCGCCGGCCGCCAGCGCGGCGTGCCGGGTGACGGCGGCCCAGCCGCCGAGGGACGCCCAGTACGCCAGGCCGTCCGCGGCCGCGAGCCAGCCGGCGTAGTCCCAGGTGCCGGGATAGTCGAACGCCGCGGCGTAGCCGTCCTCCAGCTGCCAGCTGAGCACGCCCGGCGGCACGTCGGCGCCCGGGCGGCTCCACAAGATGGCGCTGCCCCGCGGCGTATAGGCCCACTTGTGCAGGTTGCCGATCCAGTGGTCGGCGCCGAGCGCGGCGATGTCGTCATCCAGCTGGCCAGGCGCGTGCGCGGCGTCGACGAGGGTCCGCGCCCCCGTTCCGGCGATCGCCGCGGCGACCGCCGCGACCGGGATGACCGTCGCGGTCGGCGAGGTGATGCGGTCGATCACGGCCAGCCGCGTGCGGGGCGAGCAGGCGGCGGCGTACGCCGCCACGATCTCGTCGTCCGCGGCGCCGACGGGGAAGGCCGCCTCGACGACCCGTGCCCCGGACCGCGCGGCGTGATGACGCAGCGCCTTGCGGACCGCGCCGTAGCCGGGGGTGCTTGTCACCAGCTCGTCGCCTGGGCGCAGCCGCAGGGACCCGAGGACGGCGGAGACGCCTTCGGAGACGTTGCGGACCCACGCCGCGCGGGACGGGTCGATGCCGAGGAAGCCGGCTGCTCCCTCCCGTGCCGCCGCGATCAGCCCGCTGACCTCAACGCGGTTGAAGCGGTGCGGGTTGCGTTCGGCGCGCTCGCGCCAGGCGGCCGCCGCCTGGCGCACCACGGCGGGCGCGACACCGAACGCGCCGTGGTTGAGATGGAGAACGTCGGGGTCCAGGCCGAAGGCCTCAGTCAGGCGGGAGTCCACAAAGCCGGTACCTTATCCCCGGCACAGCGCGAGCCGGCCCGGCGAGCGGAATCTAGGGCCAATTGCGGGCTGCCGCCCGGTGTCCGGCGCGGCCGCCTCCCGGTGCGGGGCGAGCCGGCTAATCAGTTGAACGCACAGGCGGGGGGCCGTTATCGTCACCTGCGTGGTCGCACCTGAACGCCCAGACGGCGTGCCCGGGGAAGTGCTCACCGCGTTCGGGCTGGCCGCCGTGCCGGTGCGGCTGCCCGGCGGGCAGGGAACCGCCTGGCGGGCGGGACCGGCGGTGCTCAAGCCTGCCGACAACGACCAGGCAGCGCGCTGGCTCGCCGGCGTCTACGCCGCGCTGAACGGGCCCGGCTTCCGGGTGCCGCGGCCGGTGCGCACGATGGCCGGCGACTGGGTGGCGCAGGGCTGGACCGCCTACCAGTGGGTGCCAGGTGCCGCGGCGGACTGGTCGGGCGTCTCGCCGCGCTGGCCGGAGCTGATCGCGGTGAGCCGGGCGCTGCACGCCGCGCTGGCCGGCGTGCCGGTGCCGTCATGGCTGCGCGCGGTGGAGAACCCGTGGACGACCGGCGATCAGGTGGCGTGGGGCGAGCGTGACCCGGGCCCGCTGCTCGGCCCGGCGGCCGGGCCGCTCGCCGGGCAGGTGCGGCGGCTGCTCGCCTTGCTGCGGCCGGTGGACCTGCCGTCCCAGCTGATCCACGCGGACCTGGCGGGCAACGTGCTGTTCGCCGGCGGGCTGCCGCCCGCCGTCATCGACTTCTCGCCGCTTGAACGGCCCGCCGGGCTGCCGCTGGCCGTTGCGGCGGTGGACTCGCTGCTGTGGTACCGCGCGCGGCCGGAAATACTCGGGCATCTGGCCGGAGAACAGGAAATCGGCCAGCTGCTCGCCCGCGCGCTGATCTACCGCCTGGTCACCGAGATCGTCATGCGCGCGGGCACGCCCGGCGTCGAGGCAGCCGCGCGGGCCGCGGACCCGGTCACCGGCCTGGTGGCGGCATACTGCTGCCCTTGACGGGCGTGGACCGCAGATGCCTCTACCTCACGGTGGCGCGGCTTGACGTGCTCGTGTCCTGACGTCGGGCTCTGACCGTAACGCGCTCACCCAGGGCAGGCACGGCCGCCGTCCATCCCAGTTCACGGTCAAGCCGGTCCCGCAAGGCGGCCGCTGCGGCGGGTTCGCCGTGGACGACGTAGGTTGTCACCGGTTCAGGCGCGCCGGCCAGCCAGGACAGGACATCGTCGGCATCGGCGTGGGCCGAGAACGCGTCTGCCTGAACGACTTCGGCCCGGACTGGCACGTACTCGCCGTGGATCTTGATCGTCCGCGCCCCTTCGGCGAGGTCACGGGCACGGGTTCCCACTGCGGCGAAGCCGACGATGAGGACGGTGTTACGGGAGTCGGGGAGCAGGTGCCGCAGATGGTGCAGGACCCTGCCGCCGGCGGCCATGCCCGAGGCCGACACGATGATCGACGGGCGAGCGGGCCTGTTCGCCGTCATCGACTCCGCCACGGTTCGCAGCTCTTGCATCTGCCCGGGGTCGAGAGCTTGCGTGCCTTCCGCGGTGATACCGGGGCGGAGCTCGGTGGAGTGGGAGGCGATCGCTTTCTGGTAGACGCTGAGCGCCGACAGCGCCATCGGGCTGTCGATGAGCACCGGAGACTGCGGGATCTCGCCAGCCGCGCGCAGTTCACGGAGCGCGCGCAAGATGACCTCGGTCCGGTCCACGGCGAACGCGGGGATGACCACCGAGCCGCCCCGCTCCAGGGTGCGGGTGATGGCGGCCGCGAACGCCTGACGGGCCTGTTCGTCGGTGTGCTCGCGGTTCCCGTATGTCGACTCGACAAGCAGCACGTCAGCTCCGGTGAAGGGATCCGGCGGGCGCAGCAGCGGATGCGCTGAGCGTCCGAGGTCTCCGCTGCTCGCGAGGGTGCAGGAGCGACGGCCGTCGGCGAACTCGAGCCGCGCCCAGGCGGAGCCGAGGATGTGCCCGGCATGGTGCAGCGTCAGCGTGGTGTGCGGCGCGATGCCGACCGCCTGCCCCGGGTCTACCGGGGTGATGAGGCGCACCGCGCGGTCGACGTCGTCCTCGGTGTACAGCGGCAGCGCCGGATGGTGCTTCGACCAGCCGTGGGAATTCGCATGCGCCGCTTCCTCCGCCAGCAGGCGGGCGCTGTCGCGCAGCACGATCTCGGCCAGTTCAGCGGTGTAGCCGGTGGCGAACACCCGGCCGGCGAAACCCTGACGGGCTAGTGCCGGGAGGTATCCGCAATGATCGAGATGGGCGTGGGTAAGGACCACCGCATCGACCTCCCGGGCCGGAAGCGGGAACGGTTCCCAGTTAAGCCGCCTCAGTTCCCGTTCCCCCTGGAACAGCCCGCAGTCCAGCAGGACCCGCGCCCGGCCGGTGTCCACCAGGAACTTACTGCCAGTCACCGTGCCCGCGCCGCCCAAGAAGGTCAGCGCGGGACGTGCGCCTGCATCCTTCACTCTCGTACCTATGGCACCCATGCGCGCAGCCTGGCACGGGAAGCTCGCCCCTGGGCAGGGACGCAATGCCCCTGCCGCCAGGGGCAAAAGGCCCGGCGCTGGCCGTCACGTCGACGACCGCCGCCGCCCGGGCGCCGGTTCCCTAGCCCGGGAGACACATGATCAGATCGCCCGGCTGCGCGCGAGGTGTTGCGCTCTGGGCATCGAGCGCGGAGTTTGGTTGACATGGACCTGCCTCTCGGTGACATACGCGTTATTGACCTGACGGTGGCGCGGGCGGGGCCGACGTGCGTGCGGCAACTGGCCGATTGGGGGGCCGACGTGATCCGCGTCGAGCGGCCCAGCGCCGTGGAGTCTTTCAGCGGTGGCCGGCACGGCAGCGACTTCCAGCACCTGCACCGCAACAAGCGGTCCCTGACCCTGGACCTGCGGTCCCCGGTCGGCCGCGAGGTGCTGCTGCGCCTGGCCGACACCGCCGACGTCCTGATCGAGAACATGCGGCCGCCGGTCAAGCGGCGCCTCGGGTTCGACTACGGCACCCTGCACGCCCGCAATCCCCGGCTGGTCTACGGGTCGATCTCGGGATTCGGCCAGGACGGGCCCTACGGCGACCGGGGCGGAGTTGACCAGATCGCCCAGGGCATGGGCGGGCTGATGAGCGTGACCGGCCTGCCCGGCACGGGCCCGATGCGCGCCGGCATCCCGGTGTCGGACCTGGCCGCCGGCCTGTACCTCGCGATCGGAGTGCTTGTCGCGCTGCACGACCGGGAGCGGACGGGCGTCGGCCGCTGGGTGCGGACCTCGCTGCTGGAGGCGATGATCTCGATGATGGACTTCCAGGCCGCCCGCTGGACCGTCGACCGGGAGGTACCCGGCCAGGCGGGGAACGACCACCCGACGATCGTCCCGATGGGCTGCTTCCCCACCGCCGACGGCCACGTGAACATCGGCGCGGCGGGCGGGCACCTGCTGCGCGCCTTCGCGACGGCGATCGGCCTCCCGACGCTGCCGGACGACGACCGCTTCGACTCGCCGGAGAAACGGTCCGCGAACCGCGCCGAGCTGAACGCGATCATCACCGGGCGGACGCTGACCCGGCCGACCGCGGACTGGGTCGCCGCGCTGAACGCGGCCGGGGTGCCGTGCGGCCCGGTCTACCGGCTGGACGAGGTCTTCGGCGATCCCCAGGTCGAGCACCTCGGGATGACCGGCACGGTCCAGCACCCGGCGATCGGTCCGCTGGCCATCGTCCGGAACGCGGTGCAGATGACCGGCGGACCCGATACTGTCCGGAGCCCGAGCCCAGACCCCGGGGAACACACCGACGAGGTGCTCGCCGAACTTGGCTACTCCCCGGCGCAGATCATGGAACTGCGAGCCCAGGCCGTCATCTGAAAGGACCAGCGTTGCCGCGATCCACCATCGACACCGGCACGGACAAGCTGCTCGCGGAAGTGGCGGAACACGTCGCCACCGTGACATTCAACAACCCCGCCAAGCTCAATGCGCTGTCACGCGACATGCGCGCGGCACTCCCGGACCTCCTTAAGACACTGAACGCCGACCCCGGTGTCCGGGTGATCGTGGTGACCGGGGCCGGGGACCGGGCGTTCGCGTCCGGTGCCGACATCTCCGAGTTCGGCGACCAGCGCACGTCGCCCGAGGCCCGCGCCGCCTACGACCGCGGCCAGGCCGCGCTCGCCGGCGCGTGGGCGGAGGTCGGCAAGCCGGTCATCGCGATGATCCGCGGGTACTGCCTGGGCGGCGGCCTGCTCACCGCGCTGCAGTCCGACATCCGCATCGCGTCCGACGACAGCCAGTTCGGCATCCCGGCGGCCCGGCTCGGGCTCGGCTACGGATTCGGCGGCGTGACCGCGCTGCTGAACCTGGTCAGTCCGGCCACGGCGGCGGAGATCCTGTTCTCCGCGAGGCGCTTCCCCGCTGCGGAGGCGCTGCGGATGGGCCTGATCAACCAGGTCGTCCCGGTGGAACGCCTCCGCGACACCGTCCACGGCCTGGCCGACAGCATCGCCCGGAACGCGCCGCTCACGATCGCGGCAGCCAAGTCCGCGATCCGCGAGGCCGCCCAGCCTCCCGGGCAGCGGGACCTGGCCAGGGTCCAGGCCCAGGTCGAGGCGTGCTTCCGCTCCGCGGACTACCGCGAAGGCCAGCGTGCCTTCGCGGAAAAGCGACCGCCGGAATTCACCGGCCGGTGAGGCCGGCGCGCAGGCGGGCACGGGCATGGCGGAGTCCACGGCCCGTACGTCGTCGCTCCGTACGCCGAGGTGGTGGCGGCCGGGAGCCGGTCGATCTCCCGGCAGGCACCCCTTGGACCACACCGCCAGGAGGAACCAGTGTCATACCCGCAACTGCTCACCCCCGAGGAGAAGCTCGCCGACGCGAAGAAGCTGCTGAGCCTCCCGCCTATCGTCGTGATCTGCGGCTCCACCCGCTTCATGACCGAGATGAACGAGGCCGACCTGCGGGAGACCAAAGCCGGGAAGATTGTCGTCAAACCGGGCTGTGACATGAAGTCGCCGCGCGAACTTCGGTCCGGTCCCGCCGAGGCCGAGGCGCTGAAGGCTCGACTCGACGACCTGCACCGGGCGAAGATCCGGCTCGCTGATGAGGTGCTCATAGTCGGCGGCTACATCGGAGACAGCACCCGAGCCGAAATCGCCTACGCCCGGTCGCTGGGCAAGCCCGTGCGCTTCACGCACCCCGAAGTCGCCCCTGACGCCTGACCGCCCGCTGCCACCTCCGCAACTTAGTGGCTGGCGAGCCAGTTGGTCAGCTGGCCCGCGAGCCAGGCGGTGTGCGACAGGTGCACCGCATGCCCGGCGCCCGGTGCTTCCAGGAACTGCCCCTTCGGGATCAGCGCGGCCAGCTCCCTGGTCAGGTCGGGCGGGCAGTGCGGGTCGTATGTGCCAGCCACAAGCAGCGCTGGGCAGGTGATCAGGTGCGCCCGGTCCCGGCTGATGTCGCCGCCCGCGGCGACCAGGTCCCGCATCGCCTGCGCCCAGGACCTGGTCATGATCCGCGCGCCATCGGCGCCGTGGGCAGTGACCAGGTAGGCCGCGAGCGGGGCCAGGCCGTCCGCTGGCTGGTCAACGACATTCTCAAGTGACGTCAGCTCATCCGGCGTGGCCTCGATCTTCCCGGCGGCGCCCCAGGTGAACAGGGACAAGGCCAGGCCCGGCCGCAGCCCGGCCACCAGCACTGCGATCTCCCCGCCATCGCTGAAGCCCGCCAGGTGGGCCACGGAAACGCCCAGCGCATCGAGCAGCCCGAGGACCGTCCGCGCGTCATCGTGGTAGTAGCCAGCTTCATAGCTTCGTGGCTGCGGCTGCGACCGGCCCGAGCCGGGCAGGTCGACGGCTATGACGCGGAAGCCGGGCAAGAGCGCTGCCCGCAACCGGCTGAGCTCGGTGATGCTGCCGGCCCAGCCCGGCATGACCACCACCGTGTCACCGCGCCCGGTGTCCTCGTAATAGAGACGGTGACCATCTGGCCCGTGCCACGGCATGCAGCCGATGGTAGGGCACCGCCCGGGCCGACAACATTGAGACCCGGGCCGTAATGGGCCGGTTTACCGAGACAGGGCCGACTTATCAGCCACAGGACACCACGCGGGGCTGCGGCGCGCAGGGCTGACTCCACTAATGCGTCTTGAATTCTCAAGTCAGTGCGCACCAGGATGGCGTTAGGCGCTGTTGGGGCCTGCGAAGCGCTGCCGCCCGGCATGCACGGGCCTAATCTGCAGCCAGGCAAATACGACGAAAAGTTGCAAATAACCATGACGTTCCGGCCTGTCGCCGCGCCTGGCCCGCAATCGCGGCCGGCGGACGGCACGGCCAACACCAACCCGCACTCGGCCGGAAAGACCGAACACACCCGCAGCAGCGCGCAGGGTGGTTCCACTCTGGGTCGTGAATTAGGACCAGAGCGCGGATACGTGCCGCCGCCGCGCTTGCCGGCTGTGAACTGGCGCCCCGGCGTCGCTGTGATGCCCGGTTGGTGGCGGGCTCGTGCGTTGCGGGCCGATCCGCGGCGGATGGCGGGCCAGGTCGTGCGGCGGATGGCGGGCTGCTGGCTAATCGCGGCAACAACTCGGTTACGCGAGGTCCGGTTCCGCCTGGTTGTGCCGGTGGTGTGAGCGAAGCCGGATGGCGGCCACGATCGCGGTGAGCACGCCGCCCAGGCCGGCCGACGGCGAAGGTGCTGCGGGGACCTGTGGCGTGCAGGACCACGCCGCCCAGCACGTAGGACAGGCCGGCGGCAAGGCCGATGGCTCCGTAAAAGTTGGAGAATGCGCGGCCCTGCAGCGCGCGCGGGGTGGCGCGCTGGATCATGGTCGCCGCGGCCGCGTCCTGGGTCGTCTCTGTCTCAGGGATCACAGCGCAGATCGCCGCTGCCGCTGCCGGCTATGGTGAGGGCATGTGCTGCTGCTTCGCTGCCATGCATATCCGGACCGCCGCTTAGCGGCGGTACCGAGGCTGCCGTAACCGCGGCCTCATTGCCTGCCCCTGCCGAGGGTATTGGCAGGACGTACCGCCGGATCAGTGTCCTGCCGGCAGTCACACGCGTTCCTGTGCTGCCGGGTCATCCTGCCTGATCAGGGGACATCATGTCTCAGTCGCAGCGTCTCGATTCGCAGTACGAAGAACCATTCCCGTGCCCGCCCGCAGCGGAACCCGTTGTCACGCAGGAGCCGCGTGCCGCCACGATGTTCCTGATGGTCGGGCTCCCCGCAGCCGGGAAAACCACCCGGGCCAAAGAAATCGCGGCAACGCACCAGGCGGTGCGGCTGACCCCGGATCACTGGATGATCCCGCTGTTCGGCAATTCCATTGGTGACTTCCAGCGGCCGGGCGGTGAGCGGTGGGTGCTCGAAGGGCGGCTCATCTCGGTCGCCCTGCAGGCGCTGCGGCTGGGGACCAGCGTCGTGCTCGACTTCGGGCTCTGGGGCCGCGATGAGCGGTCGGCGCTGCGCTGGCTGGCCCGGTCGGCCGGGGCGGCTTGCCAGGTGGTCTACCTGCCCGTGGACAAGGACGTCCAGCTCGCCCGCATCGCGCACCGCCAGGAAACGACACCGCACCACACGTTCCCGATGAGCGAGGCCGACGTGGACGCCTGGCGGCCGCAGTTCCAGGTGCCCGACGCCGCCGAACTTAACGGCGGCGACATCCCCGCCCCGCCAGCAGGGTGGCCGGGCTGGCCAGAGTGGGCAGCAGACCACTGGCCCACATGCACCGATAGCTAACCTGTTCTAGCGGCGTTCGTGCTGGCCAGCGGTGCTGCCGCTGAGAACTCACCGCAGGTCAGCCGACGCGGCCGGGCACTCGGCGACAAGTCGAAAAAGAATCTCACTCAGCCATAGAACCATGCTGATAGCCCCCCTCGATGACACTGACCACGAAGTACCGATGCAGGTCGCTCGCCGACTCCCCAGGCCCAAACCCGACAGGCTCCGCTATGGCGCTCTCAAGCGCCTACCAGGCCAGAACTTCGTAGGCGCGGGGTAAAGATGCTCAGGGGTGGCTTCACTCTTGCGTCGTGATTTGCGTCATGGTGACTGGGACTGACGAGAGACATATCGCCGGCGGCGAAAAACCCGATGGCCGCGCACGGATCGCCGATGGCCGGGATCGGATCGATGGCCACGTAGGCAGTTCCGTTCCAGAGCAGGTTCTTGGTGAGGAAGTCGCCGTGCAGCAGGACGGTTCGTGGCGGGCGCTCGCAGAGCCGTGCGGCAGCCGCCCGTGCGATCGGCAGTCGCTGGAGGCCCGATTGCCCGCGTCCGGGCTGGTTCCTGGCCCGTTGCTCGTACTCTGCGTCGCGGCGCGCCTGGCGCTCCATCCTGGCGAAGCTGTCCCTCAGTGCTGGGAAGGGGTACGCCGGGAGCGGGGCGCGGTGAAGCGCGCCTAGTAGGCCCGCGACTACCCCGGTGGCCGCTGGGTCGTTCCCGGGCAGGCGCGTCCCGGCCGGATCTGCTCCAGCAGCAGCGCGTTGTGATCGAAGTCCGCGTCGATGAGGCGTGCGGCCGCGCCCGTGCTGGCCCAGTCAGTGAGCGCGGCCGCCTCGGCTCGCGCCTGCTCCCGCGTCGCGGCCAGCTTGACGACCACCTCCGTGCCGTCGGCGGCCAGGCACCCGACCACCTCGGAGCGGACCCGCCGGCGAGCTGGTCACCGACCTGCAGGTGCCAGCCGCGGATGCAGGCCCGCAGCCTGCGGTCGAAGTTCACCCAGGTGATTATCCCGCCAGGCGAAAGCGGCTCGCGCTCGTCGGCTGCCCAGGCCGCTGAACCGGCGGGGCGACCCGCAACCGGCAATCCAGATGGCCGACCGATGCCACCAGCAGCGCGGGGCAACGGCGCGCAGGGGTGATTCCACCTTTGCGTCGTGAATCACGGGCCTGCAAGATCGTCATGCGCCAAATGGTCGGCTATCACCGGCCAAACTCACATAACGATCTTCTGATGCCGGAATGCTCCCGCGATCCGCAGTTGTACCGCCTCACGCAGGCTTCCGTACGGCAGGATGTCTTGGTGGCAACTGAACTGCGGCTGTTCGCGGACTACTTCCAGATTCACGTGTTCGACGAGGGTTCGGAGACGGACTTCGGGGATCTCTGGACAAGCCAGACGGTCAGAGACGGGCTGGCCGTCGGCCCGGACGCAGTGGCCATTGGCACAGCGGTTAACGTCTTCGTGCAGCTGAGCGTGGAGACTCTTAGCTCTCCTCCGGCCGCCGACGAGGCGGACTTCGACCACGTGGTCGAGGCGAGCCTGAAGAGCGAATCGGGCAGGTTGGTTGTGATGGGCTGCACCGACTACGAGCCGGATGCGGTGCGGATTGGGGTGGCGCCGGGCTGGCTTCGCCTGCGCGCCTCCAGATCTAACCTAGACACAGCGAGCGCCCTCGACATTGACTCCGCGGAGACGCCGGGGACCATTGAGAGGGTGCGGATCCAGGTCTGGCCCGCAGCTCCTGCGGATGTCACGGTCGTCAAGCGCTGGAATGCGGCACAGGACCCCGCTGCCCCTTAACCGCAGCAGGCCAGCCGAGCCGTACAGCCCAGTGGTACAAACGCGAGGAAGCGATCTCCATCTGCCCGGATACCCGGCCCTCCGGTCAGGCGCGGGGTGCCTACGCATTGCAAGCAATAGTCAGGCAAATCGCAAAGTGATGCCAATAATGTCCTGTAACGGAAATTCCATTTCTTGCCGCTGAATGTCGTTGGCGGCCCTTATCGTCTGAGCATGAGCAAAATCTCCGCGACCCGGGCCACGGCAGTCCCCGCCCGAGTGCCGGCCCGAGTGCCGCGTACCGGCGCCAGAGATTTGGTAATACCGTGGTACGCTTCTGGTATGACCGCCAAGCGGAAAGTCTCCGTCTCGCTTGACGAGGACCTTGTTGCGGAGCTTGAGGCCGCCGACGAAGCGCTGTCTGGGCAGGTGAACGAGGCCATCCGGGCCGAGGTCGGGCGGCGCCGACGGAACCGCCTGCTGACGGACATGCTCGATTCGCTTGACGCCGAGCACGGGCCGGTTGATGAGGCACTCGTCGCCAAGTACACGGACCTACTGTGAGCCGCGCGCTCATCCTCGACTCCGAGGCCCTGGCCACGCTGGGCGGCCGGCCCTCGAGACGGCAAGAGGAGGTGCGGGCCGCCATGCGAGCCGCCGCGCTCATGCAGCGGGACGTGATCGTCCCGGCGGTAATCCTCGCGGGGCTCTACCGGGGTGCCGGCCACAACCAGGCCGTGGACGCCTGCCTGGCCCGCGAGACGGGAATCCGGGTTCGTGACACCGACCGCCCGCTGGCGCGCCTCGTCGGCGGGGTGCTCACCGGGGCGAAGGCGGACTCGCGTTACCTGGCCGACGCCCACGTGGTCGCGGTAGCCGTCGAGACAGGCGGCGGCGTTGTGCTCACCGGCGACCCTGACGACCTCGCCTCGCTAGCCGCGCCCTATCCGAACATCACCGTGCAGCCGCTTCCCTGACGGTCCAGCACGGAAACCCATCCATCACGGCACGCAGACGACTTGATCATCTAGCCGCGCTCATGCGGGCGAGCGCGGGGCAACGGCGCGCAGGGCTGGCTCCACTTTGGCGTCGCGGATTTCAGGCCATCAGGGCCCCAGACAGAGAACCGGCGCTAGCGAACGAGTGCGCTGAGCTGACTCCAGGGAACCTTGATGCGAACGGGCACTTCGAGGACGCTTACCTCGTCTTCTGGTGCCAGGGTTCGCAGCAGCCGGTATGCCTCGATCGCGTGATCCAGGACGTACACGTCGATGGATGCCACCCGGTTGTCAGTGATCCACACCAGCCAGTAGAAGGGGATGCCCGCCGCGGCGTACTCTCCCATCTTGTCTACCCGGTCCGTCTTGTCGCTCCCAGGCGACACGACCTCAATGATCACCCGGATGTACGAGGCCGGCAGAGGTCGCACGTCGTCTGGCGCGCAATTGTGCAGCGCGAGGTCCGGTCGCCGGATCGTGGCGGCGGGAACCTCCCAGAGGATGATGTCGAAGTCGTTACTGACATCCAGGCAGGAGCCCGGGTGCAGGGCGACGTAATCGGCCGTGGCCGCCTCCAGCACCGCCGCCAGGCGACGGGCCGCGGTCTGGTGCGTGCGCCGGGGCGCCTCGCACCTGACGGCTTGCCCGTTCACGACCTCGACCTGGCGGCAGAACTCTTCCGGCAGGTCCCGCCAGATCTCGACCGTGATCGGCTCGGGCTGGAGATTCTCCGGAGTCGCCCAGTCGTGGATGGCGCCCATGGTCCTCCTGTCGAGGTGGCCTGCTTGCGCAGCTACGCATGCCAGCCTCATGGTAGTCAGGATCCGCAGCGCAGAACTATCGTGAAACGCCAGATCCCGGCAGGAGCAGCGGCAATTTCAGTTTTGCGCTGTCGACGTGCCACTCGCGCCCTGGCGGGCGCGGTCCCCCGTCCCGCCCGGGCACCGACACTAGCCCGCCAGGACCAGTCCTGACGCCAGCAGTACCGGAGACGGGCCCCAGGATAGGCACGAGCATGACGAATGGTCGAGCAGGCGCGGGGCAGCGACATGCAGGGGTGACTCCACTCTTGCGTCCTGAATTTCGCGCAGGACCGCCATCAGGCTCTCAGGCCGCTTAGGCAATCAGGGACTGTCGGGCAGGCAAGGCGTCACGTTGGCGCGGTATCGCGCTCTAAGCGCTCGGCGATCCAGGCCTTGATGATCGGCTGACGATTGACCCCATGGACGGATGAGGCGGCTAGCTGGATGGCGTGCGAGAAGGGTGGCGCGTGGGTTCTAAGGACCTGCCTGCCGGCGGGCTTACCGATTTGCGTGTCAGGGTAGGGCGCCATCATGAATGGCGGGAGCGGCGGGGAAGCATCACCGCGGCCGAACCGGGACAATGCGGATGGGGGCGGTGACCAAACCGGTCAGCCTGGGCTGATACGGGGCGTTCCCGGCTTGCTTGTCGGCATCGGCCTGGTCGTCGCGGCGGTGGCGGTTCTTATCGCCGATACGGCTGGCGTAAACGCGCGGGGCAGCCAGGAACTGGCGATCGGTCCGGTTCATGCGACCGTTCATTTCGCCGCGCCGTCGCTGATGATGATGATGGTGGTCGCCGCCGTCTTCGCCGCAGGCGCGTGCGCCCTCGTAGTGCACGGGCTCGACGCGTTGGCGGCTCGCCGGGTAACTGATCCCGCCCGGGAGCCCCGGCAAGCGGCAAAGCGGCCCCTTCGCCGCTTGGCAGCACCGGATCGCCCGGCCGGGCCATTCTCGGTGACTGCGGTGATCCCGGCCTGCGACGAGGAGGTCCACCTGCCAGTAACGCTGTCCGCGCTGTACGGCCAGACCAAGCCTCCAGACACGGTCTGGGTGATCGCCGACAACTGCACCGACAAGACGGCAGAGATCGCGGGCATGCTGGGAGCCAGCGTCTATACCACCGTCGATAACCGATACCGCAAGGCAGGCGGCCTCAACCAGTTGCTGGCGCGATTGGTGCCCATGATGGGCCCGCTCGACCTGGTGCTCGTGACGGACGCGGACACGAGCATGGTCAGCGGCTTCATCGAGCGAGCCGCGGCCGAGTTCCGTGCGCGCTCCGATCTGAGCGCGGTAGGCGGGGTGTTCTATGGTGACGAGGCACCTGGACTGCTCGCGCAGATGCAGCGCAACGAGTACCGGCGCTACGGACGGGATGTCGCCCGGCGCAGGGGCGATGCGTTCGTGCTGACGGGGACGGCTTCGTTGTTCCGGGCCGATGCTCTAGCCAGCGTGGCCGCCAGCCGGGGCACGGTGCTCCCCGGCAGGGCCGGGGAGGTGTACGACACCTACTCCCTGACCGAGGACAACGAGCTGACCCTGGCCTTGAAGACGCTGGGCGCCCGGCTGGCGTCCCCCATGGGGTGCCGGGTGCGCACGGAGCTGATGCCGACGTGGCGGGACCTGTGGCACCAGCGACAGCGCTGGCAACGGGGCGCGCTCGAAAACATCGGCATGTACGGGATCTCCTCGGCCACTGCCAGGTACTGGCTGCAGCAGTTCGGGCTTGGCTATGGCGTCCTGGCCGTAGCGTCCGCTCTGGTTCTCTCCGTGACGTCTCATTTCGCCGCCGGGGTGTTCACCGTCGTGCTCTTCTGGCTGGTTGTCGGGTGCCTGTTCGCGGTGGAGCGAGCCGTCACCGTCTGGGACGAGGGCTGGCGGGCTCGGCTGATCGCGGCACTCCTGATATTCGAGCTCGGCTACGCCATATTCCTGAATGCCGTCTACGTGAAGTCAATGTTCGACATCGCAACCAGGCGCTCCAAACACTGGAACGCCGCAAAAGTCACGAGGCCCGTATCATGAACCTCGTCGCCGCTGCCTCCTACACCGAGAATCGCTGGTACGAGCTTCTGTTCGTCTTCGTCAGCTTCAACACGATCGTCTACGTCGTCCTCGCCTTCGCCAAGCTATGGCCGGGCCGCCGCCGGTAGGCAGGTCAGCGGGCGGCCCTCCTGCTACAGCAGCGCCCGCACGGGGGAAGGGACGGCTGACGCGGCTGACAGCAACTCGAGGCCACGCGGGCGCGCGGCACCGGAACGCCAGACGCGGGGCAGCGGCATCCAGGGGTGGCGCCACTTTTGCGTCGTGATTCGTGCAACGCGCGCAAGACGGGTGAGGCCGGGGCCTGCGGCGGATGGCGGACCTGCAAGATCGCCATGTCCGCAAAGCCGACCAGCCACCCTCCCGGCCAGCCACCCTCCCGGCCGGTCATACAGATGGCTGGCGAGGTTGGCAGTCGGACCTAACGTCATCCCGGCAGGGTGCAGGTAGTCAGAAAACGAAGCAGTTCCGTTGCGTCGTCGCGGTCGAAGAGGACGTCAAGCGCGTTGTTATATTCCAGTCTTCTGCTATACGGCACGCTCACGAGGTCGTAGCCGCTGGACATGAGTTCGCCGGTCATCATCAGCCGGGCAGTGCGCTTGTTTCCGCCGAAGTAGAACTGGCGACGCGTGGCTGAGGCGAAGTAGATGAGGGCACGCTGCCGGGCGTCGTTAAGGGTGCTCAGGTAGTCGACCAAGTTCGCGAAGTGTTCCTGCAACAGCACGCCGCCTTCGCCGTGCTCCGTGCCGAGGACGACCCCGCCGCTGGCAAGCTGGACTGTTCCGCCGCCCTGGGCGCGACCCTCGCCCCGGAACGAGCCTGCCTCGATGGCCTCATGCCTGGCGACCAGCCGGTGCAACTGGTCTGAGACGACCTTACTCAGCGAGAACTGGCCAGCTCCGACCATCTCGTCCAGCAAGTTGTACGCTTCGCTGAGCGCGATGATCTGCTGCTCGTCCTCAAGCTTCTTCCCACCGACAGTGACGCCTTCAAGCAGCGTCTTCACTTCCGGGAGAGTGAAGTTGTTGCCTTCTAGAGCCGCCGTGTTCCAGATCAGCTCCGGCAACTGGGCACGGAACCGGTGGCGGGAACGCTCGACGCTGCTTGGCCTGATCTTGTCCGCATCAAAGAGATCCCACGTAACTCCGGTGTCCTCGAACCTCCACCGGTCCTCGTCGGTCTGGAACGCATGCGGAGGACGCAGTGCCCCGTCTTGTGCGAGATCCGCCGGTCGGCGTCTCTTCGAGCGCCGGTACCGATCCGCCCCAGGCGCCCAACTTGGCTGATCGCTCACCAGGACATCGCCTCCTCGGTTGCCTCGTCTGCCAGTGCCCCGCCCTGACCAACGCAATCAAGGATGATCTGGATCGGAGCTGCGTAGCGGATAATGCCTTCGTTAAACGCGCCGGCGAACAATTCGGCCTCGGCCGCGATGACCGCGAGTACAGCCCGGTCCAGGCGAGGGGACTGCCGCAGTTCTGTGTCCGCGAGCAGGTGCATTACCGTCCGGACATCCTCGCACCAAAGGATGGTCACAGGCGGCACTGCAGCGCTCGCCGGGGGAAGGCGAAGGCCTGCCGCGCCAGAGATGGCCCATTGCCCCCTTGACGCGTCTCCCGCAGACGCGACCCGCGCCAGCGCTACTTCGCCGTTAAGCAGGACCGCGCCCGGGCGACGCAGTGGGCCTGACGCGACGGCCGCGGACCTGACGAGGTCCACCGGGTCAGTGCTACCGGCCATCCGGCGCAAGCGCTCCTGCCATGCGGTGACGCCGGGCCCGGAAGGCGGTTGGTAATCACGCTCTAGCAGCGCGCGCGCGGCAGCAGCCGCCTGTGGATCACTCAGCGGGCGGGCAGTCAGGTCGACCTGGACTCCGCAGGCAAGAGCGATTTCGTTGAGAGTCCCAACAGACGGGTCGACGAGGTTGTTGAGGATGCGGTGCACTGTGGACGCAGACACGCCGGCCCGCCGGGCTGCCGCTGCGGGACTCAACCCGGAGGATTCAAGCCAACCGTGAACCATGGACGCCACGTCTTCCACATAAGGAATGCTATCAGCTTGTTTCCATATACGGAATAGCTTCCGTGTCATACCGCATATGGAACGCGGGCTTAGCACGCCCGGACAGCGGTCTAGCTGGGCTCAGCGGCGAGCAGCTCTCGCCGCCGTTCCGCCGCTGCGCCGTCAGCCCGACCAGACGAAGCAGGCGAAGCTACTGGCGCGGGGCTGCGGCGCTCAGGGGTGGTTCCATTTTGCGTCGTGAATTTCGCAGCTGGTACGGCAGCTGCCGATTGGGCTGTGGCCTGCCGGGATACGGGGATTGGCGGTGCGTGAGCGGGTGTCGAAGCGGAATGGGCAGACGATCGCCTGGCATGCCGGGACTTGTCGCCGGGCCGGACGCAGAGGCTGCTGAAGCGTGGATCGCCCGGCGCGGATGGGGGGCGGGCATTATGAGCAGATGGACGTCGAGGTGGTCGAGGCGCTCGACGACGACCGGACCGTCATCCGGCGGCTGCTTCAGCTGTATCACTACGATTTCTCCGAATTCGATGGCAGTGACGTCAATCCGCACGGGGAGTACCTGCACAGGTACTTCGATGGGTACTGGACTGACTCTGACCGCCAGGCGTTCCTGTTCCGGGTAGAGGGTGCGCTGGCCGGCTTTGCCCTGGTCTTCACCGGGGAACCACACGACATCGCCGAATTTTTTGTGATGCGGAAGTACCGGGGCCGCGGGGTCGGGGCGCAGGCTGCCGCGTCCTTGTTCGCTCGGTTTCCGGGATGTTGGACCGTCCGGCAGCTGCTGTCGAATCCTGCCGCGACGGCCTTCTGGCGTAAGGCGATCTGCTACCCGTTTCAGGAGCATGAGCAGGGCACGGAAATCGTGCAGTCGTTCACCGCCGGCTTGTAGCGGCTGCCCCGCTGCGGCAGTCGCCGGCCTGCATGTGACCTGACGGGCGCGGGTGGTATCACATGACGAATCTTCTGCGGCCGCCTGGGCCGCCGCGCGCCCGCGCGCGGTCAGGGCGCACGCGGCTACCGCGCCGCGGCAAGCCCGGTAAGTCAGCACGGGCCGGATGGCGGGCCAGCAAGATCGTCATGTCCCGGAAGGCCGGCCATAGGGGGACACGCCAATACCCCCACGCGCCGGCTCACGATCGAGGCAAGTTACGACCTCTGAAGCCAGACACGCCGTGTCCGGGACGGCAGCAACCGTCCCGGACACGATGTTACGGAGCCGGGCCAAGTCTCCGCATGGCGAAATGTCAAGATCAAGATCAACATCGGAAAAGGCGCACTCACCGCACTGCCCGAGATCCTCAACCCCGACCAGCCCGGCTACCATGACACCGCCGCCGACACCCAACCATATGGGGTATCAGCGCGTCCCCCTATAGAGCCTGGCCGAACCGGCCATGACGATCTTCGCGGCCGTCGGCCGCCGCCCGGGCGCCGGGGTTCACGGCTACCCCCGGCACCGCAAGCCCGGTCAGCCCCGGCTGCCACGCCGGGCTGCGCCGACGCGGGGCAACGGCGGGCAGGGGTGGCTCCGCTTTTGCGTCGTGATTGTCAGGGGGCGGGCGTCCCGGGTTCCCGGCTGTGCGCTGCGGGCTGGCCTGCGGCCATGTCCTGCTACGGGCCCGTGCTGGCCGCCCGGGTTCGGGGATTAACAGGGAAGTTCCGCGCTGGACGGAAATTCCGCATGGGTGAGACGTGCGGAATTTCCGTGGTGCGCAGGGTTTCCGCGTTAACGGGGCGCAAGGCAGGCCAGCGGGCGGCCCTGCTGTTACGGCAGCGGCGGCAGAGGGGGAAGCGACGGCTGACCCGGCCGGCGGCAGCTTCCGAACCACGGGGGCGCGGGGCAACGGTGCACAGGGGTGGCTTCACTTTTGCATCGTGAATTTCCGCGGCGGGACATCTGCGCCGTTGCGGCTATCGCTACCCAGGAAGGATCACGCCGACCGTGATCGCGTAAGGACGCGGTACCCGGATCTGGCGCTGGTCCCGCCTTGTAGTCCTTGGCCAGGGCGGGTACTCCGCGCGGATAATCGCCAGACCTGTGCCTCCAAGACAGCGGGCTCCCCTGGGCGATCTTCCAGATAACCGCCAGTCGACCCCGAAGTACTTTGGACGGCCAGGTTGCGAAACGCCCGGACCTGCCGCCATGCCACGTTCGGGTAGCGGTCCCGGAGTCCATCCGGCAGCGCGCTGGCGATCTCGCCGAGCAGCAGCATCCGGTACAGCACTGCGTCTCGCAGGATGTCCTCGGCGTCCCAGCGCTCCCGGGTTACCCCGTCCAGGTAGCCGCGGACCGCTCGCGCGTTGTCGATCAGGCCGGCGAGGTACAGTTCCTCACGCCGCATACAGGACCTGCGCGTCGGCCAGTACCTGATCGCGGATCACCCGGTGCAGCCCGTCCTTTGCCACCAGGTCCACCCGGTGGCCGAAGAGGCGCTCCAGGTCCTCCTGCAGGTCGAAGTACGCCATGCCCAGGTCGTTTCCGGGCACCCGCACATACAAGAGGTCCACATCACTGTCCGGCCCGGCGTCACCCCGCGCGACCGAGCCGAAGACCGCCAGCTCGGCGATGCCGTACTTCCGGCACAACTCGGCGAGGCGCGCGCCAAGTGCCTTGATCTCGTCCAAGTCCACTGCCTCGCCTCCCCTCAGTCGTTCTCAAGAGAAGTCTACGCTGCAGGCAGCCAGCCGCTCGTGACCTCTCGACAACGGCGGCGGCTCCGCCTAGCGGAATGTAGTCCAGCTCGACGGCCCGCCTTGTGGCGGGTAAGTGACTCGACCCGCTTGTGAGCATCTCACCAGGTCGAGCCGCAGACGCGGGGCTGCGAGCACCCAAGCCTGCTGGAGCGCGTCGTGGAATCGCTGGGCTGCGGGCCAGGCGCTAAGCAGCTTCGCTGCCCTGGGCGGAGAACGGTGGCCCCGCGCGCGGGTGAGGGCCTAGCCTCGGCCGCATGAGCCGCACTCAAACTGAGCCGCGACGTGCCAGCCATCCGGGCAGCCATGCGGTGATAGTCCTCGGCGGGACCCGGTTCATCGGCCGCGCGATCACCGAGGCACTCACGGCGGCGGGCCATGCCGTGCTCGTCGCGCACCGCGGCGTCAGCGAGCCTGACCTTCCCGGCGCGGAGCACCTGCCGCCGACCGCGCGGCGTGGCCCGGTCACGCCGCGGCAGGCAGGCCGACCTCGTGCCGCTGACCGAGGAGTCCCCGCTGCGGGACGGCCTGCACATCGACGGTCCGGCCTGGGAGAACCTGGACGTCGAGGAGGCCTACCGCGGCGCGGGCGCGACCGTCTTGCGGCTCGGCGAGCACGACTACCGGCACCGCTTCGAACTGGTGCTGCGCCGCGCCGTCGCCTGGCACCTCCGTCACCCGCCCGGCGACGCGGACGCCGGCTTCTCCGCTGACGACGCGGCCCTCGCTGCCGCCCGGTAGCGTCGCACCTGGTGATCGAGGTGCTACCCCTTGTATTGATTGGTTGCTACATTGCCAGATATGGAGACGGACGGGACCTTCGACGCGCCGCACCTGACGAAGTACCGCAGCGCGGTCGAAGTGATTGACGAGGTCCTGAAGCTCAGTCCGGCGGCGACCGCCCGTGAAATACGCAAGCACGCCTCCGTTAAGGGGCAAGCGGAGCAGGCTCTTGCCGAAGGAGCCGAAGCGCGCACAGAACGCGGGACCTGCCGGCATTGCGGGGTCGCGATCGTCCGGGGAAATAACGGCGCGTGGTACCACGGCGATGTCCCCTCGTGGGGATCGCGGGGATGCTGGCCGCACAGTGTTGCGCGCCTCGGCATCTGGGACAGCCCGCTTGACCGGAAATGGACCGCCTCCCCGGCCTGACCAGGCCGGGGAGCGTCTCCGTGGCCCCGCCGCCGGACGCCGGCCGTGACCCGGGCCGCGTCGTCCGGTAGCGTCGGTGCCGTGACCCGTGGCTTCGGGATTGTCGGCGCCGGCATTATCGCGGCCGTCCACGCCGATGCCATCGCCCGGTTGCCGGACGCCCGGCTGGTCGCGGTCACCGACGTGGCCGCCGGAGCGGCCAGGGAATTCGCCGCCGCCCGCGGCTGCGCGGCCGAGCCGGCCCTGGATGACCTGCTTGCCCGCCGTGACGTTGACGTGGTGTGCGTCTGCGTGCCCAGCGGCCTGCACGCCGAGGTCGGCGTCCGCGCCGCGGAGGCGGGAAAGCACCTGGTGGTGGAGAAGCCGGTCGACGTCACCCTGGAGGCCGCCGACCGGCTGATCGCCGCGGCGCGGCGCTGCGGCGTGGCGCTGACCGTGATGTCGCAGCACCGCTTCGACCCGGGCGTCACCGAGCTGAAACGGCTGGTCGACGACGGCGCGCTCGGCAGGCTGGTGCTCGGCGAGGCAAGCACCAAGTGGTACCGCACGCAGGCGTACTACGACAGCGCGCCGTGGCGCGGCACCTGGGCGATGGACGGCGGCGCGCTGCTCAACCAGGGGATCCACTACGTGGACTTGCTGCGCTGGTGCATGGGTCCGGCCACCGAGGTCACCGCGGTCTGCGCCACCCAGGCGCACGCGGTGGAGGTCGAGGACACCGCGCTCGCGATCGTCAGGTTCGCCTCGGGCGCCGTCGGCACGATCTCCGCGACGACGGCGGCCTACCCCGGCTTCCCGCAACGGCTGGAGGTCACCGGGACCGACGGCACGGTGACCGTCGAGGACGGCAAGCTCGTCCGCACCGCCCTGCGCGGGGCCGCGGGCGCCGCGGGATCGCCCGGCCCGGGCGGCGGTCCCGTGCGGGAGCCGGCCGCGGCCGACCCCGCGGCACTGGACGCCGCCGTCCACGCCGCGCAGCTCGCCGACCTGCTCGCGGCGGTCGACGAGGGACGCGAGCCGGCGGTCAGCGGCCAAGACGGCCGGGAGGCGCTGGAGATCGTCCGCGCGGTGTACGAGTCATCCCGCGCCGGCCGGCCGGTCAGGCTCCGCCCGTGACCGTCACCCTCAGCGGGTTCGCCGACGAGATCTCCGCCGACCCGGCCGAGCAGTTCGCGGTGCTCGCCGCCGAGTCCATCACGCATCTGGAGCTGCGCAGCGCGTGGTCGGTGAATGTCGCCGGCTTCAGCGGCGTTCAGGTTGGCGCGTTCCGCGCGGCCAGCCGCGCGGCCGGGGTGCGGGTCTCGGCGATCGGCTCCCCGGTCGGCAAGATCCCGGTCGGCGCGCCGCTCGAGCCGGAGCTGGAACGGATGCGCAGGGTCGCCGACATCGCCGGCGAGCTGGGCACCGCGCTGGTGCGGGTCTTCTCGTTCTACATCCCGCCCGGCGAGCCGCCGCAGCGGTACCGCGCCCAGGTCATCGACCGGATGGGGGCGCTGGCGCGGATCGCGGAGGAACGCGGCGTTATCCTCGCCCATGAGAACGAGAAGGAGATCTACGGCGACGTGCCCGGCCGGTGCGCCGACCTGATCGCCAGCGTGGGCTCGCCGGCGCTGCGGGCCACCTTCGACGCCGCCAACTTCGTCCAGTGCGGCGTGCGGCCGTTTTCCGACGCCTACCCGCTGCTTCGGCCGCACCTGGTGTACCTGCAGGTCAAGGACGCGCGCGCGGGGGACGGCGAGGTGACGCCGGCCGGCGAGGGCGACGGCCAGGTGCGCGAGACGCTGCAGGCGCTGCGGGACTCCGGCTTTGCCGGGTTCATGTCACTCGAGCCGCACCTGGACCTCGCCGGCCGCCACGGCGGCTTCAGCGGCCCTGACAAGTTCCGCCAGGCCGCCCGGGCGCTCAAGCGCCTGCTCGGCGAGCTGTCGATCGACTGGTGCTGACCTCGGCCGGGCCGCCGGCCACGCCGCCACGGTGTACGGTCGCCGCATGGACGTTGCCGAGCTGGCGCACCTGCGCCGGGCGCGGGACCTGCTCGAGCGGGAGTACGCGCGGCCCCTCGACGTCCCGGCGATGGCGCGCGCCGCGCTGATGTCGCCGTCCCTGTTCGCCCGCCGGTTCCGTGAGGCGTACGGCGACACCCCGTACGGTTACCTGCAGACGCGGCGGGTGGAACGCGCGATGGCGCTGCTGCGCCGCGGCGACCGGTCGGTGACCGACGTGTGCATGGCCGTCGGGTTCACCTCACTCGGCTCGTTCAGCTCGACGTTCACCCGCCTGGTCGGCGAGCCGCCGTCCGCTTACCGGGCGCGCGACCACTCGCGGCTCACCCCGGTCCCGCCGTGCATGACGCGGGCCTGGGCGCGCCCGGGGTGGATCGGGCAGCCGTGCAGGATTGGAGAAGCGTTACCGGCCGTCCCCTGCGTAGGGTCGAGGCCATGACGCTTTCCATCACGCACACGCCCGTGTACTGCACCGACCTGGACGAGGCGCTCGCCTTCTACACCCGGCGGCTCGGCTTCGAGGTCCGCCAGGACGTCCCGATGGGCCCGGAGATGCGCTGGCTCACCGTCGCGGCCCCCGGTGATGCCCACGAGCTGCTGCTTGCCGCCGTGGACCATCACATCGCGCCCGCCGACCGCGTGCCCATGCGCGAGATCGTCGCCAAGGGCGACCTGGCGGTCTTCATCCAGGTCGATGACCTGGACAAGACCTTCGAGTCGCTGCGCGCCGCCGGCGCGGAGATCCTCCAGGAGCCCGTCGACCAGCCCTACGGCGTCCGTGACGCCGCCGTCCGCGACCCCAGCGGCAACC
Source organism: uncultured Actinomycetota bacterium (assembly GCA_963811335.1). Classification (GTDB taxonomy): domain Bacteria; phylum Actinomycetota; class Actinomycetes; order Streptosporangiales; family Streptosporangiaceae; genus Trebonia. The sequence continues at coordinate 284,078 of CAWERB010000023.1, read as the reverse complement.
ACCTGCGGCTGACCAGCCGCTCGCGGCGCGCGGCTAGGTTCCGGCCGGGCCGGGGGGTGGGCCAGGTCAGCGGCGGCGGCCCCGCGCCGCCGCCCGCCGCCACCTGGCGAGGTCCGGCGATACAGAACGGAAGCCGCTTTCCCGGCGGCCGCCGTTCCCCGCCCGCGTGCGCGCGTGGACCGGCGGCAGGCGGGCAGGGTAACGGCCATGCCGATGCTGATCGGGACGTCCGGCTGGCAGTACCGCGACTGGCGGGGCGGGCTCTACCCGCGGGAAGTGCCCGCCCGCCGGTGGCTGGAGCACTACGCCACGCGCTACCTGACGGTGGAGAACAACAACAGCTTCTACCGGCTGCCGCCGCGGGAGACGTTCGAAAGCTGGCGGGCCCGGACCCCGGATGACTTCGTCATGGCGGTCAAGGCCAGCCGGTACCTCACCCACGTGCGCCGGCTGCGCGACCCCGCCGAGCCCGCGGCCCGGCTGCTCACCGCGGCGGCGGGCCTCGGCCCTAAGCTCGGGCCGGTCCTGCTGCAGCTGCCGCCCACGCTGCGGGCCGACCCGGGCACCCTGGACGCGTGCCTGTCCGCCTTCACGGCGGCGGCGGCCGACCTGGGCGTGCGGGGGCTGCGGCTCGCGGTGGAACCGCGGCACGACACCTGGTGGACCCAGGAGACCAGGCAGGTGCTTGAAGCGCACGACGCGGCGCTGTGCCTGGCCGACCGGCGCGGCCGCCCGGTCACGCCGCTGTGGCGCACCGCGACCTGGGGCTACCTGCGGCTCCACGAGGGGACCTCCCGGCCGCGGCCCCGGTACGGTCCGCAGGCGCTGCGGACCTGGGTAGCGCGGCTGGCCGCGACCTGGCCGGACGAGGCCGACGTGTACGTGTACTTCAACAACGACCCGGGCGGCGCGGCGGTGATCAACTCGGCCCGGTTCGCCGAGCTGGCCCGCCAGGCCGGGCGCCGCGTCACTCGCGTGCCCGCGGCCGGCGAGCTGGCCGGCATCCCGGCCGCATGACCCGGGCAGCCGGGCATTCCGCTGCGGTCAGGCGCCTCATTCCATCGCGGTGAGGCGGCGCAAAGCGGCCCGCGCCGAAGGTCCCCGGGCGGTGCGCAGGCTGGCGTCAGGCGGGGCACGCCGGCAACGCTAGCCGGTGCGCGCCCGCGCCTGCCCGGGGTGCGCCGTCAGCCTCCCAGGGACAATTCCGCGGCCAGGGCTTCAAAGATCCGGGGGTCGGCGAAGTCGCGGAAGTGCACGATCTGGCCGTCCCTGATCCGCAGCACCTGGATAGACGTCGCCGTGAGCGACCGGCCGGTCGTGGTCAGGGTCGCCGTCGTGCGCATCTCCGCGATCACCACCGCCGGGTCCTGGGCCTGGTGCAGCTCGGTCACCTCGTAGTCGTCCACCCGCAGCGGCGAGTCGGTGAACTGCCGCGAGTACTCGCGGATCGCTTCCCGCCCCTCCAGGCGCGTCGGCGCGCCCCCCGGCGGCCCGTGGAAGCAGAACTCCATCACGGCGTCGGGCGCGAACAGGTCGGCCAAGCCGTCGGCATCGCCGGCCAGCGTCAGCTGGCGGCGGCGGTTCAGCACATCGGCGGGCGCGGCGCAGGACATGGGGCGGTCCCTTCACTCAGGCAGTTGATTCAACATCTGTTCATTGAACGATTGTAGAATCAACTCGCGTCCCGGTCAACGCCCGTAGATTGACTACTCCCCGCCCCGAGGGACGGGGATTCCGGCCCTCGCGGGCCGGGGTTCCTGTTTCACTGCCGATCGCACGCGGGAGGTCCCGGGGTGTCTGACATCAGCTCCGCAGGCAGTAACGGCAAGACCTGCCGCCAGGATGTTCTTGGCGGCGTTGATGTCCCGGTCGTGCCGGGTGCCGCAGGACGGGCACTGCCACGCCCGGGTGCTCAGCGGAAGGTCCGCGAGCAGGTGCCCGCAGGCAGAGCAGGTCTTGCTGCTCGGGTAGAACCTGTCGATTACGATCAGGTTCCGCCCAGCGCGGGCCGCCTTGTACTGAAGCTGGCGGCGGAACTCCCCCCAGCCGCAGTCCGATATAGCCTTGGCGAGCGACCGGTTACGAACCATGTTTTTCACGCTCAGGTCCTCGATCACGATCACGTCGTGCTCGCGGACCAGCCGGGCCGAGGTGCGGTGCAGGAAGTCGGCCCGGGAGGCGCGAACCTTGCGATGAGCACGGGCGACCTTGGCCTTAGCCTTGGCCCGGTTGGCGGAACCTTTCTGGCAGCGGGCCAGGCGCCGCTGGTAGCGGGCCAGGCTGCGTTCCCGCCGGGCCAGGCTGCGCGGGTTTCGGATCTTCTCCCCGCCGCTGGTGACGGCGAAGTCCTTGATGCCCAGGTCCACGCCGACCATGGCGCCGGCGGCGGGAAGCGGCGCGGGTTCAGGCACGTCCACGGCGAAGGAGACGTACCAGCGCCCGCACGGGTCGCGGGAGACCGTCACCGTGGTCGGGTCGAGCGACGCGGGGTCGACGTCGGGCCAGGACCAGACGAAGGCCAGCGGCGTGCTCGTCTTTGCGAGGAGCAGCCGCCCTGCGCGGTACCGGAACCCCGACCGGGTGTACTCGGCGGACTGCCGCCCGCCGCGGGACTTGTAGCGGGGGTAGCGGGCGCGCCCGGCGAAGAAGCCGGTGAACGCGGCCTGCTGGTGGCGGAGCGCCTGCTGGAGCGGGACGCTGGACACCTCATTGAGCCAGGTGAGTTCCTCCGTGGCCTTCATGCTGGTCAGGTAGACGCTGGCCTGGCCGTAACTCGTGCTGGCCCGCTCGTCACGGTAGCGGGCATGGCGCCAGGCCAGGGTGCGGTTCCAGACCACACGGATGCAACCGAACGTGCGATTCAGCACGCTCACCTGTTCGGGGTCAGGATAAGCCCGGCATTTGAAGGCCGTACGCATATTTGAATGCTACAGAAAGGAACCATCATGGATCAGCCGACACGCGAGAGGAGGGAGCGGCGGTTCCTTCTCGATCTGGAGGCCAGGGTCTACACGCCGCAACTTCCATGACCACTCCCCGCCCGGGTTCGCGCGCCGAGCAGCGCCGCCAAACCGAAGCGCGCATCCTCGACGCCGCGACCCAGGCGTTCTTTAGCGCCGGGTACGACCGGACCACGATCCGGGCCGTGGCCGCGGCCGCGGGCGTGGACGCGGGCCTCGTCATGCACTACTTCGGTACCAAGCAGGAGCTCTACCGGCGGGTGATCGACGCCGCGCCCGTTCCCGAGGTCAGCGGGACGCCGGCCGAGGCCGCCGAGCAGATCCTGGACGGGGTCGCCAGCCGGCTGGAGAGCGAGCCGGCCGCCTCGCTGGCCCTGCTGCGCTCGATGCTGACCAACCCCGAGGCCGCCACCGCCGCCAGCGACGGCATCGCCCGCTACCAGGCGCAGATCGCCGCGGCCATCCCCGCCGACGACGCCGGCCTGCGGGCCGCGGTCATCACCGCCATCACGCTGGGCATCACGGTCTCCCGGCACCTCATCAAGTCAGGCGAGCTCGCCACCGCCGACCCGGCGGACGTCGTCGCCCTGCTGCGGCCTTGCGTGCTTTCGCTGACCGCCCGCCCGGCCGGCTAGCCGCGCTGCAGGACCCGCGCGGCACCCGCGGCGACCGTGGTGGCCAGGGTCCACCCGGCGGCGATGAAGAAGTACGACAGCCACTGCTCGGCGCCGCTGGGGTTGAACGCGTACTTCTGGCCGAGGTTCACCACCGGCAGCAGCAGGTCAAGGGTGTAGATGATCCCGTTGAAGTGCGGGGCGGCCCCGGCCTGCAGCGGGGGCGGCGGCACGACGGAGAACAGCACGCTCCCGGTCGCCAGCAGGAGGCCGAGCCAGGCGAGCGCACGGCGCGGCCGGTACCCGTAGCCGACGGTGACGTCCTGGACCATGCCCCAGATCCTGGGGGCCAGGTTCCTGCTCCGGCGCTGCACCCGCTCCCTCTCATACAGCACGGCGCGTCCGCGGGCGGGCTGGCCGAGGGCTGTGTAGTAGGCGGCCAGTTGCTCATACGGCTGCGGCGGGCAGCCGTCCGGGTCGCCGGCGAGCCAGCGCAGGCGCTGCCCGGCGGGCAGCAGCGGCTCAAGTGCCTGGTACGTCAGGCCGTCAAGGCGCAGCTGGGCCGGCCAGGTCGCCGGGTCGTCGCGCAGCGACCCGAGCACCGCGTTCCGCAGGTCCACCTCGCCCTCGACCGGCGCGGCAGGCCACAGCACCAGCTCCCAGGCCTGCAGGCCCTTGCCGTCAAGCACGACGCCGCCCGGGTTGGCGAGGACCACCTGCTGCAGGGTGAACGACCCGCCGACAACCGTCCCGCCGAGCCGCAGCCGGCCGGCCACGGTCAGCCCGTCGCAGAACATGTCGGAGGTCACCTGCGCCCGGGACATACGGAACGCGGTGTGCGAGGGGTTGCGCAGCTCGGCCCGCTGCAGCAGCAGCCGCTCCCCCACCCGGACGCTGCGCAGGTTCACCTCGCCGACCGCCTTCGCCTCCTTCAGCACCAAGATGCCGTCGACCTGCGCCCGCTCCGCGTCAAGCGCGCGGCTGCCCGGGCCGGCGTCCAGGACGGCGCGCGCCAGGTTCAGGTCGCCGCCGACCCGCGCGCCGATCATGGAGAACTGGCCGCGGCAGGTCAGGTCGTCGCCGGACACCGAGCCGGTCACCGCGCGGTCCAGGTTCACCGCCACGCCGCCTGGGTGGTCGAATGTGCCGCCCTCGATCGTCAGGTTGGCGCCGAAGCGCGCCCCGATCAGCCGGAGCGCCCCCCGGGCGGCGAAGCCGACGCTGAAGAACGCGCCGCCGCCGACCTGCAGCCCGCCGGCGAACAACGCCACGCCGCCCGGGTTGCTCAGGCGCGCGGCGGTCATGCTTAGCTGCCCGGTGACCTGGCAGTTGATGGCGCGGGTCTCCCCGTCGACGGCCAGGCCGCGGCAGTCGAGCTTCCCGCCGATCGTGGCGTAGCTGAGCACCAGCGCCCGTTCGCCCGGGGAGGCGATGCGAGCCTGCCTCAGCTTGAGGGTGCCGGTGACCGTGGCGCCCTCAAGGGAAACCCGGCCGCGCGCCTCCAGTCCCTCGCAGTCGACGTCGCCGTCGACGGACAGCCCGGCCGCCGCGACGGCCTCCGCGCCGGCGCCCGCGGGCGCGGCGGCCGGTGCGGGGCCCGCGACGGACCCGCGCATGCTCAGCTGGCCGCTCACCTTGGCGTGCTCCAGCCGGACGCACCCAGCCACCCGCGATCCGGCCAGGTCGAGGAGGCCGTCGAGCCGCAGCCGGGTGCCGTCGAAGGCGGGCAGGTCGCTGCCGGTGATGGCGACCGTGCGCACCGAGCTGTCCACCAGGTCCACGTCCGCGTCGAACAGGCAGTCCTCGCACACCAGCGGCCAGGCGGCGGTCCCGCCCATCAGCCGCAGCGGTCCCGTGACGGCCGCGCCGCGCAGCCGTACCCCGGCCGCGCCGCCGTGGGCGGCCGGGACGGCGCCGAGCAGCAGGGCCGCGATGACCTCCGCCCGGACGACCGCGGGCGCGCCGTCGGCTGACGCACCGCCGAGGTCCACCCACGCGCCGCGGGGAAACGCCTCGCACAGCAGTTGCTCGGTCTCGGTCAGCTCTGCGGGGATCACGCATACATTGTGGGGCTTTGCGGCGTCCGGCCGCTGCCGTCACCGGGCACGCGATTGTCCGGCCTTACGGGGCGTGCCGGCCGAGGAAGGCGAGCAGCGCCTGGTTGAACTCCGCCTCGGCTTCCAGGTTGGGCAGGTGGCCGGCGCCCTCGATGGTGACCAGTTCTGGCCGCCGCAGGTGAGCGACGATCTCCTCCGTCACCGCGGCATCGGACCACGGGTCGGCCGTCCCGGCAACGACGAGCGCGGGGATGTCCAGGGCGGCGAGCAGCGGCCGGTAGTCGGGCCTGCGGCCGCGGCCGCGCAGCGCCGCCGCGGCGCCCGCGGGCGAGGCGGCGGCCATCATGGCGTCGACCCGGGCCCGGATCGCCGGCGGGCAGGCCGGGCTGTAGAGGCCGGCCTGCATGTAGTCGACCAGGACGCGCATCCCGTCGCGCTCGGTCGCCTCGGCCCGGTCGTCCCGGGTGAGGCGGTCCTGCGGTGAGGGCGGCCGCGCGGTGGTGGCGACGAGCCCGAGCGCCCAGTAGCGCTGCGGCGCGGCCGCCGCGAGCTCCATGGCCACCAGGCCGCCCATGCTCAGGCCGACCACCGCCGCCCGGGTGATGCCGCGCGCGGCGAGTAGTTCCTCGATGTCGGCGGCGTACTCCCGCATCAGCACGCAGCCGGGCGTGACCGGGCTGCGGCCGAAGCCCCTCAGGTCGGGAGCGAGCACGAGGAAGCGCCCGCGCAGCGCGGCCAGCTGCGGTTCCCACAAGGTCCGGTCGAAGGGATGGCCGTGGATCAGGACTACGCACTCGCCGCGGCCGGCCTCGTCACAGGAAAGCTGCACCGGGAAAGCGTAGACCGCACCGCCTCCGCCTGCCCGCTGGTTTACTCCCGCGTGGTTGGTGCGCCCGGGCGTTCCGCCGCGGGCAGCCCGGCGAGGATCCGCGCGACGGGCAGCGCGGCTAGCCGGCCCGCGGCGCGCAGGAACGCCGTCCGCTCGGCGGGCGGCAGCTCGGCGAGCACGCGCTCCTCGTTGCGCTGTATCTCGTCTTGCGCCCGCCGCTGGACGCGGCGGCCGGCCGGGGTGATCGACAGCAGCCGGGCCCGCCGGTCCGCCGGGTCGGGCTCGCGGCTGATCAGCCCCGCCGCCTGCAGGTCGTCCAGCGTGGCGATGATCCGGGTCTTGTCCGCGCCGATCATGTCCGCCAGCGCGGCCTGGGTGCTCTGCGGCGCGTCCCGCAGCGCGTTCAGCACCACGTACCCCCACATGGTGATGCCGTGCCTGGCCAGCACGGGCAGCTCCGCCTCGACGAGCGCCCGCACCACAGGCTGCAGCATGGCGGCCAGGTCCCGGCGCCGCTGGTGATCTTCCATCGCTGCCGCAAGGATACGCGTCGACAGATCATAAGCTACAGCTTATGATCGGAGCATGCATACGAATTTGGCTGGCATCGTCGCGCTCGACGCGCTCGCGGTGGCCGCGAGCGTCGACCTGGTGGACCGCGCGCGGCCCGCCGACCTGGCCCGGCCGACGCCCTGCGCGGACTGGACGCTGCACGGGCTGATCTCCCACATGGCCGCGCAGCACTACGGGTTCGCCGCCGCCGCGGCCGGCGACGCCGACCCGGCGCGCTGGCGTCCCCGCCGGCTGGGCGCGGACCCCGTCGCCGGGTACCGCGCGGCGGCGCAGGCCGTGCTGGCCGCCTTCGCCGCCGACGGGGTTCTCGACCGCCGGTTCCCGCTGCCGGAGCTCGCGGCCGGCGCGCTCTTCCCCGCGCGGCAGGCGGTCAGCTTCCACTTCATCGATTACGTCGTGCACTCCTGGGACGTCGCCAAGGCCCTCGGCCTGGAGGCGCGCTTCCCGCCGGACCTGCTCGACACGGCGCTGCGGGTGGCCCGGGCCGTGCCGGGCGGCGAGCACCGCCTCGAGCCGGGCGCCGCCTTCGCCCCCGTCGTAGCCTGGGCAGGCGGCTCGACCCTCGACCAGGTGGTGGCGCTACTCGGACGGTCCCCCGACTGGAAGCGCCCGCCCTTGTAAAGGTTTCCTTGACAGATGTACGTGTAAAGGTATCCTTTACACGTGACCGATTCCCCGTCCCTCGCCGCCCTCAGCGCCATGCTCGCCGAGCATGCCTCGGCGCTGGCCGAGACGGCCGGCAGCCCGCTGAGCGCCCCGGCCTACCTCGACCTGGCCCGGCGCGCCCAGGACGCCGACGCCCTCGCCGGGCAGGTGCTCAAGCTGGCCGTGCAGCAGTGCCGCGACGCCGGCCATACCTGGCAGGAGATCGGGGACCTGCTCGGAGTCACGCGCCAGGCCGCCTTTCAGCGGTTCGGCAAGCCGATCGATCCCAGGACGGGTGAACCCATGGATAAGACAGTGCACATGGCCGACGCCGCGGAGCGCGCCGTCAAGATCGTCACCGACGTTCTCGAGGACCGCATGGACGAGGCGAGGCCGTCCTTCAACGCCGAGGTCCTCGCGGCCTTCACCGACGAGGTGCGGGGCGACGCGATGGCGACGGTCGCCGGCCTGGTCGGTGCCTTCGAGGGCTTCGGCGCGGCCGAGCCGTTCGTCCGGCGCGTCGGCGACCACACCGTGGTCGACATCCCGCTGCGCTACGAGGCCGGCGAGATGAAGGCCAGGGTCGCGTTCGACAACGACGAGAAGGTCGCCGGCCTCTTCATCCTCCCGCCCCAGGTCCCGTAACTGCCGCCGCCCGGCGGCAACGGTCCGCGGGCAGGCATCAGAAGCCGATCGCGTTGAACGGCGGCGGGTCGGCCCGCAGCAGCCTGGACAGCAGGCCGACCGCGCCGTCGCGGTGCTGCCGGAGCCGGCCCGCGGCGGCCAGCAGCGACGCCGACATCCCGCCCAGGTACAGCGACCCGAGCGCATGGACATCGGCGGTCAGGTCAGGGGCCGCGCCGCCGGCGGGCGTGCACGACGCCGCGCCGCCGCTGACCGACAGCCGCCACCGGCCCGCGTTCGCGGGGCACATGGCGTCCTCCGCTATCTGGAGGACCAGCGACCCGTCGGCCTCGTAGCGGCGGGCCTCGAGCGCGGCGGGAACGTCAAGCAGCCGGACCCAGAAGTTGTCGGTCTGCCGGGTGATCCGCATGGCGCGAGGGTCCTCGAGCATCCAGCGCAGCGGCTCGTCCGCCGGCCGCGTCACCGCCACGATGCGGCGGGTGAGGTCGAAGTCGAGCAGCAGCTCCCACAGCGCGCGGTAGGCGTCATCGGTGACCGCCTCAAGGCCCTCCACGACCAGCACCCCGGCCTCCGCAACGTCCGGCGACCACGGCAGCCGGTACCTGGCGATGCCGTCGATGTCCCCGCCGGGCGCCCGGTGGATGAGGTAGCGCAGCGGCCCGTCGGGTGCCTCGCCCGAGTCCGACAGGCTCGCCCACTGCCCGGTCTGCGGTGAGATCTCCCCGACCCGCCGGCGGCGCGCGGCCTCGTGCAGCGCCGGCCAGGCTTCGCGTGCCGCCGCCGCGTCCGCGAGCTCGAGCGACCCGGCCGGCGCCGCGGCGGGCGGGCGCAGCGCCGCGGCCGACCGCTCGATCTCCCACCGGGTCCGCAGCGTGGCGGGGCCGTAGCCGAACCGGCCGTAGATGCCGCCCTCGCTCGCGCTCAGCGCGGCGACGGCCTCGCCGCGGGCCAGCGCCTCGTTGAACATCGCCTGCATGATGCCCCGCAGCACGCCGCGCCGCCGGTGCGTGGCGATCACCGCCGTGGAGGTCACCCCGCCGAGCGCGGCGAACCGCGGGCCAGGGACGGTGATCTCCAGGGACAGCATCGCCGACCCGCCCACGATCCGGCCGTCGGAGAACGCCGCCTGCGGGTGGAAGACCGGGTCCGCGATGATCTCATCCGCCCACTTCTCCAGCTGCTCGGCCGGGGCGGGCGGCCGGTGCGGCGGGTAAACCGCCTGCCCGCCGTACCAGGCGGCCGGGTAGGGCTCCCACCAGGGCATGCCGTTGGCGAACGGCAGCACCTTGAGGTACTCCACGGCCTCGTCGCGGGTGATCGGCCTGATCTCCAGCCCCACGGCACCTCGCTCTCGGTTCGACGTACGGCAGCCCGCGATATAACACCACCGGAAAGCCGCCATGGCTACCTCTTTATCCTGATTTCGCTAGTGGGTGCGCCCCGTTAATTCGTCGGGGTTGTGCTAGGCAGTGTGGCGGGCTGCGGATGTGCGCTGGGCTATGGCTGGCCGTCGGCATGGTGTTCGCTGTTTTGTCACGAAAATATAAGCAGGAGGGGTGTGTACCGGACCGCGCGGTGCGGGCTGCGGGTGACCCGCCGTCAGCGGGAGCGGGTGTTCGGGCTGCTGCGCTCGGCGGGCGACGTGTGGTGCTGCGTGCTGGAACTGAACGCGTGGCGGCGGCGCCGCCACGATGCGCCGCTGGCCGGGTACGCCGGGCTGTGCCGGGAGCTTGCCGCCTCCGGGCCGGGCACGTTCGGGGAACTCGACAGCACCGGCGCCCGGTCGGTGCTGCGCCGCTATAGCGACGCCTGGTTCGCCGCCGCCAAGCACCGCAAGGACGGCGACGTGACCGCCCGCTACCCGCGGCGCAAGCGCGCCCTGGTGCCGGTCCGCTGGTATCACGGCACGTTCCGGCTCGACGGGCGGGTGCTGGCGATCCCGGTGGCGCAGCGGCTGCCCGCCGCTGGCCGTCCGGCTGGACCGGGACATCCCCTACCCCGCAGGGCAGGTCCGGTCGGTGACCCTCGGCTATGACGCGGGGCGGCTGTACGCGGACGTGACCGCCGAGGTCCCGGTCGCCGTCTACCCGCCCGGGCAGGGCCCCGACGCCGGCCGGACCGCCGGGGTCGACCTGGGCATCATCCACCCGTACGCCGCCGCCGGACCGGAGGGGCAGGGGCTGCTGGTGTCCGGGCGGGCGATCCGGGCCGAATGCCGGCAGCACCTGCGGGACCGCAAGGGCCGCACCCGCGCCGCGGCCGGCCGGGCGCCCAAGCCCGGGCAGCGGGGATCGCGGCGGTGGCGCAAGCACCGCAGGAGCGAGCGCAAGACGCAGGCCCGGCACGCCCGCCGGGTCCGCCAGGCCCAGCACGAAGCCGCCAAGCAGGTCATCAGCTGGGCGCTGGGCAACCGCATCGGCACCCTCGCCGTCGGCGACCCCCGCGGCGTGCTGCACCTCAAGGCAGGACGGCGGCACAATCAGCGGACCCGGGACTGGCGGGTCGGCCACCTGATCGGGGTCCTGTGCGACAAGGCCGAGGCCGCCGGGATCACCGTGCACCTAGTGGACGAGCGGGGCACGTCCTCTACCTGCCCCCGGTGCGCCCGACGGGTACCGAAGCCCGCCGGGCGGAACTTCACCTGCCCGCACTGCGGGCAGGGCGGCCACCGCAACCTGGTCGCGGCCGCCAGCATCGCCGCCAGGGCACCTGGCGGCGGCATCATCCCCGCTGTCCCAGCCGGGCCGGGGATCACGCACCGTCGCACGGGAGCCCACCTTCCTGGTGCTGCACCCCGCGCGGCGTGACCCGCGGCGCAGGCCCCCATCACGGCCCGCACCCCGCAGGCACCTCGCCGGCACCGGCCCGCCCCAACCCCGCCAGACAACGGCGGCAAGACGGGGAGTCGCTCGCACAAACGCGAGGAGCCCGCAACCACGCCGGGACAACCCCCGACAAACTTACGGACAGGTGCACTAGGAGTACCGGCGGACGGCGGCGGCGATGCGGGGCAGGAACGAGCGCCCCAACGGGCTCGCGCCGCCCACCGCGACCGCCGCGAGGTACAGGTGCAGCCGCCACAGCTCGCGCCGCCCGGCGAACCCGGGGTCGAGCGGGGCGAGCTCCGCGTACGCGCGCAGCAGCGCCGGGTCCGCCGGGGAAAAGCACTCCACGAGCGCGAGGTCGGCCTCCGGGTGCCCGTAGTACGGCGCCACGTCGATCGCCACCGCGCCGTCCGCCGTGCAGATGAAGTTGTTCTGCTGCGCGTCCCCGTGCAGCAGAACAGGCACCGGGTCCGGCCCGCACAGCGCCGGCAGCCGCGCCACCACCCGGTCCACCCCCAGTGCCAGCCCGGCCGGGAGGAAACCGGAATCGATCGCGAGCCGCAGCATCGGCAGCACCCGCCGCTCGGCGTAGAAGTCAGCCCAGCGCCCCGAGCCGGCCGGGCGGTTGCTCTGCGGCAGCGGACCGAAGAACCCGTCGAACTCCGCCAGCCCGAACGCCTCCCCGCGGACCCGGTGCAGCCCGGCCAGCGCCCGGCCGATCGCCGCGTAGTCGCCCGGCGTCCGCGAGTCCGCCGCCTGCCCGGCGGGGCCACCCCGCTCCGGCAGCGCCTCGTAAAGCAGCAGCGTCCCGCCGCCGGCGGCGACGACCCCGCCGGCCACCGGCACCGGCGTTGCCACGTCGGTACGCGAGCGGATCAGGCTAAGCCCGCGCAGCTCGGCGGCGAACTGCTCCGCCCCGGCCGGCGAGCCCTCGAGCTTGGCGAACACCGACAGCGGCGTCCCGGTGAAGATGCCGCACGGATGGGACCCGCGGTGGCGCAAATCGGTGAACCCGTCATGCCGCCAGGCGTTCCCCAGATGCTTGGCGGCGGCCTGCTCCACCGCGCGCACGAGCAGCGGGTCGAGCAGCGGATGCGTCACCCGCCGACAGTACCCGGCGCGGCCCGCTCGCGCCCGGTCAGGCCCGTGCGGGCGCGAGGAAGTCGCGTGCCCCGCGCAGCCGGGTGCCCAGCCGCGCCTGGGTGCTGGTGCTGTCCAGGCGCACCGCGAGCGGGCGCGGCGGTCCCGTGGCGGGGCGCGGGGCGCCCGGCAGCATGGCGGGGTCAAGGCCGTCGCGCGCGGCGATCAGCAGGCCGAGCTCGTGACGGCTGACGGCGTCGGCGCCGACGACGTGGCAGGTCCCCGCGTGCGGCCCGGCCGCCAGCTCCAGCAGCGCCGCGGCCAGGTCGCCGACGTGCACGGGGCAGCGCACCTCGTCGGTGTACAGGACGCCGGGCGCGGTGCCCGCCGCCATCGCGTGCACGAAGCACTCGTGCACGGAGTCGCCGTCGCCGATGATCAGTGATGTCCGGGCGATGACGGCGCCCGGGGCGATGCCCTTGACCGCGGTCTCCGCCGCTGCCTTGGCGGCGCCGTAAGGCGTCACCGGATCGGGCGGGCTGGTTTCGTCGTAGCTGGGCGCGGCGCCGGAGAAAACCGCGTCGCTTGACACGTGCACCAGCCGGGCGCCCGCCGCGGCCGCCGCGAGCGCGACGTGCGCGCCGCCGTCTGCGGTGACCGCCCAGTCGGACTTCCGGTACGCGGCGTTGATGACCGCGTCCGGCCTGGCCCGGCGGGCGAGCGCCGTGACGTCGTCGCGGCGCCGGATGTCCAGGCTGCGCCAGTCCGCGTCGACGGCCGGCGGGGCGCTCGCGTGGCAGGTGGCGATGACGCGGTGGCCCGCGCGCCTAGCCTGCCGGGTGATCCTCAGCCCGAGGAACCCGCTGCCGCCCACCACGAGAAGGTCCACCAGGGCACGCTAGCGCACGGCCGGGACCAGGCCGATGACCAGCGGGGGGAGTCGCGCTCGGCCCTTGGCCAGCGCCACCGCAGGACGGGGTGACCCGCGGGCGGCAGGCGCTAAACCGGTGGCACGCGGCCGGGCATGTACGGCACAGTGCGGTGATGCGGCCGAAGGGTCTTGACGATGACGGGTTCATCGCGCGCGAGGGTGACCTCGCCCGCGTGCCTGAGGCGTTCGCCCCCGTCGTCGCGGCGGCGCGGGCGGGGATCGCGGACGCCTTTGGCCCAGCCCGGCTGCACAGCGCCTACCTGTACGGCAGCATCCCCCGCGGCACGGCCGTGCCCGGCCGGTCCGACCTGGACGTCCTGCTCGCACTGCACGATGCGCCCGGCGAACCCGACCGGGCCGCCGCCCGCCGTCTCGAGGCCGCGGTCGATGCGCGCTTTGACCAGCTCAACGGGGCGGGGATCCTCCTGTTCAGCACTGCGACGCTGCTCAGCGACATCGAGCGGTATGACCTCGGCTGGTTCGTCGCGTGCCTGTGCACGCCGCTTTCCGGGCCGGACCTGGCCACCCATCTGCCCCGCTACCGGCCCACCTCGCTGCTCGCCAGGGAAACCAACGGCGACCTCGGCGACGCCCTTCCCCGCTGGCGGGACCGGCTCCGCGCCGAGCGCACCGGGGCGGGCCTGCGCGCGCTCGGCCGCCAAGTCGGCCGCCGTGTCGTGCGGACCGGGTTCACGCTGGTCATGCCCCGCTGGGGCGGCTGGACCAGCGACCTTGGCGAGTCGGCCGACCTCTTCAGTCACTACTACCCGGCCCGCGCGGGCCAGATGAGGACGGCCGCGGCCATCGGGCGGGCGCCAGCCGCGGACCGCGCGGTACTGACCATGCTCATCGACGACCTCGGCCCGTGGCTGGCGGCCGAGTACGCCGCCGTGCACGGCCGCAAGACGCCGCGTGGCGAGACGGGGTAGCCCGGGCCCGAGGGGAGCCTTCACGGCGGGTATCAGGAGTTCACCGGGGCGCTGCCCGGCGTTGGCCGCGGTCCTGGCCGCGCAGTGGCGCCGCCGGTGGTAGACAAACTTCCATGACGTACGCCAAGGCCCTGATGTATGCCTGCCCGGACGGTCACGCCGGCCAGCACGGGATGCCGCTGCGCACGGTCGTCCCCGACGGCCTGGACCTCGCGCCCGCCTGCACCGCCTGCCGCCAGCCGATGACCCCGGCCGGCGAGCCGCTCAGCGGGAGCTGGCGCGCCGAGGACTGCTGCACCCCCTCCGGGCCCGGCGGCCGGTGGGCCGGGCCGCCGCGCGACCCGGCCGCCTGCACAAGGTGCTTCGGCACCAGGCAGGCCGTCATCTGCACCTCCTGCCTGCTGCCCGGCTGCCCCGGTGACCACGGCGACACGTGCCTGGCCTGCGACGGCGCCCGCCTGCTCAACTGCCAGGCCTGCGACGGCGAGGGACACGTCTACAACGAGTTCGGCGAGGACGAAGGGCTCTGCCCCGACCCGCGGTGCGTGGCCGGCCGTGTCCCGTGTGACGCGTGCGTCAGCTGACCACGGCGACGCCACCGACCGTGCCACCGACCGTGCCACCCACGGCCGGATACCACCGTGAGTCACTCATTGTCGCTGGCCAGGCCATGTTATCGAAGCTTTTTTATGCACCATCGCGGCCAAAACCCCTAGCGCCCATAAAAGAATTCGTGATCGGGCGGCTGCCAGTCGTAAGAAGTCGCCTGGTCGGCGGCCGCGGCGGGCATTCTCGATAGGCAGCGATATTGCCCGGGGCGGCGGCCGCGGGAAACGGCGCCCCTGGCATCAGGTCCCCGTTGGCGCGTAGTACCCTGACGTGCCATAATTACGTCTGGCTACAAACGTAGCCAGACGTAGACACTAAAGACCGAACGACCTGCCGCACGGGGGTGCGCGATGCAAAAAGGAGACGGTTACTCAGCCAGTGACCACCGCCGCGTCGCTCTTCCCTGGGCGCCACCAGGCCGCCGCGCGGACCTGAGGCGAAGGGAAGAAGCGGGGAAGTGGCGGCAAGCCCGGATGTCGGGCCGTCGTCATGGCTAGCCAGCAGGAGATCCAGGGGGATCTCTCCGCGGGGCACGGCGGGCATGCCCGCCCGTGCCCGCGTGACCCGTCTGCAGCGCGGGTGGCCGGGATGACGGCCTCGTGGCCTCGTCCAGGACGCACCCGCAGGAAGAGCACCATGCCATGGACACGGTAAAGATCCGCGAGCTGCGCGGCACAGACCTGCGGGAAAGGGCGCGCAGCGGCAGGCCGCTCGCGCTGACCAACCGGGGCCGCCTGATCGCCGTCATCATCCCGGTGACCCGGGCCTGGGTGGAGCACCTTGTCGACTACAACTGGTCGCACGTACGGCAGAGCATCGACGAGGGCGAGCGGGCGATGGCGGCCGGCGAGCCGATGGCCACCATCGATGACGTGATGGCGCTGCCCGCGTCCGGAGACGGGCACGCGCGGCAGGCACCGGAGCAGCACGCGCCGGAACTGCTCGTCCCGGTCGTCGCGGCGGTGATCGGCGGGACCGTCATGCAGCCGCATGAGACGACGGAGACCCTGGAGCGGCTGCACGCGGTGCTGAACCCGCGCAACCCCGATGATGAGGCGCCGGAGGGGCCGTCCGTGCTCACCATGCGCATCGGTGAGCTGTCGGCCGAGCGGATCGAGCGGGCCGGGGAGGGCGGGCAGACGCTCGCGCTCACCCACGACCGCGAGCTGGTCGCGATCGTCATCCCCGTCACGCGGGGGCTGGTGGAGTTCCTGATCGAGCAGAACATGTCCCGGGTGCTCTACAACACCGCCCTCGGCGAGAAGGAGATCTTGAGTTCCAAGAAGATGGTGACGCTCGACGACGCCCTGCGTACGCCCGCACCGCGCCGCGCGTGACATCCGCCGACGCAGGAGCCGGCCTGACGCAGTCAGGCGCGTCCCCGGCGGCCAGCTACGCCACGGCCACGAACAACCTGCGGGCGGCGGCCCGCTGGCTGCTGACCGCGGCGGCGGCCTCGGGCGGCGTGCTGGTCGCCGGCCTGCAGCTCACCGGGCTCGGCTCCCTCGGCGCCGGGGACTGGCCCCGCCTGCTGTTCGCCTGCCTCGGCCTCGCGGCCGGGCTCGGCGCGGTCGGCTACCAGGTCTTCCAGGCCAGCCTCATGCTCACCGATGAGTGGATCACCCTGGCCCAGCTGGACCTGGAGGTGATGAACCGGCAGCTCGCGGGCCCGGGCCGGCGGCGCGACCGGCGCAGGCTCGAGCAGATCAGGAAGATCCGCGCCGAGCTGGAGAACTACCAGGACGAGTTCTACGGCGCTGTCGCCGACTCCATCTCCGACCTTTACCGCCGGCTCATCGAGGCCAACCAGGACGCCAGGCAGTCGCCGAGCCCGGCGCACGCGAGAGAAGCGGCCAGGCTCAAGGACGCGGTGGACACCGTCGTGCAGGCCGCGAACTACGCATACGCGAGGTCGGCGTTCGCGGCGCTCCGCCAGCGCCTCATCGCGGCCGGGACGGTGTTCGTCGCCGGGATCGTGATCTTCGCCTACGCGGCGAACCCGCCGGCGCACGCGCCGAGGAACCCGCCGTTCCGCCTGCCCGCCGCCCACGGGTCGCCGTCCCCGTGAGCGGCGTCCTCGGAGCGGCGGCCGCGGCCGGGCACCAGAGCCGGGGCGGAGCCTCCGCCCCGGCCGGCCCCGCAGGCCGCGCCGCCGGCTGACGCCTACGCGGAGCCGACCAGGTGCACTCCGCGCGTGAACGCCGTGGTCAGGTGCAAGATGTCCAGCACGTGGAAGCCCTGGGCCAACGCACGGCGGCGTCCCTTCTCCCGCCGCAGCCGGGCCAGCTCATCCCCGGAAAGCGGCCGGTGCACGGCCACGAACGCGGCATAACTAAGCGGAGTCGCCGTGTAAACCGCCCTTTCCCGCCGACATGCGCGCAATTCACCATCGTAGAATGCCTCCTTGCGGGCATTCGGGCCATTGAGCAGCTCTGCCCCGAGCGCTGCCGCGAGCTCCTTACGCGCTGGGTCGCTCAAGCTCAGCAGGGCTCGAACCGCAGCAGGCGCAAGTACCAGCTCGTACCTCGTATCCATCTGTTACTCCCCCGGGCACCCGCTATTTCCCCGGAGATAAAAGACTACATCAATTTCCCCACCAGAAGCACGACGGAAGCCTTACGGCCTTTATAGTGCGAGACGGGCGAATAGCCCCAATCGGAAATGAAAGGCGAAAGTAATTCTCCGCCTCAAGCGGCCGGTTCGCTTTCCGCAAATGAAAGGCGGCCCGCCGGCGCTCAGCGGCCGCCCCAGGGCTGCTCTCCCCAGAGCACCCGGCGCCCGCGGGCATCAGACGGCCTGGCGCATGGCCAGCAGCCCGGTTTGCGGATAGCGTCGGTATGCGAAAACCGGGAGGTATCGGATGAGCGCCGGAACGCTTCTCATGCGCCGGGTGGTGGAACCGGCGGTGATCCGCTGGTACCAGTGGCGCCGTGACCCCCTGGCCCTGTGGATGCGGCCGGAGTCGAAGGCCGACCCCTACCCGATGTATGAGGAACTGCGCCGCGGCGACCCGGTCCGCAGCGGACTCGGCGCCTGGGTGACGGTCAACCACGCCACCGCCGAGGCCGTCCTGCGGGACCGGCGGTTCAGCCCCTCGCCGACGCACCTGCGCCGCTACCGGCCGCCGTCCTACCCGCCCGGCGACCCGCGCGCTGACCTGCCCGCCGCGGACCTGCTCACCATGGACCCGCCCGACCACACGCGGATCAGGCGGCTGGTGTCGGGCGCGTTCACGCCCAAGGCGATCGCCGCGCTCGAGCCGCGGATCCGCGAGGTCGCAGCCGGGCTGCTCGACCGGGCCGGGTCATCCGGCTTCGACCTCATCGACACGCTGGCCTTCCCGCTGCCCATCGCGGTGATCTGCCACCTGCTCGGCGTCCCCGCCGCCGATCAGGCCAGGTTCCGCGCCTGGGGGCACGACGTCGCCGCGACCCTGGAGCCGCAGGCCGCGGGAGCGGCGCTCAGCCAGTCGCGCGCGGCCGAGGTCGCGCTCAGCGGGTACCTGCGGGACCTGGTGAGCAAGCGGCGCGCCGACCCCGACGACAGCCTCCTTTCCGCCCTCATCGCGGCGGAAGAGGACGGCGACAGGCTCACCCACGCCGAACTGGTCGCCGCCGCGCTGCTGCTGCTCGTCGCCGGCTTCGAGACCACCGTCAACCTCATCGGCAACGGCACCGTCGCCCTGCTGACCGCGCCGGACGGCAGGCAGCAGTGGGACCGGCTGCGGCAGGATCCCGCGCTGGTCCCCGCGGCGGTCGAGGAACTGCTCCGCTACGACAGCCCGGTCCAGATGACCTCGCGCAACGCGACGCAGGACGTGGAACTCGGCGGCACGCTCATCCGGCAGGGCACGCCCGTCGTCGTGGCGATCGGCGGCGCCAACCGCGACCCCGCGGTCTTCGACGAGCCCGGCCGGCTGCTGACCGACCGGCCCAACGCCGCGCGGCACCTGTCGTTCTCCCTCGGCATCCACCACTGCCTCGGCGCCGCCCTCGCCCGCCTGGAGGGGCGCATCGCCGTCGAGGAGCTCACCAGCCGCTACCCGGCGCTCAGCCTGGCCGGCCCGCCCGTCCGCCGCCCGCTGCTCGTGCTGCGCGGCTTCGAGTCCGTGCCCGTCCGGACAGCGTAGTCATTAGCCAGAACGTGAGCGTGGTCCCCCGCGCCGCACCGTGGCCCGAGTCAGCGCGGCGGGCGCGGGTAGCCTGTCTGGACGGGGACAGGAAGCCGCCTAGGGACCGGCGGGAGGAGCGGCGATGGCTGAGTTCGGCTATACCGGGGCGCTTGAGGTCCTCTCCAGGCACGCCTCGGTGGACCTCGGCCGCCTGCTTGCCACGGCGTCAGGGACCAGCCCGGAGCCGGTGGTGTACCTGGCGGACTTCGCCAGGCAGGTGCTGCTGCCGCTGACCGCCGGGGTGCCGGAAGAGCCGGTGACGGGGACGCTGGCGGGCCGGGTCTTCACCACCGGGGAAGCCGGCGGTCGGCGCCGCGGGCGACGGGACGGCCCGTGTGTGGGTGCCGGTGCTCGAGCAGACCGCCCGCATCGGCGTCCTCGCGGTCGCCGTTCCCGACCCGAGCCCGCAGGCGGTACGGCAGGCGAACCTGCTTGGCGTGTTCGCCGGCCTGGTCGTGACCGGCCTGGCCCAGGTCAGCGACGCCCCGCGGGTGCTGCGGCACGGCAGGCGGATGTCGCTGCCCGCCTCAATGCAGTGGGACCTGCTGCCGCCGTGGGCGCTGCGCGTCCCAGGCGCGCAAGCGGCCGGGATACTCGAGCCTGCCTACGACATCGCGGGCGACGCGTTCGACTACGCGGCCGGCGACGGCGTGCTGCACTTCGCGGTCATCGACGCGATGGGCCACGGGCTCGGCTCGACGCAGCTGGTCGGCCTGGCGGTGGGCGCGTACCGGCACGCGCGCCGCGCCGGCGCGGCGCTCACCGGCATGCACGCCGCCATCGACGACGCCCTGGCCAGCGACTACGACGACCTCTCGTTCGCGACCGGCATCCTCGGCACGCTTGCCTGCGCACCGGGCGGCTCGAGTGGACCTGCGCCGGGCACCCGCTGCCGCTGCTGCTGCGCGACCGCAGGGTGATCAGGGAGCTTGAGTGCGCAGCCACGCTCCCGTTCGGGCTCGGCGGCGGCACACCCGTGGTGAGCACGTGCGACCTGGAGCCCGGCGATGCCGTCCTCTTCTACACCGACGGCGTGACCGACGCGCACCCGCCGCGCGGCGAACTGTTCGGCCTCGGCCGGCTGGCCGACCTGCTCGAGCGGGCGGCGGCCAGCGAGCAGCAGCCGGAGGAGCTGCTGCGCCGGCTGGTGCAGGCGCTGCTTGAGTACCAGCAGGGCGACCTGCGCGACGACGCCACCCTGCTGCTGCTGCGCTGGACCGACGAGTAAGCGGTTACGGCAGGGGCCGTGTCTCCCACGCGCGGCCCGGCCGTCCGCGCGCCGCGGCCCGTGTCCGGCGGTTAACCGCGGCTCAACCATCGTGAGTACCGTTACCCGGAGAAAACGGGCACGGCGGGAAGCCGCCCTGTCCGGAGGGGAGACGAGATGGACGACGGGCCGACCGGGCAGTACCTGCATCCCATCGCCGGGCTCGACGCGGCGCTGTGGGTGCCGCCGAGCCGCGGGCAGCTGTTCTGGCTGCGCCGTGCGCCGGCACTGTTCGCCCCGGCCCTGGGCACCGGCCGCGGCGCGGCCCGCTGGTGGGCGATCGCCACGGTCACGCCGAGCACCAACGTCACCGGGCTGAACCTGCCCTACCAGTCGTACCTGAACCACGTCTTCCACCGCACCCGGCTGGCCAGGGCCGGGCACGCCGTGTGCATGCCGGTCATCGTGACCGCGCTGCTCGCCCTGCTCTACCCGGTGCACGGCACGCTGCCCGGCGCGGTCGCGCTCGCGGCATGGTGGGCGTACTGGGCGGCCAGGGAGCGCGACGTGGTGTGGGGAGCCTGCGCCGTCGGCCTCGCCGCCGCGCTGTGCCCGCTCGCGCTGGCGCTCGGGCGGCTCGGCGCGGCCGGGCCGTCGTTCCCTGCCCAGCCGTGGGCCTGGCTGCTGCTCGGCGGCGCGCTGCAGGCCGGCTCGCACATCCTGGAGCCGCTGCCGCCGCGGGTCAGCCGCTCGGTGCACTGGGTGCCGCCCGCGCAGTACCTGCTCGGCCCGGCCGGGCACCGCAACCCGCCGGGTACCGTGGCGCGCCGGGCCTGCCAGCTCACCGCGCAGGCCGCCTTCGGCACCGTTGACGAGATCGTCGCCTCGCCGCGGCTGCTGCCGGTGCTGCTGCTTGAACTGCTCTGGCTGCTCGGGCACGACCCGGAGCGGCGCGCCGCCTGGCGGGCGCTGTCCGCCCGGGCGATCGCCAGCGGCAACCCGGCGCTTGACTACATCGGCACCGGCGGCCCGACCCCGCTGCGGCGCCCGGCCTGACCGGATGGACGCCGGCGCCATCGCGCGGATCGAGACGTTCCCGCTGCGCATCCCGTTCCGCGCGGGCGGCGCCGCGGCGTCAAGGCCGCCGGTGGACTCGCTGCTTGTGCGGGTGACCAACGCCGGCGGACTCACCGGGTGGGGCGAGGCCTTCGGGTTCGAGGCGACGCCGGTGGCCGGGCGCGCGGTCGAGGACCTCATCGCGTCCGCTGTGCCTTGGGCAGGACGCCGGCCTGATCGGGCCGCTGATGCGCGCGGTCCAGGAGAAACTGCAGGTCTTCGGGCGAGGCGGCACGGTGATCCATGCGCTGTCCGCGGTGGACACCGCCCTGTGGGACATCGCGGGCAAGGCCGCTGGTGTCCCGCTGCACCGCCTGCTCGGCGGCGGCGGGACGCACCTGCCCTGCTACGCCAGCCTTGACGCCTACGGTGACCCCGCGGCGGTCCGCGGCGCCGTCAGGCGCGCGCTTGACGACGGGTTCACCAGCGTCAAGCTGCACGAGCGGGAACTTACCGCGGTCCGCGCCGCCCGCGAGGAGGCCGGGCCCGGCACCGGGCTGATGCTGGACGTGAACTGCCCGTGGACCCTCGCCCAGGCGCGGGAGCGGGCCGAGGGCCTCCGCGAGTCGCGGCTGCGCTGGCTCGAGGAGCCGCTATGGCCGCCAGAGGACTACGAGGGCCTGGCGCGGCTGCGCGCCTCCTGCGGCATCCCGGTCGCCGCGGGCGAGAACGTGGCGACGCTGCTCGACTTCGGCCGGCTGCTGGCCGCGGGCGCCGTGGACTTCGTCCAGCCGAGCCCGGCCAAGATGGGCGGCGTCACCGAGCTGTGCAAGGTCTTCCAGCTCGCGACGGCCCGCGGCGTGACCGTGGCGCCGCACACCTTCTACCACGGCCCTGGCCTGCTCGCCGCGGTGCAGGTGACGGCCGCCCTCGGCAGCGCGGACTCGATGATCGAGTGGCGGCACTCCGATCTCGCGGCGTTCGCATACGGGACGGCGCTGGTCCCCGCGGACGGCCGGATCGCCGTGCCGCAGGGTCCGGGGCTCGGCATCGACCCGGACCCGGACGTGCTGCGCGCCTTCGCCGCTGACCGGGGCAGGTAAAACCGGCTGCGGCCTGAGCGGCCGGGTCACTGGCGGTTGGCCGGCCCGAGTTCGCCACGATCGCCGCCACCGGCGGAATGACGAGCGCGACCGCCGACATCACTACCGCGGCGACGACCGAGTAACGCCAGATCAGGGTCCACGCGAGCACGATCAGCAGCACGCAGGCGCCCATCATGACGAGATACGCCCGTTCCCGCGTGCCCAGGCTCAGCGGCTTCCCCTGGCGGCGCTGCGGGCCGTTGCCATGTGGCGTGGACACGGCATCCGCCTCCTCCCCTAATCGTTTACCCGTTCCCGCAACCATCGGCCCCAGGCCGCCCAGCAGTCCTCAGGGAACCGCCTTCCTGGTGACGATGACGAGGTAACGGCAGTCGCCGGTCGACTGCATCGCGGCGAGTCGGCACCAGTTGGCCGCGGCTCGACCTCACGATGATGCCGCTCGCCTTGTGACCGGGGCGCACCCCGTCGCGATGCGCCCCGGTCACAGCGCCTCAGCCGGGTTCCGCCCGCACAGTGCGGACCACGGCGGCGAGTAGCAGCGCCGCGCCGGCGATCCCTGTCGCGCTCAGCCGGTCACCGAGCACAAGCGCCGCGAGCGCGGCGGCGGCGAGCGGTTCGATGAGCGTCAGCAGAGCGGCCGTGCTCGCCGACGCGTTCCGCAGGCCGCGGAAGTACAGCGTGTAGGCGGCGGCGGTCGGGCCGACGGCGAGCGCGGCGAGCAGCCCGGCCGCGGCCAGGTCCGGACGGAAGCCGAGGCCGCCGCCGAACGCCGCGGCGAGCGGAAGCAGCCACTCCGCCAAGGCTGAACCCGAACCCGTTCAAGGTCAGCGCGTCAAGCCCCACGCCGGCACACGTGACCGTGGCGAAGCCGCGGGTCAGCCAGGCCGCGCCGCGAGCACGCCGGTAGCCGGTCGCCGACGGGCAGCCCGCAGCACCGGCCCTGCCTCGCTGCTCGGCGATGGCGACGATGACCGGGGTGCCGCCGATCGTGATGAGGGTGGCCAGGCTGACGGAAGTCAGCGAGATGGATGCGAAGTAGCAGCCACTGGAACAGCGCCGAGAGCAAGCCGTTCACGGCGATCCTGGACCATGCGGCCCGCCCGGCAGGCCAGCGGCGGCCAGCCAGCGTCAGGCGCCGACCATGAGGCCGCCGCCGGCCAGCAGCCGGTAGGCGGCGACCGCCAGCGCGGAAAGGCCCGCGTCCCGGCCGAGCAGGGCACCGATCAGGCCCCCTGTTCCCCACAGCAAGCCGGCCAGCACAAGGCAGAGAGTGGTCCCGGGCCCGCCCGGCCCGAAGAGAAGGGCACGACGAAGAGAGTTCAGAAGCAACGGACATGAAAAATCGCTCCTGCGACGAGATGGGAAGGGTCGCGGAAGCGGGGCCGGCTTGGCTACCCGATGGGGAAGAAACCGCCTAACGCCCCGCTAAGGAGCGTGGTGGCGGGGTTACGAAAAAGAGCCGGTGCACACCGACGAAAGCGTACCGCGTCACCGCCGGCCGACCCAGCGGTTAATGCCGCCCTGCCGTCTTGCCTGGAGCCCGGCACACGGTGGCCGGCGACCGCCCCCGGCCACCGGCTGAGGTTGTACCTCACTTGGCGGCCACTGGGCGAAGCTTGTTGCGCCCCACGCTTCTTGCTGTTATCTCTCAGTTTCTGTGCCGTGCCGGTACGGTTGGCGGGCAGCAGGAGCAGGACCCCGGCCAGGGCGCACGCCACCATCGCGGCGCCCACGAGGTAGGACAGCCGGTAGCCGCTGACCAGGGCCGCGGCGGCCGGCCCGGCCGCCGCGCGGGTCCTGGCCGCGGCGACGGTGGCCAGGACCGCGAGCCCGACCGCCATGCCGACCTGCTGTGAGGCGGCGAGCAGGCCGCCGGCCAGGCCCCGGTCCCCCGGCGCGATGCCGGCGGTCGCGAGCACGGCGGCGGTGGGGAACAGCAGCCCCATGCCGAACGAGGTCAGCAGCAGCCCCGGCAGCACGTTGACCAGGTAGGAGCCGGACGCCGGCAGCTGGGTCAGCCACGCCTGGCCAAGGCCGATCGACGTCAGCCCGGCGGCGAGCACCAGCCTGGCACCGAACCGGGCGACGAGCCTGCGGGCCAGCCAGGTGGACGTCACGAGCACGGTGAGGGTCGCCGGGAGCAGCCCAAGCCCGGCCCGCAGCGGTGAGAAGCCGAGGACCTTCTGCATGTAGAGGGTGACGAAGTAGACATAGCCGACGACCACCGCGGCCACCGCGAACATCGCGGCGAGCGCAACCCGCCTGGCCCGGTCGGCGAGCACCGCGAGCGGGATCATCGGCGCCGGCGCCGCCGCTCGGCCAAGCCGAAGGCGGCACCGAGCACCACCGCGGCCGTCAGCGCGCCCAGGGTCACCGGGGCGGCGAAGCCCCGCTGCTGCCCCTCGCTCAGCCCGAAGATCAGCGCGGCGGCGCCGTGGGACGGATGACGTTATCGTCCATGTCAAACCGCGCCCGTGCGCCGGCTGAACCGAACACGGGCGAAGTCTGGGTGCCCAAGGCCGGATGGGTGAGGTTCCGCGTGGTCCCGGCCGGTGCCGCAGCAGCGCAGTCGTTCCGGGTGACCAGCACCGGGCCGGGCGCTGGCATGTGGCGTTCACCGCCGTTCCGGCGCCCATCGAGGGCCCGGGAACGGGCAAGACCGTCGGCATCGACCGGGGCGTGGCCGTCAGCGCGGCCCTGTCCACCGGGGAGCTGCTGCACTGCCCCGGCCTGGCGGCACCGCAACAGGGGCGGCTGCGGCGGCTGGAGCGGAAGCTGGCCAGGGCTGCACGCGGCTCCGAACGCCGCAAGCGGGTCAGGCGCGCGGCCGCCAGGCTCAAGGCCCGCTGCGCGGACATCCGCAAGGACTGGTGCGAGAAGACGTCGACGGACATCGCCGAGCGGTTCGACTTGATCCGCGTGGAGGATCTCAGGATCGGGAACATGACCCGCTCTGCACGGGGGACCATCGAGCGGCCGGGCCGGAACGTGCGGCAGAAGGCTGGCCTGAACCGGGAGATCATGCGATCCGGGTGGGGCCTGCTGGTCCGCCGTCTGGAAGACAAGGCTCCCGGCCGAGTGGAGAAAGTAAATCCCGCGTACACGAGCCAGCAGTGCTCGGCGTGCGGGCGATACTCGCAGCGGGCAGCCGCGAGAGCCAAGCCCTTTCCGCTGCGCGGCCTGCGGATACGCCATCAACGCTGACGTGAACGCGGCCAGGAACATCGCCGCAGGGCGATGCGGTGACTGCGCGGGGAGGCTTCCGGGATGCCGGGCCTGCGAACCGCGAACCTCAACCTGTGCTCCTTCCGCTAGCGTAGGACCGGGTTGGAATCCCCCGCCTTCAGGCGGGGGAGGATGTCAAGCCAGATAGTTTACGGCTCAAGCAAGTTCCGGTTCCCGGGACGGCCAGGCCCGGCGCGGACGGCGCCCTTGACCGGGGATGGCGCTTGATTGTAGAAGTGCTGGACGGCCTTACCTGGCAACGAGCTCTTACGGCATCCGCGGCATGGCACTGGCCGGCTGCTTCGCGTCAACGGCGATGGGAAGGAAGGCCCGGCATGGCCAGCGGACTGCTTAACGGGCACGTCGATGCCCGGTTCGAGCCCCTCAGGGACGTGATCGAGGAACACCTCGATTCAGGGGCCGAGTGCGGCTTGTCGGTAACGGTGGACATCGACGGGCGCACGGTCGTGGACGCGCACGGCGGCTTCGCCGATGAGGCACGAACCCGCCCGTGGGCCCCCGACACGATCGTCAACGTCTGGTCCACGACCAAGACCGTGACCAGCCTCGCCGTGCTGATGCTCGCCGACCGCGGGCTCGTCGACCTGGACGCCCCGGTGGCGGCGTACTGGCCGGAGTTCGCGGCCAACGGCAAGGGCCAGGTCCTGGTCAGGCACCTGATGTCGCACACCTCGGGCGTGTCCGGCTGGGACGCGCCGTTCGCCCTCACCGACATGTACGACCTGGAGCGGTCGACCGCCCTGCTCGCCGCCCAGGCGCCCTGGTGGGAGCCGGGGACCGCGTCCGGGTACCACGCGCTCAACTACGGTCACCTGCTCGGCGAGATCGTCCGCCGGGTATCCGGCAAGAGCCTCACCGAGTTCGTCGCCACCGAGATCGCCGGGCCGTTGAACGCCGACTTCCAGATCGGCGCGAGCAGGCCGGACTGGGCCAGGTGCGCCGAGATCATCCCGCCGCCGCCGCTCCCGTTCGACATGGCGACCATGGACCCGGCCAGCGTCCTGTTCAAGACCGCGGTCGGCCCGGTGGCGGAGGCGGCCGCGGCGAACACCGAGGGATGGCGGCGGGCCGAGATCGGCGCGGCCAACGGCCACGGCAACGCCCGCTCCGTCGCGCGCGTCATGTCCGCGGTGTCACTCGGCGGAGCCGTGGCCGGCGTCCGGCTGCTGTCAGCGGAAACGATCGAGCACATATTCCGCGAGCAGGCCCACGGGGTTGACCTGTTCCTGGGCGCACCCATCAGGTTCGGCATCGGCTACGCGCTGCCCGAGACGGCCAGCATCCCCTACATCCCCGAGGGCAAGATCTGCTTCTGGGGCGGCTGGGGCGGGTCGGTCATCATCATGGACACCGACCGCCGCCTGACGATCTCCTACATGATGAACAAGATGCAGGCCGGCATCATCGGCTCCGACAACGCCGACGCCTACGTCAACGCGATCTACAAGGCCCTGGGCTAGCCGCAAGTTCCGCCGGGGCAGGGCCGCCCCATCCGCCAGCCAGGCCCAGTTACCGGCCGGGGGCGGAGCACGCCTCCGTTCTGGATGCCCGTCAGTCCCGGCCGAGCTCGATGGCCGCGCGGTCGAGTAGCTCGTCGTCGGGGACCTGGTGGCCCGAGGCGATCGCCTCGGCGCCGCCGCTCGGCATCGTGCCGATGAGCTCGGCGGGCGAGGATCCGCTCGCGCCCGCCAGCGCCGCCTGCCCCCCGCCGAACATGCCGAGGCCGGCGTACTGCTCCAGCTTGGCCCGGGAGTCGGCGATGTCCAGGTTGCGCATGGTGAGCTGGCCGATCCGGTCCGCCGGGCCGAACGCCGCGTCCTCCACGCGCTCCATCGACAGCTTGTCAGGGTGGTAGCTGAACGCCGGGCCGGACGTGTCGAGGACCGAGTAGTCCTCGCCGCGGCGCAGCCGCAGCGTGACGCTGCCGGTGACGGCGGTGCCGACCCAGCGCTGCAGCGACTCGCGGATCATCAGCGCCTGCGGGTCGAGCCAGCGGCCCTCGTACAGCAGCCTGCCGAGCTTGCGGCCCTCGTTGTGGTAGGCGGCGAGCGAGTCCTCGTTGTGGATCGCGCAGGCGAGGCGCTCGTAGCAGGCGTGCAGCAGCGCCATGCCCGGCGCCTCGTAGATGCCCCGCGACTTCGCCTCGATGATCCGGTTCTCGATCTGGTCGGACATGCCGAGCCCGTGCCTGCCGCCGATCGCGTTCGCCTCGAGCACCAGGTCGACGGCGGTGGCGAACTCCTTGCCGTTGATGGCGACGGGCCGGCCCCGCTCGAAGGTGACCGTCACGTCCTCGGCCGGGATCTCCACGCCGGAGTCCCAGAACCGGACGCCCATGATCGGCTCGACCAGCTCGACGCTCGCGTCGAGCTGCTCCAGCTGCTTGGCCTCGTGGGTGGCGCCCCAGATGTTAGCGTCGGTGGAGTAGGCCTTCTCCTTGCTCGCCCGGTAAGGCAGCCCGCGGTCGGTGAGCCACTGTGACATCTCCGCCCGGCCGCCGAGCTCACCCACGAACGCGGCGTCCAGCCAGGGCTTGTAGACGCGCAGCGACGGGTTGGCGAGCAGGCCGTAGCGGTAGAACCGCTCGATGTCGTTGCCCTTGTAGGTGGAGCCGTCGCCCCAGATCTGCACGTCGTCTTCCAGCATGGCCCGCACCAGCAGCGTGCCGGTGACGGCGCGGCCGAGCGGCGTGGTGTTGAAGTAGGCGCGACCGCCCGACCTGATGTGGAACGCGCCGCAGGTGAGCGCGGCCAGCCCCTCTTCCACCAGGGCGGCCTTGCAGTCCACGAGCCGGGCGCCCTCCGCGCCGTAAGCCCCGGCCCGGCCGGGCACCGACGCCACGTCCGGTTCGTCGTACTGGCCGAGGTCGGCGGTGTAGGTGTAGGGCACCGCGCCCTTCTCGCGCATCCACGCGACAGCCACCGAGGTGTCCAGGCCGCCGGAGAAGGCGATGCCGACACGTTCACCGACGGGGAGGGAGGCGAGGACCTTGGTCATGGATGCAATTATATGCACACTACTGCATGACCATGCAACGCCTTCGCGCCGCGTGGCGGCTCCTGCGCGCCGGAGCCTCGCGGTCACTGGGGTCACACTGGCGCCTGATCGCCAGTCCCGGGGTCCCCTGTCACGGAAATTAAAACGGGCAACTCTACGCGGGAAATGACACTATTTCCCTTAAAAGGCAAAGCTGGGAATTCCTCCTGTTTTACGATCCGAACACCGCCCTGTTGGCCGCACATCAGGAGGAATACCTTGTTCCGTGTTCGCACTCGCATTCTCGCGCCACCCGTCGCAATTGCCCTGATAGCACTTTCGGGCTGCGGCGGACTGGCCGCCAATGCCGGAAGTACTAGCCCGAACGGGCTACAGAAAACAACGCTTAACGTGGCCGCCGTCCCGGCGGTCGATTCCGCCGGCTTTTTCGTCGCGCTGCACGAGGGCCTGTTCAAGCAGCAGGGCCTGACCATCAACTACTCCCCCTCCGTCAGCAGCGACGTATCGATCAAGGGACAGCTCGCCGGGCAGTTCGACATTACCGGCGGGAACTACGTCTCCTACATCCAGCATTACGTCAAGGACCATCAGCCGCTGGAGATCATTGCCGAGGGATCGGTGATGCAGCAGGGGACGCAGGCCATCTACACGATGCCCGGCTCGAAAATCAAGACTCTCGCCGAGCTGAAAGGCCACCTGCTTGGCATCAACGCCCCCCTCAATATTAACTACCTGCTCACCGCGTCCGTGCTCACCGAGAATGGCATCGGGCTGGCCCAGGTGCGCTATCCCGCCGCTCCGATTCCGTTCCCGATCATGGCGCAGCAACTCGCGGCCGGGAAGATCGACGCGGCGGCGATGCCCGAGCCGTTCGCCACCGCCGCCGAGCAGGAGTACGGGGCGGTCCAGCTCGCCGACCTCAACCAGGGCGCGACGGAGCAGTTCCCCATCCAGGGGTACGTCGTCACCAAGTCCTGGGCCGAGCAGAACCCCGGCACCTTGAAGGCGTTCGTCACCGCCCTGGCGCAGGGCCAGGAGATCGCCGACACCAGCAGGTCCGCGGTCGAGCAGGCCATGGAGTCGCTCGCCGGCCCGAAGAACGGGCAGATCCAGCCGCTCGTCGCCGCGGTGATGGCGGTCAACATCTACCCCACCGCCATCGACAAGGTACGCATCCAGCGCGTCGCCGACGTGATGTACCAGTTCGGGCTGCTCGGCTCCCGGTTTAACGTCATGCCGATGATCGGCCCCTGACGATGACCGGCCGCTGACCCGCTGGCACTGCGCGCCCCGCGCTTCTTGCTGTTATCCGCTTTTCTGGTCAGCGCCGAGAGTTAGGCAGCGCATACGTGTCTAACTCTCGGCGCTGAGCTGTCCGGGCCGAGCTGTCCGGGCCGAGCTGTCCGGGCCGACCTGTCCGGGCTGATCTGTCCGGGCCGAGCTGTCCGGTCTGACCTGTCCGGGCCGGCGACGCCGCAGACCCGGACATAACAGGCAGGCGAGCGTTGTTGGCCGTGGGGTGATCACCGCGCGGCACCGCAACATCGCCCTGCTCGTCGCAGGCTGCTACTTCATGGAGATGCTGGACGGGACCATAACCAGCACCGCGGCGCCGCAGATCGGGCGGGCGCTGCGCGCGCCGGCCACCGAGGTCGGCCTGGTCATCACCGTGTACCTGCTGACCCTGGCCGTGCTGATCCCGCTGTCCGGCTGGCTGACCAGGCGGTACGGGAA
The DNA here is from genome assembly GCA_963811335.1 of uncultured Actinomycetota bacterium. Lineage (GTDB taxonomy): Bacteria > Actinomycetota > Actinomycetes > Streptosporangiales > Streptosporangiaceae > Trebonia. The sequence continues at coordinate 253,864 of CAWERB010000023.1, read as the reverse complement.
CCGGGTGGTGTTCCTCACCGCGATCGCGCTGTTCACCCTCGCGTCGGTGGGCTGCGCGGCGAGCGTGAACCTCGGGATGCTGGTCGCGATGCGGGTGCTGCAGGGCGCGGGCGCGGCGATGATGGTCCCGGTCGGCCGGACCATGGTGCTGTCGCCCGCGGCCAAGGAAGACATCCTCCGGCTCACCTCCTACGTGGTCTGGCCCGGGCTCCTCGCCCCGGTCATCGCGCCGCTGGCCGGCGGCCTCATCACCACCTACGCCAGCTGGCACTGGATGTTCCTCATCAACGTGCCGCTCGGCGTGGTCGCGTTCGCGCTGGCCTGGCGGCTGGTCACCGGCCAGCACGGCGCGGCGGCGGCCGGCCCGCCGCCGCCGCTTGACTGGGCCGGGATGGCGGCGACCTGCGCCGGCCTCGGCGGGCTCACCTACGCCGCGCACCTGGTGTCGCTGCCCGCTCCGCCCGTCGCGGAGACGGCCGCCTGCGCGGCGGTATCGGCGGCGCTGCTCGCCCTGGCGGTGCGGCACCTGCGCCGGTCCGCGCACCCGCTGCTCAACCTGCGGACGCTGAGCCTGCGGACCTTCCGGCAGTCGCAGCTCGGCATGACGATGTACTTCCTCGTGGTCGGCGCGATGCCGTTCCTGCTGCCGCTGATGTTCCAGGTGCAGTTCGGCTGGTCGCCGGTGAAATCCGGCGCGGTCACCGCGTTCGTCTTCGCGGGGAACGTCGGGATCAAGCCGGCCACCACGCCGCTGATCCGCCGCTTCGGGTTCCGCTCACTGCTCGTCGTGTCCACCGCGGGCACCGCCGTCATCGTCGCCGCGCTCGGTTTCACCAGCGCGTCGGTGCCGGTCGCGCTGATCGCCGCGCTCGCGCTCGCCAGCGGCATCACCAGGTCCACCGGGTTCACCGTGTACAGCACGGTCGGGCTGGCGGACATGCCCGCCGAGCTGATGCGGGACGCCAATACGCTCGCCGCGACGTCGATGCAGCTCGGCGCGGGCCTGGCCGTGGCGGCCGCCACCGTCGCGCTGCGCGCGGGCTCCGCGGTCACCGGCGGCGGGCAGGCGGCGTACACGGTGGCGTTCTGCCTCCTCGCCCTGATCGCGGCCGGCTGCGCGGCGGAGGCACTGCGGCTTGACCCGCGGGCCGGGGACGCGGCGCGCGGCATCCGGCAGGCTCCCGCCGCCCGGCCAACGCCGTCCGGCGGCGCGGGCCCGGTCAGCGAGTCCGCGCACTAACCCGACCGCGGCCACGGGGATCCGCATTTGACCCGTTAGCATTCCCTGACAATCCGCTCACTTCCGTATCCCTGAGTTTTTGGCCGGGCGGGAACGGGAATGAGGGCACTGCCGCCATGCGGGGGCCTGGCGGCGGGCTGGGGGAGCCATGGATCTCGCGGTTGCCGCGAACTACCCGCTACTCGCGGTGTTCTGGACGATGCTGGAATTCTTCGCCTTCGTGATCTTCATATTCCTGGTGTTCACGCTGGCCACGGATATCTTCCGCAGTGACGACCTGTCTGGCTGGGCCAAGGCCGCCTGGCTGGTGTTCATCTTGGTCATCCCGTTCATCGGCATGCTGTGCTACCTGATCGCGAGGGGCCGGTCCATGCGGGAGCGGGCCGACGCCGTGCGGGGTCAGCGGATGCGCGAGCAGGATGTCATCAGGTCGCACATGACCGCTCAGCAGGAGCCCACCGCCGCGGACCAGCTTTCCCGGCTGGCCGACCTGCGGCAGCGCGGTGTCCTTTCCGCGGAGGAGTTCGACCGGGAGAAGGCCAAGGTCCTCTCGCAGTCCTGACCGCGGTGGCCCGCGGATATCCGCCGAAGGCCGCTGTGCCGCCCTCGCCGCCACGTCCGCGCGGCGAGGCGGCCTGCTGTCCCGGTGTGCTCCTTACGTGCCCGGCACCCCGTAGATCACGCCGATCGCAATTACTCCAAACGCCCCCGGTTACCTTCCTTATCCCGCCTGCCCCGAATCCGGCTGGCTCATCGTGACTAGCGAGTAGTTCCCGTGGGCTAAACGACGGCAAAAGCTGCCTGGCCGGCATTCAGTCCGCTCTAGCCTTTCGCCCGTGCTAATCAAGTCAAGGCAGGCGCTCGCCGCGTCCGCGCTGGCGCTCGCGCTCGCGGGCGGTTCCATCGCGGTGATCCGGGCCATCTCGCCATCCGGTTCGGTCATCTCGCCATCCGCCCTGCCGTCGCCGGCCTGCCCGCCGGCGACGGCGGCGCTGCCGCGCGGCGCCGGCCGCGCGCAGGGCGCGGCGGCCGGCACGACGCCAGGCGGGCAGCAGGCAGCCGGAGCCGCGATCGCGCCGCTCGCCCGCTCGGCCGGCCAGGGAGATCCCGGCCCGCTGCCCGATGGCACGCTGCCCGCCGACGGCGCGGTGCCGGGCGCGAGCCCGTCCATCCAGGCTCAGGCCGCGGCCCGCGCCTCGGTTACCGCCCTGCCGCATTCGCCGCAGTTGCTCGCGGCACTCGCTGGCTCGGCCGGGGCCGGGCGCCCTCGCCCCAGGCGTCCCAGGCATCCCAGGCGGCGCTCGCCGCGGCAGCCTCTCCCCTGGACACCGCTTCACCGGGGACCGCGACGCCGACGTCCCCGGGCACCGTCACCCCGACCGCACCGGGCACCAGTCCGACGTCAACTGGCACTCCGACGGGGACCTCCGCGCCGCCCTCCTCCCCCGCCGCCTCGCCGACGCCCACCTTGCCCGCGCCCACGCCGCCGAAGCTCACCCCGTCGGCCGCCCCGGCCCCGGCGAAGCCGCCCCGGCGCCTGCCCGGCCTGGACGTGGCCGCCTTCCAGCATCCGGTCTCCGCGGCGCACCCGCGCGGCGCGGCGATCTACTGGCTCACGGTCGCCAGGGCCGGGTACAAGTTCGCGGCGGTGAAGGCGACCGAGGGCGACTACTACGTCAACCCGTACGCGGCGGGCGACGTGAAGTCCGCGAAGGCGGCCGGCCTCGACGTCGCGCCGTACCACTTCGGGATCCCGAACGCCAGCGGCGGCGCGGCGCAGGCCCAGTTCGCCGTGGAGTACTCCGGGTACGCCCCGGGCCCGCGGATGATGCCGCTGATGCTCGACATCGAGTACGACCCCTATATATCGAGCGACCATGCCAACGAGTGCTACGGCCTCACGACGGCGCGGATGAGGGCGTGGCTGGCCGCCTTCGTCGCCGAGGCGCGGGCACTGACCGGCCAGTACCCGGTGATTTACACCACGGCGGACTGGTGGGACACCTGCACCGGCAGGTCCGCGGCGTTCGGCGCCGACCCGATGTGGATCGCGGCGTACGGCTTCACCAGCCCGCCGATGCCCCCCGGCTGGAGGAACTGGACGTTCTGGCAGTACAGCAGCACGGGCACGGTTCGCGGGGTGGCCACCGCGGGCAGCACCGACGTCGACACGTTCAGCCCCGCCATGGTCGGCCTGATCGACCCCGGCCGCCAGTCCGGCCGGTCCGGCGCCAGCGTGTCGCTCGCTGTTACCTCGCTCGGCGCCGTGGCCGGGGAGGCCCTCAGGTACTCGGCCGCCGGCCTGCCACCGGGCCTTGCCGTCGCCAAGGGCGGCACCATCACCGGGACGATCGCGGCGGCCGCCGCGCCGAAGGCCGCCATCACCTACCGCGTGACGGTCACGGTGAAGAACGCCGCGGGCACGACGGCGACGGCGGCATTCAACTGGACGGTCACCGCCCGGCCTGACCCAGCCCGGGCGAAACCTCACGCGCCCGGCGGACTCGGGCCGGCCGCGGCGCGGACCGCGGCGGCGCGCATCGCCGTGCGCAGCTCCGCGTTATCGGCCCGCGCGGTCCGTGCCTCGATGACCTGCGGCCCGGTGCCGCCCGCCACTGCGGCGAGCGCCTTCGCGAGGTCGCCGGGCCGCTCGGCGAGCGTGTACGGGATGCCGAACGCCGCCGCCAGGTGCTCAATGGAGGCCCCGTGCGGTGTCCCGAAGACCCGCTCGAACGGCCCGGGGAACGCGGCGGGCTCCAGGCCCGCGAATATCCCGCCCCCGTCGTTGTTCACCACCACCACGCACAGGTCGGGCCGGGGCTCGCCGGGCCCGATCACCAGGCCAGGCGCGTCGTGCAGCAGCGACAGGTCCCCGATCAGGGCGAAAGCGACCGCGCCCGGGCACCGCGCGGCGTGCGCGAGAGCCGCGCCCGCGGCCGTGGAGAAGGTGCCGTCGATCCCGCTCGCGCCCCGGCTCGCGATCACCCGGACGTCCGCCCGCGACGGCGGCAGCAGCAGGTCGATATCGCGAACGGACAGTGAGTTCCCGCACCACAGCAGCGCGTTCTCCGGAAGCGCCGTGACCAGCTCGCGGGCGACGCCCGGCTCCGACAGGGCGCCGCGCACCGTGCCGCTCGCCTGGCCGGCCGCATGCCGCGCGGCGGACGGCCCGGGAAGCCCGGCGGACGGCGCGGCAGGCGCGGTGCCGCCGTCCCGGGCGGCGGGCCAGGCATCGAGTACCGCGCCCGCGGCCCGCGCCGCCGCCGCGTCCGCGCGCCGCCATGCCCCGAGCCAGCGGCGGGGCACCACGGCGGGCGCCCCGATGAGCCGGACCGCCGCCGCGACGTCGGTCGCGCCGCGCTGCGGGTCGGCCCACAGCCCGGGCCCGGAGGCGATGACGACGTGCCGGACGGCCGGCGTCCCCGCGGTGCCCGCCAGGGCGAGCAGCGCGGACTGCGACCGGGTCAGCCCGGGCCGCCCGGCCGAGACGATGACCTCGGGGCGGTGCTCCGCCATGAACCGGGGCGAGGCGAGCAGGTACTGGTAGCCGGCCAGCGCGCCCGGGCCGCGCCGCGCGCCGGATGACGGCTCGGCGAGGACCGGCCACCCGGCCCGCTCGGCTAGTTCGACGAGCGCGGCCGCGTCGTAGTCGCCGTCACCGCACACGACCACCCCCCGCTCCGCCCAGGGCAGCTCAAGCGGCGCGGCGGCCGCGCCGCCGACGGCGATCCGGGTCCACGGCGCCCCATCGGGCCTGCCCGCAAGCGAGTCCGGCCAGTCATTGTCCGCGAGCAGTACGTCCACCGGACGCGCGTCCGCGCTCCCCGCGCTCGCGGGCAGGCCGTCCGCGGGCTCTGCCCTCGCGGGCTTGTTGCTGTTATCAGACGACGGGCCGACGTCCGGGACCAGCGGGTCGCGGAACGGGAGGTTGAGGTGAACCGGGCCTGGCAGGGTGCCAGGGGCGCCTGCCGCGTGCGCCCAGGCGCGGCAGGCCAGCGAGCGCCAGTAGCCGGCCAGGCCGGGGCGGCGTTCCGGCACGCCCGACTCGGCGTACCAGCGGACCGCGGAGCCGTACAGCTTGACCTGGTCGACCGTCTGGCTGGCCCCGGTGCCGCGCAGTTCCGGCGGCCGGTCCGCGGTGAGCACGAGCAAGGGCACGGCGGACTCGTCCGCCTCGATGACCGCCGGGTGGAAGTTCGCCGCCGCGGTGCCCGACGTGCACAGCACCGCGACCGGGCGGCGGGACGCCTTGGCCAGGCCGAGCGCGGTGAACGCCGCGGAACGCTCGTCGACGCGGACGTGCAGCCGCACCCGTCCCGCCTGGTCGAGCTCCCAGAATGCCATCGCGAGCGGCGTGGACCTGGACCCGGGCGCGACGACCACCTCGCGCAGCCCGCAGCGCGCGAGCTCATCGGCGAGCACCAGGCCGAACGCGGTCGACGGGTTCACCGCGCCGCCCCCGCCTTCGCCCGGCCGCCGGCCCGCGCAACGACGCGCTTGGCGCTTCTTGCTGTTATCATGATGGGCGGCCGGCGGCGCGGGCGGACTCGAGGTGGGCCGCGGCCGCGAGCGCGCGCTGGCGCCAGGGTTCCGGGTCGGTTTCCCACCGCGCGAGCGCGTCCGGGTCGGGCGCGGGGCGGCGGACCGGGAGCATGCCGCCTTCCTCGGCCAGCGGCTCGGCGGTGACGTCGCCCGTGAGCAGGGACATGGTGGCGAGGCCGCACGCGTAGGGCAGTTCGGGCAGGGCGGCGGCGAGGGCGACGCCGGCGGCGAGCCCGACGGAGCTGTCGACCGCGCTTGACACGACGGCGGGCAGTCCGCAGGCCTGCGCCACGCGCAGTGCCGCGCGGACCCCTCCCAGGGGCTGCACCTTGATCATGACGATGTCGGCCGCCCCGGCCGCCCGCACCCGCAGCGGGTCCTCCGCCCTGCGGATCGACTCGTCGGCGGCGACGGGAAGGCCGGTCAGCCGGCGCAGCGCGGCGAGTTCGTCGAGAGTGGCGCAGGGCTGCTCGGCGTACTCCAGCGAGTACCGGCCGAGCGCGCGCAGCATCCGGGCCGCCTCATCCACCGACCAGCCGCCGTTGGCGTCCACCCGGATCCGGCCGCCCGGGCCCGCCGCGTCCAGCGCGTCGCGGACGGCGGCGACCCGTTCGATGTCCTCGCCGCTGCCCTGCCCGCGCTCCGCCACCTTGACCTTGGCGGTCCGGCAGCCGGAGGCGGCGACGATCTGGTAGGCGCGCTCCGGGTCGACGGCGGGGACCGTGACGTTGACCGGCACCGCGTCCCGCAGCGGGGCGGGCCACGGGACCGTCGCCGACTCGATCGCGCTGGCCAGCCAGCGGGCCGACTCGGCCGGCCCGTACTCGGTGAACGGCGAGAACTCACCCCAGCCCGCGGGCCCCTGGATGACCGCTCCCTCCCGAACGGTGATGCCGCGGAACCGCGTCCGCATCGGGATGGCGAACGCGCGCAGCGTCCCGAGCAGCTCCGGCAGTTCCTTCAGCGTGCCGCCGTCCACTGCCTCACCTCGCACTCGTCCTGCCCGCACGGTTACCCTCCTACCGCACAGGGCCGCGAAGGCCAGGCCGCGCGGCCGCTCCCACGCACTTTAGCGCCCGGCGGCGAGCGGCCCGCCGGGTGCCCACCGCCCGAGCAGGCCCTTCGAGCGTGCCGGGCCGGCGGCCGGTTTACGCTTGACACCCGTGACTTCAGTTCCCGCCGTCAAGCGCCCGCCCGAGCCGGGAACCAGGCCGCTGCACGCGGTGCTGCTCGACGGCGCGGCGGGCGCGGCGCGGCTGCTTGACCCGCTCGCGCGGGCGCTTGACGGGACGGGGCCCGCGATCCTGCCGCTGGACGCCGGGCTGCCGGCCGCGCGGCTGCGGCAGCTCATCGACGTCTTCCAGCCGGACGCGGTCATCGACGCGGACGGGGAGGCACGCACTCGTTCGGGGCAGCCGGGGGTGGCGGCGGACACGGCGGTCATCATCGGCACCTCGGGATCCACCGGGGAGCCCAAGGGGGTCGAGCTGAGCGCGGCCGCGCTGACCCATTCCGCGCGGGCGTCGCTGCGCCGGGCCGGTGCCCGGCCGGGCGAGCGGTGGCTGGCGTGCCTGCCGGCGTCGCACGTCGCGGGGCTGCAGGTGCTGGTGCGGTCCCTGGTGAGCGAGACCGAGCCGGTGGTCGCGGCGCGCGCGACCGCGGGCGCGGTGCGGGCCGCGGCGGACTCCGGATGCGCGCACGTGTCGCTCGTGCCCACCCAGCTGGCGCGGCTGCTCAGTGCCGACGCCGGGGCGGACGGCGGCGCGCGGGCCCTGGCCCGGTACCGGTGCGTGCTCGTCGGCGGCGCGGCGGCCGGGGCGGCGGTCCTCGCGGAGGCGCGCGCGGCCGGCGTCACCGCGGTCACCACCTACGGGATGAGCGAGACCTGCGGCGGGTGCGTCTACGACGGGGTGCCGCTCGACGGCGTGACCGTCAGGGAAGGCGAGGACGGCCGGCTGCGGATCTCCGGGCCGGTGCTGATGAACCGCTACCACGGCAGGCCCGACCTCACCGCCGCCGTGTTCGACGACCCCGTGCTTGACGACGCCGTGCTTAACGACTCCGGGCTTGCCGACTCTGGGCTCGGCAGCTCCGCCGCCGGGTACCGGGAGTTCGTCACGTCCGACCTCGGCCGCGTCCTGCCGGACGGGCGGGTCATGGTCCGCGGCCGGGCCGACGACGTCATCAACACCGGCGGGCACAAGGTGGTGCCCGGCGAGGTCGCGGCGGTGCTGGCGGCGTGCCCGGGCGTGCGGGAGGTCGTGGTGGTCGGCCGGCCTGACCCGGAATGGGGCGAACGGGTCATCGCCGTGGTAGTCCCGGCGGACCGGGAACATCCACCTGGCCTAGAATTGCTACGTACGCAAGTAAGCGCGCGGCTTCCGCGTTACGCTTGCCCAAGCGAGGTCGTGCTGACGGACGCGATCCCGGTGCTTCCCAGCGGTAAACCGGACCTCGCAGCTCTCAAGGTGGCAAGAACGTGACGCCAACGGGAACAATCTCGAGCGCGGAGCGTTAATTATGAGTGCCCCCCGCGATAGCCGGCAAAACTGAGCGGGGCGCACTGACTGTCACCGGGGATCGTACTAAGTCGTGTTGATTGAACGGCGCATGGCATGCGTACGTGTATAGAAGGACGGAGGTGCCTCATGCCGCGGATCGCAACTGTAGCCTCTGCTGACGAGGAGGCGAGCTCGTCACGAGTTGACGACCTGATTCAGCGCGGTCGCAGCCAGGGCCACCTGTCCCTTTCGGACCTGCGGACCGCGTTCGAGCAGGCGGGACTCACGCCTGGCGAGGGCCGGTCCATCCTCCGCGAGCTGAGCGAGGCTGGCGTGCGGTTGGCCGACGAGGACACCGAGCTGAAGGCGCCGCGCGCCAAGGCCAAGGCGGCGCCCGCCGCGAAGGCCGCGCCCGCCAAGGCGACGGCCACGGCGGCGGGCCGCGCCCGAGGCTGGCGCGAAGAAGACGACGCGCACGCGGAAGGCCGCGGACCAGGCGCCCGCCGCGCCCGCCGCGCCCGCGGTGAACGCGACGGCGCCCGCTGACGGCGACGCGGACTTCGACGGTGACGACGTGGCGTCGATCGAGGCCGACGTCGCGGCGTTCGCCGACGGGGTTGACCTGGACGACCAGACGCCCGCCATGGGCGACTCGGTGCACACCTACCTCAAGTCGATCGGCCGGACCAGCCTGCTCACCGCTGAGCAGGAGGTTGACCTGGCCAAGCGGATTGAGGCGGGGCTGTTCGCCGAGCACAAGCTGGACACCGACCCTGGCCTGTCGCCGGAATCGCGGCATGACCTTGAGCTGGTGGCCGAGGACGGGCGGCGCGCCAAGGCGCACATGCTCGAGGCCAACCTGCGGCTTGTCGTGTCGGTTGCCAAGAAGTACAGCGACCGCGGGCTTTCCCTGCTTGACGTCGTGCAGGAGGGGAACCTCGGCCTGATCCGCGCGGTCGAGAAGTTCGACTACACCAAGGGGTACAAGTTCTCCACGTACGCCATGTGGTGGATCAGGCAGGCGATCCAGCGCGGGTTCGCGGACTCCGCGCGGACGATCCGGCTGCCGGTGCACGTGCTCGAGATGCTGTCCAAGCTGTCGCGCGTCGAGCGCGACATGCACCAGCGCCTCGGCCGCGAGCCCACCCCGGAGGAGCTGGCCGTCGAGCTGGACCGGACCCCGGACCAGATCGAGGAGCTGCTGCGCACCTCCCGGCAGCCGATCAGCCTTGACTCGACGATCGGCGAGGACGGCGAGACGTCGATCGGCGACCTCATCGAGGACGTCGACGCGCCGGAGGCGTCGGAGCTTGTCGACCGGCAGCTCATGGCCGAGCAGCTGCGGTCGGCGCTTGACGCGCTCACCCCGCGCGAGGCGACGATCATGGCGATGCGGTTCGGCCTGTACGACGGCAACCCGCACACCCTGGATGAGATCGGGCGCGCGCTCGGGCTGACCAGGGAGCGGATCCGCCAGCTTGAGAAGCAGTCGCTGTCCAAGCTGCGGCACCCGTCGCGGGCGCAGCCGCTGCTCGACTTCGCCTCCTGATTTCACCGCTTTCATTAGCGGCGCGCAGTGCGCCGGACCCGGCTTCCCGCCGGGTCCGGCGCACTTGTCGTTCCAAGCGCGCTCCGAGTGCGTTGCGGGGTACCACGGTCGCCACCGCGCGGGCGGCCTGCACTAGGATTCCCAAGCCGCCTACATTCGGGCGAGCCACGCGTAACAGTCGCGCCGACCACGGGCGCGCCAACCACGGAAGGGCCCGATGGACGACGACAGCCTGCTCGACGACCTACAGGAAGACCTCGGCTCCGACTACAGCCCGCAGCTGCGGGTCGCGGCGGGCATGCTCAGCGGCGACGCCCAGGCGGCGGTCCCGTACCTGCTGTTCTCGATCGCCAAGTCCCTTGAGGACATCTCGTTCCTGCTGTCCAACGACTCGGTCAGCGTCGTCATGGAGACCGACGAGGAAGAGTAGCCCCCGCTAGGGGCCGCATCCCGTCGGCGGCTCCGGCGCGGAGAGCCCCAGCAGGTGCAGCAGCGCGCCCGCCTCAGGGAACGCGCGGTTCTGGGGGCCGTGCGACACCAGCGGCGCGCTGGACAGGTTCTTGCCCGCGGCCAGGGCCTTCGGCCTTTGCAGTGGGCTCAGCCGCCTGTGCTGCCACAGCGGCGCGGCGGACCGACCGTCGACGATCACCATATCGGGGCTGCGCCAGATGATGAACGCCCACGGCAGGCGGTCGAGGTGGCCCAGACGCCGACGAAGTCCATGTCCTGGACGGCACCCACGCCTTCGAGCGCCGCGAGGACCGGGTTGCCGAATTTGCCGGTCAGGTGCAGCAGCTTCGGCCCGTGCGCGTGCGCGTCGCGGCCGATTTCGGCCAGTCCGCTGATGACGTCCGCGATCGGGTCAGGGTCGATGACCTCCGTGGCCACGTCAAGCACGACGGCGGGCAACGCCGCGGAGCCGAACGCGGTGCCGAGCCAGCTGACGTACTCCGCGATCCGGTCCGGGTCGGCGGCCAGCAGGAGGTGCCCCACGGCGTTCGAGGTCTCGGCGTAGTCACGCGTCTCGCGGGTCTGCCAGTAGCGGGGAGCACTCGCGCGCAGGATGCTCAGCGCGACCGCCGCCAGGCTTCCCGCGGCGGCTTCCGCCTCGGCGGGCAGGTCACTGTCGCCAAGCCCGCGCACCGCCTCGGCAAGCAAGGGGTACCAGCCCTGGTCGTCACCGTCCCACAACCCTTGACCGGCCACGCACAGCACCGCCTGGATGGCGAGCAGCCGCTCGGCGATCGGCAGCGAGTGGCTGAGTTCCGCCATCGTGGCCGCCCACCGCCGGTACCGGGCGTGCAACTGCTCAGGGACGACGGCGTTTCCCTCGTTCTCATCCCATGAGCCGCGGCGAGCGTCCGGCTCGCCGTCGCTGCCGGCCTGCGGTGGCGGCGGTGACTGCGGTGACTGCGGTGACTGCGGTGACTGCGGCAGCCCGAGCGCGAAACGCAGCAGCGGCGCCCCGATCCGCCCAGCGCACTGGTCGAGGTACTCCGCCCAGTCGCGCGGGCGCGCAGCGGCCCGCGCATGCTGCGCGGAGAGGGTCGCGGCGAGCCGCTCGGCGAGATTCGGGTCAGTGAACAGGTCGTGCGGCCTGGTGGCCGACTCATCTCCCCGGGCTGTCCCCGGTCGGCGCATAAGGCGGTCGGAGTCCGTCACAGGCACCATATTGCTGTATGCCGGGACGCCGCCCGCAGCCGGCCGGGCCGGTTAGGGCGGCTCCGCCGGCGGCCGGCCGGTTCCGCTACCAGGCGTAGTGCTCGGGGGCTGTCTTGTAGCCGGGGAAGATCTGCATCGAGGCGCGCCATGGTGCCCGCGTCCAGCCGGATCTCCAGGGCACGCTGCGCGCTGTCCAGCTGCTCGCGGGTGCGCGGGCCGATGATCGGGGCGGTCACCCCGTCCTGGTGCAGCAGCCAGGCGAGGGCCACGTGCGCGGGCGCCTCGCCGAGCTTGCCGCACAGTTCCTCCCAGTCCTCGATGCGCTGCCGGTTCGCCTCGACGACCGCCTTGGCCCGGCCGGCCAGGCGGCGGCGCCCTTCCCGCTCCGCGGCGAGCACCCCGCCGAGCAGGCCGCCCTCGAGCGGGGACCAGGGGATGACGCCGACGCCGTAGGCGCGGGCGGCGGGCAGCACCTCAAGCTCGATCCACCGGGTGGCCAGGTTGTACAGCGACTGCTCGCTTACCAGGCCGAGGAAGCCGCGCGCCCGCGCGGTCTCGCTGGCCCGCGCGATATGCCAGCCGGCGAAGTTGGACGACCCGGTGTACAGGACCTTGCCCTGCGCGACGAGGACCTCCATCGCCTGCCAGATCTCCTCCCACGGGGTGTCCCGGTCCACGTGGTGCATCTGGTACACGTCGATGTAGTCGGTGCGCAGCCGGCGCAGCGAGGCGTCGCAGGCGCGGCGGATGTTGAGCGCGGACAGCCTCCCCTCGTTCGGCCAGCTGCCCATGTCGTTGTAGAGCTTGGTCGCGAGCACCGTCTTCTCGCGACGGCCGCCGCCGAGCGCGAACCAGTCGCCGAGGATCTCCTCGGTCCACCCGGCGTGCGACTGCTCGTTGGCGGCGACAAGCCCGGGCGGCGACGTGCGCCTGCCGTAGGAGTTGGCGGTGTCGAGGAAGTTGATGCCGAGCTCGTGCGCGCGGTCCATGATCACGTGCGCGTCGGCCGGCGGCGTCAGCGAGCCGAAGTTCATCGTGCCGAGGCAGAGCCGGCTGACGGCAAGGCCCGACCGGCCCAGGTGCGTGTACTCCATGACGCCAGCGTTTCACGGTCCCGCGGCGGCGGCCAGCCGGCCCCGGCGCCTCGCTTGTTGCTGTTATCTATGAGTCAGAACGGCGGCCGGGTCCTCGTGCTAGCATCGGGGCATGCGCGTTGCGGTTTTCCTGGGCTGGTGGCGTCCCGTATAGGGACGGCTGCCACGCTGAGCGCGCGCTAACGATCAACGGCCGTCCGCCGACAGGGGACGGCCGTTCGCGTCTCTCCGGGCCGTTGACCGGGCTCGTCCCCTCGCCTCATCGAGAACTCAGGCAAGGAGACACCCGTGGCCAGCAAACTCATTCAATCCACGGCCGCCTTGACGGCGGCGGAGCGCCGCGCCGCTGTCGGCGACCGTCACCGGGAGCCTCGCCGCGGCGCTGCGCCGCTCGGCGCAGATCGAGCGGCGGATCGGCGAGGACCCGCGCTCGTTCCGTATCCTCACCGGCGACCGGCCGACCGGTGACCTGCACGTCGGGCACTACTTCGGCACGCTGCGCAACCGGGTGCGGCTGCAGGACGCGGGCGCGGAGCTGTTCGTGCTCGTCGCCGACTACCAGGCGCTCACCGACCGGGAAACCGCCCGCGCGCTCGACGAGCACGTGCTCGGGCTGGTGGTCGACTACCTGGCGACCGGGATCGACCCGGCGCGGGCGACGATCTTCGCGCACAGCGCCGTCCCCGAGCTCAACCAGCTGCTGCTGCCGTTCCTGAGCCTGGTCAGCACCAGCGAGCTGGGGCGGAACCCGACGGTGAAGGACGAGATCGCTCACTCGCGGCAGGCGTCGGTGAGCGGGCTCATGTTCACCTACCCGGTGCACCAGGCCGCGGACATCCTGTTCTGCAAGGGGAACCTGGTCCCGGTCGGCCAGGACCAGCTGCCGCACCTGGAGGTGACCCGGCTGGTCGCGCGGCGGTTCAACGAGCGGTACCCCGGCACGGACGGGCCCGTCTTCCCCGAGCCCGACGCGCTGCTGTCCGCCGCGCCGCTGGTGCTGGGCACCGACGGCGGGAAGATGTCCAAGTCCCGCGGCAACGCGATCGCGCTGCGGGCCACCGCGGATGAGACGGCCCGGCTCATCCGGGGGGCGAAGACCGACGCGCAGCGGCGCATCAGCTACGACCCGGCGGGCCGGCCTGAGGTGTCGTCGCTGGTGCTGCTCGCCGCGCTGTGCCTGGACCGCGACCCGGTGTCGGTCGCCGACCAGATCGGCGATGGCGGCGCGGCGGCGCTCAAGGCGACGGTGACCGAGGCGGTGAACGAGCGGTTCGCGCCGCTCCGGGCGCGGCGCGCCGAGCTGGCCGCCGACCCGGGCTACGCCAGGCAGGTGCTGCGCGACGGCGGCGCCCGGGCGCGCGCGGTCGCCGTGGCCACCCTGGAGGAGGTGCGCGGCGCGATGGGCACGCGCTACTGATCTGCGACCGCGGTTGCCTTTCCGGACAGGGCGTGAACCAGACACGCGGCCGGCCCGTGTTACAGGCATCGGACAGTTATCTGGGGAGCACGATGAGCTACTGGGACTTCGGCCGGGCGCCGGCCGGGCGGCATGACGCACCGGCCCCGCCCGGGCTGAGCGACGCGGCTTACCCGGGCGACGCGGCTTACCCGGGGAGCGCGAGAACCCCGGGCGAACCGGGGCCGGCGCGCCGTGACGGGACCCCGGATGACCCGTGGTCGGCAGGCTTCGCCTGGACGCCGGACGATTCCCTGGCGGCCGGCGGCGGCTGGGCCGGGAGCGCCGGCTCGCCGGCGGCCGGCGACTGGCCCGCGGACGAACCGTGGCCTGCCGACAACGGCTGGACCAAGGACGATTTCTGGCCGCAGGACGGCGGCCAGGCGGACGGCGGACCGGCACACGGCGGCCGGGCGGACGGCGCCCTGGCGGGCACCGGCCTCGCCGGCCCCGGCCCGGCGGAAGAGGAAGAGGGGATGGGCAGCGGGCCCTACCCCCTCACCTACGAGCGCGACGATTTCCCGGCCGACGCCCGGCCGGCCGGGGCGGCCCGGGACGACGACTTCGAGCCGTGGCCGCCCGCGCCGTACCCAGCAGCGCCGCGGGAGCCCGTGGCCACGGCGCTGCTGACCGATGACATCGCCGAGGGATATGCCGAACGGTCGGATGACTTCGCCGACGACCGCCAGGAGAACGCCACCTGGCGGGATGACGCCTGGCCGGGCCGGCGAGGGCCCGGGGTGGCGGGTCACTCATGGCCCGGCCAGGTTCCCGATGAGCCGGGAGACGACTGGGGGTACCAAAGCGACCGCGGCCGGCGCGGGAGCGGCCGCCGCTGGCTGATCCCGGCGGGGGTGGTCGTGGCGGGCGCCGCCGTGGGCGCGTCCGCCGTGCTGCTCACCAGCGGCCGCCCAAGCGGGCAGGCGGCCCAGGGCGCGGGCCGCCCCGCCGCCCCGGCCGCGACGGCTCGCAGCACGCCACGGGGGACGGCAAGCGCGGCCCCGGCCAGTCCGGCCGGGCCGCCGCTCACCATGGCCGAGGCGCAGCAGGTGCTCGCCGGGTACACCACGGTCAACAACGAGGCGAACGCCCAGCGCAGCGATACGCTGCTTGCCAGCATCGAGGCCGGCTCAAGCTTCGCGATCGACGCCGGGCTCTACCAGGGGCAGCGGGCGGCGGGATCGCAGCCGTTCCCGCCGTTCAGCCCCGTCCAGGCGACCTACTACGTCCCGCGCAGCGAGCCGGCCGCCGGGCCGCGCTGGTTCGTCGTTCAGGTCGCCAACGCGTTCACCGCCAGCCCGGCGAAGGTGACATCCGCCGAGTACCTGCTGTTCACCCAGTCGGCCCCGGGCGGTACCTGGCAGGACGCGATCGAGCCGTACCTGCAGTCCGGCGCGGGCGCACCGCGGGTCGCCGTCGGCGCCGACGGCCTGGCCACCGCGGTCGGCCCGGACGCCGCCACCGTAAGGGTCGCCCCTGGCCAGCTGCCCGCGGCCACCGCGACCGCGCTCGACAGTACAGCGCTCGACGGGACAGGCGGCGGACAGGCAGCCGTCGCGGTTACCGGCAACCTCGCCGACCGCGCCGACCTGCGAACCTGGCAGGCCGCGGTGCCGGGCGGGCAGGTAAGCGACGCGCACGCGCCCGCCGCCGGCGCCGACGGCCAGGAGTTCGCACTGCGAACCGGGGACGGCGGTGCCCTCGTCTTCTACACGGACGCGGCCGAGATAACCATCATTCCGCCGGCCGGCTCGCAGCTGCAGCTGACCATCCCCGGCTTCTACTCACCAGGCCAGGCGCTGGCCCGGGCCCGGGTGCGGTACCTGGAGCAGTTCGCCGCCTACGACCCGCCCGCCGCGGCCGGCGGCGCGCCCCGCGTGGTGGCCAGCTACTCCGCCATCACCGGCGCGGACTGACCGCCGGCCGGCTAAGCGGGGCGGCAGGGGCGCGTCGAGGGACGGGAAGGTGAACTCGCCGCCCAGGTAGCGGAACACCGGGTCGGCCGGGTCGGGCTCGCCCGCGGCGAGCAGTTCGGCGGCGTACGATTCGGCGTCGTCGCGGGGCTGGTAGCCGAGCGCGCGCGCCCCGTCGAGCGACACCCAGCCGCCGCGGGTGTTGGCCGACACGCCGTAGATGACCCGGAAGCCGGGCGCCGGCGCGGCGAGGCACGCCTCGAAGAGCCGGCCGGCGTCGTCCGGTGACAGCCAGGTCGCCAGCATCCGCGCGTTCAACGGCCGCTCGAAGCAGGACAGGATCCTGACGCAGATCGCGTCCATGCCGTAGCGGCGGGCGTACAGGGCGGCCAGCGCCTCGCCTGCCGCCTTGGAGACACCGTAGTAGGTGTCGGGCACGGGGCTGGCGTCCTCCGTGACGGGGAACGACTCACGCGGCGCGAACCCGACCGCGTGGTTGGATGACGCGAACGTCACCCGGGGCACCCCGGCCCGGCGGGCCGCCTCGAAGACCGTGTACGTGCCGTTGACGTTGACGTCGAGGATCGGTGCCCACGCGTCCTCAGTCGGCACGCCGCCGAGGTGGATCGACCGCGTCCGCGCCGGCGCAGGCCGCGGTCATCGCGGCCATGTCGGTCACCAACGCGGTCACCGACTCTTCGCCCGGGCCGGCCGGCGTGGCGAGCGGCGCGATGTCGAGCAGGCGCAGCACCCGCCCGGGACGGGCCAGCCGCGGGCGGAGCATCGTCGCGATGCGCCCGGCGGCCCCGGTGATGAGGATGGTCGACATGACAACCGATCCTAGGCGGGGCCGGAGGCCGCCGCCGGCCGCGGGCCGGCCCGCGGCCGGCGGCGGAAAGCCGCTATAACTACGATCATGATCACAACGGATGAGCTTCGCGGCGTGCTCGGCCCGCTGGGCATCTGGATGCCGCCGCCGGCCAGGATCGGGATCGACCCGCAGGCCTACGCGCGCGAGATCGAGGCGGCCGGCTTCACGTCGGTGTGGTACCCGGGCGTCAACTCACCAGCCGACCTGGCCGCGCTCGAGCCCGCGCTCGCCGCCACCGAGCGGCTGGTGCTCGGCACCGGGATCGCCAGCGTGTGGACCTGGCAGGCGGCGGACCTCGGCGCCGCCGCCCGCTCACTCGGGCGCCAGTACCCGGGGCGGTTCGTCCTCGGCCTCGGGGTGAGTCACGCGCCGGCCGTGGAGGCAACCGGGCAGGCGTACGTCAGGCCGTACACGAAGATGACGCGGTTCCTCGACGAGCTGCCGGACGCGGGTGTTCCCGTGGTGCTTGCCGCCCTCGGGCCGAGAATGCTCGAGCTGTCCCGTGACCGCGCCGCTGGCGCGCACCCGTACTTCTCCCCGCCTGAGCACACGGCGTTCTCCCGGCAGGTGCTCGGCGCGCCGCCGCTGCTGGTGCCGGAGATCGCGGTGGCCCTCGCGGCGGGCGCAGAAGGCGCGCAGCACGCCCGCGACTACGCGAAGTTCTACCTGCGGCTGCCGAACTACACGGGGAACCTGCGCCGGCTCGGCTACACCGACGCTGACATCGCGGGCGGCGGCAGTGACCGGCTCATCGCCGACGTGGTGCCGCACGGGCACGACGCGGTCCTGGCGGGCATCAAGGCGCACCTGGACGCGGGGGCCGACCACGTGCTCGTGCAGTTGCTCGGGCCGGGCGGCCGGTTCGCCGCGGGCGATCTCGGCGCCCTCGCGGAGCTGACCGCCGGGCTGCGGTAGCCCGCCTGCTCCCGGTCAGCACTCGGCGAGCAGTTCCCCGGCCTGCGCGGCGAGCGCCCGCATGCCGAGCCGGTCGGCGGCGGCGCCGGCCTCGGTGAGCAGCCGGGCCGCGTCGGCCGGGGCGGGCCGCCCGCCGGCCTGCGCGAGGCGGATCAGCGCGCGGGCCTTGTCGGCCCGCAGCCTGGCCGCCTGCGGCGGCGCGCCCGCGACCGCGGCGGACACCGCGTCGAACCGGTGCAGCGCCTCCTCGAAGTCGCCCGCGGCCATCGCGAGCAGCCCGGAGTACCGCTCGGCCGGGCCGAACAGCACCGTCGGCCAGCCGGCCAGCACGAACTCCCCCGCGTGCGCGCCGAGTATCGCGCGCAGCCGCGCGATCACCTCCGGGAGCAGCCCTCCGAGCGGGTCCTCCCGCGCGCCAGGCGAGCCGGCCGGGCTCAGCGCCAGGCACGTCTCGGCGAGCAGCGCGGCGACGGAGACCGTCCAGCCGTGCGGCGGGAACGCGGCGAAGCCGTGGTACTCCTCGTCAAGCGCGCGCAGGTGGGCGGCCGCGGCGGGCAGGTCGCCCTCGTCGCAGCTGATGAGGGCGAGCCCGGCCCGCCAGATGGGGAAGAAGGCGTGCCCTTCGATCTGCCGGTAGAGCTCAGGGTCGGTTACCCTGATCCGCTCGCCGCGCTCGCGGCGCAGCCAGTACACCTGGCCCTGCCAGGTCTGCTGCAGGGTGTCCGCCACCTGGGCGCCCTCGGCGTGCGCGCGGGCGACGATGGGGGCGGCGACGGTGAGCAGCCTGGCCTCGGCGGCGGCGAACCGGCCGTGCCACAGGTCGAGCAGCGACTCCATGGTGAGCTGCATCCACTGGAAGGCGTGGCTGGCCGGCCTGGTCCGCTCGTGGGCGAGTAGCGTGCCCTGGGCGGCGGTCACCTGGCCGAGGCGCAGCTGGTCGATGGCCAGGGTCATCAGCGCCTGGCTCTGGAAGTACGGTGAGCGGGCGAGCAGGCTGGCCCGCTCGAGCCGCTCCGACAGCCTGATCGTCTCGGCCGGCGGGTCGTAGTCGTACAGCGCCCAGTGCGACTCGTTCAGCACCTCGCAGGCGGCGGCCGACGGCAGGGCGTCCGCCTGGCCGAGCGCGGCGCGCGCCAGCGCGATGCCGGTCCGCCTGATGTCGTCCGCCTCGGTGCCGAGTACCGGGATCGCCAGGGTGGACTTTCTGGCCAGGTGCGCGGTGAGCCGCACGCGCAGCGCGACACCCGTCTCGTCGTCGCGCCCCGCGAGTGCGGCGATGCCGTCCCGGAGCCCGTGCAGCAGGTACCAGTCGATCTTGCCCGGGTCGGTCCACCGGCGGGCGAGCCTGATCAGCGCCTCGGCCCGCTCCACCGGCCGGCCGTCGGCGATGTCGTGCGCCAGCTGGTACTCGCGGTCCGCCTCGGTGACGGAGCCGCGCTGGTCGAGCGCGTCACCCAGCGCCAGGTGCAGGCGCGCCCGTACCTCAGGACTGGCCGGGTCCCGCTCGATCCCGGTTCTCGCCCAGGATTCCGCGGCTTCACCGCTCGCCCGCTCGGCGCTGGCCGCGGCGAGGAAAGCGCGAGCGGCATCCTCGGCGGGCAGATCCCGGTCGGCGCCGAGGGCGTGCCCCGCGATGCGCACGGGCAGCCGCGGATCGGGATCGGCCGCGTCACGGACCCGCTCGGTCAGCGCGGCGAACGCGCGCCGGTGCAGGTCGCGCCGCAGCGCGGGGTCGGCGTCGAGCCAGACGGCCGCACTGTCCCGGTGGCTGCCGTGGGTGAACCTGACGCCCGCCGAGGTGTCGATCCACCCCGTGCTGCGGGCGCGTTGCTCGTCGGCGTCGGCCTCGACACCGGGCAGGTCAAGCATCCGGGCGACGAGAGCGGTGTCGATGGCCAGGTCGGTGGCGGTGATCGCCGCGGCCGCCAGCCAGGCCGACGGTGCCGGGGAGGCCGCCTCCCGCTCAAGAAGCTGGCCGGGCGCCACCTCCCCGGCAGGCGCTGTCTCGGCGATGGCTCCCCCGGCACTGGCTCCTGCGGCACTGGCGGGCCACTCGTGCTGCCCGAAGGCGGCCAGCCGGTCGCGGATCCGCACGGGCTCGCCGCCCGTCGCCAGCGCCATGCGCCGGATCTCCTCGCCGGACGGCGCCCGGCCGAGCAGCTGCCGTAGCCAGCTGCCGATCGCCTGTTCCGGCAACGGGGCCAGGCGCAGCTGCACGGTCTCGGCGCGCACCGCGGTCACCGCGGCCGCCCAGCCGCCGGCATCGTCACCACGGCATCGTCACCACCGCTCTCCCGCGCATCGTCACCACGGGCATCGTCACCACGGGCGCCGTCACCGCTGTCGTCGCGGCCGAGGAGCGCGATGCCCACGGCGGCGTCGCGCACGCCGTCGAGCAGCAGGCCGAGCAGTTCCCGGCCGCGCCCGGTGAGCCGGTCGGCGTCGTCGAGCGCCACGATCAGCCCGCGCCGCGCGGCGACGTGCCGCGCCAGCACGGCGAGCGCCCCCGCGATCTCGGCGAACCGCACCTGCTGTGCCTGGTCGGGCTCGGGCGCGTCCGTCCGGGGCGCGACGAAGTCGAGCAGCGCGCGGCGCTGCCCGAGGGTGAGCGGCGCCGCCCGGCCGCGGCCCGGCCCGATGTCCCGGCAGGCGGCCGGCCACAGCCGCTCGGCGAGCTCCTGCCAGGGCCGCAGGTCGCCCGGCTGCGCCGCACTGACGAGCACGACGGGAACGCCGGCCGCCGCCGCCGAGGCGGCGAGCTCCTCCGCGAGCCTTGTCTTCCCGCGCCCGCTCGCGCCGCGCGCCGCGAGTACGGCCAGGCCGGCCCGCGCCGCGGCGGTCAGCCGGCGAAACGCGGCGAGCTCGGACTCACGGCCGACGAGCACGGGCGGGCTGCCGACGACGGGCGGACGCGGCGTAACGGCCAGCGGGCGGTGCACGTCGATCCCCGCGTCGGCGAGCAGGATCAGGTCATCGGCCCGGGCGACGACGCCGTCGCCGGCCTGGCGGTCCACGCCCCGTGCGGCGCCGCGCCTGGCCGCGAGCAGCCGTTCCGCCTCGTCGGTGCCAGGCCCGTCGTACAGCGCGATGAGGAGGCCGGCCAGCCAGGCGGCGTCGCGGCCCCGCGCGGGCACGCCGACCGGGCGGCCCAGGCTGGCGCGGGCCGCCTGGTACGGGCCGCCCGCGCGGAGTGAGGCCGCCGCCAGGGTCCTGACCAGGAACTCGCGCGCGTGCTCCAGGTCGACGGTGAGCCGGCGGCACACCTCGGGCGGTCCTTCCGGCCACAGGTCGGCGAATGGCTCGCCGCCCCACAGGCCGGCCGCGCCGATGAGCAGCTCGACGGCCGCGGGCTCGTCGTCGTCGTCTTTCAACAGCGCTTCGGCCTCCCGCGTCAGCGCGAGAAATCGGTACGCGTCAACCGTTTCTTCCAGCGTGGCGGGCGTCGCGTCGGGCACCGCGGCGACAAGGCGGTAATTGCCTTCCTTGCCACTATCAGGAGGAACATCAAAACCGCTGTCGCTCTCACGCAACACTCGTCGCAGAGACCACATCAGGGTGCGGACGTCACGGTCCTCATCACCCCAGACGGCGGCGGAAATCTCCTGCCTGCGCACCCGCCTGCCGCTTGCGGCGACCATCAGCGCCAGTGCCTTGCGCAGTTGCCTGCGCAATACGGCCGGCCTTTCGCCGCACAGCAGTTCGACCCGCCCGAGGATGGCGATCGTTCCCGCAGGCACGCCGCTCCTTCCGGAATTGTCCCGGGCCGGTCAAAGGCGACGGATCGTGGATTAGACATTGATTTTACCATTGCCTCCTATATTCAAAGGGCTGCCCGCCCGGGGCGGGTCCCGTATTACGCGGGAGCGGGCAGGGTGCGGCGGCGCGGGGAGTGGGGCCGTGCCGCCGCGCCCGGGGGCGCACGGACGACATGGTGAGCGGGGGCGCGCCGCCGCACCGAGAACTGCGCAACCCGGCGTGCACCGCGCGCGCCCTGGCCCGGAACCCGGATCCGGGCGATGGGCCGTGATCGTGCCGGGAGCGGCTATGCCCGCGGGGGCGCCGCGATACGGTTGGCGGGTGATCCGCGCGCCTCTCCCCCTTCCTGGCCGGACCGTGATCTTCGACTACGGCGAGGTCATCTCGCTGTCGCAGTCGGCGGCCGACCGGGCGCTACTCGAGCGGCTTGCCGGGGTGAGCGACGCCGGCGGCCCGGCAAGCGCGCGGTTCTGGGCCGCCTACCACGCGCACAGGGACGGGCTCGACCAGGGCACCGGGGGTGTCGCCGCGTACTGGCGGGCGGTCGCCGGCGACATCGGCGCGAGCTGGGACGAGGGCCGGGTGCACGAGCTGTGGGCGGCGGACTTCCGCAGCTGGCTGTCGGTCAACCCGGACGTCATCGACCTGCTCGCCGACCTGCGGGCCGGCGGGACTTCGCTGGCGCTGCTGTCCAACGCCGGCCCTGACTACGGCAGCTACTTCAGGCACGGCCCGCTCGGCGACTTCTTCGCCGCCTGCTACGTCAGCGGCGAACTCCGCCTGCTCAAGCCCCATCCGGAGATCTACCTGCACGTACTGGACGACCTCGGGATCACCCCCGCCGAGGCGGTCTTCATCGACAACCGCGCGCCCAACGTGGCCGGCGCGCAGGCGGTCGGCATCACCGGCCACGTGTTCGCCGACGCCGGCGCGCTGCGGGCCTTCCTCGCGCAACTCACCGCGCCGGCCAGTGACCTCGAGGCCGCCAGGCGGCACGCGGAGCGGGCCGGCCGATGAGATCCGCAAGGGTTTGTGGCGCTATCACACCATGCACTGCTGTCCGTCGAAACGGGTCAGGCTCACTGCTCATCGTCAGTGGGTTAGGACGCCTCCGGCGCGTGCACGGTGGTGATCGTGCCGTCGCCCCACACAATCGTCACGCTGGCTGGCATCGCCCGCACGGGCCGGCCGGCGGAGATGGCCGGCCCGCCGGCCAGTCCGAGATCGCCGGCCCTCGGACCACTGGGCCCCACGCCTGTCACGTCGCCCCTAACTGCCACGTCCGCTTCCCTGCTCATGCCGGTCACCCCGCCGCTGCCCGTCTCCTCTCCCCCGCCCGCGCGGGTGATCACCGAGGCGGTCACGCTGCCGGCCGCCGCCCCCTCGCGATAGACGTCGTGCAGCCGCAGCAGTTCGCCGTGGGCGCCGAGCACCGCGTCGACGCGGTCCCAGAACCGGCGGGACTGCCAGAGGCGGCCGGTCTCCGCGTGGCCGACCGTGGTGACGGAGACGCACGCGAGCCTGGAGAGCTCCGGCTGGGTCAGGCCGGCGGCGCGCCGCCGGGCGGCAAGGCCGGCGGACAGGGCGCGCGCCGCGGCCGCGAGGTCGCGCTCGGCGCGGGGGGCCGTGCCGCCCGCGACGCGCGGGCGGGCGTTGCGGCTCGGCCCGGGGGTGAGCACGCCGTCGCCGACGAGCGCGCGCAGCGCCCGGCGGCAGGTCAGCGTGGAGTACCCGGTGAGGCGGCTGAGCGCCGCGCCGCTCGGCGCTGGCTGACCCGGCCGGAGCGTGCCGTCGGCGATCTGGCCGCGGACGGCCGCGGCCACCCGGGCCCACTTGGGCAGGCCCCTATTGTCTGCGGCCATGGCGCTGGCGTGAGGTGGAGCGTGCTCGGGTGCGCGGCATCGATGCCTCTCGGTGTGGCTACGGCGCGGGGGAACTGCGGTGCCGGGCCCAATGATACTCGATTGCACTCGACTACTATCAAGAGGGGCGCGCCAGGCCGTCGGCGCCACTTGCGGAGGTGAAGCGTTTCTTGCTGTTATCCGCACCTGGGTGGACCTTGTTCCCGCGGGCCGGGGCCGCCAGCCGGCGCTGGACCGGGCCGTCCGGCCGTGGGTTGCGGCCGTGCGCTGTGTTACTCCTTGAAGTGTCCGGAGGAGGGCGCAATGGCTATTCGTACGCGCCGGCCGCTGGCGCCCCCAGCGGGCGCGCGCGGTCCCGGGTCTTCGCCCTGGCTGGCGCTGACCGTGCTGTGCGTTTCGATCCTGATGGTCAACCTGGACAACACGGTGCTGAACGTGGCGCTGCCGACCCTGGTGCGGGACTTGCACGCCACCTCCAGCCAGTTGCAGTGGATCGTCGATTCCTATGCGCTGGTGTTCGGCGGGCTGCTGCTGGTGGCCGGAAGCCTGGCCGACCGGGTGGGCCGCAAGCGGACGTTCCAGGCGGGCCTGATCGCGTTCGCCGGCGGGTCGGCATGGGCGGCGTTCTCTGGGTCGGTGGGTGTGCTGATCGCCGCCCGGGCGAGCATGGGCGTCGGGGCGGCGCTGATGATGCCCGCTACGTTGTCGATCATCACCGACATGTTCCGCGATGGCGGGCAGCGGCAGCGAGCGATCGGCTTCTGGGGCGGCACCAGCGGGCTTGGGTTCGCGCTCGGCCCGATCGTCGGCGGGCTGCTGCTTGCTCATTTCTGGTGGGGATCGGTGTTCCTGATCAACGTGCCCGTGGCCGTGGCCGGGCTGCTGTGCGCCCTCCGGCTGGTTCCTGACTCCAAGAACCCGGCGGCGCTGCGGCCTGACGTGGCCGGGGCGGTGCTGTCGACCACCGGTCTGGGGCTGTTGCTCTGGTCGGTCATCGAAGCGCCGGTCCACGGCTGGTCGTCGGCCCTGGTGATGGGCACCGGGACGGCTGGGCTGGCGGTGCTGGCCGGGTTCGCGGTATGGGAGCGCGCCACCTCCCACCCGATGCTGAACCTCCGGTTCCTTCGCCGGCCGAGCTTCTCCGCCGCGATCGGCTCGACCGGGCTGGCGATGTACGCGCTGGCCGGAGCGCTGTTCGTGCTCACCCAGTTCCTCCAGTTCAACCTGGGCTACTCGGCCCTGCAGGCCGGGGTGCGTATGCTCGCGATCGCGGTACCGCTCGCGGTGACCGCACCCGCGTCGTACCTGGTGGTCCGCGCGGCCGGGACGAAGCTGACCACGGCGGCGGGCCTGGCGCTGATCGCGGCTGGGCTGTGGCAGGCCTCCGGTATCACGGTCACCAGTTCGTTCACCGGCATCCTGCCCGGCACCATCCTGGCCGGCGTCGGAGCGGGGCTGGTGATGCCAGCGGTTTCCGGCTCGGTCATGAGCTCACTGCCGAGCGGGCACACCGGCGTCGGCGCGGCCGCCAACGGCGTGTGCACGCAGGTCGGCAGCGCCCTGGGCGTGGCCGTCATCGGCAGCCTTCTCTCCACCCGGTACCAGGACCAGATGACCGCCGCCCTGGCCCCCTACCACCTGCCGCAGGCGATCGAGACCACCATCCTGGGCTCGGTCGGCGGCGCGCTCGATGTCGCGGCCCGGGTCGGGGGCGCCACCGGCCACCTGCTCGCTCACGCGGCCCGCGCCGCCTTCATCAGCGGAGGCGGTCTCGGGCTGCTCACCGCGGCGGCGGTCGCCCTGGCCGGCTGCGTGCTGGCGCTGACCACCCTGCCGGCCAGGCCACGCGGCGAGGGGGACCCGAACCAGTGAGCAGCCGCCCCGCGGCGGCCAAGGACGTTACCGTCAGCGTCCAGCATGTCAGGAACGCGAACCCGCGACACCTGCCCAAGGCGGACCTGTACGTCTTCAGTTCGCCCGGCCGCATAGGGAAACCGAAGGGGGACGCCAGGAGGTTCCTGCGCAAGGTCCGCCTTGAGCCGGGCACAAGGTACGCGGTCCTGACTACTCAGGCCGCGCCAAGGCCCGACAAGAAGACAGGCGAGCTGCCTGACCAGGAAGAGCAGGATCGCTGGGAGCGGGTCATCCCGATCATGAACGAGTTGCTGCAAGCCAAGGGACTGACGAGGGTCGCCGAGGGAACGGTCCTGGTCACCGGCATGAAAGGGCCGCTGGAGGACGGCTGGCAGGACAAGGTCGCGGCCTTCGCCGGCCAGCTCATGTCCACGGCGGGGAGCCGGACCAGCTGAACCGCGACTGGGCGGCCATCGACGCCTGGGCAGCGCAGATCGCGCTGAACTGGGCCCGGACGGACCGCTCAGGAAGTGACCTGACCCCGTTGTGCACATGGCGGCCCCGGGATGAATTCCCGGGGCCGCCACGAACCGCTCCTGCCCGCGCGCGCTTACCGCGTGCGCTCTGGCCTCACTCAGCGGCCTTCTCTGCCCTGCGCGGCAGCAGCGGAGACGCTGCCGTGATCACCTCGTCGGCGAACTGCCGCTGGTTGGCGAGCAGTCGCTCAGCGAAGTCGTAGCCGTCGGCCACCACTTGATGCGCCGTCGGCAGCCGGTCACCTAGCGGCACACGGACGGCCGGCACCGCGGGGGTGACGAACTGAACAGCCTCGACCAGGGCCTTGAGCGCGTCAAGCGCGATGTCCTGGCCCTTGCGGAGGGTGGTCAGGAATTCTTCCTGCACTTCCTCCCGAACGGTGGTACCCATAGCCCACCTCACTTCCTCGATCCTGCTGCTAAATATACCAACCATCGCTTGGCATACCAAGCACCACCGCGCGGGCCGGCCGAGGCGGCCCGCCCGCTTGCCGGGTGGTCAGGCGCGGGCGCGGCCGAGCTGGGCGGCGGCGTCCCTGGTAATCGCGGCCGCGTCGGCGACGGTGGTGATGAGGGTGCTGCCGGCATCGGCGAACCGCCGGGCGACAGCACCGTTGGTGGCGTGCACGCCGACAGGCTTGCCAGCGGCGGCGCACGCCGCCCAGACGCGCTGCAGCGCCCGGTTCAGCTCGGGGTCATCCGGGTCGAACGCGCACCCCAGGGACAGTGACAGGTCCCTCGGGCCAACGTAGATCCCGTCAACGCCGTCGACGGCCAAGGTGGCGTCGAGGTCGGCGACGGCTCCGGCCGACTCGGCCATGACGAGGCAGAACGGCTCCGCCGCGGCCAGCACCCCGCCAGCGGACCGGTGCCCGGCGGGCGGGTAGCGCACCGCGCCGGCCACCTGGCGAGCCTGGGCGGCCCCGTCGACGTTGGGTACGATGACGCCTTCGCAGCCCAGGTCGAGGGCCCGCCCGATGTCGGCGGTACTGGCATGCCGGACGCGGGCGACGGGCGTCGCTCCCGCGAGCCGGATCGCGCCGGTCATCGCGGGCAGGTCAGCTTCGGTGGCCGCGCCGTGCTGCAGGTCGATCACCACGTAGTCCAGGCCCGCGGCGGCCAGCAGGCCCACGCTCAGCGGTGACGCGATCACCGACCAGCCGCCGTACAGGAACTCACGGGCGACGAGCCGGGAACGGAAGGCAGCGGCCGTTGGCATAGGGCTAAGCGAACCACACCCGCCAGGGCGGGTCCACCGGGGGTCGGGCGGCGGGCCGCGCAGGCTTGACTGGCGGATGGGCTTTGGCGTCCCCGGCAATATGCCGGCCTGGTCTCGGCGGCCAGGCCACCCGGAGCGGAGCGGAACCACGTGCACACGGGCAGCGGAACATGTACCCTCAGCGCGACATGATGATGAGAGTGGCTTTAATGCATCGTTTGGACAGGCTTGACCGGCCGGCCAAGCGGGCCGCGCTGAAGCACGGGCCTACCTGGGTGACCGGGCGGCCCGGCGGCACGGAGGGCACGCGATGACCGCTGTACAGCATCGCCCGGGCCAGATCGAAGCCGACCCGCAGCACGGTACTCCCGTCATGCCCGAACGGCGCCCCCGCCGGCTCCCCTGGGACGGGCTGCGCCGGCTGTCGCTGCCCGCCCTGGCCCGCGCGCTATTGCGGCGCAGCCCCGCGACGATGTGTTACCTGGCCGCCCTCTGGGTCGCCGGGCTGGTCACCGGCAGCATCACTCACGGGCCGCCCCGCTGGCTGGCCGGCTACGTAACCGCCGGCCTGCCGCCGCTTGGGCGCGGCTACTGGTGGAGTCCGCTGAGCACGGGCCTATGGGCGTCGGGCCTGGACAGCTACCTGGCCATCACCCTGCTCAGCCTGGTATTCCTCGCCTCAGCCGAGCGCCGGATGGGGACCGCCCGCACGTTCAGCACGCTGCTGGTCAGCCAGGCGGCCGGGCTGCTGCTAGCCGCGGGGCTGATCAAGCAGGCCCACCTGGCGCACGAGCCGGGGCTCAGCGCCATGGCCGGCGAGACAACGGTCGGCGCCCTGCCGGGCCTGCTCGGCGTCGCCTTCGCGCTGAGCAGCACGCTTTCCCCGTTGTGGCGCCGCCGGCTACGGCTGCTGCTGAGCACCGCCATCACGATCAGCGTGATGTACATCGGGCACCTGGAGCAGGTCGCGCTGGCGTGCGGCGCGGCGGCTGGCCTCGTCGCCGCGGCGCTCGCGGACAACCGCGCCTGGCCATGGGCGAAACCGCGCGCGCCCCGGCACGAGGCACGGGTGCTTGTCGGCATGCTCGTCGCGGGGCCTGCGCTCGGCGCGATCCTGGCCGAGCTCGTGGCCAGCGCGCACGGCCCGATGTCGCTGTCCTCCCTGCTGTCCGCCGCCCAGGGCCACGGCCTGCGCGAGCAGCGGCTCTACGCCCCGTGGACCGGCGTGCCCGTGCAGGCCGGCCCCGCGCTGCTCCTGCTGCTGTGCGCCTTCGGGCTGCGCCGCGGGCGGCGCGACGCCTGGTGGCTCGCGGTGATCATCAACCTGGCCGTGCTCGCGGTCAGCCTCTGGGTCGCCTATGCGGTCGGCTCCGTTCATAGCGGGCGCCCGGGCCGGCCGATAGACCTGGGCCCGGGCGATCCCGGCCGCCAGGGAGGCGGCGGTCCTGTCGGTCGCGACGCTGCTCGTGCTGCTGGTCACCCGCCGCCGCTTCGACCAGACCGCGGACAGCCGGGCCGTCAGGAAGCTGACGGCCACCCTGGCCGCCGCGCTCGCCGTGAGCTTGGGCGCGTTCCTGCTGCTCACCTACCTGCTGCAAGACCGCTCCGGCGTCGCGCCCGCGGCCCGGCGGGCCGGCGCGGGACCTGCCGATGCGGTTCCTTGGCCAGCCTGCTGTTCAGCGACCGCTTCCTGCCGGCCGGGCTGGTCGGGCGGCTGCTCTACGGGTCGGTCTTCCTGCTGTTCTGGATCGTGGCACTCCCCGCCGTGACCGCGTTCTTCCTGCACACCGGCACCGACAGCGATACCGACGCGGCGGACAGGGCGCGCGCCATCCTCATCCGCGGCGGCTCGACGCTTTCCTACATGACGACCTGGCCGGGAAACATGTACTGGATCAGCCCGGACGGGCGAGCCGCCATCGCCTACCGGGCCGTCGCCGGAGTGGCGCTCACCGTTGGCGAGCCGTACGGCGACCCGGGCGCCTTCGATGCGGCGATCGCGGGGTTCGCCAGCTTCTGCGAGGACCGTGGCCTGCAGCCTTGCCTCTACAGTGTCACGGCGCGGGCCCGGGCCGTGACGCAGCGCCTCGGCTGGCGGTCGGTGCAGATCGCCGAAGACACCCTGATCCCCCTGGGAAAGCTGCAGTTCGCGGGCAAGAAGTGGCAGATCGTGCGGGCCGCGCTGAATAAGGCGGCAAGGGAGGGCATCACCGCCGAGTGGTGGTGCTACCCGGAGATGCCGCCTGAGCTCCGCGGCCAGGTCCGCCAGATCTCCGGGAAGTGGGTGGCGGACAAGGGCCTGCCCGAGATGAACTTCATGCTGGGCGGCCTTGACGAGCTCAACGACCCCAACGTCCGTTGCCTGGTCGCGGTGGACGCGAACCGCAAGCTGCACGCCATCACGAGCTGGCTGCCCGTCTACGACGGCGGCCGCCCGGTCGGCTGGACGATCGACCTCATGCGCAGGAACACCGGAGGAACGGTCCGCGGCGTGATGGAGTTCCTGATCGCCACGGCGGCGCTGACCTTCCAGGAAGAAGGGGCGCGCTTCGTCAGCCTCTCCGGCTCGCCGCTGGCCGGGCTGAACCGCGGCAACTGCGCCGACGGCGGCGACAGAGACGGTGACCGCGGCGAGCAGCCGTGGGCGTTGCAGCGCGCGCTCGACATGATCGCCGACACCATGGAGCCGGCGTACGGGTTCCAGTCGCTTCGGCAGTTCAAGGACAAGTTCCAGCCGGTTTACGAGCCGCTCTACCTGGCCTACCCCGATCCGGCCGCGCTCGGCCCGATCGCCATCGCGATCGGGAGCATCTACCTGCCCAACCCCATGTCACGGGAGGGCCTGCGCATGCTTACCACGATCCGCCGGCCGCGCGCCGAGGCTACGGGACGATGATCGCCTTCAGTCCGGCGCGCCGCTCGGCGGCGGCGAACGCCTGCGCGGCGTCCGTGAGCGGAGTGCGCGACGATACCAGCGGGTCCAGCGCCACCACACCGCGCGCCGCCAGGTCGATCGCGCGCGGGTAGACCTCGTTCATGCGCCGCACCATCGCGATCGTCAGGCCTTTGCGCCGCGCGAGCGACGCACGGAACGTGGTCGTGTCCGAGTCCGGGATCCCGCCGAGGACAACCCGTCCTCCCGGCCGTACGGACTCCAGCGCGATCCGCACCGCGTCGTCGCTCCCGGCCAGTTCGAATGCGACGTCCGCCCCGTAGCCCGACATGTCGTCTCGCGGCGTGACCGCCTCATCCGCACCCCACCTGAGCGCCGCCTCGCGCCGGTGCGCCAGCGGCTCCGCCGTGACGATCCGCGACACGCCGGCGGCCCGCAGCAACTGGATCAGCAGCAGCCCGATCGGCCCGCACCCGGCCACGGCGACCGAGCCGCCGAACGGGACGTGCCCCAGGTCCAGCGCCCACAGGGCCACGCCGAGCGGCTCGAGCATCGCGCCTCCCGCGTCGGACACCGAATCCGGCAGCGGGTGCAGCAGGTTCGACGGCCATGGCATGAGCTCGCGCATCATCCCGTCGGTCTCGCCGTGCCCGGAGAAGACGATGTTGTGGCAGAGGTTCCGGTACCCGTCACGGCAGGCCCGGCAGCGCTCGCAGGGTATCGCCGGGTCGATCGCGACCCGTTCCCCGCGCCGCGGGCCGTCCGCGATCTCGCCCGCGCCCTCGTGCCCCGGCACCACGGGCCGGGCGACCTTGGCGTCGCCGATGCCGCCTTCGGAGTACCAGTGCAAGTCAGAGCCGCAGATGCCAACCGCGGTAACCCGCACGAGACTCTGGCGAGCCGCTGCTTCCGGCGCCGGCTCCTGCCCGACCCGCAGGTCCGCGGCCCCGTGAAGTCGCGCCGCTCGCATGCCCCCACGTTATCCTGCGCGACCGTGCCGCGGAAACCTCGCCAGCGACCGACGACTCTGCCCACCGGCCGGCGTCCAACGGCCGGCGTCCTGGACGAACTGAGGCAACAACGCTAGCCGAGGGCCTCGCCGGATCCCGTCAGGTGCGTTAGCGCCCCGGCCAGGGTGGCGGTGAGCGGGATCCGCCGGTCCACCCCGGTCAGCCACAGCAGCTTACGGGTCTGCGGCCGGGAGCAGACCGCGTGCAGGCTGCCGCCGTGCACGCCAGCGCGGCGGGCCGTGGCGATAAGGACCCCAAGCCCGGTCGAATCGATGAAAGTGATCCTGTTAAGGTCAACGATCAGCGGTTGCCCGCTGTCGGCCAGCGTGAACAGGTGCTCTCCCAGCCGCGGCGCCGTGGATATGTCCATGTCCCCGGCGACCTCCGCGATCACGACGCCCCGTTCGCGGCGAACCGTGACAGACAGCTCGTCACCCATGGCCATCCTCCTGCGCGCACCGCCGTACCTGCCCCGGCCGCTGGCCCGCCCGTGCTCGGGTATCCCGGGGCCGGCCAAGGCCTTCGGGCCACTACTTCCCGGCAGATCACCGATCATGCCTGGCGAGGGCGGCGGAACCCTGCCCAGGGTTTTGCCCTGCTCGGCATTTCGCGAGTAAGTGTGATCGAATGTATGTTTTAATGAGTGTGTGAAGCTGGGTGAGCAGGCGCGTGCGAATGGTGTGCAGCCGCAGGCCGCGTACCGGTGGTTCCGGGAGGACCGGGTCCCGGCGGCTGCCCGCCGCCTGGACGCGGGCGCGATCTGGGTGGACGCGGCCATCGCTGGTGAGCCCGGCCGGGTGGTGGTGGCGTGCGCGCGTGTGTCTTGTCAAGGTCAGCGCCGTGACCTGCGCCGTCAGGTGGCCCGGCCTCACCAGTTGGGCAGCGGTGAGCGGGCATGCGGCCGACGAGTTGGCCGTGCGCGCGGTGACTGCCGCCGGGCGCGAGGCGGCACGGGCCGGTGGGTAGGTTCGAGGTTCCGGCGGGGTGGACGGCGCAGGCCTACCGGTTCGCGCTGGATCCCGCCCCGGCGCAGGTCCGGGCGCTGCGGTCGCACGCGGGCGCCGCGCGGAAGGCGCATAACACGATGCTCGCGCTGGTGAGGGCCGTCATGGACCAGCGGCGGGCCGAGCGTTCCTACGGCATCGCCGAGGCCTGCCTGACCCCGGCGCTGGACTGGTCGCTGGCGGGGCTGCGCAGGGAGTGGAATCGCCGCAAGGGCGACGTGGCCCCGTGGTGGGCGGACAACACAAGGAGGCCTACAACACCGGCCTGGACGCCCTCGCCCGCGGGCTCGACGCGTGGTCGAGGTCGAGGAAGGGCCAGCGGGCCGGGGCCGCGGCCGGGTTCCCGCGGTTCAAGTCGGCCCGGTCGCGCCGGTCGGTGCGGTTCACCACCGGGGCGCTGCGCGTGGAGGCTGACCGGCATCACGTCACGCTGCCGCGGCTGGGGCGGGTCCGGGCGCAGGAGTCGACCCGCAAGCTCGCCCGCCGGATCGAGGCGGGCACCGCGCGGGTCCTGTCCGCGACCGTGTTGGAGGACGCGGTTGGCCGGTGGCACGTGGCGTTCCAGGTCATCGTCCGGCGTTCCGCGGGTGTTCACGAGCCCGCCGGCGCCGGGGGCCGGCGGTGGGCGTGGACGTGGGGGTGAAGGCCGGCGCCCTGCTGGTGATCGCGGCCCCGGACGGGCGTGAGACCGGGCGGGTCCCGGCCCCGAAGTCCCTGGCCGCGGCGCAGGGGCGGCTGCGGGCACTGCAGCGCAGGGCCGCCCGCCAGCAGGGCCCCTGGGACCCGGAAGCCAGGACCCGCAGGCCGCCGTCGAAGCGGTGGGCCAGGACGAGCCGGCGCATCGGCCGGGTCCACGCGCACGCGGCCGCCGTGCGCCGCGACGTGCTGCACAAGGCAACCACGTCCCTGGCGCAGCGCCACCAGGTCATCACGGTCGAGACGCTGAACGCCTCCGGGATGCGCTCGGCCGCGGCGCCCGCAAGCGGGGCCTGAACCGCGCCCTCTCCGATGCCGCCCTCGCCGAGGTGCGGCGCATGCTGGCCTACAAGACCAGGTGGTACGGCTCCGCCCTGGTGGAAGCCGGACGTTACTTCCCGTCGAGCAAGCTCTGCTCGGGCTGCGGCAGGCGAAAGCCAAACCTGACGCTGGCCGACCGGATGTATGAATGTGAGCACTGCGGCCTGAGGACCGACCGTGACCTCAACGCCGCGGTGAACCTCGCCCGACTCGGCGAGCCCTCGCCTGGCGGTGAACAGGATCCCGCCGGGAGTGGCCCGGTGGCAGGACGCGGAGCCACCCGTGAGACCGAGCCCGCGCGAGCGGGCAACGCAGGAGGCCGTGAAACGTCAACCCCGCGCCGGCACCCGCCGGGCAAGACGGGGACCGCCTCACCGCAAGGCGAGGCTGCCTAATGAACCAGCAGACTCACGTTTGCTCAATCAGAAGGCAACGGTTTTGCCCTGCTTCCGCGGGGCATGCCAATTCGGGTGATTAGCCCACGGCTCCGCCGCGGCATCGTGCTGCGGTCCGAAGAGGACGCGTGCGCCGTCGTAGCCGACGGCGCTATTGCCTCCTTCAGGTACGCACCGCAGTTTCCCGCACCGCGGCGGGAGCGGGTGCTGCCGGGCCACCTGGTAGCCATCGCCGAGGCAGCGGGCGCCGCCGTCGTGGTGTGGCGCTGGTACAACGCGGTCGTGCTCGGCAGTGACCCGGGCTCGGTCCGGCTCTGGGAGCCTGCCCACGGCGAAGTCTCGGCTCAGCGGCGGCGTCCGGGACAGCAGTACGGTCCGGGAACTCGCGCGTACCTGTCCGCCGGCCTGCCCGGCGCTGACTGGTGGGTCGCCGGCCGGGCTGTGGACCGCGCCGAGGACGCCGAGGTCGAGCTGGGCGAAGTCGAGCGCCTCTACACCAGGCACGACATGTGGGACTCCGCGTTCGCCTAGCGGGAAGACCACACCGGGAACCCGACGGCCCGTCCACCGGCTTAACCGGCGCGGGCGCCGCGACGCGTCAGTCAGCACCATAACCGAGTCTTACCCCGCGCCCGCGACCGCGATCAGCGCGACCGAGGCACCCGCGAGGGCGAGGCCGGCCAGCCGCACCGCGCTGAGCCGCTCGCCGGGCCGGATCCGGGCGAGCAGGATGGTGCCGCCCGGGTACAGCGACGTGATCACCGCGGTGACCGCGAGCAGCCCGTGATGGGACGCGACGAAGAACAGGGAGGTGCCGATGGCGCCGGTCGCGCCCGTCACCGCGGCAAGCGACCGCGAGCCGGGCGGCGGCAGCCCCAGTTGCCTGGCCGGCACCATGCAGCCGAGCAGGACCGGCAGCGACACCGCTTCCGCCACGATGACCGGCCACAGGCCGCTGCCGCTGCCCGCCCGGTTCAAGCCGATGAAGAAGAACGCGAAGCCTGCGCCCGCCGCCAGGCCGTACGCGACGCCGGCCAGGTGCCGCCCGGTGGCCGTCCTGCCGTCGGCGGACGGCACCCCGTCAGCCGCGCCCGGACCCGCCGATATGGCGGCGATGGCCGGGATCGCGAGCGCGATCCCGGCCAGGGCGAGCGCCGGCGGCCGCTCGCCGAACAGCAGGCCGGCCAGAGCGGGCAAGGCCGCGGACCCGACCGCGCTGAGCGTGCTCGCCACGCTGAAGTCGGCATGACGGAAACCCATGTAGAGCGTCAGGGCGCCGAAGATCCCCGCCACCCCCGCGGCGGCGCTCCACCCGGCGGCGGCCGCCGACAACCGCAGCGGGCTGAACCAGGGCGCGACAAGCAGCGCCACCGTCAGGCTGGTCACCTGGGCCACGAGCGTCACCTGGAGCACGCTCGCCTTCCGGGTGGCCAGGCCGGCCGCGTAGTCCGACGCACCGAAGCTGACCGCGGACAAGAGGGCAAGCGCCACCGCCAGCATCAGGCAGGCCTCTCCGTCGCCGCGAACGTCTTCCCGCTCAGTGTTACACCTCCGGGCGCTCGCTCCGCCACGGCGGACTGGTGACCGCTACAGTGGCCCGGATGAGCGCACCCCGGTCACTGCCCGAAGACGTCGGCCTGGACATCGCGACACCCGGCGATGTTCCCGAACTGCTTGCGCTGTGGGCCGTCGCTGCCGAGAACGACGGCCGGCCAGGCGATACGGCCCAAGCGGTACTCACCCTGCTTGACCGCGACCCTGGAGCATGCCTTATCGCGCGGCAAGGGGACCGCATCGTCGGGACGCTCATCGCCGGCTGGGACGGGTGGCGCGCGCACCTGTACCGGCTGGCGGTCCATCCGGCCATGCGGCGCCAAGGCATTGCCCAGGCACTGCTCGGCGCGGGCGCGGCGAGACTGCGGTCCCTCGGCGCCACGCGCCTTGACGCGATGGTCCTTGACGGTAACGAGCTGGGGCAGGCCTTGTGGCACGCGGCCGGCTACTCGCCCCAGGCACAGTGGCGCCGGTGGATCAAGCCAGTCGCCGACCCGCCCGCGCTGTAGCGCAGCCCGGTTTATCCGCCGGCCCGTGGTGCCGGGCGCGCCCGCGCTGAGTTCGCGCACAGCGCGGCGCCGCCGCAGAGGGCGGATCCCTGGCGAAGGGGGACGCCGTTGCCGCGCAGCACGTCACGGACGTCCATGATGAGGGGAAACACCTCGTGGTTCCAGTCCTCGCCCTGCTCGTCCCAGGCTCGCTGCTCGGCTTCGACCGCCGTCCGGTCTTCGGCGAAGACCCGTTCCGTGAAGCGCCTGATGAGCGGCCAGGCGAGGTGGATGACCCCGGGGACCGGCGGCTTCTCGACCATGAGCAGGCCGTAGACGTGATTGGTCCGCTGCTCGGCATCCTCGGGCACGTAGGCCACCCAGAGGGAGAACGCGGGAAGGTCGGCGTTCTCGGGAACCAGCTGCAGGGTCTGGTAGGGGTACCCGGTCCGAATGGTGATGACGTCGGGCGAGGAGGTGCCGCCGACGCCTTTGCTGGCGAGGATGCCCGCGCCGCGGTTCTTCTTCCCGCCGGCATGGGTGAACCGGTAGCGGGCCTCCACCGAATGCGGAGTGGTGTCGTAGCCGAGCAGCGTGGGCTTGATCCTGCCGACGACGCCGCGGTGCAGGAACTGGTGGTTCATGTCAAGGAGGTTCTCGTGCATGAACGAGTAATGGCAGCTCACCGTGCGGGAGAAGGTCATGGTCTTGTGCTTGGGGGAATCGAATTCCGGCAGCTCGGGCAACGTCGCCTCGTCCGCGTTCCGCGGATCTCCGGGGAAGACGAACACCAGGCCGTAAGCCTCGCGGACCGGGTAGGAGCGGACGCCGCGCGGCGGCCTTGCGGCATTCTTGGGCAGGTAGGGTATCTGCGAAATGCGGCCGTTACCGCGATAGGCCCAGGCGTGATAGCAGCAGCGCAGCGCGTCGCCCTCTACGACGCCCATGCTCAGCGGTATCTGCCGATGCGCGCACCGGTCCTCCAGCGCGTAGACCGTGCCGCTTTCGCCGCGGTACAGGGCGATCCGTTCACCCGCGAAGGCGGCGGCGAACGCCTTTCCCCTCCGCACGCTCCTCGAAACGGCGACCGGATACCAGAAATTCGGATTGATACCGACGCGCCGCAGATCGGCGAGGGCACCGGAACGAAGAACCGGGAAACGGCTCGGCGCGGCCTCCGGCTCGGCTTGCCCCGTCTCATCTTCAGCAGAAAGCGTCTCAGACATACGCACCCCCCATGAATGCATCATGACACGGCTAGTTGACTTTTCAATACCACGAATCAGAAGGGTGCCGCCCGGTCGTTGCTATTTGTGAATACGCGTGACGTTTGCCCTGGATCTTGAGCGATCGGGGCAGGCCGAACGCGCCCGGCCACGCGCCTCAAGCCAGCCCGGGACATGTCATTGAATGAAACAGGCTTGGCTGGCGCGGGTACGGCCCCCGTGGCTGTGCCCCACCCTGGTGCTCAACGCCGAGTACGACGACCTGCGCCCGTCCGGCCAGGCGTTCGCCGCGGCGCTCGCCGCGGCCGGCGTCGACGTACGGCAGGTCATGGTCACCACGATGCTGCACGGGTTCCTCAACCTGCCCGCCTCGATCGGCCCGGTCGGCGCGGCGCTTGACCTGATCGCGGCGACGCTGAGCAAATGACCACCGGGCGGCTGAGCGCGGGAACGCTCCGCGCCGGCCCGCTCCGGCCGGGCGGGGCCGCGCCAGCGGGTTTACCGGTAAACATCTCACGACCGGTAAAGAAAAGACGCTCCGAACGTCTTTTCTTTACATCCGGTGAAAAGTCTACCTGATGCGAAAAGTTTACTGGTAACCCTGTTGCCGCGGGGGCGCGTGGTAAGCAGGGGCCGTCCCGGCCGCGGGCGGCCCCGCCCGCGGCCGCCTCCGCGACGGCAAGCGGCGAACCCTCGATTAACCGGCCTTGTGCCTAATGGGCCTGAGCCGCGCGCCAGCGAATGGCCCCTGAGCGGGCTGATATCGTGACCCGGATGCCTGGTTTTGCGGCGGTCGCGGCACGGGCCCGTGCCATGCTTCCCCCCGCCGGGCCGTTGCGCAGGTACGCGTTCGTATCTCTCGTCGATGCGACGGGGACCGGCATGTTCTTGACGGTCAGCGTGCTGTTCTTCACCCGCTTCGCCGGGCTTGCGGCGGGTTCGGTGGCCCTGGGGCTGTCGCTGGCGGGCCTGGCGGCGATGATCGGCGCGGTGCCGCTCGGCTCGCTTGGCGACCGGTTCGGGTACCGGCGCGTCTGGGTGCTCGTGACGGTCGTCCAGGCGGTCGTGTACGCGGCCTATCCGTTCGTGCGCACCTTCGGGGAGTTCGTGACGCTCGCTGCGGTTGCCTCGCTGGCGGAGGTGGGAGGGTCTCCGCTGCGGGCCGGCTACCTGTCCCGGATCGCGGGACAGCAGCAGCGGGTCCGGGCCAGGGCCTACAACCAGGCCGTCAGCAGCGCCGGCTGGGCGCTCGGCGCCCTGGCTGGCGGGGCAGCGCTGGCCGTTGGCACCCGCGCCGCCTTCGTTTCCCTCGTGCTCGCCGACGCTGCCTCGTTCGCGATCGCTGCCGTGATCTTGCTGACCCTGCCCGCGGCACCGCCCGCCCGGCCGCTGCCCGCGGGGCCTGCCGATGACGGGCCTGCCGGGACCTCGACTGCCGGTTCCGGGCCGCCATCCCGGCAGGCGCGGGCCGCCCGTGCGCGCCCGGTGCTGCGCGACCTGCGCTACCTCACGGTCTGCGTGCTCAACGGGCTGCTGATGACCTATGGCGCCATCATCACCGTGGGGCTGCCGCTGTGGATCGTGCGCCGCACGCCCGCGCCAGCCTGGACCGTCGCCGCCGCGTTCCTGGTCAGCACGCTGCTCGTGGTGACGCTCCAGGTGCGCGCCAGCCGCGGCACGGACACGGTGCCCGGTGCCGCCCGGGCGGTGCGCAGGTCGGGGGCGCTGCTGCTGGCTGCCTGCCTGGTCCTCGCGAGCACCAGGGCTCTGCCCGCGCCCGCCGCGATCATCGTCCTGGGCGCCGGGTCCGTGCTGCTCACCCTCGGGGAGGTGCTGCAGCAAGCGGGCGGCTGGAGCCTGTCTTACGGGCTTGCCCCAGAAGACCGCCAGGGCGAGTACCTCGGCGCGTTCGCGATGGGCACGCGCATCTACGACTCGCTCGGGCCGATCCTGGTCACCTCCCTGATCCTGGGACTCGGCCAGCTCGGGTGGGCCTTGCTCGGACTGATGTACGCAGGCCTTGCCCTCGGCCTGTCGGCCGCAGCCCACTGGGCCAGCCGCGTGCTGCCAGGCAGCACGTGAGATTGCCGCTCAGACCTGCGAATGAAGGGTGGCTGGTGGCATGGCGGAGTGGCGGCGTGAGCTTCCCGGCGGGGAGCCGACGCGCGCTCGCGGCGCCGACCGCGCCCCGCGCGGGACCCGCTAAGCGCGCTTCAAGCGCCGCCGTGGCGAGAAACGCTTCCCCGAGTGCGGAACTCGCGCTCGGCCCTATACCTCGTCTTCGTCAGGGAGGTCGAGGAACTCCCTGGCCATGATGGCCATGGTCATGTCACCGGGCTGGAGGCCGGCGGTCGAGCCGACGGCCATGGGGTTGATCTTGACGAAGGGAGGGAGTTCCGGCTCGGCCCAGATGACCTGCCGTCTCTTGCCGAACCACTTCCTGATCCTGAGCATGCCTCAGTGGCTACCCGCCCGAGGTTTTTTAACCTCGTAAAGGAACACGCCAAGGACCGGGTGCCGCTAGTGACCCCTCCGCCATCCCACGGAAAGGCAAGCGGGGCGCCCCCGGCAACCGGAGACGCCCCGCCGCACGCCGCGCTACCTCAGCGACGCAGTAAAACCCGCCCAGGCGTCGGCCGTGAACGCGAGCGTTCCCCCCTGACGGTCAGTGGTGTCCCGCACCAGGATCACGCCGTCTGCTGAGGCTGTCTCGACACACGAGCCGTTCTGACCGCTGAATGACGACTTGCGCCAGTCCATAGCTTTTCCGCCTTCCCGATGGTTGCCGCACTGTCGGAAGCGCGGTAGCACTCGCCACGAATCGTAGTGAAGATCAGTTCAAGGCGGGTAATCGTTTCGGGATCGGTGTAGACCCCGCCAGCGGCCAGGTGCTCGGCGTACGCGGCGCTGTTGTCCGCGATGATCAGCTCAGACGCGGTGGCGGGATGGGCAACAGCCGGAAGGACCTGGAGCGTGACGTTGGGCAGCGTGGCCACGTCGAGCAGGTGGCGCATCTGAGCGGCCATGATCTCGGGGGAGCCGACCCCACGGAACAAGGCCACGTGATCGATGATGCACTCCACGGCCGGGGGATCGTCTCGGCGAAGGACACGCTGTTGCCGTTCCATGCGGGACGCCAGGCGCGCTTCCACGACCTCAGCGGGCACGCTGGCCAGCGTGGACAGGAACACCCGCGCGTAAGCCTCAGTCTGAAACAGTCCGTGAACAGTGCCGGGGCACCACACGCTAAGCCGCGCGGCCTTGTCTTCTATCTCTGTCCACGATCGCAGCCCGGGCGGCATCGCAGACTTGGAGTCATCGTAAAACTCCCGGAACCATCCCCTACGCCCCGGAAACACCTTATCCATGGCATCGGCTATCGCTTCGGTCGGCGGGCGCTTCCCCGCTTCGATGCGTGACAGGTGAGAGAAGTCGATACCCGTACGGGCCGACAGTTCACGCAGTGACCAGCTGCGCGCTAGCCGCTCTTTCCTGACCTGCCGCCCGAAGTGCGTGGCCAGGTTCCCGTTGATGTGGACAGCCATGGCAATTATGTTGTCATACCTCTTTACGCTGAGTAACCATCTCGCTACTTTCTTGCTCACGGCACTACGGGAGGTAGGGAACTATGGCCAGTCAGCCGATGCTGAAAACGGAAGCGGCACACACACAGCGCATGACGGACGTGGCCAGGGCTGCTGAGGTGGCCGAGCGGTTCAACGGCTGGCACGTGTTCAGCTCACGGGACGCAAAGGCGCGGCTGGCCACACGCACGGGCAACCAGCAACCCCCCACGGGCGACGGCACATGGGCCGCAACGGTGGTGGCGGACAGCTGGGATGACCTAGAGAGGCAGCTAACCGAGCAACAGCAGCACGACACAGAGCGAAGCCATGACTACGACAACGGGCACCGCATGATGGACACCCTGGAAGCCCGCTACCCCGAAGACCGCTAGCCCGAGGGACCTGAGGCGGGTACCGCCGCGCGGAGGGCGCGAAGGCGGGCGGCTTCATCCGGGGGCAGGCGGCGGACCGCCTCGCGGAAGGTGACGCCAGAGATCACCGCGGCATGGCGCGCCGTCCAGTCGGCGACCCAACGGGGATCCCGCTTGGAGATCTCCCGAAGTACCCAGCCGATCGCCTTGCGGATGAAGAACTCCTTGTCCGCCAGCATCAAGGCGGCGTACCGGTCGAACCGGCCGAGGTCGGGCTGGCCGGCGCGGACCCCCGGCAGCAGGGCAAGGAGCGCGGAACGGCGCACCCAGAAGTCTTCGTCGGCGGCCCAGGCATCGATGAGCGGCCACGACGACGGGTCGCGCAGCGCGATGCCGCCGGCGACGTCGCCGGCGAGCGAGTCAACGAGCGCCCAGGTGCGCGCGTCACGGATCAGCGTCTCGATGGTGGCGAGGTCGCTGGCGCGCAGTTGCTTGCCCGCCAGGCGGAGGACCTCGACCGCGGCCGCGCGGCGCTCGTAGACAGGCTCGCGCCACAGCGCCACTGCCCACGCCACGGCGGCCTGACGGTCAAGGCCGGGATAGCCCCTGACCGCGTCCTTCACCACGCGCCGCAGGTCCGGCACGGTGACGCCGAAGAACTCAAGGTCGCTCTTCAGGTACCGCTTCCCCTGCTCGGCTCTTTCCCCGGTTCCGAACGGGCGCAGTAGCTCGTCCACCCGCAAGGCCGCAGTGTCAGCGTCGAAACCCGCACCCAAGCCCGCTCACCCCGCGAACTCGTGGCGTCAGAAGCCGGGGAAGACCGACTTGAGCTCGGCCAGGGTTACGCCTGAGGTCGTGAGCTCGGCCTCGTCGTCCAGGCGGCCGGAAAGCAGCCGGATGAACGACTCCGCGGGCAGCGCCACGGAGGCGGTCGTGGTCTCCGCCCCCGCGGGCAGCACGCTCACCCCGCCGGTGTCCAGGGTGAAGGCGCGCTCCGGGTTGGCGGTTGTCACGGCGACGGTCACCGGGGCCGGGGCCTTCTTCCCCACGAAGCCTGCCATCCGCGGCGCCGTGTCCACGAGCAGTTCGACCGCGTCCTGCGCGACCCGGGCCGCGGGGTCGAGTGCGACTGCGACGTCCCACGTGTGCACGGCGTGCTCGGACAGGCGCATGCTGAGGAAGCCCGCCAGGTCCATCGGCACGGGACCGAACATCGCCACCTGGAACGCCGCGCGCTGCTCCGGCGTCAGCGACTCGATCCGGGTCACCAGCGCCTCGTTCGCCTCAACCGAGCGGGCCGCCTGCTCCTCGGGTGACCGCGCGTTCCACGTGTCCCAGATGCCCGGGAAGGCCTCCCGTGACGGCGGCTCGCCGCCGGACGCCGCGGCGTCGACGTACAGGGAGTTGATCTCCGCGCCGCTGCCCAGGTGGGACAGCACGTCGGCGATCGACCACTCGCGGTCGTAGGACTGCCCTCGCAGCCCGTCGCCGTCAAGCCCGGCGACGAGGCCGGCGAGCCGGTCATGGGAGGCGCGGAGAGCCAGCACCCACGGGGTTGCATCGGTAACGTTAGCCACGTCTCCCGATCCTAGGCCCCGGCCGCCGGCGGCTCGCCCGGGCCCTGCCGTGTCCCGTTTGACGACGTTATCCCCGGCCGGAACGAACCCGGGCGGGTGCCAGCCGGCCGTCTTCCAGGCGGAGCACCTGGTCGACGGTTCCCGGCGGGACGGGGCGGTGGGTGATCAGCAGGACGGTGCGGCCGGCGACCGCGGACAGCAGGTCCCTCGTCAGCTCACCGGCTGTTTCCTCGTCCAGGTGCTCGGCGGGCTCGTCGAGTATCACCACGGGGAAGTCGGCGAGCAGCACGCGGGCCAGGGCGAGGCGCTGCCGCTGCCCGCCGGACAGCCGGGCGCCGTGCTCGCCGACCGGGGTCGCCAGGCCGCGCGGCAGGGAGTCGGTCCACCTCAGCAGCCGGGCGCGGGCGAGCGCGGAGCGCAGCTCGCCGACGGTGGCCGACGGCTTGGCGAGCCGCAGGTTGACCTCCAGGGTGGAGTCGAAGACGTGGGCGTCCTGCTCGCACAGCCCGATGACCGAGCGCAGCTCCTCGGAGTCCAGCGTGCGGATGTCCGTTCCCCCGAGGGTCACCACGCCGGCGCGGTAGTCGAGGAACCGCAGCAGCACCATGGCGAGGGTGGTCTTGCCCGACCCGGACGGGCCGGTGACAGCGACGCGCGACCCGGCGGGCAGCTCAAGCCAGGCATCGCGCAGCACATCCTGCCCCGGGACCCAGCCGGCGGTCAGGCCACGGACCGCCAGGTCGTAGGGCGGCGCGGGCAATGCGGCCGGCGCGGGCGGCTCGGCCACCGGGGCGGGCGCTCATCACCTCCGCGACCCGCGCCTGCGCCGCGCGCAACCGGGGGACCTGCTGCGCGGCGGAGGCGAGCCCGGCGAACACCTCGTGCGCGGCGAGCGGGGTGAGCACGACCACGGCGAGCAGCACGCCCGCCAGTGCCCCGCCGCGCACCGCGGGCACCGCGAAGAAAACCGCGCCCCACACGGCCGCGCCCCCCGCGAGCGCGCTCACCGCCGCCCCCGCGCCCCGCGCATGCCCGGAACGGATGCTTGCCTCGCCGACCCGCGCCTCCTTGCCCTGGACGGCGGCGAGCGCGCGCCGGTCGGCGCCGAACACGGCGAGCTCGGCCGCCCCGTCAAGCAGTTCCATGGTGGCGGCGGCCAGCTCGCCGCGCAGCGGGACCAGGTCCCGCTCCTCGCGGCGGGACAGCGCGATCGCGACGGCGGGCGCGGCGAGCGCGGCCACGACGAGCGTCGCGGCGAGGACGAGCCCGGCGGCGGGGATGAGGATCCCCACGACGGTGACCGCCCCGGCGCCGGCGAGCGCCGCGGCGGCGAACGGCAGCCGGACGCGCAGCCAGCGGTCGGCCAGGGAGTCGATGTCGGTGACGAGCCGGGCGAGCAGGTCACCGGACCGGTAGCCGGACAGCCCCGCCGGGGCGAGCCGGGCCAGGGCGTCGTAGGCGCGCACCCGGCGCTCGGCCAGCAGCCGGAGGGCGGCGTCGTGCCCGGACAGCCGCTCGGCGTAGCGCAGGACCGCCCGGCCGAGCCCGAACGCCTGCACCACGGCGGCCGGCGCCATCAGGTACAGCACCGGCGGCCGCTGCGCGGACCGGGAGATCAGCCAGGCCGAGGTGGCGAGCAGCCCCACCGAGCAGGCCGCGGCGAGCGCGCCGAGCACCGCCGCGAGGACCAGCCGCGCCCGGTTGCCGGCCCTGAGCCCGGCGCGAGACGAGGCGGCTCGCGGTTGCGCTGCGCGCTTGATGCTGTTATCCGAGATGGCGGTCATGCGGGGACCTCCGTGGGCACGGCGCCGGCTCGCTCGCCTCCGGCGGCGGGCGCGACGTCGACCACCTCGTCCGCGGCGGCGATGAGCGCCGGACGGTGGCTCACCGCGACCACGGCGTGCCCGGCGGCGGCGTAACGGCGCAAGGCCTGCGCGACGACCGCCTCGCGGTCGGCGTCCAGGCCCGCGGTCGGCTCGTCGAGCAGCAGCAGCGGCGCGGCGGGCAGCAGCGCGCGGGCCAGGGCGACCCGGCGGCGCTGGCCGGCCGACAGGCCCGCGCCGCGCTCGCCAAGTACCCGGTCGAGGGCTACGTCGTCGAGCGCGGCGTCCCGCGCGGCGGCGGCCACGGCCTCGTCGGGCGCACCGGGCCAGCCGAGCCTGATGTTG
The DNA here is from genome assembly GCA_963811335.1 of uncultured Actinomycetota bacterium. Classification (GTDB taxonomy): domain Bacteria; phylum Actinomycetota; class Actinomycetes; order Streptosporangiales; family Streptosporangiaceae; genus Trebonia. The sequence goes on along the minus strand of CAWERB010000023.1, from coordinate 209,625 downwards.
TCCCCCACTGTGCCTGCGAACAAGGTCGGTTCCTGCGGCAGCCAGCCGGCGGGCAGGTCCGGCCGCTCCGGCGGGGAAGCGGGCGCCGCCGCGAGTACCCCGCGCTCGTTCGGTACGAGGGGCGGGGGCGCGGTCGATCGCGGACCGCCCGCCGCGGACGCGGGACCCCAGCCCGGCGGGAAGCTGATCGTGCCCGATGACGGAATGGTGAAGCCGAGCAGGCAGGACACCAGCGTGGTCTTGCCGCAGCCGCTCGGCCCGGTCAGCACGGTGACGCGGCCGGGAGCGACGGTGAAACTGACCTGGGCAGGCGCGGGCTCGGCGCGGCCCGCGTGCCGGACGCTGACGTCCTCCACGCCGATGATGCCCGGGCCCGCCGCGGCCTGCCGGGCCACGACCGTCCGAACCGGGCCGGCCGGGCCTGGCGCCTCCAGGATGGCGAACACCTCCCCCGTGGCGGCCAGGCCGTCGGCGACGGCGTGGAACTGGGTGCCGAGGTTGCGCAGCGGCAGGTAGGCCTCGGGGGCGAGGATGAGGGCGAACAGGCCGGCGCGCAGGTCCAGGTGGCCGTAGGCGAGGCGCAGCCCGATCTCGGTCGCGACGAGCGCCACCGACATGGTGGCGATCAGCTCAAGGGCGAAGCTGGACAGGAACGCCAGCCGCAAGGTGGCCATGGTGGCCCGCCGGTACTCGCCGGTGACCTGGCCGATCCGGGCCCGTTGCGCCCGCGCCCGGCCGAAGACCCGCAGCGTCGGCAGCCCGCTCACCACGTCGTGGAAATGATGGGCGAGCCTGCCGAGGGCGTCCACGCGCTGCCTGGCCTGCTCCCCGGTGGCCAGGCCGATCAGCGCGCCGAACAGCGGGATGAGCGGGAGGGTGAACACCACGATGATGCCGGACAGCGGGTCGGCGACGGTGATGGCGGCGAGCACCGCCAGCGGCACGGCGATGGCGAGCATGAGCGCGGGCAGGTAGCCGGTGAAGTAGCCGTCGAGGCCGTCGAGGCCGACGGTGGCCAGCTGGGTGAGCGCGGCGGCGCCCCTGGGCCCGCCGCCGCTGCGGCCGGCCTCGTCGTCACCGCCGCCGGCGTCGTGGTCGGACTGCCGCCAGGCCGGCCCGAGCGCGATGACCCGGGACAGCAGCGCGCCGCGCAGCTGTGCCTTCGCGGTGACGGCCGCGCGGTGCGCGAAGGCCTGGGCCGCCCACGCGGTCACCGCGCGGCCCGCGGCAATCGCCGCGAGCCAGCCGAGCACGGCAACCGGCAGAGTCGCTTTGTCGATAAAAACCTGGGTGATCACGTCCGCGAGCAGCCATGCCTGGGCGATCGTCAGGCCGGCGCCGAGCACGCCAAGCCCGGCCAGGCCGCCGACCGGGACGCGGGCGCCGCTCGCGTAGCGGAGCAGGCGCGGGTCAAGAGGTCGCATCAGCGGGTGCCTGCCGCGGCTCAGGCACCCGGCGCGGCCCGCGGCCCGGGGGGCGCGGACGAGCCGGACGTACCGGACGTCGCGGGCGGCGGCGGCGGTGCGAGGGGCACGGCGAACCTGGACGACGGCGGCGCGCTGACCCGCTTGCGGAACACCCAGTACGTCCACGCCTGGTAGGCGAGCACGAGCGGCAGGAAGATGCACGCCACCACTGTCATGATCGCCAGGGTGTTCGCCGCGGCGGCCGCGTTCGCGGTGGTCAGCGAGAAGGCAGGCGACGTGGTCGACGGCAGCACGCGCGGGTAGAGCGCGGTGAACAGGCTGGCGACGGCCGTGAGTATGCCGACCGCGTTGGCGGTGAACGCCGCGCCCTCCCGGCCGCGCCGGTTGGCCAGGGCCGCGCCGATGAGCATGACGGCGGCGAGCCCCGCGAGCACCACCGAGGCGATGCGCGTGCCCGCGGCCGCCCCACCGTAGGACGCGGGCGCCCGGTACGACGCGCCGGTCCAGGCGAGGAAGCCCGCGCCCGCGACGATGGCGACGACCGCGACCGCCAACGCGGTCGCGTTGGCCCGCGTCCGCAGCTCGCCGGTGGTCTTCAGGGCCAGGAACAGCGCGCCGTGCAGGGTGAAGAGGGCCAGCGTGGTGACGCCGCCGAGCAGGGCGTACGGGTTGAGGAAGGTCCAGAAGTTTCCGGTGAAGTGCTCGGCCGCGTTCAGCGGGATGCCGCGCACGATGTTGCCGAACGCGACGCCCCACAGCAGGGCCGGCACCACCGAGCCGAGGAAGATCGCGACGTCCCAGCGGCCCCGCCACCCCGCGCCGTCCCGCTTGCCGCGGTACTCGAACGCGACACCGCGGATGATCAGCGCGATCAGGATGAGCAGCAGCGGCAGGTAGAAGGAGCTGAACATGGCGGCGTACCAGGGCGGAAAGGCCGCGAAGGTCGCGCCGCCCGCGGTGAGCAGCCAGACCTCGTTGCCGTCCCAGACCGGGCCGATCGTGTTGATCATGACGCGCCGGTCCATGTCGTCCCGGCCGAGGAACGGCAGCAGTATCCCGACGCCGAAGTCGAATCCCTCGAGGACGAAGTAGCCGGCCCACAGCACGGCGATCGCGATGAACCACAAGTCAGACAGGTGCATTGTCGGGTACCTTCCGCGCTCAGTAGACCAGGTGCATCGACGTGCCGGCGTCGGCCCCGTCGTCGGGTCCAGGGCCGTCGGGACCTGGGCCGCCGGGACCGACGGAGTCGCCGGGCTGGCCCCGGCCGTACGTGGGCAGCGGCTCGTCGGTCAGCCCGGCCTTGATGTACTTGAGCATCAGCCCGGCCTCGATCACCGCGAGACCCCCGTAGAGCAGGGTGAAGACGATCAGCGAGGCGAGCACCTCGCCCGCGGAGTTGGGCGATACCCCGTTCGCGGTCGTGAGCTGGCCGTAGACCAACCATGGCTGGCGGCCCATCTCGGTCATGATCCAGCCCGCCGTGTTGCCGAGCAGCGGCAGGAAGGGCAGCAGGATGCCGCTGACGATGATGAGCTTGCGCCACCAGCCGCGCTTGCCCTGGCCCGGCGTCCGCCCGTGCCTGGTCGCCCACAGGGCCACGATGGCGATCAGCGCGGCGAGCAGGCCCACGCCGACCATGATCCGGAACGACCAGTAGATGACCGGGACGACCGGGACGTATGAGCCGGGACCGAACTGGGCCTGGTACTGCTGCTGCAGGTTGTCGATGCCCTGCACCTTGGCCGACCAGTTCCCGGTGGCCAGGAAGGACAGCAGGCGCGGCAGGGTGATCTGGAAGACCGGCTTCGCCCCGTTCAGCGAGCCGATGGTCAGCAGCGAGAACGGCGCGGGCTGTGCCGTGTGGTACAGCGCCTCCGCGGCGGCCATCTTCATCGGCTGGTACTGCGTGGTGAACAGCTTGCCCTGGGTGTCGCCGGTGATGACCACGGCGACGGCGCCGACGATCGCGGTGATCGCCCCCGCCTTGAGCGCGTGCCGGAACGCGAGCGCGTGGCTCTCCCCGATGCCGGGCCGTAGCACCTGCCACAGCGCCACGCCGGCCACCAGCGACCCCGCGGTGAGCAGGCAGCCCGCGATGACGTGTGGGAACCCGGCGAGCTGCGCGGGGTTGAACAGCACCTTCACGAACGACACCAGCTCGTCCTGGCGGGTCTTCGCGTTGTAGGCCGAGCCCACCGGGTGCTGCATCCAGGCGTTGGCGGTGAGGATGAAGTACGCCGACAGCAGCGTGCCGGTCGCGGTGATCCACATGCAGGCGGCGTGCAGCCGCGGCGGCAGCCGTTCCCAGCCGAAGATCCACAGCCCGAGGAAGGTGGACTCGAGGAAGAACGCGAGCAGTGCCTCGATGGCGAGCGGCGCGCCGAAGATGTTACCCACCTGCCGCGAATAGGCGGACCAGTTCATGCCGAACTGGAACTCCTGCACTATCCCGGTGACGACGCCGAGCGCGAAATTGATCAGGAACAGCTTGCCGTAGAATTTCGTCAGCCGCAGCCAGCTCTCTTTCCTGGTTCGCACCCAGGCGGTTTCGAACCCAGCGACCAGGAAACCGAGCCCGATGGTAATGGGGACAAAAAGGAAATGGTACACGGTAGTAATGCCGAATTGCCACCGTGAAAGCTCCAGCACGCTCACCCGTTCGACTCCCCTGACCCGAGAATTAGTACCCACAAATAATTCGCCCGCACGCCTGCCGCGAGGCCGCGCTGACTAGGGAATCATTTCCGGATATATGGCGCTCAGGGCCGCACGGCCCGGTGAACGGGGACGAACGTCCCCTGCTATCCGAATCTGGGGCGCAGGCCGGTCAGCACGCGGTCAAGCACCTCGCCGAGGTCGGCGCGCTCGGCGGCCGGGTCGTCGGCGCGGGCGATCGCCAGGCTGGCCTCGGTGAGCATCGCGATGAGCAGCCGGGCCAGGGCGCGCACCGGAATCGCGTCGAGCGCGCCGGTCTGCGACGCGCGGGTCAGCCACTCCTCGAGGATGCCGCGCCCGTAGCGGTCGACCAGGTCCTCCCACGCTTCGGCGCCGAGCACGCGCGGGCCGTCCACCAGCACGATCCGCTGGAAGTCGCCGGCGATGCAGACGTCGAGGAACGCGCTCACCCCGTCCCTGATGTCATCGAGCGGCGAGGTCGCCTCCGCGGCGAGCTGCTCGTCGATCAGCCGCTGCGCCACCTCGCCGGCGGCCTGGGCCATCACCGCGCGGAACAGGTCGGCCTTGTCGCGGAAGTGATGGTAAAGCGCGCCGCGGGTGACCCGTGCCTCGGCGACGATCTGCTCGGTCCCCGTTCCGTCGAACCCGTCCCTGGCGAACAGCCGCCGCGCCGCGTCGACCAGGGCCCCCCGGGTGTCGGCCGCATGCTCGGCCCGGCGCGCCTGGGACCTGATCGTCCCCGAGCGCACGGCGGGGCGGCGCTGCGCGACCTGGCCGCGCCCGGCGGCCGACTCCTGACTTGACGTCTGACCGGCGGATTCCTGCCCCGGCGGCTCCCGTTCCTGCGGTTCCTGCCCTTCCGGGACTTGCGCTTTCGCGTCCATACAGCCATCATGTGACATACAGCGTGTATGTTCAATGCGCCGCGCATGTTGAATGCGCTATGTATGTTTGATGCGCTGCGCATGCCCGGCACGCTCGGCAGACAGCAGGCGGCCCGGGGGCCACCAGAGACGGAGACTCGATCATGGCGATGCCGTTTCACCTGACGGTGAAGCTCGGGACGTACCTGATGAAGCAGAAGCTCCGCGGCGTGAAGAAGTACCCGCTGATCATGGAGCTTGAGCCGCTGTACGCGTGCAACCTCAAGTGCGCGGGCTGCGGCAAGATCCAGCAGCCCGCGGCGCTGCTCAAGCAGCGGATGCCGGTGGCGCAGGCCATCGCCGCGGTCGAGGAGTGCGGCGCGCCGATGGTGTCCATCGCCGGCGGCGAGCCGCTGATGCACCCGCAGATCCACGAGATCACCGCCGAACTGCTGAAGCGGAAGAAGTTCGTCGTGCTGTGCACGAACGCGGTGTTCCTGCCCAAGCACATCGACAAGTTCAAGCCGAACAAGAACTTCGCCTGGATGGTCCACCTGGACGGCGTCGGCGACCGTCACGACGAGGCGGTCGCCAAGAAGGGCGTCTTCGTCCAGGCCGTCGAGGCGATCAAGCTGGCCAAGTCCAAGGGCTTCGCGGTCTACACGAACACCACCGTGTTCAACACCGACACCCCGCAGGACCTGATCGAGACCCTCGACTACATCAACAACGAGCTCAAGGTCGACCGCCTGGAGATCGCGCCCGGCTACGCCTACGCCAAGGCCCCCGACCAGGACCGCTTCCTCGGCGTGACGCAGACCCGCGAGCTGTTCAGCAAGGCGTTCGCCGACGGCCGCCGCGAGAAGTGGCGCTTCAACCACTCCCCGCTGTACCTGGACTTCCTCGAGGGCAAGGCCGACTTCCAGTGCACCCCGTGGGGCGTGCCGCTGTACACGCTGCAGGGCTGGCAGCGTCCCTGCTACCTGATGGACGACGGCTACGTCGGCACCTGGAAGGAACTCCTGGAGACCACCGACTGGGACAACTTCGGCCGCGGCAAGGACCCGCGCTGCGACAACTGCATGGCGCACTGCGGCTACGAGCCGACCGCGGTCCTCGCCACCATGGACTCGCTGCGCGAGTCGCTGCGCGCCATGGTCAGCCACTGACCCAAAGGACAGCGGTCGTTTGGGCACCCTGGGGTGTGCCCAAACGACCGCTTTCGCGTCCTAGGAGATCAGGCCCGCCGCCGGTGCACTGGCATGTGCACGATTATCCAGAACGGAAGCCTGCTCCGCCCGGTCCCGTCCGGCATCCGTGGTCAGGGCCGGGACCGGGCGGTGTAGGTTTTCCGACGTGACGGATACGGAGCTGACGGAGCCGGACAGCACGGCGGTGCGGGTCGCGCTGTGGCGGGCGCTGCACGTCGAGGTGGACGCGGCGCCGCATGTGCTCGAGGACGAGATCGGGCTGCGGCTGGCGGACCCGCCGGACGGCTGGCGCGGCCGGCCGGACATGGACCCGGTGTTCACCAGCGGGTTCCGCGGGTCGGTCGTGGCGCGCGCCCGGTTCATCGAGGACCTGGTCGCCGCGCGGGCCGCCCAGGGGACGGACCAGTACGTGCTGCTCGGCGCGGGCCTCGACACGTTCGCGCAGCGCCGCCCGGAGCTCGCGGCACGGCTGCGCGTGTTCGAGGTGGACCAGCCGGGCACGCAGGCGTGGAAGCGGGGCCGCCTCATCGAGCTCGGCTACGGCGTCCCGCAGTGGCTGCGGCTGGTGCCGGTGGACTTCGAGGCGGGCGCCTCCTGGCGAGAGGAGGTCGTGAAGGCCGGCTTCGACACGGGACGCCCCGCGGTGGTCGCCTCCGCCGGCGTCAGCATGTACCTGACGCGGGAGGCGAACGCGGCGACGCTGCGCGACCTGGCCACGCTCGCTCCCGGCTCCACGGTCGCGCTGACGTTCCTGCTCCCGCTGGACCTGGTCGACGAGCGGGACCGGCAGGGCTGGCTCATGTCGGAGAACGGCGCCAGGTCGTCGGGCACGCCGTTCCTCAGCTTCTTCGCGCCGCAAGAGTTCCTCGACCTGGCCCGCGCGGCCGGGTTCACCGACGTCAGGCACGTGTCCGGGCGCGAGCTTAACGACCGCTACTTCGCCGGACGGCCCGACGGGCTGCGCATGTCGACCGGCGAGGACTTCGCGGTGGTGACGACCTAGCCGCGACGGGCCGGCCTCCGGGCCGCGGCACACCGATAGCGTTGGCCCCATGAGCATCCCGTTCCCTGAGCCGACCGATCCGGCGGCGTCTTACGCCGAGGTGTTCGCCCGCTATCTCGGCTACTTCCGGGCCCAGCTCGTCGTCAAGTTGCGCGCGCTGCCAGCGGACGAGCTGCGCCACTCCCGGCTGCCCTCCGGCTGGACCCCGCTTGAGCTGCTCAAGCACCTCACCTACGTCGAGCTGCGCTGGCTTGAGTGGGGATTCGAGGGCCGGGAGGTCGCCGACCCGTGGGGCGACAACCGGGACGGCCGCTGGCACGTGGCGCCGGATGAGACCCTGGACGGCCTGGTCGCCGCGTTGCAGGCCCAGGCGGCGCGCAGCGAGCGGGTGATCGCCGGGCATCAACTCGACGAGGCCGGCCAGCCGGGCGAGCGCTGGGACGGCGCGCCGCCCGCGACCCTGGAGCGGATCTTGTTCCACCTGCTCCAGGAGTACGCCCGCCACGTGGGACACCTGGACATCGTCAGCGAGCTGGCCGGCGGCCCGACGGGCGAGTGAACGCGGCCCGGCCCGGCCGGAGCATCGTCGGCCGGGCCGTGCCGCGGCCTGAACCGCGCCTGTCCCTGCTGCCGCCTTACGCCGCCGCCGACCCGGGACCGCCGCTGCCTGCGCCGGTCCCGGCGTCCGCGCCCGCTTCCATGGCCTCGGTGATGAGCTGGCGGATCGCTCGCGCCAGCGCCTCGTCGAGCTCGGGATCGGTAGCTCGTGCCGCGTCACTCATGGTCCATCTGCTCCGTCCCCCTGGCGCGTTGCGGCACGTCAGGATTAAGTTACACAGATGTAGTTCGATGAGTCTGAGGCTATCGAACATCATTGTCCGGAATCAGGCGAATTCCGATACTTCCCAAACCCGGTTACGTCAGGCCCCGGCGCTTCCTGATCGCCCGGTTGGCCAGGCCGAACGCCGCGTCGACGGCGATGCCGAGGACGAGGATCACGATCATGATGGCGATCGTGGACGGCATGTCCGTCTGCTCTTGGTCGGCCTGAGAACAGCTGGCCGATCGAGGGCTCCCCGGCGACGAGCACGAGCAGTTCGGCGGTCAGCAGGGCGTGCCAGGTGAAGCCCCACGCCTGCTTGAGTCCGGCCACGAAGGTGGGCAGTGCGGCGGGCATGATCAGGTGCCAGGTCAGGCTCAGCCCGCGCAGCCCGATGACCTTGCCCGACTTGAGCAGGAGCGGCGGGATGAGGTCCACGCCGGAGATGACCGCGTTGGCGATGGCCGGGGCGGAGGCCATCACGATGATGAACAGGATCGAGGCGTTGGTCAGCCCGAACAGGATGATCGCGAACGGGATCCACGCTGCCGACGGCAGGGTCTGCAGGCCGGTGATCAGTGAGCCGACGGCGGCCCGCAGCGGCGGGATGCGGGCCACCAGGAGTCCGACGACGGTGCCGATGACCAGGGCGACCCCGTAGCCGATGACGGCCCGCGCCGCGGTGTCCCCGGTTGCGTGCCACAGCAGGCCCGACTTCGCCTGCTCCCACAGGTTGGTGAGGGTGACCCCCGGGCCCGGCAGTACGTACTTCTTCCAGCCGGTGAGGTGGATCAGCTCCCAGACGAGCCACACCAGGGCGACGGCGGCCAGCTTCGGCCAGGTCGCCGCCCAGGCCCGCCGCGCCCGCTCGGCGGCGTCGATGCCACCGGAGGCGGGGGCGAGTTCGAGGGCGTCCAGCCCGGCGAGTGTGGTGTCAGCTGCCATGACGGCTTACCTCCGCGCGGAGCCTGTCGGTGATGACGCTGGCCAGCTCGGCGACCGGGGCGGAGTCGATCCGCCGCGGCCGCTGCACCGGCACCGGGTATTCCTCGATGACCCGGCCGGGCCGGCTGGACAGCAGGACCACGCGGTCGCCGAGGCGGACGGCCTCACGAACGTTGTGCGTGACGAAAAGGACGGTGAGCGGCCTGCCGACCCGCTCGCGTACCCGGTCGAGCTCGTCGTGCAGCAGGTCGCGGGTCATCGCGTCGAGCGCGCCGAACGGCTCGTCCATCAGCAGCACGTCGGCGTCCTGCGCCAGGGCGCGGGCCAGCGCGACTCGCTGCCGCATGCCGCCGGACAGCTCGTGCGGCCGCTTGGCGGCGAAGCCGCCGAGCGCAACCGCGTCGAGCAGCTCCGCCGCCCGTGCCTTGCGCTCGGCGCGCGGCACCTTGCGGGCGCGCAGCGCGAGCTCGACGTTCGACCCGGCGGTGAGCCACGGGAACAGGCCGGGCTCCTGGAACATGAGCGCCACCCGGCCGCGGGTCGTGATGTCCCCGCTGGTCGGCCGGTCCAGGCCCGCCACGAGCGAGAGCAGCGTGGACTTGCCGCAGCCGGACGCGCCGATGAGGCAGGTGAACTCACCCGGCTGGGCGGTGAGGGACACCTGGTCGAGGGCGCGGACGGCGGAGCCGCCGCGCCCGTACACCTTGGAGACGCCGGCCAGGCTGACCGCCGCGCGCCTGAGTTACCGCTGTCGTGGACATGGAAGGCTCCGTAATCTCGCCTGCTGCTATCGCTGGCCGTGGCCCGGCCCGCCCGCCCCCGCAGCCGGGCCGGGCCACGGGACGCGGCCGTTACCCGCTCACCGCCGGCTGGCCGGCCGCGGAGAGGACGGCGTTGAGCGGGTCAAGGTCGAAGATCCCGCTCAGGTTCACGGTCTTGAGCAGCCCGATCGCCGTGGCCTCCTGCGCATCCTGGTTGAGCGAGGCCGCATCCGGGTCGCTGGTGAAGGTGATCTCCTTGAACGCCGGGTCGAGCACCTTCGACGACAGCGGCTTGCCGGTGTACGCGGCGAGCTCGGCGTTGGCGGCCTGCTCGGCGCCGGACGGGTCGGACTTGATGTAACCGAGCGCGTCGAGGTTGGCCTTGAGCAGGTCGGCGACGATGTCCGGGTGCGCGGCGAGGAACGACTGGGTGACCACGAGCACCGTGGTCACGCCCGGCTCGGACAGCAGCACCTTCCCGCCGGCCTGCACCATCTGCACGTCGTAGGGGGCCGGCTGGAGGCGCCGACGACCTGCCCGGACTTGAACTCGAGCACGGCTGCGGAGTTCGGCGAGGTCGGCTTGATCGCCACGTCACCGCCGCCGGTCGCGCTGGTGGTCAGCCCCTGCTGCTTGAGCCAGTAGCGCACCGCCACGTCCTGCGTGTTGCCGAGCGACGGGCTGGCCAGGGACTGCCCCTTGAGCTGCGCGGCGGAGGTGATGGCCGGCTTCACCACGACGGACGCCCCGCCGGTAGCGACCCCGGAGACGATCTTGATGGCCTGGCCACTGGACTTCTGCCAGGCGTTGATCGCCGGGTTCGGCCCCACGAAGGCGGCGTCGAGCTGGCCGGCCAGGATCGCGGTCGTCTCCTGCGTGCCGCTGGTGAACACCGTCGACTTCACCGTGCCCGCTGAGCCGAACTCCTTCGCGAAGTAGCCGTTCTTGACCGCGATCAGCGCGGGCGCGTGGGTGATGTTCGCCAGGTAGCCGAGCCGCACGGTCACCGGCGCGCTCGCCGCGGCGGCGCTCGCCGAGCCGCCGGAGGCGGCGGACGAGGCTGGCGAAGACGAAGAAGACGAGGAGGCGCCCGAGGAGCAGCCGGCGATGAGGAGGGCGCCGCCTGCCAGGACGGCCGCGCCAGCCAGGATGCTTCGCATTAAGTATCCATTCCCAATCGATTTACTAGGTTATAGGAGGACTATATACCAGACCGGGAAAGTAGGAAGCGGTCGGACGGCAGCGGTAACGAGACGGGGATCAGGGACTGCCAGGGACGTCCCCCCGCGGGCAACTCAGCTATCGTCTGACGAGTCGTGCACGTTAACGCCCACGACCTGGGGTGCGAACTTGTTCACGCACTCCTCCAGGCGAGCGATGTCCGCCAGGCCGGCGCCGGTTGTGTTGTAGGTCACCACGTCGACCGCGGAGGTGAGCGGCACGCTGGTGGCGATCGGCGCGGCCTTGACGTGCGGCAGGTTGTCACAGGCGGAGCGCACCTTGAGCTTGAACGAGACCGGCGTGCTCATCTTGAAGTAGACGAGCGCCTGCTGCTGGCCGAGTGCCTTGTTGAACTGCGCGCACCCGGTCACGCCGAGGCAGAGGGCCAGGCCGGCCAGGCCGAGAGCCATGGGAACGAGCCAGCCGCGGCTCTTGCCCGGCCAAGACGGGGTACGGGGGATTCCCCACGAAGACAACCGCGGCACGGAGACAGCATATGTGGTCGGCGCAGGCAGTACGGTACTGGGGAGACTCGAACGTTCTCCCGTCCGAACCGCCGAGACGGCCCGCCGACGGTGGCGCGCGTGCCATCATGGCCGCACCACCGCCCGCTCCTCCCTTACCCGCCTGCCCGCCCATCCTTACCCGCCCTCCCTACCCGCCCGTTCACGCCCCGCCCAGGCCCGCACCGATACGGCATCGATGCCACCGCGCCATATCCTCATCGTCAACGCCCGCAACGTGACCCAGCCGGTCTTCGTGATCGGCGCGCCGCACTCCGGCGCGGAGCACGTCGGGCGTGCGCTCAAGATCTCTCCCGGGTTCCACGTGACCATCGGGCAGCAGGCCGTGCTGCAGGCGGTCTACGGGTTCGCCCGGCGGCCGTCGCTGCACAGCGGCCGGGGTGACGCCGCCGCCGCGGTGATGCGGGACGCGTTCGCGCAGGGCTGGCAGATCGGGCCGGCGAGCTGCCTGGAGTGCGCGCCGCAGTGCCGGTCGGCGGCCGGGCTGCGGCCGGCGGAGGTCGGGCCGTGCACCGAACTGCGCGGGGTCAGCCGGTACGGCGACGCGACACCCGACCTGACCTACTGCGCGGAAGCGCTGGTGGCGGCGTTCCCCGACGCGCGGATCGTCCAGGTGGTGCGGGACGGCCGGGACACCGTGGCGGCGATGCTTCGCGACCAGGTCGCGATGTCGTGGTTCCGGCCGAGCGTGGTCAACATCGAGACCGAGTTCCCCAACCCGTTCTACGGCGTGGAGGACGAGTCCGACCGGCTCGCCTTCCCGTCGCTGTCCGGCGCGGGCAAGTGCGCGCTGCGCTGGCGGGGCGCGATCAGGATCGCCGCCCAGCTGCGCCGGGCGCTGCCGGACGACCAGCTCAAGACGCTCCGCTACGAGGACATCGCGCGCGACCCCGGCGCGGCCGCGGCGGCGCTGTCCGCCTTCACGGGGTCGAAGGTCGCCGCGCCGGTGACCCGGACCGGCCGCGCCAAGCCGGAGCAGAACGAATGGCGGCGCACCCTCTCCTACAGCCAGCTCGCGGACGTGGAGAAGGCCGCCGCGCAGGAGCTGCGCCGCCTCGGCTACCGCTAGCCCGGGGGACGACCCCCCGTACCCGTCCCCGAAGGAGCCCCATGGCTAGGTACGCTGCGCCCGGGGCGGGCGCCCGCCGCCGATGAGGAACGACGGGGCGCTGCCCGCGGAGTCACTCGCCCGTTCGGCGTACTGCTCCCGGTTTTCCTGTGCCTTGAACTGGGTCAGGTACAGGTCCGCGTACAGGCCGCCCGCGGCGAGCAGTTCCTCGTGCGTGCCGGTCTCGGCGACCTGGCCCGCCTCGATGACCAGGATCTGGTCCGCCTCGCGGACGGTGGACAGCCGGTGCGCGATGACCAGCGAGGTCCGGCCGTGCAACGCGACCGACAAGGCCTCCTGGACCGCGAGCTCGGACTCCGAGTCCAGGTGCGCGGTCGCCTCGTCGAGCACCACGATCGACGGGGCCTTGAGCAGCAGCCGGGCCAGGGCGACGCGCTGCTTCTCGCCGCCGGACAGCCGGTAGCCGCGGTCGCCGACGATCGTGTCGAGGCCGTCGGGCAGCACCGAGATCAGGTCCCAGATCTGCGCGGCCTGGCACGCCTCGACGAGCTCGCGCTCGGTCGCGCCCGGCCGCGCGTACAGCAGGTTGGTGCGGATCGTGTCGTGGAACAGGTGCGCGTCCTGGGTGACGACGCCGACCACGTTGTGCAGCGAGTCGAGCGTGACGTCGCGGATGTCGTGGCCGCCGATGAGCACCGCGCCGTCGTTCGGGTCGTACATCCGGGAGACCAGCTGGGTGATGGTGGTCTTGCCCGCGCCGGAGGGGCCGACGAGCGCGGTGAGCTTGCCCGCGGGGGCGGTGAACGAGATGTCGTGCAGCACGCCGGCCGCGGCGTCGGTACGCTCGGGCTGCTTGAGCGCGATCGACTCCAGCGAGGCGAGGGACACCTCCTGCGCCGTCGGGTAACGGAACGACACCCGCTGGAACGCGATGGACGGCGCGGTGCCCGCCGCGTCGCGGGCGGGCAGGGTCACCGCGCCCGGCTTCTCCTTGATCAACGGCTCCAGGTCGAGGACCTCAAACACGCGGTCGAAGCTGACCAGGGCGGTCATCACCTGGATCTGCACGTTGGACAGCGACCCGATCGGGCCGTAGACCCGGGCGAGCAGCTGGGCGACCGCGACGAGCGTGCCGAACTGGAACGCCCCGTGGATCACCAGGGCGCCGCCCACCCCGTAGGTGACGGCGGTGAACAAGCCGGTGAGCAGCATGATGGCGACCATGAACACCATCCCGTACATGTCCCGGGTGACGCCGATCTCGCGGACCTTGAACGCCTTCGCGGCGAACAGCTCCGACTCCTCGCGCGGGCGGCCGTAGAGCTTGGCCAGCATCGCGCCCGCCACGTTGAACCGCTCGGTCATCGTGCTGCCCATCTCGGCGTTCAGCTGCATGGACTCACGCGACAGGCGCTGCAGGCGGCGGCCGACCAGGCGGGCGGGGAAGATGAACAGCGGGATGAGCAGCAGCCCGATGAGGCTGACCAGCCAGGACAGGTAGAACAGGGTGACCAGGATGACGATCAGCGACAGGACGTTGGACAGCACGCTGGACAGCACGCCCACGATGGCCGTCTGCGCGCCCATCACGTCGCCGTCCAGGCGGCTGACCAGCGACCCGGTCTGGGCGCGGGTGAAGAACGCGAGCGGCTGCCGCTGCACGTGATCGAAGACCTGAGTGCGCAGGTCGTAAATGAGGCCCTCGCCGATCCGCGAGGAGAAGTAGCGGTTCACCACGCTGAGCAGCGCGTCGAACAGGGTGACCCCGGCGACGGTCACCGCGACCCCGATGACGATGGCCTCGTTGCGGGCGATGATGCCGTTGTCGATCAGCTCGCGCAGCAGCAGCGGGTTGACGACGGTGATCGCCGCGTCCACGGCCGTGGCGAACAGGAAGATGGTGAGCTTCCACCGGTAGGGGCGCGCATACCCGGCGATCCGCTTGATCGTCCCCGGCTTGAGCTTCTGCTTGGTGACCGACGGGTCCATGCGGAACCCGCCGCGCATCATCATCATTCCAGGGCCGTGGACCATCATTTACCCGATGATAGTTGCCTGGTGATATCGCGTCGCCATTGTTTTCCGCCAGGCGAACGGCGAGCTTCCTGCCGCCGGCGCTACCTCTTGGTGGCGCCGCCCCGGCCGCGCAGCGCCACCCCGGTCTCGGTGAGGATGCGGTGGATGAAGCCGTAGGACCGTCCGGTCGCGGTCGCCAGTGACCTGATGGATTCGCCGGCGTCATAGCGGGCCTTCAGGTCGGTCGCCAGCTTGTCGCGGTCCGCGCCGGTGACTCGGGTGCCTTTCCGGATCGTCGACGTGTCGGTCACCTTAACCTCCCGTGAGCTACAGCACTCATTGCGTTACTTCCCCCTATCGCAATGATCACCTATCGGGGCGTCGTTGGCCACAGCCTGACGGGTGATAGTTGGCGGCCATAGCCGGGCGGGCACCGGAAATCCCGCCGGTGCGGGAAATGGCGCTGGCGGGTCAGGCGAGGGCGACCAGGTTGGCGAAATCGGCGGACCAGGTGTCTTCTGTTCCCTCTGGCAGCACAATCACCCGCTGCGGCGAAAGCGCGTCCACCGCGCCTTCGTCGTGCGTGACCAGCACAATGGCGCCGCGGTAGGCCGCCAGCGCGGCCAGGATCTCCTCGCGGCTCGCCGGGTCAAGGTTGTTGGTCGGCTCGTCGAGCAGCAGCACATTGGCACCGGAGACAACAAGGAGCGCCAAGGCCAATCGCGTCTTCTCGCCGCCGGAAAGAACGCCGACCGGCTTATCGACGTCTTCGCCGGAGAAGAGGAATGAGCCGAGGACTTTCCGCTGCTCGGTATCGGTCAGTTCCGGAGCGGCGGTGCGCATGTTCTCGATGAGCGACCGCTCGGTATCGAGGGTCTCGTGCTCCTGGGCGTAATAGCCCAGCCTCAGCCCGTGCCCGGGGGTGACCATTCCGGTGTCCGGGCTTTCCACGCCGGCCAGCAGCCGCAGCAGGGTGGTCTTGCCGGCGCCGTTGAGGCCGAGGACGACCACCCGGCTGCCGCGGTCGATGGCGAGGTCCACGTCGGTGAACACCTCGAGGGACCCGTAGGACTTCGACAGCCCCTGCGCCGTCAGCGGCGTCTTGCCGCACGAGGCGGGCTCGGGGAACCGCAGCCGGGCGACCCGGTCGGCCTGTCGTTCTGCCTCCACGCCCGCGAGCAGCCGGTCGGCGCGGCGCGCCATGTTCTGCGCCGCCTTGGCCTTGGTGGCCTTGGCGCCCAGCTTGGCCGCCTGCAGTTGCAGCGCGGAGGCCTGCCGCTCGGCGTTGGCCCGCTCGCGCTTGCGGCGCCGCTCGTCGGCCTCGCGCTGGGAGAGGTAGGCCTTCCAGCCGACGTTGTAGATGTCGAGCACGGAGCGGTTGGCGTCCAGGTAGAAGACCTTGTTGACGACCTGCTCGACCAGGTCCACGTCGTGGCTGATGACGAGCAGCCCGCCGCGGTAGTTCTTGAGGTGGTCGCGCAGCCAGGTGACCGAGTCCGCGTCCAGGTGGTTGGTCGGCTCGTCGAGCAGCAGCGTCTGCGCGTCGGAGAACAAGATCCGGGTCAGCTCGACGCGCCTGCGCTGCCCGCCGGACAGCGTGCGCAGCGGCTGGCGCAGCACCCGGTCGGGCAGCCCGAGCGACGCGGCCATGGCGGCGGCCTCGGACTCGGCCGCGTAGCCGCCGAGCACCGCGAGGCGGTCGCTGAGCGAGCCGTAGCGGCGGATCGCCTTCTCCGCCTTCGCCGGGTCCGCGTCCGACATCAGCGCCTCGGCCCGGCGCATCTCGCTCAGCACCTCATCCAGGCCGCGCGCGGACAAGATGCGGTCAAGCGCGAGGGTCTCCAGGTCCCCGGTTCGCGGGTCCTGCGGGAGGTAGCCGACGGTGCCGGTCCGCCTGATGCTGCCTCCGGCCGGCTGGCCGGCACCGGAGAGCACCTTGGCGAGGGTGGTCTTGCCGGCGCCGTTCCTGCCGACGAGGCCGATGCGGTCGCCCTCGGCAACCTGAAAGGACGCGTCCGCCAGCAGGAGCCGGGCACCAGCACGCAGCTCTATGCCACTGGCGACGATCATGATTGCCAAGGATACCTGATCAGCCCGGTTTCCCGGTTCGCCCGGCGGGCTGCCGTGGCGAGGCTACGGCTCGGTCAGCCGGATCTTCACCGCGAGGAATCCTTTCGGCGCCGCCTCGAGCACGGCGCGCTTGGGGTCGGGGACGGTCAGGAACCGCTCCGTCGCGATGGCCAGGTACGGGGCGAGCCGCGGGTCATCGCGCAGTCCGGCGACCGCCCGCTTGTCCCCGCCGAGCACCACCGCGTCCAGCCGGCGGCGGCCCGCGGCCGCCCAGCGGCCGAAGACGAGGACCGCCGCGTCCGCCGCCGCGTCGAGCGCCTCGCTGGCCTGCTTCTCCCTGCGCCTGGCGAAGCGGTGCTGCGACCAGCCGCCCGCGGCGCTGCGGCCGTGCACCAGCCGGGATCCCGTCTTGGCGTCCGCGAGCGCCGGCGGGTATCCGGTGAACACGCCGGCCGCGTACCCGCCGAGCCGGGCAAGCAGCACGCCGACGGCCCGGGGCGCCGCGGCGTGCCCGGCGACCGCCGCGGCGAGCACGGCCGGGCCGTGATCACCGCTCGCCGGCCAGGCGAGCGACTCGGGGAACGGCGGGTGGCATTCGGCGACCGCGCCGTCCGGCGCGGTGAATGTCACATAGTGCGTATCACAGGTCACGATCAGCGAATTTGCCGGCGCGTCGTCCGGCCCTGCGGGTGCGGGAACGCCGTGCCTGACGGCGAACGAGGCGATCCAGCCGGGGAACCTCATCCCCGAAACGTCAACCCATTTAGCGCCACTACCAGCAACGTTCTTCACTACACGCGGTCCCATCCTGTTTACTGACCGTGCATACCACAGTTACGCACGTCACGGAGTCCACAAAACCAAATGAGGTAGTCTCCATGCTCCCGACCGATCCGAGTGACCGTCCGGGCAGCTCTCTCCCGGGGGGCCAACCCCCCGGACCCCCTGAAGGCACGCCCTTTGCTCAGCCGCGGCCTGACCAGCCGCTGAGAGACATTGTGCCGCCACACGGCACTACGATCATCCGTCCCGGCGCCGTCGCCTGGGGCGGCCTGCCCGATGCCAGGGACGGCGGCTACTCCTCGTGCGAGGCGCTCGAGCGGGCCCTCGCCGCGGTGGCGCGCAACCCCGCCGAGCTGCCTGCCCTGCTCGCCGAGCTAGCCCCCAGCCGGGTGTGGGTACCGCTGCCGCACCGGCCGTTCACCGACGGCACCGCGGTGCGGTTGCCGCTCATCGGCTACGAGGGCGCCGATTTCGTGCCCTGCTTCACCTCCGTGCAGCGGCTCAACGCCTGGGCGGGCCGCGCGGAGGCGGCCGCACTCGACCCGGTCACCGGCGCGGAGCTGCCGGGCACCCACCCCGCGGGCCCAGTTCCGGCAAACACAGGCGGCGGCCGGTACTGGCAGCGGGCGGGTGACGCGCGGCTGGTGCCGCATGTGGTGCTGCCCGCCATCGGCCTGGCCCGGCGGCTGCCGTCCGGCGTCGGCCTCGCCATCAACCCCGACAGCTCCCCCGGCTTGCCGTTCTTCCCCGAGTGCGTGCCCTACCTGGCCAGGCTCACCGCCCCCGCCATCCTCGGGCTGGCCGGCACCGCCCCGCCCGGCGGGCTCGCGATGCAGCACTTTGTCCCGGGCACCGGGGCCCGGCTCCTCATCGGGCACCCGCCCGCCGAGCCGTCGGCACTGCTCGCCGAGACGCGGGCCGCGCTGCGCGGGCTGCCCTTCGCCCGCCAGGCCTCGCGGGCCTGGCTCTCCGTCCCCGGCGAGGGCGAGGGCCTGCTGATCTCCGTCCTGCTCGACGACCCGGCCAGCGAGCAGGCCCGCGCAGCCGTCACCGACGCCATCGAGCACGCCACCGCCGCGGTCGCGCTGCGCGTCCCGTTCCCCGTCGACCTCATCTTCCCCGGCGAGGCCCCGCCGGACGAGATCGACGCCTGGATCGCCGACAACACCCGCCCCTTCTACCACCGCGACGACCACGATTAACGCGGCAGCCGCGGGCGGAATCCGCCCGCCCCGTCCGGAGTCGGCACTTGTCGCACGGCGCTACGCTACTGTGCCATGCCGCAGACGCGCCTCGATATCGCTCGGATCCGGGCGGCTCGCCGGGTGATCGACCCGGTCTTCCTCGACACTCCGCTGTACCGCTGCGAGGCGCTTGAGCCCGCGCTCGGGTGCGCCGTGAGCATCAAGTTGGAGACGGCGAACCCGGTCCGCAGCTTCAAGGGCCGCGGCGCCGAGGTGGTCGCGAGCCAGCTCGCAGGCCACGGCTCGCGGGCCGTGGTGTGCGCTAGCGCGGGCAACCTCGGCCAGGCCCTCGCCTGGTCCGGCCGCGGCCGGGGGCTCGACGTCACCGTCGCGGCATCCCGGTTCGCGCCCGCGGCCAAGCTTGACCGCATCCGCGCACTGGGCGCCCGGCTCGACCTGGTTGACGGCGACTTCGACATGGCTCGCGAGCGGGCGGCGGCCATCGCGCGGCATGAGGGCATCCGGCTGGTCCAAGACAGCCTGGACGTCGAGACCTGCGAGGGCGCGGCGACCATCGGCCTGGAACTGGCTGACCGCGTGCCGTCGTTCGACGCCGTCCTGATCGCCCTCGGCGGCGGGGCGCTGGCTACCGGCGTGGGCCATGCGCTGAAGGTCCTGGCGCCCGACGTCGAGGTGATCTGCGTGCAGCCGCTTGGCTCCCCGACGATGACGCTGTCGTGGCGCCAGCGCCGCGTCGTCACCACTGACTCGATCGACACCATCGCCGACGCCGTCGCCGGGCGGCGTCCCATCCGAGCCGTACTTGACGACCTCCTGCTGGTGGCCGACGACGCCGTCCTGGTCAAGGAGCAGTCGATCATCGCGGGCATGCGCATGCTCCTCGAGCACGCCGGCCTGGTCGTCGAACCCTCGGCCGCGCTCGGCATCGCGGCGGTACTGGAAGACCGCGACCGCTTCGCCGGCCGGCACGTGGTCACCATCGTGTGCGGCAGCAACGTTGACGCGGACGCTTACCGCCGCTGGACCGGCGCGGCTCCCGGCCACCCGCGGCCGGCGAATCGGCCGGGAGCCGGGTGACCGCTCGCTAGGAGCGGTCAGCTGCCGGCAACCGTTGCAGGGGAACTTGTCCCCGACGAGCCACAGATGGCCGAAGGGGTCGGTGAAGCCTCCTTGCCGGTGAATGCCCCATGGCGCCTGGTGGTATCGCGTGAACCTGCGCCTCTTCTTGCTGTTATCGACGCCCTACGGCGCCGCCGCCCGAGTTACCGGTAAACATTTCACGGCGGGTAAACAAAAGCCGTTCCGAACGTCTTTTCTTTACATCGGGTGAAAAGTCTTCCTCCTAGGAAAAGTTTACCGGTAAAACAGCGTGCTGCGGGGCGGGTGGTGCCACCGTGCCCGCGGGCCGGGCCGGTCAAGTCCGTCGGCTGCCCAGGAGAATGCGCCGGTGAGTATTTCGAGCCTAGATGTTGAAGCCCAGGGCGCGGAGCTGCTCGCGGCCGTCTTCCGTGATGCTTTCCGGGCCCCATGGCGGCATCCACACCCAGTTGATGCTGAAGTCCTCGACGAGGTCCTTGAGCGCCTCGGCCGCCTGCTCCTCGATCACGTCGGTGAGCGGGCACGCCGCGCTGGTCAGCGTCATGTCGATGGTGGCGCGGTCCGGGCCGTCCAGGAGGACTCCGTAGATGAGGCCAAGGTCAACGACGTTGATGCCGAGCTCTGGGTCGACGACGTCGCGCAGCGCCTCGAGGACGTCCTCGGTCTTCTGCTTGACCTGCTCGTCGGTCAGCCCAGGGATTGCCCCAGCTCGCCAGTCTCGGTGATACCTGCCTCGGTCATGGCTGAGCCTTCGTTCCTGAGTAGTTGCCAGTGTTGGCGGGGGCTGAGCTGGCGAGGGCCTGAGCCGTCGCGGCCTTCCACGCCATCCAGCCGAGCAGCGCGCACTTGATCCGCGCCGGGTACTTCGACACGCCGGCGAACGCCACCGCGTCCTCGAGCACGTCCTCGTCGGGCTCGAGCTGCCCCTTGGACTGCATCAGCTCAAGGAAGGCGTCGCCGATCCGCATGGCCTCGCTGACCGGCTTGCCGATCACCAGGTCGCTCATCACCGACGCGCTGGCCTGGCTGATCGAGCAGCCGAGCGACTCATAGGAGACGTCCTCGACGACCGCCTCGCCGTCCACGCCCGGCTTCAGCGTGACCCGCAGCTTCACCTCGTCGCCGCACGTCGGGTTGACCTGGTACACCTCGGCGTCAAAGGGATCCCGCAGCCCCTTGTGGTGCGGGTTCCTGTAGTGGTCCAGGATGATCTCCTGGTACATGTCCTCAAGCTGCATAGTGCCTTCTGTAACGCCCTTTCGTTACACGCTGTTCCGGTGCTCATGCCCGGAAGAACTTCTTGGCGTAGCGGATCCCGTCCGCCAGCGCGTCTACCTCATCCAGCGTGTTGTACACGTAGAAGCTGGCGCGGTTGGATGCCTGGCAGCCGAGGGTGCGGTGCAGCGGCCACGCGCAGTGGTGGCCGGTCCTGATCGCGATGCCGAGCTCGTCGAGTACCTGGCCGACGTCGTGCGCGTGCACGCCCTCGACCTCGAACGCGATCGTCCCGCCGCGGTTGTCCGTGGTCAGCGGGCCGAGGATGCGCACGCCGTGAATGGCGCCGAGGGCGTCGAGCGCGTGGGCGGTGAGCAGCTGCTCATGCGCGGCCACGTTGTCCATGCCGAGGGCGGTCAGGTAGTCCACCGCCGCGCCGAGGCCGGCGGCGAGCGAGACCGCGGGGACGCCCGGCTCGAACTTGGCGGGCGGCGGCAGGAAGGTGGTCTCCTCCATCCGGACGACCTCGATCATCGACCCGCCGGTGAGGAACGGCGGCAGCGCGTCCAGCGCCGCGTAACGCCCGTAGAGCACGCCGAGTCCGAGGGGGCCGAGCATCTTGTGCCCGGAGAAGGCGAGGAAGTCGGCCCCGAGCGACGCCACGTCGACCGGGTGGTGCGGCACCAGCTGGGCGCCGTCCACCAGGAACAGCGCGCCGACGGAGTGGGCGAGCTCGCCGATCTCGCGCAGCGGCGGGATGACGCCGGTGACGTTCGACTGCCCGGTGACCGCGACGACCTTCGTCTGGGGGGTGAAAAGCGACTCATCCACGTCGAGCCGCCCGTCCGGCAGCTCCCTGAACCACTTGAGCGTCGCGCCGGTGCGCAGCGCGAGCTGCTGCCACGGCACCAGGTTGGCGTGGTGCTCGATCTCGGAGATGAGGATCTCATCCCCCGGCCGCAGCGACCAGGCGAGCCCGAACGCGACCAGGTTGATGCCCTCGGTCGCCGACTTGGTGAAGACGACCTCCTCGGGCCGGGCGGCGCCGAGGAACGCGGCCACCTTCGCGCGGGTGCCCTCGTAGATCTCGGTGGCCTCCTGGCCAAGCAGGTGCGTGCCGCGGTGCGCGGCGGCGTTGTGCCGCTCGTAGTACTCGCGCTCGGCGTCGAGCACCACGGTCGGGTGCTGTGACGTGGCTCCCGAGTCCAGGTAGACCAGGGGCTTGCCGTTCCTGACCGTCCTGGCCAGGATCGGGAAGTCCTTCCGGATCAGGTCGACGTCAAACGGGGAGGGGCTGCTCATGCCGCGCCTCCCCGCGAGCCTGAAAACCAAGCCTCGCTCATGAGATTCCCGCTCCCGTGAACCGCTCGTAGCCCTCGTTCTCAAGCAGCTTCGCCAGCTCGGGACCGCCCTCTTCGACGATCCGGCCCGCCACGAAGACGTGCACGTAGTCCGGCTGCACGTACTGCAGGATCCGGTTGTAGTGGGTGATAAGCAGCACGCCGCGGCCCGGCTTGGCGCGGAACCGGTTGATGCCCTCGGACACGACCTTGAGCGCGTCCACGTCGAGGCCGGAGTCGGTCTCGTCGAGCACGGCGATCTTCGGGTCGAGCAGCTCAAGCTGGAGGATCTCGTGGCGCTTCTTCTCGCCGCCGGAGAAGCCCTCGTTGAGCGAGCGGTTGGCGAACTGCGGGTCGATGGCCAGGCCGCCCATCGCGCCGTTCAGCTCCTTGACGAAGTTGCGCAGCTTCGGCGCCTCGCCGCGCACGGCGGTCATCGCGGTGCGCAGGAAGTTGGACACCGACACGCCGGGCACCTCGACCGGGTACTGCATGGCGAGGAACAGCCCGGCCCGGGCGCGGGCGTCCACCGACATCGCCAGCACGTCCTCGCCGTCGAGCGTGACGGTCCCGGCGGTCACGGTGTACTTGGGGTGGCCCGCGAGCGCGTAGGCGAGGGTGGACTTGCCGGAGCCGTTCGGTCCCATGATGGCGTGCGTCTCGCCGTCGGCCACCGTCAGGTTGACGCCGCGCAGGATCTCCCGCAGGCTGCCGTCGGCTTCCGTGATGGAAGCGTGCAGGTCGCGGATCTCAAGGGTGGACACTTGGCTTGACTCCTATATCGACACGAGGACGTCGTCGCCCTCGACCTTGACGGGGTAAACGGGCACCGGGGCGGTCGCGGGCATCGCGGTCGGCTTGCCGGTGCGCAGGTCGAAGCACGACCCGTGCAGCCAGCACTCGATCGTGGTGCCGTCGACGTCGCCCTCGGACAGCGGAACGGCGGCGTGCGAGCACCAGTCGCGGATCGCGAAGAACTCGCCCCCGGTCCGCACGATCGCGATCTCGTCGCCGTTCAGCTCGACGCTGATCACGCCGCCCTCCGGCACATCGGAGACGGCGCACGCCCGAACGTAGGCGGCCGGCTCAGTCACGCGAGCTCCTCCTCGATCGCGGCGGTGATGCGCTCCTCAAGCTCGGGCACTCCGATCTTGCCGATCAGCTCGCCGAAGAAGCCGCGGATCACCAGGCGCCGCGCCTCCTCGTACGGGATGCCGCGGGCCTGCAGGTAAAAGGTTTGCTCGTCATCGAGGCGGCCGCTGGCCGAGGCGTGGCCCGCGCCGACGATCTCGCCGGTGAGGATCTCCAGGTTCGGCACCGAGTCGGCGTGCGCCTCCTCGGTGAGGAGGAGGTTCCTGTTGAACTCGTAGGTGTCGGTGCCGGTCGCCTGCGGACGGATGAGCACGTCGCCGATCCACACGGTGCGCGCGTCCTTGCCGGACAGCGCGGTCCGGTAGCCGACGCGGCTGCGGCAGTTCGGCGTGTCGTGATCGACGAACAGCCGGGCTTCCAGGTGCTGGCCCGCGTCGGCGAACGTAATGCCGTTCAGCTCGGCGTCGCCGCCAGGCCCGGCGTACCTGACGGTCGGCGCGAGCCGGACCAGGCTGCCGCCGAGGGTCACCGCGTAGTGGGTGAGGTGCGCGTCCTTGCCGAGGGTGGCGACGTGGTGGGTGACCTGGACCGCGTCGTCGGCCCAGTCGGCGAGGGCGACGACGGTGAGGTCGCCGCCGTCGGCGACGTGGATCTCCACGTTGTCGGCGTAGGTGGCGGAGCCGGTCTGGTCGATGACCACCGTCGCCCGGCCGTAGGGCTGCACGTCGATGACCAGGTGCCCGGCCGCGGCAGCGCCGGTGCCGGTGCCGGTGACGCGGACGTAGGTCGGCGCGGAGGCGACCGCTTCCTTCGGCACCGAGATGACGGTGGCGCTGACGGCGGCGGCGTACGCCCGGGCGCTGACCCGGTCCATCGGCAGGAACTGGACGACCGACGGTGCCAGCCGCCTCCGTTCGGACAGGTCGATCTTGTCGACGGTGACCTCGGGGGCGGCCTCGACCTCAACGCTGACCGCGCCGGTGAAGGGGGCGTCCTTGTGCAGGGCGCGCAGCCGGTTCAGCGGGGTGAACCGCCACTCCTCCTCGCGGCCCGTGGGCACCGCGAAGTCGTCGGGGTCGGCGGACCCGAATGAGTGCAGGCTGGAGACAGGCGCGGTCTCGACCGCGCTGGCCAGATTGGACATGCTTAGCCGACCGCCCCTTCCATCTGCAGCTCGATCAGCCGGTTGAGCTCAAGCGCGTACTCCATGGGGAGCTCCCGGGCGATCGGCTCGACGAAGCCGCGGACGATCATCGCCATCGCCTCGTCCTCGGTGAGGCCGCGGGACATCAGGTAGAACAGCTGGTCCGCGGAGATCTTCGAGACGGTGGCCTCGTGGCCCATCTCGACGTCGTCCTCGCGGATGTCGTTGTACGGGTAGGTGTCCGAGCGGCTGATCGTGTCCACGAGCAGCGCGTCGCACCTGACCGTGGACTTGGAGTGCGTGGCGCCCTCCTGCACGTTGATCAGGCCGCGGTAGCTGGTGCGGCCGCCACCCCGGGCGACCGACTTGGACACGATCGTGGAGCTGGTGTTGGGCGCGCAGTGCACCATCTTCGCCCCGGCGTCCTGGTGCTGGCCCGCGCCGGCGAACGCCACGCTGAGCGTCTCGCCCTTGGCGTGCTCGCCCATCAGGTAGACCGCCGGGTACTTCATGGTGACCTTGGAGCCGATGTTGCCGTCGATCCACTCCATGGTCGCGCCCGCCTGGCAGACCGCGCGCTTGGTGACCAGGTTGTACACGTTGTTCGACCAGTTCTGGATGGTCGTGTACCGGCAGCGGGCGTCCTTCTTGACGATGATCTCGACGACCGCGGAGTGCAGGCTGTCGCTCTTGTAGATCGGCGCGGTGCAGCCCTCGACGTAGTGCACGTAGGCGCCCTCGTCGACGATGATCAGCGTCCGCTCGAACTGGCCCATGTTCTCGGTGTTGATCCGGAAGTAGGCCTGCAGCGGGATCTCCACGTTCACGCCCGGCGGCACGTAGATGAACGACCCGCCGGACCACACGGCGGTGTTCAGCGAGGCGAACTTGTTGTCGCCCGCCGGGATCACCGTGCCGTAGTACTCCCTGAACAGGTCCGGGTGCTGCTTGAGCGCGGTGTCGGTGTCGAGGAAGATGACGCCCTTCTCCTCAAGGTCCTCGCGGATCTTGTGGTAGACGACCTCGGACTCGTACTGCGCGGCGACGCCGGCGATCAGCCGCTGCTTCTCCGCCTCGGGGATGCCAAGCCGGTCGTAGGTGTTCTTGATGTCGGCCGGGAGGTCGTCCCACGACTCCGCCTGCTTCTCCGTGGAGCGGACGAAGTACTTGATGTTGTCGAAGTCGATGCCGGACAGGTCGCTGCCCCAGCTCGGCATCGGCTTGCGGCCGAAGTACTTCAGTCCCTTGAGCCGGTTCTCGAGCATCCACTCCGGCTCGTTCTTGCGGGCGGAGATGTCGCGGACCACCTCTTCGGACAGCCCGCGCTTGGCGGACGCGCCGGCGACGTCAGAGTCGGCCCAGC
Source organism: uncultured Actinomycetota bacterium (assembly GCA_963811335.1). Classification (GTDB taxonomy): domain Bacteria; phylum Actinomycetota; class Actinomycetes; order Streptosporangiales; family Streptosporangiaceae; genus Trebonia. The sequence continues at coordinate 183,776 of CAWERB010000023.1, read as the reverse complement.
CGAACTTGTACGTGCCAAGACCTTCCAGCTGGTCATTAGCGGTGGTGGTCGTCATATGTCAGAGCCCTCCGGACCGATATGTGTTTCAGGCAACACTGTGTTTTCTGGCAACACTTCGTGTGTCGTGCAGGTGACGTGCGTGGTGCAGATCCCGTCGCCGTGCGCGATCGTCGCCAGGCGGCGGACCGGGGTGCCGAGCAGCCGCCCGAACGCCTCCGTCTCCGCCTCGCACAGCTGCGGGAACTCGGCCGCGACGTGCGCGACCGGGCAGTGGTGCTGGCATATCTGCTCACCATTGCCAACAACATGCGCGGCCTTGGTGATACCAGCCGCGGTGTTCCCGGGCACGGTGTTCCCGAGCACGGGGTTCCTCGGCACGGGCGCGGGGCCCGCCGCGGCGGCGTAGCCGTCGGCCGACAGCGCGTCGGCGAGCGCCTGCACCCGGACCCGCAGGTCGCCGGCCTGGGCGACCACCGGCGCGTAGCGGCGCTCGGTCTCCGCGACCTGCTGCCTGGCGAACTCGGCGACCGCCTGCGGGCCGTAGGTCCGCATCAGGAAGCGCAGCGCGCTCGTCGCCAGGTCGTCGTAGGCGTGCTCGAAGGCGCTGCGGCCCGCGTCGGTGACGACGAAGACCTTGGCCGGGCGGCCCCGCCCCCGGTTGCCGTAGGTGCGGGCGGTGCGCGTCTCGATCATGCCGTCGGCGATAAGGTTGTCCAGGTGCCGCCGGATGGCGGCCGGCGTCAGCCCGAGCCGCCCGCCGATGATGGCCGCGGTGCACGGGCCGAGCTCAAGGATCAGCCGGGCGACCTGGCCGCGCGTGCCGGCCGACTCACCCGCCGGAACTGTTCCTGAGCTTTTCACAACACCAGTGTGCCGTAAATGGGACCTGCGTGGCAAGTTTTACGCCACACAGGCGTGACGTAAATCACGGGGGCGACGCCGGCCCGTGCTGGCCGGCCCATGGCGCGGCCGTCACTGTCAGATGCCCAGCGCCCCGTTGACCACAAGGATCACGCCCGCGACCGCCAGGGCGCCGGTCACCAGCGCCCGGCCGTGCGCGGCCAGCCACCCGTTGGCGGCCCGCAGGGCGCGCGTGGTGGCCTCGGGCGCGGCGAGGTGGGCGATGAGCGGAAGCCACACGCTCAGCACGGTGAGCACGGTAACGATCACCGTCGCGAGCACGGTATCCGCGATGGAGGCGTCAGCGGTGGCGATGACCTGGACGGCGGCGATGAACATGGTCGACGGCACGAACAGCAGCAGGCCGGCCAGGAAGGCGGTGAGCGGCCGGGGCCGCGCGGTGAGCCGGGCGACGACCCCTGGCTTGCGCGCCTTGCCCGGGCCGGGCGCGGGCGCGCGCCTGGCGCTTGCCGCGCGCGCGGCAAGCCAGGCGGATATCGCGAGGGCGAGGATGCCGAGGCCGAGCCTGAGCCCGTACCTGGGAGTGCGCTGGCGCGGCTGGTTGAGCCCGGTGGTCCGCAGCACGACCAGCACCGTCACCGCCATGATCACGGTCATCAGCACGGCGCCCGCGACGTAAAGCAGCGCGATGCGCCTAGGGCTGTCCGAGCCGAGGAAGACGGCCATGACCAGGAGCGCCGTCGGCGAGATAGCGGCGAGCAGCGCGAATCCCGCGGCCTGGAGTACCACTGACCCGGTTACGCGCCGGGTCGCGAGGGGGGTGCTCCCGACGCCGCGGGCTCCGTGCGCGCGGGCAGGGGCGGCCGGCCGCCGAGCAGCTCGATCACGCCGAGCGCCACCAGCAGCAGCACCACCAGCAAGATCACCAGGCCCACCGTCGGCTGGCCCACGAAGATGAAGACCAGGGCGGCGACGGCGACGCACCCGACGCGCAGCACCGTCTTGTGCGCGGCCGTCCAGTCGCCGACCGGGCCGGCGCTCACCCCGTGCCCCTCGGCCCGGCCGCGCAGCCAGCCGATACCCTTGCCGAACGTGCGCCTGGTGCTCACCGCGACGGCCGCCGGGCCGGTCAGGAACGCGCCCGCCGCGACGATGAGGCCGACGACGAGCAGCGCGCGCAGCGCCTGCCTGACGAACCGGATCAGCGTGTCGTACAGCACGCCGGCCGCGTCGCTCGGCAGCGTCGACGACGGCACGCTGTTGAGGTAAACGCCGCGCGCGATGGTCAGCGCGATGCCGAGCACCAGCATGGACGCGGCGAGCCCGAGTCCCGAGCCGAGCAGCCCGTGCCGGCGGCTCCTGGCGACCCAGATCCCCACCGCGAACAGCAGCAGCGTCACGATCGGCAGCACCCAGCGCAGCGTGGTGATCAGCCGGTAGCCCTGCTGCGCCTTCTCCAGGTTGGGCGCCGCGAACAGCGGGAAGGTGGCGTTGACCACCGGGATCTTGGCGGCGACGGACACCCCCTGCGCGATCAGGGTGTCCTTGACCTGGGTGATCAGCGGTCCGATGTTCAGCACCACCTGGCCGTTCTGCAGGCTGAGCGAGCCGTTGCCCTGACCGGAGAGCACCTTCACCACGCCCGCGTGCGCGATCGTGTTGGCCTTCACCCAGAGGGTGGCCACGGCCGGGCTAGCCACCACCCGGGCCACGACGGTCGCGATGGCATTGTTGATGCCGCTTGCTATCGGCCCGGAGAAGTTGGAAAGCAGCGAGGAAAGCCGCGGCAGGCCGGCGCTGGAAAGCTGCGCCGACGTGCTGCTGACCAGCGCGGGCACGTCAAGCCTGCTGGTGATCTGGGCGGTGATCTTGTCGCTGAGCGCGTGCTGTATCGACGGCTCGTGGATCAGCGGCGTGACGTTGGCCACGTACCGGTCGGTGTTGGACACCTGGTTGGCGGCCCACACGCCGAGCACCGAGACCGGGGCGAGCACGCAGGCCAAGACGATGCAGACCGAGGCCACCGGCGCGCGCCAGCGGCCGCCGCGCCGGGACGGGCGCCCCGGCGCGGCCCCGGCCCCGGCGCGGCCGCGCAGCTCGCGGACCTCGGCGCGGAGCCGCTCCAGCTCTTCCTGCTCGGACTGCGTGGTGGGCGTCCGTGCGGCCGGCACCACGGCGGCCGGGTCGACCTTGGCCTGCTCGCTCGCGGCAGCGTCGCCGGCGGCGGCTCGCTCGCGGCAGCGCCGCTGGCGGCGAGCTCGCCTTCCGGCGGCGCCGTGCCCGCCGGCCCTGGCTTGGGCCCGGAGGCTGCGCCGGGCTCGCGGCTTTCCTGGTCCACTGCTCAGTCCTCTGCTCGGTTCGCCCGGTAGGCCGTCACTCCGCGAATGCCTCGCGCAGCTTGGCCTCCTGCTCGGCGGACATGTTCGTGCTGATCAGCTCAGCCTCGCGACTTGGGAATTCCTCCTTGACCCGGTCGATCACCGCGTCGGAGCTGAGCAGGAACAGTGCCGAGGTGCCCGGCGTGACCTGGTCGCGCACTGACTTGATGAACGAGTCGCTGATGCCGACGTCGGCCAGCGAGCCGAACAGCGCGCCGGAGGCGGCACCGATCGCCAGTCCGATGATCGGGATGAAGAAGATCAGGCCGAACAGCAGGCCCCAGAAGGCGCCGCCGAGCGCGCCGGCCGCCTTGGTGTCGTGCAGCTGACGGGTCTTGGGCTTCTTCTTGCCCTCCTCCCAGCTGACCATGGCCGCGTCCTGCACCGTGATGAGCTGCTGAGACTGCAGCATCTGCAGCCTCTCCATGGCCGCGTCCGCACCGTTCGGTGTGCCGAACTTCCACACGGTCAGGGTTGCCATACTCGCCCTCCAGTTGGTCGTGCCGCTGATGCGGGCCGCCGGAACCCGGCGATGCCCGTTGCGTGCAGGATCAGCCGCCGGCCACCCGCGGATCATCACCCCCGGCGGGTGAACATGGCCGCCTGCCGGGGTTCTCCCGGGGCGGACGCGGGCCTTGCCCCCGCCGACCCTGCCCGGCCTTGCCCCGTGTGCGGCTTATCTGGCCCCGGTTTCACCCCATGCGGGTGACGCCAGCGGCGTACCGCATGACAGACCATTGACCGAGATCCACCTTTTAGGACGGGAGACAGCTAAATCACCTGTTAGGGCCCAGGGGACCGCGTGAGCGCGACCCGGGTGCGAAAGGAGAACTCTCCGATGAGCGATATCCAGGGCGGCCAGCCCGCGACCCCGCCGGCTGCGCCGCGTCCCTCCTCAGGCACTGGCACGGCCACGGGCTCCGCGTCGGGCACCACCGGCGCCGGCCAGGCGGATGCGGCCCGGGGCTACGTTCCACGGCCCGCGCCCGGCTACGACGACGTCCGGGACGAGTCGCAGGAACCAAGCGGGTTCGCGGTCGGGATGACACTCGTCGCCGCCGTGCTCATGATGATCGGCGGCGTCCTGGACTTCTTTTCCGGCCTCTCCGCCCTGATCAGGGGCCAGTTCTTCGTGACCCTGCCGAACTACGCGTTCAGCGTCTCGGTCCACGGCTGGGGCTGGCTGCACCTGATCGCGGGCGCCGTGGTGTTCGTGACCGGCGCGGCACTGCTCACGGACCACCTCTGGGCGCGGATCGTGGGCGTCGTCATCGCGGGGCTCAGCGCGATCCTGAACTTCGTGATGCTGCCGTACCAGCCGCTGTGGGCGGTCATCGTGATCGCGCTCGACGTCCTCATCATCGTGGCGCTGTGCGCGCCGCGCAGGCGCTGACGGCAGACGGCAGCGGCGGGCCCGGCGGGCACGGGCCCGCCGGGCCCGCCCGGTCCCGGTTACCTGGCGGCAGGCACGCGCGGCATGTCCGGCTGCGCGTCCTGCCATGCCTGCTGCGCGGCGCTGGCGGCCGCCTTCGCCTGCGTCCAGGTGCCGCGCGCGAGCTCGGCCGGCGGCCGGTCCATCCCCCCGATCCAGTTATGCACGGCGGACAGCACGGCCGACCCGCTCACCGCGACCCCGGCGATGCAGGCGCCGACGCCAAGCCCGAACAGGGTCCCGCCGATGATGATGCTCCGTGAGTCAACGGTGAACTGGTTACCCGAGCCGACTCTGGTCTTCATAACCCACCTCCTGATGGCTGGGACCATCCTGACCGGCGGCTCGCGCCGCCCGCCTCATCCGAGCCGGGTGAGGCGAACGGCCTGGTTAGCCCCGCGTACACGGTCATTTGGCTGCCTTGTCAGGCAACCGTCACCGTTCGGGTAACTTGGCTAGCCAGGATGGGACCGTACAAGACCGATAAGGGGCCCGGCATGCCGGACGAACGCGCGAGTGCCGCGAGCGCGGCCCCGGCGCGGCGGTCACGCCGGTTGCGGGAAGTCGAACGTCCCGTCCGGGCCTGGCGCCAGCGGGACCGCGGCGAGCACGGCGGCGGTGTTCAGCGGCCCGTAGATGTGCGGGAACGGCAGTTCCGCGCCAGGCACGTCCTCGTAGCGCACCTCGGCGTCGAGGCGGCCGGGGTCGATAACGAGCAGCACCAGGTCACCGGGCACGTCACGGTAGTACGTGTTCGCCGTGCGGGCGACCTGCGACGCCGCCGACGCGTGAATGAAGCCCTCCTCGGCCAGGGTCCTGTCCACGGTGGACCTGGTGTAGGCGCCGTCGGCGAGTGCCCGTTCCCAGTCGGCGCGGACGGCGATGTGGTAGATACGGCTCACCCCGGCCACGTTACTACCGCCGCTTTCCCGGTAGCTGTAACGGCAGGGTCCGGGGCGCCGCCGAACCTTTCGGTGAACCGATACGCCTCGCTTAGGGAACGGCGCTACTGTTTGTGGGCTTCGCCTCGCTGGAGTCGACGCCCCTGGTGCATCATGGAAACACTGCGGGGGAAGGAACTGGATAGTCATGGCTTCACCGCGGGCTGATGTCTCCGATCGGCTCGATGTAATCGTCGCGCCCGGCAGCAAGGTGGTCGCGATCAGCGACCTGCACCTCCCGCCGGAGCGGACGACGGTCTCCGGGCGCAGCTGCGAGGTCATCGCCCGCAGGCTCGCCGCCGAGAGCGGGCCGCTTACCGTGGTGCTGGCGGGCGACATCGTGGAGATGCTCTCCTTTCCCGGCCGCACCGCCGCCGACGTGCTCGGCGCGCACGACGACCTGTGCCACGCCCTGGCGCAGGTGACCGAGCAGGGCGGCCAGGTCATCTACACCGTCGGCAACCATGACGGTGACCTCGCCTGGGACCTCAAGGCGGCGACCGCGGTGCGCGAGGCGACCGGCGCGCGGCTGTGCCTGGCCGCCGACCTGGTGCTGCCGGACGGCGAGCGGATCCGGGTCGAGCACGGCCACCAGATCGACCCGTACAACTGCTTCACCGACGCGCGCAACCCGCTCGACACGCCGCTCGGGCACCACATCGTCCGCGAGGTCATCCCCAAGGTCGAGTGGCTCGGCCGGGACTGGCTGACCGGCGCGCACGAGATGGCCGACCCGGCGGATTTTCCCTCGTTCCTCGCCTCCCGGCTCGTCTACCGCAAGCTGGTGCGCCACCTGTGGTGGGTGATCCTCGCGCCGGTCATGCTGTTCGCCCTGGTGCTCCCGGAACTCGGCCGGGTCCAGAACCGCTACCCGGACGCCGGCCGGTGGCTGCGCGACGGCGAGCTACTCGGCTACGGCGCGGCGGTGGACGTTGTGCTGCTCGCCCTGGTCATCGCGGTCCTGCTGCGCCGCGCCTGGACCTCGATCAGCGCCCTGGCCCTGTCGCAGCGCGGCTACGGCCAGAACTCCGCGGCGCGAGAGCGCGCCGATGAGCTCATCAGTCAGGGCTACACCGGGTACCTGTCCGGGCACACCCACCACCCCGAGCTGCGCGCGCACGGCGACGGCTTCTACGGCAACACGGGCTCGTGCACCTCGGTCGTCGAGGCGATCGACACGGTGCACGGCATGCCGCCGGTCTACCTGCGGACGCAGCAGCTTTCCTGGCTTGAGGTCACTGCCGCGCCCCCGTCCAGCCTCGCGGAGCCCAACACCACGGGGCAGGGCCAGGACGAGGCCGCAGAACGAGTGCGGGCCAGCCAGTCCTGGCACGCGACCCTTAAGTCGGCCCGGGTGGAGCTGCCAGGAGCTACCCGGTTCGAGCGGTTCCTCGTCCGGTCCCGCAACCCGCACGCCACCGCGCCCAAGGTGGTCGCCAGCTGGCCCGAGGGCCCGAACTGGCCCAAGGACCGCAGGCACCTGAAGCACCGGCACGTCAAGCGTCGGCACGCAAGCACGGCACCTCAAGCACGCGCACGGCAAGAAGGCCGCCACCTCCCAGGATCAGGAGACCTGCTAGCCGTCGATCCGCGCCGCCCTGACCGCACTTCTTGCTGTTATCAGAACGTGATGACCGCATCTACTACGGAATGTCGGACCCGGAAATACCCTCAGGCGGCCACGGCCCTTAGACTGCGTGCGTGAGCAATCCCCCCGCTGTCGAGATCTCCGGCTTGGTGAAGCGGTACGGGCCGGCGACCGCCGTCGACGGGCTGACCCTCACCGCGGGCAGCGGCGAGGTCACCGCGATCCTCGGGCCGAACGGCGCGGGCAAGACCACCACGATCGAGGTCTGCGAGGGCTACCGGAGCGCCGACGCCGGCACGGTGAGGATCCTCGGCTTGCACCCAGTCAGAGACGCGGTCCGGCTCAAGCCGCGCGTCGGGGTGATGCTCCAGTCGGGCGGCTTCCCGCCCGCCGTCCCGGCCGGCGAGTGCCTCAGGACGCTGAGCCGGTTCCATGTGAAACCACACGACACGGCGTGGCTGCTTGACATCGTGGGCCTGACGAGTCACGCGAAGACCCCGTACAAGCGGCTGTCCGGCGGGCAGCAGCAGCGGCTGTCGCTGGCCGCCGCCGTCATCGGCCGCCCTGAGCTGGTCTTCCTCGACGAGCCGACCGCCGGCATGGACCCGCAGGCCAGGCACGCGACCTGGGACCTGATCAGCGCCCTGCGCGGCGACGGGGTCGCTGTGATCCTCACCACGCACTTCATGGACGAGGCCGAACGGCTGGCCGACCACGTGGTCATCATCGACCACGGCCGGGTGGTCGCCGACGGCGCCCCCGCCCAGCTCACCGGGACGGCCGGGCAGCTGCGGTTCCGTGCCGAGGCGGGCCTCGACACCGACAGCCTGCTCGCGGCCCTGCCGCCGGGCGGCGCGGCCAAGGAATCGCCGGCCGGCCACTACCTGATCGAGGTGCCAGGCGGCACCGTGCAGCCGGCCCTGCTCGCCGCGGTCACCGCCTGGTGCGCCGACCGGGCCGTGCTGCCGAGCAGCCTGCAGATCGAGTCACGCACGCTTGAGGACGTCTTCCTCGAGCTCACCGGAAAGGACCTCCGGGCTTGACAGTCCACAGGTAGTTGGTCACGGGCGAGCCGGAATCCGGGCCGGGCCCGGGACCGACCCCGGACCAGCCGCTGCCCCGCTGCGCCGGATGGTCGCCGCGCAGGCCGCGCAGGAAACCAGGCAGCTGCTGCGCAACGGCGAGCAGCTCACGCTGATGCTGATCATCCCGTTGCTGCTGCTCGTCGCGTTCAGCCTCGAGCCGCTGATCGACTTCGGCGGCGGGTACACCAGGATCGACTTCCTGACCCCCGGCGTGATCGCGCTCGCGGTCATGTCAACCGCGTTCACCAGTCAGGCGATCGGCACCGGGTTCGAGCGCAGGTACGGGGTGCTCAAGCGGCTCGGCGCGACGCCGCTGTCCCGCCCGGGCCTGATCGCCGCGAAGACCGTCACCGTCATCGGCGTCGAACTGCTCCAGGCGGCCATCATCTTGGCCGTCGCCGGCGCGCTCGGCTGGACGCCGCATGCCAGCCCGGCCGCCGTCGTCACCGTGCCGCTGCTCGTCCTGCTCGGCACCGCCGCGTTCAGCGGGTTCGCCCTGCTGCTCGCGGGCACGCTGCGCGCCGAGGCGACCCTCGCCGCGGCCAACCTCATCTACGTCGTGCTGCTCGGCATCGGCGGCGTGGTCTTCCCGCTCACCAAGTTCCCGAGCGGCGCCCGCCCGCTGCTCGAGCTGCTGCCCACCGGCGCGCTGTCCACCGGCCTGCGCGACGTGCTGGCGAACGCGGCCGCCTTCCCCGTCAAGGACGCGGTCACCCTCGCGGTGTGGGCCGTCGCCGGGATCGCGCTCGCCGCCCGCTTCTTCCGTTGGGAGTAAGGGCCACGAGCGCGGCGCACGCTGGCTCTGGCCGGCGCGGGGCGCTGGCGCCGGCCGCGCTGCCGGCGGCCTGGTGCTGGCCGGCGCGGTTTCCGTGCAGTCCGGCGCGGGCATCGCCGCCCGCCTGTTCAGCCAGCTGCCGCCCGCCTCGGTCACCACGCTGCGGCTGTGGTCCGCCGCGCTGATCATGCTCGCGGTGGCCGGGCGCCCGACCGCCCGCGCGGTCGCCGGCCTTGTTGCGCGGCGCGCGTGGACGGACGGTGTCACCACGCTCTCGTTCGGTATCGCGCTTGGCTTCATGAACTTCGCGATCTACCAGGCGTTCGCGCGCGTACCGCTCGGGATCGCGGTCACCATCGAGTTCCTCGGGCCGCTTTGCGTCACGGTCACCGGCACGCTGCGCGGGAGCCGGACCGGGCACCGCCGGGCGGCCGGGCTCGGCTACGCCGCGCTCGCCGGCGCCGGCGTGGTGCTGCTCGCGGGCACCGTCGGCGGGACCCGGCTGAACTGGGCGGGCGTGGCCTGGGCGGCCGCGGCGGGCACCGCGTGGGCGGCGTACATCCTCGGCTCTAAGGCGGCGGGCCAGCGCATGCCGGGCGCGTCCGGCCTGGTCATCGCGATGTGCGTGGCCGCGCTCGCGGTCACCGCGCCGGGCCTGGCGGCCGGCGCCCCGGCGATGTTCCGCCCGCCGTTCCTCGCCGCGGGCGCCGGCATCGGCCTGTTGTCCTCGGTCATCCCGTACTGGCTGGAGCTTGAGGCGCTGCGTCGCATCCCGACCAGCCTGTTCGGCGTGTGGATGTCGGTGCAGCCCGCCGTCGCGGCGCTCATCGGCCTCGCCGTCCTCGGGCAGCGCCTGTCGCTCGCCGAGTGGTCGGGCATCGCCTGCGTGGTCGCGGCGTCAGCGGGCGCGGCGAGCACCGCCAGGGATCCTGATCCGAGTCAGACCGGATAGCGGTATGGGCCTCGCACGTAAGTGCGGCCGCCCGGGGTCTGCCATTGGTGCCAGCCCGGTTTCGGCTGGGTGACGGTCCAGCCTGGTGACTGCTTCACGATGTGGCACTGGCGGCTTCTCGCCCCGGCGTTGCAGCCACAGGTCCGCCCGCCCTTGTCGTAGGGCAGCGCATGCTCGAAGTCCGACTCGCGGGCATGGCGGGAGCAGGTCGGGTACGTGCACTGGTAGTCACGGACCTGGACCAGGTGACGGAGCATGCCGTTCGGCTGGTACGCGTGGGATTCCCGGCGGTGGTCGCAGCCGAACGTGGGCACCGGCTCCAGCTTCACCGTCCGGCCGGGCCTGCCGGGCAGCGTGAGCGTCCAGTTGCCGTAACCGCCCGGCGGCCCGGGGTCGTCGCACGGGGTGAAGACAAATGCGGCCGGTGCGCGGGCACCGGGTTGACCGGGTGTTCCTGTTGCCCTGGTCAGCTGCTCAAGCTGAGCGCTGGTAACCGTGAGGTTCACCCGGGCCGGGAGCGCTCGCCGTCCGGGGAGCGGTGCGGCCACAGGGGCCGAGCCGGCGCAGCCGTGGCCGATGGCGATGCCACTGGGGTCGGTGACGGTGACGCACCACTCGCTGTGCGGGCTGCCGGCCGCGGCGGCCGCCAGGTCGCGGCAGAGCTCGGGGTCGAGCGGGCCGAGGCCGTGGCCCTCGCCGGGCCGGTCCCCCAAGCCAAGCAGCGTCACGAGGGGGATCACCAGGTCGGACCGGCGCGGCCGAAACGCCGGAAGAGAAGGCGGCACCGGGCCGCTATCCGGGTCATCTGGACCGGAGTTGTCCGGGCCGCCGTCGTCCGGACCGCAGCGCACCGACCGTCGCCCGGATCGCCGTCGTCCGGGCCAGCGGGCTCGTCCGGTGCCAGGTCGGCCTGGGCCGCCTCAGCCCTGGCCTCGGCGATGCGCTCGGAGGCCGACAGGCCGGACAGCAGGTCGACGTAGGCCATGGCGCGCAGCTGGTCCATGCGGGTATCGGGGAAGGCTTCTGACGCCTGGTACTCGTCGGCTCGGGCGTTCACGTGCTCGTAGGCGGAGAGCGCCTCGTCGGTCGGCAGGTCACGGCCGCACAGGGCGGCGGCGCCGGACTGCTCGCGGAACCTGGTGACCCGCGCCCTGGTCTGCTCGGCGTCCTTCCGCCGTAGCGCGGTGACCTCCGGGTTCACGGTGACCGCGGCCTGCTGGGCGATCTTGAGTACCTGGGTGAAGCTCTTGGGCGAGCCGTCCTCGGCCAGCCCGGCGAGGACCAGCCGCTCGGCCTGCTCGGCCTCGCGATCGGTAAGCAGGCCGAGTTCCTCGTCGATGGCCTTCGCTTTCCCGTAGTTCAGCGTGCCGTCCGCGAGCAGCCGTCCGATGCCGGGCAGCCGGGCCTGCAGGTCCCAGGCGAGCCACATCATGTGGTCCGCGCCCGGCGCCGACAAGGCAAGCGCGAGCGCGACCTCGCGAGTCAGCGACTTCGACCACCCGTCGGGCAGGTCGCCGTGGTGACCGCCGTTAACCGGCAGGTCCTCTTCCCGCATCAGCGCACGGAGTACGCCCAGCCTGCCCGCCGCGGCCCGCGCCTCCAGGGCCGCCCACCGCCGCAGCAGGCCGATCAGCTCCTCGTGGGTCGCGCCCGGGCAGCGCCACTCCTCGCCAGAAACGCCCTCCAAGGCGGCGGCAAGGGCCGCCGAGGGCGGGCACGCGTCCCATGTACCGCCGGGCGCGAAGCCTGACAGCCGGTCGTCGCGCGACGGTGAGCTAGGGGCCGGGGTACCGGGCAGGCCGGGATCCGGGGCGGCGTTTTCGCCTTGCCCACTCCCCCGTTCCGGCTGCCACCCCATCCGGTGCTCCTTATTGGATCTTGATCTCGTAACGATCTTTTCCGGGATCTATAATCGAACTTTATCACGAACCGAAGATCATTTAATTGAGCCGTCTGCATTCTTTTTGATTAATTTTCTTGATCTTGATAAACGCGCCTTCGTTAGGTATGAAATGGCGCGGCAGCCAGGGAATGCGGTGTAGTGGCCCGGGAGGCCGCCTGGTCCCGTGGGAGGATGAGGAAAGGGTCTGGTACAGGAAAGGGGCAGTGGGGATGAGCCGCGTTGTTGTCATCGGTGCGACCGGGCACATCGGGACCTACCTCGTGCCACGACTGGTGGACGCCGGGCACGAGGTGACCGCGATCAGCCGCGGCACCCGCGGGCCCTACCAGGCGAGCCCGCAGTGGGCGGCGGTGGCCACGGTGACCGCCGCGGCGGACGCTCCCCAATGGCGGCGGATGCTCCCAAATGAGGGGACCGCTCCCTGGTTGCGCGTAATAATGTAATCAGGTCCTATGGCGCAGGCTTCCGTGGGACGGGCAGGCCCGCACTAGTGCGGGGTCTTGGCAGGACCTTGGCAGGACGGGCGAGGGCTAAAGAGTGGATAGCGGCCGGCTTGAGGCGTTCAGCGACGGTGTCTTCGCCGTGGCTATCACCCTGCTCGCCCTGAACATAGCCGTCGCCGGCCCGGGACCGCACTCGCTGGCCGACAAGCTGTCCGGTAACTGGCCGGCCTTCACCGCCTACGCCGTCAGCTTCGCCACCATCGGGATCATCTGGGTCAACCACCACGCGCTGTTCAAGAACTTCTCCAAGGTCGACCGGCCGCTGCTGTTCCTCAACCTGCTGCTGTTGTTCTTCGTGGTCTCCATCCCGTTCGCCACTTCCACCATCGCCGCCTACCTGCGCGAGCATAACGGCGACGCGTCGCTGGCCGCGGCCCTCTACCAGGGCGTGTTCGAGGCCATGTCGATCGCCTTCACGCTGCTGTTCTGGCGGGCCATCCGCTGCGCGCACCCCCAGGTGGCGTTCACTGCGCGGCAAGCCCGCCAGGCCACGATCCGGTTCGGCATCGGCAACCTGGGCTACATCGCCGGCATCGGCATCGCGTTCGTCAGCGCTCCGGCCTCGCTGGCCATCAGCGGGCTGGTGGCCGTGTACTACATCTTCGAGCAGACGCCAGCCCGTGAGCAGCCCTGGCCGGACCAGGGCGACCCGGCCGCGGCGGCGGAAAGCGCTAGCCCGCTGGCCGGCGACGGTGAGCCGCGCCAAGACTAAGACGGTGAGCCGCGCCAGGACTAAACAGCGCCACGGGAAGGCCGCCGGGACAGGACGACCCGGACGGCAGGCGGCATTATGAGGTATATGCGTACCCTCTTCCGCTGGTGGACCAGTCTCAGCCCACGGCGCCGGGTCCTGCTCGGCGGGGCTCGGCCTGCTCGCGGCCGTGGTCGGGATTGTCGCCGGGGTGCTGGGGTCGCGCGGCGAGCCGGAACCGGTGGCCGGCCGACCCGGTGCGGTACTGCTCGTTCCCGGCTATGGCGGGTCGACCGGCTCACTGGATCAACTGGCCGCGCGGATCCGGATGACCGGCCGGACCGCGGTTGTCGTGCCGCTGGCGGGTGACGGCACGGGCGACCTGACCGCTGAGGCTCGCGTGCTCGACGGGTACGTGAACCAGGCCATCGGTGCGGGATCCGGGCCGGTCACCGTGATCGGCTACTCGGCGGGCGGTGTCGTGGCCTGGCTGTGGGACGTCGATTACGGCGGCCAGGGGCGGGTGGGCAAGATCATCACGCTGGGTTCCCCGCTGCACGGCGCGCGCATCGCGGCCGTGGGCGCCGCGTTCGACCCGGGTGCATGCCCCGTCGCCTGCCAGCAGCTCGCGCCGGGCAGCGCCCTGCTGAATCAGCTGCAGCAATCGGGCCAGGCGCGACCGCCGTGGCTGTCGCTGTGGAGCGCCGACGACCAGACGGTGCAGCCGCCAGACTCGGCGCGGCTCGCGGGCGCGGTGAACGTGCCGCTGCAATCGGTCTGCCCGGGGGCGGACATCCAGCACGGCCAGTTGCCGACCGCGCCCCTGGTCGTCGGCCTCGTGCTGCGCACGCTGGCCGGACCCGGCGTCACCGCCCCGGCACCCGGCGGCTGCGCGTCGCTTCAGGCTCTCGGCAGCGGCTAGCGACGGGCAGTGAGCCGCGGCGGTCGCGGGCTAGGTCGTTATGTCCCTCGTGGCGAAGTTCGCCCAGGCCGCACCGAGGAAGACGACCACGTACACCAGCTGGATGGCGAACCCGCGCTGGATGTCGCGCCAGAAGATCGGTTGCCTGAAGAAGTCGATCCACGCCAGCCAGTACCGGGTCGGCAGGTAGGGCGCCACCGCGCTCGCGGATTCCAGCGTGACCAGTATCTCGCTGGCGATCAGCGCGGCTAGCGCGCCGAGGGCGGCGCCAAGGGCGGAGTCGGTGAGCGTGGACAGGAAGATCGCGATCGCGGCGACGCCGAGCATCGAGACCGTGATGAACGCCATCGCGCCCAGGACCCGCTCGACCAGCTGGAGCGTGGTCAGCGGCGTGCCGGACAGCGACGTGATCGCCGCGCCGGCCTGCAGCCCGGCGGTGGGCGCGCCGCCCGCGCCGGGCGCGATCCCGCCGGACGACTGGCCGGGCGCGAAGCCCACCGCCGAGGCGCGGGACGGCCCGAGGATCAGCACGCCGATGGCATAAGAGGTGACCGTCACGGCGATGACCGCGGCCAGCGTGAACGTGATGACCGAGACGAGCTTGGCGGCCAGCAGCCTGGTCCGGCCGACCGGCCGCGCGAGCAGGTAGCGCAGCGTGCCCGCCGACGCCTCGCCCGCGATCGAGTCGCCCGCCACCACCGCGACGGCGACCGGCAGGAACACCGGCAGCACCAGCGCCAGCGCCGCCGCCGGGTACAGCTGCCCGTTCTTCAGCACCGCGGAAAGGAACGCGCTGCCCTGCCCGGGCGGCGGCGCTATGTGCGTGACCGCGATGAAGATGGCCACGACCAGCGGCAGTGCGCACATGAGGACGATGGAGAACCACGTCCGCACCCGCCGGACCAGCTTGAACAGCTCGACAGCGATCACGGCACGTCCCGATCTGTAGGTGCTGGCCCGTCTGTAGGTGCTGGCCCGTCTGCGGGTACTGGCCCGTCTGCGGGTACTGGCAGCGGCTCGGGCGCCTGCTTACTGGATCCCTCGGCGGGCACGCTGAACTGGTCGGATCCGGCGCCCGTCACCTCAAGCACGATCTCCTCCAGGCTGCGCCGCTGCGCGAGCAGCGACCTGACCGGCACGCCGGCCGCCACCAGGCGGGTGTTCAGCGCCGCCGGATCGGCGGACCGCACCACCAGGTCGGCCCCGTCCCTGTTCTCGACGAGGCCGTCCAGAGCCGCCACCGCCCGTTCCGGATCATCGGTAGACACCAGCACGCGGCCGGTCGGCTCCTGCAGTGACGCGAGCTCCTCTTGCAGCACCAGGGCGCCCGAGTCGAGCACCCCGACCCTGGTGCACAGCGCGGAAACCTCCGGGAGCAGGTGGCTGGACAGGAAGATGGTCACCCCCGACTCGTTCAGCTCGATCAGCAGGTCGCGGATGTCCCTGATGCCGCGCGGGTCGAGGCCGTTAGTCGGCTCGTCGAGGATCAGCAGCCGCGGGGGGCGGACGAGCGCGGCCGCGAGGCCGAGCCGCTGGCGCATGCCGAGGGAGTAGGCGCGCACCGGGCGGCGGTCGATGCCGGCCAGGCCGACCCGCTCCAGGGCGTCATCGACGCGGCGCCGCCTTGTCCCCCGCGACCCGTGCGGGCCGGCCGCGTCGAGCAGCCGCAAGTTGGCGCGGCCGGACAGGTGCGGGTAGGCCGCGGGCTCCTCGACCAGCGCCCCGATCTCGGGCAGGACGCGGCCCGCGTGCCGCGGCACCTGCTCCCCGAGCACGGTGATAGACCCGCTCGTCGCGTACACCAGGCCAAGCAGCATCCGGACGAGGGTGGACTTGCCGCTGCCGTTCGGGCCGAGCAGGCCGTAGCGGTCGCCCTCACCGACGTCGAGGCTCACGTCGCGTACGGCTGCTATCTTGCCGTAGCGCTTCGTCAGGTTCCGTGTGGTGATCATGGAGCCGTTTCATCCCGCCTTTCGTCCGTGAGGTGTGACGGGCCGGGAACCTTCCAGAATCCGGCTCACCGGCGCAGGTCCCGATCCGGCCGGACGGCGAGCGCCCCGGCGGCCCGTTCGAGCGTGGCCTTGCTGACCAGCCCGACCAGCAGGAAGACGTCGGGCGAGTGAGCCGGGCGGACGAGGACGAGGTTGACGAGCGGCGCGCTCGCGATGGCGCCGGCCCGGACGTCGGGGCCGCTCAGCGGCGCCGCGCCAGCGTCAAGCGCGTTTTGCAGCAGCGATTAGCCGGTGTCATGGTGGAAGGTAAGCACGGCGAACACGGCCAGCCCGTGGCCGTACACGCCGATCTGCGGAACCGGGGACGGCTGCCGGGCGAGCCCGGCGAGGCAGCGGGGCAGCAACTCGTCGTCCAGGTTCTTGAGCACGCCGGAGAAGTCACTGGGCGTGGTGGTGGTGAACCCGGTGCCCGGGCTGTACCGCGGCGTCAGCACCCCGGCGTCGGGGGTCCAGGGGCCGACCTGAAGGAACTGCGACCGCAGGGCCGGCTGGGCCGAGCCGCGGTCGAAGACCTCGACGCGGAGCGGCAGCCCAGAGGCCGGCGACGCCCAGATGTCGGCCCGCGCGATCGTGGACTGCGGGGTGGCCGACGTGATCTCAAGGCCGGCCGCGCTCTGCCCGGCGACCCGCCGCGGGGGCAGGGTGCTCACCGTAGCGCCCGCTCCCGCCGCATCGATGATCCGCACGGCCAGGGCGGCCGGCTGGAGGTCGGCGGCCCGGGGCAGCCGGACGGTCTGCGCGCCGTAGATTCCGGTGAGCAACTGCTCGCCTGAGTCCCAGACGAAGGTGCTGTCGCCGTCCTGGTAGGTGTCGTTCTCCCCCGTGTCGGACAGCGTGTCCACCCGCCACCGGCCCGGCCCCGCCTGCCAGACCCGCATCCGGCTCACCCCGTCGAGCAGCGGCGTCACGCTGGAAAAGGCAGGCAGCGCGGGGAGGCCGAAGTTCGCGTCGCTCTCCGCGTAACCGGAGAACGCCAGCCGTTGCGAGCCGAGGATGCGGCTTTCGAGCTGCCGCGCCGTGAGCCCGGCGACACTGACCGGGAGAGCGCCGGCGAGCATCGGCAGGCAGCACAGCACGACGACGCCGGCCGCTACGACAAGCCAGCGCCATCCGAAATGCGAGTAGTGCCCAGATAGCACCCCATAACGATACGTTGACCGTCCGCGCGCGGGCAGGCTCGAGCGGCACGCCCGATCAATTGTCCGTACGTTGTAATAGGGGCGGCCTCGACCGGCATCGAAGCGGACAAAGGATATGATGACCGCGGGCGTACGGGACGCCTCCGGTCCGCGGACAGGGCTGAGCCCAACCTGAAGCTGACGTTGAATCCTGGCCACCGAGCCTCCTTTCGGCCTGACGTAGCGGACCGCAGGCGACGAGAGGAGGTCGCCGTGGCGACCGCGCGTCTTCCTGACGATCCCAGCTTCGAGCAGTTGCGTAAGCAGGCCAAGGATCTGCGTGACCTGAGCCGGGCCGGCCTGCCCGGCGCCCTCGACCTCGTTGAGGCGCACCATCCCGGCGGCCGGCATGCGGTGTCCCTCGCGGGGGCGCAGCTTGTCGTGGCCCGGCACTACGGCTTCTCCTCGTGGACGGCGCTCAAGCGGCACGTCACGACGATCGAGCACTACCGCCGAGCCCCCGATGAAGTGGCCGAGGCCGACCGGCCCGGCGATGAGTTCCTCATGCTCGCCTGCCTGCGCTACGGCAGCGACGACTCGCCGGCGCGCTGGCAGCGCCGCCGCCCGGCTGCTTGCCGAGCACCCGGAGATCACCCGGACGTCGGTGCACGCGGCCGCGGCGGCCGCCGACGCCGGGGCGCTCGGCGCGCTGCTCCGCCAGGACCCGGCTCTGGCCAGCGCGGAGGGCGGGCCCTACCGGTGGGAGCCGCTCCTCTACCTCGCCTACGCGCGGCACGACCCGTCGGTCAGCGAGGAGGCGACCGTCCGCTCGGCCCGGCTGCTGCTCGACCATGGCGCCGACCCGGACGCCGGCTACCTGTGGCACGGGCTGATCACCCCGTTCACCGCGCTTGACCGGGGCGCTGGGCAGCGGGGAGGGCGACCAGCCACGCCACCCGCACGGCCTCGCGCTGGCCCGGACGCTGCTGGCGGCCGGGGCGGACCCCAACGACGGGCAGGCGCTGTACAACCGGCAGTTCGGCCGCGACGACAGCCACCTCACGCTGCTGCTCAGCCACGGCCTCGGCCGCGGCGACGGCGGGCCGTGGCGCGTGCGCCTCGGTACGAGGACCGACTCCCCCGCCGAACTGATCCAGGGTCAGCTCCGGTGGGCGGTCACGCATGACCTGCGCGACCGGGTGCGCCTGCTCGCCGGGCACGGTGCCGACCTGCGGGCCCCGTTCGAGCCCGCCCCGTACACGCTGGCCAGGTGCGTGAACGCCTGCGACGGCAGGACGCCGGCGCAGGTAGCGGCGATCTGCGGCTGCCGGGCGGTGCTTGACTGGCTGGTTGAGCACGGGGGCGTGCCGCGGCCCGCCCTCGAGGGGGCGGACGGCCTTATCGCCGCCGCGCTGGCCGGCGACCGGCCCGCAGCGCAGCGGTACGCCGGGCACGCCGACGCGGCACGCGCGCAGCGGCCCGGGCTGATCGTGTGGGCCGCCAGCCGGCGCGCCTGGCCTGCCATCGCGCTGCTTGCCGAGCTCGGCTGGGACGTCAACGCGCGCGCCAGGGCCGATTTCCCGATGGAGCAGGAATGGGAAACCGCGTTGCACGAGGCGGCCGGGAGCGGCGAGATCGACGCCGCCCGCATGCTGGTCCAGCTGGGCGCCGACCCCGGCATCCGCGACAACCGGTTCCACGCCACGCCGCTCGGCTGGGCCGAGCACTTCGGCCATCAGGCCGTGGCCGACTACCTCCGCCCGCTCACGCCGGCGGAGTAACCGTCACCCGGGAAATGGCCGGTGACCGCGTGCGGAGCGTTAGCATGGGCGCGTGCTTTCGACACTTATCCGCCCCGTGCGGCAGTTGGTGTGGCAGCCGACGACGCGGGCGCTGCGCGGCTGGGCGCTCGCATCGGTGATCGCCAACGCGGTGATCATCTCCACCGGCGCCGCGGTGCGCCTGTCGTCCTCGGGACTCGGCTGCCCCGACTGGCCGAAGTGCACGCAGACCAGCGCCGTGGCGGCGCACTCGGCCGGCCAGACGACGCTGAACACGGCGATCGAGTTCGGTAACCGGCTGCTGAACTTCCCGCTCGTGGCCATCGCCGGGCTGACGTTCATCGCCTTCCTGCGCTATTACCAGGGCAGCGGCCGGGAGCGTAAGGACCTGGTCCGGCTGTCGGCGGTGCTGCCGCTCGGGGTCGTCGCGCAGGCCGTGGTGGGCGGGATCGTCGTGCTGACCAAGCTGAACCCGGCGCTGGTAGCGGCGCACTTCCTGCTGTCCACCGCGATCATCTTGACCAGCGCGGTGGTGCTGCACGCCCGCGCGACGGTGCTCGACAACACGGGGCTCGACGCGCTAGCCGCGGGCGGGCCGGCGCGCCGCGCGTCGGCCCGCAGGGACCTGCGGGTCATCGCCGGGCTGCTGACCGCGATCACCACGGTCATGCTCGCCGCGGGCACCGTGGTGACCGGGACGGGTCCGCTCGCCGGGACCACCATCGACTCCCGTGGCCACCGCACCACCGTGCCCAGGTTCCACTTCACGCTGCAGGACGTCACCCAGCTGCACGCCGACATCGGCTGGTTCATCGCCGCCCTCGCCGTGGCCCTGGTGATCGGTCTGCGGTTCGCCGGCGGGTCACCGCGGACCGTGCGGCTCGGCTGGATCGTGCTCGCCGGCCTCGGCGTCCAGGGCGTGATCGGCTACGTCCAGTACTTCAGCCACCTGCCCGCCGGCCTTGTCTGGGTGCACGTCTCCTCGTCGGTGGTCCTCTGGATCTTCGTGCTCCAGCTCTTCCTGTCCACCGGGAGCAACCTGCCGCGGCCGGCCAGCGGCGGCGGCCGGGAGAGCGGGGAGCAACACGTTGGCGTGGAAACCCGGGACCACGAGCACAACCCCGCTGATTCGCGCGGCGCCGGTGATAGTCACGGGGGCACGCGCGGCGTGTTGACCTGATGAAGTCCTGCCAGCACCTCTGGTCGTCGCGGTGAGTCTGGGCGTGCGGGCCCGGCCTTGCGATCAGTTTCTTGTCCGCGGAGGCCAGCGCGTCGAACAGCTCGAACTGGCCGTCGCGGGGGAAGATCTCAGCTCGGCCTCTTCGCAACGGGTGAGCAGCTGGCGCCGGAGACCGCGTTTGCCGCGCCGCATGAGGCGTGGCCGCCATGAGCCCGAGATGGCCCTCGCGCGGCCGCGCCAGCAAGGCCGAATTTGCCCAGTCGGCGCACTGCAGGCGAGGCCCAAGCGCGGCGGCGCGGGCGTCAGGCACCAGCGTGCGACGGCTGCACACGCTGGTGCACCGCTGACGGGCGCGGCCTCGCGCGAGTCGCGGTTCGCGAGCGCGACAGCCGCTTCCAGCCATCCGCGGTGGCCCTAGCGTGACGCAGTCTGAGCGGCTCGCCGGCTCGAGGTGGAGCTGCAGACGCAGCTCGGCGAGCGCCATCGTGCGCTGCCGCTTTCCCGGGATCACGCCCGATCCGATCGGATGACGGACGGGCTGCTGGCCGAGGCGAGCCGGCCCCGGCCGACGCCTCGCGCGCTGTGGCCGCTCCCGCCGAGCACGCGGCGTCGCCGCGGCGCCATCGCCGCCGACGACAGCGCCCTGGCCCGGCTGCTCGCGGAACGGCACGCCTGGAAGGGACCGCTGCAGCGGCTGACCGCGATGCGGCTCGCCCTCGCCGTTCAGCCGGGTCTGGTACCGAGGCTCCTCGCCGGTCGGCTTTGTCGGGGCTGAACAGCTTCCGTCAGCGGCCGAGCCGCCGCGCGTACAGGCGGGCGGCGTTCTCGCCCATGATCTTGTCCCGCAGCCGCGCGGGCATCGCGGCCGGCAGCGCCTTGGCCGGGGAGTCGAAGTCCCAGTGCGGGTAGTCGGAGGAGAACATCACCCGGTCCGTCATCCGCGCGAACTCGATCGACTGCGCCAGGTGCCTGGGGTTGTCCGGCTCCTCGATCGGCTGGGTGCTCAGCCAGAAGTGCTCACGGAAGTACTCCGAGGGCAGCCTGCGCAGCCGCGGCGCGTCGTTGCCCGCGACCGCGTAGGCGGCGTCCATCGCCCACTGCAGCGGCCCCGACCAGGTGAGGCACGCCTCGACCAGGGCGACCTGCAAGCGCGGGAACTCATCGAAGACGCCCTCGCAGATCAGGCTCATCGCCAGCCGCTCAACCGGCATGTGCAGCCAGACGTGCTGCTCCAGGTAATACGACGGCGCCCCGCTGCCGTGGTAGCGGTTGCCCGGCTCGCCGCCGACATGGCACATCGCGACGAAGTCCGCCGCCTCGCACGCGGCGTAGATCGGCCAGTACTTGCGGTCGCCCCACTCGCTCTGCGTGTCGCCGCGGACCATGACCTGGACGAAGCGCGGGTCGCCCGCGAAGCGCTCGATCTCCGCGACGGCGAGGTCGGGCGAGTCGAAGGGCACGTTGAGGCTGCCGCGAAGCCGCGGGTCGCGGTCGAGCCACTCCTGGGCGAGCCAGTCGTTGACCGCCCGGCACAGGGCGGCCTTGTACTCGGCCGGGCCCTCGAGGTTGAACGTGAGCGGGATCAGGATGGCGATGTCGGTGTCGTACTCCTCGAGCAGCTGGGTGCGCAGCAGGCCGAGGTCGCTGCCGGCCTGCCCGTCGGGAGCCGCGGCGTCGATGCGGAAGCCGCCGTTGCGCCACCGGGGGTAGTCTCGCACGACGCGCGTCCCGCCCCCGGACAGCTCGTTCGCGTACCGGGTGCGCCACGGCTCGGGCAGCCGCGGGAGGATGTCGCGCGGCAGGAACAGCGGGTGGACGTCGGTATCGATCAGCAGCGCCCGCGCCCTCGCCTTCACGGCCCGTGGTCTCCCTGGCGGTCACCGTCATCCCCGTGCCTCCTTCGCCGCGCCGTCCCGGCTCTCCCGGCGGACGGGCGTGTCGTCGACGACCACGTAGTCCTGCTCGACCGACACCGGCATCGTCTCCGCGATGTACGGGCCGGGGATGCGGCCGCCCGGCAGGACGCTCACGTCGTAGGAGCGCGCCGCCATGTTGCCGCGGCCCGGGCCCATGAACGACTGGCCGGTGGCGAGGTCGTACTCCCAGCCGTGCCAGGGGCAGGCGATCAGCGGCGGCCCGGAGTCCAGGTGCACGTCGCCTGGGCCGCCTGACACCGGCCGCGGCGCGAAGTCCCCGAGGCAGAGCGGCCCCCACTGGTGCGGGCACCGGTTGCGGATCGCGTAGAACTGGTCGTCGACGCGGAAGACCCCGACGGACTTGCCGTTTACGTCGATGATCTTCCTGTCGCCGTTGCGGAAGTCGGTGACCTTGCCGACAACGACCTTCATGTAGTAACGCTCCCCGCTCACAGTCCGGTAACGCCATATAAGCGCACGGGCGCACGAAAGCCAAGCGCGCTCGCCCGCACCCTGTCCGCCGGGACTGACCGGCCACCCCCACGCTGTGCTGCGAGCATAAATTGCCGTCAATTGCCAGTGCGGGGCGGCCCGCGCCCTCCCGGGCGATGCCGGGCCGGCCTACCATTTGCGGTCATGAGCCCCATCATCGCGGTCATGAGCCCGATCAACGCCGGCGCGGTCGACTGCGACGTCCACGTCGAGCCGCCGTCCATGGACGCGCTGCTCGGCTACATCGACCCGTACTGGCACGAGCTGATCCGCGGCGGGCGCCTCGGGGTGCGTCACCGCCTCTACCCCGACAGTGAGCCGATGTCGGCGCGGGGGGAGGCCAGGGCGGCGGGCAGCTTCCCGCCGCACAGCTACGCGGAGCTGCGCGCCCAGCTCCTCGACCCGTACCAGCCCCGCGCGGTGATCTTGACCTGCGTCGCGACCTTCCAGGGCAGCCGTAACCCATACTTCGAGGCGGCGCTGACCACTGCGGTTAACAACTGGGTGCGGGATGAGTTCCTCGGCCGGGACCAGCGACTGCGCGGCAGCATCGTGGTGCCGAGCTTCCACCCGGAGGCCGCGGCGGCCGAGATCGACCGGCTCGGCGGCGACCGGCGGTTCGCGCAGGTGCTGCTGCCGGTGCGCAGCGAGACGCCCTGGGGGAACGTGCGGTACCGGGCGATCCACGAGGCGGCCAGCCGGAACCGGCTGCCGATCACCCTGCACGCGTGGGGCCCGTGGGGAATGGCGCCGACCGCGACGGGGACCGCCGCGACGTACTACGAGGACTACCTGTACAACTCGCAGATCATCGCGCCGAACCAGGTCCTGTCCCTCGTCGCGGAGGGCGTCTTCGACCGTTACCCTGACCTGCGCGTCGGCCTGGCCGAGCTCGGCTTCGCTTGGCTCCCGTCGCTGCTGTGGCGCTTCGACAAGGACTGGAAGGCGCTGTGGCGCGAGACCCCGTGGGTGCGCGACAAGCCGTCCGCCTACGTGCGCGAGCACCTGCGGGCCACGCTGAGCCCGGCGCTGATCCCCGGCGCGGTACCCGCGAGCGAGCTCGCCCAGCTCGCCGACATGCTCGACGCCGGGCACATGCTCATGTACGCGAGCGACTACCCGCACGATCACCGCGACGACGCGGCGGAGCACCTGCTCGCCGTGCTCAGCGAGGAGGACAGGGAAGCCGTGCTGCGGAAGAACGCCGCCGCGTTCTACGACATCGCCGTGCCTGACTGACTGGTCAGTCCTGCGCGGGTGTCGTGGTCAGGGCCGTGACGAGCGCGGCCATGGCCTGGTCGCCGCGCCCGACCGCCTCGTAGAGCGCGTCGATGTCGGTGTAGCCGAGGCGGCGGGCGGCGCTGAAGACGGTGCCGTTGTCCTCCAGGTCGCGCAGGTCGCCGGAGGCGATGAGGGCCTTGGCCACCGCGGCCCGGCCGAGGACGGCCGCGTCATCGGCCTTGCGGCGCGCGATGTCCGCCTTGAGGTGCGTCCTGGCCTGGCCGCTGCGGGCAGCGGTCAGCCAGGAGTCCGGCGGGTCGGCGTAGGGCCCGGTGATCAGGTCGACGACCTGGCCGTGCGCCAGCCGGTTCTCCATGGGCTTGCGCATCCCGTTGACCAGGACGCCGACGGCGCTGGCCGCGGTGGCCGGGGAGACCGCGTAGGCGAAGTCGACCGCGGTCGAGCCCGCGGGCAGCTTGACCGGGGAGCCGGCCGGGGTGAACACGACGATGCCCGCGCCGCTCAGGTCGGCGCGCAGCCCGTCGAGGAAGTCGCCGGGCGCGGCGAGCGGCTGCCAGGCGAGCAGCCGGTCCAGCCAGTCCAGGTCGGCCCGGCGGGCCAGGTCCGCGCTGACCTTGCCGTCCTTGCCGCCGGCCTCGCGGATCCGCGCCGCGACCCCGTAGGTGGCCACCGCGTCCATCGCGGGCGTCCTGATCAGCACGCCGACCTGCTCGGAGCCGACCAGGACGGACGTGTGCAGGGAACGGTACATGTTGTACTTGGGCATGCTGATGTAGTCGCGGAAGCGCTCGTCGGCCGGCTGCCAGCGGCCGTGCAGCACGCCGAGCGCCACGTAGCAGGCGGCGTCGGGCCCGTCCACGACGACTACGACGCGAGCCGCGTCGGTGGGCCGCAGTCCGGCCGTGACCGCGTCCCCGCCGGCTGCGCCCCCGGGCACGCCGGCGCCGGAGATCCAGCCGCCCGCCCCGCCCGGCAGGGAGCGGTAGATGGAGTACAGGTGCCGCGGGCGGGCCTCCACCTTGGCCCGCAGGCCGGCCGCGGCGAGTTCGGCGCGCATCCCGGTGACCAGCTCGCCGAGCGCGGCCCGGCAGCCGGGCTCGGCCTGCCTGACCAGGTCAAGCACCCGCTCGTGGGCCTCGGGGGCGAGGGTGGCGAACGCCAGGTCCTCCATCTCGCGCTGGTACTCGTACAGCCCGAGGCGCTGGGCGAAGGGCACCAGCAGTTCCATGGACGCCCGGGCGATCCGCTCGCGCTTCTCCCGCTTGGCGTGATGGCCGAGGGTGCGCAGGTTGTGCACCCGGTCGGCGAGCTTGATGACCAGGACGCGCAGGTCGATCGAGGCGGCCAGGATCATCTTGCGGAATGTCTCCGCCTCGGCGTGGTCGCCCCACTTCGCCCCGTCGAGCTTGGTGACCCCGTCGACGAGGACCGCCACCTCCGCGCCGAACTCCGCCTTCACCTCGCCGATCGTCAGGCCGGTGTCCTCCACCGTGTCGTGCAGCAGCGCGGCCACCAGCGTGGTGGTGTCCATCCCGATGTCCGCGAGCAGGATCGCGACCGCGAGCGGGTGGGTGATGTAGGGCGCGCCCGACCTGCGGACCTGGCCGCCGTGCCAGCGGGCGGCGACGTCGTAGGCATGCCGCAGCAGCCCGGCGTCGGCACCGGGGAAGACCCGGCGATGGGCGGCGACGAGCGGCCGCACCGCGTCCGCCGTGTCGGCCCCTGGCGCGGCGCCGGCCGCGAGCGCGGCGGCTCGCCGGGCTACAGCCACCCCTGCATGTCCAATCGTCGCGATCAGTCGTCACTGTCTGCGACAGACAGTAGCCGGTCGCCGTCCCTGGTGCAGGCAGGTTGCGTGACACCCGAGGTGAATCGTGACTATCTGAGCCCAGCGTGACGGAAATAGCACGCAGGATCCCCGCCGGAACCCCGTACGACTGCGGGAGTGCCGCCGTTGCCGGTCGGCTAGGTTCGGGCTCATGGGACTTTTTGACTTCCTCGGCGCCCAGAACGCCTACGACGACGTCTACGGCGGCAGGCGGCCGCACCACGAGGTCACCCACGAGCTCCTGGCGGGCGCGGCGGGCTTTGAGGCCATGCGCATGTACGAGCACCACCGGGAGCGCGAGGGCATCGTCGAGCATCACGAGCTCGGCAAGGAGCTCCTCGCCGGGTTCGCGGCGGCGGAGATCGACAAGCACTTCGAGCAGGGCCGATTCGGTCACCTCAGCCGGCCCGAGGCCAGGCGGCTGGCCGGCGAGCAGGCGGACTACCTGTGGCAGCGGCAGTACGGCCGGTACTGAGCCAGTTCCTGGGTAGCGTCCGATTATGGCACTTTTCGGGCATCATCATCATCACCACCGCGACGCGTACGACGCCGTGTACGGGGGCCGTCGCCCGCATCACGAGGTGACCCACGAGCTGATCGCCGCCGCGGTCGGCTTCGAGGCGATGCGCATGTACGAGCACCACCGGGAGCGCGACGGCGTGCCCGTGCACCACAGGCTCGCCAAGGAGCTGCTCGCCGCCTTCGTCGCCGCGGAGATCGACAAGCACTTCGAGACCGGCCGTTACCGGCACCTGAGCAGGCACGAGGCCCGCCGGATGGCCCGCGAGCAGGCGGAGTACCTGTGGCAGCAGCAGTACGGCCGCTGACGGGAGCGGGGTTATCCAGAACGAGCGGGTGCTCCGCCCGCCACCGCCGGTGACCCGCCCTGCGGGCCGACCGGTTAGCTGACGCCGCCGGGCTCCGTGGCGGCCACGGGCTCCGTGGCCGCCACGAGCACCGCGGCCGCCACGGTGCGGACGGTAGTGGTTAGCTGCTCCGGCGTGGCCCGTACTGAGCCGGGCGGCAGCAGCGGGTACCGCCCGACGGCGGCGCCGAGCAGGCCGCTGGCCAGCGTGTCGCCGAACACCCTGATGAACGCCAGCTGCCCGGGCGGGCTGCAGCCGAAGTTCGCCGCCTCAACGAGCGAGTCGGCCGCATCCCAGCCCATCACCGCCATCCGGTAGCACGCGATGACCACCCCGGTACGGCCCTTGCCCGCCTCGCAGTGCACGTAGGTCAGCTCCGCGCCCGGTCCGGACAGCAGGTCAAGGATCTCGACCAGCTGCGCGATGGTCGGCGTCTCCATGTCGGTGATCGGTACGTGGCTGGTGCGCAGCACCCCGGCGAGCCCCGCGGCGACGATCGCCGGCGCGTCGCCGCCGTCAACCTCGGCGCACAGGTTGATCGTGGCCCGGTGCCCGCTGGCGACCAGAGCGGCCAGCTTCACGGCGTCCGGCCGCTCCCCCCGCGACACCACCGGGGACACCTGGTAGGTGTACGGC
Source organism: uncultured Actinomycetota bacterium (assembly GCA_963811335.1). Taxonomy (GTDB): domain Bacteria; phylum Actinomycetota; class Actinomycetes; order Streptosporangiales; family Streptosporangiaceae; genus Trebonia. The sequence continues at coordinate 156,674 of CAWERB010000023.1, read as the reverse complement.
GTGACCGGGTAACGCGACAGGAAGTGCAGCAGCGGCGCCTGCTCGAGCGTGCCGAAGGCGCCGAGTACCGCGCTCTCGCAGTCGTCCAAGACCCGCCGCCGCAGGCTGAGGCCCGGCTGCGTCCCCGCGATCTCCGCCGCCTGGTCCCGCACCTCGTCCGGCAGGTCCTCAAGTGCGTGCGCGAAGTGCCTCATGTCCACGTCCACCGGTCGCCCCCTCCGCCCCGTCCCCGGGCTTTCGCCGTTCCCTCAGCTTAGAATCGAGCGCCCGCTCACGCAGCACCGTAAAGCCGGAATTACCTGGATAACGCGGGAATCTTAGCGGGGTCGAATTCCCCGCGCCGCGCCCGGCAGCGGGCGGTAAGTGACGGTCAACCTGGGCGCGCCTGGACTCGTTGGCATTGGATGAGGGGCACCGGTCCCGACCGGGCGCGCGCCATCGATGAGGCCTGCACCCGCGTCGAACGGGTCGAGCGCGAAACCGTCACCCCGTCGCATCGTCCGCCTGACCTCACTCACTCATCCATCACCCGTCGTCCGCCTGACCTCACTTCCTCAGACTTATACCGAGTTTGTGTGGCACAAAAGGGACAAACACTGACAGGATTTGCCCAGAACGCGGTATAAGTTCCCCTTAGCAGGAATATGACAGAATTGCGCGGCGCTGCTGTCACCTCCCTGCCGGCCGGCTTGGCTGGCCAACCGAATTACCGGGCGAGCCGCTTACCGCGAGAGTCGCCGGATTGGATATCGTCACCTGAAACCAGCACGGCATCGCCAACCAGACATTAACGGAGGCACCGCGCCTGGACGGATCGGCCAGGACGCGCGGATCGGCTACTGTGAGACTTTTCACGATAGTTGGCCAGTTTCCACGGAACTTGGCCGCAGCCGCGCACTACGCGGGTGTTCCCCCGCGGTACCGGCGCCGGGGTTACCCGAGCGCGGGCAGCTCGCCGATGACGCGCTCGAGCGGAATCGAGGCCGCGCCGATGAGCAGGACGTCGGCCGCGAGCTCAGCCCGGCGCAACTCGACCTCGCTGACCAGCGGCGCGAGCAGGTGACGGTCGAATTCCCGGCGCAGCCGCGTTCCGGCGACTGCGGCTAGCGCCCCGAGGAACCCGCCGAGCACGACCCGCTCCGAGCCCAGCACGTTGACGATGCCGCCCAGCGCCATGGCGAGCGCGTCGACCTGGCGGTGCACCTCGCGCGTGACCCGGTGCGAGCGGGCGCCGGCCAGCGCCCGCTCGAGATCATCGTCCGGCAGCTGCCCGCCGAGCGCCTCGGTGAGCGCGGCCCGGCTGACGGCCGCCTCCAGGGTCCCGGCGAGCCCCGCGCTGTCCCTGGTCCCGTCGGCGGTGACCGGCAGGTGCCCCACCTCGCCGGCGTGGCCGCCCGCGCCGAGAAGCGGAACGCCGCCCGCGATGATCCCGCCGCCGATGCCGCTCGGGCCGCCGTTGACGTAGAGCAGGTCACGAGTACCGCGCCCGGCCCCGAATGCCCACTCAGCCGACGCGCCGAGCGAAGCCTCGTTGGCGGCACCGACCGGGATGCCGAGCACCTCCTCAAGCATGGCGGCGAGCGGGACGTCATGCCAGCCCAGGTGCGGGGCCAGGCGCACCAGCCCGTCGGCTACCCGGACAAGGCCGGGCACGGCGACGCCCGCGCCGGTCACGACCGAGCCGGCCGGCAGTTCCGCGACTATCCCCGGCACCGCTTCGCCGACTATCGCGGCCACCGTCTCGGCGGACGGCTTGTCGGCCTCGACCCGGACGCTGCTCAGCACCCGGCCACCGAGAAGGACAGCGGCGATCCGGACCGCGTCGATCTCGGGGTGCACCGCGATCGCCACCGCACGGTCCGACGGGCGGACGACCGGACTCGGCCGGCCAACCACGCCTGCCCTGGCGGGCCCGTCCTCAACGGCAAGTCCCCGGTCAACCAACTCAGCGACGAGCGCCGCGACCGTCGAGCGGTTCAGGCCGCTCAACCGGGTCAGCTCACTCCGCGATTGCGGCGCGGCGTGCACGCGGCGAAGAAGGGCGGAAAGGTTAGCGTGCCTGCCGGGATCGGCTCGGCGGTCGCGGTGAGTCGTATGCGGCGCCACCCACCTGATCGTAATGGCGCAGGCGCGCTCGACGACCCCCGGTCCCAGTGTGATGCAGCGTTGGCTTGGCGCGGACGACATGGGCAGATCGAACACCCAGCCGAATCCAGCCAGTAAGTTGGCCGCGCAATATTACTGATTTGTTAATGGCTGCAACATATTGACGGCCACTGGAGGCGGATCTACATTGTGCGCAGCGCGGTTTCGCTCACAAGGCCTGTGACCGTGCGAACTCTGGGGCCTGGCGTGATGTCATCGAACTGCCTGCAGCAGCCAATGATGACGGCGGCGGGTAATACTTAATTCGAAAGCCGCTGTGGACGTTGGCTCGGCTCGCCTGTCAATTCAGGTAGCCGCATCGAGTGGCCTGCGCAAGTGCGGCCGGGCCTCGGCGCTAATCAGCCTAGGCTTCCTTCCTCGCGCCGCGAGGTCTCGTCGGGCCTTCGCGCAACGGCTGCGACTGTCTCAGGATATCGCAATGCACCCGAGGAGGATATGCCAGGGATACGCACGCCCTAATTCACCCAAGTAATTAGGGGTAATATCGGAAGGGATCTCTCTTTGATGCGAATCAAACACCGGCGTCGCGCTGTCCGCGGTTCGATCGTGGTCGGCGCCGCGATTGGCACGTTGTGCCTTCTGACGGTCGCACCGACCGCCGCCAGGGCTGCGGTCACGCAGGGCGTACCAGCGCCCTACGTGACGACCGCCAACGGCTCGGATGCGCACACGAAGCCGTGCGTGCATAACGGGCAGGCCGGCATCTGCCTTTTCACGTCGCAGGACCTCCAGCAAGGGGCGGTGACGACAGGGTACCCGAGCGGCCAGGCGAACCAGTACCCGATGAGCCAGACACTCGGCTACTTCTCGACTGACGGCATCAACTGGTCTGCGCCGACCGTCCTGATGACGGAAGTCACGTACCAGAGCCAAGGCTGGGTGCAGACGCTGTTCAACGGGGCCTCGTTCAGTCCGCTGCACCTGTGGGCGCCCTCTGCGCAGCAAGGCACCGACGGGAACTGGTACCTGTACGTCCCGGACATCAGCGACTCGATGCACCCGGCGACGTCGTCGTTCGTCGGCGTGTCGAGGTCTACGACCGGCGACCCGATGGGGCCGTACACGCCGATCGGGAAAGTCAGCCTCTCCGACTACGCCAGCGATCCCGATGTCGTCGACTCAATGTCGGGCCGGTTCGGGACGGGGCCGTACCTGGCCTGGGCCGACGGCGACGGCAGCAACTGCGGCGGCATCTCGATCGCTCCCCTCAGCAACGATATGACCGACCTCAACGCAGCCCCGACGAGGCCGGTCTTCGACGGCATTCCCTCCACCTTCGGCACGCCCTGCACCGATCGCTTCGGGCGCTCGCACTTCTACATGGAGGGACCGCACATCTACAACACATCGCTCGGCGGACCCGGTAGCCCGGGAGCCGCGGCCGGCAACTGGCCCGCCGGCACGCCGGGACCCTACCTGATGGTCGTCCCGATCAAGCCGACGTCGACTCCGCCCGAGTGCGCCACGAGCGTACAGGGCCAGCCGGGAACGGCGAACGAGCTGATCGCGTACGCGACCGCGGGCAGCCCGCTCGGGGACCTCAACGCCGACGGCACGTACCACTGGACCTACGGCGGCATCCTGATGTGCGGAAGCCAGAAGGAGTTCACCGACCAGGGCAGCATCGTTCCCGTCACGACGTCGACCCGGACCGGCGGCCACACGCCGCTGATCTTCGTCTACCACGACGCGCCCGGCGCGAACTCGACCGGACACCACCGCACGATCCACGCCGAGTGCCTGCTATACAGCGTCCTGGGATTCATCGCACCTTCCATCAGGACTGCCGGAACGCAGTTCACCGATAGCGGCGCCGAGGCCAACTGCCTCACGTCTTTCGACAGCACGTCCGTCGCACTCAAGAGCCCTGCGATCATCGGCTTCAACCCGGACAAGCCCTCGATGTTCGCAAGCGGCAACGGCGCGCTGTTCGCGAACCGGTTCGGCGTGGGGCCGTGGGAGAAGTTCCGGCTGAAGCAGGGCGCGACGACGCTGCCGGCTACCTTCACGGACTCGGGAAGCACGCGCACTAACGGCGTCAGCATCCTGGCGGAGGCGAACAACAAGTTCGTGTCAGTCACCGGCGGCGTAGGCTCGTGCCTGGTCGCCAATGCCACGACGGTCGGATCGAGCCAGTTGTTCGACTTCATTCCGACTTAACTTCGGTCCCACGGCCGGCGCAATCTTCTTCCACTCCGAACATACGAATAACGGCGAGGAGTCGGACTTCTCAACGTCACAGGTCTGCGACTTCGGTGACGCCGCTTTCCCTTGGGAGGTGTACCACTACTAGCGCGTCGTCGCTCGGGGTGCCCTCGCCAGGTGGGTACCCCGAGCACGACCGTTGCACCAGCAAAAAATCCCCGCGAGGGATAAGCGCACACTCGACCTCGACCTCCCAAGGAGAGATGAAACGTATAGAGGAGTGACAGGACTCATTCTTCGACTGACAGTCGCTACAGCAGCCGCAGCCCTTGCATAACGAACTGGGCTCCCCGCCTCCGCGGCGTCACCATTCGTGACGCTTAAGCCGACGGTCGGCCGAGGTCGATCACGTCCCGGAACTGAGTGCCGCGAACATCGGCTCTTGGCGGTGAGCAGCTTTGGGCCGGGCCCCACCAGCCCGGATGCGGCTGATAACTGGCCATGTTCCGTGAAAACTACTGGCCAAACTCGCTGAAAACAGATGCTAAAACCGCTGGGTGACAGGCGCCGACTGGCCAACTAGCTTGGAGAGTCTCATACTGGGGCGTCTCCCTCGGCACCGCGATCGGCCTGCCGCTTGTCGCGGACGAGCCGCGGATCAGCGCCGCCGTCCTCGGCCTGATGGGCCTGCCCAGCCTCGAAGAACCCGCCGCCAGGCTCACCGTGCCGGTCGAGTTCCACCTGCAGTGGGACGACGAGATCGTGCCGCGCGCCGACGGCCTGGCCCTCTTCGACGCGATCGGATCAAAGGAGAAGACGCTGCACGCCAACCCAGGCCGGCACACCGACGTGCCGGCGTTCGAAGTGGACAGCACCGAGCGGTTCTTCGCCCGGCACCTGGCCGACCACGGCGACCGGGACGGCCAGGCATGACGCTCTACCGCCGGCGGTCTACCACGACCCGGCGCGGCCGTCCGCCGTGCTGCTGCCCGTGACGGGCGGCTAACGGTCAGCGCGCTTCCTCGTCGAACCACTGCGCGCCGAACCGTGCCGGGTCCTCCGCCAGGGAGCCGCCAAGCACCGCGCTCATCTTCTCGTAGTCGTAGGCGTCTTCCGGGTGGGCGCGGACGTACTGGTCGAGTCGGTGCGCGTCCTCGCCGACCAGGACCCGCCAGGCCCCGGAGAGCACCCCGTCGAGTATGACGTCCGCCGCGCCCGCCGCGGACAGCGGCGCGGTGTCGTAGAAGCCCTGGCCCGCCTCCATGGCATCCTTCTCCGGCACGCCGAAGGCGATCAGCGAGTTGGTCACGATGTTGGTGGCCACGTGACCGGGCATCACGAGCACCACGCGGACGTGCGGCGCGCTGATCCGCAGGTCCTCGATGAGCGCCTCGGAGAATCCCTTCACGGCGAACTTGGCGGTGGAGTACGCGGTGTGCGGTATGCCCGCGCCGAGGGATGCCCAGAAGCCGTTGACGCTGCTCGTGTTCACCAGGACGCCCTCGGGGCTCTTCATCAGCAGCGGCAGGAAGACCCGGGCGCAGTGGTACACGCCCCAGAAGTCGACCGCGAACACCCGCTCCCACATCTCCCGCGGGTCGTTGATGAAGCTGCCGGCCCCGCCGGTCCCCGCGTTGCTGAACACCAGGTCCACGTGGCCGGACCCGTGCGTTGCCAGCACCGTGCGCCGCCAGTGCCTCGTCGCGGAACCGCGCCACCTGCGCCTCGTCCGCCACGTCGCACGCGTGCGCGGTGACCGTGGTGCCGTCGGGCGCGCCCGCGCGGGCGAGCGCCGCCGTTTCCTCCGCCGCGGCCTGGCGCACGTCGCACGCGGCGACGGCGCAGCCCGCCGCGGCGAGCTTGACGACGAGTTCCCGGCCCATGCCGGACCCGCCCCCGGTCACCACGGCGAGCTTTCCAGCGAACGAGTCCATGCGACCGCCTCCATCCCGTCGCAAGCGTAACAACGCCGGCCCCGCGCGGAAATGCGTTACTCGGTGCGGAGCGCGGCGGCGGTGCGCGAGCGGGCCGCCCAGGAGGCGGGCGCCAGCGCGCCGATGACCGCGATGAGCAGGCCGGCCAGGGCCAGGCCGATCATCTCCGGCAGCGAGAACACCGACATGACCGATCCGGGGACGTTCGAGTTGGCCGCGTGAGCCATCGACGGGAGCACGTTGTGGTGCAGCGCGATGCCGGCCGGAACCGCGATGATGCCCGCGACTAGGCCGGTGACGGCGACCGAGCAGACCACCATGGTGAGGGTCTGCCGCGGCGTCATGCCGAGCGCCTTGAAGATGCCGATGTCGTGGGCGCGCTCGCGGACCTGCAGCGCGACCGTGTTCAGCACCCCAAGGCCGGCCACCCCGATGATCAGCAGGGTGAGCAGGCCGACCAGGGTGGTGATCGCGACCAGGGCCCGGTCACCGCCGCGGTCGCCGACGAGGTAGCCGTCGCCGAGCGCCGCGGTCAGGGCGGTCGTGTAGCTGCCTGCGTTGACGCCCGGCTTGAGCGAGACCCGGTACTCGCCGGTGCCGGCGGTCGCCGGGTCGAGCGCGGCGAGCGTGGCCGACGACATGAACACGCTCACGTCATTGCCCGGCGCGAACACCTCGCCGACGATCTTCGCGGTGACCTTGTGGCCGCCGTTGACCATCGTGTAGCTGTCGCCGACGGCCAGCGAGGTGTCGGTGAGGAACAGCGTGTTGACGTCGATCTCGCTGATGCCCGGCGACTGCGAGTACCAGCTGCCGGAGATGAGCTGGTAGTTGGACCACGCGGGGTCGCCGCCGCCGTACGCGGTGGCCTGCACGCCGCCGTTGGCGTTGGTCAGGCCGGGGAGTTGCAGGGTGTCGTACGCCGCCGTCAGGTAGTGCAGCGTGCCCGGCTGGGCGCCGATCGCCGTGACGATGGCCTGCCGCTGGGCCGCGGTCAGCGGTGACTGGCCGACGACGGCGATCTTCTTGCCGGCCGGGGGCTTGCCGGAACGGCTCGGGGCGCCCTGGTCCGCGGTCCCGCCCGGCGGCACCGCGTTGACCTGCACCGGCATCCGCGCTGCCGACGAGATGTCGCTGTAGACGAGGTTCAGTGACGCCGCGAGGCCCACGCCGAACGTGACCGCCGCCGCGCCGAACAGCACCGCGACCACGGTGACGAGCGTGCGGCCTGGCCGGGCGGCGGGCGTCGCGAAGCCCAGGGTGACCGGCCGCGGCACCCTGGTCAGCCGGGCGAGCGCGCGCTGGGCCGCGAAGCCGTGCCGCGGCCGCGGCGCGCGGCCGGTCGCGATCGCCTGCACCGCGGACATCGCCCCGGCCCTGGAGGCCGGGGCGATCGCGGCGGCGACGGTGAGCAGCAGCACGGTAAGCGGCACCGTGACGTCGACCCAGAACGGCACGCCGAGCACCCCGACCTGGTACACCTCGGCGTTCTGCGCGTAGACCGGCGCGGCGAGCAGGTTGCCGCTGGCCACCCCGGCGACCGCGCCGATGACCGCGGGCACCGCGACGAGCAGCACGTAGCAGCCGACGACCTGGGCCGGGGTGAAGCCGATGGATTTGAGCACGCCGATCCGCGTGGTGCCCGCGACCACCGCGCCGCCGACCACGTTGACGACGATCAGCACCGAGATGACCAGCGCGATCACGCTGAAGGCGATGATGAACGGCACCCAGGGCGCCACGCTTGACTGCTCGGACTGGCGGACGGCGAGGTAGGAGACGGTGCCGAGGACCGCGTTCTTCGGCAGCGCGGCCTTGACCGCGCCGATGTCGGCGGCGATGTCGCCCGTTGTCGCGCTGGACTGGAACCGGTACAGGAGCTGTGCCTGGCCGACGCCCCCGCTGCCGGCGATGGCGGGCATCTCGGCGGGCAGCACCCAGGCGTCGGCGGTGTTGGTGACCGAGTTCGCGATGCCGGTGACGGTCAGCACCTGGTTGCCGATGGTGATGGTGGACCCGAGCTGGCCGGGCCCGCTGGCGTTCACCGACAGCACGACCTGGTTGTCGCTGGCCGGCCAGTGGCCCTGCTGCAGGGCGAGGTCGTCAACCGGGCCGCCAGGGGAGGCCCGGCCGACGAGGGTGAGCGGGACGCCGACCGTGCCGTTGACCCCGGGCAGGCTGAGCTGCGCGGTGACGCCTTCGCTCGGGAACGGCCCGGCGACGGCGGTGACGCCCTTCGGGTGGGTGGCGGTGGCGAGCTGCGCGGCGGAGGCCGCGGTCGTGTCCACGGTGACGGCCACGTCCGCGCCGTGCTGCGTCGCGAACGCGTGGTCGAACGGGCTGTGCGCGTCGGCGAGCATGCCGAGGGCGAGCGTGGAGGCGGCGGTGGCGGCGAGAACGACCAGGCCGATGATGATGGCCTGGAGCCGCCGGCCGCCGAGGCCGCCGCGCGCGGCGCGGAACACGGCGCTCATGACGCCGTCTTCCGCGCCGCGACGGGGCCGTTGACCACGGGCGTGTCCGAGGCGACCCGTCCGTCCGCGATGTGAATGACCCGCCGGGCGTACCGCCGGGCGAGCTCCGGGCTGTGCGTGACAACGACGAGCGTGTGCCCCGCGGCGTTAAGTTCGAGGAGCAGCGCGCCGATCTCGTCCCCGGTGGCGGAGTCGACCGCGCCGGTCGGCTCGTCGGCGAGCAGCAGCGACGGCCGGTTGACCAGCGCCCGGGCGATCGCCACCCGCTGCCGCTCGCCACCGGACAGCCGGGCCGGGTAGGCGTCTCGGCGGTGCGCGATCTTCAGCGTTTCGAGCAGCGCCTCGGCGCGCACCCGGGCGTCCTTGGCTCGCGCTCCGGCCAGCTGCGCGGGCAGCAGCACGTTGTCGATCACCGTCATGTCGTCAAGCAGGTTGAAGAACTGGAAGATCATCCCGACCTGCCTGCGGCGGAACCGGGCGGCGCCGGCCTCGGTGAGCATGTCGACCCGTTCGTCGCCGACCCTGACCGCCCCGCGTGTCGGCCTGTCCATCCCGGCGATGAGGTTCAGCAGCGTCGATTTCCCGCTGCCGGACGGGCCCATGATGGCGACCGCCTCGCCGGCGTCGATCCGGATGCTCACGTCGTCGATCGCGGCTGCGGCCGCACCGTCGTAGCGCTTAGTGACGTTCTCTAGCTGAACCAGCGTGTCCATGACGGCGAAGGTAGCCCCGCGGCCGCCCGGTCCGCGTCCGCCGCGTTATTGACTTGGCCTAACGGAATCGGCTGATCCCGGAAGCGGGTCATCCTTGCGATGTAGTCCGCTTTACGCGTTCCGGAGGATGCCGCCGGCCCGGCTACCGGCCACACTGATGAGGTGGCAGGACTAACCGGCCGGGTGGCGGCCTTCTTCACGCGGGCCGAGCCGCGCGGGGCAGAGCCGTCGGGCTGGGCGCTCGCGCTGGACGCCGCGGTCGCCGCGGCCGCGGCCATCGGCGCCGTCTATGAGATGACACGGCGCAACCTGACCCAGACGGTCTTCCTGCCCGACGGCGGCTCCGCGGTGATCGGCGCGGACAACAAGGCGGCCATCGCCGCCCACGCCCTGCGGCCGGTGGCGGGCCGCCTGATCCTCGTCGGACCGCCGCACGCGTCGCTCCCCCTGCTCACCGCCGCGGCGCTGACCGCGCTGCCGCTCGCCTGGCGGCGGCTGTACCCGGTCTGGGCCTGGCTGGTCATCATCGCCGCGATCGTCGCGGTGCACGGCTCTTACGTGCCGCCGGTCGCGCTCGGCACCGCCGTGTACGCCGCGTACAGCGCGATGACCCACTCCAGGTACCGGAACCTGGCGATCGCCGTGGTGTCGATGACCACGTTCGTTGCCGCGGCGGCGCTCGGCAACGAGCTGCCCAGGTTCCCCGGCCGGCTTACCGCGGTCTTCGCCATCTTCCCGGCTGCCGCTGCGGGACTCGGCATCCGCGAGCTGCGCCGGCGGCTCGCCGACTCCACCGCGCGGCTGCGCCGAGCCGCCGATGAGGCAGCCGCCGCGACCGCGCGGGCCCTCGCGGCCGAGCGGGCACGGATCGCGGCGGAACTGCACGACGTGGTCACGCACAACGTGTCGGTGATGATCGTCCAGGCGGGCGCGGCCCGCAAGATCATGGCGTCGTCACCGGCGGACGCGGAAGACGCGCTGCTCGCCGTGGAGTCCACCGGCCGCGAGGCCATGACGGAGCTAAGGAACCTGCTCGGGCTGCTCAGCCCGGCGCCTGACTGGCACGAAAAGGCCGGCGGTGCGGTACCGGCCGACGTTCCTCCCCCGGCCGGCGTGTCCTCCACCGGCGCGGTGACAACTGCCCGCGCAGCCGCCGGGGCAGGCCAGGCCGTGGCATCATTGCGCCCGCAGCCCGGGCTCGGCGAGCTTGACGCGCTGATCGGCCGGGTGTCGAGCGCCGGCTTGCCGGTTGAGCTCCAGGTGGGCGGCGTCCCCCGGCCCTTGTCGCCGGGTGCGGACCTGGCCGCGTACCGGGTGGTGCAGGAGGGGCTGACCAACGTGCTGCGCCACGCGGGCGGCGCGCCGGCGTTGGTGCGCGTGTGCTGGGACGACTCGCTGGAGATCACCGTGAGCGACAGCGGCAAGTGCAGCCCGTCCGCCGGCGTTGCCGGCGACGGGGGCGTTGCCGGCGACGGCGCGACGGCCTGAACGGCGCGGGCGCCGGGAGCGCGGCCGGGCACGGACGCGGGCTGCTCGGCCTGCACGAGCGGCTCACGCTATACGGCGGCGAGCTGACGGCCGGGCCGCGGCCGGAGGGCGGCTGGCGGCTCCGCGCCCTCCTGCCGCTCACCGACGCGGCCGCGTCAGCCCGCCACAGCGACCGGACGGACGACGGGGCAGGCGGGCACCCCGCGACCTGGGGCAAGCCATGACCGCGGGCCGCGGCGCCCCCGACGAGCAGGCGGTTGGCGCCGAGCGCTCGCTGACCGTGGTAATCGCCGACGACCAGGCCCTTGTCCGCGGCGGGTTCCGGCTGATACTCAAGGCAGCGGGCATCGACGTGGTCGCGGAGGCGGCCGACGGCGCCCAGGCCGTCGCGGCGGCCCGCGCGCACCGGCCAGACGTGGTGCTGATGGACATCCGCATGCCGGTCATGGACGGCATCGAGGCGACGCGGCAGATCCTGGCGGATGCCCCGCCCGATGGCCAGGAAGACGGCGGCCCGCCGACCCGCATCATCATCCTCACCACGTTCGACCTGGACGCCTACGTGTACGCGGCGCTCGCCGCGGGGGCGAGCGGCTTCCTGCTCAAGGACGTGACACCGGAGCACCTGGTCGCGGCCGTCCAGCTGGTCCGCACCGGCGACGCGCTGCTCGCCCCGTCGATCACGCGCCGGCTGGTCGAACGGTTCGCTGGCGCCGGCACGGCACGCCTGGCGGGCCGCACGCCAGCCATGGGAGACCTGGACGACACCGGGGAAACCCGCGGCCTGCTTCCCGGTCCCGGACGACTGCCAGGGACCACGCCCGTGGCGGGCGCTGGGCCGCCGGCCGGCGAGACCCGGCGCTCCGGCCCGGCCGCCTGCGCCACCTCCGCGCTCACCCGGCGCGAGCTTGAGGTGCTCGGCCTGGTCGCCCGCGGCATGTCCAACGCCGAGATCGCCGCTTCGCTGACCCTGGCGGAGGCCACGGTCAAGACCCACGTGGCCCGCATCCTCACCAAGCTAAGCCTCCGCGACCGCGTCCAGGCCGTCGTCCTGGCCTACGAAACCGGCCTCATCTCACCCGCCGCAGGCACCGCCGACTAACCCCCGGAAACCCGAATGTGCGGCCTCGCGACCGCACCGGTTATCTGGACATTTCCTGACATTATGCGCCGACAGCCCGCTGTTACCGGTAAACTTCTCATGACCAGTAAATAAATGTCGCGTTGTGCCATATTTATTTACATGTGGAGAAAAGTCTTCCTGTTGTGAGAAATTTACCGGTAGCGGTGAGGCCGGGGTGCCGAATGCGTCCGCTGGTAAGGGGCTTGTCGCTCCTCCGCACATTCGAAGGAGCAGACAGCGGCCGAAGTCCGGTATGGTGCAAGTGCATCCCCGGCTCGCTCCCCGGCGCGTCGGCCAAACGCGCAGGGGGAATGTCAGAGTGGGTCGGCATACTCGGCGGCATGGGGAATAAGCTCCCATCAGGATTGCTCGGGATCGCCGACGGGCAGGCAGGCGTAGTGAGCAGGCGGCAGGTACTGCGCGCGGGATTTCCCGGGAGCATGATCACGTCGCAAGGTCGCGCGCGGCCTTTGGCAGCCCGTTTATCCGGGCGTGTACGCCACCTTTAGCGGAACGGTCGCCCGGGAGGTGCGGCTGTGGGCCGCCTTGCTTTACGCCGGACCCGGCGCGCTGCTCAGCCATGAGACCGCTGCTGAACTGCTCGGGATCACCGACCGCAGGTGCCCGGTCATCCACGTGGTCGTCCCAGGGAACCGGCGCGTCAGAGTCACCGCAGGGCGTGCAAATTCACTACTCGTCCCACGACTACCCGCGGTGGCGCCCGCAGCGGGGCTCCCGCCGCATACCTTCTACGGCGAGACGATCATCGACCTCGTGGCTGCCTCGGACAACCTGGACGATGTTGTCGCCTGGATATCCCGCGGGATCGCACGGAACCTGGTTCGTCCGGCCCAGCTGAGCGCGGCCGTTGCCGCACGCCGCCGGTTCCGCTGGCACGGCGAGATCGACGAGATCATTGAGCGGGTCGTCGAGCGGCTCGCACTTCCCGCTGGAATTCCGCTACGACCGCGACGTCGAGCGGGCCCACGGCCTCCCTGCGGCCATCAGGCAGACCCCATTCGTCAAGACGGACGGGACCGGGGCTTCCGCGATCGCTGCTACGAGCGATACGGCCTCATCGTGGAACTCGACGGAAGGCAGTTCCACCCGGCTGATCAGCGTGACCGGGACCAGGCCCGTGACAACGAGGCCGTCGCCACCACCGGCGCGACGCTGCGCTACGGCTGGGCCGACGTGGACCGCACCCCTTGTGAGACCGCAGGCCAGGTATACCGCGCGCTGCGCAAGCGCGGCTACCCAGGTGCCCTCAGGCCCTGCTCCGCGACCTGCCGGGCGTTTGCCGCCGCTTGACCGGCCGCCCCGCGAGGTGACAGGTGTGCTGCGCTGGCAACGCTGCCTCGGCGTGACTACTGCATCTTGCTGTTATCTGCTTCGTGGCCCGGCACAGGGATGGCGGAGGCCATTGAGGAAGGCGAGCCGCTTTGGGCCGCGGGGGCGCAGGCCGCTAAGTCACCCTTTTTAGGCATTGCCATGTCGCCCGGAGATCGCGCACTCTCTGTGACATGGACACGTCGGCGCTGGGAACGCCCGCGCCTTCGCAGGGAACGCTGGCACCGCTGCCAGGCGGCACGGCCGCGCTGATCGGCCTGGCCGCACTCGTCGTCGTCATGGTCCCGTTCCTGTGGCCCCTGGCGCGGCATGTCAACGTGATGGCGCACGAGGGGGCGCACGCGCTGGCCGCCATCCTGCTCGGCTTCGCGCTTGAGACCGTGATACTGCGGCGGGAAACCGGCGAGACGGTCTACCGGGCGGCCGGCGGCGCCCTGCTCCGCCTGGCGACCGTCGGTTTCGTCGGTTACCTGGGGCCGAGCCTGTTCGGGCTCGGCGCGGCGAAGCTCATCGAGACCGGCCGGGTGGTCACCGTGCTGTGGCTGTTGATCTTGCTGCTCGTGCTGCTGTTCTTCTTCCTCGGTCGGTCCCTGGGCATGATCTCCGTGCCGGTCGCCGTGCTCCTGCTCGTCCTCGTCACCCGCAACGCGCACGCCTGGATCGAGGAACTCGTCGTCTACGGCATTACCTGGCTGCTGCTGCTCGACGGCGTGCGCGTCGCCGTCGCGCACGGCGCCAAGGCCGGCGACGCCGTCATCCTCGGCGGCCGGACCCACATCCACCCGCGGTTCTGGTCCCTGCTCTGGATCGCGGCGACGGTGCTCGCCGTCCTGATCGGCGGGAAGTGGCTGATCCTGCGGTCATGACAGCAAGCGGTCATGACAGCAGGCAGTCATGACGGCCGGGCGATCCTCGGCACGAGCGGGGCCGGGTCCGGCAGCAGCCCGGCCGCGTCCGGTGTGCACTGCCGGGTGACGCGCGCCGCGGCGTCCGGGAGGAACGGCGCCAGGTGCGTGCCTATCGCCTGGCAGGCGCGCAATAGCGCGGACAACACGGCGGCCAGTTCCGCGTGGCGGCCGGCCCTGGCGAGCTCCCACGGCCGGGTGCGGTTGACGTAGCGGTTCGCCTCGTCCGCGATCCGCCAGACCGCGTTGGTGGCCCGGCGGAAGTCGAAGTCGTCCAGTGCCGCGGCGATCAAGTCGCGAGCGTCCCCGACCGCCTCATCCAGCACTGCCTCATCCAGCACCGTCCCGTCCCGCACCGTCCCGTCCGGCGTGCTCGCCGTCCCGGCCGGCACGTGCCCGCCGTGATAGCGGTGGATCATGGCGACCACCCGGTTAACGAGGTTGCCGAACCCGTTGGCGAGCTCGTCGTTGGCGCGGCCCACGAGGCGGCCGACGGTGAAGTCGGCGTCCGCGCCCCTGGGCACCTCGCGCAGCAGCCACCAGCGCACCGCGTCGGTGCCGTAGGCGGCGGCGAGCTCGTAGGGGTCGGCGATGGTGCCGCCGGACTTGCTGATCTTGCGGCCGTTGTCCGTGAGGTAGCCGTGCACGACGATGTCGGTAGGGAGCGCCTCGCCCGCGGACAGCAGCATCGCGGGCCAGTAGACGGCGTGGAACCGGAGCACCCCCTTGCCGAGCAGGTGGACACGCCGCGACGCGCCGGTCCACCAGCGGGCGAGGTCGGGGCCGTTACCGGCGTAGTCCAGTGCCGTGAGGTAGTTGCCGAGCGCGTCCCACCACACGTAGATCACCTGGCCGGGGTCGCCGGGGACCGGGATGCCCCAGCCGCGAGCGCGCTCGGTGCTGCGCGAGACGGAAAAGTCGGTGAGGCCGCCGTCGATGAGGGCGAGCACCTCGTTGCGGCGCTCGGGCGGCTCGACGCGGATCGTTCCGGCAGCAATCGCGCCGCGCAACGCAGCGGCGTAGCGGGACAGGCGGAAGAACCAGTTCTCCTCCGCTATCAGGTCAGGCACCGTGCCGTGGTCGGGGCAGCGCCCGTCGGCCAGCTCCGCCGCCACGTAGAACTGCTCGCAGCCGACGCAGTACAGGCCCTCGTAATACTTGCGGTACAGGTCGCCGCGGCCGGCGCAGGCGCGCCACAGGCGCTCAACCCCGGCCCGGTGCCGCGGGTCGCTGCTGGTGCGGATGACGTCGTCGACGATTAGGTTCAGCGGCTCGGCCAGCCCGGTGAACGCGGCGGCGCCCGCGTCGACGAACTTCTGCACGCCGACCCCGGCGGCTTCCGCTGCGAGCACGTTCTTGAGCGAGTTGTCATCGGTGCCGGCCTGGAGCCTGACCCGCTCGCCGCGGCTCCTGCGGTAGCGGGCAAGCACGTCGGCCTGCACGAGCTCAAGCGCGAAGCCCAGGTGCGGGCGCGCGTTGACGTACGGGATCGTGGTGGTGATATAGCTGCTAGTCATCGGAACCTCCGGGTAACCGGGGCCCCGGCGTTCCTCGCCGCACATGAGTCGAGGCCCCGTGAGCAGGGCCTCGTTGCGAACGTCCGTGCAGCGTCAGCAGCCCCGCGAGCGGGGCATCATCGGGCGATGAGCGTTCATGGTGTTAGGTTACATCCACGGTTGCGGCCGGCCGAACCCATTCAGGCGCCGGCCGCGGCGCCCCGACCGGAAGGACGGCCAGTGACTGATGCCGAGCCGCTGCTGCTGACCCGCGATGGCGCGATCGCCACCCTCACCATCAACCGCCCCGACCGGCTGAACACGCTCACCTACTCCATGTTCGCCGGGCTCCCCCGGGTGCTGGCCGACGCCGCCGCCCAGCCAGGCTTGCGCGCCCTGGTGCTGCGCGGCGCGGGCACCCGGGCGTTCTGCGCGGGTGCGGACATCTCCGAGTTCGGCACGACGCGGACCACCCGCGCGCAGGCCGCCGCCTACGACGACGCCGTCCTCGCCGCGGAAGAGGCGGTCGCCGCCTTCCCGCTGCCCACCATCGCCGCCGTGCACGGCCACTGCTACGGCGGCGGCTGCGGCCTGGCCATGGCCTGTGACCTGCGGTTCGCCGCAGCCGGGGCCCGGTTCGCGATCACCCCGGCCAAGCTCGGCATCGTCTACCCGCTGCGCGGCACCAAGCGCCTGGTGGACCTGGTCGGCCCGTCCCGCGCCAAGATCATCCTCATGTCCGGCGCGGACTACAGCGCCGCGCAGGCGCAGTCGTTCGGCCTGGCCGACGAGGTGTTCGCCGACCCGGCGGCGCTCGACGCCGGTGTCCGCGAGTTCACCGCGCTGCTCGCCGCCCGCTCCGGCGTCACCCAGCGGGCCGTCAAGGAGACCATCGGCCGCATCCTTGACGGCGCCACCCACGACGACGCGGCGCACGCCGAGCTGCGCGCCGCGGCCCTGGCCAGCCCGGACTACGCGGAAGGCGTGCGCGCCTTCCTCGAGCGCCGTCCCCCGGTCTTCGGGTGACCTGCGGAAAGGCCGCCAGCGGAATCAGGATGAGCCGGAACGGAAGCTGGTTTACCCGCCACCGTTCCGTACTTCGCTCGGCCGCCACGGCACGGGAGGCTGGTGTGCCCGTCCAGGCGGGTCTACGATCCAAAGATCGCAGGCCCGCCTGAGGAGGACTCGATGGCGCTCTACATGTACCAAGCCTCCTATACCGCGAAGTCGATGGCGGCTCAGATCGCCGAGCCGCAAGACCCCGTGGAAACCATCAGCGCGGCGCTGGAGGACGTGGGCGCCAAGGTCGTCGTGGCCGCCTTTCCGTTCGGCGAGTATGACGTCCTCATCGTGTACGAGGCACCCGACGACATGACGGCGGCCAGCGTCGCGATGGCGGTCGCCGCCGCGGGCGAGGTCAAGTCCGGCAAGACCACGCGACTGCTGAGCGGGCAGGAATGGCTCGACTCGTTGCGCAAGCGACGGGTCGTCACCATGCGGAAAGTGCGCTAGCCGCGCGGCCGGCGGCACCTGATGACCGACCGTGCGGCGGTGCTGCGCTGGCTCGCGGGCTATGAGGCCGCCTGGCGGGCGCCGGGTACCGAGGCGCTCGCCGGCCTGTTCACCGCCGACGCTGGCTACCTGCAGTCTCCCTACGCGCAGCCCCTCGCCGGGCTGGCCGAGATCGGGTGGATGTGGGAGGCCGAGCGGCAGGGGCCTGACGAGGCCTTCAGCCTGGCCACCGACATCCTCGCGGTCGACGGCCCGGTCGCGGTGGTCCGGGCCGAGGTCCGCTACGGCGAGCCGTCCTGCCAGGAATACCGGGACCTGTGGGTCATTCGCCTCGACGAGAGCGGCCGGTGCACCTGGTTCGAGGAATGGCCGTTCTGGCCCGAGCGCCCGTACGCCGCGTCCGAGGGGCCGGCCTAGCGGCTTGGCCTGCGCGGGTACCAGCGCGGACGGGTGAGTGATAGAACCGCCGTGTGGGATCAATGAAGGTGCTGCGTACGCCGGAGGAGCGATTCACCGGCCTGCCCGACTTCGGTTACCAGCCGCGGTACGCCGAGATCGGCGCCGCCGGGCTGCGGCTTGCCTATGTCGAGGCCGGGCCGCCGGACGGGGAGCCGGTGCTGCTGCTGCACGGCGAGCCGAGCTGGTCGTTCCTCTACCGGAAGGTGATCCCGGTGCTCGCCGCCGCAGGGCTGCGGGCGATCGCGGCCGACCTCATCGGCTTCGGGCGGTCGGACAAGCCGGCCGAGATAGCCGATCACAGCTACGCCAGGCACGTGGAGTGGGTCCGCGCGTTCGCGTTCGACGCGCTCGGCCTGCACGGCGTCACGCTGGTCGGCCAGGACTGGGGCGGCCTGATCGGGCTGCGGCTGGTGGCCGAGCACCCGGACCGGTTCGCCCGGGTGGTCGCGGCGAACACCGGGCTGCCCACCGGCGACCAGCCGATGCCTGACGTGTGGCTGCGGTTCCGCGAGGTGGTCCGTACCGCACCGGCGCTGAGCGTGTCCCGCCTGGTGCAGTCGGGCTGCCAGACCGCGTTGCCGCCCGCCGTGCTCGCGGCTTACGAGGCGCCGTTCCCCGACCCGTCGTACGCCGCGGCGGTGCGGGCCATGCCCAACCTTGTACCGGCCGCGCCGGATGACCCCTCGTCACCGGCCAACCGGGCGGCCTGGCAGAAGCTCGCCGCCTGGGACAAGCCGTTCCTCGTCGCGTTCAGCGACCGCGACCCCATCACCGGAGGCATGGCGCCCGCGTTCAAGCGCGCCGTGCCGGGCGCGGCGGGCCGGGACCACCCGGTACTCAAGGGAGCAGGCCACTTCCTGCAGGAGGACGCGGGGGAAGAACTCGGCGCGGTCATCGCCTCCTTCATCCAGGCGACCTAGTACCGCCGGCTACGGGAAGTTCGGCGGAGACGATGGGCGGGCCCGCGACCTCGTAGCCGAGCATCTCGTTGACGGCGATCATGTGCCGGTTGGACGCGGCGTTCATGGTCGCGATGCGCCGCAGGCCCGGCTCGGCGGCGATCAGCTGTTCCGTGACCGCGACCTTGACCAGCAGCCCGAGGCGGTGTCCGCGGTGCTCGCGGGCGACCGCGGTGAAGGCGATGTTGCCCCACTCGGGCGTCTCGGGATGGACGGCGACCTGGACGATCCCCGCCATGTCCCCGGTGGCGTCGTGGATCGCGGCGACCGCGTACTCCCGGTACCCGAACCGGCCGTTCCAGCGGTTCCTGACCCGGTCGGCGTCCCAGATATCGGGTTCTACCCCTGCGTCGTGCGGTGCGTCGTTCAGCGCGTTGACTACCGAGGCAACCTGGGCGAGCCGGTCGTCGGGCACGGAGCCGGTCCAGCTGACGAGTGAGTAGCCGGCCGCGGCCTTCTCCGCGGTCACCCGCAGCGAGTCAAGCAGGCCGGCCGGGATGGCGCGCACGTCGTGCTGGCGCACGACGTGCTCGATGCCGAGCGCCGCGCCGGCGGACACGGCGAACCGTTCGCCCGCGGACCCGCGGAGCGCATATCCGCTCAGGACCACCCGGCCCGCTCCGGCCGCCTCCCGCGCCGCGTGCCTTAGCAGTTCCGTGCCCAGGCCCGCGCGACGGCGGGACGGGCGCACCGCCAGCGCCAGGCGCGCCCGGTCCTGGTTCTCCAGGTCCGGCAGTTCCAGCCGGTAGTACCCGTCGGCTGTGCCGGGCTCGGCGCCGGGCACGTACCACGCAACGGCAGGGTCGGCCGTCCACCCTTCTGACAGCCAGGCGCGCCTCGCCTGCTCCGGCATCGGCGCAGCGAACGGCCCGTCGGCCAGCCGTGCCGTCTCGCCCAACTCATGGATCGCGCGGGCGGCGTGAGCGTTCGCCGGATCGAAATGCACGATGGCTGTCACGGCTGCCTCATTTCGCTGTGGCGGCGGGGTTCCCGGCTCCATCAGCCGCACCTTCGGCCTGGCCGACGCGAGCCAGCCTAGCGTGCTCCGCCGCGGGCAACGCCTGCCCTTTCTCGTCGGCTTCGCCGGCCTGCTGCCCGGCCTGACACCGCCACGCCGTTGCCCCGGCCCGCGCGCGCCGGCGAGCCAAATTCGGCGCAATTGGCTCTGGGCTCGCCGTCCCCGGCGGGAGACCATGGTCGTTATGCACGAGCGCAACGAGTCGATGGAAACCATGGCGGTCCACGGCGGCGAACGGCGGCCGGGACCAGAAGGATCCGTGGTCTACCCGATCTACCAGGGCACGGTGTACTCGGTCGAGCCGGGAACGGGCTACCACGACCTCCCGTACCTGCGGCTGAGCTCCACGCCTTCGCAGCGGTACCTGCACGACAAGCTGGCGGCGCTCGAGGGCGCGCAGGCCGCGGTCGCGACCGCGTTGGGCATGGCGGCGGTGACGACCACGCTGCTGAGCGTGCTGCGCGCCGGGGACCACCTGCTGGCAGGCGACTGCCTCTACGGCGGCACCCACGACTTCCTCACCCGTCACGCGCCGGACCTCGGCTGGCGGTACAGCTTCGTCGACGTGCACCGCCCGGAGACCTGGGCCGCCGCGCGCACCCCGCAGACCAAGGCGTTCCTGGTCGAGACGATCACCAACCCGCTGATGCGGGTCGGGCGGCTGCGCGAGATCGCGGAGTTCGCCCGCCGGGAGGGCCTGCTCTCGCTGATCGACAACACGTTCGCCACCCCGGTGAACTTCCGGCCGCTGCAGGCCGGGTTCGACCTGTGCCTGCACAGCGCCACCAAGTACCTGGGCGGGCATTCCGATCTGGTGGCCGGGGCCGTCGTGGGCAGCGCGGAACTGATCGACCGGGTGCGCAGGACGCTCAACCACTACGGCGGCAGCCTGGACCCGCACGCCGGCTTCCTGCTCGCCCGCGGCATCAAGACTCTCGCCCTGCGCGTTCGCGCCCAGAACGAGAACGCCGCGGGGCTGGCCAGCTTCCTCGCCGGCCACCCGCAGGTCGCCGCGGTCAACTACCCGGGACTTCCCTCCCACCCGGACCACGCGCACGCCGCGGAGCTGCTTTCCGGCTTCGGCGGCATGCTGAGCCTGCGGCTACGCGACGGCGAGGCGGCCGCGCAGGGGCTGCTTGACGCGGTAAGGCTGCCGTTCGTCGCGCCGAGCCTCGGCGGCGTGGAGACACTGATCACCCGGCCCGCCACCACCTCGCACGCCGGGATGAGCCCCGAGGACCGGGAGCGGCTCGGCATCACCGCCGACCTGATCCGGGTCAGCTGCGGCATCGAGGGAACACAGGACCTGATCGCCGACTTCGACCAGGCCCTGGCCAAGACTGCGGCCTGACTCTCCCCAGACCTCAGCGAACGCGTCGGCGCGCTCGCCGCGCGCCCGCACCTCGCGCTCATCGGCATCCATTGTCCCAGGTCGCACCGACGCTGAACGGCGGAATCCCACCATTAACTCCCGTGAGCCGGGACTTCGATTTCCGCCAGAATCTCATGAGTGTTAACCCGTTCCACTGCGAGCGGCCATCACCAGCGAGCGAAACTACCGTAACCGCTGCATGAACCCTTCATCTAGCATGTGCCACGGATGGGGCGCATGGCACATTTGTTAATATCCAGGGCTTTCACCCGAGGGCTGGTGCGGCGGCAAGCGAATACCTTTGCATAGCCCAGGACCATGAATTTTCATGTTCGCATAGCCGCGGGCTGGACATATGCCGCAAATCGATCGTGATCATGGGCCTCCGCAATGCAAAGAGGGTTGGCCGTGGTCACCAGCTATGCAAACCCCTTTTCGCGGGGGCGGTCGCGCTTGAGCGAGAATTCGCGCGGGGCAGTGGGTCGCCGGCAGCCGGGCTCAGCGGCGGGCCGCCGGGTAGCCGAGCAGGGCGGCGAGTACCAGGGCGCTGCGGGGCGCGTAGGCGATGCGCCACAGGCCGCCGTGCGCGGCGGCGTTCGCCTCGTCCTGCCAGGGGTGCGCTCGGGCCGGCTGGCCGGCCTGCAGGTCGTGCACGAGCAGCGCGGCCATGAGCGTCCTGGTGGTGGCGGGCTCGAACATCTCGGCGCCGAACCAGTGGGCACCCGCGTAGGCGGCCGCCAGGACGCGGTTCTTCATTACCGACCGGGTCCTGGTGGGCGGGGCGACGTTCAGCGACACGGCTGTCCCGGCCTCGCGGGCGGCGGTGGCCCGCCACCGCTGCAGCCGTTTCGCCAGGGCATAGTTCGGGCCCTGCTGGGCGACCAGGGTGTCGCTGATGCCGGGGGCCGCGCCGGGCGCGTAGGCCCGGCGAAGCAGGCGCCCGCCGGACGCGGCGCGCAGCGGCCAGCCGGCCACCCTCGCGGCCGGCGACCGGGCCGCGTAGGCGCGGACGGAGCACGCGACCGCGTCGGCGGGGACCGCGTACACGTCGGTCGGCGTGGCAAGGAACGCCAGCGCGACATCGTCGCGGGCCGACTGCAGGCGCGCGGTGAGCGCGTCCGCCGCGGCGCACACGGCCACATTCGCCGCGCCGTCAGCGTAAACGTAGTTGCCGAGGACGAGCGGGCCGTCCAGGCCGGCCAGCCAGTCCGCGGCGTCCGGGACCTGGCGGGCCAGGTTGAGCCCTGCGTACCGCGCGATGTCAGCGTCGCCGGCGTCCGGCTGCGGCGGCGCGGTCACCTCCCGGTTCACGGGCACGAGCAGTTCGCCTGCGCCCTGCCTGGCCATGCGCAGCACCCGCTCCCACAGCGGCGGACTTGGCAGGTCAACGGCGGCGACCCGGGCACCCCAGCGCAGCAGTTGCTCGACCGGGCCCACCTCCGCGCCTGCCCCGAGCGCGATCACCGTCTGGCCCGGTAGCCGCAGCCACTCCGGGTGCGCCGCGACCTCCCTGACGGCCTCGGCGCACGACGGCTCGATGATCCCGCCGCCTGCCCAGCTCTCCAGCTGGCGGGCAAGCGCGTCACCGCGCAGCCGCTCGCCGCGATAGGGCAGCGACAACTCGGTTTCCCGCTGCCCGGTGCCCGGCACGCTGAGCGTGGCGAAGGACGCTCGCGCCGGAGCCGCGTGCAGGGCAACCAGTGTTGCCTCATCGCCGTCCGGGTATCGGAGGCGCATCCGGGTGTGCAGTGCGTCCAGCCCGTCGCGGGCCACCGACAGCGCGGCGGCCTTCGACGTCAGGCCCGCCTCCACGAGGTGGCGGAAGTGGGCGAGGTAGCCGGAGCGCCAGTCCTGCTCCTGCTCCGCGCCGCGGGCGCCCGCCGGGTCTACCGGGCGCAGCGCGTCGGCGACCACCGCTCGGCCAAGCGCGGACGTGCTCCGCTTCCCGTCCGCGGACAGGGGGAAGACCACGCCCTCCGTTCCGTCAGGCTCCATCAGGCTCCCTGTCATCACTGCCGCGCGTCACGCGCGCCCGCAAGGCCGGTCCCACGGCGAGCTATTACCACGGTGCCTCCGGCGGCACGAGGCGAAACTTCCTAAGCAATAGTGCGACGGACCGCGCCGTCAAGTCCTACCGCGTGGCCGGACGGCGCGCCGGAAACGGCCCGCGGAAGCTCCGGAGGGCAGTGCGTCACTCCTGGTTACCGGGCCAGGGCGCCCATCGGGTCCCAAGCGGGCAGCACGATCGGCTCGGCGTCCAGGGCTGCCTGCAGGTCGGCGGGAAGCGCGCTCTTGCGGGCGGCGATCTCGAAGACGTACTGGCCGAACCAGGAGTCGTTCATCGTGTAGAAGCCGTCCTTGCCGCGGTCGGAGCCCCAGCTGTTCTCCACGCGCCAGCGCCGCGTCGCCCCGTCAAGCACGTCGACCCCGGTGAAGAGCATCGCGTGCGTCATCGCGCTCTCGTGGTACTCAAGGCGGTCGGCCTTGTCGAGGTCGAACGCGGTGTCGTAGACCGATGGCAGGTCGTAGAGCCCGGCGTCCCAGAACGCGTACTCGCCGCTCATCATCTTGCCGACGTCGCAGCCGAACCAGACGGGCTCGCCGCCCTGGATGGTGGCCGCGGCGACGTCCTTGATGACCTGCACGTCGACGTTGAGGTAGATGACCGGCGGGCCGCCGATGACGTTGCCGAGGTACTCGACGGTGAAGGTCCGGCCGATCGGGCTGGACGGCCGGGGGTCGTTGACCAGGCAGACGTACTCGCTGACCGGCAGGTCCACGTACTTGGCGGCGAATTCCTGCGGGGTGAGAACGCCGTCCCGGCAGAACTTCTTGTCCTTGTCCGTCCACTGCCAGTCGAAGCGCTCCGGCGGCGTCCCCAGGTGGATGCACAGGATCCGGTAGATGACCTGCATGATCTCGGCCTTGGCCGCGCGGGCGGCGTCAACGCCCTCGGCGCTGGCCGCGCGGACGGCCCGCGCGCCGCGGCGAAGCTGGTAGCGCAGGACCGAGTTCATCCGGCCCGTGTCCGACGAGCTCTGCGTCTCCGGCATGTAGCCCTTGGGCACCAGGCCGTGCTTGGCCACCAGGGCGGCGAACATGTTCCACTGGCCGCCGTCGCCGGCGGCCGACTCAAGCAGGAAGGCGACCGTGCGGTCGTCCAGGTCGCGGCCCGCGGTCTCGATGAACGCCTCGAGGAAGTAATTGGCGCGCTCGAGCTTGTCCCAGAACATCATGTAGTTCTGCGAGAACTCGAAGTCCTTGAGCCCGGTCTTGCGCATCACGCCGACGCGCAGCAGGTTCAGCCCGGCGAACAGCCAGCAGCGGCCGCTCCGCTCCTGGTTGGTGACCTTCCAGTCGTCCAGCGTCGTCGACATGGAATGGTCGATGCTGCTGACTATCTCCCGGTTGACCGTGACGTCGTTGATGGTCACCCGGGTCACGGCGTTCTGAGCGAGCCGGTAGACCGGGTTGGCCGAGAAATCCTTGCGCAGTCGTTCCAGATCAGCAGCAGCGAGCGTTCCGTCCACCAATGCATCCTCTCACATCGTTTCGTACCGCCTCTTCCAGGCTAGATGCCGGCGATGCGACGATCCAGCAACGCCCGCGTAGCCATCGGGCGTGAGTCGAAACTCGGTGGCGGGCAGCATGGCCGCCGTGGTCAGATAGCGCCACGACGGGAGGCCGCTTCGACGGCGTAGGGAGTGGGCGATGACGACGGCCGCGACGGCGCTGCCACTGCTCGGGCTGCGGATCACGGCGGGTCCCCTCGAGCTGCGGGGTATCACAGACGACCTGCTCGGGCCGCTCGCCGACCTGGCGACCGACATCCACGACCCGGACTTCATGCCGTTCGACTACCCGTGGTCGCTCACGCCCGCGCCGGACATGCCGCGGAACCTGGCGCAGTACCACTGGGGCAAGCGCGCCAGCTTCTCCCCCGCCCAGTGGACCGCCGACTTCGCCGTCTTCCGCCATGGTGAGCTCGTTGGCTGCCAGGGGTTCTCGACCAAGGACTACCTGATCGTCCGGGGCGGGGAGACGGGGTCATGGCTCGGCCGCCGCTTCCAGGGCCAGGGCGTCGGCACCGCGATGCGCCAGGTGCTCTGCGCGTTCGTCTTCGATCACCTGGACGCCGAGTACATCACCTCAAGCGCCTTCGAAGACAACCCGGCGTCTCTCGCCGTCAGCAGGAAGACCGGCTACACCGAGAACGGCGCGGACCGGGTCAACCGGCTGGGCAAGCGCGCGATCATGCAGCGCATCATCCTGGAACCCGCGAACCTGGTCCGCTATCAGCACGAGGCGACCGTCGACGGCCTCCCCGAGTTCCGCAAGTCGATCGGGCTCGACGCTGCCGAGCCGGACGCTGCCGAGCCGGACGCTGCCGAGCCGGCCAGACGAGCCGGACGCTGCCGAGCCCGCCGCGGAAGGCACCGCGGCGGCCGCGGACCGCTAGGCACCGCGGCGGCCGCTACGCGGGCCCGCCAGTCATGAGGACGGGCCGGCCGGGGCGCCGTCCCGGTACCGGTCGGCCACCACGCGGCGCAGCATCTTCCCGGACGGCGTCCGCGGCAAGGAGTCCTCGAAGGACACCGAGCCCGGCGCCTTGAAGTGGGCGATCCGCGCGCGGCAGAAGTCGATCAGCTCGGCGGCGAGTTCGGGGCCGCCCGCGCCCGCGACGGCCGGCTGGACCACCGCGTGCACCCGCTGGCCCATCTCCTCATCCGGGATGCCGATCACCGCGACGTCGGCGACGGCCGGGTGCGGCGCGAGCGCCTCCTCAACCTCCCGCGGGTAGATGTTCACCCCGCCGGAGACGATCAGGTCGGTGCGCCGGTCCGCGAGGTACAGGTAGCCCTCGTCGTCCAGGTATCCCATGTCACCGAGGGTGCTCCAGCCTGCCGGGTTGAACGCCGAGGCGGTCTTTCCCGGGTCGTTGTGGTACTTGAACGGGCTGCCGCCGCTGAACCAGACGGTGCCGATCTCGCCCGCCGGCAGTTCTGCCCCGCCCGAGTCGCAGATGTGCACCTCGACACCGAGCGGCCTGCCGACCGAGCCGGGGTGCGCGAGCCAGTCGCTGCTGCCGATCACGCAGATGCCGTTGGCCTCGCTGCCCGCGTAGTACTCCGCGAGTACCGGCCCGAGCCAGTCGATCATCTCCCGCTTGACCTCGACCGCGATCGGCGCGGCGGCGTGGACCGCGAGCCGCAGGCTGGACAGGTCGTACTTCTCCCGCTCGGCCTGCGGAAGGCGCAGCATGCGGACGAACATCGTCGGCACGAACTGTCCCTCGGTGACCCGGTACCGCTCGATGAGCGACAGCGCCGTCGCGGCGTCGAACCGCTCCATCACGACGACCGTCCCGCCGTTGCGTATGGTGCCGATCGACCAGGCGAGCGGGGCCGCGTGGTACAGCGGGCCCGGGCACAGGTACACCGACGACGGCGAGAAACCGAAGACCATGCGCATCACCGTCTCGGTACCGAGCCCGGTGCCGAACGGCTGGCCGGTCAGGGGGCGCACGATCCCCTTCGGCTTGCCGGTCGTGCCCGAGGAGTAGAACATGTACCAGCCCTCGGTCTCATCGTCCACCGGCGTGCCCGGCAGCCCCTCGACGGCCGGGTCAAGCGACTCCGCGCCAGCGATAACGCCGGCGGCCCCGTCGCCCGCGACCAGCCGCCCGTCAAGCGCGGGCGCGGCCGCCGCCGCGGCGGCGGCCAGCGGCTCAAGCGACGCCGACGAGACGAGCAGCCGGGCACCGCAGTCCGCGACGATGTACGCCGCCTCGTCCGCGCTCAGGTGCCAGTTGACCGGCGCGTAGTACAGCCCGGCCCGCTGCGCCGCCCAGACGACGGGGAACAGGTCGAGCTCGTTCACCATCAGGACCGCGATGCGGTCCCCGGCCCGCAGCCCGCGGGCCCGGAACAGGTGGGCCACCTGGTTGGACCGCCGCTCAAGCTCGGCGTAGCTCATCGTCGCGCCCGTGCCGCCCATGATGACCGCGGGCTTGTCGCCGTGCTCGCGCGCCAGCTCCGTCAGATTCATCCGTAACCTCCGTCACTCTGTTATGACGGCGTCAGTCGCCTCCGTCAAACAATCACCTCGCCGGCCACTAGTTCAAGGGGCCTGCGGGGTATTTGTGGGGTTTTCAGCCCAGTTGCCGTGGCGTCGCCCCCACGGCGAGAGGCGTTTCCCGCGAGAAGCGCTTCCCGGCGAGAGGCGTTTCCCGGCGAGGGGCGCTTCCCGCGAGAGCCGGGCGCTGCCCGGGTGCCGCGGCACGCCGACGTCTCGCGGCCACTAGCCTGCTGCCCATGCATATCCAGCAGTTCACGATCATCGTCGATGACTACGACGAGGCCATCGGGTTCTTCACCGGCGTCCTCGGGTTCGAGCTCGTCGAGGACTCGCCGTCACTGACCAACGACGGCAGGCCCAAGCGCTGGGTCGTCGTCCGGCCGCCCGGCGCGCAGACCGGCATCCTGCTCGCCCGCGCGGACGGCGAGCGGCAGGCCGCGGCCGTCGGGAACCAGATGGCCGGGCGGGTCGGGTTCTTCCTGCGGGTGGACGACTTCGAAGCCGCGGTCGACCGGATGACCGCCGCGGGCGTCCGGTTCCGCACCGCGCCGCGCACCGAGCCCTACGGGCGCGTCGCGGTGTTCCTCGACATCGCGGGTAACAGCTGGGACCTGCTCGGCCCCGCCCCGGCGGCGTAGTGGGTTGGCGGTACGCCGATGGTGGCGGTGAAGTCCCTGGTCAGGTGGGCCTGGTCGGCGTAGCCCAGGTCGGCGGCGAGCGCGGCCCAGTTGACCGACGCCTCACCGCCGGCCTCGGCGCGCAGCGCCGCCTCGTGCAGCCGGGCGCGGCGCATCACCCACTTCGGTGAGACGCCGACGTAGTCCGCGAACATCCGCTGCAGCCGGCGCTCAGGGAGCCCGGACACCTGCGCCAGCTGAGCGACCCGGCACAGGCCCTGGTCCCGGGTGATCAGCGCCGTCAGCTCGGCCACCTGCCCGGCGACCGGGTCGTGCGCCGGGCGCGCGCCGCGCAGCAGCCCGGCCGCCGCCTCGATCATCGCCTCATCGCCGGCGGACTCGGCCATGACCAGCGCGCACGCCTGGTCCGCCGCCGGGCCGAAGAGGCGGTGCGCGGGAACCACGCCATCGTTGAGTGTGAACATTGGCTTCGAATAGAACGGACGGAAGCCGCCAGGCCGGAACCGGATGCCGAGCGCCTTGCCCTGCCCGGACAGCCGGCGCGTGAAGATCTTGGTGTCGACTCCGAACACCGCCGCGCCCGTCGCCTCGAAGGCCAGGTTCACGTTCGGGTGCGGCAGGATCGCCTGCTCGTGCGGCGGCTGCCCGCGCAGGTCCCAGCGGATCACCCAGCAGAAGTCGACGAACGGCGCCAGGCCCGCGGGCGGCGGGTACCGGTTGAGTGAGAACCGGGCCGCGGCCGTCTTCGCGTGCAGCACCCCGGCGCCCATGGTCTCGGCGCCCGGCGCCGGGTGAACCGGGCGAAGCGGGTGAACCGGCTGCTGCACTCACCTGGCCCAGCGTAGCTGTCGCGTTTCTTCAAGACTCCGGTGACCGGCCCGGCTAGCGTGACGGATTATGAACCTGCATGCGGAGATGACTGACGCGGCCGACGCCGCCGCGCGCACCGTGGCCAACGTGGACGCCGGGCAGTTCGGCGGGCCCACGCCGTGCGCCGACTGGGACGTGCGCGCCCTGCTGAACCACCTCATCCTGTGGACCGCGTACTCGCTTGAGGCCCGGGCGCAGGGCGGGTCGGTCGGCCAGGACCTGATGGACAGGGACTTCGCCGACGAGGCCGGCTTCGCCGCCGGCTACCGGGCGCAGCTTGACCGGGCCCTGGCCGCCTGGGCGGACCCGGCCGCCTGGGAGCGTGAGCTGAACGTCATGGGCACGGCGACGCCGGCCGCGGACGTGGCCGCGCTCAATGTCGCCGAGATGGTGCTGCACGGCTGGGACCTGGCGGCCGCCACCGGGCAGCGGTACACGGTCAGCGACGCGGCCACGGCCGCCGCGGCGCGGGCCGTCGAGGCGAACGCCGACCTGTTCCGCCAGTACAAGGGGTTCGCCGAGCCGGTCGAGGTGCCGGCGTCCGCGTCGCCGCTCGACCGGCTGCTCGCCGCGTCCGGCCGGGACCCGGCCTGGACGCCTGAGCGCGGCGCCTGAGCAGCCACACTCGGCCGCCTGCACAGCGCGGGATGCCACCACGCCGTGTATATCGTCGCGTGCACCGTGCCTAAGGGCGGCACCAGGCACGCCTCGCCGCGTACCTTTTTCCCCTCCTTTCGCCACAGTCTCACTAGACATCTGCTATCAGGTCAAATTCTGACGCGACGCTGAGCCGCCGCCCATTAACGGGGAGATTTTGCGCTGCACGGAAATTCCGCATGTGTCAGGCAAGCGGAATTTCCGTGCAGCGCGGAATTTCCGTGTTAACCGACCCGCGCTCCACCCCATGTGCCGAGCCGAATTGTCGGGGGGCCTCCGCATACTCACCGCATGGGTAATTCGGTTCCGCAGGCTTTGCGGGGAGTTATCGGTGAGCAGGCTGGGATGGTGAGCCGACGGCAAGCCCTCCGCGCGGGACTTGCCAGGGGCACTATTGACTCCAAGGTCAAGCACGGCCTGTGGCAGCAAGTACATCTGGGCGTGTACGCCACCTTCACCGGAACCGTCGCCTGGGAAGCGCTGCTCTGGGCCGCCGTCCTCTACTCCGGCCCGGGTGCGCTGCTCAGTCACGACACGGCTGCCGAAGTCCTGCGGCTTACCGACCGCAGGCTCCCTGTCATCCAGGTGTCCATCCCGGAAGCAGGCGCGTCCGAGCTCCGAAAGGCGTGCGGATTCACCGTTCGTCCGTCGACTATCCCCGGTGGCGGCCGCTGCGCGGCATCCCGCCGCACACGTTCTACGCCGACACGATCATCGACCTCGTGGCCGCCGCCGATAACCGGGACGACGTTGTCGCCTGGATCTCCAGGGGATCGCTCAGGAACCTGGTCACCAAGACGGAACTGAAGGCGGCCATGGCCGCGCGCGGCAGGCTCCGGTGGCGCGACCAGCTCGATGAGATCATCGGGACCGTCGCCGAGGGCTCCCACTTCCCCCTCGAATACCGCTACGACCACGATGTCGAGCGCGCTCACGGCCTCCCGGCGGCGACGAGGCAGGCGAAGTTCGTCATGCCCGACGGGACCCGCGGCTTCCGTGACCGCTACTACGAGACAGTACGGGCTCATCGTGGAACTCGACGGCGCCGGATACCACCCGGCCGAGCAGTACAGGTAGCAGCCGCCGAGGCAGCCGCCGCGCCATCCCGGCGTGCGGACCGGGCTGCGGCGCACGCCGCCGCCCAGCCGGTCAGCGCGGCCCGTGTAGTCGAGGTAGCGGTCGCTCAACCGCTCACCGGCCCGCGTGGCCCGCCCAGAAGGGCGCGCGCAGCTGGCGCTTGAGTATCTTGCCTGAGCCGGTGCGCGGCAGCTCGTCCGTGAAGTCCACCGAGCGCGGCACCTTGTAGCTCGCCAGGTGCTCCCGGGCGAACGCGGTCACCTCCTCGGCGGTCAGCGTCGAGTCCGGCGCGCGGACCACGGTCGCGTGCACCGCCTCGTCAAATTTCTCAGACGGTATCCCGAACACCGCGACGTCGTAGATATCCGGGTGCCGCTCGAGCGCCGCCTCGATCTCGGCGGGGTAGATGTTCATACCGCCGGAGATGATCATGTCGCTCTTGCGGTCGCAGATGTACAGGTAGCCCTCGTCGTCCCAGTAGGCGACGTCACCGACCGTGTGGTAGTCGCCCCGGGTATTCGCGTCGTAGCCGGCCTCGTTCTTGTAGTAGGCGTCGAACACGCTCCCCGACCGGATGAAGACCTCGCCCGCGTGGTCCGGCCCCGTTCCGGTGACCGGGCGGCCGAGCTCGTCGAAGAGCATGATCTCGATGCCGGGCGCCGGCTGGCCGCAGGACCCCGGCTTGCGCATCTGGTCCTCGGGCAGCAGCACGGTGTCCACGCCGAGCTCCGTCGACCCGTAGACCTCGAACAGCGACTCGGGCGGGAAGTTCGCCACGTACTGCTTCTTGAGCTCGTAGCTCCACGGCGCCGCGTTGGCGATCATGACGTGCATGCTGGAGTGGTCGTAGCGGTCCTTGACCTCCTTAGGCAGCGCGCAGATCATCCGCATCAGCGCCGGCGCGGAGAACGTGGAGCTCGCCCGGTACTTGTCGACCAGCCGCAGCCAGTCCTCCGCGTCGAACTTGCGCTGCACGATGACCGTCTGGCCGTACAGGAGCCCGGCGCCGAGGAACGCGCCCGGCCCGCTGTGGTAAAGCGGCCCCGAGGTGATGTAGATGTCTTCTGGCCGGTAGCGCAGCAGGTTGAGCAGGGCGAGGAGGTGCTCGGTGGCGCCGCTGCCGAACCGGACCGCGCCCTTGGGCTTGCCGGTGGTGCCGGAGGTGTAGATCATGGTGCCGCCACCGCCGGCCACGTCGCCGACGTCGGGCGCGATGTCCGGCGCGACCGCGATGTCGGCGTCGGTCAGCATCCCGGCCGGGGCCGGGCCGCCGACCACGATGACGTGCCGCACCTTCTCAAGCTCGCCGCGCAGCGCGGCGAACATGGGCGCGTACTCGTAGTCCGCGTAGACGATCTCGGCGTCGCTGTGGTTGACGACGTAGCTCGCCTCCTCCGGCGTGAGCCGGTAGTTGAGCGGCACGGCCACCGCGCCGATCTTCCGCGCCGCGCTCATAACCGCTACCACCTGCGGTGAGTTCGGCCCGCACCAGAGGACCTTGCTGCCAGGGGTGACTCCGAGCGAAAGCAGCAGGTTCGCCACCCGGTTCGCCTGCGCCTCAAGCTCCGCGTACGACCATACGGTGACCTGACCGTCCGGCCGGTCCTCGATCACCGCCGCCTTGCTCGGCTGGCTCCTGGCGTACAGCGTAAGGAAGTCCTCCGGCATCGCACCTCGCCCTCATCAGCGGGATCAGCGGGCCGCTGACTCCTCCAGCGCTGAGGAACAATCTACGGAACCGTTACCCGTTGGTAAATGATGAAATCCTTGGCATCCTCCCACGCCCGAAGTCGAGGGATTCCAACTACGCGGAGAGCGCGAGTTGAGGTTCGCGGTTCGCAGGCCGGCTAGTGCCGTCGCCTCCCCGCGCATTCACGGCGTGCCCCGCCGCGATGTTGCGTGCCGCGTTCACGTCAGCGTTGCAGGCGTAGCCGCAGGCGGTGCACCGGAACGTCGCTTGGCTCTCGCGGCTGTTTCGGTCCACGTGCCCGCACGCGCTGCAACGCTGCGATGTGTACGCGGCTGGTACCTTCTCCACCCGACCGGGGGCCTTCTGCTCAAGGCGCCTGATGAGCATCCCCCACCCGGCGGCTCGGATCTCCCGGTTCAGGCCGGCTTTGCGGGCGACGTTCCTACCCGGCTTCTCTACGGTGCCTTTGGCCGAGCGGGTCATCCGCTCGACCTTGAGGTCCTCAACGCGGATCACGTCGAAGCGGCGCGCGAGGGCGGTGCTGGTCTTCTCGGCCCAGTCCTTGCGGCGGTCGGTCTCGCGGGCCTTCAGCTTGGCGATCTCCAGCTTGGCCTTGCCGCGCCTGCTCGACCCACGCGTCGCCTTGGCAAGCTTCCGCTGAAACTTCACTAGTCGGCGCCGCTCACGGCCGGACAAGCCCGGTACGGTTAGCAGTTCCCCAGTCGACAGCGCGGCAGTCACCGTGACGCCCCGGTCAACCCCGGCGACCTCGCCGGTACCCGGCGCCTGGACAGGATCTGGGATAACGGCGAAAGCGAGATGCCAGCGGCCGGCGCGATCGCGGGTCACCCGGAACGACCCCGCCCCGTCCGGGATAGCGCGGGACCAGCGAAACCGGACCCAGCCCGCCTTCGGGACGAGCACCTGCCCGGTTTTCCGGCTGAGGCGGCGGACGTGCGCGGGCTTGACCGCGATGACGCGGAACCCCTCGTGCCGCCCGGCCTTCCGCCAGCCCGGCCTGCCGCAGGTGCCGTTGAAGAACGCCGTCATCGCGGTGGCGTGGTCCCTGATCGCCTGCTGCTGCACCGTCACTGAGCCCGCCGCGAGCCAAGAGTTGTCCGCGCGGGCCTCGGTTAGCTGCCGACAGCGTTCCGCGAAACCGGGAGTAGGCCCTCGGCCGGACCTGTACTCCCTGTCCTGCTCAACACACAGGTTCCACACGTACCGGGCGTCCGAGCAGTGTCGGAGCAGGATTGCCTCCTGCACTGCGGTTGGCTCAAGACGGTACCGAGACATACGAACATCATACCGAAAAAAGATGTTCAGGTGGCCTGATGAAGCGAACTCTGCCGGGTTTCGCCGAATACTTGCTTCCTCCCCGGCGTTCTGGCCGGGGAGGGTGAACTCCTAGCGGAGGCCGGAGGCCTCGGTTACGGTTATGCGGTCGAATTCCTCGAGGCCCACTCCCTTGGTGCAGTGGCGGCCGACTCCTTGATCTCGTCGTGCTTCAGGCCGCCCACTCTGCCCAGGTGACGGAAAGGGGACGCCCACGGCGCTACTGCGACGCGGGAACCGCCTGCACTTGCGTGGCCTGCGCGACCAGCCGGCCGTCGTCGTCGAACAGGCTGGTCTGCGCGGTGACTGTGGTCCGCCCCCGGTGCAGCGGCACGGCGTCGGCGCGTACCGTCCCGCCGGTCACGCCGGCGGTAACGGCGAGCGTCATCAGCGCCCCGCCGTGCAGTACGCCGGCGGTGGTGCACAGCTGCGGCGCCCAGGCCAGGCGAGCGATCACCCGGTCGGTGCTCGCCTCGTCAAGCACGATGCCGAGCTGCCGCGCGAACGGCACGAGCGCGATCAGGTCCTGCGGGTCAGCGGGCATGGCGGCAGCCTACTGCGCCGCGACGCGGAAAGAACCGGTCACCGAAGGGCCGACGGCCGGACTGCCGCTCGTCGCGCGCGAGGTTTTCCAGAACGGGAGCGTGTTCCACCCGGCCACCCCCGCGGCTTGTGGCGGCGGCCAGTGCTCGAGACGGGTGCGGGGCCGTACGGTGGGCGCATGCCTTCCGTCACCGAGGACTTCTGCGCGGCGATGCTCGAGGCCGCGCGCGGGCCGCTGCCGCCGGCCGTGGCGCGGGCGGCGGGCCGGTCCCTGCTCAACGTGCTCGGCACGGCGGTCTCCGCGTCCGGGTCCGGCGCGGTCCGCGCGCTGCTCGCGGCGGCGGACGACGCGGGCGGCGCCGGGCAAGTCACGGTGCCCGGGCTGGCGCGGACGCTCGACCCGTACTGGGCGGCGGTGGTCACCGGGACGGCCGCGCACCTGGACGACTTCGACGACACGCACCTGGCCACGGTCATCCACCCGGGCGCGGCATCGCTCGCCGCGGTGCTGTCACTCGTGCCCGAGACGGCACCGCCCGGTGCGGCGTTCCTCGGCGCGTTCGCCGCCGGGTGCGAGGCGCAGCTGCGCATCGGCTGCGCCGTCTCGCCCGCGCACTACGACCACGGCTGGCATATCACCGGGACCTGCGGGGTGTTCGGCGCGGCCGTCGCGGCGTCCGCGCTGCTCGGCCTGGACACCCGGGCGGCGGCCCGGGCGCTGTCGCTGGCCGGCACGATGACCGCCGGGCACCGGGAGGCGTTCGGCACGATGACCAAGCCGCTGCACGCGGGCAAGGCGGCGGCTAACGGCGTGCTCGCCGCGCGGCTCGCCGCAGAAGGCCTCGCCGGGCCCGCCGACCCGCTCGGCCCGGACGGCATGCTCGGGGTGCTCGCCGCCAGCGTGGACCGGGACGCGCTCGGCCTCGGCTGGCCGCCCGGGCACCGGTGGGAGCTTGAGCTGAACACGTTCAAGACGTATCCATGCGGCGTGGTCGCGCACCCGGCGATGGACGCCGCGATCATCGCGTACGGCCGGGTCGCGGAATTGGCCGGGCCGCCGGAGATCAGCGGGATCACGCTGCGCTGCAACCCCCTGGTGCCCGAACTGATGGGGCTCGAGCAACCAGGCGACGGGCTGCGGTCCCGGTTCAGCGCCAGGCACGGGGTCGCGGTCGGCCTGCTGTACGGGCGAGCGGGCCTGGCCGAGTTCAGCGACGCCGCCGCGACCGCACCGGATGTCGCCCGGCTGCGCGCCCTGGTCACGCTGGACGCCGACGCCGCGGTCCCCCGCGACGCGGCGGTCCTCCGGATCAGCCTGCGGGACGGGCGGCCGGCGCTCGAGGTGGCGGTCGAGCACACCCGGGGCAGCGCCGCCCGGCCGCTCGCCGACGACGAGCTCCTGGGCAAGGTGCGCGCCCTGTTCGGCCCGGTGCTCGGCGAGCGCGCCGCGGACCGGGCGCGTGACGCCGTCGGCAAGCTGGCCGCCGCCGAGGACACCAGTGCGCTGCTCGCCGCGATCCACCCGGAGGCACGCCCGTGACCACTACCGATGAGATCCTCGCGCTCGCCGCTACCGCTGACGCGACGTCGACGGTGACGGAAGCGGACGTCGCGGCGTTCCGTGCCGCCGCCGCCCGGGGTGCGGGCAGCGCCGTGGTCCGTGCGCTGCTCGCGGTCCGCCCGGCCGTCGCGCCCTCAGGCCAGCCCGCCGCGCGCCCGGCTCGGCCGTCCGGCCCGCTCCCCGGCGACGCGGCCTGGGCCGCCTGGCTAACCACCGCCGCCGCGATCGCTGACGGTGCGGTGGTGACCGCTGACCGCGCGGTCTTCGGCGCCGCCGTCGCGCTCGCCGACCTGCCGGGGAGTGCTCCCCCGCCAGTTTCCGTCACCGCGGCCATCGCGGCCGGCCTGAATGCCGCCGCGATCGTCGAGTCCGGCCTTGAGGACTGGGGCGGCTGGTCGTCCGGTACCGTCTCCGCCGCCGTCGGTGCCGGGGTGACCGCAGGCCTGCTGCTCGGCCTCGACGAGCCGCGGCTGCGGGCCGCCATCGGCATCTGCGCCACGCAGGCCGCCGGGCTGCGCGCCGCGGAGGGCACGGACGCGTTCCCGCTTCAGGTGGGCAAGGCAGCGTTCAACGGCGTGGAGGGCGCGCTGCTCGCCCGGGCCGGCCTCACCGCGCCCGCCGAGCCGCTCGACGGCCGCCGCGGCCTGTTCGCCCTATTCGGCAACTAACGTCGGCAGGCGGCTGGCCAGGCCGATGCCTGAGCCCGACGTCGCCGCGCTCGCGGCCGGGCCGTCCCGTAGGCTCCTCGCTGAGCGGATGGCACGCGGAGGGAGCGACGTGAGCGGTGTAAGCAGCGGCTTCGCCACGGGCGAGCAGGAATGGCGGGCTCATCTAGGGACGTTGCGGCAGGTGGTGCGCCAGGAGGTCGTGGCGCACCAGCTCGCCGCCCACCTGCCCGGCCGGCCGCCGCGCCGGGTGCTCGACATCGGATGCGGACAGGGCACCCAGGCACTGCTGCTCGCCCGCCGCGGGCATAGTGTCACCGGGCTCGACGCCTCGGAGCGGCTGCTTGACGACTTCCGCGCCGCGCTGGCGGCCGAGCCGGCCGAAGTCGGCGACCGGGTGCGGCTCGTCCAGGGCGACGCCTGGGCGGTCGGCGACCGGTTCCCGCCGTCCAGCTTCGACGCGGTGCTCTGCCAGGGCGTGCTCATGTACTTCGCCGACCCTGGTCCGCTGCTCGACGCCATCGCCCGGATCGCGGCCCCGGGCGCGGTCGTGTCGCTGCTGGTGCGCAACGGCGACGCGCTGGCGCTTCGCCCCGGGCTGCTCGGCGAATGGGACAGCGTCGCCGCGGCGTTCGACGGCGGCGCCTACCGGAACCGGATTGGCGTGGACGCGCGGGCCGACCGGCTCGCGGACCTGACAGCGGCGCTGACCGCGCGGCAGCTGCCGGTGCGGCAGTGGTACGGGGTGCGGGTGTTCACCGACACGGCCGCCTCCGATGCGCCGCTGCCGGACCCGGCCACGCTCGATGCCATCCTGCGGCACGAGGAGCGGGCGGGCCGGACCGACCCCTACCGGCACGTCGCCGCGCTGCTGCACCTCATCGCCGTTCGCGCGGCCGACCCGGCCGCGACCTAGCCGGCCCATGCGTCCGGAGGCTCCAGCGCCGGCGCCGCAAGCTGGTGTCGCTCACCCCGGCGGGCCAGGACGCGGTTGCGGCGCGGCTCACTCGAAGGCGGACGGGTCACCCGCGCCCCGGCGCAGGATCTCCGGCTCGTCCAGCGAGAAGTCGATCACCGTGGTGGGCTCGGTGCCGCACTCGCCCGAGTCGATGACCGCGTCGACCGTCGTGCCGAGCTCCTCCGCGATCTCCCAGCCCTGCGTCATCGGCTCGTCGTGGCCCGGCAGCAGCAGGGTGCTGGAAACCAGCGGCTCGCCGAGCTCCTCGAGCAGCGCCTTAGTCACCACGTGGCCGGGGATCCGCACCCCCACGGTCTTCTTCCCCGGGTGCCTGAGCCGGCGCGGCACCTCCCGCGTCGCGGGCAAGATGAACGTGTAGCTGCCCGGCGTCGCCGCCTTGAGCGCGCGGAACACGCGGTTCGGTATCAGCGCGAACTGGCCGAGCTGCGCGAAGTCCTGGCAGACCAGGGTGAGGTGGTGCTTGTCGTCCAGGCCGCGGATGGCCCTGATCCGGTCTATGCCGCCGGAGTTGCCGAGCTGGCAGCCGAGCGCGTAGCAGGAGTCCGTCGGGTAGGCGATCACGCCGCCGCCGCGCACGATGTCGGCAACCTGGGCGATCGAGCGCCGCTGCGGGTTGGCCGGATGGACATCGAAATACCTGGCCATGCCACGAGTGTAGACCGGGAACGCCGCACGTTACCCTGATCGCCGTGGCGGAAAAGGTGGTAGTAACGGGCAGCGCGGGTCACCTGGGCGAGGCACTGGCCCGGGTGTTGCGGGACGGCGGGCACGACGTTACCGGGATCGACGTCCGGCCGTCGCCCTACACGACGGTCGTCGGGTCGGTCGCGGACCGGGCCGTGGCGCGTGACTGCCTGGCCGGGGCCGAAGCGGTGCTGCACGCCGCGACGCTGCACAAGCCGCATGTCGGCTCGCACGGCAAGCAGGCGTTCGTCGACACCAACGTCACCGGCACGCTGACGCTGCTCGAGGAGGCCGTCGCCGCCGGCGTGGGCAGCTTCGTGTTCACCAGCACGACGAGCGCGTTCGGCCGGGCGCTGACGCCGCGGGCGGGCGAGCCGGCCGCGTGGATCACCGAGGACGTGGTCCCGCGGCCGCGGAACATCTACGGCGTCACCAAGACGGCCGCCGAGGACCTGTGCGAGCTGGTGCACGCGGAGTACGGCCTGCCCGTCGTCGTGCTGCGGACCGCGCGGTTCTTTCCCGAGGGTGACGACAGCGAGAAGGTGCGCGCCGCCTACCCGGACGGGTGCGTCAAGGCCAACGAGTACCTGTACCGGCGGGTCGACGTGGCGGACG
The DNA here is from genome assembly GCA_963811335.1 of uncultured Actinomycetota bacterium. GTDB lineage: Bacteria > Actinomycetota > Actinomycetes > Streptosporangiales > Streptosporangiaceae > Trebonia. The sequence continues at coordinate 118,168 of CAWERB010000023.1, read as the reverse complement.
TGGCGGATGCGCACCTGCGGGCGATGGACCGGGCGGCGCGGATCGGGTTCGGCAAGTACATCCTCAGCGCCACGACGCCCTTCACCCGCGCCGACCTGCCCGGGCTGCGGGACGACGCGCCCGCGGTCGTGCGGCGGCTGTTCCCCGACTACGAGGCGGAGTACGCCCGGCGGGGCTGGCGGATGTTCCCGTCCATCGGGCGCGTGTACGTCAACGCACGCGCACGCGCTGACCTCGGCTGGTCGCCCCGGTACGACTTCCGCGCCGTCCTCGACGCGCTCAAGGCCGGCCAGGACCCGCGCAGCCCGCTCGCCCGGGCCGTCGGCGCGAAGGGCTACCACGACAAGCCGACCGGCGTCTACACAAGCTGACGCTCGCGAGCCAGGTATTTATAGATTTCGAATCAATGGTGCGAGGAAACAGTTCCGATTTGGCAACGCGATGCCAGTCGGTCCGGTTTGGACATGCACGCAGTTCCTGAATGCGTAAAATACCGGAGGAAGTTGCGGTGCAACACCGCGGCTGGGTGCCTGGGGGAAGCTCACGGAGTGCAGGTCAAGCGGCGTCGGAGCGGTAATGATCACTGAGGAGCCGGGCGGTGGCGAGTCAGAGCCCGGCACGGATGAACCGCCCGTCGACGGGTTCGTCCTGCGCATGCTGCTCGGCTCCAAGCTGCGTCAGCTTCGCGAGGCCGCGGGCATCACGCCCGACCGGGCCGGCTACGAGATCCGGGCCTCGCGGTCCAAGATCAGCCGGATGGAGACCGGCCGGGTCGGGTTCAAGGCGCGCGACGTGGAGGACCTGCTCACCTTCTACGGCGTGACCGACGAGCAGGGCCGGTCCATGTTGCTTGAGCTGGCCGGGCAGTCCAAGAGGATGGACTGGTGGACCAGCTACGGCGACGTCCTGCCGGGCTGGTTCGAGACCTACCTGGGCCTCGAGTCCGTGTGCTCCACCATCCGGACCTTCGAGCTCCAGTTCGTGCACGGGCTCTTCCAGACCGAGGACTATGCCAGGGCGGTCACGCAGCTGGGCCTTGAGCCGGCGTCCCCGGCGGAGACCGAGCGCCGGGTGGGGCTGCGGGTCAAGCGGCAGGACCTGCTCACCAGGGCGAGCCCGCCCAAGATCTGGTCGGTCATGGACGAGGCGGTGCTGCGCCGGCCGGTGGGCGGCGCGGCGGTGATGCGCGCGCAACTCGGCCACCTCATCGAGGCGGTCAAGTCGCCGGGGGTGACCCTCCAGGTCGTCCCGTTCGCCCGGGGCGGTCACGCCGCCGCGAGCGGGTCGTTCACCATCTTGCGCTTCGAGGAGGGCTACCTGCCGGACGTGGTCTACATCGAGCAGCTCACCGGCGCCGTCTACCTGGAGCAGCGCACAGACGTCGAGCACCACCTGGCGGTCATGGACAAGCTGAGCACCGAGGCGCTGCCGCCGGACGCCTCCGCCCGCTTCATCGAGCAGGTTGCCGCGGAGACGTGAAAAGGCCGTTCAGCCTGGCCTTTCCTGTGACGGGGCGCCCGCCACGAAGTCGCGCACCCAGTTCCACCGGTCGTGGTGACGCTGGTCGAAGCGGCGGGCGGCGCGGCTGGCGAGGCGCGGCCGCCCCGCGTAGCGGTGGGTCGCCCACCACGACCCGGGCTTGGCCAGCCGGACCGCGCCGACCAGGGCAGTCACGCTGAAGAAGATGCCGACGACGCCGGTCACCACCTTCCCCTTGAGCAGGCAGATCCAGCAGAGCAGCAGGTTGACGGCGATCACGCCGACCGACGACCACCAGGCCGCCGTCCCGGTCCTGCCGGTCACGAAGTCGGTCCCGCCGACCAGCGCCCCGGTGATCACCAGCACGCAGAAGATCGCGTCCACCGACTTCCTGCCCTGCTCCGACCAGTAGACGTCCTCCAGGTGCAGCCAGAGCGCGAACTCATCGACGGTGAGGCCGACGCCCGCCCCGAAGACGGCCGCGGCCGCGTCGAGCGCCGCCCCGTGCGGCGTCTGCGACACCAGGACGATGCCGGTGCCGATGATGGCCAGGATGCCGAAGACCTGATGGTGGACGTGGTTGCCGCGGAAGTGGACGTTGCCGAGTCCGGCCCCGCCACCGCTGCCCGACCGGATCAGCCTGGTCACCGTCCTGGTGACCAGGAAGGTAACCAGGATCGCCACGAACATCCACATCATCGGCTGCAGGGTCAGGTCGGCCCGGCCGACCGGGACCTTCACGCCGGACGGCACATGCACCTTGGCCGGGATGTTCACCAGGTGAGCGGCGCAGGACGCTGTGCTCGCGGCCCCCACTCGCACGGCACCCCTCCCGTACCCAATGCCCTGATGTCCCGGATTGTACGCGCCGGGCCGGCCTGGGGGCAGGTCAGGCACCGTCCGGTCGGCTGGGCGGGCCTGCGATGAATTAGCGTGCCGTGCCGTGCCGGGTCTAACCCTGCGACATGCACGTGACGAGTTCGGGAGGTCCCATGACCGCGCTGCCGCCCGTCGTGGACGCAGCCACCTGGCAACGCGAGCTCGACGCGCTCCGCGTCAGGGAAAAGGCCGCGACGCGAGAGCTCGACGCGATCGCCGCCCAGCGCCGGCGGCTGCCGATGGTGCTGCTGCCTGACTACACCCTGGAGGGCGAGCAGGGACCGGTCCGGCTCGCCGAGGTCTTCGACGGCAAGTCACAGCTCATCGTCTACAGCCACATGTGGTTCCCTGGCGAGGAATGGCAGTGCCCCGGCTGCACCGGGTTCACCGCGCAGTTCACCCGGCTGGAGTTCCTCGACGGCGAACAGCCCGTTCGGCAGTGACGTCGGCGCCCCGCCCGGCGGCGGGCATACCATCTCGGCGAGGACCGCCGGCGCGGGTGCCGCGGTAACCGAGCACGAGGAGCCAGCTGCGATGACCGAGTCCAGCCCGCGGCCGGCGGCGCCGTACGGTGACTTCCAGCTTGACATCTACCTCGCCGGGCTGGGGGGCACGGTGCCGAGCCTGCCGGTGTCCTTCGCCGAGCTCGAGGCGCGGGCCGCGCGCGCTGCCGCCCTCGGTGCTGTCGTACGTGGCGGGCGGCGCCGGCGACGAGTACACCCAGCGCGCCAACGTGGCGGCGTTCCGCCAGTGGGGGCTGATGCCGCGGATGCTGGTGGGGGCGGTTACCCGGAACCTGTCGGTGGACCTGTTCGGCATGCGGCTGCCGTCGCCTGTGTTCCTCGCGCCGATCGGGGTCATCGGGCTGTGCGCGCAGGACGGGCACGGTGACCTGGCAACCGCGGAGGCGGCGGCGCGGCTGACGGTGCCGATGGTGGCCTCCACGCTGTCCGCCGACCCGATGGAGGACGTCGCGGTGCGGCTCGGGGACGCCCCCGGCTTCTTCCAGCTGTACACGCCGACTGACCGGGAACTCGCCGCCAGCCTGGTGTCGCGCGCCGAGCGGGCGGGCTTTCGCGCCGTCGTGGTCACCCTCGACACCTGGATCACCGGGTGGCGGCCCCGTGACCTGTCCACCAGCAACTTGCCGCAGCTGCGCGGCCTGTGCCTGGCCAACTACACCTCCGACCCGGTGTTCCGCGCCCGGCTCGGCCAGGCGCCGGAGGAGAACCCGATGGCCGCCGTCGCGCACTGGGCTGGCATCTTCGGCAATCCGCTGACCTGGGATGACCTGCCCTGGCTGCGCTCGCTTACCAAGCTGCCGCTGATACTCAAGGGCATCTGCCACCCCGACGACGCGCGCCGCGCCCTCGGCGCGACGGCCGTCGGCATCGGGCGGCCGTACGCCTACGGGCTCGCCCTTGGCGGCGCCAGGGGCATCGAGCACGTGCTGCGCACCCTGCTCGCCGAGGCCGACCTGATCATGGCGGTCGACGGCTACCCGACCCTGGGCGACCTCACACCGGACGCGCTGCGCCACGTGACCGTCCGGGACTGACGTCTCGGAGCGGACGACGAGCCGGGCCCTTCATCGGATAACCAGGCAACCAACCGCAGGGCCTGCGCCGTCTATTAGTACGTCAGTCACTTACACCGGCACGGGGACGGGAATCCATCATGAACCGGGGACGTATTACAGCTGTCGCTTCAATTTTCACTCCAGTCGCAATTGGCCTGATTATCGCCTTGGCCGTACAGAGCGTCGGCGCCTCTGCCAGCACCCGCGACGCGGCCACGGGCAGCGCCTCCTCGGCGCACGCGGCCACCACCGCGCTCACCACGAGGGCCACCGCGCCCAAATTCATCCTGCTCGGCTGCGATAACGATGCCGAAGTCGCTCCGTCGGGCATCAGCAACTGCGGGGACGGGGCCGTGGGACTCACGAGACTGCACTGGACGAGCTGGACCTCGCACCTGGCCAGCGGCTACGGCACGTATTACCTGAACGACTGCACGCCCACCTGCGTGGGCGGCCACTTCCACACCTACCACGCGCTCGTGGCCCTGTGGGGCAGCGCCCCGGTCAAGGGCCGCCCGTCGGAGCGCAAGTACACCCGGATGACCCTCATCTTCACCGGGACCCGGCCGCCCGCCTACCAGGAGGTCAACGGCAAGACCGTCATCACCCACCCGGTCACCCTGACCTTGCCAACCTTCCCGTGAGCTGCCCTCAGGAACCTTACGGCCACGGCCGGCGGCCATGCGCGTAACGACCTGAGCGCGGAGACTGGTGCGGCGCTGATCGGGTCACTAGCGGATCCCGATCAGCGGCCCGCCCGCGGTCTCGAGGCATCGCCGTCAGCAACCTCCCGTTCCCACTCTTAAGGGACGGCCGGACCGGGCAGGGTAACCGGAGCCGGCCCGCAGACGGCCGGCAGCGGAGGATAGTCATGAGCCACGGCACAGCAAGGCATTACCCGCATGCGAAGTCCCGAGACGAAGACGTCGATGACATGGGGCCTCGCCAGCCAGAGCGCCAGCCGGAGCACAAGGAAGGCGGGCTGACCCGTCAGCCCGCCGGTCAGCCTGCCGGCGACGTGGGTCCGGACGGGCCGGAGGAGGACGAGTTCGAGCTGATCGGCGACGACGACCTCGGGGCCGCCGACCTCGGCCCCCTCGGCCCGCATGCCGACCCGGACGCCGGTTCCGGGCGGATCAGGAAGATAGCCGGGGAGAGCGGGCGCGACAGGCGGGGATAAGGCCGTCACTGCCCGGCGGGCAGTCTGACCCCGAATCCGGTGGCGGCCAGCTTGAGTATCACCTGCCCGGGTGCCTGCAGCTGGGTGACCTTGGCGGCGCTCAGCTCCTCAAGCTGGGCGAGGACGCGGTGGTATGCATCCGGGCCTTGCCTGCGCGCCCGGCTGAGCGCGGTCGCGTTGGCCCACACCTTCTGCCGCGCCTCGCGCAGGAAGCGCTGGGTGCCGAGCCGGTTCAGCGGCGCGAGCACCCGGTCGAGCAGCGGGGCGGGCCCGGACACGCTGGCCAGTTCCTCGTCCTCGGCCCCGACCCGGGAGGCGAGCACGCCGTCGATCGCCCGGTGGTCAGACTCGCGGCGGGCGATCAGCGCCGGGTCATCGAACTGCTGGTCGCTGATCACCGCCACGATGGCCTGCGGCAGGTCGTAGTTGATGTGCGCGTTCATGCCGAGCAGCACGTGCCGCAGCGGCGGCAGGCCGGCCGGGGCGCCGAACGCGATCGCCCAGGGCCGCGACGGCCGCCGCCCGGCCAGGTCGGCTTCAAGCGCGTCCAGGTACAGGCCGGCGAACGCGACATCCCACTCCTCGACCCAGCTGGGGTCGGCGAAGCCGCCGCGCTTGATCTCCTCGGCAACCGCGACGGTGGTGCGCTGGTAGGTCGCGTGGAAGTAGCGGCGCTTGTCGCCCGCCGACTCAAGCGGCTCGAGCAGGACATTCATCCGGGTGACGAGTTCGTCGATCATGCTTAGGTAACGTCGCCGGGATGGTTCCCGGATCACCGCAAGGGCCACCCGGGCCAGGCGGTTACGGGAGCTGGCCGCGGGTCAGCGAGTGACCTCGGTGCGGCCGGCCGCCCACAGGGTGTGGTAGCTGCCCTCGGCGTCGGTGCGGCGGTAGGTGTGCGCGCCGAAGTAGTCGCGCAGGCCCTGCACCAGCGCCGCGGGCAGCCGCTCCGCGCGCAGCGCGTCGTAGTACGCGAGCGCGGCGGAGAACCCGGGCACCGGGATCCCGTTGTTCACCGCGGCGGCGATCACCTCGCGCCAGGCGTCCTGCGCCTCGGTGACCTCCTTGCCGAAGTCCGGGTCGGCGAGCAGCGTCGGCAGCTGCGCGCTGGCCGCGTAGGCGGCGCGGATCCGGTCGAGGAACGCGGCGCGGATGATGCAGCCGCCGCGCCAGATGACCGCCATCTTGCCGAGGTCGATGTCCCAGCCGTACTCCTCGCTGCCCGCGGCGATCATGTTCCAGCCCTGGGCGTAAGAGACGATCTTGGACGCGTACAGCGCCTGCTCGACCTTGTTGGCGAACGCCTCGGGGTCGGAGACCGCCTCGCGGCCGGGCCCGGCGAGCCCGCGGGCGGCGGCGCGCAGGCCGGAGTGGCCGGACAGTGACCGGGCGAAGGTCGCCTCGGCGATCCCGTCGACGGGCACGCCAAGGTCCAGGGCGATCTGCACGGTCCACCGGCCCGTGCCCTTCTGCTCGGCCTGGTCGGCGACGATGTCGACGAAGGGCCGGCCCGTCTTCGCGTCCGTGTGGGCGAGCACTTCGGCCGTTATCTCGATGAGGTAGGAGTCGAGGCGGCCGGTGTTCCAGGTACGGAAGATCTCGGCGATCTGGGCCGGGGAGTAACCCCCCGCGTAGCGGAGCAGGTCATAGGCCTCGGCGATGAGCTGCATGTCGGCGTACTCGATGCCGTTGTGCACCATCTTCACGAAATGCCCGGCTCCGTCCGGGCCCACGTGCGTGGTGCACGGCACGCCGTCGACCTGCGCCGCGATCGCCTCCAGCATGGGGCCGAGCGCCTGCCAGGACTCGGCCGAGCCGCCCGGCATGATCGACGGGCCGTTCAGCGCGCCCTCCTCACCGCCGGACACGCCCATGCCGACGAAGTGGATCCCCGCCTCCCGCAGCGCCGCCTCCCGCCGCCGGGTGTCGGCGAAGTGGGCGTTGCCGCCATCGATGATCATGTCGCCGCGCTCAAGGAGCGGGGCGAACTCCTCGATCACCGCGTCGGTCGCCGCGCCGGCGTTCACCATGATGACCAGGCGGCGCGGGCGCTCCAGGCTAGCGACGAACTCCGGCGCCGTGCGCGACGGCACGAAGGTGCCCTCGTGGCCGAACTCGTCCATGATCGCGTCGGTCCTGGCGGTGGTCCGGTTGTGCAGGGCCGTCGGGTACCCGTGCCTGGCGAAGTTGCGGGCGAGGTTGCGGCCCATCACGCCAAGTCCCGTCACGCCGATCTGCGCTGTCGCCTCGGGGGCCATCTCGTCCTCGTCTCCCTTACTCTGTCGGCTGTCGCGTGCCCCATTCGATCACGCGCCCGCGCCGGCGGGCGGGCCGACCCGGTATATGCCTGGTCAGGGCCCCGGCGGTGGCGTTTCGCCCGGCTGTTCCTTCCCGGCCAGCAGGGCCACGTCGGAGACCGGGCCGAGGTGACGGAGCTTGTCCGGGTTGACCACCGACCGGATCGCCTGCACCAGGCCGTCGGCGATGTCCAGCTCGAACACGTTGACCACCCGTCCTTGCGCGTCGTATGAGACCGCGCCCGGCTGGCCGTTGACCCAGGCGAGCCTGGCGTAGGCGCCGAGCACCTTGGCGCGGCGGAAAAGGCCGGCCATCAGCCGCAGCACCCGCTGCCGCCCGACCATGGGCTGGCCGATCGCCTGCGCCTTGCCGCCGCCGTCGCCGTGGAACACCACGTCCGGCGCGAGCAGGCCGAGCAGCGCGTCCAGGTCGCCGCCCGCGGCGGCCTCGAAGAACCGGCGGGCCAGTGCCTCGCCCTCCGCCCGCCGGGCCTGGGCGGGCGCGCCGTGAGGTGCGTGTCCCGCCGCGGCTCCCCCGGCGGCGATGCGCTGCCTGGCGCGGGCGAAGATCTGGCGGCAGTTCACCTCGGTCTTGCCGGTGACCCGGGCCACGGCCGGGTAGTCGTAGCCGAACACCTCGCGCAGCATGAACACCGCGCGCTCCACCGGGGACAGCGCCTCGAGCAGCACGAGGAACGCCATGGACAGCGAGTCGGCCAGCTCGGCGTGCTCGGCGGGCCCCGGCTCGCCGACGGGCACGACGACCGGCTCGGGCAGCCAGTCCCCCACGTACGTCTCACGGCGCACCCGGGCCGAGCTCAGGTAGTTGATGCCGAGCCGGGTCACCGCCGTCGTGAGGTACGCCTTGAGGTCGGCGATCACCGTTCCCGCCTGGCGCGCCCGGGTGAGGCCGAGGAACGCGTCCTGCACGATGTCCTCGGCGTCGCCCACCGACCCGGTCATCCCGTAGGCGATGGAGAACAGCAGCGGCCGGTACTCCGCGGCCGTGCCCGGGCTCGCACGGTCATCCGCGGTCACGTGGTCATCCGCTGACCCAGTCACTGAACCCCTCCCGCCAGCTCGCGAACCGCGGCTCCCAGCCGAGCTCCTTGAGTGCCTTGGCGTTCGATGACCCGCGCGCGCGTGGTCATCCAGGTGACGATGAACTCGCCGGCGAGCAGCCGGCCGGCCCAGGCGGGCACGCGCAGCGGCGCCTTCGCGCCGGCGACCCCGGCCAGGTACGGCAGCCACTCCGCGACCGTCGCCGGCTCACTGTCCACCACGTTGTAGAGGCCCGGCGCGCCGCGCCCGACCGCGGCGACCGTCGCCGACGCGGCGTCGGCGATGTGGATGAACGACCAGATCCCCGTTCCGCCGCCGACCACGGGCAACTGCCGCTTCCGCACGACCTCAAGCATGACATCCGAGGCGCCCGGGCCGTAGAAGCTCCCGTAGCGCAGCACGATGCCTTCCGGCACCGCGCGCGGCACTGCCTCCTCCACGTGCCTGATCGCGGCGAGGGTGCGCGCCGACGACGGGACCGGCCGCGGGTCGAGCGGGTCGTCTTCCGTCTTCACCGAGCCGCCGGCGCGCTCGTTGGGCCAGCCGGTGAAGCTCTGCGCGATGACCCGCCTGGTGCCCGCCGCGGCGGCGGCCGCGAGCAGGTTGTCGGTGCCCGTGGTGCGCAGCTCGTTGGTGACGGCGAAATCCCGGTCGAGATGGCGCGGTGCCCGCATGTCCCCGAGCGCGGTCATCTGGTGGATGATCACCTCCGGCGCGGCGGCCCGCACCGCCGCGATCACCGCCTCGCGGTCAAGCCCGTCGAGCACCGCGGGCTCCGCGCCCGCCGCGCGCAGCGGCGCCGCCTTGCCTGGTGTCCGTGTGGTGGCAGTGACCTGGTGGCCCGCCGCGACGAGCCCGGGGACGAGGTGCCGTCCGAGCGCGCCGGTCGCTCCGGTGACGAAGACTCGCATGATGTTTTCCCTCCGCGTGAATGCCTTGCCCTCCAAGACAAGGCACCACCGGATCCTGTGACATTCTCAAGCGAAGGGACGGACTCGAGCGAAGGGGCGGAGCACGCCTCCGTTCGGCACCACCGTGGTCGTGAACTGGCGCGACGTTACGGTTAAGAGGAATGGTCGCCGTGACGGGTGAGGGCCGAGGCGGAGGCGGCCCAGGGGGCGGGGGTGACTTCCGAGCCGCCGGGGACGTGGCGGTTGAAGGCCCGCCTGGCCAGGGCCATCAGGCTCAGCAGGGAGTGCTCGCGGACGGCGAAGGCGTTGAAGTCGAGCACGCCGCGGTCGGCCTTGGCGCAGGCCAGGGCCAGCTCGGTGGCGGCGAGCTGGTAGTCCGACATCGCCGTGGCGGCGGGGTGGCCGCCGGAGGCGCGGGCCCAGCGGCGGGCGACGCCGCGGGCCCGCAGCGAGGCGAGCATCGCCACGTCGTCGGCGGTGACCAGGCCGGTGCGCTGGTAGGCGGGCAGGTAGCGGCGGATGAGGCCGATGACCCGGCGCCGGTCGGCGACCAGCACGACGATCAGCGCCACGAGCACGCACGACATGACGAGGTACCCGGCGACCAGGCCCGCCGTGCCGTACAGGGACAAGCCGTTCCATATGCCGTGCAGGGTCATCGCCGCGAGCAGGCCAAGCCCCACCGCCCAGGCGCCGCCGTTCCTGCGGCCCGCCGCGTAGGCGACGCCGAGGCCGGTCATCGAGGTGAAGATCGGGTGCAGGAACGGTGACACCACCCCGCGCAGCACGAAGGTGTAGCCGAGCAGGTCGATGCCGCCGCGCTCCGGGCTCACGAGGGCGTTGATGTAGTAGCCGACGTTCTCGATCATCGCGAAGCCCAGGCCGACCATCGCGGCGTAGATGACGCCGTCGGCGGGACCGTCGAGCTCGGCGCGGCGCCGCCACAACAGGCCGATGAGGACCGCGCCCTTGAGCGTCTCCTCGACCAGCGGGGCGCCGAACGTGGCCGCCACGTACTCGCCGGCGGACGCGCCGAGCCGCGGCTGCGTCACGTACACGAGGTCGGCGGTGTTGACGATCAGCGCGGTCAGCGCGGCGATCCCCGCGCCCCAGCCGAACGCGAACGCCAGGTTGGCCCGCGGCTCGGGCTCCAGCCGGTCCATCCACAGCACGACCACGACGAGCAGCGGCACCGGGAGCAGCGCGAGCGGCAGCGCGATCGCGAACGGCGCCGCCCCGTCGCCCGCCGCGAACGACTGCACGGCGTCGATGCCGAGCGCCACGATCGCGCACGCCGCGGTGACGGCGATGCCCACGATGAAAGCTACCGGCGTCCGGCCGGCCGGACGCCCCGCGAGGACCGCCCTCGCACTGAACGGCTCCCTCGCGGCAGGCGGCGGGCCTGACTCGTTCACGGTCAGCAGCCTACTGCGGCGCTGCCGTCTCACGGCGCGCACATGCTCCAAAATTGGTCTAGACCGGGACATTTTTTGGTCTAGACCAGGTTTCCGGTGAACCTTGCGCAAACGGTCTCCCCCGGGCTGCGTGCCGGCTGCCCGCCGGGATAGGCTCTGAACGTGGCATGGTGGGCCACCGGGGACTTCACCCTGCCCGCGTCCCGCCGCGCGCACGCGAGCTCTTTCCGCCGGCCGCGGCGGACGCCAGAGAAGCCTGCAGAAGGGATCCGTGACGTAAAGGTGAGCAACCACGCCCTTGACTGGACACCCGCCGACAAGCGGGCCGTCGACCTGGTCCGGGTCCTGGCGATGGACTCGGTGCAGAAAGTGGGCAACGGGCACCCCGGCACCGCGATGTCCCTCGCGCCCGCCGCCTACCTGCTGTTCCAGCGCGTGATGCGGCATGACCCGGCCGACCCGAAGTGGCCGGGCCGGGACCGTTTCGTGCTCTCCTGCGGCCACTCCTCGCTGACGCTCTACATCCAGCTGTACCTGTCCGGCTACGGGGTCGGGCTCGACGACCTGAAGGCGTTCCGCACCTGGGGGTCGATCACCCCCGGCCACCCCGAGCACGGGCTGACCCCCGGCGTCGAGACCACCACCGGGCCGCTCGGCCAGGGCCTCGGCAACGCCGTCGGCATGGCGATGGCGGCGCGCCGCGAGCGGGGCCTGCTCGACCCGGACGCCGCGCCGGGCGCCTCGCCGTTCGACCACTTCGTCTACGCGATCGCCTCCGACGGCGACATCGAAGAGGGCATCACCCACGAGGTCTCCGCGATCGCCGCGGTGCAGGAGCTCGGCAACCTGGTCGTCATCTACGACGACAACCACATCTCGATCGAGGACGACACGGTTGTCGCCAAGTCCGAGGACGTCGGCGCCCGCTACGAGGCCTACGGCTGGCACGTCCAGCACGTCTCCTGGGTGACGGAAAGCGGCTACCAGGAGAACGTCCAGGCGCTTTACGACGCGATCGAGGCCGCCAAGGCCGTGACGGGCAGGCCCTCGTTCATCGTGCTGCGCACGATCATCGGCTGGCCCGCGCCGAACAAGCAGAACACCGGCGCGGCGCACGGCTCCGCGCTCGGCGACGCCGAGGTCAAGGTGACCAAGGAGATCCTCGGCTTCGACCCGGACCAGGCCTTCCCCGTCGAGGAAGAGGCGCTCAACCGCGCCCGCGAGGTCGCCGCCCGGGGCAAGGCGCTGCACGCGGAGTGGGACTCATCGTTCGCGGAGTGGGAGAAGGGCAATCCCGAACGAGGGGCGCTCTTCGCCCGGCTGGCCGCCCGCGAGCTGCCGGCCGGGTGGGCGGACGCCCTGCCGGAGTTCCCCGCCGACCCCAAGGGCATCGCGACGAGGAAGGCGTCGGGCGAGGTGCTGAGCGCGCTCGCCCCGGTCCTGCCGGAGCTGTGGGGCGGCTCGGCCGACCTCGCCGAGTCCAACCTCACGACGATGAAGGGCGAGCCGTCCTTCCTCCCGGCCAACCGGCAGTCCAAGATGTGGCCGGGCAACCCCTACGGGCGGACGCTGCACTTCGGCATCCGCGAGCACGGCATGGGCGCCATCTTGAACGGCATCGTGCTTTCTGGCCTCACCCGCCCGTACGGCGGCACGTTCCTGCAGTTCAGCGACTACATGCGCGGCGCGGTGCGGCTGGCCGCGCTGATGGAGCAGCCGGTCACGTTCGTCTGGACCCACGACTCCATCGGACTTGGCGAGGACGGCCCGACGCACCAGCCCGTCGAGCACCTGTGGTCGCTGCGAAACATCCCCGGGCTCGACGTCGTCCGTCCCGGCGACGCGAATGAAACCGCGGTCGCGTGGAAGACGATCCTGGAGAAGACCGACCGCCCGGCGGGCCTGTGCCTGTCGCGGCAGAACATGCCGACGTTCGACCGGACCGAGCTCGCGCCGGCCGCTGGCGTGGCCCGCGGCGCGTACGTGCTCGCCGACGGATCTGACGTCGTCCTTATCGGCACCGGCTCGGAGGTCCAGATCGCCGTCGCCGCCCGTACGCTGCTCGCGGCGGAGGGAATCTCGGCGCGGGTGGTGTCGATGCCGTCGGTGGAATGGTTCAGGGAGCAGGACGCTTCGTACCAGGAGGAGGTGCTTCCGGCGGCGATGCGGGCCAGGGTCTCGGTCGAGGCGGGCATCACTCCCCCGTGGCGGATCTTCGTGGGCGACGCCGGGGAGTCGGTCGGCATCGACCACTACGGCGCGTCCGCCGCGGAGGCCGTGCTCTACCAGGAGTTCGGCATCACCGCCGAGGCGGTGGCCGCCGCCGCGAAGGCGTCCATGGCGAAGGCCGAACTAAAAAGCTGAAGACGGAAGGAACGCGGGCAAATGTCTGACGTACTCGGGGAACTCACCAAGGCCGGCGTGTCGGTCTGGCTCGATGACATCAGCCGGGAGCGGCTGCGCAGCGGCAACCTGGAGTCCCTCGTCGAGGGACTTCCACGTGCGCGGCGTCACGTCGAACCCGACCATCTTCGCCAACGCGCTCGCCAAGGGCGACGCGTATGACGAGCAGACCAAGGACCTGGCGCATCCGCGGCGTGACCGTCGAGGAAGCGTCCCGGATGATCACCACCCGCGACATCCGGTGGGGCGCCGACGTGCTCCGCCCCGTCTACGAGGAGTCCGCCGTCGACGGCCGGGTGTCGATTGAGGTCGACCCGCGGCTCGCCAACGACACGGACAAGACCGTCGCCGAGGCCAAGCAGCTGTGGTGGCTGGTCGACCGGCCGAACATCTTCATCAAGATCCCGGCGACCCCCGCGGGCGTCCCGGCGATCACCGCGACGCTGGCCGAGGGCATCTCGGTCAACGTGACGCTGATCTTCTCCCTTGAGCGGTACGCCGAGGTCATCGACGCCTTCATGGCCGGCCTCGAGCAGGCCGCGGCGAACGGTCACGACATCTCCACGATCGCGTCCGTCGCATCGTTCTTCGTGTCCCGGGTGGACACCGAGGTCGACAAGCGGCTGAACGCCATCGGCACCCCGGAGGCGCTCGCGCTGAAGAGCAAGGCGGCCATCGCCAACGCGCGGCTCGCCTACGAGCTGTACGAGCAGAAGCTGGACACCGACCGGTGGCGCGCGCTCGCCGCCAAGGGCGCCAAGGTGCAGCGGCCGCTGTGGGCGTCGACCTCCACCAAGGACCCGTCGCTGCCCGACACGCTGTACGTGGTCGAGCTGGTGACCGCCGACACGGTGAACACCATGCCGGAGGCGACGCTGCACGCCACCGCCGACCACGGCGTGCTGCGGGGCGACACCGTCCACGGCACGTACGACGAGTCCCGGGCGCTGTTCGCCTCACTCGAGGCCCTCGGCATCAGCTACGACGACGTGGTCCAGGTCCTGGAGGACGAGGGCGTCGCCAAGTTCGAGGCATCCTGGGGCGAGATGCTCGCCACGATCAAGAACGAGCTCAGCCTGAACTCGTAGGCAGATTAGGACCCACAGGAGGTTCCGATCATGGATAAGCCGAACGCCGGCGCCCGGGGACCGGCGCCGGCGAACCCGGGGGTGATCGCGGCCTCGGGCGACCCGGTCAACGCGCTGCGCGACCCGCGGGACCGCCGGATCCCGCGGGTCGCGGGCCCGTGCGTCATGGTGATGTTCGGTGTCACCGGTGACCTGGCGCGCAAGAAGCTGATGCCGGCCCTGTACGACCTGGCCAACCGTGGCCTGCTGCCGCCCGGCTTCTCCCTGGTCGGCTTCGCCCGCCGGGACTGGGAGCACGAGGACTTCGCGCAGATCACGGAGCAGGCCGTCAAGGAGCACGCGCGCACCCCGTTCCGTGAGACGGTCTGGCAGCAGCTGCAGGAGGGCGTCCGGTTCGTACCCGGCGAGTTCACCGACGACGCCGCGTTCGACCAGCTCGCGGAGACGGTGCGCCAGCTGGACCACGACCGCGGCACCGGCGGCAACTACGCCTTCTACCTGTCCATCCCGCCTAAGTTCTTCTCCACGGTGGTGGAACAGCTCAAGCGGTCCGGCCTGTCCGATCCCGGCCCCGCTGGGCCGGACGGGCGCAAGCCGTGGCGCCGGGTGGTGATCGAGAAGCCGTTCGGCCGCGACCTGCAGACGGCGAAAGAGCTCAACGCCATCGTCGACGCGGTGTTCCCCGCCGAGTCGGTGTTCCGCATCGATCATTACCTGGGCAAGGAGACCGTACAGAACATCCTGGCGCTGCGCTTCGCCAACACCCTGTACGAGCCGATCTGGAACCGCTCCTACGTGGACCACGTGCAGATCACCATGTCGGAGGACATCGGGATCGGCGGCCGGGCCGGCTACTACGACGGGATCGGCGCCGCGCGCGACGTCATCCAGAACCACCTGCTCCAGCTGCTCGCGCTGACCGCGATGGAGGAGCCGGTGTCGTTCGAGGCCGACTCGCTGCGCCAGGAGAAGGAGAAGATCCTGTCGGCCGTCCGGCTGCCCGCCGACCTCGCCCAGGGGACGGCGCGCGGCCAGTACGCGGCCGGCTGGCAGGGCGGCCGGCAGGTCGCCGGCTTCCTCGAGGAGGAGGGCATCCCCACCGACTCCCGGACCGAGACCTACGCGGCCGTGCGGCTGGCCGTGGATACCCGGCGATGGGCGGGCGTCCCGTTCTACCTGCGCACCGGCAAGCGGCTCACCCGGCGGATGACGGAGATCGCGCTGATGTTCCAGCGGGCGCCGCACCTGCCGTTCGCGGCCACCGACACCAAGGAACTCGGGCAGAACGCCCTGGTGATCCGGGTCCAGCCGGACGAGGGCGTTACCTTGCGGTTCGGCTCCAAGGTTCCTGGCTCACTCATGGAAGTCCGCGACGTGAACATGGACTTCGCCTACGGCGAGTCGTTCACCGAGTCCTCGCCCGAGGCCTACGAGCGGCTCATCCTCGACGTGCTGATCGGCGACCCGCCGCTGTTCCCCCGCCAGGAGGAGGTCGAGCTCTCCTGGCGCATCCTCGACCCGATCGAGCACTTCTGGGCCGAGAACACCAAGCCGGAGCAGTACGCATCGGGCGGGGCCGGGCCCGCGTCGGCCGACGCGATGATGGCGCGCGACCGCCGCGCCTGGAGAAGGTTGTAGGAGATCACAATGACGATCGACCTGACCGACACCACCACCGGCGCCATCGACCACGCGCTGACCGAGGCACGGCGCCGGCTCGGCGGCATGACCCTCGGCATGGTGCTCACCCTCATCATCGTGACCGACGAGGCGGCGCAGTACGACGCGATCCGGGCCGCCAACCAGGCGGCCCGGGAGCACCCGTGCCGCGTCCTCGCCATCATCAGCCGCAAGCCGAAGGCGGATTCCCGGCTCGACGCGGAGATCCGGGTGGGCGAGGCGTCACCGGGCGAGACGATCGTGCTGCGCATGTACGGCCCGCTCGGCCAGCACGCCGACTCGGTGGTCGCGCCGCTGCTCGTGCCCGACGTCCCCGTGGTGACCTGGTGGCCGGACGAGGCGCCGGAGATCCCCGCCAAGCACCCGCTCGGCGCGCTCGCTCAGCGGCGGGTCACCGACGCGGCGGCCGCCGAGTCGCCGCGCGACGTCCTCGCCGCCCTCGCGACGGCCTACCAGCCGGGCGACACCGACTTCGGCTGGACGCGGGCCACCCCGTGGCGCTCGCTGATCGCCGCGACGTTCGACCAGCCGCACCCGACGGTCACCGCGGGCGAGATCGCCGCCGAGCCGGACAACCCGACCGCGGACCTGATCGCGGCGTGGCTGTCGCTGCGGCTCGGCGTGCCGGTCTCCCGGGTCACCTCCGGCGGCCCTGGCATCACCGGCGCCACGTTCAGCACGCCGGACGGCGACATCGGCATCACCCGCTTCGACGGGCGCACCGCGACGCTGGCCTGGCCGGGGCGGGTCGACCGGATGGTCGCCCTGCACCGCAGGGACACGGCGGAACTGCTCGCCGAGGAACTGCGCCGCCTCGACCCGGACGAGGTCTACGGTGAGACGCTGGCGCACGTCGATGTGTCGTCCCCGGCCGCGCTGCCCGCGGCCGGCGAGTAAGACGGTTCGCGCCGGCCACCGCGACATTCCGGCCGGCGGATGAGCATGCCACGCCGCCTGATGGGGAGTGGATGCCCGTGAGCACTCCTGAGGTTTTCGTCCATGCCAGCGGCGACCTGCTGGCCAGCGCCGCCGCGGCGCGCGCGGTGACCGGGCTCGCCGACGCGGTCGCCGCCCGGGGGCGCGCGCACCTGGTGCTGACCGGCGGCGGCATCGGGACGTAGGTGATGGCCGCGATGGCCACCTCGCCGGCGCGGGACGCGGTCGACTGGCGGCTCGTCGACTTCTGGTGGGGCGACGAGCGGTTCGAGGTGACCGGGGACCCGGAGCGGAACGAGACGGGCGCCCGGTCGGCGCTGCTCGACCACCTCCGCCTGGACCCGTCCCGGGTGCACGTTATCCCGGGGCCGGACGGTCCCGACGGCGACGACCCGGACGCGGCCGCCGCCAGGTACGCCGCCGAACTGGCGGCGGCCGCCGACGGCGCCCTTGTCCCCGCCTTCGACGTGCTGATGCTCGGCATCGGCCCTGAGGGGCACGTCGCGTCAATCTTCCCCGATTCCCCGGCGGCGCACGCCGGCGGCCCGGTCGTCGCGGTCCGCAACTCGCCCAAGCCGCCGCCCACCCGGATCTCGCTCACCTTCGGCGCGCTGCAGGCGGCCCGTGAGGTGTGGGTCCTCGCCTCCGGCGCGGAGAAGGCCGAGGCGGTCGCCCTGTCGGTGTCCGGTGTGAGCCAGGTCAAGCTGCCGGCGGCCGGGGCCCGCGGCACTGAGCGCACGCTGTTCCTGCTCGACGAGGCAGCGGCGGCGAAGCTGCCCGCCGCCTAGGATTCCGGTTTGGTGAAGGGCTAGCGGCGTGATGCCGCGCCGCCCGGCAGCACCGGAGCGATTCGTCGGCGGTGACGATCTGCGGGTTGCCCGATCGTCATCCTGGTGCAGCTGCCGCGACCGGCGCGACACTGGCATGGGAGGCGACGACGATGCGTTACGCACTGCTGATGCACTACCGGGAGCCCGGCGACGGGGAGATCAGCGAGGAGGCGATCGAGGAGGCCAAGGAGGCGTTCGGCGCCTACGGCAGGGCGCTGGAGTCCGCTGGGGTGCTGCTTTCGGCCGACGTGCTCCAGCCGACCGCCGCGACGACGAGCGTGACCTGCCGGGACGGCGGCCTGCGAGTGCAGGACGGGCCGTTCGCCGAGACGAAGGAGGCCCTGGCGGGGATCTTCCTGCTCGACGTACCCGACCTGGACGCGGCGATCGGCTGGGCCGAGAAGTGCCCTGGCGCGCAGTGGGGCGTGATCGAGGTGCGGCCGACCGGGACCGCCTTCGTCGACGGCGCGTGGACCCGCTGACGACGGGCAGCAGGCGGGAAGAAGCCGGCCCGGGCGGCAGCCGGCGAGGAGCCGGCCCAGGAGAAGGCGCGCCCGGGCCGGCCGCCCGCTGCGCGGGCGTGGCGGCCCGCGACAGCTACGGCCGGCTGCTCGCCCTGCTCGCTGCCTCTACCAGTGACCTGGCCGCGGCGGAGGACGCGCTCGCCGACGCATTCGAACGGGCCTTGGGGACGTGGCCGTCGCAGGGGGTGCCCGCCCGCCCCGACGCGTGGCTGCTGACCGTCGCCCGCAACCGGCTGCGCGACCAGTGGAAGTCGGCGCGGGCGCAGCGGACCGTCCCCCTCGATGCCGCCAGTGACGTACTGGCGTCCTTCGATGACGTCGACGTCGACTCGATCCCCGACCGCCGTCTTGAACTGATGCTCGCGTGCGCGCACCCGGAGATCGACCGCGCGGTGCGCACGCCCCTGATGCTGAACACGGTGCTCGGCTTCACCGCTGAGCAGGTCGGGCGCGCCTTTTCCGTATCGCCGTCGACGATGGCCACCCGGCTGGTCCGGGCGAAGAAGCGCATCAAGGCCGCCGGCGTCCCCTTCCGCCTTCCCGACCGGGCGGACCTCCCGGCCCGGATGACCTCGGTGCTTGAGGCGGTCTACGGCGCCTATGTCATCGACTGGGCGACCGGGCCGCAAGCCCGCCAGCTGCCTTCCGAGGCGCTGCACCTGGCCGAGGTGCTCACCACGCTCGTTCCCGGCGACCCCGAGGCCCGGGGGCTCGCGGCCTTGATCGAGCTCTCGGCGGCGCGCGCGCCGGCGCGGACTGACGCGAGCGGGCGGTTCGTCCCGCTCGCCGACCAGGATCCCGCACTGTGGGACCAGCGCCTGATCAGCCGGGCCCACGAGCACCTGCGCGCCGCGCACGCGCGGGGACAGCTTGGCCGCTTCCAGCTCGAGGCCGCGATCCAGGCCGTCCACTGTGCCAGGAACCACGGGGCCGAACCACGGGGCCGCCAACCACGGGCCGACACGGCCGAACCACGGGGCTGGGGGACCCGATGACACCACGCGACTGGCCGACGCTACTGACCCTGCACCGCATCCTGCACGCGGTCGCGCCCTCGCTCGGCAGCGGCGTCGCCCTCGCCGCGGTCACCGCCGAGGTAGCGGGGCCCGCGGCGGGCCTGGCGGCACTCGACGCGCTCCTCGCCGAGGCCGGGCCGCCCGCCCGCCTCTTCCAGCCGGCCAGAGCCGTCCGCGCCCACCTGCTTGACCGGCTCGGACGCAACCGCGAGGCCGCCGCGGCCTATGAAAGCGCGATCAGCCTGACCCACGACGCCGCCGAGCGCCAGTACCTGGAACACCGGCGCGACCAGGCCAGCCGTCGGGGGCCAGCCGCGCAGCCGGGGAGCCCGCTGAATTAGACCGTTTCCTGGGCCGCAACCGCAGGTTTCGCCTGGTCACGGACAGACTGATTCGCCGCAGCGCGGCAGATTCAGCAGGCTGCTAACGGCGGCGGATGCCCGACATGCTCGCGGCGAGCAGGAAAACCACGGCGACGACGAAGAGCGCGGGGAACACGGCGGCGCCGTGCGCCACCAGCAGGGTCCAGATCAGCACGGGTATGAAGATGCCGACCGGCCTGCGGGGCCTGCCGGACGCTCCGGGCGGCTCCGCGGGCGGCCCGTCAGGGCCGGGCTCCGCCACCGGATCGTCCTGCGCCCGCCAGGCCGGGTAGGGCGGAGGGACGACGGGCGCCGGAAGCTGGCGGCCGGGCACGTCGGCGCCGAGCACCGGCTGAACCGGCAGGTCGGCGGTCAGCTCGCGCAGCTGCCCCCAGGTCTTGCCCGCGTAGGCAGCCGACATGCGCTCGTCGAACTCGTCCCGGGTGAGGCGGCCCTCCGTGTAGGCCTCCCGCAACGCCTCAACCACGACATCCCGGTCAGCGTCCGAGGCGCGAATGAGGTCATCGGTGGCCATGAGCAGACCTTCCCTTCGGGAGGCAGGCCTTTACCATGCTACAGCGCTGGCTCCCGCCGCTTTCATCCCGGTGTTAGCCAGTCCAATAAGATCTGGGCCATGCCCCTGCCCCCCGTGACCGGGAGCCACTTCATCGTCTGCGGCGACAATCCGCTCGCCTACCGCATCGCCAGGGAACTCACCGACCGCTACGGCCAGTACGTCGTCGTGCTGCTCGCCGACAAGCTCAGGAACCACGGGCCGCAGATCGCGGCGCTGCCCGGTGTCATCGTCCGTGAGCACGCCGGGCTGACCAGCGAGGCGCTCGCCGACGCGGGCGTCGCGACCGCCCGGGCCATGGCCCTGGTGGGCCCGGATGACCTCGCCAACTTCCACGGGGCGCTGCGCGCGCAGGAACTCAGCCCCGAGCTGCGGCTGGTGGTCGCCGCGTACAACCGGCGGCTCGGCGATCACCTCGCCGGGTTCTTCGGCGACTGCACCGTGCTGTCGCGCAGCCAGCTGGCCGCGCCGGCCTTGGTGGCCGCCGCGATCGGCGATGTCGCGCCGAGCCACGTCCGGCTGTCCGGGCGAACCCTGTACGTGGCGCGGCGCGAGGACACCCCGCCCGGCCAGGTGCTGTGCGGGCTCGCGGTACCCGACGACCCGGCCGACAGCACGCAGCTCATCGCGCCCGAGGATCTCGACGGCCATGCCGGCCTGGTCCTCGCCGTGGCGGACGGCACGCCGCGCGATCCGCTGGCCCGGCAGCACCATCCGCTGCGCGGCGCGCTCCGGATGGGCAGGCGGCTGCTGTGGAACAAGTTCGGCGTCACGTTCGGCGTCGTGCTCGCGCTCGCGCTGGCCGGCTTCATCCTGCTCGCCGTCGCCGGCCACGCCCCGGGCGACGTGCTGTGGCTGGGCATCATGGACACGACAGGGTCGGCGTTCACCAGCCCAGCGGACGCCATCGCGGAGAAGGTCGCGCAGGTGCTGCTGACCGTCGACGGGATGGCGCTGCTCCCGCTGGTCACCGCGATCATCGTCGGTGCCAGGCTGACCGGCACGATCCGCAGTGAGCCGCGGCCGCGCGGCGGGCACGTCATCGTGGTGGGCGGCGGCGAGATCGGCACCCGGGTCGCCGGCGGCCTGCACGACCTCGGCTTCGACGTTGCCCTCGTCGACCAGGACGCCAAGGCGCGCGGCGTCGCGTTCGCCCGCAACCTGGGCATGCCGGTGGTCATCGGCGACGCCCCGAGCGAGCGCACGCTGCGCAGGGCGGCCCTGGACGGCGCGCTCGCGCTCGTCTGCGCGACGAGCAGCGACATCGCCAACCTGGAGACCGCACTGCAGGCCAGGGCGCTGCGCGGGGATGACCTGCGCATCGTGCTCCGCCTGTTCGACGACGACCTCGCCCAGCGGGTGAGCGAGACCCTCGGCAACGTCGTCTCCCGGTCGGTCTCCTACCTGGCGGCGCCGGCGTTCGCGGTGGCGATGCTCGAGCACCAGGTGCTGCGCACCATCCCGGTCGGCAGGCACGTGCTCCTTATCGCGGATGTCCGGGTGGCGCCGGGCGCGGCCATCGCCGGCCGCCCCCTGGCCGACCTGGAGAATGACGGCCTGTCCCGGGTACTGGCCATCGCCGAGCGCGGCACGCCGCGCTTCAACTGGTCGCCACGGCGCGATCACCGTCTGGTCGCCGGCGACCGGGCGATCGTGCTCGCGACGCGGGCGGGGCTGTCGACCTTCCTGGCCGGGAACCGGCCGGCCGCGACCTCGCCAGGGACTCATGAGCATATCTATTTCGATAAATAATGATCTGCCGGTCTTATCGTGATACTAACCTTTTGCGAAATACACGGTGATCCGGGGCATCAATATTCATCTGCCACTTCGTGCACATATGCCTCAATTTTTTCGTAGGTGTTCGCCTATCGCGGGCAAGTTACGCCAGAGTTACGCTATGAGCGGAATGTATTCCGTTACCTGGCAACCCTCTGCCAGGGAGCTGGTCAAGCTCGGAGGCAACATATGAGTGTCAGCGAAGAGCACGAAGCTACCCCCGCAGTCCAGCCCGCTGCCGCGGTTACACCCGTCGCCGATCCTGCCCCGCTGGGCCTGGCGGCGTTCGCCCTCACCACCTTCCTGCTGTCCGCCGCCAACGCCCACTTGATGAACGCCGCCACCGGCAGCGCGTGGCTCGGCTACGCGCTGGCCTACGGCGGCGCCTGCCAGTTGCTGGCCGGCATGTGGGAGTTCCGGAACAAGAACGTGTTCGGCGCCACCGCGTTCTCCACCTACGGCGGGTTCTGGATCGGCCTGTTCCTCTGGGCCCAGTTCGTGGCACCGCACGCCACGAGCGCCTCGGCGGCCGACCACGACCTCGGCTGGATCCTGCTCGCCTTCGCGATCTTCAACACCTACATGCTGATCATGTCCGCGCAGCTGAACCTGGCGGTCTTCGGGGTGTTCCTCACCCTGGAGATTACCGAGATCGTCCTGTTCATCGGTAACTTCACGGGGAACACGACGGTCGTCAAGATCGGCGGCGTCATCGGCATCATCACCGCGCTCGTCGCGTGGTACACCTCGGCCGCCGGCGTGGGCACCAGCTTGAACGGCCGGGTCAGGCTGCCCGTCGGCAGGCCGCTGATCTAGCGGGGATACCGCTAGCCCCGTTTGCACGTTTCGGTGGGATACACGCACCAGTCCTCCTGTTTGTCCCGGTACCGTTAGGCCAGTCAGCCACTTCGGCACCAGGGCGACGGGAGGACTTGCTGTATGCGCGGGTATGACGGGCCGGACATGCACGACCTGTCAGTACAGGTGGCCAAGGTGAGAGCGAAGACCAGGCCGTGGAAGTCGATCATCGCGCTCGTGCTCGCGATCGTAGCGGTGGCCGTCTCCGGCTGGGCGCGTAGCCAGTTCACGCACTTCTTCGCGAGCAACTCAAGCAACCAGGTGGTCGACCAGGTCATCGCCGCGGCGACCGCCGTGGCCTTCTGCGTGTTCGCCAGCGCCGCCACCATCGGCCTGTCGGGCCGGGCCCGCGAGGTGCTCGAGCCGGTGATCGGCACGTCGCACTCGGCCGTCGTCCGCTACGCGCTCGTGCTGATCGGCGCCGTGACCACGCTGGTCGTCACCCTCGTGCTTTTCGACGTCCCGGTCGGCCAGCTCCTCCTCGGCGGGGCACTGACCAGCGTTTTCGTCGGCATCGCGGCGCAGCAGGCGCTGTCCAACGTGTTCGCGGGCCTGGTGCTGCTGCTGGCCCGCCCGTTCAAGGTCGGCGACTCGATCCGGCTGCGGGCCGGCGCGCTGTCCGGTGAGATAGGCGGCACGGTGAGCGAGATCGGCATCACCTACGTGCGGCTGGCCACCGCCGACGGCATGGTGTCCGTCCCGAACTCGCAGGTGCTCAACGCGGTCGTCGGGCCGCTGCCGCCCGGGACCGTGCTGCCCGCGCCACCCTCCCCGCAGCCCGCCACCGCGGCGACGAGCCTGCCGTCGGCCGGCCCGTCCCCCGTGGGCCCGTCCCCGGTCGGCCCGGCCAGCGTCGGCTCGGTTCACGGCGCCGCGGCGGGGCCGGTGGGGACCGCCGACGGCGCCGCCGGGTCGCACCGCCCGGGCACCGGGGGCGAGCAGTAGGTCCTCTGGCGCTGGCTAGCGAGGGTCGCGGCGGGCGGCGGGCGGCGGTGCACGCCCTCGTTCTGGATCAGGCTGGCTTCGTGGCGACCTGGAGCGTGAGACCGGGGATGCGCAGCACCCTGACCTTCCTCGGCGACGCGAAGCCCGCGTCGCCCAGCCAGCCGGCCAGCTCCGCCGGGGTATGAACCTGCGCGCCCGAGCTGAGGTAGACGAACAGGGCGAGCATGTCCGCCTGGGCCTGGCCACGGCGGCCGTGCTCGGCGAAGGCGTCGAGGACGGCGAGCGTGCCGCCGGGGTTAAGCGCCTTGTGGGCCCGGCGGAACAGGGCGGTGATCTGGTCAGGCTCGAGGTGATGCACCAGGTTGAAGCACAGCACCGCGTCGTAGCCGTCGCCAAGGTCCGCCGACGTCACGTCCCCGTCGCGGAACAGCACCCGGTCGGACAGGCCCGCGGCGGCGATGACCTCCCGGCCGACGGCCGCGCTGCCCGGCAGGTCAAGGACCGTCGCGGTGAGCCCCGGGTGGCGGCGGCACAGGCAGGCCGAGTACCAGCCGTGGCCGCCGCCGATGTCTAGCACGGCGCGCGGGCGCCGCGGCAGCGGCAGCTTCCTCGCCACCTCCGCGGCGGACAGCCTCGCCAGCTCCAGCTGGCCGGTGATGTAGCGGCGCCAGTACGGGTCGTCCGGCGCCGCGCCGTGCGAGCCGGACGTCACCCCGGTCCGTGCGGACTGCTCAAGTCCCGCCCACCAGGGCCAGTAGTCAACCACGCCCGCCACGTACCCCGCGACCGACAGCGGCGACGCCGGGTCGAGCCAGCGCCGTGACCGGCCGGACAGCCGGTACCGGCCGGACCGCGCGGTGACGTGGCCGGCCGAGTGCAGGCAGTCGAGCAGCAACCGGGTGGGCAGCGGGTCGAGGCCGAGGTCGGCGGCGACCTCGGCGGCGGTCGCATCGCCCTCGCACAGGCGGGCGGCGATGCCGGTGCGGACGGCGGCGACCACTATCCCGGACAGCGCCATCCCGCCCCACGCGTCGGCGGCGGCGGTCGGCACCAGCCCGGCGCGCAGCGCGAGCCACTCAAGAGGGTTCCCCGCCCGTAGCGTGAGTCTCATTTAATGACTTTCATCTACTAGGACACCACATGCATCACGTTTATCACGAGTATCACCATCTTCTGACTTCTGCTGTATTGATCTACAGTGCTAGTGTCCGTCCGATATTTCGGCAGGTGCCCGCTGCTGGTACCCCGAGATGCCGGATGAACGGGTCCGCAGAGATTTCATTGATGTACGGGGGGCGGCTCGCTGTTGAATCGGGTCCAGGCACTTATTATCACGAGCCACCCCGGTCCCTCTGTCGCTATTACGGCCCTGACGACCGTACTGGCGGCGCAGGCCGCGCCGCACGGCGTCGGGCCGGCCCTGACCGCGCCGGCGCTGCTGGCCGGGCAGCTGTCCATCGGCTGGTCTAACGACGCCTGCGACGCGCCGCGGGACGCCGCCGCCGGCCGGGCCGACAAGCCGCTCGCGCGCGGCGACATCAGCGCCCGCGCCGTGTGGACGGCGGCCTGGACCGCCGCGGCGGCCGGGCTCGCGCTGGCGCTCGTCATCGGCCCGCTCACCGGGGCGCTCTACGTGCTCGTCGTCGCGCCCGGCTGGGCCTACAACCTGGGGCTCAAATCGACGCTCTGGTCGGGGGCGATGTACCTGCTCGGGTTCGGCCCGCTGCCCGCGTACGCGGCGAGCACGCTCCCCAGCCACCCCGCGCCCCGCTGGGCGGTGACCTTCGCCGCCGCGCTGCTCGGCCTGGGCGCGCACTTCGCGAACGTGCTGCCGGACCTGGCGGCCGACCGGGCGACCGGCGTGGGCGGCCTGCCGCAGCGGGTGGCCGCGCGGGCTGGCCCGGCCGCGGTAAGGGCAGTGGCGCTGGTGCTGCTGCTCGCGGCATCGGTGCTGCTGCTCATCGGGGCGACCCGGCTGTGGGTCGCGGTCCCAGGGCTTATCGCCGCCCTGGCCCTCGCCGGGCTCTCCGCGCGCGGCACCGGGCGCGTGCCGTTCTACGCGGCGATCGGCATCGCGGCCGTCGACATCGTGCTGTTCGTCGCGAGCGGGGAGGCACTGGCATGATGCCCCGAATCCTGTCGGTGCGCTCGGCCCTCCCCGAGCACCGGCTGGCCCAGGCCGAGATCACCCGCGCGTTCGCCAGCCGGGGCAAGCTCGGCCCGGGCCAGTGGGCGCTCACCGAGCGGCTGCACGGCTCCGCTGAGGTCGATACCAGGCACATCGTGCTCCCCGTCGACGAGTGCGCCGAGCTGTACGGTGCCGAGGCGGTCAACGACCGCTACATCCCGGAGGCGACGCAGCTCGGCGAGCGGGCGCTGCGGCTCGCGCTCGACGCCGCAGGGCTGTCGCCCGCCGACCTCGACCTGCTGATCGTGACGTCGGTCACCGGAGTGGCGGTGCCGTCGCTCGACGCGCGGCTGATCCCGCGGCTCGGGCTGCGGCCCGACATCAGGCGGCTGCCCATCTTCGGGCTCGGCTGCGTCGCGGGCGCGGCCGCGCTCGGGCGGCTGCACGACTACCTGCTCGGCTGGCCGGGGCAGACCGCGGCGCTGCTCGCGGTCGAGCTGTGCTCGCTGAACTGGCCGAGGTCGGAAATCACCCTGGCCGACATGGTGGCGGCCGGGCTGTTCGGCGACGGCGCGGTGGCGCTTATCGCCAGCGGCAGCCAGGCCGACGCCGCGCCCGGCGCCAAGTCCCCGGCCGGACCGCGGCTCATCGCCTCCCGCAGCGTGGTCTATCCCGACAGCGGCGACGCGCTCGGCTGGCGGCTGAGCGCGGCCGGCTTCCGCATCGTGCTCACCACCGAGCTGCCCGTCGTGGTCGAGCGCGGGCTCGCGGACATCGTCACGGGCTTCCTCGCCGAGCACGACCTGACCATCGACGACATCGCGAGCTGGATCTGCCATCCAGGAGGCCCGAAGGTGATCGACTCCGTGCAGCGGTCGCTCAAGCTGCCCGACAGCGCGGTGGCGGCCAGCCGCCGCTCGCTCGCCGAGGTCGGCAACATGTCCTCGGCGTCGGTGCTGCACATCCTGGAGATGATCAGCGGCAGCGAGCGGCCACCGCCCGGCTCCCCCGGCCTGATGATCGGCCTCGGCCCCGGGGTGAGCGCCGAGCTGGTGCTGCTGCGGTGGTGAGGAGATGACCGTCTACTGGGTGCTGCTCGGCCTCATCGCCTGCGAGCGGGTGGCCGAGCTCGTCGTGTCGGCCCGGCACGCGACGGGGCTGCTGCGCCGCGGCGGCGCGGAGTACGGCTTCGGGCACTTCCCCGTGATGATCACGCTGCACGTGGGGCTGATCGCCGGCTGCGTGCTCGAGCCGCTGCTCGGGCACCGGACGTTCGTCCCCGCGCTCGGCTGGCCGATGCTGGCCGTGACGGTGGCCGCGAACGCGCTGCGCTGGTGGTGTATCAGCACGCTCGGCGAGCGCTGGACGGCGCGCGTGATCGTGCTCCCGGGG
Organism: uncultured Actinomycetota bacterium; assembly: GCA_963811335.1. Taxonomy (GTDB): domain Bacteria; phylum Actinomycetota; class Actinomycetes; order Streptosporangiales; family Streptosporangiaceae; genus Trebonia. Next base: position 90,851 of record CAWERB010000023.1, on the reverse strand, counting down.
GAACCGCTGGTGCGGTCGGGGCCGTACCGCTGGTTCGCCCACCCGAACTACGTCGCGGTGATCGTGGAGGGATTCGCGCTGCCGCTGACTGGGTCGGCGTGGATCACCGCGTCGGCGTTCACGGTGCTCAACGCGGCGCTGCTGACGGTGCGGATACGGTGCGAGGTGAGGGCACTGGCGGCGACCGCCGCTCCGCAGCCTGTGGCGTCATGATCGACGTTCTCGTGGCCGGCGGCGGCCCGGTGGGCCTGGCCACGGCGATCCGCTGCGCGCAGCAGGGCCTGTCGGTCACGGTCGCCGAGCCCCGCACTGGCCCCGTCGACAAGGCGTGCGGCGAGGGCGTGCTGCCCGCCGCGGTGCGGCGGCTCGCGGAACTCGGCGTCGTCCCTGACGGCCACCCCCTGCGCGGCATCCGCTACCTCGACGCGGGTCACCAGGCCGACGCGCCCTTCCGGCACGGGCACGGGCTCGGCGTCCGGCGAACGGTGCTGCACGCCGCGCTCGCCGAGCGCGCCGCGGCGTTGGGAATCACCGTCATCCCGCAGCGTGTCTCCGGCTTCGACCACAAGGCGGATCACGTGGCGGCCGCGGGGACCGAGGCACGCTACCTGGTGGCGGCCGACGGCCTGCACTCAACCATCCGCCGCGCACTGGAACGCGAGACGGCGGCCGGGGCCGAGTCGGGCGACGGGGACGCGCGCAACGGGAGCCTGCGCAACGGAGACGGGCGCAACGGGAGCCTGCGCAACGGGGACGGGCGCAATGCGGTGCCGCCGCGGTACGGACTGCGCAGGCATTACCGCGTCCCGCCGTCGACGGACCTGGTCGAGGTCTACTGGTCGGCGACCGCGGAGGCTTACGTCACCCCGGTCTCCCCCGACACCGTCGGCGTCGCCTTGCTCTTCGCGAAGCCGCCGCGCACCGCCTCACCCGCCGCTAGCGGTAACGGATCGGGCGCCGCGACGGGTACGGACGGCGACTACGAGGGCCGCCTCGCCGCGTTCCCCGCCCTGCTTGACCGCCTCGGCGCCGCGCCGCCTGCGAGCGAGGTCCGCGGGGCGGGCCCGCTGCGCCACGACGTCGCGCGCCGGGTCTACGGCCGGGTCCTCCTGGTCGGTGACGCGTCCGGGTACCTGGACGCCCTCACCGGCGAGGGCATCGGCGTCGGGCTCGCCCAGGCCGACGTCCTCGCGCGCTGCCTCGCGGCCGACCGCCCCGGGGAATACGAGCGTGCCTGGCGGCGCGTCTCCGGCCCGGCGTGGCGGTTCACCGCGGGCGTGCTGTGGTCGCGGAACCAGCCGCTGCTCGGCCCGCGCATCGTCCCCACCGCGCAGCGGCTTCCGTGGCTCATGTCGGCCCTCGTCAACTACGCCGCCCAGGCTTAGCCTCGCCCGCGCGTCGCGAGCCCGCCGCTTCCGCGGCACCCGGGACGGGAAGGCTCAAGACGGTCGCATGAAACCCGCGAGGCCGCAGGTTCTCGGCGGCGGCGCCCTCGCGGCCCGCCTAAGGCCAGGACGCGAGCACCGTGGCACCACGCGCCCCTTACGTACGCAGTTTTACCGGTAAATTCGTGTCATCAGGTAAACGTTTCACCCGATGTAAAGAAAAGGCGCCCTGGACGGCTTTTCTTTACATGCTGTGAAATATTTACCGGTAGACCCCGGCAGCGCAGCCCCGCCAGCCCGGCGCTGCGACCCGCTTGGCGGCCCCCAGGGGCGTATTCATGCTGGCGGGCGGGAATCTTGGCTGGTGCGCGCCCGAAGGAACCTCAGGGCACCGCAGGTGATCATGGGCCGGTGCGACCGGTCGCCTCCTCGGCGAGAGGCACATCGCGGCTCCAGCCGAACGGTATTCCGCGAAGGCGATATTAGGTGCGGCCCGGGGGACCCTAGCCGCACCGGCCAAACTGAGTCTAGCGCGGCGGAGGGGGTGGGTGTTCCCTCTGTCACGTCCAATTTCCGCGCGGCTGCTGCTCAGGGTCCCAGTATCCCTGCTGGCCCTGCTCATGCTGGCCGGCGACGGCGTAGCCTGGGGCCTGCTGGTAGCCGGGCACTGGCTGACCGCCCTGCCCTGGGGCATATCCGTCACGCGGGTAGCCGTCGGCCCACTCGGTGCCGTTTGCGGTGGGATAGCCGTCGGCGGTCGGATAGCCGTTGGCGGTCGGATAGCCGTCGGTCGCTAACCGTTAGCGGTGGGATAGCCGTCGGTCGCGTAACCGTTGGCGGTCGGATAGCCGTTGGCGGTCGGATAGCCGTTGTTGGCCTGGCCCGCGGCCTGCTGGTACGCCTGCGTGCCAGGTGACGGGGCGGCGGGGTAGCCGGAGGGCGACGCGTACCCGGCCGTCGCCGGCTGCCCCGGCGGGCCGAACCCGCCGGCCTGAGTGGGCGGGGCGCCATTCGCGGTGAACGAGGGGGTGAACGTCGGCCGTGCCGCGGACGGCGCCGTCCCCTGCGCGTAGCCGGCGCCGCCGGCCTGGTTACCTGCCGCGGGCAGCGCCCCGCTTGCGCTGCCGACGCGGTAGTCCGGCAGTCGCGGGTAGCCTCCGGTGCCGTCCGCCGCCGGGATCCCGGCGGACCCGTTCGTGACGCGGCGCCGGCCGCGTACCCGTTCGCCGACGCCGTCGCGTACCCGCTCGGTGACGCCGGCCCGGCGCTGGTCCGTACCCGTTCGGTGACGCCGCCCGGGCCCGGCGCGTATCCGTTCGACGGTACCGAGGCGTTACCGGACACGGCGCGGCTCGCCGGAGCCGACCCGTTGCCGGGCGCCGCGCCGTTGGCGTAGCCGTTCGGCGTGAGCGCGGGGTAGGCGCCGGAGGGCGCCGGGCCACTCTCGGCCTGCCCGGCCGCCTGATAGCCGGTCGCGGCGCTCGCGCCCCGCTGATATCCGCCGGCCTGGTAGTCGCTCGCGGCGCTCGCGTCTTGCTGGTAGCCGTTGGCCTGATAGCCGGTCGCGCCGTGGCCGTTGACCGGCGCCACGTTTCCGTTCGCCGGGTACCCGCCGTCCGTGCCGTACCCGCCGTCCGCCGCGTACCCGTCGCCGCCGGCCACGCGATGTGCTCCTGTGTCACGCCCGGTCGCGTCGTACACCCCGGAGCCCGGAGCGGGCGCCGCCGCGTAGCCGGCGAGAGAGAAGCCGTTAGCGCCGGCGCGGTCACGGTCGGCGTAGCCCGCGGCGGCGTTCCCGTAGCCAGCGTGGCCGGCGCCGATGGCTGACCGCTGGCGGGCGCCTGGCCGTTGGCGGAGTGTCCCCGCCCGTCGTACCCGTACCCGTCGCCGGTGGCGGGCTGGTAGCCGTTGAGCCCCGGGCCGACGGGGTACCCGGGTTCCTGGCCGGTTGCCCGGCTCGTGCCCTCGCCGGTGCCGGCCGCGGGAGTGCCCTGGTAGCCTGCCGTGTCTGGCTGCGCCTGGTAGGCGGACTGCGGATAGGCCGGCTGGTCAGCGTAGCCAGGCGGGTACCGGTCCGGCTCGCGGGACTGGGCACCGAACGTACCGCCCTGCTGCGCTCCCGGCGTCCCGCCCGGCTGTGCGGGTCCCGGGCCGGCCGTAGTGCCGAAGGTCGGCTGCGCGCCGGTGCCGAACGACGGCTGCGCGCCGGTACCGGCGTCTGACGGCACGGGCGCGGAGAGGGCGGAGATCCCCCCGGCCAGGTAGGCCGGCGCCGGCGCCTGGCCGGAGTGCGCGCCGTCCTGCCACAGCTGCGCCGCGGACTGCCCGGCGGACGGCTGCGGTGCCGCTTGCCTGGGCGCCGGGCCCGGCTGCCCGGCGGGTGCCTGCTGCCCCGGCTGCCCGCCGTAGCCGGGCTCGGCGAACTGCCCGGACGGCTGGCCGGTGTCCTGGCCGGCCGGGCCGTAACCGCCGTCGCCAAAGGCGGCCGCCTGACCCTGGCTGCCGCGCCCCGTTGCCGGGTATCCCTGATCGGTGTATGCCTGCTCGGCCTGCCTTTGCTCGTCATAGCCGCGCCCGGCGTAGCCCTGCGCGGCGTACGCGCGGTCACTGGACTGCTGCTCGTACGCCGGGACCTGCGGCGACCTGGCGTCGTATGACTGGGCCTCGTATGACTGGGCCTGCTGGCCGGGGCCCGCCTGCGCGGCGCCGGGCTGGCCTTGGCCGCCGTAGGCACGCGGCGGTGCCTGGCCGTCGCCAGGCGACGGCTGGCCGGCCGGCTGGAAGCCGAGGGCCGGCTGGGCTCCCGTGCCGTAGCGGGTCACGGGCTCGCCCTGACGCTGCGCCGCGTACTGTGCCGCCGCCCCGTAACCGTCCGCCGCCCCGTAGCCGTCCGTCCGCGGTGTCCCCTGCTGGCCGAGGCTGCGCGGCTGGATCTGCTGCGACTGGAGCTGCTGCGACTGGGGCTGCGCCGCGACGTCGGCGTACCCGGGCCCGTACCCGTTGGTGCCGCCTTGCGTGGCCTGGTACTGGTAGTCGGCCTGCTGGCCGTCCGTGGCCGGCGCCGGTGCCGTAGGACTGGCCCTGGGCGTACTGCTGACCGGCCCCGTACTGCGCGAGGTCATACGGGCCGGCTGGTACTGGCCAGGCGCCGCGTCGTGGTCTCCCGTGCTGTAGCCGTACGCGTCGGGCGCGCCGTACTGCTGCGGCCCGCCGTACTGCTGGCCGGCACCGTACTGCTGCGCCGCGCCGCCGGCCGCCTGGCCTGCGCCCAGCCCGTAGGCGGCCGCCCGGTCGTCGGTGACGGCGGCCATCATGCCGGTGAACGGCTCGGTGGCGGCGGCGCCGATCGCCAGCCGGGGGCGCTGGCCGCCGAGCGCCATCGGACCCGTCGTGCCGCCCGGCGCAGTTCCGTCGGCCGGGCCGAGCATGCCGCGCCGCAGCGAGTCGACAAGACGGGACACGTCGTCGATCGGCAGCCGGAAGGTCCCCGTGCAGGTGCCGCCCTGCCAGATGCTGAACACCGCGATCCCGGTGTCCGCGTACCAGCTCACGCGCATGCTCCGCGAGCCACCGCGCACATCGAAGAAGATGTCGCCCAGCCGGGGCAGGCGCCCCGAGTCTGGCGCTGACATGCTGCCCATGGTGGCCCCCCCAGCAGTACGTAGCCCAGCAGAACGTTTGTCCACTTCGTACAGAGTAGGGCCCGTACGCCTCATGCGTGACCTACTCGCCGCTGCTGGTAAGGTCTTTCGCGCGCCTGGGCGGTTTACTTAACTGGTTCCTTAGCCTTCCTTAGCCTTGCTCAGGCGGGGAAGGCGGCCCGCAGAAAAATTCCTGCGACGCGCGGTAGGAAAATGTCACCCCGCCGTGCGCGGGCGGTAGCCCAGGTGGCATCATTGACCACAGGCATTCCTGCTCCCCCTCGTACGGCGGATCTTCCGGCTGGCAGCGGCTCACGGTCAGCGTGTAGTGGGGGCAGGCGCCTGTCAGGCATGTGCGAGCCTCCGGCTGCCTGCAAGCAGTGCCACCTCGAACGGAACCATCCCGTCCGCGACACCTTTGAAGCGCGCGCGAGCGCGCCTCATGTGCACGGGAACAGGATGAGGCCGATCGGCGTTGCAGCTTGCAACAGCAGTTACCGGGCAGGACCGGACTCGCGTGCATGCGAGTCACTAGCAAGACTAACGCAAGAATTAAGCAACTTCGTTGAGGTGATTGATCCATGTCTCAGGTGCGTAGGCAGACGGCCGTCCTTCCCCGGCCCAATTGGGGTTGGCAGGACGCTGCCGCGTGTCGTGGCGAGGATCTGATGCTTTTCTTCGGCCCAGACGGCGAGCGGCAGCCGGAGCGGGACATCAGGGAGCGCAAGGCCAAGCAGGTCTGCGCGAGCTGCCCGGTCAGGATGGAATGCCTCAACTACGCCGTTGCCCGTCCTGAGAAGTACGGCACCTGGGGTGGCCTGAACGAGGACGAGCGCTCCGCGGAGCGCCGTCGGCGGATGCGCCGCGCCAACGCGGCCTGATCCTGCGCCGGCGGGTCACGCGGGGGCGGGAGTCCCCCCGGAGGACAAGATCGTCAGCACGTCGGCATCGGTCAGCTGGCCGAAGTCGGCGTACCATTCTCCCACGCTGTGGAACCGGCGAGGGGTGACCAGGGTCACCACCTCGTCGGTTTCCTTTTGCATGGCCTGCGCCGCCGCGGGCGCCGCGACCGGCACGGCGAGCACCGTCCGCGCCGCGCCGCGCGCCCGTACCGCGCGCAGGGCGGCCCTGGCCGTCACCCCGGTCGCCAGCCCGTCGTCTACCACGACGACGAGCTCCCCGGCCAGGTCCAGCCCGGGCGGGACGTCCGCGTCTGATCCGGAACGGGGGCGTGCGCTGCCCGCTCCCGCCGCCGGGTCCCCCTATCCCATCGCGCCCATCGCCCGGCCGGGGCCTGCGGCCGTAGACGGCGACGCGCCTGGCGAGTTCGGCGCGCTCGCGGGCCACCACCGCGGCGAGGTCCGCCTCGGTCAGGCCGACCGCGGCGAGCATCCCCGCGTCGAAGTACGGCTCCGCGGCGCCGCCACGGCCGTCCTCGGCGATGGCGCCGAGCCCGAGCTCGGGCGCCGAGGGGTGGCCGATCTTCCGCACCATGAGCGCGTCGAGCGTCGCGCCGAGCGCGCGCGCCACCCCGGCCGCGACCGGCACACCGCCGCGGGGCAGGGCGAAGACGCGGGCGCGAGCTTGCGGCGCACGCCCTCGTTCCGTATCACCGGGGTGCGCCATGTCGAGGGCCTCGAGCACCGCGGCGCCAAGCAGCACCCCCGCCTGCGCTCGGTCGTTGAAGGCGGGCGGACCTGGCGGTGCCGCGGCGCGGCGCGCGGGGGGACTGGGCATCCTACCGCTCGTATACCCGGCCGAGGCGCAGAATAAGGTCATGATCTGCATCGACTGCCGCAAGCGCCGCCACGAAGACTGCCGCGGCGGCAACTGGTGTGACTGCCAGCACCAGCCGTCACCGCAGGCTCAGGAAGTGCCGGCCGAGTCGGCGCTGAGCTGGGTCCGCCAGGGCTAGGCCGGGCGGTGTTACAAAGGTAAACCCGCGCCGGGAATAGGCCGGGCCGCGCCGCGGTTGCCGCCAGCGTGACGCACCCCGACTGGACAGGCAGCGCAAAAGTGTGTGATCCTGCGTGGGTGAGTGTTACGGACCCCATGCTCGTCGTGCGTCGGCACGTCGACCTTCTCCGTGTCCGTAGCGCGATTTGTCGTCCGGCACGCTGATCGCCGCCTAATCATTCAGCTCAGCGGTTACCGAAATCGGTAACTGGGAGTGACGAGTGGGCGCGCACCGCGATCTGCCGGGCGGCCTTTTTTGTGCGCCATGGCGGCTGCCGGCGGGCGCGTCCCCGCCGAGACCAGCCACTATGTGAGTGAGGAACCAGCCGCATGCCTCCCGTGACCGGAGCAACTGCGACCACTATCCCGGCGAAGGCCCCGGGCAGATCAGCGGCCCCCCGCCGCAAGCGCGGTGAGGGGCAATGGGCGCTCGGCTACCGCGAGCCGCTGAACAAGAACGAGGAAAACAAGAAGTTCGACGACGGGCTCAACGTCCGCCAGCGGATCATCGACATCTACGCCAAGCACGGCTTCGACTCGATCGACCCTGCCGACCTGCGCGGCCGCTTCCGCTGGTACGGCCTGTACACGCAGCGCCGGCCGGGCATCGACGGCGGCAAGACCGCCATCCTCGAGCCTGAGGAGCTCGACGACCGTTACTTCATGCTCCGCGTCAGGATCGACGGCGGGCAGCTGTCGTCGGAGCAGCTGCGGGTCATCTCCGACATCTCCGTCCGGTACGCGCGCGGCACCGCCGACGTGACCGACCGGCAGAACATCCAGCTGCACTGGATCGAGATCGAGTCGGTCCCGGCGATCTGGGAGGCGCTTGAGGCCGTCGGCCTGTCCACCACCGAGGCCTGCGGCGACACGCCCCGGGTCATCATGGGCTGCCCGCTCGCCGGGCTTGACTCCGACGAGCTGATCGACGCCTCGCCGGAGATCGCCGCGGTCAACGGCAGGTTCATCGGCGACCCGGCGTTCTCCAACCTGCCGCGCAAGTTCAAGACCTCGATCAGCGGGTGCGCGGCGCAGTGCACCCACCACGAGATCAACGACGTGGCGTTCGCCGCGGTCAGGCACCCGCACACCGGTGAGGTCGGCTACGACCTGTGGGTCGGCGGCGGCCTGTCCACCAACCCGATGATCGCCAAGCGCCTTGGCGCCTTCATCCCCGCCGGCCAGGTGCCCGAGGTCTGGGCGGCGGTCGCCAGCGTCTTCCGCGACTACGGCTACCGGCGGCTGCGGCACCGGGCCAGGATCAAGTTCCTCATCGCGGACTGGGGCCCGGAGAAGTTCCGCGAGGTGATGGAGACGGAGTACCTCGGGTACGCCCTCGCGGACGGGCCCGCCCCGGTGAACGTCGACGGCGGGCTGCGCGACCACGTGGGCGTCCACCCGCAGCAAGACGGCCTGTCCTACGTCGGGTTCGCCCCGCGCGTCGGCCGGCTGGACGGCGAGCTGCTCGCCGCGATCGCCACGCTCGCCGAGCGCTACGGTAGCGGCCGGGTGCGGACCACCGCCGAGCAGAAGATGGTCGTACTCGACGTGCCGAACGAGTCAGTGGACGCCCTGGTCGCCGAGCTTGACGCGCTCGGCCTGCCGGCCGCGCCGAGCGTCTTCCGCCGGCACACGATGGCCTGCACCGGGATCGAGTTCTGCAAGCTCGCCATCGTGGAGACCAAGGCCCGGGCGATGACGCTGATCGACGAGCTCGAGCGGCGGCTGCCCGGCTTCGACGTGCCGGTCACCATCAACGTCAACGGCTGCCCCAACTCCTGCGCCCGCATCCAGACCGCCGACATCGGCCTGAAGGGGTCGCTGGTGACCGATGACGGCGGCCGGCAGGTTGAGGGGTTCCAGATTCACCTCGGCGGTACGCTGACCGGCGGGGATGCCAGCGGGTCCGGGTTCGGCCGCAAGGTCCGCGGGCTCAAGGCGACCGCGGAGGAACTGCCCGACTACGTGGAGCGGGTGCTGCGCCGGTTCGACGCCGCCCGCGAGGCCGGCGAGACGTTCGCGGCGTGGACGCTGCGGGCCGCGGATGAGGAGCTGTCATGACATCGCAGTCATCGGGCATTCCGTCGGTCCGCGCGGTCCCGTTCTACTGCCCGTACTGCGGCGAGGAGGACCTCGAGCCGCAGGGCGCCGCGGACGGCGAGTGGCACTGCCGGTCCTGCACCAGGAGCTTCCAGCTCCGCTTCGCCGGCCTGGGAGCGGTGCTGTGAGCGTTACCGGAGTTAATCAAAAACTAAGCAACGGGCGCTACGACGGGGACCGGGACGCCGCCGACCAACACGTGAAGGATCCGCACGCCATGCGCAGCCTCGCAGAAACCGCAGCCAGGGAACTTGAGGACGCCTCGGCCGAGGAGGTCATCCGCTGGGCGACCGACACGTTCGGCAGCCGGATCTGCATCACGTCCTCGATGTCGGACGCGGTGATCATGCACCTCGCCTCCGCGGTCAGCCCCGGGATCGACGTGGTGTTCCTCGACACCGGCTACCACTTCCCCGAGACGATCGGCACCCGCGACGCCGCCGCCGCCGTCTACCCGATCAACCTGGTGAACGTGACGCCCTCGCGGACCGTCGCCGAGCAGGACGCGGAACTCGGGCCGCGGCTTTACGGCCGTAACCCGGACCTGTGCTGCTACCTGCGCAAGGTCGAGCCGCTCGAGCGCGCCCTCGCGAACTACGACGCGTGGATCACCGGCGTGCGCCGCGATGAGACGCTGTCGCGGCGCGCGACGCGCGTGGTGGAGTACGACTCCAAGCGGCGGATGGTCAAGGTCAACCCGATCGTGGCGTGGACGTCGGAGCAGGTGGACGAGTACATCGCGGCCAACGGCGTGCTCGTTAACCCGCTCGTTTACGACGGCTACCCGTCCATCGGCTGCCGCACCTGCACGATGCGCGTCGCGCCGGGCGCGGACCCGCGCTCCGGACGGTGGGCGGGAACGGGCAAGACCGAGTGCGGCATCCACGCCTGAGCCCGGCGGCGGCCGGCGAGTCAGCGCCCGCCCTCGTCGCCGTCGCGCACGGCTCACGGGACCCGCGCGCGGCGGCGACGGTGAGCGAGCTGGCGGCCGCGGTCGGGGAGCGCGCCCGCGGGCTTGACGTGCGGGCCGCGTTCCTCGACCACAGCGCGCCGTCACTCCCCCAGGCGCTCGCCTCGCTTGCGGGCCGTCCGGCCGTGGTGGTGCCGCTGCTGCTGACCGCGGCCTACCACAGCAAGACGGACATCCCGGCGCGGCTGGCGGCCGCCGCTGACAGGATCAGCACAGTGGCGCGGCCAGGGCCCGGGCCCGCCGTCGCCTGCGCAGGCACGCTCGGCCCGCACCCGCTGCTGACCGAGGCGCTGATGCGCCGGCTCGGTGAGGCCGGGGTCGCGGTCGGCGACCCCGCCGCCCGCGCCGCGACCGGCGTGGTGCTCGCGGCCGCCGGGTCGTCCGACCCCGCGGCCAACGCCACGATCGCGGCCCTCGCCGCGCGCTGGCAGCGCGAGTGCGGCTGGCGCGCGGTGCTGCCCGCATACGCGTCCGCCGCCGGGCCCCGGCCCGCCGAGGCGGTAGCCGCGCTGCGCTCCGCTCGCCGCGACACCGCCCACGACACCGCCCACGACGGGCCCGTCGTCGTCGCCACGTACCTGCTCGCCCCCGGTTACTTCGCGGACAAGGTGCGTGATGCCGCGCTCGGCGCGGGGGCGGACGCCGTCTCCGGCGTCCTCGGCGCGGCGCCGGAGGTGGCGGACACCGTCATCGAGCGGTACCGTGCCGCGGTGGCCGCGGCACGGCAGGACCGCCCGCCGAGCCGCCCGTCCGCCGTCGGCGCCGCCTGGGGCTAGGCCCGCCGCCTGGGGCTAGGCCCCGGGCACCGCGACGCGGAAGGCGACCAGGCTCCCCTCCCTGGCCGCCGACCGCGCCGCCTCGCTGAAGTCCGGCGCGACGCAGGCGAACAACGTCCGCCCGTCCGCGCCGCCGAGCGCGCAGGCGAAGACCCCGGACCCGGGCCGCACCTCGTCCGCGATCTCGCCGCCCTCCTTCACCCGCAGCAGCCGGCCGCCGAGGGCGTCGGCGATCCAGAGCGCGCCCTCGGCGTCCAGGCAGGCGCCGTCGGGCGCGACCTTGATCTGACCGAAGACCTCCGCCTCGGTGGTGCCGGACAGCAGCGGGCCGAACTCCGCCCACACCCGGCGGTTGACCAGTTGCCCGTCCGGCGTCAGGTCAAAGGCGGTGCACCGGTTGCCCAGCGTCTCGTTCACGATCAGCACGCCGTCCGGCGTGATCACGCTGCCGTTGGGGAACCACAGGTCGCCGGCCGCCTCGGTCACCGTGCCGTCGGGGTCCACCCGGTGCAGCGCGGTGCTCACCAGCCCGCCGCCGGACATCAGGTCGAAGCCGAAGTTGCCCACGTACGCCCGGCCGCTCGCGTCGAGGACCATGTCGTTGGCGTGCCAGGTGGCGTGACCGCGAAGGTCGGCGTGCGTCACCAGGGTGCCGTCCGGCTCACGGCGCAGCACCTTCCTGTCACGCATCGACACCACGAGCAGCCGGCCGTCGGGCAGCCAGCCGAGGCCGGCTGCTGCGGCACGGCCGCCTCGGTCCGCAGGTCCGAGCCGTCCTCGCGGGCGGAAAGCACCTGGTGAGTGTAGAAGTCAGAGAACCAGATCCGGTCCTCGTGCCAGCGCGGGGCCTCGAGGAACGCGAAGCCGCTCGCCACGGTGGTCGGTGCCGCAGTCATAGTTCGATGATCCTCCCGTTTAAGACAGTGCACTATTCGGGAAAAACGACCTGGAATGGATGGACTATCGCCGGTGAAACCCCGGACACGCACGCGGGCGCTCCGCGCCGCTATTAACCTGACGCGGTAGGCTCGAGGGAGAGGAAGAGAGTGTGCGCTCGGGCTGAACCGCGTTAGGAGACGACGGATTGCACATCTGGCCAGGCGCCGCGTACCCCCTCGGGGCGACGTGGGATGGATGGGGTACCAACTTCGCCCTGTTCTCCGAGGCCGCCGAGCGCGTGGAGCTCTGCCTGCTCGACGAGGCGGGGGCGGAGACGCGGGTCGAGCTCACCGAGGTCGACGGATTCGTCTGGCACGGCTACCTGCCGGCGATCGGCCCGGGGCAGCGCTACGGCTATCGCGTGCACGGGCCGCTACGACCCGCGCCGCGGCGCGCGCTGCGCGCCGTCCAAGCTCCTGCTCGACCCGTACGGCAAGGCCTTCGAGGGTGACGTCACCTGGAACGAGGCGCTGTTCGACTACCACTGGGCCGACCCGCGGCGCCCGAACACGGCCAACAGCGCGCCCTACATGCCGAAAAGCATCGTCATCAACCCGTTCTTCGATTGGGGAAACGACCGGCCGCCGCGCATTCCGTACCACGAGACGGTCATTTACGAGGCTCACGTCCGCGGCCTGACCCTGCGCCACCCGGAGATACCGCTGCACCAGCGGGGCACCTACGCCGGACTCGCCCACCCGGCGGTCATCGAGCACCTCAGGCGGATCGGCGTCACCGCGGTGGAGCTGCTGCCGGTGCACCAGTTCGTCCCCGAGCAGGCCATGGTGGCCCGCGGCCTGACTAACTACTGGGGCTACAACACCATCGGCTTCCTCGCGCCGCACAACCGCTACTGCTCGGCCGGGCAGCGCGGCGAGCAGGTCGGCGAGTTCAAGACGATGGTCAGGGCACTGCACACGGCCGGCATCGAGGTCATTCTCGACGTGGTGTACAACCACACGGCCGAGGGCGACGGGCGCGGCCCCACGCTGTCCTTCCGCGGCATCGATAACCATGCCTACTACCGGCTCGACGACGCCAACCCGTGGCGGTACGTCGACTACACGGGCTGCGGCAACTCGCTCAACGTGCGGCACCCGCACTCGCTCCAGCTGATCATGGACTCGCTGCGGTACTGGATCCTGGAGATGCACGTGGACGGGTTCCGCTTCGACCTCGCCTCGGCGCTGGCGCGGGACCTGCACGACGTCGACCGGCTGTCCACGTTCTTCGACCTGGTGCAGCAGGACCCTGTCGTCTCGCAGGTGAAGCTGATCGCCGAGCCGTGGGACGTCGGCGAGGGCGGTTACCAGGTCGGCAACTTCCCGCCGCTGTGGACCGAGTGGAACGGCAAGTACCGCGACACCGTCCGCGACTTCTGGCGCGGCCAGCCCGCGACGCTGCCCGAGTTCGCCTCCCGGCTGACCGGGCTCGTCCGACCTGTACGAGACCAGCGGCCGGCGGCCCGTCGCGTCGATCAACTTCGTCACCTGCCACGACGGGTTCACCCTCGCCGACCTGGTGAGCTACAACGGCAAGCACAACGACGGCAACGGCGAGGACAACAGGGACGGCACCGACGACAACCGCTCGTGGAACTGCGGCGCCGAGGGCCCGGCCGACGATCCCGCCGTCGCCACGCTGCGCGCCAGGCAGCAGCGCAACTTCCTCGTCACCCTCTTCCTGTCCCAGGGCATCCCGATGATGCTGGCCGGCGATGAGATCGGGCGCACCCAGGCGGGCAACAACAACGCCTACTGCCAGGACAACGAGATCTCCTGGGTGGACTGGTCCCGCGCGGCCGGGATGAGGGACCTGCTCGCGTTCACCCAGCGGCTGGCCCGGCTGCGGCGGCACCATCCCGTGTTCCGTCGCCGCCGCTTCTTCCAGGGCGCCTACACTCCGGCGGGCGACGGGCTCGCCGCTGACGGCAATGTCGACATCGCCTGGCTCACCCCCGCCGGGGATGAGATGACCGAGGCGGACTGGCGCGCGTCCTACGCGAAGTCGGTGGCGGTCTTCCTCAACGGGTCGGCGATCAGCGAGCCCGACCCGCGCGGCGACCGGGTGACCGACAAGAAGTTCCTGCTGCTGTTCAACGCGGGTGACGAGCCGATCACGTTCACCATCCCCGAGGCCTTGGGGGGGCCGGCGGCTCGGCGACCGACTGGGAGATCGTGGTGGACACCGAGAGCCCGCGCGGCGAGCCAGAGGACGCGATCGGCTTCCTGCCCAGGACCAAGGTCGAGGTGGCCAGCCACGCGATCGTCGTGCTCCGCTCCCGCACGTAGCGGCCTGCCCCGCGCGTCGAGTCGGCATGGATCGACAGGTCGTAGCTGAGATTGCTCCATGCGTCGGCGTGCGTGGAAGGTGCTTGGACTCGCCTGCGGCGCTTTACGTTCCTCCCCGCACACGGCTCTCAGCGAGGCTCAGTCTGGTCTGCCGAGCGTCCTTACCTCGCCGCGAGTGATAGCCCCGTTGTCGTTGCGCAGGTGGATGAATGCGGTGAACCCGGCGTTCTCCAGGCGGACGAGCTGCGCGCCGAACTTACCGCTGCGCCGGATCGCCTCGATCGCCTGGCCCTGGCTGCGAAGGTCCCGGGCGGCCGCGAGAACCTCGGTCACCGGGACGTCCGCCTCGGCCAGGAGCGCACGGTGTCGCGGCGGGCGCCTTCTTCGAGGAGGTCGACGATGCGCTCGAAGCCGATCGAGAACCCGCAGGCGGGCACATCGCGGTCCAGGGAGCGTCCGATGAGCTTGTCGTAGCGGCCCCCGCCGGCGACCGAGCTACGCACCTTCGGGTGGCTGATCTCGAAGATCTGCCCGGTGTAGTAGCCCATACCGCGCACCAGAGTGGGGTCGAATTGCCAGCTCAGCGGGTAATCCTTCGCGAGCCGGTCCAGGCACGCGGTAGTGGCGGCGAGGTCTTCCACCGCGCTGGCGGGCATGTCCGGCAGCGCGTCCGCCAGCGCGTCGGCGAGCTTGTCCGGGGCCAGCCCCTGCAAGGCGCCGATCTTGTCCAGCGCGGCCGTGACCGCTTCCAGGGCAAGCCCGTGGTCTACCAGTTCGGCGCGGACGCCGTCCCAGCCGATCTTGTCGAGCTTGTCCAGGATGATGAAGAACCCGTCCCGGCCGGCCTCGGGCACTCCGGCGGCCTCCGCCAGGGCGGCCAGGAACCGGCGGTCCGACAGCCGCACTGTGGTGTCCTGCAGGCCGACCGCAGCCAGGGCCTGGGTGGTGGCCTCGATCAGCTCCGCCTCGGCTAGCATCGTCGGCTCGCCGATCAGGTCGATGTCGCACTGGTAGAACTGCCGGTAACGGCCCTTCTGCGGGCGTTCGGCCCGCCAGACCGGCCCGACCTGAAGCGACCGGAACGGCGACGGCAGCTGCGCGTGGTTGGCGCCGTAGAAGCGGGTCAGCGGCACCGTCAGGTCGTAACGCAGGCCCAGGTCGAACCAGGTCCCGAAGCGGGGTCCGTTCCTCGACCGCGCCGGGGAGTCCGCGGCGGAGCACCTGGAAGATGAGCTTCTCGTTCTCCCCGCCCTGCCCGCCCGTCAGCCGCGCGATGTCCTCCAGCGCCGGCGTCTCGATCCGCTGGTACCCGAACCGCTTGTATACCGCGATGATCGACTCAAGCACATGGTCCCGGACCGCCACGCTAGCGGGGAGCAGGTCCCTGGTACCACGGGCCGGACTGTTGTCGATCTTCACGGGAGCAGCGTTCCTTCGCGAATGTGGCGGGGCACGCCGCGCCTGCGTGACAGGTGACTGGCTGTGCGGCTGTGCGGTGGTCTTGTCAGCGTGGCACGGGGAGGCCGGGCGCGACAAACCGAATAC
Organism: uncultured Actinomycetota bacterium; assembly: GCA_963811335.1. GTDB lineage: Bacteria > Actinomycetota > Actinomycetes > Streptosporangiales > Streptosporangiaceae > Trebonia. The sequence continues at coordinate 75,248 of CAWERB010000023.1, read as the reverse complement.
TACGGGAACCGTCCCGGTTGCGGACCGTAAGGCACCGGGCTGAGCTCCGCCAGGATGATCAGCTCATCCGAGCTGCCCTGGCCGAACTCCTCGAACGCGAAGCCGCCCCAGAGGTTCCGGACGGTGAACCCGCACCTCGCCAGCAGGTGCTCCAGCTCGAAGCGGAACATGTACGAGGTCTCGTAGGGGATGGCGAAGTGCTCGACCCGGCCGTCAGGGTGGCGTATGTCGTAGGTGACCTCAAGCTGCTGCGTCTGGTTCGGGTAGTCGCGGGAAACAACCCGGTCGGTGCGTATAACCGTTTCGCCGTCAGGTCCTGCCTTCTCGGTGACCCGGGCGGACGTGCCAGGGTCTCGGGCGAGCATGGGGATGGACGGGTTGTAGTTGTCGATCAGCGCCAGTCCGCCCTCGTCTAGGTGCGCGCGCACGCAGGAGAGGCACTGGATTTTCTCCGCCGCAGTTGCAAGCTCCTGGAGCACCCGGTACGGGAACATCACGAGCCGGTAGGAGCGTGGCAGCTTGAAGTCGCGTATGTCCCCGCAGAGTAGGTCTTCCCGGCGTGTCGGGAGCCGGTGATGGGAAATGACCAAGCCGATTGCGTGCCCGGCTGCTCCGGGTCCGCTGGAGGAGTACGCGGCCCGGTTTCGATGACCTTTTCACTCATGTGGCGCAGCGGCGGGGTTCCGCGAGTACCTGGCGGGGCTGCTTGCCCCGCGGGAGCGGAACAAGACGCTGACCGCCCTGGCGGGGGCCGAGCCGGTGACGGGGTCGAAGCTGCCGGCGGTGCAGCGGCTGCAGTTCTTCCTGTCCGAGTCGGTGTGGGACCCCGAGCGGGTCAACGACCGCCGGCTGGAGCTGCTGCGGGCCGGCCCGCTGACCGCGCCGCACGGCGGCGGGGTGCTGGTGATCGATGACAGCGGTGACCGCAAGGACGGGACGAAGACCGCGCACGTGGGCCGGCAGTGGCTGGGCCGGTACGGCAAGACCGACAACGGCGTCGTCACGGTCACCACCGTGTGGGCCGATGAGCGGCTGTACTACCCGGTGCACGCGGTGCCGTACACCCCGGCCCGGCACTTCGCGAAGGGAAGGGCGACCCGGGGTTCCGGACCAAGCTGCAGATCGGCGCGGACCTGGCCCTCCGGGCGCAGGCGGCGGGGTTCGCGTTCCGGGCGGTGGCCGCCGACAGCGCCTACGGGGACCAGGACGGGTTCCGCAGCCGAGCTGGCCGACGCCGGGCTGCCGTTCGTGATGGCGCTCAAGCCGCACCGCGGGACCTGGGCCTACCGCGAGCAGGCGCACACCCCGGTCGACGCGGCCCGCGCGCTGCTGTGGGGCAGGCCGGACGAGCCCGGCGACTGGCAGCCGGTGACCCGCGCCTTCCACGACGGGCACACCGAGACCTGGTGGGCCGCCGACGCGTCGCTGGGCTGGTGGGGCCGGACGGCGCCCGGCGCCTGGTCGTGGCGACCGCCGACCCGGGCACCCTGCCGGACAAGGCCACCTGGTACCTGGTCACCAACCTGCCCCGCCCCGGCGGCCCCCGCGAGGAGGAAAGTCCCTGGCCGGCCGCTGGCCTGGCCGAGATCGTGCGGATCTACGGGCTGCGCCACTGGGTAGAGCAGAGCTACAAGCAGGTCAAGGACGAGCTCGGCTGGGCTGACTTCCAGGTCCGCTCCGACATCGCCATCCGCCGCCACCAGGCGCTGGTCAACTGCGCGTTCACCTTCTGCTGGCTCGCCTCCCAGCCCCCGCCCGGGCCGGCCCCGGAAGCCGTCCAGAGAGGGGGCACGGCCAGCCAGCCCCAGCAGCCCCGGACATGCCGAATCCGTCCACTCCGGCACCGAGCTGGCCCCACGCGCTGCGCGCCGTCCGCAGCTGGCTGACCCCAGCGATCACGCTCGCGCGCTGGTGGCAGGCGTGGTCGAAAGCGCCCCCGCCCGCTGAGCTCCAGCACCTGCTCAACAACGTCACCGCAGGCCACGGCCTGTTCCTCTACCTACCGCCTTGATCAAAGCCCGCGGCTGAGGTCCCGTCCTGTCCTGCGGTTCGCCGCTGCCGCCGCGGCCGGCAGCCGGATATGCCAGGTGCATAAGGTATCCAGACGGCGGCGGGCTGACCGCCGCCGGGAAGGCCCGCCGGGAAAGGGTGCGGCTGCAGGCCGCGCAGCTGCTCGGCCAGGGCACCGACCCGGCGCAGGTCGCCAGCCTGCTGCAGGTCAGCACCAAGTCGGTCTGCGCCTGGCGGCGCGCCTGGCGCGCGGGCGGGGACGCGGCACTGGCGTCGAAAGGCCCTGGCGGCAACCCCTGCAAGCTGGACGAGGACCAGCTCACGCAGCTGCGCGCCGCACTGAACGCCGGCCCCGCGGCCCACGGCTGGCACGAGGACCAGCGCTGGACCCTGGCCACGGTCGCGGACCTGATCAGCCAGCAGTTCCACGTCAGCTACACCCTGCGCGGGGTGTCGTACCTGCTGCACCGGACGGGGCTCACCCCCGCCGCCGCACCCGGCACCGCACCCGGCTAATCAGCGGATTCCTCAGCCAGACCGGGCTCGCCAACCACCACAGGACCGGAACCTGACCCTTCATCTCCTTAATCCAACGGACTACCGCTACGTGGGATGAACGCCAGCGTCCGGCTCCGTCCCCGTCCTTCGTGTCGCGGGCCATGATCGCGGTGGCGGCGCTGGCGGGTTCAGACGCCATAGCGGCTGCGGCGAAACATGGCGTCCGTCGCCCGAATTGTCAGTGGTAGCACTAGTATTTGACTAGATACATCGAAGATCAACTTGATCGAAATGGGAGCGGGCTGGACTGGCAGGCGACCGGGGCTCCTGGCCGGGCGGACAGCCCGGCGGGGATCACGGCCTGCCCGGCCAGGGCCGCCGGATTCCCCCACCGGCCGCGCGGCTGCCCGGGCTGCCCGCCGGTTTCGACCACGGCGGCCCGTGGGCCGATGCGGTGCCGTCCGCCACCCTGGCCGCCGCGCTGGAACGCGCCGCCGGGCCGGAAGACCTGTACGGCGGCGCGGACACCGGCGCGCTGGTCGGGATCGCTCGGCAGTGGGCGGCCCTGGAGTCGTGGGCAGCGTCGGGCAAACTCGCCGCGCTGCGCGCCATGACCCGCGAGGACAGCGACGGCACCCCTCGGCTGCGCCGTCGCCCCGAGCTGCCCGACGGCTGGAACGACTCCCTCACCTACGAGGTCTCCGGCGCCCTGGCCATGGGCCCGGTGTCGGCGGGGAAGCTCGCCACCTTGGCCTGGACCCTGGGAGCGAGGCTGGCCGGATCGGCCGCTGCTCGCCGAGCGGGACCCTGACGATGCCGAAGGCCAAGCTCATCGCGCAGCTGTTCGAGCCGCTGGACGAGCGGGAGGCGGCCCGAGCCGAGGCGCTGATCCTGGATGAGCTGGCTGGCAAGACCTACCCCCAGGTGGAGCGGCTGGCCTGGCGGGCTGCCCTCGCGGTGGCACCGGACATAGCCGAGCGGAGTCGGACGGCGGCCGAGAAGCACGCGCGGGTCACGGTGTTCCGTGAGGACTCCGGAGCAGTCGGCCTGTCCGGCCGCGACCTCCCCGCCGCGGAGGCCCTGTCGGCCCACGCCAATGTCGTTGCCCGCGCCCGCGAGTACCAGGCATCGGGGGCGTTCGACGGCCAGGCGGCCGGCCGCCTGGAGGCGCTGGCGTACACCGACCTGCTGAACGGGGTCAGCGTCCGGGAGCGGGTCGCGTTCGCCGCAGCGCCGGCGCGGCACCGCCCGGAGGCCCTGGCCCTGATGACGGTGAAGGCGACGGCACGTCCCAGTGACGGCGACGGGGGCCCGAACGAGCCGGGCAGCAGCGGCGAGGAAAATGGCCCGGACGACCCGCAGGCTCCGCCGCTGGCCGAGGTGACGGTCCCGCTGGCCACCCTGCAGCACCGCGCCGAGCGCGCCGGGGACAACCGGCGGCTCGGCCCGCTCGACCCCGCCCTGGCCCGCGACCTCGCCGCCGCGGCCGCCCGCTCACCTAACTCCCGCTGGGAAATCATCGCGGTGGACGAGCACGGTTACGCCATCGCGCACGGCATCGCCCGTCCGCCCGCGGCAGAAGACCCCCGCCAGCGCAGCCGCAACCCCATCCGCGCTCGGCGCGCGCCCGCCGCCCCGGGTGCCTGGCAGTTCACCCCCCGGAAGCCAGGCACCTGGGCATTGACCCTGCCCGGTGGCCAGCAGCTAGCCGTGGGGTTCGACGCCGTGCCCACGTATTCCTGCGACCACAGGTACGCCGTCAGCTCCTACCTGCCCGGCGACCGGCTGCGGCGCCTGGTCCAGGTCCGCGACCACGAGTGCACCTGGCCGCCCTGCTCCCGGCCAGCCCGCGACAGCGATTTTGAGCATGCGGTCCCGTACGACAAGGGCGGGATAACCGATGCGTGCAACGCCGGCGCCCGCTCCCGAAGGTGCCACCAGGTAAAACAGATGCCCGGCTGGATCCTCACCCAGCCAAAGCCAGGATGGCACGTGTGGACGACACCGACCGGCTCGACCACGACCGGGCGATCATCGACCCGAGCCTATTCAAGAGCTCCCGGCAGGCCGCCAACGGGTGCGTCTAGGATCTGACGAGTGCGGAAGATCTTTCCTGAAGCCGGCGGCGAGCTTGACCTCCTCGGCCTTGCCGAGGCCTACGCCTACCCGCGGGAGCGGTGGCTGCGGGTCAACTTCGTGGCCAGCGCCGACGGCGCCGCGTACATCGACGGGAGGTCGGATGGGCTGTCCTCGCCCGGCGACAAGCAGGTTTTCGGCATCCTGCGCGTTCTCGCCGACGTGATCCTCGTCGGCGCGGGGACCGCGCGCGTCGAGGAGTACAAGCCCGCGCGCCGCCGGCCCTCGCTCGCGGAGCTGCGCGAGGGCCGGCCCGCGGCGGCGCCGATCGCGCTCATCACCCGGACGCTCGGCCTGAACCTGGCCTCGCCGCTGTTCGCCGAGGCCCCGCCGGACGCGCGCACCATCGTGATCACCTGCGCGGCGTCCGACGACGCGCTGCGCGCCGAGACCGCCAAGGTCGCCGACGTTATCGTCGCCGGCGAGGAACTCGTCGACCTGGCCGCGGCCCGTGCCGCCCTGGAGGAGCGCGGCCTGCCGCGCGTGCTGTGCGAGGGCGGCCCGCACCTGTTCGGCGACCTGGCCGCGGCCGGCCTGGCCGACGAGCTGTGCCTGTCGCTCAGCCCGGCGCTGGCCGGCCCCGGTGCCGCCCGGATCATCGACGGCACGCACCTCGACGCCGCCCGCCCGCTGGCCCTCACCCAGGTCATCGCCGCGGACGACGGCTTCCTCTTCTGCCGTTACGCCGCCGCGGGCGAGTAGGTACGCCAAGAACGAGCTTTCGATCTCAGTGCCGAGAGTTAGGCATCTATGCGGTGTCAAATCTCGGCACTAACGAAAACACCGGGAACCGCGGGCGGGATGGGGGCAACTCCGTAGTCACGAGGTCGCCTCCGACGAGGTCCGGCCCGGCTTGCCCATCGTCGGCTCGTCGATCTCCAGCAGGAACACCGATGGCGCTGCCCCGCCAGTTCGTCGGCCGCCGCGCCAAATTGCTAAGCCCAGACTTATCAGTTAGTTTTGACGGTATGGGCTCAGTCGCTTCCGTTCCCGATGTCACCGAGGTCGCGGGCGCGCTGCGCGTCGCCGTCGGGCTCGTGGTGCGCAAGCTGCGGCAGGCTCCGTACGCGGGCGAGCTCACCCTCGCCGAGTCCTCGGCGCTGTCCCGGCTTGAGCGCGGCGGGCCCGCGACGTCAAGCGACCTGGCGCGGGTGGACCGGATCAGCCCGCAGTCCATGGGGGTGACCGTCGCGGCGCTGCTCGACCGGGGCCTGATCGAGCGGGCCCGCGACCCGCAGGACGGCAGGCGGATCGTGCTGTCGATCACCGAGGCGGGGCGTCGTACCGTGCGCGACAAGCGCGGTGCGCGGACCGAGCACATCGCGGCGGCGCTGCGCGAGGGGTTCAGCGAGGACGAGCTCCGCCAGCTCGAAGGCGCCGCGGCGCTGCTCGAGCGGCTGGCGGAAAAGCTCTGATGGGCCCGCGGACCACGCCCGAGCGGCTGGCGGGGACGCCCTGATGGGGCTGCGCACCACCCCGGAGGCCGGCGCCGCCCGCCCGAAGCCGCCGAAGCCGGACGCCTACGCCTGGATCGCCCTGGCCAACACCACGGCGGCCATCTTCATGGCCGCCCTCGACGGCTCGATCGTGATCATCGCGCTGCCCGCCATCTTCCGCGGCATCAACCTCGACCCGCTGAGCCCGGGTAACATCAGCTACCTGCTGTGGATGATCATGGGCTACCGGCTCGTCCAGGCGGTGCTCGTGGTCAACCTCGGCCGCCTCGGCGACATGTTCGGCCGGGTCAAGATGTACAACGCGGGATTCGTGGTGTTCACCGCGGCGTCGGTCATGCTGTCCTTCGACCCGTTCCATGGCGGCGACGGCGCGATGTGGCTGATCGGCTGGCGGCTCGTGCAGGCGTTCGGCGGGTCCATGCTGATGGCCAACTCCGCCGCGATCCTCACCGACGCGTTCCCCGCGGAGCGGCGCGGCTTCGCGCTCGGCACCAATCAGATCGCGGCGCTCGCGGGCATGTTCATCGGCCTGGTGGCCGGAGGGCTGCTTGCCGCCTGGGACTGGCGGGCGGTGTTCTGGATCAACCTGCCGGTCGGCGTCTTCGGCACGCTGTGGGCCTACCTCAAGTTGCGCGACAACGGCGTGCGGCACCGCGGCAAGATCGACTGGTGGGGCAACGTCACCTTCGCGCTCGGCCTCGGCGCGGTCCTCGTCGGCGTCACCTACGGCATCCAGCCCTACGGGCGCAGCACGATGGGCTGGGAGTCGCCCGTCGTGCTCGGCGAGCTCATCGGGGGCGCCGCGCTGCTTGCCGCCTTCATGATCATCGAGGCGAAGGTCGCTGAGCCGATGTTCCGGCTGTCGCTGTTCAAGGTCCGCGAGTTCGCCGCGGGCAACCTGGCGGGCCTGCTGGTGTCCATCGCGCGCGGCGGCATCCAGTTCATGCTGATCATCTGGCTGCAGGGCATCTGGCTGCCGCTGCACGGCTACTCCTACGACCAGACGCCGCTGTGGGCGGGCATCTTCCTGCTGCCGATGACCGCGGGCTTCCTCGTGTCCGGTCCGGTCTCCGGCACCTTGTCCGACCGCTTCGGGTCGCGCGGCATCGCGACCGCGGGCATGGCCCTGTTCGCCTTGTCGTTCATCGCGCTGATGCTGCTGCCCGTCAACTTCCCCTACTGGGCGTTCGCGCTGTTCATCGCGCTGAACGGGATCGCCAGCGGGATGTTCGCCGCGCCGAACTCCTCCTCCATCATGGGCTCGGTCCCCGCCAGTGACCGGGGCGCCGCGTCGGGCATGCGCGCCACGTTCCAGAACTCGGGCACCGCCGTGTCGATCGGCGTGGTGTTCACGCTGATGATCGCCGGCCTGTCAAGCTCGCTGCCAGGCACGCTGTCCGGCGGGCTCGTCAAGGTCGGCGTGCCGGCCGGCGTGGCCCGCCAGGTCGCCTCGCTGCCCCCGGTCTCCTCGCTGTTCGCCTCGGTCCTCGGCGTAAACCCGATACAGCACCTGCTGGCGCCGAGCGGCGTCCTGGCCCGGCTGCCCGCCGCCAGCCAGGCCGCCCTCACCGGCCGTACGTACTTCCCGTCCCTGCTGTCCGGCCCGTTCCACCGCGGCCTCATCGTGGTGTTCACCGTGTCGGCCGTGCTGTCAGTGCTGGCCGGCCTGGCCTCACTGCTGCGCGGCAAGCGGCGGGAAACCGCCGGGTGAAGAAACGCGTCACTCACCACGGCACCGCTGGACGCGGTAACCTCGGGCCGTGCTCTTGTCCGCCGAACGCGCCGTGCTGCTGCTCGTCGACTTCCAGCAGCGGCTGATGCCCGCCATCCACGACGGGGACACCGTCATCGCGCGGGCCGTCCGGCTCGCCGAGGCGGCGTCGCTGCTCGGCGTGCCCGTGCTCGCCACCGAGCAGTACCCGGCCGGCCTCGGCCCGACGGTCGAACCGCTGGCCGGCTACCCCAAGTCGGTGCTCGCCAAGACGTCGTTCTCCGCCGTCGCCGACCCCGGCTTCGCCGCGCTGCTGCCCGCCGGGACCCGCGAGGTGGTCATCGGCGGCTGCGAGGCGCACGTGTGCGTGCTGCAGACCGCCCTCGACCTGGCCGGCTCACGGCACCGCGTCATCCTGGCCGCCGACGCCGCCGGCTCCCGCGACCCGGCCGACCGCGCGGCGGCCCTCGAGCGCGCCCGCCAGCACGGCGTCGAGGTCGTCACCTCGGAGATGGTGCTGTTCGAGTGGCTGCGCGACGCGAAGCACCCGCGGTTCCGCGAGGTCCAGCGACTGCTACGCTGACCCGGCTCGCACTCGGTCACCGCGCCGCTACTAGGCTGGCGGTCATGGCCGCGCTGCACAGGAAGGTGCCCGAGCACGAGTCGCGCACCAATCTGGATATCAACCCGCTGTACTTCCGGGAGAAGACCTGCGAGATTCCCCGGTACCGGCTGCCGGAGAGCGGCGTGCTGCCGCGCACCGCGCTCCAGGTCGTCAGGGACGAGCTCATCCTCGACGGCAACGCCCGGCTGAACCTGGCCACGTTCGTCACCACGTGGATGGAGCCGGAGGCCGAGCAGCTGATGGCCGAGTGCTCGGCCAAGAACATGATCGACAAGGACGAGTACCCGCAGATGGCAGAGCTCGAGCGGCGCTGCGTGAACATCATCGGTCACCTGTGGAACGCGCCGCACGAGCAGGCGGTCGGCTGCTCGACCACCGGGTCCAGCGAGGCGTGCATGCTCGGCGGGATGGCGCTGCTGTGGCGATGGCGGGCCAGGCGCCGGGCGGCCGGGCTGAGCACTGGCCGGCCGAACCTCGTCATGGGCACCAACGTCCAGGTCTGCTGGGAGAAGTTCTGCCGCTACTGGGACGTGGAGCCGAAGTACGTCCCGCTGGTCCCCGGCCGGTACCACCTGGGCGTACCCGAGGCGGTCGCGCTGTGCGACGAGAACACGATCGGCGTGGTGGCGATCATGGGCTCGACGATGGACGGCTCGTACGAGCCGGTGGCGGACCTCGCCGCGGCGCTCGACACGCTCGCGGCCGCGCCTGGCCGCCCGGACGTGCCGATCCACGTGGACGGGGCGTCCGGCGGGTTTGTCGCGCCGTTCCTCCAGCCGGAGATCGAGTGGGACTTCCGGTTGCCGCGGGTCGCGTCGATCAACGCGTCCGGGCACAAGTACGGCCTGGTCTACCCGGGCGTGGGCTGGATCGTCTGGCGGGATGCGGAGCACCTGCCAGAGGACCTGATCTTCAAGGTCAACTACCTCGGCGGGGAGATGCCGACGTTCGCGCTGAACTTCTCCCGGCCGGGCGCGCAGGTCGCGGCGCAGTACTACAACTTCCTGCGGCTCGGCTGGGACGGCTACCGGCACGTGCAGCAGACCGCGCAGGACATCGCCAGGTACCTGTCGGGCGAGATCGCCAAGCTCGGCCAGTTCGAGCTGCTGTCCGACGGCAGCGACCTGCCGGTCTTCGCGTTCAAGCTGCGCGACAACATCGACACGTACTCGGTGTTCGACGTCTCGGAGCGGCTGCGGACGCGCGGCTGGCAGGTACCCGCCTACACCTTCCCGGACAACCTGACGGACATGGCCGTCATGCGCATCGTGGTGCGCAACGGGTTCTCCATGGACCTGGCCCACCTGCTCATGGACGACCTGCGGCTGCACCTGCGGGTCCTCGAGCATCACCCGCAGACGCAGATGCCGCCCGAGTTGCAGCAGAAGCGGAAGTCCTTCGCCCACTGAGCGGCCGGCGCCGGTGGCTTACCAGCGCCGCTGACTTACCAGCGGATGCCGCCGCTCCGCGGCCGGGGACGCTGCTCGGCCGCGGCCGCGGCCGCGCGCTGCTGGAGCTGCTCCATCCGCTCCCGCATGGCGACGTCCTCGCGGATCTCCTCCTCGCTGGGCGACATGCTGATCGTCAGCGTCAAGATGAGCGTGAGCACGCTGATCCCGAGCAGCAGGGGGAACAGGAAGGCCGCCGGCGAGGCGCCGCCGCCGGGCATGGGCATGTTCGCCATCGCGCCCTGGTGGACATGCATCGCGGCCATGCCCGTGTAGTGCATGCCGCTGACCGCGACGCCCATGATCAGCGACGCCCCGATGGTGGCGCCGATGCCGCGTACCCAGGTGCCGATCCACAGCGCCACCGTCCCCGCCACCACCGCGATGACGACCGACAGCACGAGCAGGACCGGGCTGTAGGACATCGAGCCCGGCATGATCATCGCCGCCATGCCCAGGTAGTGCATCGAGGCGACCCCGATCCCGACGATGACGCCGCCGGCGGCCAGCCGCGAGATGCTGCCGTCGCCGTAGCCCACGATGAACAGGCCCGCCCCGACGACGGCGATCGCGATCAGCATCGAGGCGATCGTGACCGGCACGTTGTAGGTGATGCTCTGGCCGGGGATGGTGAACCCGAGCATCGCGATGAAGTGCATCACCCAGATCCCGCAGGCGCCGATCGCCACCGCGGCCAGGCTCAGCCAGCGCGCCCTGGAGCTGCCCTCATGGGCTCGCGCCCTGGTCACGCAGCGCAGCCCGAGGAACGCGCCAAGACAGGACATGACGTAACCGAGCGCCGGGTTGAACACGCCATAGGTGAAGTTGTGCACGGTAACCACGAACGGCCCCCTTGAGTCGCTACCAGCCGTGGTCGTGCTTCACGCGGCACCAGACACGTTCGTCTCGCCTTGCCCGCAAGACCTCCCAAGCTGCTTCCTTACCGGATCATCGTGACATAACGTCACCGGTCACCGGACCATTCGCGGAATAAATAGGTCATTTCACCTATAACGCTTCGATGTCGGCCGATGTGTCGTTTAGGGCCTGCCGCCAAGAAGAGGCACCCCTGTCTTGACGTCCACCGTGATTGACGGTCCCGTCCTCGCGCGAAACGGTGAAATCAGGGCGATTTTGCCGGAACGGGCCATGCGGAGGTGCGCGGTGCTGTCAGCGGAAGACAACGAGATCCTGACCCGGGTCGGTCCGGGGACGCCGATGGGGAGCCTGCTGCGCCGGTACTGGATTCCCGCCTGCCTGTCGTCGGAGATCGCGGAGCCGGACGGCGCGCCGGTCCGGGTGCGGCTGCTGTGCGAGGACCTGGTCGCCTTCCGCGACACGAACGGCGCGGTCGGGCTGATCGAGGAGCGCTGCCCGCACCGGGGCGCGTCGCTGTTCTACGGCCGCAACGAGGAGTGCGGGCTGCGCTGCACCTACCACGGCTGGAAGTTCGACGTCACCGGCCAGTGCACCGACCAGCGCTCGGAGCTGCACCCGTTCTCCCACCGGATCAAGACCAAGAGCTACCCGGTGCGCGAGTCCGGCGGGATCGTGTGGGCCTACCTCGGGCCCGCGGAGACGATGACCCCGTTCCGCGACTTCGGCACCGAGTCGCTGCCGGCCGGCCTCGCCGCGGTGAACAAGGAGCAGATCTTCTGCAACTGGGTGCAGTCCATGGACGGCGACCTCGACACCGCGCACATCTCCAACCTGCACCAGTTCGACGCGATCGACGACGTGCCGGACGACGGGACGGACAAGCCCGGTTACCCGTCGGGGTACATGTCGATGCGGTTCTGGCGGCACGACCCGCGGGCGCTGATCGAGGTAGACGACGCCTGGCACGGCTTCAGGTACGCGGGCATCCGGGTGACGCCGAACGGGTACCGGCACGCGCGGGTCACCGCCTACATCTTCCCTTCCTCGACGATCATCGCCCAGATCCCGTTCTCCACCCGGCAGATCTTCGTGGTGCCGTCCGACGACGTGACCACGTACCGCTACAACTTCACCACCCAGCCGCCGGCCAACCCGCGCGGCTACGGCGGCCCGCTGTTCTTCACCTACGAGAAGTACCCGTTCGAGATGCTGCCGCCTGGCGGCGTCGTGCCCCGCACCTACACGCGGGAGAACGACTACCAGATCTCCCGGGTGGCGCAGAAGGGCACGTCCTACAGCGGCATCGCCGACTTCCGTTCGCAGGATGCCATGGCCACCGAGACCGCGGGACCGATCTACGACCGCACCGCCGAGCACCTGGGGTCGACCGACGTCGCGGTGATCCGCATGCACCGCCAGCTGCTGCGCGCCGCCAAGGGCCTGGCGGCGGCGGGCGGTGACGCGGCCGCGGCCGGCCTGCCGGCGCTCGGCGGGGCCGGCGACTTCCAGGCGATCCGCGGCGCGGAGAAGGTCCTCGCCGACGGCGAGGACTGGCGCGTCCTCGGCACCGACGCCGACCCGGTGGTCAAGGAGGCCCTCGGCGGGTCATGACCCGGGGGTACGGGGAGTCGTCCCCCCGGGCAACCACGGTCAGCGGTTCATCACGAGGGACAGCAGGTGCTCGCGGTAGCGGGCGAACGCCGGGTCGGCCTTGGTGGCGATCTGGTCGCGCGGGCGAGCCAGGGTGATGTCAACGATTTCCGTGACCACGCCAGGGGACGCTGAGATGGCGATCACGCGGTCGGCCAGGTAGACGGCTTCGTCGATGTCATGGGTGACGAAGATGACCGTGACGCCGAACTCCTGGCGGACCCGCAGGATCAGGTCCTCGAGCTCGAAGCGGGTCTGGGCGTCCACCGAGGCGAACGGCTCGTCCATGAGCAGCAGATCGGGGCGGTAGGCGAGCGCCCGGGCGATCGCCACCCGCTGCTGCATGCCGCCGGACAGCTGCCAGGGGTAGTGACGGCCGGCGTCGCCGAGGCCGACCGACGACAGCACTTCGGCGGCCCGGGCGGCACGCTCGGCGCGCGGCACGCCGCGGACCCGGAGCGGCAATTCCACGTTGCGCGCCACGGTCAGCCACGGGTACAGGGACCGGCCGTAGTCCTGGAACACCACGCCGATGGCCGGCGGCACCGAACGCAGCGGCACGCCCTCGAACAGCGCCTCGCCGCCGGAGGGCTGGGCGAGCCCGGCCATGGCGCGCAGCAGCGTCGTCTTGCCCGCGCCGCTCGGCCCGACCACGCAGGCGAACTCGCCGCGCGCCACGTCGAACGTGATGTCCGCCAAGGCGACCTTCGCGCCGCCAGTGCTGGTGCCAGTGCCGCCGTAGACCTTCCGCACGTTCCGCAGCGAGATGACCGGCTCGGACGTCGGGCTGTCCGTGGCACCGGGTGTCACTTCCGGTGTCTTTCCCGGGCTCACCAGGTTCTCCCCTCTACGGCGCGGGCGCCGTAATGCCAGTGCAGTGCGCGGTTCTCGGCGGCGACGAACAGCAGGTTCGCGGTGATGCCGATGATCGCCAGGACGATGAACGAAGACCACATGCCGACGTAGTCGAAGGCCTGCTGCGCGTTGCTGATGTAGAAGCCGATGCCGTCGCTTGAGGCCTGCCATTCGGACACCACCATAAGGATGATGGCTACCTGGAGGGAATTGCGCAGGCCGGCGACGATCTGCGGGGACGCCGCGGGCAGCACCACGCGGAACACGTTGCCGAGCGAGGACACGCCGAGCACCCGGGAGGTGTCCAGCTTGACCTGGTCGACACCGCTCATCCCGTCCAGGGTGTTCAGCAGCGTCGGCCAGACGGCAGCGAACGCGATCAGCACCACCTTCATCGTGAAGCCGATGCCGAAGAGCGTCATCGCGGCCGGGACGAGCACCGGGGCGGGCAGCACGTACAGGAAGTACAGGTAGGGCGAGGTCGCGTCCCGCAGGTAGCGCAGCGACCACAGCAGCGCGCCGACCCCGATGCCGACGAGTGCGGCGATCACGTAACCGGCGAGCAGGTGCTCCAGGGACGTGGTGAGCTGCGCGCGGGCGGGTCCGGTGACCCACTGGTCCCACACGGACGAGAGGATCCGCGACAGCGGGGGGAAGTACAGCGACTTCGAGCCCGCGGACCAGAACCACCACACAAGGAAAAAGACCACGAACAGCCAGACCCGGGTCGCGCCCCGGCCGGCCAGGCGAAGGCCGCGGAGGTAACGTGCGGACAAGGGTCAGCCCCTTACGTTCTGGATAACGGTGGTCCTGACCTTCCGCCCGCACGGCCCGCTGGGACTCGTGCCAGTGCAGCACGTAGCGCTCGGCCACGGTGAACGCCCCGGCCAAGAAGATGCCGAGCAGGCCCGCGGCGACGATGTAGGCGTACATCTGCGGGTACTGGGTCGGGCCGGCGTTCTCCGCGAGGAGGATGCGCTCCCCGATGCCGCTGCCCGCGCCGAAGAGTTCGCAGACGATGTCGACCACCAGCGCGACCGCCACGGCGACGCGCAGGCCGGTCGCGATGAACGGCGCGGCGCTCGGCAGGATCACCGTGAGGAACTTGCGCGGGCCCTTGACCTGCAGCACGGTCGTGGTGTCGCGGACAACCGGGTCGAGCGAGCGGACACCGTAGCAGACCTGGATGACGAGCGGCCAGAACACGGCGAACGCGACGAGGGCGTACTTCGTGGTGAGCGTCGCGCCCCACAGCACCAGCCCGATCGGCAGGATCGCGATCACCGGGATGGCCTTGAAGAACTCGACCACGCCGATGACGCTGCGGTAGGCGAAGCCGTTCATCCCGATGAGCGTGCCGATCAGCAGCGCGGCAGCGACGCCGATGACCAGGCCGAGGACCCAGCCTTCGAGGGTCTCCCCCAGCGCTGACCAGAGCGCGGACTGCGTGAGGAGGTCCCACAGGGCGGTCGCGGTCTGGGACATCGAGGGAAACTCGTCGTCCCTGATGACCCCCGCCGCGCTCAGCCCCTGCCAGAGGCCGAGCGCGGCGGCGAGGACAGCGAGCCGTAGCCCGTATGTCCGTGCCCCGTGTGTCAGTGCTGGGCGCTGGAGCACGCTACGGGTTCCAGAGCAGCGACGCCGGGTCGGGCGCGGTGGTGATGATCCCGAACTCCTTCATGTAGTTCGCGATCTGCGTGATCGACGCCGGGTTGAACGACGTGCTGAAGTTGGTGGCCAGGACCTGCTTGGCCGCGACCGCCGGGCTCAGGCTCAGACCCTTGACAAGGCTCTGCTTGACCACCGACTGGTGCGTCGCCGAGTAGGTGATCGCCTCGTTCATCGCCGCGCGGAACTCACTGACGACCGCCGGGTTGGCGCTGATGTAGGAGGCCATCGCATCGAGGCAGGTGAGGGTGCCGTTGGGGAACAGAACCTGGTTCGGATGCGTGAGCACGGTCGCGCCCTCGCCGAGCGCGGTCTGGGTGAACGGGGCGACGATGACCGCCGCCTGCACCCGGCCCTGAGCGAGGGCCGCCGGCATCTGCGCGAACGGGATCGCGATCTGGTGGAAGCTGTGCGGGTCGATGCCGGCCTGCTTGGCCAGCACCATGACGGACAGCGAGTTCAGCGAGGTGAGCTGGACCTCGCCGACGTTCTTGCCCGCCAGGTCCTTGATGCTCTTGATGCCCGAGCCCTTGGCGGCGACCAGCACCGTGGTGTCGTTGGCCGGGTCGGTGGGCTCGTTGCCGTCCACGGGGGACACGCATTTGACGCCGACGCCCTTCGAGGCCAGGTTGATCAGCACCGGCGTGGTGATGAAGCCGAACTGCTCCTGGCCGCTGGCCATGGACGCCTCGACGGCGACCGGGCTTGCCTGCGCGACGAAGGTGACATTCAGCCCGTGCTTGCGGAAGATCCCGCTGTCCTGGGCGTAGAACAGCGTGGCGTCATCGGAGTAGGGGACGTAACCGAGCGTCACGTTCGTGACGCTGCCCGACGCGGCTGCCGATGAGGAGCCGCCCGCGGCGGCACCCGAACTCGCGGGCGCGCTCGATGAGCTCGATGAGCTCGATGAGCCGCTGCTGCACGCCGCGACGGCCAAGACCATAACCGCGAGTAGGGGTCCGATCGCGTATCGTGCGCTTTTTTTATATCCACTTCTCATTGGCGAGCTCCAATGCTCAAGGCCGCACGTCATCATGGGGAGGAAGGCTCTCCGTGAGCGGAATGTCAATGACAGTAGGTCTTCGCGGCGGAAAAGAGCAAGGTCACAGAATCATATTTGGTGACAAGGACAGTCGCGGACCGCTCACCACTGTTCAGTGCCGACAGACCAGTGAGTTGGCGGCGGCTTCCGCTGTTGACCCGGTCCGCGCATAATCGCCGTGCTCGGGGTGAGATCCTTGGTCCCGGCAGCCGGACTAAGGGGACCTGATGACTGAAACCGACGCCCGCAGCACCGAGACCGAAGCCCGCGGTGGTGCGCTCGGCGGCCAGCTTGGCAGCGACACGCCACGGGACACCACCTTCCATGGTGGTGACCCGGACAAGGTGGCCGCCGAGTCGATCTGCCACGACACCCCGACCAAGTGCCAGGCGCGCACCCGGGTGTACAAGGACGGGCGCCTCGTCGCGCAGGGCTTCCCCGTCGAGCGGATCAGCGACCATCTGGCCGACGGCCCGGCGATCGTCTGGCTCGACCTGCGCGACCCGGACCGCGGTGACCTCGCGGTACTGCAGGATGAGTTCGGGCTGCACCCGGTGGCGATCGAGGACGCCCTGTTCGACCGGGAGCGGCCGAAGATCGACCGCTACCACACGCACCTGTTCATGACCGCCTACAGCGCGCGGCTTGACGAGGCCACCGGCGAGCTTGCCACCAGCGAGGTCTCCGCGTTCGTGCTGCCGCACGCGCTGATCACCATCCGCAAGGACGACGGCCTGGACATCGGCAAGGTCGTCGAGCGCTGGGACGACAACCCCGACCTCGCCAGGCACGGCGTCGGCTTCCTGCTGCACGGGCTGCTCGACTTCATCGTGGACGGCCACTTCGAGGCGGTGCAGTCACTCGACGACGCGGTCGAGGAACTCGAGGACAACCTGTTCGACGACAAGCCGGGGGACATCTCGGTGCACCGCCGCTCCTTCGAGCTGCGCAAGTCGCTGGTCCTGCTGCGCCGGATCGTGCTGCCGATGCGCGAGGTGCTGAACACCATGATGCGCCGCGACCTGCAGCACGTCGGCGAGGAGCTGATGCCCTACTACCAGGACGTCTACGACCACGTGCTGCGCGCGACCGAGTGGACCGAGTTGCTGCGCGACCTGGTCACCACGATCCTGGAGACCAACCTGACCATCCAGGGCAACCGGATGAACGTCATCACCAAGAAGGTCACCTCGTGGGCCGCGATCATCGCGGTGCCGACGTTCATCACCGGGTTCTACGGCATGAACGTGCCGTATCCCGGCTTCAGCGACCACGTTGGCTTCATCGTCGCCACAGTGATCATGCTCGGCTCCGGCGCGCTGCTCTACTGGGTCTTCCGCCGCAACGACTGGTTGTTACCTGCCCGCCTGCGGCCGGCGGCGCCGCATCGAGTACTGCAGCTGCCGCCGCTCAAGGAACTCCGTCCGGCGCCGCAGCTCGGTGTCGGCGCGAACCTCCTCCTCTGACGGCGAGACGCTGATCGCCAGCGTGAGCAGGAACGTGGCCAGGCTGATCACCAGCAGCACCGGGATCAGGAAGGTCGCGGCCGTGGCGCCGGACACCACCGTCACGCCGGACACCGCCCGCACCGCCATGGACGGCATCGAGCCGCCGCGTACCTGCAGCGCCGCCATGCCCGTGTAGTGCATGCCGGTGACCGCGACGCCCATGACGAGCGCCGCGCCGACCGTGGCGGCGGAGCCGCGGATCCAGGTGCCGATCCACAGCGCCGCGGTACCCGCGACGATCGCGATCAGCACCGACAGCACCACGAGCGGCGTGTTGTAGGACATGGCGCCCGGCATCGACATCGCCGACATGCCCAGGTAGTGCATGGCGGCTACCCCGATGCCGATGATCACCCCGCCGACCAGCAGCCGGGCCCACGGGTTGCTGCCCAGGACGTCACCGAAGCCGACGGTGAACAGCCCGGCGCCCACCACCGCGACGGCCAGTAGCATCGACCCGGCGGTCAGCGGCACGCTGTACAGGATCGGCTCACCGGGGACGCTGAAGCCGAGCATCGCGATGAAGTGCATGGCCCAGATCCCGATGGCGCCGATGGCCACCGCGGCCAGGCAGAGCCAGCGCGCCCGGGCCGTCCCGGTGTAGGCCCGCGCCAGCGTGACGCAGCGCAGGCCGAGGTACCCGCCAACGCAGGACATCGCGTAGGCGAGCGCCGGGTTCAGCAGGCCGTAGGTGAAATTGTCGACAGAGACCACAGTGCCACCCCCTCGTCACGGCGCGCGGCCGCGGCCGCCCCATCGCGCGCGCGGCCGCCCCCGCGGCCGCCCCTTGCGCCGGTGTACCGGTGACATGCTGTCAGAGCGTGCTGATCCGCAGTACTTAAAGTAACGTTACTGTGACGCGCAGGTCGGCCGCGGAAGCATCGGTGCCGGTCCCGCGGGGCACGGCCATCGGACCGTCGCTGGTCAGCCCGCCGCCCCGGGGATCCGGTAGCCGCCGGAGACAGGCCGCCAGCCGCGCGGCCGTGCCGTTCAGCGGCGGTTCCCACGGGTAATCGGTCATGGCGGGACCCTAGCCCGAGTCCAGGACGCTCCCCTTCCGGGATAACCGGTTCACATCCCCGTGCCGCCGTCGACCGGGAGGCCCGCGCCGGTCATGAACCAGGCGCCGTCCGGGGCGAGCGTGAACCACGCGGAAAAAGCCTTCTCTGACCTTCGGTTACCGCGTCATCCAGGTCACGGGGAATTGGCGCTATGCCTGCCCGAGGGCCCACAGGGCGACAAGAAACGCTCTTTTGACACAATATGAATGCGCTTTCCTTCAAGAATCCCTCACATAAGCGATTCTGTGACACTGCCGCGTGAGTTGCTCGTCCGCAGGCGCCGCCCGGCGAAGCGATCACTTCTACGCGCCCTATGCGGTAACGTTGATGCCATCTTGGGGGCTGAACCTATAGTTCGTGATCCTCTAGCATGTCCTAGCTCAAAGGCGCCGGTTCAAGCGATGTATCCGGAGGTGAACGGACGTGTCAGCTCGTACCCTGCGCCTGCTATCGGGTCGCGCGGCCCGGTACTGGCTGCTAACGTTCATCATTTCCGAGCTGGCAGTTTTCACGGCAAGCTACTTCTACTTCACGACCATGCACGCTCTTGAGAGCTTTGACACCGGATCGTGCATACCGCTGGATCTTGGTTCGTACGGGTGCGTCTCAGCCTGCAGGCGCTGCTGAAGGAAAACAAACCTTACCCAGCTATCCTGGTTGACGGGAATTTTGGCCAGAAAACCAAGAGCGCCGTCAATGAATTTCAGGCCGCTCACCACCTGACGCCAGACGGCAAAGTAGGCATCGAGACCGCCGACGCTATCAATAAATATTCTCCGCGGCCCGATATCATCAGCTACACGACCGGATTCTTGAATTCAAAACTGACACTTCCGGCTAAGCTATGCGTCGCGGCCGTGGAGATAGCCGTGGCAATAATATGCCTTCTGCTGAAGGCCGCGGGCACCGGTACTGGCAGGCTACTTGGAATCCGATGTTTCCTGGCGGGGCTGTTCGCTGCGCTTATCGCGGCCAACACGGCCGCAACGGCCAGCCTGATAGCGGAGGACCATAGCTGGGTAGCTAAATTTCTTTTCATCATCCTGGTGGCACTGATTGCCGCGCTCACTTGGCTCATCGGGGCGATGTTCGCCCCATGAGCGCCTTCACCGGTCCCCTGGTGCGGGAAAACCAACCACAGATCGAGGACGGCCATGGAAGCTGACTGGTGGTCCGAACCTCTGTCCGGCGACGGCGGCTGGCCGCCGCCGCCCGCTGCTCCCCCTGAGTGGCCGCCGCCCCCGCCCGCGGCGACGCCCGGGCGATCGCCCGCTTACCGGCCGCGCAGAAAAGGGCTGCTGCGCCGCCTCGGCCGCGCAGTGCTTTACCTGATCATCCTTCTCCTCTGCCTCGATCTCGCCACCGAGGGCTACTTCGTCAGCCTGAACTGGATGAACCCGCCGGTCAGCGCGTACATGGTGGAGAGCGGCCGGAAGAACCAGCCGCTGCAGCGCCTCGGCGAGAATCGCCTCGCCGTCGGCGTCGGAGCGCCGCTCCTTCACGTAGGCCAGGTGGGTCTTGTAGGGCTCGACCCGCGGCGGGGCCGGCGGGTTCGCCTGGTCCTGGCCGGCCGGGAAGCCGCACCGGGGACACTCCCACTGCTCGGGGATCGCGGCGTCGGACGCGAAGCTCGGCCGGGTCTCGTGCCCGTTGGAGCACCAGAACTGCACCCACACCCGGGGCGCGGCCTCACCACGCTCCGCCTCGCCCATCGGGCCAGCGCCAACCCTGCTACCCCGAATCGCGTTCCCGCTGCTCACATAACACCCCTTACCTCAATGGATCCCGCTCGCCGGAACGGGAAGACGAGCCGCCCGGCTCTGTTCATTTCACCACCCGCCGCGCCGTCGTGCGGCGTAAACGCGCGGAACGCGCCGTGGACGACTGCCCGGCTCAGCGGTTGATGAGCCAGCCGAGGGCGACGACGCAAACGAACCAGAGGACTCCGAAGAAGATGGTGATGCGGTCCAGGTTCCGCTCCACCACCGACGAGGAGCCAAGCGTCGAGGAGACGCCGCCGCCGAACAGGTCGGACAGGCCGCCGCCCTTCCCCTTGTGCAGGAGAACGAGCAGGACCATCACGAGCGACGTGATGATCAAGATGACCGAGAGCGCGATCTCCACCGGTGTGTCTTCTTTCCCTTGACCTCTGGGGCCCCTGACCTTCTGGGACCTCGGTTACCTCTCAAGCACAGTGTGCGGGCGCGGTTCAGCGGCCCGTGGCTAGCTCACGATACCGGCAGATCGCTGCGAACTGTCCGGCGTCGAGGCTCGCGCCGCCGACGAGGGCACCGTCCACGTCCTGTCCAGCCATGATGGGCGCGATGTTATCGCCCTTGACGGACCCTCCATAAAGGATACGCACCCCGGAGGCGGCTTCGGCGCCCGCGGTGGCCGAAATGTGATCGCGGATCGCGGCGGCCATCTGCTGCGCGTCATCCGCCGAGCACACGTCGCCGGTGCCGATGGCCCACACCGGCTCGTAGGCGATCACCAGCGACGCGACCGCCTCGGCGGAGATCTTGCCGAGCGAGCCGCGCAGCTGCTCAAGGACGTGTTCGACGTGGGTGCCCGCCTTGCGTACCTCGAGCGGCTCGCCCACGCACAGGATCGGCGTGACCGAGACCCCGAGCGCGGCCCGTACCTTGGCGTTGACGAGGGCGTCGTCCTCGTGGTGGTACTGGCGGCGCTCGGAGTGCCCGCACAGCACGTACGAGCAGCCGAGCTTGGCGAGCATCGGCCCGGAGACCTCGCCGGTGTAGGCACCCCTGGAGTGCTGCGAGATGTCCTGGGCGCCGTACCCGATCTTGAGCTTGTCCCCGTCCACCAGGGTCTGCACCGAGCGCAGGTCGGTGAACGGGGGCAGCACGACCACTTCGACGTGCTTGTAGTCCTTGTCGCTCAGGCTGAACGCGAGCTTCTGCACCAGCGCGATCGCCTCGAAGTGGTTGTTGTGCATCTTCCAGTTGCCGGCGATCAGCGGCAGTTTCATTATCGTTGCATGAGTCATGGTGGCAGGCAGCTTACGCTTCCAGGGCCGTGATGCCGGGGAGTGTCTTGCCTTCCAGGTACTCGAGCGAGGCGCCGCCGCCGGTGGAGATGTGCCCGAAGGACGACTCGTCGAGCCCGAACGACCGCACCGCCGCCGCCGAGTCGCCTCCGCCGACCACGGTCAGCCCGTCTACCTTGGTGAGCGCCTCGGCGACCGCGCGGGTGCCCGCCGCGAACGCC
Source organism: uncultured Actinomycetota bacterium (assembly GCA_963811335.1). Taxonomy (GTDB): domain Bacteria; phylum Actinomycetota; class Actinomycetes; order Streptosporangiales; family Streptosporangiaceae; genus Trebonia. The sequence goes on along the minus strand of CAWERB010000023.1, from coordinate 53,469 downwards.
GGGAACTCGAACACGCCCATCGGGCCGTTCCAGAACACGGTCTTCGCGTCCGCCAGCCGCGACGCGAACAGCTCACGGGAGTCCGGGCCGATGTCCAGGCCCATGTGGCCCTCGGGGATCGCGTCCGCGGCGACCACGCTCGGCGCCGCGTCCGCGGCGAACCGGGGCGCGACCACGATGTCGGTGGGCAGCACGAGCTCGACCCCGCGTGACTTGGCGTCGGCGAGCACCTGCCTGCACGACTCGATGTGGTCAGCCTCGAGCAGCGAGGTGCCGACCTCATGGCCGAGCGCGGCCAGGAAGGTGAACACCATGCCGCCGCCGATCAGCACCCGGTCGGCCAGGCCGAGCAGGTTGCCGATGACGCCCAGCTTGTCCGACACCTTCGACCCGCCGAGCACGACGACGTAAGGGCGCGCCGGGTCGACCGTCAGCCGCCGCAGCACGGCCACCTCGGCCACGACCAGGTCGCCGGCCGCGTGCGGCAGCAGGCCAGGCAGGTCGTAGACCGACGCCTGCTTGCGGTGCACCACGCCGAACCCGTCGCCCACGTAGACATCGCCAAGCTTGGCGAGGTCCGCGGCGAGCCGCTTCCGTTCGGACTCATCCTTGGACGTCTCGGCCGGCTCGAAGCGGACGTTCTCAAGCAGCGCGACGTCGCCGTCGCCGAGCCCGGCGACCGTCGCCGAGGCGGACTGGCCGACCAGGTCGGTGGCGAAGGCGACCGGCTGCCCGAGCAGCTCGGCCAGCCGTCGGGCGACCACCCGCAGCGACGGGCCGCCGGCCGCGCGCTCGGTGAAGTCTTCGCCCCTGGGGCGGCCGAGGTGGGCCATCACGATGACCCGCGCGCCGCGGCCGGCCAGCTTCTTGATCACCGGCAGTGAGGCGCGGATGCGCCCGTCGTCGGAGATCTCGCCGCTGCCCGACTTGTCGAGCGGGACGTTCAGGTCGGAACGGACGAGGACGCGGCGGCCCGCGACCTCGATGTCGTCGATGCTCTTCATGGTTGAATCGCCAGCTTTCCTGCTAGCCAAGCCGGGACGCGACCAGGGCGGTCAGGTCGACGAGGCGGCTTGAGTAGCCCCATTCGTTGTCGTACCAGCCGAACACCTTGACCTGGTTGCCGTAGGCCATGGTGATCGACGCGTCGAAGGTGCAGGACGCGGGCGAGCCCACGATGTCGGAGGAGACGATCGGGTCCTCGGTGTAGACGAGGACGCCCTTCAGCGGGCCCTCGGCGGCGGCCTTGAACGCGGCGTTCACCTCGTCCTTGCTCGCCTCCCGGCCCAGCTCGACCACCAGGTCGGTGATGGAGCCGGTGATGACCGGGACGCGCAGCGAGTAGCCGTCCAGCTTGCCCTTGAGCTCGGGGATCACCAGGCTGGTGGCCTTGGCGGCGCCGGTGGAGGTGGGCACGATGTTCTGCGCGGCGGCGCGGGCGCGGCGCAGGTCCTTGTGCGGGCCGTCCTGCAGCATCTGGTCCTGGGTGTAGGCGTGCACCGTGGTCATCAGGCCCTTGACGATGCCGAAGTTGTCGAGCAGCACCTTGGCCATCGGCGCCACGCAGTTGGTGGTGCAGGAGGCGTTGGAGATGATCGTGTGGTTGGCGGCGTCGTACTTGTCGTCGTTGACGCCCATCACGATGGTGATGTCCTCCTCCTTGGCGGGGGCGGAGATGATCACCTTCTTGGCGCCGCCCGCGATGTGCGCCTTGGCGGCCGGGCCGGTGACGAAGCGGCCGGTGGACTCGATCACGATGTCCACGCCGAGGTCGCCCCACGGCAGGTTCGCCGGGTCGCGCTCGGCGAGGATCTTTATCGACTTGTCGCCAACGACGATGGAGTCGCCATCAACGGACACCGGCTGGCCGAACCGGCCGGCCACCGTGTCGTACTTGAGCAGGTGGGCCATGGTCTTGAGGTCGCCGAGGTCGTTGGCCGCGACCACCTCGAAGCCCCGGTCGCCGCTGTCGGCCAGGGCCTTGAAGAAGTTCCGACCGATCCGCCCGAACCCGTTAATGCCAACTCGAATGGTCACCGCACCAGTCTCCGTTCCGTTCGCCGCTCGTGACTAGGGTCCAACGTCCGGGACGCACCTGTCACTTCGTCACGTCCCTGCAGCAGTGGCGTGCTCTGCGTCACGCCCCAGGGGAGATTATCGAACATCGCTCCCCGGCCAGCGGACCTCGGGGGTCACCCAGCCCGCCGCGCTGCCCTCCCAGCCGCCCTGCCCAGTCGTACTGTCATATTGGTCTAGACCATACTAACAAGGTAAAGAGATGGCAATACGAAACGGGGGCTGCTCTTTACTTTTCCCTCGCTGTTACCCTTCCGGCCGCTCGGCGTTTGCCTCCTGCGGCACAAGGGGGTGGCGCATTCGCTGGGCTGTCACGGGGAAGACCCGCCGCCCGCGCCCGCGTACGCTGAGATGGCGGAACCTTTGGCGGGAGGCGGTAGTTGTGGCGGGGCGGACGGCGCGGCGGCGGGTGCTGCGGGTCACGGTGCCCGGCGCCGGCCAGGGCGGGCCGGGCGGGGTAACCGCGTCGGCCCGGGCCGACCTGCTCGCGGCCGAGGAGCCGCTCGGCATCCGCGTCGACGGGACCGCGCTCACCATGACGATGCGCACGCCAGGCGACGACGTCGAGCTCGCGGCGGGATTCCTGGTCGGCGAGGCCATCGTGCGCGGCCGCGACGACATCGCCGGCATGAAGGTCTGCGACGGGACAAGCTGCGGGCACCTCGACCACACGGACGGCGAGATCGGGAACATCGTGGACGTCGCGCTCGCGCCGGGCGTCGCGGCCGGCCCCGGGGCACGGCGGAGCTTCATGACCACCTCGGCCTGCGGGGTCTGCGGCAAGACCTCGATCGACGACCTCTGCGTGCTGCCGCGGGCGCCGCTGTCCGGCGACGATACGGTCTTCACCCCCGGCATGCTCGCGTCCCTGCCCGGCCGCCTGCGGGAAGCGCAGCGGGTTTTCTCCTCGACCGGCGGGCTGCACGCGGCCGGCCTGTTCACCGCGGCGGGCGAACTGATCGCCGTCCGGGAGGATGTCGGCCGGCACAACGCGGTCGACAAGATCGTCGGCTGGGCGGTACTCCAGGACAAGCTGCCGCTGGCCGGCTGCGCGCTGCTGGTTTCCGGCCGCGCCTCGTTCGAGCTGGTGCAGAAGGCGGTGCTGGCCGGCATCCCGCTACTCGCCGCCGTGTCCGCGCCGTCGTCGCTCGCCGCCGACCTCGCCGAGGAGGCCGGGCTGACCTTGGTCGGCTTCCTGCGCGGCCAGTCGATGAACGTCTACACCGGCGCGAACCGGGTAGCGATAGCGGCATGACGCGCGCGGACGGCGGCGCCCGGCCGGCGCCACACGCCGCCTTTGAACGCTGGGCGCGGTCACTCGCCCAGGCGGGGTGGCCAGCGGCGGGAACCGTGGGCGGTGAGGCTCGCCCCGGCCCGCCCGCCCTCCCCGTCCCGGTCGGCGAGGCGCTCGGGCGGGTCACCGCGGCGCCCGTCGTCGCCCGCTGGCCGTCGCCGCGCACGGCCTGCGCGGCGATGGACGGCATCGCGGTGCGCGCGGCCGATCTCGCCGGCCCGGCCGGGACGCTCGGGGATGACCAGCCGGTGCGGCTGCCTGCCGGGTCGTTCGAGTGGATCGATACCGGCGACCCGGTACCGGACGGCGCGGACACCGTGGTGATGCGGGAATGGCTGCTGCCGCAGGAGGACGGCAGCCTTATCGTCAACCCGGCGGCGGGCGTCCGGCGGGGCAGCGACGGCGGGAGTACCTGGCCCGCGGCCCCTGGGCGGAACGTGCGCACGGCGGGCGAGGACTTCGCGGCGGGGGAACTGCTCGTGCCGGCGGGCCGGCGGTTGCGGCCGGGCGACCTGGCCGCCGCGGCGGCCGGCGGGCACGCGACGGTGACCGTCGCGCGAAGCCCGGTCGTCGCGGTCATCCCGACCGGAGACGAGATCCGCCCCGTCGGCGCGGCGCTGCGCCGGGGCGACATCACCGACACGAACTCGCTCATGCTCGCCGCGCGGTGCCGGCAGCTCGGCGCGGTGCCCCTGGTCAGCGCCGTGGTCGCGGACGACCCTGACGTGCTCGCCGCGGAACTGCGCCGGGCGGCCGCCGAGGCGGACCTGGTGGTCGTCATCGCCGGGTCGAGCCGGGGGCGCGGCGACCACGCCGCCGCGGTGCTCGCCCAGGTCGGCGGCGTCGCGGTCGCCGGCGTCGCCGTCCGGCCCGGTCATCCCGCCTTGCTTGGCCACGCCAAGCGGCCCGGGGCTGGTCACCGGTCCGGTGTCGCCCCGGTGATCGGCCTGCCCGGGTACCCGCTGGCCACCGCGGTGATCTTCGAGCTGTTCGCGGCGCCGATGCTCGATGCCCTGGCTGGCCAGGCGCCCGCCGCCGGGCCCGTCCGCGCGCGCCTTGACCGCGACTGGTCCTCCCCGGCCGACGTCGAGGACTGGGTGCTCGTCACCCTCGGCCCGGCCGGCCGGGGCGGTCTCCCGTCCGCCACGCCGGCCAGGCGCGGCGCGGGCTCGATCAGCCAGCTCGCCCGCGCGGACGCCTGGTGGCCGATCCCCGCAGGCCAGGGCGATCTTCCGGCTGGCACCGCGATCGAGGTTCGGCCGATCCGCTAGTTGCGGGCGAGCCCGGCAGGCGGGAAGCCGGCCCTCGGTGAGTTGGTTGACGGGTTCGCCAGAGAGCTCATGCCGCTGCAGGCGTGACCAGTGGTTACCAGTCGCGGAACTGGCCGTGGGCGGCCCAGAACAGGGGGAGCGACACGGCGATGGCGGTGATGACGGCGACGGCGACGAGGCGGCGGCGGGGGTGGCTGGCGGTCCAGCGGGTGGCGATGGCGGCGGCGCGGCGGGTGAGCCCGACGGTGCGTAAAGCGATCCGGCGCCGGAGAGCGCGGCCAGTGCCCCGCCGATCGCGTTGAGCGCCGCGGCGGCGTACCGGCGGCCGGCGATGTCGCCCGCCACGAGGCGCGCGGCGCTGCTCACTGTCAGCCACAGGGAGCGGTTGAAGGCGGGAAGGTAGAGCAGCAGGGACCCTGCGGTGAAGGCGAGCAGGGGGATGACGCACAGCACCCAGATGGTGATGATGCGGCGGGCGGGACGGCGCAGCGCGGCGGCGCGGGTGTGGCGGCCGCGGGCGAAGGCGGTGCGCAGGACGGGGGCGACGCGGGCGAACAGGTCGGGCACGCCGACGAGGTCGCTGAGGATGAAGTAGCCGTCGAAGCGGACGACGGGCAGCAGCTGCTCGAGCATCTCCAGGTGGGTGATGGCGATGGCCAGCAGCAGGACCTCATTGGCGGTGGCGGCGTAGCAGGCGGCCAGCGCGAGCATGAAGATCGCGTTGAAGTACACGCCGCCCAGGTCGGTGCGCAGGCGGCCGGCCCGGCCGAGCCGGTAGGAGTCGGTGACGTCGGTGAAGAAGGAGGGCCATACCAGGTAGATGCCGACCCCGATCCGGCCGGGGCGGGCGCCGCCGTAGCGGCACCCGGCGGCGTGCCCGCACTCGTGGAACAGGGCGGAGGCGATGGTCAGGGCGGCCACCAGCAGCAGGTCCGCCGGGTCGCCGAGTACCTGGCGATAGGCGCCGGACAGCCCGTGGTCCAGGAAGAGCCAGTAGTCCATGGCGCAGGCGCCGGCCAGGACGGCCGCGATCGCCGGCCAGTGGAACAGCGGCCGGAACAGCGCCCCGGCGAGGCTGGCGGCCGCCGCGGGCAGCAGGGTGGCCCGGGCCCGCAGCGCGAGCAGCGGGCTGGCCGCCGGCGGGGCGGCCTGCGGCGGGGCCGCCGGCCACCACGCCGAGGGGCGCCAGCTTGCCGGCGATGAGATAGGCTGACCTGGCCGGCGCTCAGCGGCCGGCCCAGGTCGCCGCTGACCAGGTCCGCGATGGCGCCGGGGGCCCGGTTGCCGTCGATCCGGCAGGCGACCAGGTACAGCAGCTGCGACAGCTGGATCATCTGGCCGTCGGCCCGCCGCACCAGGGCAGGCGGCGTTCGTGAAGCCGCTGTCCCTCAGCTCGCCGAGCAGTTCCACCCCGTCGGCCAGCCGGGGCGGGTAAGCCAGGTCAAGGCTCATGCGTCGCCCTTCCTCGCCGCGGAACAAGGGGAGGGCCGCCCGGACAAAGCCGGGCGGTCCCCCGCTGCCACGCCTGCCTCCCCGTAATGGCGGGCACGCAGGCTCGACGGCTATCGTAGTCGCAGTGCCGTCGCCGCCGCCGTAGCTGCCGCCGTCGCCGCCGCCGTAGCCGCCGCCGTAGCCGCCGCCGTCGCCGCCGCCGTAGCCCCCGCCGCCGTAGCCGCCGTCGCCGTCGCCGCAGCCGTCGCCGCCGTCGCGGCCCCAGTTGCCGTAGCCCGTGGTGGTGGTGGCCGTAGCCGTCGCGGCCGTAGCCGTCGCCGCAGCCGTGGTGGTGGTGGCCGTAGCTGTCGCCGCAGTAGCCGTTGCCGCCGTGGCTGGTGTGCCACCTGAGCACCATCAGGGTCTCCCGGCTGGGTAGCAGTGCTGCGCTCTCCAGCTCCAGCTCGCGCATTGAAACGGCTGGCTTGTTCAACATGAAGCCTCCTTCGAGACGTGGTACTGCTGATGAATTTTCGTACGGTTGTCAACGTACGTTTCGTATGTTGACAACCGTACGGTAGCAGTCGCCACCATGAGTCCGCAGCCGATTACGTATCGTAAAATCGAACATTTCTCAACATGTCGTTGCCCGCCGCACGCAGCGAACCGAACTTTGCTTGCACGTGCTGCGGCGGCTGTTCACTCCGCCGACCAGTCGACGGAGACACCGAGGCGGCTCGCCAGTTCCTCGTAGGCGTCGTCGGGCAGGACCAGCCGGGCGGCGCGCAGCACCGCCCCCGGACCCTCGCCCGGCGGGGACAGCACGTAGGCGATGCCGTCGCGGACGCTGTAGGTGACGACGACCCGCTCGTGGCCCGCCAGCACGATCCTGGCCGACCCAGCCGCGCCGGCCACGCGGAGAGCTTCGCTGGCGCGCCGGGCGACGCGGCGTGAACCCGGCAGCGACATCGGCCTCCTCCCCCAGGGAACCGCACCGCCCACTCCATGCCAACCCGGCACGAGAAATCACCCGCAACGGGCGTACGTAGCCGTTAAGGCGGGGCGGCTCCATTCGGTCACAAACGTATATCACGGCCTCGCTGAATAAAGGCCATTTAGCCGAGGAAACCGGGGATCACGTGAGCCTGTTCGCCGTAAATGACACAATCAGAACATTACGCAGCCGACGCCGGAACGGGTTTCACGCAAACCCACCGCCTCGACGAACGCATAGCGGGCCAGCAGGGACAATTCGATCTGGTCCGGATGCACTTCTCGAATGATCTCTTCTGGTATTAATGGCGGGTAAAGCCCTGGCCGATGACGATGCAGGCCGCCGAAATGCGGTAACTGCCGTGCCACGAATGCGAGTTACCCAAATGTCCGTAGCGCAGCGCAATGCCCGATAAGCCCGACTGCCGGCGCCCTGACGCGATGCCGACAGGGCCGGTAATCCCCGGCGCCCAGCCGGGGCGGGGCGGGGCGGGCGGCGGCCAGGTCAACGCCCATGAGTCCTCCTCGCACACCGCGAGCAAAGGAGGGCCGCCCGGACAAAGCCGGGCGGTCCCCCGCTGCCACGCCCTGCCCCCGGCGACGGCGGGCAGAGCTAAACGGCCGCTAGTCGCAGTCGTCGTCCCAGCCGTAGCTGTCGCCGCCGTCGCCGCAGCCGTAGCCGCCGCCGCCGCAGCCGTCGCCGCCGTCGCCGTAGCTGTCGCCGCCGTCGCCGCAGCCGTAGCTGTCGCCGCCGCCGTCGCCGCCGCCGTAACCGCAGTCCTGGCCGTGACCCCACCCGTGCCACCGCAGGACCATCAGGGTCTGGCGGCCGGGCAGCAGCGCGGCGCTCTCCAGCTCCAGCTCACGCATTGAGACCGCTGGCTCGTTAAACATGAAGCCCCCTTCGAGACGTGGTACTGCCATGATCTGGCGTACGCTTACCAGCGCACACTTTGTACGTTGGCAGTCGTACACTAGCAGCACTACCGTCAGTCTGCAGGCGATTACTAATAGTGAAATTGAAAGCTGTTAAATTGATGACCGTGATAGTGCACGCCAGAGAGGACGAACCGGACCCGTCCACGCGGACAGCGGATGCCGCGGTACCGCATGAACGGACTGACAACCCACTGCAGCGCCTTATCCAGCAGCGACTGCGGGAGCGGAACTGGTCCTACGGCGAGGTCGCCCGCCGCGGCGGGCTGCATCGATCCACCGTCTATACCCTGGCCATCACCCGCAACCTGGTACGTCCGCCTCGCCCGGCTACCATAGACGGCCTGGCCCGCGGACTTGACGTACCGGTTGCCGTGGTCCGCGCCGCCGCCGCCGAGTCCGCCGGCCTGTACTACTACGACGAACCAGCCCCCGGACAGCAACAGCACGGCGGCAAGGAACGCGATCTGCTCATCGCCAGCATCGACGAACTGTCCCCGGAAGACCGGCAGCACGTCGCCGCGCTGGTCGAGTCCCTGCGGAACCAGACCGGGCGGGACCGGAAAGGCGGGTAGCACCGCTGGCCACCACGGCTCCATCCCCTGGTCACCGCACCCGGGCTGCGTGCTGCGGCGGCTGTTCACTCCGCCGACCAGTCGACGGAGACACCGAGGCGGCTCGCCAGCTCCTCGTAGGCGTCGTCGGGCAGGACCAGCCGGGCGGCGCGCAGCACCGCCCCCGGACCCTCGCCCGGCGGGGACAGCACGTAGGCGATGCCGTCGCGGACGCTGTAGGTGACGACGACCCGCTCGTGGCCCGCCAGCACGATCCTGGCCGACCCAGCCGCGCCGGCCACGCGGAGAGCTTCGCTGGGGCGCCGGGCGACGCGGCGTGAACCCGGCAGCGACATCGGCCTCCTCCCCCAGGGAACCGCACCGCCCACTCCATGCCAACCCGGCACGAGAAATCACCCGCAACGGGCGTACGTAGCCGTTAAGGCGGGGCGGTTCCATTCGGCCACAACCGTATACCACGAGCCCAGCGAATAAATCAAGGGACTCCGATTACAGAGCAAACTCGAGGCTTTTATTCAAGAAAAGAGGAAACACAGAAGGTCGTTGCCCTCAAATGGCGCGACCGGAACATTTCGGCACCGGAACCCGAACGACTTCTTAGGGAGTCGCCACCTTGCGGGGCCCATGCTCAGGCCCGGGGCCTGGGACTTCTGGCGGGCTCACGCGGACAGCCGCCCCCGTTTGATGATCGCCTCCGAAGTATCTCTTTTGGGATTAATGACGAAACCGCCGAGCGGAACGGTCAAATTGGCAATAGCCGCACCGCGTTCGCGCGAGCTACCTGGACGTCCGTTGAAGCACCACGCTGCCACAATAAGCCGATTATGAGTCGGACGACCAGAATGACAGGAGCGCGCCGAAGGTCCTTCGCCTTTCTTGCCTTTCCTTTTGGCCAGATGCCGCACGGGCGGGCGACGCGCCCTAGGGCTGCGGGCGAACCGGACGGCCGCTGACTGCGCGCCAGTTGCCGCGCTGACCGGCGACCCGGCGCAGAATGATAAATTAAGCCACTCCAGCCGACCCATTGCCTGTACCCGTGGAGCGTTCACATGCCTGCTGTCCGGCGCGCGAGGGACCAGGTGCCCGGCGACCAGGCGGGCGCGACGGCCCGAGACGCGACCCCGCCGGGCGCGCCGCGGCGGGTCGCGGGACTCGGTGGCCGGCTGCGCGCGATGCCGCCGACCGGGCTGGTGATCCTCGCCGCGACCGCGCTCGCGCTGGCGCTGCGGCTGTTCCTCCTCACCAGGCCGGGCTTCCTGACCTCCGGCACGGTCGAGTACGACGACGGCGTCTACCTCGGGGCGGCGACGCGACTGCTGCACGGCGCCATGCCGTACAGGGACTACGCGTTCGTCCAGCCCCCCGGCATCATCGTCGTCGCGCTGCCCGCGGGGCTGGCGGGGACGCTGACCTCGCAAGCGACCGGGCTCGCGGCGGCCCGGGTGCTCAGCGTGCTCGCCAGCACCGCCTGCGTACCGCTCGCCGGGCGCCTGGTGCGGCACCGCGGCGTGATCACCTGCGCGGTGGCCGCCGGGCTGCTCGCCGTGTACCCGGCGGACGTGCTTTCCGCGCGCACGCTGCTGCTCGAGCCCTGGATGAACCTCGCCTGCCTGCTCGCGGCGACCGCGGCGTTCCGCGAGGGCCGGCTGGCGAGCCCGAAGTGGCTCGCCTGGGCGGGCGTGGCGTTCGGCTGCGGCGTGGCGGTCAAGTTCTGGGCGGCGGCCCCCGCGGCCGTGCTGCTCGCGGCCTGCCTCATCGCGAGGCCGCCGGCCGGGACGTCGCGCGGCCGGCGCGCGGGCGCGCTGCTCGGCGGCGCGGCCGCCGGCTTCGCGGTGCTCGCCGGGCCGTTCGCCCTGGCCGACCCGTCGGGGTTCGTGCACCAGACGCTGCTTTACCAGGTCAGCCGGGTCGGCTCGTACAGTCCGGTGTCGTTGCGGCTGGCGCACCTGACCGGGCTGGTTGACATGCTCACCAGGAACGGCAAGCTCGCCGCCCCCGGCACCACCGCGCACTCGCTGTTCGCCATAGGCGCGGAGGCGTCCACCCGCACCGTCGCGGTGGGCTGGCCGGCCTTCGCGGCGGCCGCCGCGGGCATCGCGGTGATCGCCGCCGGGTACCTGACGAAAGTTCGCCAGCGGACGCCGCTTGAGTGGTTCGCCCTGGCCACCGCGGTGCTCGCGACCGCGGCGATCATGGGCTACTCGGCGTTCTTCTACCACTACCCGGACTTCCCGGCGCCGTGGCTGGCCATCGCGGCCGGCACCGCGGTCGGCAGCCTCGCCTGCCTGATCCAGGGCGGCGAGCCCCGCGCCAGGGCGGCGCGGCGGGTCGTCGGCGCCGCGGTCGCCGTCGTCATCCTGGCCGTCGCGGCCGCCGAGGCGCGCGAACTGGCGCCCGCGCACGTCCCGGCCAGCCCGCCGAGCGCGTCCGCGCTGGTTCCCGAGGGCGCCTGCCTGGTCGCCGACCAGGTCTCCTTCGCCATCGCGGCGAACCGGTTCACCGCGCCCGGCCCGGCCTGCCCCGACCTCGTCGACTCGCTCGCTACCACCCTCGCCCTCAGCGGCGGCGTGTCACCGCAGGGCGGTGCCGGGCAGCGGCCGCGGGTGGCGGCAGGCTGGGAGGCCATCTTCGGCCAGGCGCGCTACGTGTGGCTGTCCGGCGGCGCCGCCGCGCGCATCCCGTGGACGACGGACCTGCAAGCCTGGTTCGCCGCGCACTTCCGGCTGCTCGCGGCGTATCCTGGGTACGGCGCGAGCAAGCTGTACGTTCGCGACCGCTAAGGGGGCAGGCATGTCTCAGGTCGGTCGGCGCGTCCGGGCGGCGGTCAACCCGGTGTCAACCGCGGCCACCCGGTGGTGGTGCCAGTCAGCCGTTCGCCGCGCGCTGACCGGGTACGGGCCGACGGCCAGGCAGCGGCGGCTGACCCGCCTCGGAGTAAACCGGGGCAGGCAGGCCGCCGGCGCCCCGCCGTCCGCCGAGCTGATGAAGGCGCGCGCGGCAGCGATCGGCGCACTGCGTTCGCGCGAGCGTGAAGGCCGTTAGGCCCAGCCAGTAGTGCGCATGCCTTTGTCACCTGTTCCTAAGTAGACGGTAACGTCCGGCACGCCGGGCGCTTCCCCGCTAACCGCTTGCCACCCTAATGGCGCACTGACCCCGCGTGCAATTGCATCGCCCGCAATAGTCACGTATCTGTGACACTCCGTTTCCCTCATGGAAACGATTCCGCAGGCAAGGACCGGTATCGGCGGCAGAGGCTACGGGCCGCGGTCACGTCCCGAGCAGCGCGGGGTTGCGGAGCACGGGCTGCCAGGCCACCTCGGCCGCGCCGATGAGCGCGGAATCGTCAAGCGTGCAGGGCTCGACCGGGATCCGCGCGCCGTAGCCCCAGGGGCTGCCCTGGGCAACGGCCTCACGGAGCCGGCCGGGCGCGGCGAGCAGCAGGTGCCCGTGCAGGCCGCCGAGCAGCACCCGGTCCGGGTTGACCACGTTGATGAGCCCGGCGAGGCCGAGGCCGAGCCGGGCGACTATCACGTCGGCGGCCTCGCGTACCCGCCGGTCGGCGGGGTACCCCGCGCGCAGCACGGCGACGGCCTCGTCAAGGAGGACGCCATCTGGTGCCGGCACCCGCCCGGCGGCGGCAAGGAAGCGCGCCGCGTCCGTCTCAACGTTCAGGCAGCCGCGGTTGCCGCAGGGGCACAAGCGGCCGCTTGAGTCGACGCTCACGTGGCCCGCCTCCATGGCGAGGCCCGTGCTGCCGGTGTACAGGACGCCGCCGAGCACGAGCGCACCGCCCACGCCCCGGTGCTCGGCCACCACGACGAGCAGGTGGCTGGCACCGCGGCCGGCGCCGTGCCGGTGCTCGGCGAGCGCGATCGCGTTGACGTCGTTAACCGCTTCGCACTCCGCCAGCCCGGCCGCCAGCCCGGCCGCCGGCCCGGCCCTCCGGCCCCGGCCCGCCGTGCCGGGCGAGTTCGGCGGCGAAAAGATCGCGGACCGGCGCGCCATCGGGCCAGCCGGCGTACAGCGAGCGCACCGCCCGGCCCTCCGGCCGGGTGACGGCGGCGGGCACGGCGACGGCGGCGCCGACGCACCGGCGCCGCGACGCGCGCAGCAGCCCGGCGCCCGCCGCGGCGGCAGGCGCCAGCGCCCGGCCGGGGTCGGCCGGCACGGGCACGCGCTCGTCGTGCCGGGCGACGACCACGCCCCCGAGCCCGACAAGCGCCACGGAGAAGCCGTCCGGGTGCACCTGGGCGGCCAGCGCGACCGGGCCGGCCGGGTCAGGCAGCAGCCGGTGCGACGGCCTGCCCTGGGAAGGCTCCCCGCCCCGGGGTCCGGTGCCCACGACGATCAGCCCGAGGTCGCGCAGTTCCCCGGTGATCGCGCCGACGGTCGCGCGGGTGACGCCGAGCCTGTCGGTCAGCGCCGACCGGGTGGGCGCGAGCCCGGCGTGGATGAGGGTCAGCGCGGTCCCCGCCAGCGTGCGCGGTGCATGGCCGGCCGGATTCGGCTCCGCCCCCGTTGTCCGCATTTCGATTAGCCTCTATCCTTGTTTTGTGCAGCTGCTAAACAAAATACCGGTGCCGGTTAACGTGCGCAACGACATCGCCCGGGTGCGGGTCGCCGTCACGGTGTTCTTCGCCGTCGACGGCTTCATCTTCGCCAGCTGGGCCGTGCGTATCCCCGCGGTGAAGGCGGCGGTCGGCGCGTCTCCCGCGGCGCTCGGCATCGCGCTGCTCGGCGCGTCCGGCGGCGCGATCGCCACGATGACGCTGACCGGGGCGCTGTGCCGCCGGCGCGGCAGCGCACGCGTCGTGGTGGCGGGCGGCGCGTGGCTGTCGCTCGCACTGCTCGCACCCGCGCTGGCCAGGTCCGCTCCCGCGCTCGGCCTCGCGCTCATCGTGTTCGGCATCGGCTACGGCGGCCTCAACGTCGCGATGAACAGCCTCGCCGTGGACCTGGTTGCCGCCGCGGGCCGCCCGATCATGCCGTCGTTCCACGCGGCCTGGTCGCTCGGCGGCCTGGCCGGCTCGGCGCTCGGCGGCCTCGCCGCGCCCGCGCTCAGCCCGCTCGCTCATTTTTCGCTGGTCTGCGTGCTCGGCCTGGCGGTGACCGCGGTCTGCGGCCGGGTCATCTTGGCCACGCCGCTGCCCGCCGTGGACGTAACTGCCGCGGAGATGACCGGCGAGCGGGTACAGAACGAGGGCGTGCTCCGCCCGGCCACCCCGCGCAAGCACGCCGGGGTGTGGCGGACCGTGCTGCTGCTCGGCGTGATCGCCCTCTGCTCCACCTACGGCGAGGGCGCGATCAGCGACTGGGGCGCCCTGCACCTGCACGTCGACCTGGGCGCCGCGGCGGGCCTGGCCGCCGCGGGCTACGCCTCGTTCGCGCTCGCCGAGGCCGCCGGCCGCCTCGCGGGGAGCTGGCTGCTCGCCCGCCTCGGCCAGACCCGCGTCCTGGTCTACGGCGGCCTCGTCACCTGCGCCGGCATGCTCGCCGCCGCGCTCTCCCCGGTGCTGCCGCTGGCCTTGGCCGGCTTCGCGCTTACCGGCCTCGGCGTCGCCAACGCGTTCCCCACCGCCATGACCAGGGTCGGCCTCCTCGCAGGCCCCAACGGCGTCGCCACCGCCTCCACCCTCGGCTACGCCGGCTTCCTGCTCGGCCCGCCCCTCATCGGCTTCCTCGCCACCGGCCTGAGCCTGCGCATCGCGCTGACCACGGTCTCCCTGCTCGCCGTCCTCGCCATCGCGCTCGCCCGCGCCGCCTCCCGCGGCCCTGATGGTCCTACGGGAGCATGTCGGCGGTGAGGAAGGCCTCGGTGGAGGGCATGCCGAGGTCGGCGGCGCGGCGGTCGGCCATCGCGAGCAGGCGGCGGATCCGGCCGGCGATCGCGTCCTTGGTCAGCGGCGGGTCGGCGAGCTGGCCGAGTTCCTCAAGTGACGCCTGCCGGTTCGCCACCCGCAGCTGGCCGGCCATCACCAGGTGACCGGGGGCATCGGTGCCGAGGATCTCAAGGGCACGCTCCACCCGGGCGCCCGCGGCGACCGCGGCCCGCGCCGAGCGGCGCAGGTTGGCGTCGTCGAAGTTCGCCAGCCGGTTCGCGGTCGCCCGGACCTCGCGGCGCATCCGCCGTTCCTCCCAGGCGAGCACGCTGTCGTGCGCGCCGAGCCTGGTGAGCATCGCGGCGATCGCCTCGCCGTCGCGGATCACCACCCGGTCCACGCCGCGCACCTCCCGCGCCTTGGCGGAGATCTTGAGCCGCCGCGCCGCGCCGACCAGGGCAAGCGCGGACTCCGAACCGGGGCAGGTGATCTCGAGCGCCATCGACCGGCCCGGCTCGGTGAGCGACCCGTGCACAAGGAACGCGCCCCGCCAGGCGGCCTCGCAGTCGCAGATGCCGCCGGACACCACCTGCCGCGGCAGCCCGCGCACCGGCCGCCCGAAGGTGTCGATCAGGCCGGCCTGCCTGGCCAGGCTGTCCCCGCCCTTCGACACCCGCACCACGTAGCGGCTGCCCTTGCGCAGCCCGCCCGGCGCGAGGATCAGCAGCTCGGACGGCTGGCCGAACACCTCGGCGATCGAGGCGCGCAGCCGCCGCGCCACCGCCGCGGTGTCCAGCTCGGCCTCGATCACGATGTGCCCCGCGGTCAGCGTCAGCCCGCCCGCGAACCGCAGCAGCGTGGACACCTCGGTCTTCCTGCAGCACGGCTTGACCACCGGCACCCGGCTCAGCTCGTCCTTCACCACGCTGGTCATCGCCATCGCGTCACCCCCATGACTAGTACTGCTCCCCCGTACGAGGCCGCTTCCCCGCCCTGAAAACCCGCCGGTACGCCGCGGCCAGCCGCACCGGGTCGTGCCGCGTACCGCCCGCCGACGCCACGTCGGCGATCGCCAGCGAGGCGTGCAGCAGCTCCGCCGCCTTCCGCAGGTCATCCTCCGCCCCGGCCACGGCGCCTGCGTCGGCGAGCACGATGTCGAAAGACAATGATGGCGCGTGATCGGCGAGAACTTCCAGGTGCCTGTGCGGCGAAAATCCCTCGGTCTCCCCAGGCTGCGGTACCAGGTTCAGCGCGACGAGCTTACCCGCGGGCGTGGCGGTCAGCGCGGACCGCAGCGACGGAACGAGCAGGTGCGGCAGCACGGAGGTGAACCACGAGCCCGGACCGAACACCACCCAGTCCGCCTCGCGCACCGCCGCGACCGCCTCGGGCACCGCCGGCGGGTCCGGGGGCAGCAGCGAGATCGACCGGACCCGGCCCGGGGTGACCGCCACCGCGGCCTGCCCGCGCACCGTGGAGACCGCGGCGGGCGCGGCGGGGTCAAGTCCTTCCACGCTGGCGACGATGTCCAGCGGCACCGCCGCCATCGGCAGCACCCGCCCGTTCACCCGCAGCAGCCGCCCCACCCAGTCCAGGGCGGCCACGGGATCGCCGAGCAGGTCCCACAGCCCGGCGATGAGCAGGTTCCCGAGGGAGTGGCCGGCCAGGTCGCCGTCGCCGCCGAACCGGTGCTGCACCACCCGGGCCCACGTGGTGCCCCAGTCGTCGTCGCAGCACAGCGCCGCGAGCGCCATCCGCAGGTCGCCGGGCGGCAGCACGCCGAACTCCTGGCGCAGTCGTCCCGACGAACCGCCGTCGTCGGCCACGGTGACGATCGCGGTGACGTGGTCCGTCACGCGCCGCAGGGCGGACAGGGATGCGGCGAGACCATGCCCGCCGCCGAGCGCGACGACATCCATCGGGCTATCCCGGGGCCTCAGGTGGGTCGGGGGCGCCCCCCGGGCGCGATCGACCCTCGAGGAGCCAAGTACTCACTCCCGCCCTAGGTCGCGGTGCGACACCGACACGTCGCGGCCGGCCAGCCGGGCCGCGAGCTGCTCGGCGATCGCCACCGACCGGTGCTTGCCGCCGGTGCAGCCGACGGCGAGCGTCACGTACCGCTTGCCCTCCCGCTCGAAGCCGGGTAGCGACACGTCGAGCACCGCGAGGTAAGCGGCGACGAACGCCGTCGCGGCGGGCTGGCCAAGCACGTAGTCGCGCACCGACGCGTCAAGGCCGCTCAGCGGCCGCAGCTCGGGGACCCAGTGCGGGTTGGGCAGGAACCGGCAGTCGGCGACCAGGTCCGCGTCCACCGGCAGCCCGTACTTGTAGCCGAACGAGACGATGTTCAGCCGCAGCCCGGTCAGCGAGTCGCCGCCGAAGTAGCCGTGCATCCGGGCGCGCAGCTCGTGCACGTTCAGCGCGGACGTCTCGAGGACGATGTCGGAGTCGCCGCGGATCTCGCGCAGCAGTTCCCGCTCCGCGGTGATGCCGTCGAGTATCGTGCCCGCGCCCTGCATGGGGTGCGGCCTGCGCACGTTCTCGAAGCGCTGGACGAGGGTCGCGTCGGAGGCCTCGAGGAACAGCACGCTCGGGACGACGCCGCGCGCGCCGAGCGATGAGATCGCGGACTTCAGGTCGGTGGAGAACGCCCGCGACCGGACATCGATGATCGCCGCGACGCCGGCCAGGGAGGCCCGGTCGGCCAGGTCAAGCATGGTGGGCAGCAGCGCGGGCGGCAGGTTCTCCACCACGAACCAGCCGAGGTCCTCAAGCGACTTGGCCGCGGTGGACCGCCCGGCGCCGGACATGCCGGTAATGATGACGACGTCGGGCACGCCCGGCGTCACCCGCTCACCAGCGTTCTCAGTCACTGATCAGACCCCCGTACCCCTTGCAGCGCGGCGACCACCGTCTCGGCCAGCTTAGGGCCGATCCCGGGCACTGCCGCCGCGATCTGCTCCGGCGTCGCCGCCGACACCGCCTTCACCGAGCCGAACGCCTTGAGCAGCGCCGCCCGCCTGGAAGGCCCGAGCCCTGGCACCGCGTCGAGCGCGGAGCCCAGTGCCGCCTTGCCCCGCTTGGCCCGGTGGAAGGTGATCGCGAACCGGTGCGCCTCGTCCCGCACCCGCTGCAGCAGGTACAGGCCCTCCGAGGAGCGGGACATGATCACCGGGTAGTCCTGGCCGGGCAGCCAGACCTCCTCAAGCCGCTTGGCCAGGCCGCAGACGGACACGTCGTCGATGCCGAGGTCGGCGAGCGCCGCGGCGGCCGCCGCGACCTGGCCCGCGCCGCCGTCCACGACCACCAGGTTGGGCGGGTAGGCGAACTTGCGTTGCGGGGTAACCACCAGTCGCTGCGACTGGTCGTTATCTTCATCGTGCCCTTGGTCGCCCGCCTCGGGATCGCCGAGCATGTCGAGCTCGCCCAACTGCTCCCGCTCCTCCAGGTAGCGGCGGAAGCGGCGGGTGACGACCTCGCGGATCGCCGAGATGTCGTCCGTCCCGTCGTGCCCCTTGACGGAGAAGCGCCGGTACTCGCTCTTGCGGGCCAGGCCGTCCTCGAAGACGACCATGGACGCGACCACGTGCGTCCCCTGCAGGTTGGACACGTCGTAGCACTCGATGCGCAGTGGCGCGTCGTCAAGCTCGAGCGCGTCCTGGATCTCATGCAGCGCCTTGGACCGCGTGGTGAGGTCGCTCGCGCGGCGCAGCTTGTGCAGCGCCAGCGACTCCTTGGCGTTGCGGGCGACGGTCTCGGCCAGGGCCTTCTTGTCGCCCCGCTGCGGGACCCGCAGCCGCACCGGGCCGCCGCGGCGCTGCGTCAGCCACTCCGTCATCGCCTCGATGTCCGGCGGCAGCTCGGGCACCAGGACCTCGCGGGGGATCCCGTTGCTGTCGCCCGCCCCGGCGTCACCGTAGAACTGGCCGAGGAACACCTCAACCAGGTCGGCCGTGGTCGTCTCCTCGACCTTCTCCGACACCCAGCCGCGCTGGCCCCTGATCCGGCCGCCGCGCACGTAGAAGATCTGCACCGCGGCCTCGAGCGGGTCTTCCGCCAGCGCGATCACGTCGCAGTCGGTGCCGTCGCCGAGCACCACCGCCTGCTTCTCCAGGGCGCGTTCTAGTGCCTTGACGTCGTCGCGCACCCGGGCCGCCCGCTCGTACTCCTCCTCATCCGAGGCCGCCTTCATCTCCGCGGTCAGCTTGCGGATGAACCGGCTCGTCTGGCCGGACATGAAGTCGCAGAAGTCCTCGGCGAGCGCCCGGTGCTCGGCCATGGTTATCTTCTTCACGCACGGCGCGGAGCACTTGCCGATGTAGCCGAGCAGGCAGGGACGGCCGATCTGGCCGGCCCGCCTGAACACGCCGGTGGAGCAGGTGCGGACCGGGAAGACGCGCAGCAGCGTGTCGACCGTCTCCCTGATCGCCCAGGCGTGCGAGTACGGCCCGAAGTACCTGGTGCCCTTGCGCTTGGCGCCGCGCATCACCATGACCCGGGGGAACTCCTCCCCCATGGTCACCGCGAGGTAGGGGTAGGACTTGTCGTCGCGGTACTTGACGTTGAACCGCGGGTCGAACTCCTTGATCCAGGAGTACTCCAGCTGCAGCGCCTCGACCTCGGTGTTGACCACCGTCCACTCGACGCTCGCGGCCGTGGTGAGCATCAGCTGGGTGCGCGGGTGCAGCGCGGTGAAGTCGGCGAAGTACTGGTTGAGCCGCTGACGCAGCGACTTCGCCTTCCCGACGTAGACGACCCGGCCGCGCTCGTCGCGGAACCGGTACACGCCCGGCTCTTCCGGGATCTCCCCGGGCCTTGGACGGTAACGGTTCGGGTCGGTCACGGCATTAAGACTAGCCGTCAGCGGGGGGCCGCGCGCTCGTTGACGCACCGCCGCTCCGGCGCCCGCCTTGCCCAGATTCGCGTTATAACTTGTAATCTGGTCCGTGTGACGGAACCAGCGGCGCCCCCCGCTGAGAGGCTCGGCGACGACTACTACCAGGACCCTCACGCCTACTTCAGCAGGATGCGCGAGGACGGGCCGGTCACGCCGGTCCTGATGCCGGGGTACGGCGAGCGCGCCTGACTGGTCACCAGGTACGCCGACGTGCGCGCCGTGCTCGCCGACCCCCGGATGCACAAGGACTGGGTTGGCAAGCTGGCCTCACCGGACTGGGTGCCCGACGAGGTAAGCGCGTACCTCAACATGCACCTGCTCAACGCCGACCCGCCGGATCACACCCGGCTGCGCAAGCTGGTCGCCAAGGCGTTCACCCCGCGCCTGGGACGCTCCGCGCGGCCGGCGAGGCGATGTTCCGCTACTTCACCGGGCTGGTGGCGGCCAAGCGCGCCCATCCCGCCGACGACATGGTGTCGGCGCTGGTGGAAGCGCGCGACTCTGGTGACTCGCTGGGCGAGCGCGAGCTGATCTCAATGCTGTTCCTGCTGCTCGTCGCCGGCCACGAGACCACCACCAACCTGATCGCGTCGGGGACGCTGGCGCTGCTGACCAGCCCGGCCGAGCTGGACCGGCTGCGGTCCGACCCGGCGCTGCTGCCCGGCGCGGTCGAGGAACTGCTGCGGTACGTCAACCCGCTGAACTACGCGACCGAGCGGTTCACCCTCGAGCCGGTGGAAATCGGCGGCGTGACGATCCCGGCCCGCGAGTGGGTACTGTGCGCCACCGCGTCGGCCAACCGTGACCCGGACCGGTTCCCCGACGCGGACCGGCTCGACGTGGGACGCGACGCGGGCGGGCACGTCGCCTTCGGCCATGGCATCCACTTCTGCCTCGGCGCGCCGCTCGCCAGGCTTGAGGGCGAGATCGCGTTCGGCGCGCTGCTGTCCAGGTTCCCGTCGCTGTCCCTCGCCGCCGACCCGGCGACGCTGCGCTGGCGGCGCAGCTCGCTCATCCACGGCCTGGAATCCCTCCCAGTCCGCCTCGCGTAACCCCCACCGCAGCCAGCCCCCACCGCCACCGCCACCGCCACCCAGCGCTACGCGCTTCTTGCTGTTATCAAGGGGGATGGGCGGGCCAGCCAGCGGGCGCTGCGCGCATCTTGCTGTTATCTCTGCTACCGGCTGGCCTCAACCGAACCGGCTGGCCTCAACAGAACGGGCCGGGCGAGGGCAGGAACGGAACGCGAACGCGGGCCGGAAGGCTCGGTGGGGTGGAAGGAGCCTTCCGGCCCGCGGCTTGCGGGCCACCCGGGCGCGGGCCGGGTTTTCGGCCTGGCGCGCCTTGGGCGGGGAACGGTGCGGGCCGGGGTTGGCCGCTCCCGTTCTGGATGATTCTGTTGTTTACCTCGTGCTTAGCTGAGCGCCGTCTCGACGGCCACCGACTCGTAGCCGTGCGCCGCCGCGACCGGGGCGTTGGTCAGCTGGCCCTCGTGGGTGTTGAGGCCGAGGGCGAGCGCCGGGTCCGCGGTGAGCGCGTCCTGCCAGCCCCGGTCGGCGAGCTCGACGACGTAGGGCAGGGTCGCGTTGGTGAGCGCGTAGGTGGAGGTGTTGGGCACCGCGCCCGGCATGTTCGCGACGCAGTAGAACACGCTGCCGTGGACCTTGAATACCGGGTCGGCGTGCGTGGTCGCGTGCGAGTCCTCGAAGCAGCCGCCCTGGTCGATGGCGATGTCGACGAGCACCGAGCCCGGCTTCATCCGGCTGACCAGCTCGTTCGACACCAGCTTGGGCGCCTTGGCGCCGGTGACGAGCACCGCGCCGATGACCAGGTCGGCGTCGAGCACGGCCCGCTCGATCTCGTAGGCGTTGGAGGCCACGGTCTGGATCCGGCCCTGGTAGATCGCGTCGATCTGGCGGAGCCTGGCGATGTTCTTGTCCAGGACGGTGACCCGCGCGCCCATGCCGACCGCGATCTGCGCCGCGTGCTGGCCGGAGACGCCGCCGCCGATGACGACCACGCTGGCCGCGCGGGTGCCGGGGACGCCGCCGAGCAGGGCGCCGTAGCCGCCGCCTGAGCGCATCAGGTGGTAGGCGCCGACCTGCGGGCCGAGGCGGCCGGCCACCTCGGACATCGGGGCGAGCAGCGGCAGCGAGCCGTCGGCCAGCTGGACCGTCTCGTACGCGATGCCGGTGACCTTGTTCTCAAGCAGGGCGTCGGTGCAGGCCTTGTCCGCGGCCAGGTGCAGGTACGTGAACAGGGTCAGGCCGGGGCGCATGCGGTGGTACTCTTCCGCGATCGGCTCCTTGACCTTGAGCACCATGTCGGCGATGCCCCACACGTCGTCGGCGTTACCGACGATGGTGGCGCCTGCGGCGGTGTACGCGTCGTCGGCGAACTGGGAGCCCGCGCCCGCTTCCTTCTCCAGGTAGACCTCGTGGCCGTGGCTCACCAGCTCGCGGGTGCCCGCGGGCGTGATCGCTACGCGGTACTCGTGGTTCTTGACCTCGCGGGGGATGCCGACCTTCATGGCGTTGTCTACCCTTCGGTTGCCGGGGGCGGGCGGGCGGCTCCGTTGCGGCACGGCTCCGCCCCGTTGGGTCCATGATGCATTTTAATCGATAATTTGCCTAGATTCATGAACAAGATTCTGTAGGATAGGGCTATGAGAGCGGGAAGTTCATCAGAGGCCTTTCCTCCGGGGAGTCAGCCGAATCGTATTCGGGGCCCCTGGCCAGGCGAGATGCCGACCGGGGCGCCAGGCGGCGGCGATCTCGACGAGATCGACCAGCACATCGTGCGCGAGCTCGCGCGGGACGCGCGGCTGGCCAACAACGCGCTCGCCGAGCGGGTGGGCATCGCGCCGTCGACCTGCCTCGGGCGGGTCCGCTCGCTGCGCGAGCGCGGCGTGATCCGCGGCTACCACGCCGACGTGGACCCGGCCGCGCTCGGACGGCCCCTCCAGGCGATGATCGCGGTCCGGTTGCAGTCCGACGCCCGGGGCCGGATCCGCGGGTTTGCGGCGGACGTGGCGCGGCTGCCCGAGGTGCTCAACGTGTTCTTCCTGGCCGGGAAGGACGACTTCCTGCTGCACGTGGCCGCGGCCTCGACCGCGGCGCTGCGGGAATTCGTCGAGTCTCTGTCCGCGACCGGTGACATCTCCTACACCGAGACGTCGCTGATCTTCGAGCACGTGCGCGCCGACGCGTCGGGCTGACGCCCGCGGGCGCGGCCCCGGTGATCCTCGGGCGGCGGCACAACTCGCGCGGCATTTTCCTATGCGGACGGGTAGTGGCGCACGGAGAGCACCAGGGCTGACTATTGGAAGCGCCGGCCGGTCGGGCTGGCGTGCACGCCGGCAGCGCTGTGCACCAAGAACCATGAGAGGCAGGCGGCAATGCCATCTCGGGAGTCGTATCGCGACGTCCTGCTGCGGGTAATCGACGAGGTTGTGGCACCGGGGGCGGGGGCGGTCGACGCGGCCGGCGAGTTCCCCGCATCGCAGGTCAGCGCGCTTGGCGCGGCCGGGCTGCTCGCACTCACCGTCCCGGCCGAGTTCGGCGGCGGCGGGGCGGGACTGCGGGCGGCCGCGGACGTGGTGCGCGAGCTCGGCTCCGCGTGCGGGTCCACCGCGATGATCGTGACCATGCACTACGCGGCGGTCGCCGCGCTGACCGCGGCCGGGGACTCCGAGACGCTGACCGCGATCGCCTCCGGGCGGCACCTGTCCACGCTCGCGTTCTCGGAAACCGGGTCACGGTCCCACTTCTGGGCGCCGCTGTCGACCGCGGTGCCCGCGGGCGACGGGCACACCGTGCGGCTCGACGCGGCCAAGAGCTGGGTGACGTCGGCCGGGCAGGCGGACAGCTACGTGTGGTCGAGCAGGCCGGCGCGGACGCCGCGGGGCCGATGACGCTGTGGCTGGTGCCGGCCGGCGCCGAAGGGCTGTCGGTGGCCGGGACGTTCGACGGGCTGGGGCTGCGCGGCAACGCCTCGGCCCCGATGACGGCGGCCGGGGTGACCGTGGCGGCCAGCGCGATGCTCGGCTCGGACGGCGCCGGGCTTGACCTGGCGCTCGCCGCGGTGCTGCCGGTATTCCTGATCTGCTCGGCGGCGATGAGCGCGGGGCTGATGCGGCGGCTTGCCACTGAGACGGCCGGCCGGCTGTCACGGACACGGCTCGAGCACCTCGGCGTGTCTCTCGCGCAGCAGGCCGAGCCGCGCGCGCAGCTGGCCCGGCTGCGGATCGAGGCGGACCGGACCTGGGCCCACGTCAGCGAGACCATCACGGCGGTGGAGAACGGTCGGGACGACGCGCAGCTTCTCGTACTTGAGGTGAAGGCGGCGGCGGGCGAGGCGGCCGCGGACGCGGCGGACCTCGCGCTCAAGGCCGGCGGCGGCGCGGCGTTCCGCAAGGAGTCCGTCGTCGAGCGGCTCTTCCGCGACTCGCGGGCGGCCCGGGTGATGGCCCCGACGACCTCGGCGCTCGAGGACTTCATCGGCCGCGCGCTCCTCGGCCTGCCGCTGCTCGGGGAGGCGTGAATGGGTGTCACGCTCGGGGCGGTCGCCTACGACCCCAAGGTGGTCACCATCTGGGACGGGTTCCGCGCCTGGCTGCGCGGGCCCGGCGGGGTCGACTTCGACTACGTGCTCTACTCGAACTACGAGCGGCAGGTGCTCAACCTGGTCGACGGGCGCGTCGACGTCGCGTGGAACTCGCCGCTCGCCTGGGTGCGGGCCCGGCGGCTCGCCGCGGCCCGCGGGGCCACGCTGACCCCGCTCACCATGCGCGACACCGACTGCGACCTGCGCTCGGTGATCGTTGTCAGAGCCGACTCGCCGGTCACCTCGCTCGCCGACCTGGCGGGCCGGACAGTCGCCACCGGCGCGGTCGACTCGCCGCAGGCCACCCTACTGCCGCTGTCGCTGCTGCGGTCGGCCGGCCTGGCGCCGGGCGCCGACGTCGCCGTGCGCCGCTTCGACGTCGGCGTGGGGCTGCACGGCGACCACATCGGCGGTGAGCGGGACGCGGCCCGCGCGCTGTTCGCGGGCGATCCCGCCGACCGGGTCGACGCGGCGTGCATGATCGACTCGAACCTGCTGCTGTTCGGGCGCGAGGGGGTTCTGCCGGCCGGCGCGGTCCGGGTGCTGGCGCAGACCCCGCCCTACGACCACTGCACGATGACCGCGGGCCCGTCCGCGGCGGGCAACAACGGCGTCGGCCGGCTCGGCGAGCTGCTGCGCGGCATGGACTACGCCGACGCGGCGCTCCGCCCGCTGCTCGACCTGGAGGGGCTCAAGGAATGGCGGCCGCCCCGCCTGTCCGGCTACGACCAGCTGGAGCGCGCGGTCGACGAGGCCGACTTCTACGACGCGGCGGGCGCGGTGACCGCGGCGGGCTACCGGCCCTAGTTGGACCGTCGACCTGGCCGGCCTGGGCCTTGACGAAGGTGGCCACCTGCTAGTCGCCCGGGCGCTGTCCGGGCTCCGGCCCGGGCAGCGGCTGGCGGTGGCGGGCACCCACCCGCGCTGCGGCTGCACCTTGGCCGCGTGGTGCCGCGAGCACGGCCACCAGGTCGCGGATGCTCCGCGGCCACCGGCCCGGCGCGCGGCGACCGGCGTCGTCCGGGGCGCCGGCGACAAGCGCTGGCACGGCGCCGCGGCCGGCGCCGCGGCGGGCCCGCCGGCGGCGCGGGCCAGCCAGGCCTGGGGCCTGGCCGCGCGCGGCGCGCTCGTCGAGGCGGGCGGGCCGCCGCTGGGCGCCCGCTGGTCTGAGCGCGATCACGTGTGGGCCGACATCGCACCGCAGCTGTACGCCGCGGCGGCGGCCAGCCAGTGGGACCCGGCGACCGCCGTCGACTGGGCCGTCCAGGGCGATCCGTGCCCGCCGAGATCGAGCGCGCCGTCGTGCAGCTGATGACCTACCTGGTGGAGAACGAGCAGGCCGCGCTCATCATCCCGGCCCGGCTGCTTTCCCAGCTGCACCCGCACTACCGGGAGGTCATGCAGCTGCTCGCCAGCCAGGCCGCCGACGAGGCACGGCACGTCGAGGTCTTCACCAGGCGCGCCGTGGCGTCCGGCGGCGAGCCCGGCACCTCGTCGGCGGGCGGCCGCGCCTCGCTGCAGACCCTGCTCGACGAGCCGGACTTCACCACCGCCTCGTTCCTGCTGTCCGTGCTCGGCGAGGGCACCTTCCTCGACCTGCTCCGGTTCATCACCGACCACGCCCCCGACCAGGTCACCGCCGACGTGACCAGGCTCGCGGCCCGGGACGAGGCTCGGCACGTGGCGTTCGGCGTCGCGCACACCGCGCACCTGGCCCGGACCGACCGGCACTACCTGGGCACCTTGCGCCAGGCGGTCGAACGCCGTCATTCGGCGCTGCAAGACACCGCCGGCCTGAACGCCGAGGTCTTCGACGCCCTCGTGCTGCTCGCGGCCGGCTCATGGTCACCCGAGGCGGTGCGCCAAGGCTGGCGCGCGGTCCGTGACCTGCAGTCCCGAATGGACGAGGGCCGCCGCAGGCGGCTCGCCTCCATCGGCTTCCCCGACGACGAGGCCGCCGAGCTGTCCGCCCTGCACACCCGCAACTTCATGTGACGTCATCCGGCCGGCTCCAGGCCGGGCGTCACCGGGAACAGGACCTCCATCGCCCGCGTGAAGTGCGCGATCACGCCCGGGGTCAGCACGGGGCCGAGGCCGTGGCCCCGGTCCGTCAGCTGGCTGGCGAAGCAGGTGATAGCGGCGCGCTTCCTCGCGACCGACCGCGGCGGCAGCGGGATGCGCAGCGCCCGGTCCCAGGGCACGCGCGGATCGGCGGGGGAAGCCCAGTGCCACATCCAGACCGGGTAGTAGTACAGGATGCCAGGGGCGGCCCGGTGCGCGGCCCGGCCGACCGCCTCGTGGTCGGGGTGCAGGTCACCGACCCACGGGGCGAGGCAGAGGTCGAAGCCGCGGACGAGGGGGGCGAGCGCCGCCGTGAGGTCGGCCTCCCGGCCGGCCAGCCCGCTGTCCGGCAGCCGCAGCCTGATCACCTCGGCCGCCCGGGCGCCGAGAGCGCGCAAGGCTGCGGTCGTCTCCGCCGTCCGACGTCGCGCGAGCAAGGCCGGCGAGGCATGACCGCGGTGCGAGCGTTCCCCGTCGGTGACCGCCACCAGGCGCAGCCGCGCGCGCGACGCGGCGAGCAGGGAAATCAGGCCGCCGGCGCCGAGCACCTCGTCGTCCGGGTGCGCGGCCACCACCACCGCGCTCGTCACGCTGGCGAGCCCGGCGAGCCCGCTGCCGGGAAGCGTGCTCAGCCATGGCCAGGCGGCCCAGGACTTCTCGTCCGTACCGGGCGCGTCGATGGGATGCCGGCCAGCGAGCATGACGGTCCCCCTGGAAGTCGAATGCGTGGACAGCCCCACCGCTACCCGTGACCGCACCGTTCACACCGGCCTGACGCGGCCAATAACCGCGTCACCAGGCACGCTGCCGGCTCAGGCTGGGGCTACCGACCGCGTGGCGGCCAGCGCAAACCGGGGACTCCGGTAACCGGCCTATGCTCGGCAGCGGAGGAGAACCTGACGTTCAGGAGGGCATCGGCGATGAACCCAGACGCGGCCGGCCGGCAGGCCGGGCGGAAATGCCGGCCTGCGGGCCGGACGACCTGTCGGTCACGGTGCGGTGGGAACGTGACGGCGACGGGCTGCGCGGTCAGGTGATCGCGGAGAACACCGGAAACCGTGCTTGCCAGGCTGCCGGGCAAGCCCGGCGTCACGCCGCTCGGGCTTGACGGCAAGCCGCTGCCGGTCGAGACCGTGATCACCATGGAATGGGTCTCCCCCGGGTACGTGGCACTTGAGCCCGGCCAGCGAGCCGCCGCGCCGGTGGCCTGGGGCGGCTGGGACGGGCCCGCGGTCTCCTCCCGTGCGCAGGTGACCTGGGACGGCGGCGCGGTGACGGCCGCGGTCGAGGGGCCGGCGCAGCCGGCCGCCACGGACTCGCCGCGTAACATCTCCTCGTCGTGGTTCCGCCTGCTCGGCTGAGCGGCCGTGACCAGGGCTATGCTGCCCGCCGGCGGCGCCGGCATGGCGTCCGGGTGGAGTATCGCGGCGATCGCCTCCACCCCGTCGACGAGGCGGGGGCCCGGACGGACCACGAGGGAGTCCGCGTCGATGGCCCAGACCGGGATGCCGGCCACGCCCGCGGTCACCGCGGCGGCCTGGGACACCGCACCCGCAAGGTGATAGCCGCACGGGGCAACCAGGACCAGTTCAGGGTCAGCGGCTACGACTTCCGGCCAGGTCAGCGGCTCCGAGCGACGGCCCGGGCGGGCCGCGACCGGCTCGCCGCCCGCGACCGTTACCAGGTCTGGGATCCAGTGCCCCGCCGCGAACGGCGGGTCCACCCACTCCACGACCGCGACTCGCGGGCGCGGGCGGCCGGCGACCCGGGCCGCCACCGCGGCGAGGCGCCCGCGCAAGCCGGCGACCAGCCGCGTCGCGCGGTCCGCCGTCCCCGTCCTCATCCCGACGGCGAGGATGGTGTCGAGCACCTCATCCAGGCGGTACGGGTCGAGGGAGAGCACGTCGGCCTGGCACCCGAGGTAATCGAGCGCCTCGGTCACGTGCCCGGAGGGCAGGGCGCACACCCGGCACAGGTCCTGGGTCAAGATCAGGTCGGGGCGCAACCGGGCGAGGGCGCCGGTGTGCAGCGTATAGAGGTCCGCGCCGGCCGCGAGCTGCGCCCGGACGTACGCGTCGATTTCCGCCGGGGACATGCCTGAGGTGTCCCGGCCGCCCACCACGACCTCTTTCTCCGCCCGGGCCGCGGCCGGCTCGTCGCACTCGAACGTGACGCCGACCAGGTCATCGCCGAGGCCGAGCGCGTACACGATCTCGGTCGCCGACGGCAGCAGGGAAACCAGGCGCATCTCCCTATCCCGTCCGGCCCGGCGGCCCGGAACAGGCTGAGGGCCAGGCTACGGCCAAGGACCGGGTTGGCGAGGGGGAGCAGCAGCCGGTAGCGGGCGGGCAGCTGGGCGCGGACGCCGGCCGGCGGGCGGGTGACGGTCGCGGATTCCACCAGGACCAGGCCGAGCGCCTCGAGCGCGCGCGGGTCGTCGCAGGTCCACTGCCAGGGGGCGATGCCTCGCTTGGCGGCCATCTTGTGCTGCTGGGCGAAGGTAACCCTGGGATAGGTATCGAACGCGAGCATGGCATCAGGGAACCGGGCCGCGATCCTGGTGAGCGTGCCGGCGACGTCGGCTTCGCGCAGGTAGACGAGCACGCCGTCGGACACGAAGAAGTACGGGCCCGGGCGGCGGGCCACGTCCGCCAGCCAGTCCTCGTCCGTCAGCGACGCGGAGATCATCCGCCGCCGTTCGGTGTCCGCGAAGAACCGGCGGCGCAACTCGATCGTGTCCGGGAGGTCCAGGTCGATCCAGTGCACCGACCCGTTGTCGGTGCGCTCGAAGCGCGTGTTCAGCCCGGTGCCAAGCTCGACGACCGTCCCGTCCGGGTGGGCGGCGAGGAACTGGCTGACCCACCAGTCCAGGATCATCGTGCGGATCAGCACGACGAAGCTCATGATGCCCTGGTTATAAGTGGCCGGGTCGAAGTCGATCGCGCGGACCAGATCCACCGCCTTGGGATCGCTCAGCAGCGGTCGCTTGCGCGCCGTCTCCCGGGCTCGGGCGAGCAGCGGGAAGAACAGCGTCCGCTGCACGTCCCCTAGTTCCGTCTGGCTAGCGCCCGTCATCGGTCCATCGTGCCACGGCCCGGTACCGTCGGATGATGCTGCTGACCTACGGGCACGGGACCGAGGCCGCCGAGCGGACCGCCGCGATCCTGCGCGGCGCGGGGACCGCCGTGCTTGTCGACATCCGGACCGCTCCGGGCAGCCGCCGTAATCCGCAGTTCGCCAGGGCCGCCATGGAGAAGTGGCTGCCGGAGGCGGGCATCGTGTACCGCTGGGAGAAGCGGCTCGGCGGCTTCCGCCGGCCGGGCACGGACAATCCGGACGTCGCGTGGCACGAGGAGATGTTCCGCGGCTACGCCGAGTACATGCGATCGGCCGACTTCCTGGCCGCGATCGGTGCCGTGCTCGATGAGGCGGAGACCCGCCAGCTCGTGGTGATGTGCTCGGAGTCGCTGTGGTGGCGCTGTCACCGGCGGCTGGTCGCCGACTTCGTCTCGACTGCCCGCGGGGCAGAAGTCCGCCACCTGATGCACGACGGCCGCACGGATGCCCACCGCCCCTCCCCTGGACTGCGAGTGCGGGACGACGGCCTCCTCGTCTACGACGGGGGCCAGGTCACACTGCTCTGACTATGCAGCGAACACGAGAGCGCCTGAAATGGCAGGCAACCGAGTACCATAACGATATGGACACCTATAGCCTGTCGGCTGCGGCCCGTGCACTGGGAACGTCGGCGCCGCGGATAAGGCGAGCCATCGACCGCCTCGGTATGCGGGCCGAGCGGACCGATTCGGGTGTCTTCCGGCTGACGCAGGGCCAAGTGGACGAGATGGCGAGCCTACTGGGCGTGACGCCAGACATGACTGACTTGTCAAAGACAGAGACGCGCGTTCTCGCGGCGCTGTCCCGGTCGCCGCGAGGAGTCGCTTCGCTGCGCGAGGCGGCGCGCCGCGCTGGAACTTCGCCGACAGCCACCGCGCGGGCCATCGACAGGCTTACCTCCGCTGGCCTCATCGTGCAGGCACGCGCGATGCTGGCCCGAGGCCGCGCGACGGAGGCGAAGGTGTACCAGATCCCCTTCGCTTCGCCCCAGTGGCTCGCCCTCGCTCCAGCGATCGCCCAGGTACAGCTGCCCGCCGACCGTGAGCGTGCGCACGCCACGCGGGTTCCACCGCACCTGCTGCACCTGTTCTGGAATGCCGCGCCAGCCCAGCTTGATGTGGCGAGCTCGGCGCCGTTCATCGCCCGGCGGCTGATCTCGTCCTTTGATCCCGACGGGCTTGCCTGGGGAAGCCGGAACTTGCCCGCGAGCGCCTGGCAGCACGCCGCAGCCACGCGCGGCCTCGAACCCGCGAAGCAAGCGCTCGCGCGCAACCTGGCCAGGAGCGCGCCCGATGCCCGCTGACCGGGTCCGTAAGATCCTTTCCCCCGACACGGCTGCGACATGGGACGCGATCGCGCGGGTTGTCCCGCAGGACGCCTACCTCGGCGGCGGTACGGCCATCGCCGTCCACCTCGGGCACCGGGTCAGCCGGGACCTCGACTTCTTCTTCCACCACGACAGCATCGACCTCGACAAGCTGACCCGCCGCCTCGCCGCCGTCGGTCCGTTCGCTGTTACTGAACGCTCGGCGGGAACCTTGAACGGCGTCTTCTCGGCCACCAGGGTGCAGTTCCTGCACGCCGACGAGGCCAGGCCCCAGCATCTACTCGAACCCCCCACGGAAACCGACGGGCTCCACGTCGCCGGGCTCAGCGACCTCATGGCCATGAAGCTCAAGGTGGTCGGTGATCGCGGAGAACTGCGTGACTACTTCGACCTCATGACGATCGAAAAGCGGACGGGGCGGACCGCCGATGAGGGCCTGGCCTTGTTCGTCGCGCGCTTTCAGCCCGAGTACCCCGAGCAGGCGATCAATCACATCCTGCTCGGTCTCGGTTACTTCGATGATGTTGATCCCGATGACGCGCTGCCTGTGCCGCGTGACCAGATCGTTGACTACTGGAGCCGGCGCCAGCCCGAGATTGTGGCGGCCCGCGGCCGGTTATTCGCCGGGCAGGCAACCGTCGCCGGCCTCGTTATGAGGGACTGTTGCTCCAGACCTGAACTCCCACGACTATGTTCGCCGGATTTACCGAGCGGGGCGGAGCCGTCGCGCGGCAGCGTGACCGTGTAGGAGCCAAGCAGCTGGCCATCCGTGGGCGCGGCGCCACCTGCTGATGATGCCGAGGGCGACGAGGTCGACGAAGAACCCCGCACCGAAAAGCACCGCCAGGAGTCCGGTGATCGCCGAAATCCACACAGGTCCCAGCTCAGGGTTGCGTGCGATTCCCTAGGAAAATGGAATACCCATATCGATGAAGTTAAAGGTGGAGTGAAACTCGGCGGTCAGGGCCGCGGGCCGGCCGGGGTCACGGGACGGCGGTGGGGCGGTGCGGGATCTGGACGGAGATGTCGAGGCCGCCCGCGGGCAGGCTGCTGGCGGTGACGGTCGCGTGGTGGGCGGTGGCGACCGACCGGGCGATGGACAGGCCGAGCCCGACGCCGCCACGGGCGCCGGTCCTTGCCTCCATGCGCCGGAATGGCTCGAACAGCGAGGGCACGGCGTCGTCCGGGATGAACGGCCCGCTGTTAGCGACGTTGAGGTGCACCCCGGCGTCGCTGCTGCCGGTGGACAGCCTGATCCAGCCGCCGGGCTGGTTGTGCCGGACGGCGTTGCCGACCAGGTTGGCGATCATCCGCTCGAGCAACTGCGGGTCTCCGGTGATCCCAGCCGGGTCGAGCTTGGCCTCGACGCTCAGGTTCAGGCGCTCGATCTCGGGGGCGGCGGCGTCGATCGCGTCCTCGGCCAGGGTGGCCAGGTCGGTGAACTCGGTGCTGAGCTTGCCCTGGTCGCTGACGGCGATGGTGAGCAGCGCCTCGATCATGCTCTCGGCCTTGTCGATCGACCGCCGCACGCGCACCGCCGTGTCGGTGAGCTGCCGCGCCGTCGGGGACGGCTTGGCCAGGGTCACGTCGATCGCGGTGCGCATCACGGTGAGCGGCGTGCGCAGCTCGTGCGAGGCGTTGGCGACGAACCGGCGCTGGGCGGCGAACGCCGCGTCCAGGCGTTCGAGCATGTCATCGAACGTGTCGCCCAGCTCCCTGAGCTCGTCCTTTGGCCCGGAGAGGGCCAGCCGTTCGCCGAGGTGCTGCTCGGACGCCCGGCGGGCGGTCGCGGTGATCTCCCGCACCGGGCGCAGCAGCCGGCCGGAGATGTACCAGCCGAGGCCGCCCGACGCGACCATCATGACCCCGAGGCCGAGCGCCCAGAACGCGAGCAGCTTGGCCAGCGTGTTCTGCTGTGTCTGCATGCCCGCGACGGTGCCCGCGTAGTAGGCGGCGTACGCCTGCTCGCACAAGTGAGTGCCCGTCATGGAATACGCCTGACAGCTCTGCGCCACGGAGCCGGCCGCCTTGCCGTTGGCGGCCAAGCGCTGGGTGGGGCTGGTGGGAAGGATGGTTTTCTGCAGCACGAAGAGGGCAAGCCCCCATACCCCGAGCCCGGCGGCGAGGAACGGCGCGGCGTAGATGAGCGTGAGCCTGGTCCTGACCTGCTGCGGCCAGAGCCGGCGGACCGGCCGCAGCAGCAGCGAGCGCGGGTTCACGGGAGCCGGTACCCGCTGCCGGTCACGGTGTCGATCGGGTCGGGCTCGCCGAGCTTGCGCCGCAGCCGGCCGATCGTCACCGTGACCGTGCGGGTGAACGGGTCGGCGTTCTCGTCCCAGACCCGCTCAAGCAGGTCCTCGGCGCTGACCACGCCACCGTCGGCGACCAGCAGCTCTTCGAGGATGCCCAGCTCCTTGCGGGTGAGCGACAGCGGCTGGCCGGCCCGGCTGACCCGGCGGCGGGCCCGGTCGAAGACGATGTTGCCGCGCACGATCACCGGAGCCGCGGCCGGGGCCCGCCGCGCAAGCGCCCGAACCCGCGCGACGAGTTCCTCGAACGCGAACGGCTTGCCCAGGTAGTCGTCGGCGCCCAGGTTGAGGCCCTGCACCCGGTCGCCGACCGTGTTGGCCGCGGTCAGCATCAGGATCCGCGCCGCCGAGCCGGACCCGGCCAGCCCAGATCCGGCCAGCCCAGATCCGGCCAGCACGGCGCAGACCGCGTCACCGTGCACCCTGGGCAGGTCCCGGTCGAGTATCACCACGTCGTAGGAGTTCATCAGGGCCTTCTCCATCCCGGCCGGGCCGTCGTAGGCCACGTCCGCACCGATGCCCTGGTCACGCAGGCCGTCGGCGATGTCGTCCGCCAGCTCGGCCTGATCCTCGACGACTAGCACCCGCATGACCCCATGATGCCCCCGCCGGCATCACATGCGCATCACACGGGCCCCGCCCGGGGGGCGCCGCCGGCCGCCGACGGCAGGGCGTGACCTGGACTTTCCCGCGGTGCCCGGCCCGGGCGACGCCCGGTGCCCGGCATCGCGCGTGATGCCCGTGTTACGCCCGGCCGCGTATGCCTGGACGTGGCCGGGCGCAGCACGCGCCCGTTCGGAGGAAAAGTTCGGAGGAAAGATGGAGGGCATCGCATGAACATCGTCGAGGCCAGCGGCCTTGGCAAGCGGTACGGCGGCACCTGGGCGCTGCGCGACTGCACGCTTGAGGTCCCCGCCGGCCACGTGACCGCGCTCGTCGGCCCGAACGGCGCCGGCAAGACCACGCTGCTGAACCTGGCGGTCGGCCTGGCGGCGCCGTCCGCGGGGAGCGTGACCGTGCTCGGCGGGCGTACGGCCGGGTCGCCCGCCGCGCTTGACGGCATCGCGTTCGTCGCTCAGGACACGCCGCTGTACCGGAACCTGTCGGTCGCGGACATGATCTACCTGACCCGGAACCTGAACCGGCGCTTCGACCAGGCATTCGCGCAGGCCCGGCTGGCCGAGCTCGGCATCCCGCGGCGGCGGAAGACCAGGAAGCTGTCCGGCGGCCAGCAGGCGCAGGTCGCGCTGACCCTCGCGCTGGCTCGCCGGCCGCGGCTGCTGGTACTCGACGAGCCGGTGGCGATGCTGGACCCGGTCGCCCGGCACGACTTCATGGCCACGGTGGCGGCCGCGGCGGCCGCCGACGGGGTGTCGGTGCTGCTGTCCTCGCACGTGCTCACCGAACTCGAACGGGTGGCGGGTTACCTCGTCCTGCTGTCGCGCGGCCAGGTACGGCTGGCCGGCGAGGTCACGGAACTGCTCGCCGAGCACCAGGCGGCGAGCCTGGAAGAGCTCGCCCTGTCCTACCTGCGGGAAAACAGGACGGAGGTGGCGCGATGACCGCCCTGACAATGCCCGCTGCCGCGGACGCGGACGCCAGCCTGCGGCCGGTGCCGTGGCGGCGGATGGCCGGGGTGATCTGGCGGCAGCACCGCTACCCGCTGGCCGGCGTGACGGTCCTGCTCGGGGCGGTGGCCGTGCTGGTGTGGATCGCCGGGCACGACACTGCACCACAGCTACGCCAACGCGGTCGCCTGCGGCACGTCGAGCTCGCCGGCCTGCCAGGAATACGTCCTCGCCTTCTTCGGCTCGTACGGCTTCCTGTCGAACGGCATCATCCTGCAGGCACTGCCGGCGCTGATCGGGGCGTTCATCGGGGCGCCGCTGCTGGCGCGGGAGATGGAGACCGGTACCTTCCGGTACGCCTGGACGCAGGGCTTCGGGCGGTGGCGCTGGGCCCTCGCCAAGCTGGTGTCGCTCGCGGTGGCGGTGACGGTCCCCGCCTGCCTGTTCAGCCTGGTGCTGTCCTGGTACTACCAGCCGTACTTCAGTCCCCGCAACCAGGGCCTCGGCCTCATCGAGTACACCCCGTTCTTTCCCGGCCTGTTCGACCTGCGCGGGGTGGCGTTCGCCGCCTGGACGCTGGCCGCCTTCGCGATCGGGTCGCTGGCCGGCATGCTCATCCGCCGGGTCGTCCCCGCCATCGCCGCGACCCTGGCCGTCTACGCCGGGCTGGCGTTCGCGGCCGGCGGGTTGCTGCGCGAGCATTACCTGACGCCGCTGGTCACCTCGGCGCTGAACGTGCCGCCGTCCGCGTGGGTCCTCGGCCAGTGGTGGACCAAGGGCGGCACGACGCTCAGCTCGTCCACGATGCACAACGTCATCAACTCCGCGTGGGCGGCGGTCAACCCCCCTCCGCCGGGCGGGGGCGCGGCGGGCGGGGCGGGCAAGGACGCTGACTACCTCACCGTCCTGCGGTACCTGACCAGGCACGGGTACACGCAGTGGACCCGGTACCAGCCGGACAGCCGGTTCTGGCCGCTGCAGTGGGTGGAGGGCGGCTGGCTGCTGGCGCTGTCGGTGCTGCTTATCGCCGCGACCGTGTGGCTGGTCCGCCGCCGGGCGGCCTGAACCACGGTGCGTCGTTCACCCTGGTCAGGTGAGCCGCGGCCGAGGTGAACGGCCCACGATGGGGTGGTGTCCAGCCACGGTGACCCGGCGGCGCAGCGCGACGCGGCGGCGCAGCTGCGCGATCCCGCCTACGTCCGGCTGCTCGTGGTGGCGGCGGTACTCGGCGTCCCCGTGTCCGCGGCCGCCTACGGCTTCCTCGCCCTGGTCAGCTACCTGCAGAAGGAACTGTTCACGCACCTGCCGCACGGGCTGGGCTTCACCGCCGCGCCGGCCTGGTGGCCGCTGCCGGTGCTGCTGGCCGGCGGCGTGCTCACCGGGCTCGCCATCCGGTACCTGCCGGGCACGGGCGGGGTCTCCCCGGCGGGCGGCTTCGCCGTGCATGCGCCGCCGGGCGCGGCGCAGCTGCCCGGCGTGCTCGCGGCGGCGCTCGCCACGCTCGCCTTCGGCGCCGTGCTCGGGCCGGAGATGCCGCTGATCGCGCTTGGCGGCGGGCTCGCGGTGCTGGCCCCCAGGCTCGCCAGGCGGCGCAAGGTGCCCGAGCAGGGGGTGCGGGTGATCGGTTCCGCGGGCAGCTTCGCCGCGATAAGCACTCTGCTCGGCTCGCCGCTCGCCGGCGCGTTCCTGCTGATGGAGGCCTCCGGGCTGGGCGGGCCCGTGATGGGCCTTGTGCTCGTGCCCGGCCTGGTGGCGTCCGGCGTCGGCGCGCTCATCTTCACCGGGCTCGACAGCCTGACCGGGCTCGGCACGTTCGCGCTCGCCCTGCCCGGCCTGCCGCCCTTCAGCCGGCCCGACGTGGCGGAGTTCGGCTGGGCGGTGGTGATCGGGCTGGCCGCCGCGGTCGTCGGCCCGGCCATCCGCCGTCTCGGGCTGTTCCTGCACGGTTACGCCGACAAGCGGCCGCTGCTCATGACGCCGCTGGCCGGCGCGGTGGTCGCGTTGCTCACCATCGGGTACACGGAGGCGACCGGCAAGCCCGCGTCCGACGTGCTGTTCTCCGGGCAGGACACCATGGCCCCGCTCATTCAGCAGGCCGGCGGCTATACGGCGGGCGCGCTCGTGCTGCTGCTCGCCTGCAAGGGGCTCGCCTACGGCGTGTCGCTGAGCAGTTTCCGCGGCGGCCCCGTCTTTCCCGCCCTGTTCCTCGGCGCGGCCGGCGGGATCGCGATGTCCCACCTGCCCGGCCTGCCGCTGGCGGCAGGGCTCGCCATGGGCATCGGCGCGATGGGCGTGGTGATGCTCTCGCTGCCGCTCACCTCGGTGCTGCTCACCGCCCTGCTGCTCAGCTCGGACGCGACGGCCCTCACGCCGCTGGTGATCGTGGCGGTGGCCGTCGCCTACGTCGGCGCGGCGCGGCTCGCGCCGACCCCGGCGGCACCACCGCGCTGACGCGTGCCGCGGTCAGGCGGTGTACCGCCAGGGTTCCTGGGTGTAGGTGCGGCCGGTCGGCGTGGTCCACACGTGCCAGCCTGGCCTGGGCTGAGTCACCGTCCAGCCGGGCATCTGCTTGACCTGGTGACAGCGGCGGGACCGGGCGCCGGCGTTGCACGCGTCCGTCGCTCCGCCCTGGTCGTAGGGGACGGCATGCTCGAAGTCGCTATCACGGGCGGGACGGGAACAGGGCGGCCAGGTGCACTCGTGGTCGCGGACCTGGACCAGGCGGCGCAGCCGGTCACCGGGCAGGTAGGAGCTGACCCGGTACCGGTGGTCACAGTCGTACGTGGGCACCACGTCGAACCGCACGCTCAGCTGCTGACCGCCGGGCAGGGTAAGGACCCATGTCCCGGGTTCCGTCTGGGTGAGTGCCCAGGCCCCCGGCGGCGCGCCCGGGCGCGGCTGGGGCGCCTTGGCCTGCAACTGGTGCAGGAGCGCCTCGGTCACGGTGATGTTGACCCGGGCCGGTAGCGCTGACGGGGCATCGCCCGGCGGTTGCGGCCGGGGCCTGCTGCCGCGGGCCGGGCGGGCGATGCCATGGCCCACGGCGTACCCGTGCTCGTCCACCACGGTGACTTCCCAGCGGGAGCGGCACGAGCGAGCCGCGGCGGCGGCGAGGTCGCGCGCCAGGGCGGGGTCGATCGGGCCGAGCAGCCGGTTGTCTCCGGCTCGTTCCGCCCGGTGCTGCAGGGTGGCCAGTGGGACCGTCACCTCGGGCAGCCGCGCAGCCGGCGCTGCGGGGTCGGCGCCTGCGCCCGCCGCCGGACGGGCCTGAGCCGCCACCGTCCTCGGGGCCGGCGCCGTCACTATCTCCGTGGCTGCCATCCGGCCCGCGGCCCGCGGGCGGTTCCGCGGCGGCGGTGGCGGCGAACGCGATCCGGTCCGTGGCGCTGATCCCGTTGAGCAGGTCGGTGTAGGCCAGCGCCTGCAGGCGGCTGGTGCTCGTGCCACGGAACGCAGCCGGATGCCTCGTACTCAGCGGCCCGGGCCACGACCTTGGCGTGAGCGGACAGTCCCTCGGCGGCGGGCAGGTCTCGGCCGGACAGGCCGACCGCGCCGGACTCTTCACGGAACACCGTCACCCGCGCGTGCTCCCGCTCTGCCTTTGACCGGCGCCTCTCCGCGGCGTCCGGGGCCACCGCCAACGCCGCCCGCCAGGCGAGCCGTTCCACCTGGGGGTAGGTTTCGCCGGGTAGCTCGCCAAGCACCAGCGCCTCGGCCCGTGCTGCCTCGCCGTCGTCCAGCGGCTCGAAGAGCAGTGCGACCAGCTTCGCCTTCGCCATCGTCAAGGTCCCGTCGGCGAGCAGTCGGCCGATGCCGGCCAGCCGGGTGCCCAGCGTCCAGGCCAGGGTGGCGAGGTTTCCCGCCGATACCGGGCCCATTGCCAGGGCGCCGGAGATCTCGTAGGTGAGGGAGTCATCCCAGCCATCGGGCAGGTCGCTGCGGCGGCGCAGCATCGGGGTGCCGTTGGCGTCCTCGCGGGTCATAGCGCGCAGCGCGGCGAGCTTGCCCGCCGCCGCCCACGACTCGATGGCGGCCCACTGACGGGCGATCCCGACCAGCGCGTCGGTGCCCGCCCCGTCGTAGAGTCCCGCAGGCCCGGCCACGCACTCCAGGGCGGCGGCGAGTGCAGCGGACGGCACCGCTTCCGCCCACGGGCCGCCCTGCTCGAAGCAGGCGGACAGGCCGGGCAGCCCGGGTCCTGGCCGGGCGCGTCGCCCGGCCAGGAGTCTCCGGCCGCCTCCCAGCCCATTGGATCACCCCTTTTCGATCAAGTTGATCTTTTAGTGTGTATAATCGAATACTACTACGATCCACTGACATTCCGCCTGAAAGACGAGACCGACTTCACCGCCGTCCTTCCCTCCCTCACCCGCGAGCAACGGCAATGGCTCAGCGACGCGATCACCCGAACCCACGGCGACCACCCATGGCGAGACCGGCTTTCCCAGGCTCCGGCAACAGGCGGCTAACCACGCACAGGGCAACCCTAGGCACCGCCTCCAGGCACGCATTCGGACAGTTGCCATACCCGACTCTGCCATTAGACGGTAGTCGCGAGGTTGCCGCGCATGCGTTCCAGCGCGGCGGCAAGAGCGCTGACCTCGCCGGAGCTGAACCCGTTGAAGAGTTGCCTGGTGACGCGGCCGAACACTGGAGCGAGCTGTGGCGCCAGCGTCTGCCCGTCCGACGTCAGCGTGATCAGGACCGAGCGGCGGTCCTGCGGGTTCGGGTGCCGTTCGATCAGGTGCTTGGCTTCGAGCCGGTCGGCCAGCTTGGTCATGCCGGCGGTGTCAGTGCCCAGAAGGCTGACGAGCTGGCTGGGGCTGTACTGCTGCCGGCTGGCGTGCAGCAGCAGCGCCGCTTGCTGCGCGGTAATGCCGAGCGGGGCGAACTGGCGGTCTAGCACGGTCGCGAGGTCACGGGCCACCAGGTGCAGGAGCGAGCCGGCACCGAGGCGAAGGCTGACATCATGAGCCGAATATACCAGTCTGGACAGTTACTGCCGCGACAGCTAATCTGCCAGTTGTGAACCTGAATGTGATGATTATCGGAGGTGGAATCGGCGGGCTGTGCCTGGCCCAGGGCCTGCGCAAGGCCGGGATCAGCGCCACGGTCTATGAACGTGACGAATCCGCGGGATTCCGGCGGCCAGGGGTACCGGATCAGCCTCAAGGCCGCCGGCGCGGGCGCGCTGCAGGAATGCCTGCCCGAGGACCTGTT
The DNA here is from genome assembly GCA_963811335.1 of uncultured Actinomycetota bacterium. Lineage (GTDB taxonomy): Bacteria > Actinomycetota > Actinomycetes > Streptosporangiales > Streptosporangiaceae > Trebonia. The sequence goes on along the minus strand of CAWERB010000023.1, from coordinate 13,970 downwards.
CGCCCTGGCGGTGGCGACCTCGATCCGGCCGGCGACCCGGATGGTGTTCCTGGATGAGCAGCTGCGCCCGAAGTTCGAGAAGCCGCTGCACCATGACCCGGCCGGACCCGGCGGGTTCGGCGTCAACCGGCTGACCCTGCGCGAGATTCTGCTGGCCGGGCTGGACGTTCGCTTCGGCAGGACCTTCACGCACTATTCGTCCCTCTTCGGACGGGCGGGTGGCCGCGCACTTCGCCGATGGCAGCTCGGCAGCGGGCGACCTGCTGGTGGGGGCGGACGGCACCGGGTCGGCGGTGCGCCGACAGCTGCTCCCGGACGCCGTCATCGACGAGCTGGGCTGGTCTGTCTATGGCCGGACACCGTTCGCCGACTGGGTGCCCGGTGCGCTCGTCGACACCTTCAACCTGGTCAACTGGTCTGGACGGGACTGGCGTATCGGTCGCCACCTGCCGGGCCATCGAGCCGACTGCTTCCGCTGCGGCGCGGCTGGCGCCCTCGGTGCGTCTCACCGACATACCCGGGTATTCTCCTGGATGCTGCCGCTTGACGATCCCCGGCTTGGCCGGGCGGACGCTACCGCGCTGCACCGTGAGGCGACCCGCCTGACGGAAGGCTGGCACCCCGCCGTGCGTCGGCTCATCGCCGAAGCCGACGCCCCCACCTTCGCCGTGTGCATCACCTCGGCCCAGCCTGTGACGCCCTGGCCGGCACCGGACGTGACCCTGCTCGGCGACGAGTTCACACCATGTCCCCCGGCCGCGGTGACGGTGCCAACATCGCGCTGAAGGACGCCCAGGTGCTCGAACCACGCCACGCTGAATTGCATCTGATGCACGATTCGGTGAGCTGTGACCTGCGGACCTGCGGGGAAGTCAGTCGGAGGCGGGCATTGCCGTTATGGCCCTGACCGGCCGGTTTGCGCTCTGTCGGTCATCTGGTGCAAGATTCTGCCGTTGTCCGGCAGGGAGGTCAGGGTGGCGGGTGGGGCTGGTGAGCCTGCGGGCTCGGCCAGGTTGGAGCTGGTCAGCGGGGTCGCGCTGCTCCATGAGGAGGACGCGGTTCTGGAGGCGATGCTGGAGGGCTGGGGCAAGCAGCAGGCCGGCGGCCGGGGCCTGTCGGCCAGGACGATCGGGCAGCGGCGGTCGGTGGTGCGGCAGTTCCTCGACCATGCGGGCGAGTACCCGTGGAACTGGACCGCGGCGCACCTGGACGACTGGTCGGCTGACCTGGTTGGTGTGTCGGGCAGGGCCAAGACCACGATCCGCAACTACCACGACGCGATCCGGTCGTTCGAGAGTTACCTGATCGCGCCGCAGTACCGGTGGGCCGAGGAGTGCCAGGCCCGGTTCGGCACGCACCCGGTGCGGATCTGCTTCGAGTCCAACACCGTCGCGCACCTGGTGGACTACGAGGGGAACCCGGACCGGCGGCCGATGACCCGCGAGGAGCTGCAGCGGTTCTTCGATTATGCCGACGACCGGGTGGACGCGGCGGCCCGGTCGGGCCGCAAGGGAGCGCTCGCGGCCTACCGTGACGCAACCGTGTTCAAGGTGATGTATGCGTGGGGGCTTCGGTGCACCGAGACGTCGAAGCTGGACGTCACCGACTGGTACCGCAACGCGGAAGCGCCCGAGCTGGGCAGGTTCGGGAAGCTCGAGGTCCGCTGGGGCAAGGCGTCCAAGGGGTCGCCGCCGCGGCGGCGCACGGTTCTGACCGTGATGCCGTGGGCGGTGGAGGCGATCGAGGACTACATGGTCAACGCCCGGCCCCGTTACGGTTTCCCGGACAAGCCGGCGCTGTGGCTGACCGAGCGGGGCGGCCGGCTGCGGCCCCGCCAGATCGAGGACCGGTTCGCCGCCTACCGGGACGCGCTGAAACTGCCGGCGAGCTCGTCCCCCATTGCCTGCGTCACTCGCACGTGACCCATCAGATCGAGGACGGGACCGACCCGGGGTTCGTGCAGCGGCAGGTTGGCCACCGGTACCAGTCCACGACGGCGATTTACAGCGGTGTCAGCGGCGATTTCATGAACACGATGATGCGCAAGGCCCTGAGCAGGGCGTTCGAGGCCGAGGAGGAGCACCGGCGATGACAGCGAAACTCGACTACGCATGGAAACTGCGGGAGGTCATGGCCGCCTGCGGCCTGTTCCAGACCACTCATCTGCGGCCGAAGCTGGCCGAGCGGGGCATCCGCCTGTCCGACAGCCAGGTCTACCGGCTGGTGACTGACAAGCCCGAACGGCTCAACCTTAAGGTCCTGATGGCCTTGCTGGACATTCTCGGCTGCCGGATGGACGACCTCATCGAGCCGGTTGCCGCCCCCGCGGCGAAGACGGGGAAGAAGACCGCCAGCGGGGACGATAATCCCGGGTCCGGCGTCGGCGGTTTCCGTCCCCGGCGGGCGCGGATCGTTCCGTGACCGGCACGGGGTTCCTCGCCGATCCCGTCGCGGTGATCGCCGGCGTCGTTCACGGTGCCGAGCCGTCCCTGGACCAGGACGTGATCGCCGCCGCGATCACGCGGGCTGCCCCGTCCCGCGCTCAGCAGCGCCGCCTGGCCGCGGCGCTGCATGATGACCCCGGACTGCTCACGTCCGGGCGGCCCGAAGGGCCGCCCCAGGTCGAGCTGCTGGTCAGGGAGCTGCAGCCTGCCGGGGCCGGGAACCTGGTCGCGCCCCGGTGCGCTCATTGCGGTGAGCCGCGGCGGCTGGTGCAGTGCGATGGCAGCCTGCGGATCTGCTCTGCATGCGACCGCCGCCGGCGCGGCGCCGCCGAGCCGTGCTCGGTCTGCGGGTCTGCCCGGCAGGTCGCCGCCCGTGACCAGGGCGGGCGTCCGCGCTGCAACCGCTGCCTTCCCTATGACAGCCCCGATCCCGTCGCGGCGATCGCGGCCCATGTCACCCGGTGCCGCCCCGGACCGGGCCCGGCCGGGCTGGAGGACGTGATCACGAGCGCGATACCCAGCGCGTTCCAGCGTCACCAGGTGCTCTGGGAGCTCGATGCGCGGCCGGCGCTGCTCGCCGGCGAGGGAGCGTACGGCTCGCCGCGCGTCAACGTGCTGATCAGGGCTCTTGCGGATGCGGGCGTCCCCGGGATCGTGGCCCCGTCCTGCCCGTCGTGCGGGCAGGAGGTGCCGTTGCGGTTCCGTCTCGGGGGAATGCGCTGCTGCCGCCGCTGCTATGACCGGGGCCGGCCCGGCACGTGCAGCCGCTGCGGGCGGGACGCCGGCGTCGCCCGCCGCACCGCGGCCGGCGACGCGGTTCTGCAGCGCGTGCTTTCGCCGCGACCCGGCCAACCACGGGCAGTGCAGCAACTGCGGGCGGACCGCCCTGACCGTCCGCCGTGACGACGGGACCGCCTGGTGCCGCCGCTGTTACCGCGTGCCCACGGCTACCTGCTCGCTCTGCGGCCGGGACAAGCCCTGCTACCTGGTCTCCGCCGGCACTCCGCGGTGCGAGCACTGCTCGCGCCGGATGCGCCATGCCCCGTGCGCCCGCTGCGGGAACAGCCGGGCCGTATGGACGCGCACCGCCGGCGGCCAGCCGCTATGCGGATCCTGCAGCCGGCAGCGGGTGCCGTGCAGCACGTGCGGCAAGATCCGTACTGTCGCCGCCCGGCTGCCCGCGGGGCCTTTGTGCAGCACGTGCTATCGCAAGGACCCGGCATCGTTCCGTCCCTGCGCCGGCTGCGGGGCCACCGAGCACCTCTACCACTACGGGCTGTGCATCCGCTGCGCCTGCCGCGAGCACCTGCTCGGCCTGCTGTCGCACGACCAGGGCGGCATGCACCCGCACGCCGAGGCGATCTACCGCGTGCTGGCCGGCAGCGACCCGGCCCCGCTGATGCAGTGGCTGACCACGAGCGCCGCGGTCGGGGTCCTCACCGATATCAGCCGGGCCGGCAGCCCGCCCGGCCATGCCGACCTCGACCGGTTCCCGCAGGGCAAGGCCGTCCGGCACCTGCGGAAGATCCTCGTGGCGGGCGGCATCCTGCCCGTCCGCGACGAGCGCCTCGCCGAACTTGAGCAGTGGGCCACGGACACGACCGGCCAGATCGCCGATCCTGCCGAGCGCCGGGCCGTGCGCAGCTTCGCCACCTGGCACCACCTGCGACGCCTGCGCGGAGAGTCAACCCGGAACCACATCACCGCCCAGCAGTCCGAGTACGTCCATAACGAGGTCCGGGCCGCGATCACGCTGGTCACCTGGCTACGGGAAAACGGCACCAGCCTCGCGTCATGCACCCAGCGCGAGATCGACGACTGGCTCGCCGGCGGGCCCGGCACCTGCTACCACGCCCGCGCGTTCGTGACCTGGGCGAGCAGCCGCGGCCATGCCAGCGACGTGGAGATCCCCCGTCCCGCCCGCATCGACAAGCTGGCCCAGCTCGAAGAGGACCTCCGGTGGGAACTGGTCCGCGGCCTGCTCCACGACGACGTCCATGCCGTTGAGGACAGGGTCGCCGGGCTGCTCGTGCTGCTCTACGGACAGCCGCTGGCCCGCATCGCCCGCCTCACCCTCAGCCAGGTCAGCGATTCCCCGGACGGCGTCACGCTCCTGCTCGGCACCATGCCGGCCGAACTGCCCGCGCCCCTCGACGGGCTCGTCCGGCAGCTTCTCGGCCGCCGCCACGGACGCGCTGCCGTCGGCCGGACCAGTGACCACCCGTGGCTGTTCCCCGGAGGAGCGCCAGCGCACGCGATATCCACTGCTCATCTGAAGAAACGGCTCGCCACTGTCGGCATCCAGGGCCGGTCGGGCCGTAACACTGCCCTGATGGACCTGGCCGTCAAGCTTCCCCCGGTCGCGCTCGCACGACTGCTCGGGATCCACATCAGCACCGCGGGAGCCTGGGCCGAACGGGCAGGAGGCTCGCACGCCGCCTACGCCGCACAGGTATCCCGGCGAGCATTCAGCAAGTTCTGATATCGCGGGTTACCAATAGCGGCGACGGCGTCCACCGCGGCCTGCTGTTCTGCGCGCAGCGTGCCGGTGAACTCGATCTCCAGCTCGGCCGGTGCGCTGCGGAGATCGGTGATCGCCAGGCGGCTGCCCGCCTTCTCGATCAGCTTCGCGGCACGGTCGGCGACGCCGCGTGGCAGGAACAGCCGGTCCAGGGACTCCGAGTAGCAGCGCAGCATCCGCGGCGCGCCCCAGACGCTCAGCCCGATCTGCTGCCGGCTGTAGAACTCGGGATTGTGGAGTGATGCTAGATGCTTCAGCGACGACAGCAGACCCGGCGGCAGCCCGGCCCGGCGGATCGCCAGCATGCCGCTCAGCTCAGCTTTGATGACGTCCGGCGGCGGAGGCTCAGCCGCCAGCGGAGATCTGTGCAGTCGCACCGCAGGACCGACCGTCGGCGGCTGAAGCTCTTCCACGCGCTCCACTACGTCGCGGCGGGTCATGCGCTCAAGCGACGACAAGTACGCGAACTGATCCTGGTAGGGCTCGAACGTCGCCGGATCGACAAACAACGTCGTGCGATTCTGACGGCACCTGCCCTCCAGCGGCAGCGCGATCAGGTTCCCGAAGCCGCGCCGCGGCAGATAATCCTGCGCAGGGAAGAAGCGGTCGTAGCTCTTCATGTCCATCTCGCCGCGGATCGCCATCGCCTCGTATAGCAGCGCGGCACCCATAGCCCGCGCGTCGGCGGCAGCCACCGGCTCGGAGAAGAAAGTCCACACGTGTGCGCCGTCGCCCGATCGGGAAGTCTCGACCGCTGCGGGCACACCTGCCCAGGCAGCCGCTTCCGCGTACGCAGCGGCGTCGAGCCGCCAGGTGCCGCCGTCGAAGTCGCAGACCAGCAGGCGGCAGGTGCTGTCAGGCAACATCACGTAAAGCCCGCAGGCGGCTGGGTTTTCCTTGGTCAGGTGCGCGGAGATGACCTCATCGGTAAGCGGCAGGTACTCCGGGTCGTCGCGGGTGGTCCCGGGCCGCCGTTTCGGCGCCCAGCCCTTGGTGCCTTCAGCAGTGTTCTCCCAGCGGTAGGCGTACACATCGCTGCGTCCCGCGAAGAGGGTACGGTACAGGCCCACCTTGGCCTGCAAGCTTGACTCGTGATCGACCTGAGGCAGGCCAGGTCCGTGGACCGGGCCGAACAGCGGCATCTGCCGCGGCGGCGTTTTCGCCGCCACGCCGGGTTCAGCCTGCAGCGGCAAGGGGCCGCTGGCGCTTAGCGGCAAGGTGGTCAGCGCATTCAGGCGTGCCCGAAGCGCGGCGACCTCTTCGCGCAACAGTGGTATCTCTGCGCAGTGCTCGCAGCATTCCGATCCAGGCATCTCGGCGGACACCCTTCTTATACTGCCCTGACACGCGTGATGCCCTGCCTGCCAGGGCCTGAGCTGACTGTAAGCGGCTAGGTGCTTGACAGTCTCTGAACTTACCAGAGCTTACCGAAGAGATCATGGTAAGCTCTGGTAAGTTCGGGCGAGCGAGCAGGGCGGGTTATGAACCTGGATGAAATCATTGCCGGGCTGCGGGCGGCCGGGGCTGAGTTCGAGGATGTGGAGGCCAAGCGGGCGGCAGGAGGCGTGCCGGAGAGCCTAGCTTCCACCATGGCGGCGTTCGCGAACGCTCGCGGGGGACTTGTCATCCTCGGACTCGACGAGCGGCAGGGGTTCGCGGCCACGGGCGTACCGGATGCGGCGGCGACGCGGAATGCCGTCGTTAGCACCGCGCGGGAGAAGCTGACACCGCCGCCGGCGCTGAGCGTCGAGGTCGTCCCGTTCGAGGGCGTCAACTTGGTGGTCGCGCAGGTCGAGCCGTTGCCGCCCGCACAGCGCCCCTGCTACGTCACGACGAGGGGTCTCTACGGCGGCGCCTATGTCCGGGTCGGCGACGGTGACCAGCGGCTGACGCCCTATGAGATCGACCGGATGCGGGAGAACGCGGGGCAGCCGCACTGGGATGACGAACCGGTTACCGAGGCAACCGTGCAGGACCTCAACCGGGACTCCTTCTCACGGCTCATCGAGAATGCGCGCCGGCGTTCACCGCGGGTGTTCGCGAATGCCGGCGAAGCGGACGCGCTTGCGATGCTGGGCGTGCTCGTTCGCCATGAGGGGATCCTGGTGCCGTCGCTGGCCGGGCTGCTCAGCGTTGGCCGCTACCCGCAGCAGTTCTTTCCGCAGCTGATGGTGTCGGTCGCGGTTTACCCGCACGTCGAGCGTGGCCGGAACGGGCCGGGAGGCATCCGGTTCCTGGACAGCGCGGCGCTGGGCGGCGCCGTCCCCGACATGGTGGTAGACGCCGTCCAGGTAGTGCAGCGGAACCTGCGCGTCGTCAGCCGCGTGATCGGTGCCGGCCGACTGGACCAGTGGGAGATCGAGCCGGAGGTGATCCGGGAGGCCGTCGTCAATGCCCTGATGCACCGGGACTACAGCCCGCAGGCACGTGGCACCCAGGTGCAGGTGGACGTGTTCCCGGACCGCGTCGAGGTCTCCAGTCCCGGCGGGCTCTTCGGCAACGTCCGCCTTGAAGGGCTCGGCGAGAGCGGCACGTCATCGTCTCGCAACCCGCGCCTCGCCGCGCTGCTGCAGGAAACAGGAGACCCGGTTACCGGGCGGCCCGTGGCGGAGAACCGCGGGTCCGGGGTGAGCCTGATGATCGACCGGGTTCGCGAGGACACCGGACTCGTCCCGATCTTCACGGCGAACCTCGACCAGTTCCGCGTGATCATCCCGCGCAGTTCGCTGGTGACACCGGAATTCCTCGACGCGCTAGGCCAGCACGTGGACATCGCGCGCCTGTCTAACGCCCAGGTAGCCGCCATAGCTCTCGCCGGATCCGGTTACGACATCGACCAGGCTGTCCTTCGAAGGCTCGGCCTTCGCCCTAGCACAGCGCGCACGGAACTGGCCGAACTTGTGACGCTGGGCCTGCTGCGTCCACGCAGGGCACGCGATGAGGGACCATACCGGCTCGGCGCAGACCTTGCCCCCGTCCCTCAGCCGCCTCCTCTTCCGAAACTCCCGGGCAACGGCCTGGGAGCAAAGATCATGACCGCCTTGCACGCAGTCGAGGACGCGAGCCGCGAGGAACTCCAGCAGGCCACCGGCACGGCCCGGAGCCGCCTGACCAGCGCACTACAGGAGCTTGTCGATCTCGGGTACGTCGAGGCCACCGCGCCTCCGCACAGCCCCAACCGCCGCTACCGCGCAATACGCTCAGCATCAAGCTCCTGAGATAGGTCCTTACATCGCTGGGCGTTCATCAACCCTCCCGAGCCATCATCAGCGCGGCGTCCTGGCCGAGGCAGTAAACCCAGAGGGTATCTCCGCAGTTAAAAAGGCTATATGCCAGTTCAACCTCGCCCCGGCGTGTCAGCTATAACGACACAGGTCGTCCGCGCGGCTCCGGGAAGGAGCCAGGGGCGTGTTCGAGGACAACGACGGGCGGTTCCCCGACGACAGCGCGGTGGAGGTCCGCTACCCGCGGGATAAGCGGGAGGAACGCGAGACCGACCGGGCCGGGTGGCCGTGGCTGCCGGGGTCGATTCTAGGGCAGTGCGGGCCGGATGAGTGGCACGTGTGCGTGGAGGTCCGCGAGCTGGCCGTGCTGCGCGATGGCCGCAAGCCGCCGCGCGGCACGCCGTCCCGGAGCCTGTACTACCCGTGCTGCTTCCGGGACAGCACCGAGATCCGGCCGCGCGCCGCTGGGAACGGGGCGGGCCGGTGAACGGGGACAAGCTGATCCGGGCGGCGATGACGGCGGTGGTGGTCGCGGTGGCCGGGTTCGCGGCGGTCGTGTCCTACTCCCACATCTACGGCCTGGGCCGCGCCCACGGGCAGGACGGGGCGGCGGCCGTGGTGCCGGGGGACGTGCGCGAGGCGGTGGCGGCGGCGTACGCGGCGTCGCTGGCGGCGGGCGCGCCGTTGAGCCAGCGGGCGATGGCCGCCCGGTTCGGCATCTCCCGCCGCCAGGTCAGCCAGCTCATCACCCAGCCCGGTGGCCGGATGCCGGCCGGGGCGGCGGCGGCCGCGTGAACAGGTACCAGGTGATCGCCCGGCGGCGGTGGACCCCGGGCACCCGTCGTGGGCGGAGGTGGACGTCGAGCAGCAAGAACGCAGCCGCGGACCCGGCAGCGCCTGACCGGGCAGCCGTTACGGTGACGCCTCGGCGGCCGACCGTCTGGAGGCGTCACCGTGGCCTGCCGGGCGCGACAGGCCGCCGCTGCTGTCGTCGCGGACGAGGTTCCAGCCCTTGACGTGAGCAATGGTGCCTCCCGCGCACCTCACGGCCCTCCCCGGGCTTCGGGAAAAGGTACGGGGGAGGGCCGTCCCTTATCCGACACGCTCACGCTGTCGCGCGCCAACCGCCCGCAACCGGAATCACCACGAAGACCACGCCCACCAGCAAAGACGCAACCATCCCGATGACCTTCACCCTGAACGGCGGCTGACAGCAGGAGGCCGTCGAGGTCTCGCTGCTGGAGGCAGACGTGGCTGGCATCGGAACGGCGGCCCTGTGGTGCGCGGCGGCCTGCGGAATCCCCGTGTAAGCACCTGTCGGCTCGGTCGGCTGGCATGACGGCCAGCCCCGGCCGCAACGGGGCTGGCCCCATGCTCCCACGCCCGCCGGGCAGGCGGCGGGTAACCTGGACGGATGCCCTGTTACGGGGGACGGGCGGGCGGTGGTGGTAGTCCCGCTCGGACGAGTGCGGGGTCATGCGGACAAGCAGCGGCCGGGGAACGGGGGCAGGGGTCGGCGCTGCGGGCGCGTCTGGCAGGGACGGCGGCGCGGGTTCTAGGCATCGTAGCGGCTGGGTCAGTTCCCCGTCGGCGGCGAGCACGCCCGTCTGCCTGCTCCCAGAACGTGCGGGACTGCCACAGGCGGCCGAATCCGGGGCCGTTCGCCGAGGTGTCTGTGACGGATGCCGACGGGGAGTTCAGCAGGCCCTGCGTGTCCCCTGTCGCGGACGGATGATCTGCAGCCATTACGTTACTGTCCGTGACGACAGTTAGCGAGGAGTGCCGGGTGCAGCGGGTTGCCGTGCCGGGCTCGGGAACCACGTGGACCGTGCTCGGCCGTGATCACCTGGTGGTCGGGGCGGCGGAGGAGTTCCTGGAGTTCCTGCGGGTGCAGGGGACATCGCCCAACACGGTGAAGTCGTATGCCCGGGCGCTGGCGCTGTGGTGGAGTTACCTGGCCGCGTTCGGCCTGGAATGGGAGAGCCTGACGCTGTTGGACGTGGGCGGGTTCCTGGCCTGGCTGCGCAGCGGCGACGGCCCCCACGTGATCTCGATCGAGCTGTGGCTGGCCGGTTCGCCGAGTCCACCGTCGGCACGCGGCTGCAGGCGGTCTTGTCCTGCTACCGCTTCCACGAGATGAACGGGGTCACGCTCGGCCGTGACCTGGTGCGGGTCGTCCACGGCGGGCGGAGTCGTCTATAAGCCGATGCTCGAGCACGTCGCCCGGCGCAAGGGCCGGGCAGCGGCAGGTGATCCGGGTGCGGACGCGGGGCGGACGTGCCGCCGGTGCTGTCCCCGGGGCCAGATCGGGGGCGGTCGATGGACGCGTGCGCGCGGTTCGACGAGGTGTCCCGCGAGTGGCAGGGCAGCATCCGGAACCGGATGCTCTGGGCGCTTTTCGTCCGAGACGGGGGCGGCTGGGCGAGGCGCTGGGGCTGCAGCACCGCGACTGGCACGCCGGGTGGCCGGCGGCACGCCGTTCATCGAGGTCGTTCCCCGCGAGCACCCGCACGGGGTGCGGGCCAAGGGCGGCCGCTACCGGCGCGTGTTCATCTCCGATGATCTGGACCGGCTTTACGGGGACTACGTCTTCGGGCACCTGTGCCACGCCGGCGCGGACCTGGGCCGGGGACATGGACGCCGCGCCGTCCTCGTGAACCTGGCCGGCGGCCGGTTCGCCCCCGTGGCGGCCGGAAAGCGTCCACGACCTGGTCATCGGCCTGCACCGCGACCTGGCCGGGCAGGTCCCGCAGGCATGGACGCCTCACTGGATGCGGCACTGGCACGCGACCGCCCTCCTGCTGGCCGGCGTCCCGGCGCACGTGGTGTCCCGGCGGTTGGGTCACGCCGACATCCAGACAACTCTGAGAACAGTATGGGCACGTTACCGACGACGCGGACATGCGGACCGTCGCCGGATGGAAGCGCGTTCATCGCGGGCTGGCGAACCGCCGCCGCCGGGGCAGCCGGGCAGGGCGTCGTCGGACGCGAAGCACTGGACCCGGACTCCCGGGCGCCGCGGCCGGGGCCGCGCTCTGGCCCTGCTGGCGAACTTTGCAGGCGAGCCTGCCGGCACCCACCAGCCTGGTTCACCCGCCATCCGTTCCCGGACCGCTTCCGGGCGCGCCCGCCGGGCCCCCGGCTGGCAGGACCGATCGGACCTGTCGGCCGCTGCCGGAGAGGATGCGAGCAGAAATCGCCTGGTGCCTGTTCCGGATCGCCGAGCGGGGCGGCGTCGTCCGTGCCAGCGAAATCACTACCCTGGCCAGGAGGCTCGCCGAGGTCATCGCCGACGCGGGGCCCGGCTGGCCCGTGCCCCTCGCTGCTGGACCTCCCGGTCCCGGATGGTCCCGGCAGGTCGCCACTGCGGTGCACCGCCGTACCGGGGAGCTCCCGCCCCGGGCGACGGCACGGCCGGGCAGCCTGCTGACCCGCGCATGACCGGCCTCCTGGCCGGCGCCCTGGACACCGGGCCGTGGTGGCAGCGGGGACTGGATCCCGTCGAGGACGGCCGGATCCCGCTGCGCGAGCACGAGCCGATCGGACGCTACACGGTCGGTTCGGCCAGATCACTCACCGGTGGCTGGCGCGGCCGCGCAGTGGCACTGCAAGACCGGCCTGGAAACCGGGACGCTGACCTGGTCCAGCGTCCACCACCGGGCCGCTCCGTCGCGGGACTTCGGCAGGTTCCTCGCCGCGCCGCCGGTCCCGGCCTGGCTCGCCGACGGGCCCGCCCGGGTCCGGGCACTCATGCTCGAGTTCCTCACCCGCCTTCGCACCCGCGGCGTCTAGCCCGGGGCCGCCGGGCCGGGAGGCCGCTGTCCGACGCGGCGGTCGCGCCCAGCCGGCGACATCGAGCAGTCTATCGCACATGGCCGGCAACAAAGACGATGCGGCCGCCGCGCTGGGCGAGCCCGGCTGGCTGGCGCTGGGACCGGAGCACTACGGCTTCTACCGGCGCCGCGAGCTTCCCGGCCCGGCCGGCCCCCGCTGGAAGGCCAGGTCATCAGCGCGCGGCGATGACGCAGATCATGGCCGGGATCGCTTTGCTGGGCGCGTCCGCCGCCGATGGCGGCTACGGCGACGAGCAGGCCATGCGGATCACCTTGCTGGCGGCCCGCTGCTGGGCCGCCGCATCAACGAGATCTCATGCTGGACCCGGACCCGCTCTACCGGCTTCCCCTGCCCGGCGAACCCCGGGCGGGAGAAGAACGGCGACGGGCAGCCCCGTCGCCGCTCCGCTACCAGCAGACCAAGATCGACGGCGCACCGGACACCGTCCTCGTCCACGACGAGGTCGTCGCGATCATCCGGGAGCAGCAGCAGTGGGCGGCAGCGCACTCCGCCGCCTGCTGCGCGCCCGGCAACAGGCCGAAGTACCTGTTCCTCGGCGCGCGCAGATGAACCGCAACGGCGACCGGCCCTACTCCGACAAAACCCTGCGCGGCATGCTGACCCGGCTGGCCGCCCGCCTCGGGGTCCGCGACGACGCCGGGCGCGCTGGTCGACTTCAACCGGACCCACCGCTTCCGGCATACCACGGCCACCAGCCTGCTCAACGCCGGGGTCCCGCGTCCACGTGGTCCAGCGGTACCTCGGGCACCTGACGCCCGCCATGACCATGCGGTATGCCCGACCCTGGCCGAGACGGCCGAGGCGGAGTTCCTGCGGTTCCGCAAGCTCACCGCCGACGCCCGCCCGGTCCAGGCCGACCCCGCGACCTCTACGACATGCTCCAGCTGGACAGCCGCACCGACCGGATCCTGCCCAACGGGTGGTGCCTGCTGCCGCCACGGCAGGCCTGTGACCGCGGGAACGCCTGTTTGACCTGCGGAATTTCGCGACGGACGCCACGTTCCTGCCCGAACTGCGGTCCAGAAGGAACGCACCCTGGCCCTGATCGACAGCCGCCAGGCCGCCTTCACCGCCCGGACCGGGCCACCGATGGCCCCCGGGCAACGTGTGGCTGGACGGCCGGCAGCGCGAGCAGCGCCCTCGGCGCGATCATCACCGCCCTGGACCCGCGCCGGAAGCCGCGACGCAGGCGCAGTCCGCGGCGCCGGGGCCGCCGGCCCGCGCCGACGCCGCCATCGCCCGCCAGGACGACGCAATGCCCGGTAACACCGCCAACCTGCGCAAGGCGACCGCGGCCCGGACCGCCGCCGCGGCCGCCCGCGCCGAGAACGCCCTCGTCGCGATGATCAGCGCGAAGGCGAGCCCGTCACCTTCCGCGGCCTCGCGGCCAGGGCAGGAGTCTCGCTCGACTTCCTCTACCGCAACGCCGGCATCCGCCCCGCATCGAGCACCACCGCACGGCCCGCCCGCCCGGCCCGACCCGCCGGCCGGCGGCGGGAACGACACCTCCAGCGTCGTGCGCACGCTGACCGCCCAGCTCGCCGACCTCAAGCGCCGCCACCGCGAGGAAACCGCCGAACTGCGCCAGGCCCTCGAGCAGGCCCACGGCGAGAACCTCCTGCTGCGCCGCCGCCTCGCCGCCGGCGGCCGGCCAGAACCCGGGACCGGTGAACAGACGGAGGACAGCCGCAGCCGGCGGCGACCCGCTCGACACGATTCCCCTGTTCGATGTCAAAATCCCGTTGACGCCCGCCGAGGATGCGGCCATCCGCGGATACAAGGACCGCCAGGTCGCCCAGCAGCGCCCACCAGGCTCTCGCCCGGACCCTCGCGTCCCCGTCACGGACGTGTCCGTGACGGCCCTGAACTGCGGACATTCGATGAAAGTGTGTTCAACGTAGATAACGCCCGGTCTCGGCGTGCCCG
>CAWERB010000022.1:0-424630 GCA_963811335.1 uncultured Actinomycetota bacterium | reverse complement strand
CTGAGATCACGGACCAGGCGCTCTTGCAGTGCCGGGGGCACTCGTTGAAGCCGTCGACCACCAGCAGGATGGCCTGGCCGCTGATGGCGGCGGCCAGCTGCAGGTCGCGGATGGCCGGCCGTGGTGAAGGCCGCCACGGCCCTGTTGAGGAGCGGGGACAGCCGGCCCTCGTACATGGTGCCCTCGATCAGGACCGGCACCAGCGGCCCGTCCGGCATCCCGGCCAGCAGGTGCCTGGCCAGGTGGGTCTTTCCGGTTCCCGACGGCCCGACGAGCTGGACATGCCGGGCTGTTGCAGCGCGTCGAGGAGCCCGGAGCCCGGCAGGCGCCCCTCATCGGTCATGAGCGGCAGCGGGACCAGTTCGTGCAGGTCGCGCGAGTAGAAGTCCCGGAAGGCGCGCAGGTAGCCGCTCACCCGGTCCTGCGCGGTGGTCTTGCCCGGCTCCGTGGACGGCGGCCTGTCGGCGTCGGTCAGGCCGAGCATGCGGACCAGTGCGGACCAGTGCCCGGCGCTCCAGCCGGGATGCCTGCCCGGGGCGGTCAGGAACCCGACGAACTGGGCGTAGCCCATCGTCCGGACCTTGTAGTCGTCGGGTACCTGCGACTGGTGGTCAAGACGAGGGAAGATGCAGATCACGCTGTCGATCTGCCGGTAGAACTCCCTGCCCGGGGCAGGCTGGGGAACAGAGCTGTCCTGCCTGGCTACGGCGGCCATGTCATCGCTGATGGCCATCTTGCAGGCGGACGCTTGCGTGTAGGGATTCTGGCGGTCGATCTCCTCAAGCGCGCCATCGCCCCGGCGGGCGGACCAGGGTCCGTTCGTACCGCCGACGAGGAACGGAGGGTAGTGCTTCAGCTCGACGTGGCACGCATGGGTTTCCGTGATGACGAAGAAGTCGACTTGCCGCGACGAGCTGTGCGGTGAAGTAGTTCGCCAGAATGACCGCCGGGATTCCCCGCCGCGCGAGGTCTTCCCTGAGCTGCAGCGAGGAACTCCGCTTCCGACTGCTCCGCCGGCGGCTCCCCCCAGAAGACCTTGATGTCAGCTGTCATTTCCACCTGCCGTGGCACGGAACGCCCCCCATGCTATAAGCGGAAGCCGTCCAACACTGCTTTTCGGGCGGTACGCTGCACCCGTGCGGGACGCCAAGCAGCCGACCGCGGCCCGGCCTCCTTCAGGACTCCCTTCGCGGGGCACCTGCCCGGCTACCTCGCAGCGAGCGAGGCCACGGCACCCGGCAGGCCGGACGAGGACGTGTACAACGAGTTGCTCATGGCGCGTGGCAGGCCCTGCTCGACAGCCAGGAGTCACGGGACGAGCGGCTGCTGCAGGCCTTCCTCGAACGCCACCCGTCACTGCTGCCCGGCTCCGCCAGCGTCGACGGCGACTCCGGCCACGCCGCGTTCCCCCTGGCGGTGATCGCCAAGCCGAAGCTGCCTGGCCTCAGCGACCGGGAACCGGACTTCATGTGGCTCGCCACCGACAGCGAGTCGCTCTACCCGGTCCTGATCGAGATCGAGACACCGCACAAGGACTGGTTCTACGGCGACCGCGCCGAGATCCACAGCGACCTCACCCACGCGCAAGGCCAGCTGGCGGAATGGCGTGCCTGGTTCGGCCGCGGCCACAACCGCACCGCGTTCCTGGACTACTACGAGATCCCGCCGGACCTGGCCCGCCGCCGCTCTCAGCCCCGCTACGTGCTCGTCCACGGCCGCCGCGGCAACTTCGAGTCCAGTCCTCGGCGGCGGGAGAAGCGCGCCGAGCTGGCCCGGCCCGACGAGCGGCTGATGTCCTTTGACCGGCTCACTCCCGCCAAGAACGGCGTCCTGTACTCCACCGTGCGCAAGGGCAGGACGGCTACCGGAGTCACCTCGGTCCCGCCCTGCCTCACCATCTTCAACAACGGCGAAGACTACCGAGCTCACTCCGGGTGGGACGGCGCGCTCGACAACTGCCCCGACATGGCCGCAGCCCGCCGCGACTACCTGAAGCACGAGATACGCCATCTCATTGACAACCCCCACGCATACGCCGAGACGATCGGAAATATGTCAAGTCAGGAGCCCTCGCTGGCTCTGAAGATGAAGGCGGACAGCCGACCAAGCCGGCCTGAAATTCGCGTACCTGGCGACGGTCGCTGACCGGAGCAGGCCAAGGTGCGCCCATACCTCAGCGGATGGTTTTTATCCGGGCGCCCTCCGTCGCAGGGAGGCGGGATAATGCCTGACATGCCGACGCCGTTCCGGGCCGTCCCGTCGTCTCCCCCGCGAGGGGCCGGGCGGCCCGCGAGCCAGATCACCGGGGTCACCCGTCGGCGCCTTATCCAGGGGCTTGCCGAGATGGGCACTTCCTGGAGCGGGTGCTGGACGATGTTGAGTTCCTCGGCCGTCTCTATGACCTCGACGCGCTGCCGAGTACCGACCGGCGGTACGACTCGGCCGGCGGTGACATCTTGATGCACCGGGTGATGAACCCGATGGACTGGGACGAGGACTGGATCTTCTACGACTCCCGGTTCGGCCTCGCAGACAGCGACGACGCGCTGGTCCGGTTCCTTGCCGAGATGCTGCACCCCGTCGTACGGACCGACCTTGCCGAGGTCGAGGAGCTGCGCGCCTTCCTGAACTCGGTGCTCGTCCATGACGGTTACGAGGTCGTCCAGACCGGTGCCATCAGCGGCGCCCCTGTCTTCGCGGGCCGCAGGATCGGCTCAGGGCGTCCGCGGGTCCATGAAGAACCTTATCTTCGCCGCCATCGGCCCTAAGCCCGAGATCGTCCTCGACAACGCGGTCAATAACGACCTGCGCATCGTCAGGAACGAGGAGTACTGCCTGGTCTACGACCGGCCGCTCGCCGGGCACGGCCTCCTGTGGAGCGAACTGGCCGACTGGTGGGCGGACCGCGAGCACCTGGCCGGCCAGCCGAAGCGCGCGGTCTGGCTCAGCCTGCACCAGCGCCTTCGCGCGATCAATCGACGCCAGCAACGGCGCCGAGCTGCGCATCTTCGACGCCTACGCGAAACGTTACGCAGCGCACGGCGCTGACATCCCCGCCCTGTTGCCACAGGTGTACCTGCACTACGACCCGTACACCAAAGCCCACTACCAGCCCGGACCTCAACGCCGCTCCAGCGCCAGCGGATGGACTTCCTCCTGCTCCTGCCGCACAACGCCCGTGTAGTCATAGAGTGCGACGGCCAGCAGCACTATGCCGACGACGACGGCAAGGCCAGCCCGCGCCGGTACGCCGCCATGATGGCCGAAGACCGCGACCTGCGCCTGAAAGGGTACGAGGTCTACCGGTTCGGCGGTGCCGAGCTCCCAGACACCCCGGCAGCCCGCCAGCTCCTCGAGACGTTCTTCAACCGCCTCGCCGAGCGATACGCCGCCTGACCTCATAGCCCACTGCGCGAGCACCAGGACGAGATCAGCCGACCCTCCGCGCGAGAGCACTACGCTACCTAGTCTGCGCCCCGGCGTACGGGTCAGATGGCGAGGCCGAGGTAGTGAGCGGGCATCTCCGGCGGTGTCACTGTCTCGCCGGATCCTAGGCTGACCTCCCCGGCGATCATGTCGGCGCCCCCTGCCTCCACAGCGCGAGTTACCAAGACGGCCTTGACGAGCGTGCTCAGGTGGTAGAGCCAGGAACGGGACTCGCCGATGTCCAGCGTGGGACTGGTAGGTCCGGATTAAGGTACGGAAGGCTGTCTTCACGGCAATCGCCAGGCCAGACGGGGTAATACGAATCCGGTGGCTGTCCACGTATGCCTTCAGTCCCCCGCTGTTGCGGACAGTCAGGATGACCACAGGCGGACCGTACTCATTGTGAGCACCGAAGTAATCCCTTGCGGAGGCCGACGGCACGGAGAGCAGCTGACCGCCCATCACGAAGCCGAGTCCGAGTTCAGCGGCCACCAGTCGTTGGGGCCGGACAGGAGCTGACGGCTTTCTCGATCAGCTCGACCGAGCGGTCCTCCGTCAGCGACGACAAGGCGAGATTGTCGATCCCCGCGTCTGCTTCACGCTGGCACTTTCCATCGCTGGAGTCTCTTCAGGCGGGTAGTCGGCAGGGTGGAGCCGATCAACGACGGTGTGATGGGCGTGCACAGCAGTACGAGATTGGCAACGCTCGCCGCTCGTCGTCCGTCATGGACGGGTCGTAGCGCGGGAATTCGCATTGGCCCCGTAATACATGGGCGATCTGCACGTTGCAGACCGGTTCGTCGCCTACGAGACGATGACCGGGGTACTGCAGACCGGAAATAACATGCCATCCCGGAGAAGGCATAGAGGGCACGTTCCGTGCCTGCGGTGTAGTCGCGCGGGCCGGGGCCGCGTTGAGCACGCCGCAAGACTAGTCAACATGGGCGGGGCGTTCCGCGAACGTCGCCACCCACTTCGGGATTGACGCGGTGGCGGAGGAAGCCCGACAACGGCTTCCAATTCCGGGGCCTGATGCCTCCGGAGTCCCGGACACAGGTCCCAGGCTCCTCGTGGTGTCGTCCAGTCCGAGCCCGCTCAGTGATCAAAGCGCTACCTCCGCCAGCCATCCCGGGACCTGGCAGAGTCTGGCGCGTCAGGATGCCTCTCGCTGTTCGTCGCCACCCTCACCGCCAGGGTCTTGCCCAGCGTCCTGGACGCCGAGGGCGCGTACGCGCTGGTTGGCGGCGTCGGCCTGCCCGTCGATGCAGTGGGCGTAGATCTTGAGCAGGACCGCGACGCCGTGCCCGGGCACGGCGGGCGGCCTCGGTGCCGGGCACCCCGGAGTTCAGCCACAGCGACACCGCCGCATGCCCCAGGTCGTAGGGACGTCGGCCCAGGGGTGACCTGTACTGGACGGGGGGTGAGGGCCTGCTTGCGGGCCTGGGTCCAGACCTCGTTGTAGCCGGAGTCCTGCAGCGGCGGGAGGAGCGGGTTGACGTCCGCGGGGTGCGGCGAGGGTCAACAGCCCGTCGGGGGCCCCGGCGGGCCAGGATGTCCAGCCGTTGGCCGGGGCGTTGCCGCCGCGTCGCTGGCTCCCGGCGTGGCGTAGATCTTGCCGGGGTATGCGGTCTTCCCGTCGGGCAGCCCGATGGCGGGCATGCCGGGGTTGCGCTGCGCGGGCCGCGGTGTCGTCCCCCCGGGGAGCGGGTCCGCCGTGATCAGTCCGGCGACCGTCGCGGGGTACCGGGCGCGTGTGCCGCCCGGCTGGTCGCCGGCCTGGCCGAGGCCGGCCGGGAAGTAGCTGTGGCTGGCGGGGCGGGTGCAGGCGTCTCTTGCTGCCTGGGCCGTCAGCTTGCGGCGCTCGGCGGGGAAGGCCGGGCAGGCCCGCCTGCTGGCGCTGCCGGTGAGCGTTGCCCGGCGTCCGTCGCGGGATCCGTCACGGTCCTTGGGCGTGAAGGCGCCTGGGCCGGGGCCTGCGCGGGGCGGGGCAGGCGGCTGGGGCGCAGGATGAGGGCGAGCTGGTCGCGCTGCACGCGGGTGAGCGGGGGCGCGGCGTCCAGGAGCCTGGCGATGTGGGCGTCCAGGTCCGCCGTGCCGCTGCCCGCGGCGGGCGGCGCGGCGTCCCGCGGCGGGGCGGGAGGCCGGGCGCGCCGTGGCTGCTGCATGCCGTCCCCCCGCTTTGCCGGTGCCTGATATCCCGGTTAACGCACGGCCTGATATGCGCGGTTCAAGGATTGCCTGAGATTCCGGTAATCCGGGTCATCCGGAATGGCATTCCGGCGATCCGGAACGGAGCGGATGACGCTCCGTTCCGGATCGCCGGGCCGGATTATGCATCCGTCGGCGGAGGAGCGCGGAGCGTGCTTGCGGAATGGTTACGGAATAACCATTCCTGCCTGAACCGCACTGGGCACTACTGAGCCTCGCCAGCCCTCACCCGCGGCCGGGCCGTCCTCCGCCCGGCGGCGCTGCGGCACCGACGTTCCCCCAGCCTGATAAGGGGTTCAGCGCGCATCGCGGGCCCGCCGGCCGCAGGCGGCGGCGGCGGGAGCCCGGGGCCGCCGGGGCGGGTCCGGCGGCCGGGGAAACGGATTCCGGCGCGATCTCGCCCGGGACGGTCATGAGGGTCCTTCCAGGCCGCGGCGGGAAGTGACCTTAAGCGACAAGGAGCAAGATATGTGTAAACCCGGGATATGTATTGACCGGGCGCGGTCAATACATACACTGGCACCCGGGACGGGCCCGAGGAAAAACCCGCCGGGAGATCGCGGCGGGGAAAAGCGGGCACCGGGGAATTAGCAGCCGGCAGCGACGGGGAGCGGCAGATGGCGGTAAGCGGCAGCCGGGAGGCGCAGGGATCGCGCCGGGCGCGCCAGCAGGGGCGGCGCTGCCACCGGGTGGAGTTCTCGCTGACGGCCGGGGAGTTCGCGGCGCTGCAGGACGCGGCCGGGCGGGCGGGCCTGGCCCGGGGCGCGTACGCCGCCCAGGTCGTGCTCGGCCACGTGAACGGCAGCGCACGCCGGGCCGCAGGCACCGGACCGGGAGGCGCTGCGCGAGCTGGTGCGCGCGGCCGGGCTGGCGCACAAGATCGGCGTCCTGCTGAACCAGGCGGTGGCGAAGCTGAACGCGACCGGGCAGCGTCCCGGCGAACTCGATGAGTGCGCGCGGATCTGCCTGCGCCGCGTCGCGAACATGGACGCCGCCGCCGAAGAAGTCCGGAAGGCGATCCGGTGACCGCCCCTCCGGCCGCGTTCACGGCGGCCCGCGCTGCGGGCCGGGCCGGCCGCCACGCCCGGACCGCCCGGAGCAGGCCGGGGACCGCGCGGACCGCGATCCGGGCCGCGAGGCGTCCGGCCCTGGCCGCCGCGGACCAGCGCCGGGCGGTCCGGGCCGGATCCGGCCCGGACCGGCGGGCCGTTCCCGGAACGCGGGCCGGGTCCCGGACCGCATCCCGGCCCGTGCGGAGCGCGGTGCGGTGATCGGGAAGATCAGCGCGCCGCGCGGCAAGCGCGTCGAGCCGCTGATCCGGTACCTGTTCGGCCCGGGACGCCACGAAGAGCACACCGACCCCCACATCGTCGCGGGGTTCCGGCACCCTGCCGCGCTGGAGCCGCCGCTGCGCGCGGACGGCACCCGCGACTTCCGGAAGCTGAACGGGCTGCTCAACCAGCCGAACGACGCCATGGGCAGCTTCGCGTCCGAGCGGCCGGTGTGGCACTGCGCGCTGCGCGCCGCCCCCGAGGACAAGACGCTGTCCGACGACGAGTGGGCGCAGATCGCGCATGACGTGATGAACCGGACCGGGCTTTCCCGCTACGGGGAGGAGGACGAGGCGGTCCGCTGGATCGCGGTCCGGCACGCCGATGATCACATTCACCTGGTGGTCATGCTCGCCCGCCAGGACGGCCGGCGTCCCTCGGTCCGCAACGACCGCTACCGGGTCCGGGACGCCTGCCGGGCCGCCGAGCACAGGTACGGGCTGCGGTCCACCAGCCCGGCGGACCGGACCGCGCCCCGCTACCCCACCCGCGCCGAGAACGAGAAGGCCACCCGGCGCGGCCTGGACGAGGCCCCCCGGGTCACCTTGCGCCGCGCGGTGAGCGCCGCCGCGGCCTCCTCCGCCACCGCGGAGGAGTTCTTCGCCCGGCTGCAAGCCGCGGGGATCACCGTCCGCCAGCGGCTACAGCACGAACAACCCCGGCCAGGTGACCGGGTACGCCGTCGCGCTGAACGGCGATGTCACCAAGGACGGCACGCCCGTCTGGTACTCCGGCGGGAAGCTCGCCGCCGACCTCACCTGGCCCAGGCTCGCCCTGCGCTGGCACCCGGCCAGGCAGGTGAAAGACATCAAGCTGACCGGCGCCGAGCGGGCCGCCCTGTTCGAGCACGCGGCGAAGGCGGCCGCGAACGCCACCGCGAACATCAGGGCCCTACGGCGCCACAAGCCCGGCCGCCGCCGCCGACGCCGCCCAGGCCGCCGCCGACACCCTGCACGTCGCCGCCGCGATGCTCGGCAGCCGGCCGCTGCGCGAGGCGGCCGACTCCTACCAGCGCGCGGCCCGCGAGCCGTTCGGCCGCATCCCCCCGCCCACCACGGCGGGCAGCCAGCTCCGCCAGGCGGCCCGGCTCATGGCCGCCTACGCCCACGTCTCCGGGGACCGCACCAGTGAGTGGGCGATCGTGATCGTCCGGCTTGCCGCCCTCGCCGAGGCCGTCGCCGAACTGCGCGACGCCCAGCAGCGCGCCGCCCAGGCCCATGCCGCCCTCACCGCCGCCCAGCAGCTCCGCACGGTCCGCTTCGCGCCGCCGGCCCGGCCGCCAGGCCCGCCCCGCGCCCGCACAGCGGCTGACCTCGCCGCCACATCGTTCCCCGGCCCGGTGACACCGCCCCCCGCCCGTCAGCCCGCACCAGGCCAGCACGGCGCGGACCAGGCCGCCCGCGCCGCCCGCCGGCCGGCACAGCCCCGGCCACGCGGCCCGACACGGTAGCCCTAGCCAGCTGTCACGCCTCACCGGCCACGAGCACCCGACGACACGGCACTCGCGCCGGCGTCCGTTGCCGGCATGCCCGTCCGCTGGGCGTCTCCGCCGTGCTCACGCTGGCGCCGGGATGCTCACCGCGGCGGCCCCAGCGGGCGTACGGCCACCCCGGCTCGCGTTACGGACGGTGGCGGCCAGGCCAGGACATGACGCGAAATATCCGCCTGATATGCGCGTCCTTCGCAGCCGGGCTTCACCATTAACGGCCCTTCGAGCTGAGCCGGGGTCGGTATGCGATTTGCTTACCGTGCGTGATTGATGTCGTTGCGGTGACCGTGCCGCTGCGGTGATCTGTCGGCCGGCTGACTGTGATCATCATGTTGCGGGATGATGCGTGTCGCTGCCGGGATAAGCGAGACGCGGACTCGATGATCCCGATTTGTGACGATCAAGTACAACGAGTCCGCGCCTGCCCAGGATACGGCGTCGGTACTGCTGGGAATGGAAGGCGTGACCGTGACCGAGGCGGAGGAAGGGACGGACGGGCGCCTGGCGGTCTGGGCGAGGGTATCCCGCCCGGCCGCGTGCCCCCGGTGCGGGACGGTATCCGAACGCGTGCACGACCGGGTGGTAACCCGTCCGCGGGACGTCCGGTACGGAAGCCGGAAAGTAGATCTCTTCCTGGAGAAGCGCAGGCTGGCATGCGGGAACGGGAACTGCCCGCGGGGCACGTTCACCGAGTGGGCGCCGCAGGTCCCGCCGCGGTGCCGGATCACCCGCCGCCTGCTGGAGCACTGCGGGGATGAGGTCGCGGAACGGGGGATCACCCCGGCCGAGTCCGCCCGGCACAACGGCGTCTCGTGGCCCTCTGCGCACGGGGCGTTCACGGAGAAGGCGGGCGTGATCCTCGGGGACGAGCCGGAACCGGTCGCTCACCTGGGCATTGACGAGCACCGCCGCGGCCGGGCCCGGTGGCGGCGCGACGAGGAGGCCGGCGAGTACGTCCTGCTCGCGGACCGGTGGCACACCTGCTTTTACGACCTGTCCGGCCGCCAGGGGCTGCTCGGCCAGGTGGAGGGCCGGACCGCCGACGACGCCGCGTACTGGCTGGCCGGCGCCCGCCGGCCTGGCGGGACGCCGTCCGGGTCATCGCCATTGACATGTGCACGATTTACCAGTCCGCAGTGAGGAAGATGCTGCCGCAGGCCGCGATCGCCGTGGACCTGTTCCACGTCGTCCAGCTCGCCGTGAAAACGACCGGGGACGTGCGCAGGCGCGCGATCCGCGAGCTCTACGGCCGCCGCGGCAGGTCCGGCGACCCCGAGTACGGCATCAAGCACCTTCTGGAAAAGAACCTGGAGAGCCTGTCACCGGAACAATTCGAGAAGGTAATCGAGACTCTCGACGCGACCGCGGAAGGACAGCAGATCGCCCTGGCCTGGATCGGCAAGGAGAAACTCCGCGACGCCCTGAACCTGCGCGCCCGCGTCACCGGCTCCGTTCCCTGCGAGCGGCAGGTCCGCGGCAGGCTCTTCGCCTTCTACGACTGGTGCGCACAGAACGAGCAGGTCACCGAGCTGACCACCCTCGCCCGCACGATCTCCCGCTGGGAAGGCGAGATCGTCAACGCCATCCTCACCGGAGTGACCAACGCCCGCTCCGAAAGCCTCAACCGCATCGCCAAGCTCGAAGCCCGCCACGCCTACGGCTTCCGCAACCCCGCCAACCAGCGACGCCGCGTTCGAACCGCCTGCACCCGCGGAACCAGGAGGAACGCCTCGTAACCAGAACCAGCCGCAAAACGAACGGTAACCATGCGATAGCGCTACCCCGGTTAACTTCCAAGAGCCCCATTAACCCAAGAGCACAGAACTGGCGATCTGCGCCGTTCTCAGGTCCCGACGAGGAGTCGAGGACGTCCTCATCATGCCGATGTGAGTACTACGCGGTTTGACTGGGAGGATGGCCAGCGTGGCGTGATAGCACTGCTTCGCGGGATCGTAGTCACGCCGGCCATGGGCCAGCATCAGCTTTGGTGGCTTCAATGAGTTCCATTAGATCTGAATTATTTCGCGAATGCTTATATTGAGCAGTCAAAGCATTAATCAAGATCTTCATCATTGCACTTCGCTGCGAATGGTTCGCGTCAATCAACTCGATAGCCGCGCGACTCCGCTTAATTGCCTCCTCTATATCGACGGAGTTGCGCTGCGCCTTATAACGCTCGGTTAGCAGGCTTGCAAGATTTGCGTTCATTAGAGGAAGTTCATTATGGCCTTCAGCGTGAGTTATTCTTTCACGGTAAAAATCGATGGCTTGGTTCGCATCCGCCATACGTCCGGATAGCGAAAACAGCACCAAGTATTCTGCGGCAAGATCCCCCAACGATCACTGACCAACGTTCGCTTCCCTTCGGAAGAAGCGAGAGCGACTCACTCTTTACCGCACTCGCCCTCCGCAGATCTTTCGCGTCGCCGTAGGCCTGGGAATCTGCTCCAATACGAGTCTCCGAGGTTGGACAGGCCGTGCGCTATCTTGACGACCCTTAGGAACACGTTTCAATGCGCTTTCGGCAACTTTAATAGATTCGTCGATATCCTCCGGTCTTCTATATCGAACGAAACGGTCGCGAAGCAGCGCGCAGTAGTTAACATCAGCTCTCGTCCAATCATAATTACCTGAAGGCACAAGCTGACGAGCTTTCCGTGTAGATCCAATTCCACGGTCAAGATCTTCGGGTTCGGCTAGCCATCTATATCTCATAAAGTGCGCAAATTGGAGTTGGAGAAGAACCGATGCGGTTAGCAATTGATCTTGACTTGGCGCAGTCAGTAGTCTCATAAGAGCCGAGATAGCGTCGTCGAGCTGGGCTTGATTACTGCCATTCACCGCTTCGGCAAGGTTGGCGGCTGCGCTATTTATCTGATTCAGATAAGATCCTTCCGCCATTGCTGAATCCCTTCTACTGCGTAGTAATTTGCGGTGGATTGAAAAGCGTTGACAGTGAGTGTCCAATCAGGGTCATAGGACACTGTCCCCTCTGCCCTATCAACAGCGCTGACAGCAACTGTAAAGGCTTCTGCGGCTGATGACGCGGAATGAATCATGTACTTTTGAAAAGTCTGTGAAAAATCCTGTGCATCACGTGCATCAACCGGAAGAACATTTCCAACCACTGCTTTCACCCCTCCATCTAGTGCCAGGCGGGTAAAAATCGAAGGACCAAAACCAGATCCGTAGGCACCTCCTGCAGCACTCGAACACGCATTCAGCATAAGCAAGCTCGCCGAAAAAATTCTTGCCAACAAAGTCAATGGGCATGAGGTGATGATTATCTGTAGTGACGAGCAGGGACAAAATAGGGTCACGCTCATCGAAAAGCCCATGAGAAACAATATGCACAATAGAATTGGGTATAGCAAGCGCCTCCGTGACGCGCGAACTGGCGAATTCGTAAGAAACTGTCCCCGTAACACCTAGGTCATTCCATATAATCTCGTCAGCGACCTGATCTGGTGCGACAAACCCAGTATATTGGTTGATCAATATTTCCTGGTCAACATGACTTTTCTTACGCCAAAGGCTACTAGTATCGAATTCGGCAAGGGCGGATCCGGAATTCTGCATGCGCAATGCAGAGGCCAATGCGGCTGTCAACGGAAATGGGGACAGTTCCGGAGCGTTCACCAAGCAAACGCGCGGCCCTAGAGAAAGCTCGTCAGTGACCAAGCGCGCGATTTGTCTTGCCAAATTAAAAGCTGACTCATCGGGCGGAGGCAGCATGGCTGTGAATTCGTCACCGAGTAGCTCAGAACTCAGAGGACGAGCACCGAACGTTCGTCGTCCGGCGTAGTGACCTCCCGCAATTAGAACAGGCCTGGAAGATTCTAGGTATCTAAATGCCCAGCTTTCCTTATCTACTGAGCGGTGGAGGAACACCACTCCTCCTGCGCACAGGAGAGAGAAGAGCAAATCGATACCCAGGCGGTCGGCGTCGCGTAGCAAATCCTCATATCTTCTGCGCACGATCGGCAGTATATTACTAGGAACATCATATTCGTACGAAAAGTATTTCAGATGCTCCTCAACATCACTTTTAAGCTGGAACAACAAGAATTCGTTGACATTGTAGATGGAGCTTATCTGCTGCCCGCGGCTCCGAAACATTTTCGCCATAGCGCGCCAATGATCCCGCTCTTCCGGGTCTTCGTTAAGCAAACCTCGCTCTTCTTGGTCTTTCGTTACACGTTCTGTTAGCTCGGCAATCTCGTTGCGCCATTGGGTCAGCCCCGCCTCGAAAGACTTACATACTACGGTGGGGGTTACTGAAGCCCACCACGTACCAGTAACTTCGAGCGCAAGGTCGATGCGGCCAGTTTCGATCAAATGCTGTATCAAGGACTCAATTGGTGGCTTCGTCAGTAGGACGGCGCGAACGATTGACCTGTACCGTACACTGAGCGGGAGACGGGAAGGATTACCTGAGTATGGCAGAAGCTCATTAAACGTATCACGGAAAGCCCTCTCAGGATTAATTGTCACACCACCAGGCCATTCGTGGCCTTCAAAACCGACTGTAGCTATGGCATGTAGCCAAATAATCGCTGCCACGGGTGCTCTGGAGACCATCCAAAGTACGAGTGTATTCCCATCTGTGTCTACTGCGTGGCCCGCCCACTCTAGCCACTCAACGAAATAGTGCAACGACTTCGCGGAATCATGCCTCTCTGACAACCATGATATAGCCGCGCGCGCGGCCAGCTCTGCAGGGGCATCCTCTGCAAGGTGCCATGCGTCGGCTTCCATCTGCATCATCCATGTGATTACGGCGATGGTTTTCGGGCCTAGGACAGGATCGTGTTCTTCGGAACTGTGCGCTCCAAGCGTCATCGGTACATACGATATTAGGGCTTCATTGAGATAACTTAGGCCCTCAGCCAGAGCTCGCATTCCGCGGGACCGCACCGACGGGAGCAGCTTATTGACGACAAAATTAACAGTGGATGTGCTTAGCCCTGATTCATAGCCTTTTAGCTCTGTTTGAAGGTAACTCATTTGCCGTAGGTGGATGAACGCCATCTCGAGCAAGATGTCTTTGGCTCTCGGTGGATACCTATGCGGAAACCTCGTAACTCGCGCAACAACCCGCCCAACAGTGGCGCTATACTTTAGCGCAAAAGTCTTTACGATTTCAGGGCTGCCATCCTCGTCGCCAGCGTATATTTCGGCCAAATCTACTTCATCGGGTATTTCATAAATATTTGATAGCTGCGCTATCGCCGCGGATCTTATTCCGTGTGCAGTGCTCCAATAACGACTGCGCGCCGCGCGCTGGCGCGCACAAAAAATATATAGTAGAAATTTTGCATGATTTCCAGGGAGAGGGCTATCCCATGATGGCACAGCTTCGTCCGACCATGCCAGCGGTTGTCTTGGCGGCAAATGCAGAGTTACGTTCCCCCAGGCCTCTTGGATCTTCCGAGCTACCCGTAGCTCCCCCGGGGTCACTTTATCTCGTAGCTGGAAAATATCCACCATGGCGTTAGTTACCTCTACTACTGCTTTAAGCAAAAGTCCTTCGCGTTCCGCCCAGTCGAGCAGTTGGATGACGGCTTGAAGCGGATCGTTAGGAATTGATTCTCTGCAATAACAAACCTCATAGAGTCCTGCGGCTTGTTGCTGTCTTCGGGAGGTTTTAGTTGCCTTCTTCCGCTTCACCAGCTTGCCCATCCGCTTGCTTGTCTTTAATCTCTAGTGCGGCTTTTACAGCTTTAGTAATAGCCGCTTCGTCCATAGGGACCACTTGCTGGTTGTCTACTTCCAAGCGAGCCTTCTTGCTTTTGAGCTTATCTGTTAGCCAGGCTATAACCACTCCGCTCGATACCGTCGAAGCCCAGGTAAGGGTCAGATCTAGTATTTCAGGATAGCCCCAACCACGCTTGTGGCTATAGGAATTTACCTTAAGGGTAACGCCCGAGACGATCTCTCGACTCGCTCCAGGAATAGGCTGAGGTAGCCCTGTCAGCTCAGTTACCAAACCGCTAGTTGCGGTAGTGACTATTAGGTTGAGGCTTATGTCACCGGGGTTGTTTATAGTCAATATGGCATCCTCTCAGAGATCCGGCGAGTACCAACTTCGCTGCGCGATGGCAGTGACTTCGTACTTCGATGTTTGAGTCAATCGGGTCGTGCAACTCCTCAGGTATAGGTCGATCAGTAGAACTCTACATGCGACACCGGCAGTCTGCACCTCCCTGAGGAATCCATAGATAGTGTTACATGAATGGAAACCGTGTTCGAACAAGTTAATAAATCACGACCAGCGTTTCCAATGCGGGCGTCATGCGGACCCGTTAGCAAGACTACGAACCGTACCTTGCGCAACGAGGCGCTCTGATAAGCCTGGCCGACCGTACTCTGCCGCATACCGATCGCTGCGGTATCGGATAAATAGCTCGCCCCTCGTTGCAGTAGGGGGCCCAAGGATTCGGATCGGTCGCTAGCGCGTATCGAGAGATCTGACCTGCTTCGGCTAGCTGCGCTGGCGGCCGACGCCGAGGTGGATCTGTTCCGGCGGAAGCCGTGCGGCTCGTCCGGTATGCCGGTCGCCTGCTGTGCCGGGCCCGCTGCCAGGGCTCTACCTTGCACTATGTGAACGAATGGAACGGAGTCAAGGACTTCGACGTCTGGTCCTTCTATGCCGAGTATGACGACGACTGGCTGTTCACGGCACGTGGGACGCAGGATTTCGGCCCCTCAAGGTTCGGCAGATATCCCGGTGATCCGCCGCGTTAGTCAGGCAGAGCGTAGATCTTCTCGGTCGCTCGCTTCCCATTGAACCCGGCGCTGGTCCAGCCGACGTCCTTCGGCGTCACCTCGCGACACGGCAGACTGAGGTTGTCCCGCTGACCTACCTGAGCACTGAGGCGCGCGGGAACGCCTACGGCACGGCGTCGGGAGTCTCGGCGCCCCACTCGTTGCGGTGCACAGAACCAGATGATCTGCAGCTCACCTGAAGTGAGCGATCAGCTGGCGACTCTGGGCGCTTCTCCGGCCGCGAGATCAGGCGCGGGCTGCGGTGGAAAGCAGATGCGGCGCTGAGAGTGGAAGCCTGCGGGCTCCCGTACGATTCGTGCCGTGACCACCAACGACATCGTGCGTCAGAACGCGCTGGCGAGGATCGATGCGGTGCAGTCCGTGGTGCGCGCCCTGCCGGTCGGCAGCCCGATTGCGGCCGTGCTGACGGACGCCTACCTCCAGGAGCAGAGGAAGTGGGTGGGGGATGAGGCCGATCTGGAGAACGTGGAGTGGCCGCCGCTCCTCGGCTGGACGATGACCTCGTGGCGCGCGGACGAGATCGCGCTGCTCGACCGCGACATTCAGATGGTCCGGGACCACCCGACATCAGATCCCGTCCGGGCGACCGCGTGGCTCTCCGCAAAGCGGGGCGAGTCGAGGACGCTGCGCGCAGGGCTCGTGGAGACCACGGCCAAAGCCCGCGCCCTCGCCTTCGCCGACGCCAGCGACGGATGGACGGTCACATTCGACGCCCCGTTGGCCAACGGCCGTGACGTGGACATCTTGCTGTCCGGGCCGGAGCGCTCGTACTACATCGAATGCACGGTGATCACCGAGTCGGATGAGGACCAGCAGGTCCACGATGAGTGGCTTGAAGCCCTCAAGAGCACCCCCGATCTCCTGCTCGCCCGCCCAGGGCCGTTTGACTCACCAAATGCCAAGGGTCCCAGCCCTTACTACGACGCCAATCGCTTCTACATCAAGGTGTTCGACAAGCTGCAAAAAGGTGGCAATCCGGCACAGAGCCAGACGAGCCCGGACTGCCCGAACATCCTCCTGCTGTCGTGCTTTCCGGTCCACAGCGCACCGCTGCCGTTTTCGCCCGGACTGGGGTGGAAGCTCTCGACGAGTCCGTTCTCCGGCCAGCCGAACATGGGCGCCGTCAAGCAGATGCCGCCGGGATCATCGCTGCCAGACATTTCGCTGATGACGTTCCTGCGCAGGCAGTGGCCCACGACAGCAGCCGACCTCCTGGAGTCCCCGACGCGCCTGAGCGGTGCGTTGATCTTCAACTGCCTGGGCTTGCAAGGCGGGCGGATCAACTACAACGCCAACGCCGACCAGCAGGTGTCGCATCTGGATATGGCGTTGCTGGAGATGATCTTCGCTCCAGCCCGCGGCTGGGAGAATCTGCACCACGAACGAGCGCGGACGCTTCAAGGAGGAGTCGGGAACACGACATCAGTGACGCAGTGACGATTGTCAGCGAGCGCCGCGAGTGGAGAACGGCGCTCTTTGGACAGGTGGGCTATGCATCAGCCCGGTCACCTCGACCTGTATGCCGGTCTCCTCGAAGGTCTCCCGGACGGCCGCGCCGGCTACGGACTCGTTCATCTCCACCGCGCCGCCGGGAAGCGCCGCTGCCGTTGTCGGTGCGGCGGATCAGCAGCACCGCGCCGTCGTCGCGGGTCACGAGGGCGACTGCCGCCGGGACGACGCTGTTCGGCTCCGGCGCGGCTGGGTCGTCGTAGTAGTCGATCCTGCGGCCCGTCTCAGGTGTCCTCCCTGCCGGGCCCCGGCGCAGTGGGATCGCTCAGGTACTCCAGGCGCCTCATGCCTGCCCCTGATGGGGACGCCCCCGCCGGGGCTGGCCTGGCGGGGGCGTCACGCTGGTACGCGTTGCCGCCAGCGTGCATCGACACCCGGGGCCTCGCTTGCCCCTTGACGGCGACGCGCGCCCGGGAGACAGTCGAAGGGCTGCGCAAGCCAGCGCAACGCCCTACAAGGGAGGCCAGCCATGGCGCTAAAGTTCATCGCAATCGACCCCGACACGAACGGCGACCACTGCCCGGCCGTGTTCGTCGAGGAGGAAACCGGGGACCTGCTCTTCCAGGGCTGGACCGTCGCCGATCCCGCCACGCTCGCGGACGTCGACAGTCACAGCCCGGTCGCGGACAACGAGTCCGTAGTAAGGCTCCCGGCGCGGATGCGAGCGATCATCCTGGAGGCGCTCAGTGGGCACGCTACCGCCGTTCGGCGAGCTGATCGCGGCGACGACGCGCTCGGCGGTGCACCTGGAGACGAGGGACGCGTACACGCCGTCTGACCCTGAGTTCCTGGACTGGAAGGCCGGCAGGCCGCGTCCGGTGCCCGCCAGCCCTGGCTGGTACGACCTGGTGCGGGAGCACGTCGCACGGGGCGTCCGGTTCAGGCGCGCCCGGGTCGTGTCCGAGCCCGTCTCGGACTTCATCCGGTTCGAGTACGAGAGCACCGCAGGGCTCAACATCGCCGCCGGGGAGGAAGTCCGCTGGCTCCCGCGGCGGCGGGCGTCCGACCTGTGCCTGCCCGGCAACGACTTCTGGCTGTTCGACGACCGCTTGATCCGGTTCCACTACTTCTCCGGGAACGGCGAGATCGTGGAGGACGAGCTGTGCTCCGACCCCGCGGTGATCTCGTCATGCGCCGCCGCGTTCGAGGCCGTCTGGGAGCGGGCCGTCCCTCACGCGGACTACAGGCCCGGCCTGACGTGCCCGAGTCGCCGTCGTCGAGCGTCCAGCGCGCACGGCAGCAGCTCGCCGAGCGGCTCCGCGACCTCCGCCTCGACGCCGGCCTGAACGGCCGGGCCCTGTCCGACGCGGCCGGGTGGCATCCGGCCAAGACGACGCGGATCGAGGGAGCCAAGCAGGCGCCGAGCGAGGACGACATCCGCGCCTGGTGCCGCATCTGCCGCGCCGAACGCGAGGTTCCCGACCTGATAGCCGCCTCGCGCGCGGCTGACTCGATGTACATCGAGTGGCGCAGGCTGCAGCCATCCGGGCTGCGGCGCACCCAGGAGGCCCGCGTCCCGCTCTACGAGCGAACCAGGCTGTTCAAGGCCTACTGCCCGTCGGTGATCCCCGGCTGGCTGCAGACCCCCGCCTACGCGACCGCGCTCCTGTCAGCGATCACCGTCTTCCACGGCAACCCGGACGACACGGGGAACGCGGTCGCCGCCCGGGTGAACCGGAACCGGGTGGTCCGCGACGGCAACCACCGCTTCGCCCTCCTGGTCGAGGAGAGCGTGCTCCGGTACCGGATCGGCACTCCGGACGTCATGAGCGCACAGCTCAATTACCTGCTCGAGGTCCTCGAGCTGCCCTGGGTAGCCCTTGGCGTGATCCCGTCCGATGCGCAGCGGGACATGTGGCCGCTGGAGCAGTTCACCGTGTTCGACGACAGCCGCGTCCATGTCGAGCTGCTGTCCGCGCAGGTGACCGTCACCGCGCCTAGCGAGATCACTCTCTACGTCCGTGCCTTCGAGCGGCTCGCCCGCCTCGCTGTCTTCGGCGACGCAGGCGAAGACGCTGATCGGTGACGCCCGTACCGCCCTCACGTAAATCGCGCGCAACTTCCCGCAATTATCTTCCGCCGCGCGCGGTCGCCCCTGTTAGCTGGCGGTAATCGTCTGGTACGCGATTGGGGCACATCATGAGAGCAGCAGCGGAACAGCGGCAGCGCGGGTTCGGGGCCGGGGCCGGGGCCGGGGCGAGCGGCACGGGGGAGGCAGCGCCGCAGGCTGCCGAAGGGCCGGCGAGCCGCGCACCGGGTACATGTGCAACCTGTGCCAGCAGCCTGTCACCGTCATCGGCGGTGACCCGGAGACGGCCGGGACCGTGCTCCACCGCGGAGAGCGGAACGAGGGCGACGTCGGGCACGTCGCCGCGCCGATCGAGACGGCACTCGCCCGGCGGGACATGCCATGATCGTGTACCCCTGGGAGGCAGGCGCCGCGACGGGCGTGGCCGATGACGACGACCTGGCCCGCAAGCGCGCTGAGGACGCCATGATCGCGAACGGGGCCAGGACCGCGGTCGTGGACACGGCCTACGCCGGCGACCCCGCGTCGATGGACGGCACCTACATGCGACTGGGCGGGCTCCGCTGGACAGCCTGCCGCGCTGGCAGCGACGTCGCCTGGACGCGCCGCTGGGAACCGGCCGAAAGCTCCCGCCAGCTGGCCGTGCCATGAGCAGCAGCGGACCCGGATTCGCGACGGGGAGCGCGGAGGACAGGGCCACGGTCAGGCTGGACACGACCGTCGCTAACGCAGCCCGCATTTACGATTACCTGGCTGGGCGGGAAGAACAACTACGCCGCCGACCGGAACGCCGCCGAGGCGATCATCCGGTGCATACCCGCACGCGGCGGCGGCGGCCCGCCAGAACCGGCGGTTCCTCGGCCGGGTAGTCACCTACCTCACCCGGGACCTGGGCATCCGCCAGTTCCTCGACATCGGATCCGGGCCTGCCACCCGGCAGCAACGTCCACGAGGTCGCACCAGTCGGCCGAGAGAGGGCTGCCGGGTGGTGTACGTGGACTACGACTCGGTGGCCGTCTCGCCCACGCCCGCGCGCTACCTGGCGACCAGCAGCCGCGTGATAGCCGTCTGCGCCTGACCTCCGCGACCCCGGGCAAGATCCTGCAGGAAGCCGCGGGGCTGCTCGACTTCAGCGAGCCCGTCGCGGTACTGCTGTCTGCCGTCCTGCACTTCCTGCGGGACGAGCGAGGACCCCTACGGCGTGGTCGCGGTCCTGAAGGACGCGCTGGCGCCGGGCAGCGCCGTGGGCATATCCACATCACCGCCGACGGCATCGGCACTGCGCGGAGCCTAGCGGCCCAGCAGGTCTACCAGGGCGCGTCGGCGCCGGCGGTCCCGCGGACCCATGCCACGGTCTCCCGCTCCGACAGAGTCACGCAGGGATTCCCCTTCGTGTCGGCACCCCAGGGCCTGGCCTCATCAGGCCTAGGTGGAGCCGGGCGTGACGGGAAGCATCGGCCTGTCGCCGAGGAGCCGCGTCCGAGAGGAACAGGCCGGCGAGGCCGGGCGACCCCGGGACCTGATGCTTTCTGCACGGGGGTAGGATCGGCCAGCAGAAACGGTAAAGAGAAATGAGCCGGCAACGCCGTCAAGCGGGATGCCGTCACCCGCCTGCTGCTGGGCAAGATCGCGGACGGGACGCTGCGGCCGGGCGCCCCGGTGCCCTCAGGGGCGGCGCTGGCCAGGGAAGCCGGGTACGCCCCCGTCACCTGCCTGGCGGCGCTGCGCGCGCTGCTCGCCGACGGGACGCTCGCCCGCGGGCCGAGCCGGGGCGCCCGGCTGCGGGTCGCGCCGCCCCAGACACAGCACGGGGCTCCCGGCGGTGCCCCCGCCGGCGCGCTGGGGCAGCGCCTGTCACGGGAACTGGCCGCGCGCAGGCGCGCGGGCGGGCTGACCCAGCCGGAGCTCGCCAAGGTACTCGGGGTGTCGGTCACCACGGTCGGGCACCCCGAGACCGGGCGCCTGTGGCAGTCCCGCGGGTTCTGGGAGCGGGCCGACGGGATACTGCTCGCCGGCGGCGCGCTGCTGCGCCTGCACGAGCAGTACCAGGCCGCCGCCGTCCGCCCCGCCCCGGCGGCAGGCCGCGCGGAGGCCGCCCGTGCCGCGCCCGCCCCGCCGCCGCTGCCGCTGCCGCTGCCCGCGAGCGTCACCATCAGCCCCGGCGGCGTGACGGTCACCTGGCCCGACGGCACGACGACCGTCGCCCGGCCGCCCGGCTGGCGGGACTGACCCACAGGCCCCGGGTTCGGGGACGCGACCGCCCCAGTCCCCGGCCCGGGCCCTTACCGGCGTGAGACCGCCAGTGCCCGCTGGATGCCTCAGCAGAGCCGGCAGGTCGGGAATCCGTTGTGCTGCGAGATAGCGGCTCCGGGGCACTGCCGGGGCCCGCCCCCTTGTGCCGGTGCCGGGCCGGCCTGCGCCGGGGTCCCGGACAGGCTAGCCGTCGCAGGCCGGCCGGCGCGCTCGCGCTGCTCGGCGTCCACCTCAGCCCAGGACGGGTGGCCGGGGTCCACCGCCGGCGGGCGCGCCCCGCCCTCCAGCCGCAGCCCCTCGCTGTCGTCCTGCTCGTCGTCGGCGAACGCCTCCGGGAGCGGGAGCACCCGCTGCGGCAGCACGATCTCCTCCGCCCGGGCGCGGGCCGAGGCAAGGCGCCCCGCCCGCTCCAGGTACCCCTCGCCCGGCTGATCATCGCCGGCGAGCTGCGCGGCCAGGTCACCGACCTGCGCGGCGGCCTCCTCCCCGAGCGCGGCGAAGAAACCGCCCGGGTCCTCGATCGCCGCGTACTGCTCGGGCAGCCAGCGTTCCCAGTGCCGCCGGGCCATCGCCCCGTACCGGTTCATGCGGCCGCCTCCGCCCCGGCCGGGCGTCCCGCCAGCTGACCTGGGTGACGAGCTGGCTGACCTGGCGGCGGGAGATGCCGAACCGGGCGGCCATCGCCCGCTGGCTCAACGGCGCGCCCGCCGCCACCGACGCCGCGTACGCCGCCGCCACCGCCTCGCGCACGTCCCCCGGCGCCACGGGCGAGGCCGCTGCGGACGGGACGGCAGCCACGGCCGGCACGTCCGCGGCGCGCCGCGGGCCGCGGGCCCGGCGCACCAGCGTCATCGCCATCTCCACCGCGCCGATGAACGCCACCGCCGGCCACGCCGAGATCACCGCGCCCAGCACCCCGAACCGCGCCCCGAACGCGACGTTCGCCCCGACCGTCGCCGCGATGCCCAGCCACAGCATCACCCGCGCCAGCCCCGGCGCCCCCCGCCCGTTCCTTGCCTCGTGCAGCAGCACCAGCGACGCCGCCACGATCAGCCCGTCCACCGACAGCGGCAGCAGCCGCGCCGCCGCCCCGTCCTGCCCGTGCGCGCGGCCCAGTCCGTAGATGTGGGAGTAGGACACGACCGCCGCGAACCCGGCCACCGCGACCACCACCGCCGTCATCGCCGCCCGGATCAGCTTGTCCCCGTTCACCGGCCCGCCCCGTTCCGCAGCGCGGCGCGCGCGCCGGATCTCGGTGCCGTCCCGCAAGCAGCACGGGTAGTACAGGTCATCCGGGACGGCGTGCCGCGCGGCGGGTGCGGCCATCTGCCAGCACGGCCAGCTACGCGGCCTCCACGACCACGACGTACCACTCATCCGGCCCGCACTGCCCTACGAATCGACCCCGGCAGCCACGGCCACCCGGCCCGGTCGGTCTCGCGTTCCTCGCGCTTATCCCGCGGGTAGCGGACCTCCACCGCGCTGTCGTCGGGGAACCGCCCGTCGTTGTCCTGAAACACGCCCCTGGCTCCTTCCCGGAGCCGCGCGGACGACCTGTGTCGTTATAGCTTACACGGCGGAACTTGCTGTTCCTCACATGTCGCATCAGTGGCCTGTGTCACTGTTCGCCTGGTGTCAGGCGGCGCGCTACCTTCGTCCTTTCGACTGGCTGTAAGTGGTAGGCCGTCCTCTGCCGCCATGCTGTTCCACGAGGCTGATGCTCCCGCAGGGAGCGGAGCGCGCGCCGGAGAGTGTAAGCGGGGATCCCGGTCACCTCTTCGAGTTGGGCGACCGTGCGCGGCCCGGCTTCGAGCGCGGTGAGTACCAGGCTCTCCAGGGGGGTCATCGTCGGCGGGTTGCGGTGCCTGCCGGTGCAGCACGACGGTGAAGCGGATGCCGGAATCTGTGTAGCGGGCGGGAGGGAGGCCTGCCTCGGCGATCGCCTCGGT
The DNA here is from genome assembly GCA_963811335.1 of uncultured Actinomycetota bacterium. Lineage (GTDB taxonomy): Bacteria > Actinomycetota > Actinomycetes > Streptosporangiales > Streptosporangiaceae > Trebonia. The sequence continues at coordinate 401,647 of CAWERB010000022.1, read as the reverse complement.
CACGATGGGGATTCCGCTGGCGAGCGCCTCGATGGCTCGGGCGCCGGTCTCAGCGGAGTAGACGTGCTGGCAGATGGCGACCAGCCGGGCGTTGCGCGCGGACGTGACGGCGTTCTCTACCCAGGCGGTCGACGGTGATCCCGTAAAGACCGCCAGGGTTGCCGATGACGAGGCGGTCACGGCGGAGCCTGACCTCGATTGCGAGCCCGGCAGACCACGCGTCGAGGTCGCGGTGGATGATCGCGTTGGCGATCAGTTCACGGAAGGCCGCGAGGGGATAGGCGTAGCGGTCGCGCACGCTGCCGTCCGGCGCGTTGACGATGTACGTGTCGAAGGTCCGGCGCGCCCAGGCCATCGCCTGGTCGAGCATGCGGGGCACGGGGCCGTCGATCGTGACCTGGTTACGCGCCCGGGCGGCTGCGCGCTCGCCGGGGGCCTGCTCGGCGGCGGCCTGGATCACGAACCGGGGGAACCACTGCTGGGGGTAGAGGCCGAGGGCGAGCACGCCTGCCACGGTCGGCTTCCCGCCAGAGTGCAGTACTCCGCTGCGGCGCAACATCTCGCCGCGGTCGGTGAACCGCCCGCGTCCTTGAGGGTCAAGGCGGCGGACGCTGGTGATGAACGCCTCTACCAGGTCCGGGTCCAGGTCCTCGGGCGTGGCATCGTCGACTGGCCGCCGGTCGGCCATCGGCGCGCTGCGCGCGGAAAGGAAAGCCTGCTCCTCCAGCGCTGACAGCAGGTAGTCCCCGTCATAGCCGCGCAGGTAAGCTTTGCCCGTGTGGCCAGCCGGCACGGTTTGAGGGACTGGTCGCACTCGTGCACGCGCGCCAGGACGACTGCGTGCCCGTCCACCTCGGCGTCACCGATGTCGACGGCCGAACGGGAGGGATGAATCCCCGCGCCTTCGCGGCCAGCCCTTGCTTGAGCTTCTGGGGATCTGCCAGTGGAACCTGGTGGAACCCGGTTCGCTCGTCAAGTCCCAAGATGATGGTGCCGCCGCCAGGCATGTTGGCCAGCGCGCATAGCGTGGACGTGAGGCTTTCCGGCAGCCCGCCTGCAGCTGCTTTGACCTCTATGCTGGTGTTGTCGCCGCCCGACGCGCGGAGTTCAGCGGCGAGCGCGGCGAGATCCTCAGCCATGTACAGCAAATGTACACCCTCTCTTGTACATTTGCTGTATATTCCGCGCACCGGCGAGTCCAGCGTTCCTCTGCATCTGCGTGCGCACCGACCCAGCCAGCCGACGCGCTCGACGCTCACTGAAAGTGCCGGCCTGGCCAGCGGCATCGCCACCGTTTCACCCTGGCCAGATAGCCTTCGCCTGGCATGTCGTCCCCGCTTGTCCCCGTTCACCGGCCCGCCCCGTTCCGCGGCGCGGGCGCAGCGCTGCGGCTCCGGGCGGTAGCGGATCTCCGAGGAGTCCCGCCAGCAGCACGGGTAGAACAGGTCATCCTCCGCCGTGCCGGCCGGCGCGGGGCTGCCGTCTTCCAGCACCGCCAGCGACCGCTCGCAGACGCACGACGTACCACTCGTCCGGGCCGCACTGCTCTACGATGGACCCCGGCAGCCACGGCCACCCGGCCCGGTCGGTCTCGCGTTCCTCCCGCTTATCCCGCGGGTAGCGGACCTCCACCGCGCTGTCGTCGGGGAACCGCCCGTCGTTGTCCTGAAACACGCCCCTGGCTCCTTCCCGGAGCCGCGTGGACGACCTGTGTCGTTATAGCTGACACGCCGGGGCGAGGTTGGACTGGCTGGTGGGGCCGTCGGGCCAGGGCACGGTGTGGTCGAGGTCGGCGTTGATCGCCGGGTTCTGGCAGCCGGGGGCATCGCAGGTCGACGGTGCGGGCGCGGACCAGGTGCCGCAGCTTGCGGCTGGGAACGTAGCCGGCCTCGGCGTCCGCGTGGTCGCGGGTGCCTCGGGCGATGGGGGTGAAGGTGATGTTCAGGCGGCGCAGGAGCTCGGTGAGCTGGGCTGGCGGGGGCTGGGGTTCCAGGTCGTCGAGCAGGCGGGGGCGGGGTCCGCGGGCGCAGCCGTGGGCGAGCGCGGTGCCGTCGGGCCGGTCAGGGTGAGGCACCAGCGGGTGGCGGGGTGGGCGGCCGCGGCGGCGGCGACCGCGCGGGTCTCGCCGGCGTCCAGCAGGCCCCAGCCGCCGGCCTGGGCAGGCGTAGTGGAGAGGCCGAGGAGCGTTCCGGCGGGCACGAGCAGGTTGACCAGGGCCGGGACGGGTCCCGGGGAGACCGGGCCGACGGGCGGCTCGGGTCACGGCCCGGACGGCGGTGCGGGCCGCGCGTCGGGCGCCGGCCGGGCGCTGGCGCGGGCTGGATCCGGTCCAGCGGGTCGCGTCCCTGGGTCAGGTCGGTCAGCGCCAGCGCCCGCAGCCGGTCCAGGCTGCCGGGCATCCCGGACTGCGCGCAGCCGGGCCGCGAGCGCGTCGAGGTACGCCTTGGACGCCAGCACGTCGGCGGTGTCCAGTTCCCGCCCGGCCAGGCACGCGTTGCCGGAGGCCTCGCGGCGGGCCTCCACCCGCTGCCCGTCCCGCCTGGCCCGCTCCCGGCGGGCCTTGACCGCCTCGGGGTTGAGCTTCTTCTCCAGGGCGGCGGCCTTGCGGGCCAGCTGCTCGGCCCGCAGGTCCGGGTGCCGTCCCCGGCGAGGACCTCATCCGCCCGGGCGGCGTCGGCGGGGTCCAGGCTGCGGGTGTAGAAGGCGATCCACCCGGCCCGGCCGGCGTCGATGAGCCCGGCGGCCATCCCGGCCAGGGTGCAGGGCAGCCGGGTGGTGAGGTCGATCGCGTCGTCGATCAGGTGCCCGGCTTCGGCGCGGGTGGTGGCCAGCTCGATGGCCAGTTCCTCGCCGGGGAACCCGCCCGCCGCGCACCCGGCCGGCACCCCGCGGCCAGCGCGGCCTGGAACGCCGCCTGGCGGCGGCGCCCGAACTCCGCGGCGGCCAGCACCTGCTTGTACTGCTCCCGCGCGATCTGCCGCTGCGTCGCGCGCAGCACCCCGACCAGCTCGTTATCGGACAGGCCGGCCACGCCTGCGACGGCCTGCTCGGTCAGCGCGGCCAGGAACGGGGAAGGCGGCATCACGTCCCCCGCGCCGTCCTCGGCGAACAGCGCGCCGGGCGCGCCAGCGGCGGGTGCCCGGGGTCATCCAGCTCCGGATCCCACGGCTCCCATTCGTCTACCGCCCAGGGCCCGGGCTCGGGAACGCGGCCTGCGGCGGCCTCCCGGTCCGCCCACGCCACGTACGCCGCCCACTCCGGGTCGGCGTCGACGGCGCCGTCCGTCAGGAAGCCGGGACGGCATGACTCGTGGTCTTCCATGCGCCGGCCCTCCTTCCGGATGTTCATGGACGCGAAGCTTGATACACGAACATCGTATCGAGTAGGTCCGACATTCCGGCGGCGCCGCGCCCCGTCCTGCTAGGCGGCTCCGCCGCTCACCTTCCCGCCGCACCGGTGTGGGGAGTGGTGATCGGGCAGGTCCTGTACCCGTACAGCGAGCGCCGCACCGTCTAGGCGCGCAACCTGGCCGCAGGCTCGCGCGCTTGTCGTGCACCTGGAAAGCGGCGAGGACGTGGTGATCGTGCGGGGCACCGCCAAGGACCTGGGAAGGCCTGCTCAAGTCCCCGATGTGGTCGCAGCGCTGCCGGCGAAGTACGCCGGCGAGGACGACCGCCAGTACCTGCCGGACGCCGACCCCTATTTCGACGTCGTCTATGCCATCACCTTGAGCCCTTTCCCCAGGATGATGGCGGCGCTGGAGGCCGAACGGCGGATCGAACCAGGTGAAGGTCACCGGGCGGCCCTGGTCGCAGATCCTCCGGACCGATCGCGCCTCGGGCTTGGCCATACCAGTCGAGTAGCCACCAGGCGGCACCACGCGCTCCACAGACCCTGACCCTACTCGGGCGCGCGGAACAGGCCGATCTGGCGGTGCGTCCGGTGCCTGTGGCACAGTTCTGGCTGTGCCATTGACGGATCTGCCGGACTGGTTGCCGGGTTGGGGCCTGAGCCACCTGGGCAGCGAACCCGTCGGCGTGGGCCACGCCGACTTCGAGGCGCAGAACTTCCGCTGGCACGAGCCCGTGCCTAGCACGTCCTGACGCGGGCCGTCGCTGCGAAACAGGAAGGGCTCCCGGTATGGCTCCGGTTTCCATGATCGTCGTCGGGGCGGGCCAGCGTGGCGCCGGGTATGCCCGGTGGGCCAGGCGGCACCCGGAGCGCGCGTCGGTTGTCGCGGTCGCTGAGCCCCGCGAGGCACGCCGCGCCCGCCTCGCCGCCGAGCACGGCATCGTGGCCGGTAACGCGGTTCGCGACTGGAAGGAACTGGCCGGCCGCGGCAGGTTCGCCGACGCGGTGCTGATCTGCACGCAGGACCGCATGCACACCGAGCCGGCCGAGGCCTTCGCCGCGCTCGGCTACCACATCCTGCTGGAAAAGCCCATGGCCCCGACGGCCGCAGGAGTGCCGCCGGATCGTGGCGGCCGTCGAGAAGGCCGGGGTCATCCTCGCCGTCGGCCACGTGCTGCGCTACACCCCGTACACGCGCGCAGCTGAAGCGAGCTCGCTCGACACCGGCGCCGCTCGGCGACATCGTGAGCGTCCAGCACCTCGAGCCGGTCGGCTACTGGCACCAGGCCCACTCCTTCGTCCGCGGCAACTGGCGCAACTCGGACGCTGTCGTCCTCCATGCTGCTGGCCAAGTCCTGCCACGACCTCGACTGGCTCAACTACAGTCCTGGGCCGGGCACCGCTGCGGGTCTCCTCCTTCGGCAGCCTACCCACTTCACCGCCGGCCGACCGTCCGGACGGGCGCGGCCGACCGCTGCACCGCCTGCCCGGTCGAAGCGACTGCGCCCTACTCGGCGCCGCGGATCTACGTGGCCTGCTCGAACGAGGCGCACACGGCTGGCCGTTGAGCGTGCGTCACCGACGAGTTCACGCCCGAGCCGCGCTGGATGCAGGCGCTGCGGGACGGCCCGTACGGCCGCTGCGTCTACGCCTGCGACAACGACGTGGTCGACCACCAGGTCGTCGCCTGGAGTTCCCCGGCGGCGATCACCGCCACGTTCACCATGACCGCCTTCAGCCAGGCCGCTCCCCGCAGCACCCGGCTGTTCGGCACCCGCGCCGAACTGGCCGGCGACGGGCAGGCCATCCGGGTCTACGACTTCCTCACCCGGGCCGAGCGGCTGATCACCCCCGCGCCACCGGACGGGGTGAACGCCGACGGCCACGGCGGCGGCGACGCCGGCCTCATGGACGCGTTCACCGGCGCCGTCGCCACCGGCGACCGCGCGCTGATCAAGTCAGGGCCACTCGAATCGCTGGCGAGCCATCTCGCCGTCCTGGCCGCGGAACGAGCCCGGATGAACGGCACCGTCGAAACGATCCCGCCCCTGACGTGACACCGGCTTCTTTACGCAGGATCTCAAGCGCCGTTACGCAGGATCTCAAGCGCCTTTACGCAGGATCTCAAGCGCCCGGCAGCCACCGTACCCCTCGCCTATGCGTGAAAGATCCGATGAGGCGTGCGCCGTCACTTCCGGCGCGCGGCGTGGAGTCGCAGAGCGACCTCAACGATCGCACCCTCCCCGATCGCCTCCGCTCGCTGCACCGCCACCTTGACGGGCACTAGGTAGCGCCCGTCCTTGGGGAACAGCGCGGTGGTGAACTCGGTGTCGCCGATGGTGACGTGCACCGGCACCTGGCCCCAGTAGGTAAGGCCGCTGGCTGCCTCCTTAAGATCCTCGCTTTCCTCCGGCGTCATGGCCACGAAGAGGTACGGCGCCGGTCCGCGCCACTCGATCACCTCGCCAGTGAAGATCCACTCCATGTGCTCCATCATCGGAGATGTGCTCATGCGCCCGCTACGCGGCTCCATACCGGAAGTGTCAGTCGGGCTTCCCCGGCGCCGAACTCGCCAGCGGCAAGGGCTCAGTCGCCGCGGGCGAACTCTCCAGCGGCTAGACGCGAGACGTCACTGGGAGCCAGCGGTCCAGGCTGGCCGTGGCGGACCTTGATCGGGACGCCTGCGCGGGCGATCTGCCCGGCCAGGTCCTCAGCGTCCGCGCAGGACAGGGCCAGCCGCTGGTGCTGCTCAGAGCTGATGTCGACCCACAAGGACGGAAGGCCGCCATGGAGCCGGCGCAACTCGGGCGCGTGCGGCCCCCAGTGGGTGCGGCTCCTGATGGACACCGCTGGCCGGGCGGGGCGGACGTAGACCCGCACGATCTTGCTGACCGGCACCTCCCATTGCCAGGAGCGCCGCCAGCACACGTCGATCGCGTCCCATCCAGTCAACCGCACGTACAGCTTGCCTCTGTCTACTCGCACGTCGATCACCGGACTGGGCCCCTTCCCGGTCACCGGACAGCCCGGATACCAGGCTCTCATCCCGCTGGCCGCCCAGGCCAGCCCGGCCGGACATCCTGCGCGAGCAGGTCATCAACGGGTAGCACGTCAGGCTGTCCGGCTCGCAGGAAATGAGTAACTGATACTCAAGCGCGAGCCCGCGCATGGGGCCTACAACGGATGTCAGGCCGGGCACCAGAACCGGTTCGCCCTATCCGTCGTCATAGGTCTTAAGTAGCGAGCCTCGGGGGCTCACGGGGAGGAAATCATGGTCCGCAGCAGAGGTTCATGGATCACGGCCGGGATCGCCGGCCTGCTCATCGCGGGAGCGGCGACGGCCGGGGTCGCGTCGGCCGCCAGTGCGGCGGCGCCTGCGGCCGCGGGGAAACACTGGGGAGTTATCTTCACGGCGCCGAAATCAGCTCCGCCCGGCAGGACACGCAGGATTTCACCGCGGTCGTCGCTACCGGCACCACGACCGGCTTCGCGTTCAACGGGCTAGGTGCGCCCCAGGCGGCGAGACCGCGTGGGAGCGCACTGGCCGCACCGGCGCCACCTGGAAGAAGGTCCCGTTCCCCGGCAAGCCAACGAGGACGTGGCCTACGCGGCCGCGTCGTCGCCGGCGAATGTGTGGGCGTTCGGCAACAACCTCTTCAACGGGTCGCGGGTACTGCGGTGGACCGGGTCGAAGTTCGCCGTGGTGAAGACGTTCGGCGGGAGCATCACGGCAGCCTCGGTGCTCGGGCCGAAGGACGTGTGGGTGTACGGCCTGCGCCCGCGGGGCGCGTGCGCGCCCGCCATCGGGGTCTGGCATTACAACGGGCAAACGTGGTCGCAGATCGGCAAGAACATCTCGGGCGGCAGCGCGCTGAACGACCGTGACGTCTGGGCGTTCACCGCGACCAGCGTCGAGCACTGGAACGGCCGCGCGTGGACGGCCACGCCGGTCAGTCGCCTGCTGCCGCCACGGGACCCGCACGGCCTGAACGACCCGCAGCTGACCGGCATCCTCGCGTTGTCCGCCAGCAACGTCTACGCGATCGGCAACGGCAACCTGCAGGACGAGGGCGGCCCGGTCGTGGTGCTGCACTTCAACGGCCGCCAGTGGAGCAAGCTCGCCGCCGGCCAGTTCGGGTTCGGCCCCTTCTTCCAGCAGCTCACCTCCGACGGTAGCGGCGGGCTGTGGCTGGCGATGCAGCGGCTCGGCGGCCCGTCATTCCTCGTGCACTACGCGGGCGGCAAGTTCACCAAGGCGGCGGTTAACCCGGCGACGGTCACCATCCAGTCGCTTTCCCGCATCCCCGGCACCACGCAGAGCTCGCCGGCGGGTTCACCCACGCCCCAGGCAACCGCGGCGCGAACGTGGTCGCGGCGCTCTGGCAGTACAGCTGAGGCGAACGGCCTAATCGGCGACGAGCGCGTCGGTCAGCGGGTCAATGCCCGCCAGGTTCTTCGCCAGCTCGCCGGTCAGGCCGTACCGCGCGGCGATCGCCGCGGGCGAGTAGTAGGTGACGTTCGTCCGGCTGCCGTCGGCCCAGATCAGCACCTTGAGCGGCAGGTCGAGGGCGGACAGCGGCGCGGCGTCCATCACCGGCGTGCCCGCCGCCGGGTTACCGAAGATCACCAGCGTGGTATCGCGCAGCTTGAGCCCGGCCCCGCGCGCCTCCTCGCTCTGGTCGATCACCGCGAAGACCTTCATGCCCTTCGCGGCCAAGATCCCGGTCAGCCGCGACACGGTGGCGGCGACCGACCGCGGGCTTACCTTGGTGGTGACCTGAGTCTCGGTCCAGTCGGTCATGGCTGGCTCCCCTTCTCCGTCTAGCGCCCAGCGCCCGCCCGCTGCTCGATCGCCTGCGCGTACAGCTTGCCCGCCCGGTACGACGACCGGACCAGCGGCCCGGACATGACCCCGGCGAAGCCCATGGCCAGGGCCTCCTCGCGCAGCGCGACGAACTCATCGGGGTGCACCCAGCGGTCCACCGGGTGGTGCCGCTGCGACGGCCGCAGGTACTGGGTGATCGTCAGCAGGTCGCACGCCGGCCGACCGCAGGTCGGCCATGGCCGGAGCGATCTCGTCACGGGACTCGCCCATGCCGAGGATCAGGTTGGACTTGGTGACCATCCCGGCCTCGTGCGCCTGGCGCAGCACGTCGAGCGACCGCTCGTAGCGGAAGCCCGGCCGGATCCGCCGGAAGATCCGCGGCACCGTCTCCAGGTTGTGCGCGAACACCTCGGGCCGCGCCGCGAACACCTCGGCGAGCAGCGCCGCCTCCGCGTTGAAGTCGGGCACGAGCAGCTCGACGCCGCAGCCGGGCACGGCCGCGTGGATCTCGATCGCCGTCTGCGCGTACAGCCAGGCACCCGCCGTCTGCCAGGTCGTCGCGGGCCACCCCGGTGACCGTCGCGTAGCGCAGCCCCATCGCGGCGACCGACTCCGCGACGCGCCGCGGCTCGTCACGGTCGAGCGGCAGCGGCTTGCCGGTGTCGATCTGGCAGAAGTCGCACCGCCGCGTGCACTGGTCGCCGCCGATCAGGAAGGTCGCCTCGCGGTCTTCCCAGCACTCGTAGATGTTCGGGCAGCCGGCCTCCTGGCAGACCGTGTGCAGCCCCTCGGACTTCACCAGGTGCTGCAGCGCGGTGTACTCCGGCCCGGTCCGCACCCGCGTCTTGATCCACGGCGGCTTCCGCTCGATCGGCGTCTGCGCGTTGCGCGCCTCCAGCCGCAGCATCCGCCGTCCTTCAGGTGCCAGTTCCGAGGTAGCCACCCCTCCAGCCTACGTTCCCGCCGCGGACGTTAGGCCGCCGACGCGAGCAGCGGCGCCACCGTGTGGATCCGCCGCCAGGTCCGGTACCCGAGCGCGGCCGCCAGGTGCCGCTCGAGCAGCGGCGTCACGTCCGGCACCGACACGCGGATGCCGGTCTCCGCGGTGAGCGAAGTCACGCCCGCGTCCCTGATACCGCACGGCACGATCCGGTCGAACCAGGACAGGTCGCAGTCGCAGTTCAGCGCCAGCCCGTGCATGGTGACGCCGCGCGCCACCCGGGCGCCGATCGCGCCCACCTTCCGGTCGGGCCGGCCGCCCGACGCCGGAATCCACGCCCCGGACCGCCCGTCGACGCGGACGGCAAGCACGCCGAACTCCGCGCAGACCCGGATCATCGCCTCCTCGAGCGCTCGCACGTAGGCGACCACGTCCAGTGGCTCGCGCAACTTGACGATCGGGTAGGCGGTCAGCTGCCCGGGCCCGTGCCAGGTGATCTTGCCGCCGCGGTCCACGTCGACGACCGGGGCTCCCGGGTCGCCAATCGGCCGGTCAGAGACCGCCGTGCGCTTTCCCGCCGTATAGACGGACGCATGCTCAAGTAGCAGGCAGCTATCGGGAACCTCGCCGCTGACTCGCCGCGCGTGGACGGCTCGCTGTAGCTCCCAGCCGCGTAGGTAATCCACGGCGGAAGAACCGAAGCCCGCGTGCGCGTAAACAAGTTCAGCATTCACAGCAACGAGACTACGACGCTGGTGAGACCACCGCGGCTCTGACGTCGCCGAGCCGTGGAGCCCGCGCCCGTTCGGGATGAATCTCACGGGCGGCGGTGGTAGACCGGCGGCCGAGCGCGGACTTAATCTCAACCCCATGGCTACCGATTTCACCGAGGAAACCGCGGCTGACGCAGTCATCGAGTCCTTCGGCCCGGACACGAACCCACGGCTGCGTGAGGTCCTCACCTCGCTCGTGCAGCACCTGCACGCGTTCGCCCGCGACGTCGAGCTCACCATCCCCGAGTGGGAGAAGGCGATCGACTTCCTCACCCGCACCGGCCACAAGTGCGACGACGACCGGCAGGAGTTCATCCTGCTGTCCGATGTCCTCGGCCTGTCGATGCTCGTCGAGACGATCTCCAACCGCAAGTTCGGCGTCGCGACCGAGTTGACCGTGCTCGGCCCGTTCCACGTGGTCGAGTCGCCCGTACTCGAGCTCGGCGCCAACATCGACCAGGTGGGCACCGGCACGCCGTGCGTGGTCACCGGCCGCGTCGTCTCGGTCGACGGCAGCCCGCTGCCCGGCGCCACCCTCGACGTGTGGCAGGCCAACGACCAGGGCTTCTACGACGTGCAGCAGCCCGACGTGCAGCCCCGCACCAACGGCCGCGGCCTGTTCACCGCCAACGAGGCGGGCGAGTTCTGGTTCCGCACGATCGTGCCGAGCTACTACCCGATCCCCACCGACGGCCCGGTCGGCGAGCTGCTCATCAGTACCGGCAGGCACGCGTTCCGCCCCGCGCACATCCACTTCATCGTCGAGGCCCCCGGTCACCGCCCGCTGACCACGCACATCTTCGTGGCAGGCAGCGAGTACATCGAGTCCGACACGGTATTCGCGGTCAAGAAGTCCCTGGTCGTCGACTTCGAAGAGGTCACCGACGAGGCGCAGGCCGCTAAGTGGAACGTCGGCCAGGTCCCCTTCCGCCACGCCGACTTCGAGATCATCATGCAGCCAGGCTCTTAACCACCATCCCGAACGGGCGCGTGGCTTCGCGTTCCCCGCCACGGTCACCTGACCCGCGACCCACCTCCACCCCGAAGACACCGCCTCGCCCGCCAGTCGCCCCACCAGCACCACCCGCCCCATGGGTCACTCGGCCAAAAGATTGGGGGTACTTAGCGCCCAAATTTGGGCGCTAAGTACCCCCAACGATCGGTCGGCCCGGTTAGTGGGGGAGTTCGGCCGCCAGGGCGGAGCCGAGCAGCGGGTGCTCGAACTCGAAGCCGGCGTCGAGCAGCCGGGCGGGCCGCACGCGGGCGCTGGTGAGCAGTTCCGCGGACATCTCGCCCAGGCCCAGCTTGAGCAGCCAGGCCGGTACCCGCAGCCAGGGGAAGTCGGGGCGGTGGAAGGCGGCGTGCAGCGCCGCCGTCAGCTCGGCGTTGGTGACCGGGTTGGGCGCGGTGAGGTTGTACGGGCCGGAGCGGTCCTGCGCGCCGTCGCCGTCGAGCAGGAAGCGGATGGCGCGGATCTCGTCGGTGAGCGAGATCCAGCTCATCACCTGATGGCCGTCGCCGAAGCGGGGCAGGACGCCGAGCCTGGCGGGCAGCGCCAGCCTGCCGAGCACGCCGCCGCCCGCGCCGAGGACCAGGCCGCTGCGCAGGTGCGCGACGCGGATCCCCGCCTCGCGGGCCGGGTCGGCGGCGGCCTCCCAGTCGTGCACCACGCGGGACAGGAACGCCTTTCCCGCCGGGGCGGCCTCGGTCACCTCGCGGCCGCTGGTGTCGCCGTACCAGCCGATCGCGGAGGCCACGATGAAGGCGTTCGGCCGCGGCTGCGCCGCGGCGAGCGCGGCCGCGAGCGCGCGGGTGGCGAGCACCCGGCTGGCCCGGATCTCCGCCTTGTACGCGGCGGTCCACCGGTGATCGCCCACACCCGCGCCCGCCAGGTGGACGACCGCGTCGATGCCCGCGAGCGGCGGGTCGCCCGCGTCGGCGGCGCGCGGGTCCCAGCGGACCTCGCTGACCGTCCTTACGCGGGCCGCCGCCGTATCGCCGGCCGCCGTGTCGCTGGCCGCCGTGTCGCTGGCCGCCGTGTCGCGCGCTGCCCGGTCAGCCGGCCTGTCCGCGCCGCCGCGCGGCGGCCGCCTGACGAGGCGGACGACGTGATGGCCGTCCGCCCGCAGGCTGCGCGTCAGCGCCGTACCGACCAGCCCGGACGAGCCGGTGACCGCTATCTTCATCGGCTCGCGGTCTACAGGCCGAGGTCGGCTTCGAACGCGCCCTCCTCGAGACGGTTCTTCACCGTGACGAGGAACCGGGCGGCGTCGGCGCCGTCCACGAGCCGGTGGTCGTAGGTCAGCGCCAGGTAGACCATGGAGCGGACGGCGATGACCTCGCCGAGCGACGGGTCATCGACGACGACGGCGCGCTTGACCACGCCGCCCACGCCAAGGATGCCGACCTGCGGCTGGTTGATGATCGGGGTGTCGAACAGCGCGCCGCGGCTGCCGGTGTTGGTCAGCGTGAAGGTGCCGCCGGACAGCTCGTCCGGCCCCACCTGGCCGCCCCTGGTGCGCGCCGCGAGGTCGGCGATCTTGCGGGCGAGGCCGCCGATGTTCAGGTCGCCGGCGTTGTGGATGACGGGAACCATCAGGCCGCGCTCGGTGTCCACCGCGATGCCGAGGTGCTCGGCGGCGTGGTAGGTCACCTCCTGCGCCTCGGAGTTGATGACCGCGTTGAGCACCGGGTGCACCTTGAGCGCCTCGACCGCGGCCTTCGCGAAGAACGGCAGGAAGGTCAGCTTGACGCCCTCGCGGGCCTCGAACGCGGCCTTCGCCCGGTCCCTGAGCCTGGCGATGTTCGTGACGTCCGCTTCCACCACGGTGGTCAGCTGCGCAGAGGTCTGCAGCGACTCCACCATCCGCTTCGCGATGACCTGCCGCGGCCGGGACATCCGCTGCGTCGTGCCGCGCAGCGCGGCCGCAGGAGCGGCGGGCGCCGCCGGGGCCACCGGGGCGGAGGGGCCCGCGGGTGCTTGCGCGGGAGCCGACGGAGCGGCCTCCGTCGCGGATGCGGCCGCCGCGGCGGCGGCGGCATCCGCGGCGCGCTGCGCCCGGGCCGCCTCAAGGACGTCATGCTTGCGGATCCGCCCGCCGACCCCGGTGCCGGTAATGGACTCAAGCGGCACGCCGTGCTCGACGGCCAGCTTGCGCACCAGCGGCGTGACGTACGGCGACTCGCCAGACGGAAGCTGCGTGGGCTCGGGGTACGTGTCGGAGGGCTCGTCCTCCACGGCCGGCGCGGCCGGCTCCGACGCGGCCGGGGCCGGGGCCGGCGCGGCCGGCGGCGCGTACGCGGGCGGGGCCGGCGGCTCGTAGGCGGCTGGGGGCGGCGGGGCACTCCACGACCAGTTGCTCGACTGCGCGGCGGACCCGCCGTTGGCGGGCGCGGTCGCCGCGGGGGCCGGGGGCTCCGGCGGCGCGTAGCCGGGCGCGGGCTGCGACTGTACGGGCTGCGACTGTACCGGCTGCGGTGGGGCGGGTGCCTCGGCCGCCGGCGCCGTGCCCGACCCGCCCGGCCCAGCTTCGGCGGGCGACGGGGGGGTGCCCGCGTCCGACGAGTCCTCGATCACGGCGAGCTGCGCGCCGACGGCGACCGTCTCGTCCTCGTCGACGGCGATTGCCGCGCAAGATGCCGGTGGCCGGCGACGGGATCTCGGTGTCCACCTTGTCCGTCGAGACCTCGAGCAGCGGCTCGTCCGCCGTGACGTGCTCGCCTTCCTTCTTCAGCCAGCGCGTGACCGTGCCCTCGGTGACGCTCTCACCGAGCTGGGGCATTACTACGGAGACCGACATGTTCGGGGTGACTCCTTAGGCGTGGAAGTGCAATGGCTTGCCAGCGAGCGCCAGGTGCGCCTCGCCGATGATCTCCGACTGGGTCGGGTGCGGGTGAATGAGCGCCGCGACGTCGTCGGGCTCCGCGTCCCAGTTGAAAATGAGCTGGGCCTCGGCGATGAGCTCGCCGACCCGGCTGCCGACCAGGTGCACGCCGAGGACCCGTCCTGGCTGGCCGCCTGGCGCGGACGGTGCCTCGGCGATCACCTTGGCCTGCCCTTGCGTACCCAAGATGACGCTCTTGCCGTTGCCGCCGAGCGGGTAGTTCACCTCGACCACGTTGATGCCGCGCTCAGCGGCCTGGGCGGAGGTGATGCCCACCGAGGCGACTTCCGGGTCGGAGTAGGTGATGCGCGGCACGCCGTCGTAGTCGATCGGCCGGACGTCAAGCCCGCCGAGCCGCTCGGCGACCATGATGCCCTCGGCGAAGCCCACGTGCGCCAGCTGCGGGTGAGCGATCCCGCCGATGGTGACCAGGTCGCCCACGGCGGAGATGGTCGGCACCGCCGTCTGGAGCAGCGGGTTCACCTCGACGAACCCGCGGGTCACCCCGACCCCGTTCTCCTCGTACCCGAGGCCGGCGGAGACCGGGCCGCGGCCCACCGCCACGAGCAGGAGTTCCGCCTCGAGCTGCTTGCCGTTGCCGAGGGTGACCTGGACGCCGGCGTCGGTGTAGCTGACCGACTGGAACGGCGTGCCGACCTCGAAACCGATGCCGCGGCGGCGGAACACCCGCTGCAGCACCTTCGCGGACGCCTCGTCCTCAAGCGGCAGCAGCTGCGGCGCCATCTCCACGATGGTCACGGTGGCGCCGAACGACCGCCACACGGAGGCGAACTCGACGCCGATCACGCCGCCGCCCAAGATGATCACCGATGACGGCACCCGGTCAAGCCGCAGCGCGTCGTCGGAGCTGATGATGCGCTCACCGTCGAGTTCCAGGCCGGGCAGCGACCTGGGCACCGACCCGGTGGCGAGCACCACGTGGTCCCCGTTGTAGGTCGCGCCGTTGACGCTCACCGACGTCGGCGACGCCAGCCGCCCGTCGCCGTAGATCACGTCGACCTTCCGGCCGGCCAGGGTCCCCTGCAGCCCCTTCCACAGCCGCTCAACCACGCCCTGCTGGTAGGACAGGACCGAAGGCATCTCGATGCCATCGAACGTGGTACGCACCCCGAACTTCTCGCTCTCCCGCGAGGAGTCGGCGACCTCGGCCGCGTGCAGCAGGGCCTTGGTCGGGATGCAGCCGCGGTGCAGGCAGGTTCCCCCTACCTTGTCCTTCTCGATCAGGGCCACGCGCTTGCCAAACTCCGCCGCGCGCAGCGCGCAGGCGTACCCGCCACTGCCGCCGCCGAGGATGACGATGTCGTAATGGCCGCCCTCTGCCACAGTAAACCCCTTTTCCGCTTACGCTCAGTGTCCCATCATGTCACTGAGGTTGCCTACGCACAGGTTGATCAAGCACTGGGAAGTCGCCCGGCCGCCGTCTCCGCCGCGATCGCGATGAGTGCCCTGGCCGCCGCGCCGGTACCGCCCTTGGGCGTGTAACCGAACGCCGCCTTCTCGTTGAAGGCCGGGCCCGCGATGTCCAGGTGCGCCCAGGCGACGCCGTCCGGCACGAACTCCTTCAGGAACAGCCCGGCGGTCAGCATGCCGCCGCCGCGGTCCGACGAGACGTTGGTCATGTCGGCGACGGTGGAGTCGAGCCCGCTGCGCAGTTCCTCGGGGAACGGCATCGGCCAGGCGGGCTCGCCCACGCCGCGCATGATCGCGGCGATATCCGCGGCGACCTTGTCGGAGGACCCCATGACGCCCGCCGTCCGGTTGCCCAGCGCGACCGTGGCGGCGCCGGTGAGCGTGGCCACGTCCACGATCAGCACGGGGTTGTCCTCACCGGACCTCACGATCCCGTCGGCGAGGACCAGCCGGCCCTCAGCGTCGGTGTTGAGCACCTCGACGGTCTTGCCGCCGTAGATCGTGATGATGTCCGACGGCCGCTGCGCGGCGCCGCCCGGCATGTTCTCCGCGGCGCACAGGTAACCGACCACGTTGACCGGCAGCGCCAGGTCGGCGGCGGCGATGGTGGCGGCGAGCACGGCGGCGGCGCCGCTCATGTCGCACTTCATCGTCTCCATGGACTTGGGCGGCTTGAGCGACAGGCCGCCGGAGTCGAACGTGATGCCCTTGCCGACGAAAGCGACGGTCCGCGTTGCCTCCGGGTGCGTGTACGAGAGCCGGACGAGCCGCGGCGGCCTGACGGACCCCTGGCCGACGCCGATCAGGCCGCCGAAGCCGCCTTCCTTGAGCGCCGTCTCGTCAAGCACCTCGACCGCGACGCCAGCCTCGGCCGCGGCCCGCTCGGCCGCGGCCGCGAGCCCGGCGGGCGGCAGGTCAAGCGGCGCGGTGTTGACCAGGTCCCGGACCAGGTTGACGGCCTTGGCGACCACCTGGCCGCGCCGCACCGCGTCCGCGTTGCCGCCGCCGGTGAGCACCGTCACCGCCAGGTCGGCGGCCGGCGTCGAGCGGTACTTGCGGAAGCTGTACGCACCGAGCAGCGCCCCGGTGGTCACCGCCTCCGCCTCGTCAGGGGTGAGCGCGGGCAGCGCGAGCGTGACAGTCTTGCTCGCCGGGGAATCGTCGCCGTTCCCGCCCGGCTTCCGGCCGCCGGCCGAGCGCAGCGCGGCCCCCGCGGCCCTGCGCAGCCGCTCGGCGTCGAAAGGCGCGCCGTCGGCCGGCGCGTCGCCGAGCCCCACCGCGAGCACGAGGGTGGCCGGCAGCTTGCCGCCGCCAGGGATCTTGCTGATCTCCTCGAGCTCGCCCGTGGCGCCGAGTGCTGAAAACGCGCCTGCGAGGGTACCGCCGAGCGCCTCATCGACTCCGGCAAGGCCGGGTGCGGCTGCCGGGCCGGCGGGAGTGTGGATAACCCCGATGACAAGGACGTCGGCCCCGGCCGTCTCCGGCGCCGACTCACTGGTTGCAATGGAGACTGTCACGAAGCCGAGCTTATTGCACCTCGATGTAAGGGAACGGCGCGCGCTCCCCGTCGTGACCGACGGCACAGTACTGCTCGCGCACCCGCGTCCGGCACCAGGGAAATGGTTCTGATCAGTCGTCACCCGCATAGGGTGGCTAGACGAGCCAAGGAGATTCATTGACCGCCCTCCCGTTGATCCTCACCGTCTTCGTCGCTTGCGCGGTCGAGGCGGTCGAGGCCCTCACCATCGTCCTGGCCGCGGGCATCACCCGGGAGTGGAAGTCCACGTTCCAGGGGATGGCCGTGGCGCTGGTGGCGCTCGCGGTCATCACCGCCGCCATCGGCCCGGCCATCGGCTACCTGCCGCTCACCCCGCTCCGCCTGATCGTCGGCGCGCTGCTCGCGGTCTTCGGCCTGCAGTGGCTGCGCAAGGCGGTGCTGCGGGCCACCGGCTACAAGGCGCTGCACGACGAGGCGAGCGCGTACCTCAGGGAGGTCACCGCCGCCAAGGAGGCCGCCGTCGAACAGCGCCGCGGCGTCAGCGACTGGTACTCGTTCACCCTCGCGTTCAAGGGGGTGCTGCTCGAAGGCCTCGAGGTCGTCTTCATCGTCATCACCTTCGGCACTAACCAGAAGGACATCGGCGCCGCCGTCATCGGCGCCGCGGCCGCGATCGTCGTGGTGACGCTGACCGGCGTCGTGGTCAGGTCGCCGCTCACCAAGGTCCCGGAGAACTGGATGAAGTTCGCCGTCGGCGTGATGCTGACCAGCTTCGGCACCTTCTGGGGCGCGGAGGGCGCGGGCGTCGCCTGGCCGGGCAACGACGCCGCGCTGCTCGTCCTCGTCCCGCTGGTCGCGCTCGTCGCCGCCGGCTACATCCTCTGGCTGCGCTACCGCAAGGTCATCGCCGCCGCCCCCGCCAAGGAATCGGAGGTCGTCAGCTGATGAAGCAGCTCAAGTCGTTCGGCGCGTTCTGGTACGACTTCATCATCGGCGACGACTGGCACGTCGCCGCCCTCGTCGCGGCCGGCCTGGCGCTGACCGCGCTGCTCGTTCACGTGGCGCACGTCAACGCCTGGTGGCTGCTCCCGCTCGTCGCCCTCGCCGCCCTCGCCTGGTCACTGCACCAGGCTACTAAGCACCGGGCCACCAACTTCCGCAAGTAGTCAGCAGAACGGGCGAGCTCTTTTCTCCTGCTTCATCCTTAGGGACTGCCAGCCGAAACGTCGGGGAAAAGAGCTCGTAGTGCTCCGCCGTCACCCGCCCCGTCGCCCTCGCCGTGCGGGAGCCTGCAGGTACCGCTTACGCGCCGAGGAACCTGACCGGGATCTCGGTCTCGACGTAGCCGCCCGTCTCGCCCGGGGTGACCTGGAAGGCGTGCCCGGCGTCGTGGTCGGCGATCATCTCGGCGAGCGAGTCGTCGACGTAGTGCGCGCCGACGCCGTCGTCGCAGGCCAGGCCGGCCGGCAGGGTGCCGTCGGCCACCAGGCGGCGGAACAATGGCCGGCGCTCGTCCTCGGAGTTGTAGTGCGGGCAGAAGCTGCCGGAAAGCATGCCGAGCCCGTCGGTGTACGCCCGCAGCTTCGCGCCGAAGGAGTCGGTGGTCCCGCCCTCGAACCAGCAGATGCCGCCCGCTGACGACCCGGCGAGCACCACGCCCGCGTGCCATGCCTTGCGCAGGATCTCATCGACACCGTGCACCCGCCACACCGCGACCATGTTGGCGACCGAGCCGCCGCCGACGAAGATGATGTCCTGCGACAGCAGGAAGTCCTCGGGATCCGCGACGTTCGGCATCGGGAACAGCGACAGGTGGCGGACCTCGGCCGGTGAGTCTGCGAGCCGGTCGTAGAACCGTAGGTAGTAGGCGGGGTCGTCGCCGACGGCCTGGTTCAGCACGCACAGCCGGGGTGACGCCTTGCCGCTCAGCTTGATCGCGTACTCGACATGGAGGGGGGTCGACTCGCGCGGCATGAGCATGCCGCCGCCGATCGCGACCACGTGTCGCCGTCCGTCTGCCGCCATGCCGTGACCGTATAGGCGTTTCCGGACCACCGCAAACGGTGTCACGGACGCCAGCGGTGTAAGCAGCCTCCGTTTCGAATATATAGCGTGAATATACGATCATTTGCGCGCGCCGGCGGCGGCCTCGCGCGCCGCGAACGGTCTTCCGGCAAGTCGGTATAAGACGTACTATCTTGATGACGATTTTCCGCGGCGAAGCGAGAAAACGGGCGGCGACGGCATGGCTGAATGGTGGTCGATCGAGGTCTTCTCCGGCGATAAGCTCCCGGCGAGCGGATGGCGGTACGCCTACGAGGACGAGCTCACCGAGGCCGCGATCACCCACGGCGCCCTCTATTACGAGTGGCACGACACCGAGTACGGCGTGATCTTCGAGGTGCTCTTCCCCGGCGACGCGCAGTGGGAGGCGTTCCGAGGCCTGCCCGCGGTGCGGGCCGCGCTCGACGGCGTGCCTGACCCGGTGAACGGCCTGATCATCTACCGGGGCAGAGGCGGCGCGGCGGGCGGCACCAAGCCGCGCAAGCCCAAGCCGGCGCCGGGCGCCGCCGCGCTCGAGCTGGAGGAGCCGCGGCGGCGGGTGCGGCTGCCACGGAGGCTGAAGTACAACGTCGAGGGCGAGGGACTCGACGAGCTGCTGCGCGAGCCCACGGCCGAGCCGGGGCCGTCCGAGCCGGGGCCCGCGGAGCCGGGCCCGCCGGGCGAGCCGCTGCGGCTCGACCCCGATCCAAGTGACCCGGTCTGGCGGGGTATCGCCGCCTTTGGCAGTGTGAGGAGTTAGTTCTGCACGGGTTTAGCCCATCCAAAGGGTGAACCACGCCCGCAGACGGTGCAGGATGGAGGAATGACGGAAACCCGAGTCATGACCGAGGACCTGCGAGCGGCGATCGAGCGCAGCGGCTACTACCCGGGGCTGGTGACCGATGCCGTCGCCAGCGCTCTCGGGCCGGAGCCGGTCACGGCGTTCTTCGCGCTGCATGATGCGATATTCGACCCTGGGATGGAGGTCCGCAGGCACATGACCGTGCTCGCGCTGACCCCGACGCGCCTGGTGTACTCGCACACCGACGAGCACCCGCCCGAGGATCCCAGCAGCAGGCCGCGCGCAGAGACGTCGACCGAGGCGATCAGGTTCTCCCGCGTGTCGTCGGTGTCGCTGACCCGGGTGGTACCCGACCCGGCCAGCTACGTGCCCGGCGTGACGATGCCGTCGGAGGTCATCTTGACGATCGGCTGGAACGTGCTGTCGCACGTGGAGCTTGAGCCGGCCCACTGCGGCGACGAGAGCTGCGACGCCGACCACGGGTACCTCGGCACGATCACCGCGGACGACCTGACCCTGCGGGTCAGCGAGGCGGCGGACGGCGAGGACGCGGTTCGCCAGGTCCTGGCGTTCGCGGCCGCCCTCAGCGACGCCACCGCGCGTAACGGGAGCTGATGACCTTGGCGCGCGAGCCCAGAACCAGCCCGATCGTGCCCTCCTACGGCGGCTCCAGCCTCGCTGACTTGTCCGCCTCCGTCCTCGCCTCGCTGACGGGCGACACGGCGGCGAACGTGCTCGGCCTGCCGGAGCACCAGCGGGTGTGCCTGCTCCTTATCGACGGGCTCGGCTATGAGCTGCTGCGCGGGCACCAGGCGGCGGCGCCGTTCCTCGCCGAGCTGGCGTTCAACTCACGGCCGCTGACGGCGGGGTGCCCGTCCACCACGGTGACCAGCCTGGCCTCGATCGGCACCGGGCTGCCGCCGGCGGGGCACGGGATGCTCGGCTACCAGGTCGCGGTGCCCGGCGAGGAGCGGCTGCTTAACGGCCTGCGCTGGCCGGACGACATCGACCCGGCCGCCTGGCAGCCGCGGCCGACGATCTTCGAGCGGGCGGCGGCGGCCGGGGTGACGCCGGTGCACGTGTCGCCGGGTGCCTTCAGGAAGAGCGGCCTGACCACGGCCGCGCTGCGCGGCGCCGAGTACCGGCCGGCGGACTCGCTCGGCGCGCTGGCCGCGCTGACCGCCGACGCGCTCAGCGAGTCGGAGCGCACGCTGGTGTTCGCCTATCACGGCGACCTCGACGCGACCGGGCACCGGTACGGGGTGGCCTCGGCCGCCTGGTACCACCAGCTCGCGCACGTCGACAAGCTCGCCGAGCAGATCGCCGCGAGCCTGCCCTACGGCGCGGTCATGTACGTGACGGCCGATCACGGCATGGTGGACGTCGGGCCCGATGACCGGATCGACGCCGACGCCGACGGGTCGCCGCTGCGCGACGGCGTGGCGCTGCTCGGTGGCGAGGCCCGGGCCAGGCACGTGTACACCAGGCCGGGTGCCGCCGACGACGTGCTCGCCACCTGGCGGGAGGTGCTCGGCGAGCGGGCCTGGGTGCTGCCGCGCGAGGAGGCCGTCAAGGAAGGCTGGTTCGGTCCGGTCGGTACCGCGGTCAGCGACGTCATGGTGCCCCGCATCGGTGACGTGGTCGCCGCGTGCGCAGGCTCCTGGGCGGTTGTGGCCTCGCAGGCCGAGCCGCTCGAGGCCTCGCTCATCGGCATGCACGGGTCGCTGACCGTCGCCGAGCAGCTCATCCCGATGCTGACCCCCGTCCGGTGACCCCGCGTCTGGCGCGTTTTCCGCGGCCTTCGGCCCGGCGGCGGCCATGACCGGCGTGCTTGTCACGGCGGCCGAGCTGGCCGCGCCTGACCGCGGACGGGCGTCCCGTCACGCTGCTCGACGTGCGGTGGCGGCTCGGCGGCCCGCCCGGCCGTGAGCTGTACACGGCGGGCCACATCCCCGGCGCCGTCTTCGTCGACCTGGACAGGGACCTCGCCGCCCCGCCTGGCCGCGGCGGGCGGCACCCGATGCCGGCCGCCGCGGATTTCCAGGCGGCCATGCGCCGGGCCGGCGTGCGCGACGGCCAGCTGGCCGTCGTGTACGACGACGCCGACTCGACCGCCGCGGCCCGCGCCTGGTGGCTGCTGCGCTACTTCGGCCACGACCAGGCCGCGGTGCTCGACGGCGGGTTCCGCGCCTGGACGGCCGCGGGCGGCCCGGTCGAGACCGGGCCTGGCGAGGCGGGGCCTGGTGACACGGGCTCGCCGGAGCCTGGCGAGGCGGGCGCCGGCGACTTCCACGCGCGCCCCGGCCACCTCGGCCTGCTCGACGCGGACGCCGCCGCGGCGCTGGCGCGCGACGGCCTGCTGCTCGACGCGCGGTCGGCGGAACGGTACCGGGGCGAGGCGGAGCACGTCGACCCGGTGGCGGGCCACATACCCGGCGCGGTCAGCGCGCCGACGGCCGCCAACGTCAACCCGGACGGCACCTTCCGGCCCGCGGCCGACCTGGCGGGGCGCTTCGGCTCGCTCGGCGCGGCGGGCGACCGCCCGGTGGCCGCCTACTGCGGCTCCGGCGTCACCGCGGCGCACGAGGTGCTCGCCCTTACCCTGGCGGGCATCCCGGCCGGCCTGTACGTCGGGTCCTGGTCCGATTGGATCACCGATCCCGCCAGGCCCGTCGCCACAGGCCCCACCCGGTAACCGTCAGCGCCCCGGCGACCAGCCCGATGGTCGCGGGCGTCCAGCCGACCGCGGCGATCGCCGCCGCCGCGCCGAGCGTGGCGCCGCCGGCCGGCAGCGCGAGCCCCTGGTCGACGCTTACGTACCCGGCCCGCCGGTACCCGGCGTAGCCGTCCGCGCGGGACCTGGCGTGGACGGCGGGACGGGACCTGGCGTAGACGGCCTGCCGGAACCCGCCGCCCCCGGAACTCCGGTACCTCGCGTCGCCGGAATGGCGCGGGGACCGGCGGCGGCGCCGCCGCGTGCAGCCGGTGCGCGCCGCGCCGCTGCGGGTGCCACCGGTCCGAGAGACGCGCCAGGTGCCAGGGGCGCCCTTCCCGCCAGGAACGCCAGGTGGACCAGGAACGACGCGTCCGCCGGGCGCCCCTGGGCCGCCGGGAACGCCTTGGGTGAGCGCCGGCGGAGAGATCGGCGAGCGCCTCGCCGCGCCCGAACGACGTCCGCAGCAGCGCGTACGCCGCCGCCGCGGCGCCGAACCGCGCCGGATCGCCGCCGTCCTCCCGGTCCGGGTGCGTCGCGGCCGCGATCCGCCGCCACGCCGCCCGCACGTCGTCGTCCGTCAGCTCAGCAAGGGCCGGGAGCCCGAGCACCGCGAACGGGTCATCTTGCACCACCGCTTCTCCTCTCCCGATCCCGACCGTGACCGGTGACCCGCCGCTGACCGTGGCGGGTCATCCGCGCCGCTCGCCGAACGCCTCGTCAAGCAGTTCACCGACGTCAGGCAGCGCAGGCCCCGGTACCGTCATCCCGGGCCTCCCCGGGCCTGGCCCCGCTGCTCCAGGCCACGCGGCGGCCGCGGCGCCGGCGACGGGCAGCGGCGCGGTGGGCGGGCCATCGGCGCCGACGCCGGCCGGCCACGGCGCCGGGAACTGCGGGTACGCCGCGGCCGCCGCAGGCGCCGCGCCGTCAGGCGAGCGCACGCCCAGCCCGCTCCCGATCTCAGCCTGCCGTCCTGTCAGTCGCTTGACCTGCAAGAACGTCACTTCGCCGCGGTACACGTAGCAGGCTTGCCCCACGTCGAGGCGCCGCACCAGGTCCCCGTCGAGCACCGGGGTGAGCCGGGTCCGCGACAACCCGTCATCGTCCCACGGGCCCGCGCCCGCGAACCGCCGCGACGTGTCCACCGACGGCATGGTCCCGGCCAGTTCCGCCACCGGCTCGGGCCTGGGCGTGCGCAGCAGCCAGATCCCGCCATCGGCGGTCGCGGCGACCCGCTGCCGCTCGTCCGCGGAGCCCGCGAGTCCCTCCCAGGACTGCGCCGACACCTGGACGGCGAGGCCGAGTGACCTGGCCCGCTCGTACAGCCGCCAGATCGGCAGCCGCCTCGACACCGCGGAGAACTCATCGACGCACAGCAAGATCTCCCTCTCCCCGCGCAGCGCGTAGCAGGCGAGCAGGTCGGTAAGCGCCCGGGCCTGCGCCTCAGCGACCGCGCCCTCCGCGGTGCCCTCGAGCACGCAGTACCAGGCGTCGCAGTCCGCGAACGACCAGCCGCCGTCGAGTCCCGCCCCGAGCCGCCGCCACAGCGCGCGGAACCGCAGCCGCACGTCCTCGAACGCCCGTTTGCCGGAACGAATGGTGGCGATCGCGTCACCGTCGCCCGCCGCGGCGTAGGCGGCGGCCAGCCAGTCGGCGTCCAGCCTGGTGAGGAAGTCCGCCGAGCTGGCCGGCGGCCCGCAGGGCGCGTAGACCGCGAGTGCGACGAGCGCCTCCATCACGTCGGTGTAGTAGGCGGCGCCCCCTGTGCCGTGCTCGATGAGGTCGAGCAGCGTGGTCACCAGGTGATCGGGCGGCAGCGTCCACAGCGAGAGCGACGCCTCGTCCGGCCAGACCGCGGTCGACCGCGCTCCCGCGTCGCGCAGCACCCGCCGGGTCCGGTCGGCTACCTTGCGGGACGACGCGCCGCCTTTGCAGTCGAGCACGACGAGCAGCGGCCGCCGCCCGTCGCCCGCGGCGTACCGGCGCAGCCCGGCGGCCATGAACCCGGCCCACAGCCGCAGCAGCAACGTGGTCTTCCCCGTCCCCGTCGACCCGATGACCACCTGGTGCGAGCGCAGCCGCTCATACGGGATCGCCAGGGCCCCGTGCTGGCCAGCACTGTGCTGGCCAGCACCGGGCCCGACAGCCCTGATGGTGGCCCCGGTCACCACGTCTGCGCGGCGGGAAAGCAGTGGCAGCGACCCGGGCGCGGCGATGAGCGCCCGGGCGGCCCGCACCTGGTGCCGCCACTGCCTCCGGTCGAACGCGCCAGCCGATTCCGGGGTGAGCCCGCCGGCCCCGCTGCGCATCCTTAGCCGCCGGTAAGCCCAGCCGAGCGCGCCGGCCGCGATCCCGAGCGGTATCGCCGGCGGCGCGGCCGCGATCACCGCGGCGGCAAGGTGCCCGTGCCCGGCGAGCTGCCACATGGACGCCAGCGCCCGGTACGGCGCCGCGGCCATCCGGAACCACCAGGTACCCGGGCCGGCGCCGGCGGGATAACCCGCTCCGTCCGCCCCGGCCGCGTACGCGGGCAGCGCTCCCGCCTGGCGCACTGGCCATGCGGCGGCCGCGATCAGCCAGGCCGCTACCATGGGCAGGCACCACACGGCCCCCGCGGCGACCCGCCGCGCTGGCACCCCGCGCCACCACCCGTACCAGAACGCGACGACCGCGGTCACCGTCACCGGCGCGAGCAGGACCGCCACCGCGACCAGCGCGACGCCCTGGCCGAGCCGTAGCGCCCCGCGCCCCGCCGCCCGCCGCAGCGGATGGTGCGGATACGGATTCGAGGCACGCTGGCGGCCCATCCCGCTACCCGATCCCGCTGGCCACGCGCTCACTCCACCACACAAGGCCAGCGAAATATCTAATTCATCTCTTACATCTTCCTTACGGCTATTCCCGTCCCCGGCTAAATGGCGTCGCAACCCCGCCACTCATGATTTAGACCATGAGTGGTTTATCGCGTTATCACGCCAGAAAGCCTTCACGACTCCAAAACTCTTCACGATCATGACGCCTTCAGCGGTCAAGCGGTGACAATACGAGACGCGCCGCCCCGCTCGCTACGCGAGCGGGGCGCCAGGGGGCAGGTCGCGGACCTCGACCCGGGCGCCGAGCGGGCCGAGCGAGTCCCTGGCGCGCACCACCGTGCCGAGTGCGGCGGGCGAGCACAGGTACAGCACGCGGGCGTGCCGTGGCGGGCGGCCGGGGACCGCCGCGTCGGCGGCCGGGCAGCCGTAGTCCCCGGTGCGCCCGAGGATCTCCCGCATGATCGCCGCGGTCCGCGGCGCCGTCTTGGGCGAGAGCTCCGCCTCGACCGCCCAGCACTCGCCGGCCCACGCGACCGGCGCAGCGTCCGGCCAGTGCACCTCGGCATCGGGCAAGTGCTGCCGCAGGCCGACCCCGTGCCTGGCCCGCAGGCGCCGCTCGCACCGCCAGTACGCGCCGGCTGAGCGGTAGCCGGCGGTGCCCTCGAGCGCCAGCCGGACGGCCGCGACGGCCCTGATGTGCGCGAGCCGGGACAGCGCGGGCCGCGCCGGGGAGTAGGCGAGCCCGCAGGCGGCAAGCCCCTGCCTGGTCACCCACAGCCAGTCAGGGCCGGCGCTCAGCCGGGCCGTCTGCACGTAGCCGAGCTCGCGCCACCGGGCCGCCGCCGCCCGCGCCGCTCGCGGGTCCCCGGTGAGCGCGGCGAGCTGATCCAGCTGCACGGCGTACATGTCGGCGGCGAAGATCAGCGCCTCCGGGTTCCTGACGGCGAGCCCGCGCCCGCCCCGTGACCCGGTCGGTGACCCGCCCCGTGACCCGCTCCCGGTCACAGCCGCTTGGTGACGATCGACAGCCGGGGGAGGGACCTGGCGCCGAGCGCGTGCAGCATGCGCCGCTGCGCGCTGCGGCACCAGACCTCGAGCCGTCGCGGCGCGGGCAGCGCCGCCGCCATGCGCAGCACCGCGCCCGCGCTGTGCGCGTCGAAGAAGGACAGGTCGCTGATGTCGAGCACGAGCGTGTCTTCCGGCCGGCCGGCCAGCGAGCGCAGCGCCCGGTTCCACTCCGCCCGGCTGCTCAGGTCGCTGTCCCCGGTGAGGACGAGCCGGCTGCCCGTGACGGCCGCGTGCAGCGTGCCGAGCCGGGGCAGCAGGACCAGCGGGTGCACGTCACGCGCCGCGGCCATCGCCCCGGTCTGGCCGAACAGCCGCACGTCCCACTGGCACAGCGCGGTGTAGTGCGCGCTTGGCTCCTCGTGGCGCTGGCCGCAGAACAGCGCCGCGTGCAGCGCGGTCTCGTACTCGACGGCCTGGCCGAGGTGGTCGACGGGGGCGACGGCGAGCGACATCTCGCTCGCGCTGCGCAGCCCGCTGAACCCCTCGGCGCGCGCGGTGCCGATCCGCCTGCGCACTCCCTCGACCAGCCGGCCGGCATCGAATTTCCCGCGCTCGAACCGCGGCGCGCCCGACACCACGAGCCGCCGCTCCCGCAGTGCGCCGCGCGCGGCCGCCGCGCCGCCGGCCACCCGGGCCGCCACCGCGTCGGGGGAGTAGCCGACGTCGATGAGCAGCGCGACCTTCTCGTTGCGCGCGAACCCCTGCTGAGTGAAGACGGTGAGCACGTCCCACCGGTCCTCGTCGTCGGAGAAGGCGAGGAACGCGTGGTCGCCCGGTTGCAGGCGGTCCACGCCGACAGCCCGGCCGGCTCGGTCCTCTGCTGGCATGGGCCGCGATCCCGTTCTTGAAGTGACAACGATCAATTACGAGTTATCCGCCGAATTCACCACGGGCGCCCCGGGAGAACCAAGCGGATCATTGATTACAGATGCGACCGGCCAAGCGCGGGACCCTGGCCGGACGGCACTCCGGCATGAAAGCATTGCCATTTGCAGCGTAACGTACCAGGAAATATGCCGGGTCCGGCGCGGCTGCGGCGTGGCTTTTCCTCTAGAGGACTCCTTTCACACGAGTAGCGACAGCCACAGGCAGGTCACGCAAAGCAGCAGCGCGGGCACGACGGCCGCCACCCCGAGCCTGGTGAATTCCCAGAGCGCCACGTCGGCGTCGAACTCGCGCAGCACGCGCCGCCACAACAGCGTGGCGAGCGAGCCCGTGTAGGTGAGGTTGGGCCCGATGTTCACGCCGATCAGCACCGCGAGCACCGCTCCAGGCCCGGCGCCTGGCGCCGCCACGAGCGGAAGCAGCACGAGCACGGCCGGCAGGTTGTTCACGGTCGCCGCGAGCGCGGCCGCGAGCGCGGCGACCGCGAGCAGCGCGGGCAGCGAGGAACCACCAGGCAGCACCGGCCGCAGCGCCGCCTGCAGGCCGTTGTCCACCACGGCGACGACCACGATCCCCAGCGCGATCACGAACAGCAGGAACGGCACGTCCGCGCTCCGCGCGATGGCCGCGGCGGTCGTCTCGCCGCGCGCGAGCGCCCGTACGGCGAGGACAAGCGCACCGCCGAGCGCCGCCCACGCCGGGTTCGCTCCCGCCGCCGACGCCACCGCGAACCCGCCGAGCGTCAGACCGAGCACGACCAGTGAGAACACCGGCGTCCGCGGCGCATCCGCCGTCCGCGCGGCCCCGCCCCGCGCGCCGCCGCCGTCCCCGTCATCCAGAACGTGAGCGTGTTCCACCGCCGTGCCGCCGTGACCGCTCCCCGGACCGACGGGCGCGGGCACCACGGAAATGCCCGCAGGTGCGGCCGCCCGGCCCAGGTCCGCCGCGAAGAACCGGCTGATCACCACGTACTCGACGCCGATCGCCGCCAGCCAGGGCAGCGCCATGAGCGCGGCGAACCCGCCGAAGGACAGCCCGCTCACCGAGAACGCGAGCAGGTTGGTCAGGTTGGAGACCGGCAGCAGCAAGGACGCGGAGTTCGCCAGGTGCGCGCAGGCGTACGCGTGCGGGCGCGCCCGCAGCCGCAGCTTCGCCGCGGCGATGAGCACCACGGGGGTGAGCAGCACCACGGTGGCGTCAAGCGACAGCACGGCGGTCGTCGCCGCCGCCACGACGAACACCCGGATGAGCAGCCGCGGGCCTGCCTGCCGCCGCCCCCTGTCCCCGCCCCCGGCCTTCACCTTCACCTTCACGCGCGCAGTCGAGTCGCTCAGCCACGCCCCGAGGTAACGGAACAGCCCGTCGTCGTCGCACAGTTTCGCCAGCACCAGAACGCAGGCGAGGAAACCGACCACCGGCGCGAGCCGTCGTGCCTCGGCGAGCGCGGCGGACACGGACTCCGCGCGGATCAGCACCGCGAGCAGCGCGGCGGGCACCGCCGCCGCGGCCTCTGGCCACCCGCGAGGCCGCCGCACCGCCCAGGCGAGCACCACGATGAGGGCCGCGGCCGAGACCGCCTCGGCTGCCGCGGACGAGTGCACCAGGTCATTCTCCAAGCTCTCCGGGGGGACGCAAAACCGGGCCGCGGCGCGGCCGCGGCAGCCCGCGCGGTGGTGCTACCGCTACCCGGCCGGCCTCGCGCCATGGCGAGACCCTCGTCACGCCGCGGTAGCAGCTGGGCGCGGCGGCCTTGTTCGCCGGGGGCGGAAATTGCCCGGGAGAGTGTCGCCCGCCTCCGTTCTGGATATTGACCCTTGGTGTTTATGTACGGGCAGCGAAACGCCATCTAGAAGTCCCGTTGTGACTACAACTTTCGGGCCTGCTACCTCGTGGTATGGCCACAACGGGCGGTGCGTGTCGTTGCGTAACCGAGGCTAGTAGCGCCTTCCCCGCAGGGTGTAGGTTCGCGGGAAAGGCCGTATCAGCGGAGGATAAATGAGCATTCTGGGCACGCGGGTGATCCGTACGGAGGATCCGCGGCTTCTCACCTCGGGCGGCGTCTACGTCGACGACTTGCGCGAACCTGACCTTGAAGGCGCGGTACGGGCCACGTTCGTCCGGTCGACCGTCGCGCACGCCCTGATCACTGGCATTGACACCACCGAGGCGCTTGCGGCGCCAGGGGTGGTCGCGGTGCTGACCGTGGCGGACATGACCGACCTGCCGATGCCGCCGCCGCCGGAGCCGGCGCCGGACGACGCGCCGCCGGCGGAGGGCCCCGCCCCGCTTGGCGGGGTGTGGCAGGAGCCGCTCCTGGCCATCGACCGGGTCCGCTACGTCGGCGAGCCGGTCGCGCTCGTCCTCACCGACAGCACGTACGCGGGCGAGGACGTCGCGGAGCTGGTGAGCGTCGACTACGAGCCGCTGCCCGCGGTGACCACCATCGACGCCGCGCTGGCCGGCGACTCGCTGCTGTACCCCGACGCGGGCACCAACGTGTGCGTCACGGGCGCGCGGCCGATCGGCGACGACTCCATCTTCGACGGCTGCGAGGTCATCGTCGAGGGCGACGTGGTCAACCAGCGGGTCGCCTGCCTGCCGATGGAGGGCCGGGCCACGGCCGCCGTCTGGAAGGACGGGAAGCTCACCGTCTGGACGTCCACCCAGAACGCCCAGCTCTCCCGGCTGATCCTCACCGCCATCGGGCTGCCGCCGGACGCGATCCGGGTGGTCGCGCCCGACGTCGGCGGCGGCTTCGGCGCCAAGATCGGCGTGGACCGCGAGCAGATCGTCATCGCCTGGGCGGCCAAGCACACCGGCCGGCCGGTCCGCTGGGCGGAGACCCGCAGCGAGAACCTGCTCGCCATGACCCAGGGCCGCGCCCAGGTCCACCACGTCAAGATGGGCGGCGACCGCGAGGGCCACATCAAGGCCTACCGGCTCGACGTCGTGCAGGACTCGGGCGCCTACTCGCGGATGGGCGGCTTCCTGCCCATGCTCACCAACCTGATGGCGCCGGGCGTCTACGACATCCCGAAGGTCGAGGCCAACTACAAGGCGGTGGTCACCAACGCCACGCCGATCAGTGCCTACCGCGGCGCCGGGCGGCCCGAGGCCGCGGCCACCGTCGAGCGGGTGGTGGACTGGTTCGCGGCCGAGGCGGGCGTCGACCCGGTCGTGGTGCGCAAGCGCAACTTCATCCAGCCCGGGCAGTTCCCGTTCGTCACCAAGATGGGCGCGCCGTACGACTGCGGCGACTACGAGGCCGCGCTCGACAAGGTGCTCGCCGCCGCCGGCTACGACGAGCTGCGGGCGGAGCAGGCGCGCCGCCGCGAGGCGGGCGACACCAAGCAGCTCGGCATCGGCCTCGCCTCCTACGTGGAGATCACCGCCGCCGACGCCGGGGCGGGCGAGACCGCCAAGGTCGAGGTGCACGACGACGGTACCGCCACCGTGTACACCGGCTCGTCCTCGCACGGCCAGGGCCACCACACCGCCTACGCGATGCTCGTCACGGAAGAGCTCGGCATCCCGATGGACAAGATCGAGGTCATCCACGGCGACACCGACCTGATCCCGGACGGCGTCGGCACCTACGCGTCCCGCTCGCTGCAGCTCGGCGGCTCGGCCGTGCAGAAGGCGGCGCTCGAGGTCAAGGACGAGGCGGGCAAGAAGGCGGCCGAGCTCTTCGAGGCCGCCGAGGCCGACGTCGAGCTCGACGCCGCCAGCGGCGTGTGGCGCATCAAGGGCGACCCGGACAAGTCGCTGTCCTGGGCGCAGGTGGCCGCGGCCGCCGACCAGGGGCTGATCGTCGCTAACGTGCGGTTCACCGCCGACGCGCCGACGTTCCCGTTCGGCTCGCAGCTGTCGCTCGTCGAGGTCGACACCGAGACCGGCAAGGTCACCCTGCTGCGGCACGTCACCGCCGACGACGCGGGCCCGGTGCTCAACCCGCTCCTGCTGGAGGGCCAGCGGCACGGCGGCATCGCGCAGGGCGCCGCGCAGGCGCTCGTCGAGGAAGTGCTCTACGACGCCGACGGCAACCCGCTGACCGCCACGCTGATGGACTACGGCGCGATCACCGCCGCCGAGCTGCCCAGCTTCGAGCTGGTCACCAGCGAGACGTCGACGCCGCTGAACCCGCTCGGTGTCAAGGGCATCGGCGAGGCGGGCACGATCGGGGCCACCCCGGCCGTGCACAACGCGGTCATCGACGCCGTCTCGCACCTCGGCGTCCGGCACATCGACATGCCGATGACCCCGGAACGTGTTTGGACCGCTATCCAGAAGGCGAGCTCGAAGTGAAGGTCTCACTGACCGTCAACGGCAAGGACGTCACCGCGGACGTCGAGGACCGGACGCTGCTCGTGCACTACCTGCGCGACAACGTCAACCTCACCGCCACCAACATCGGCTGCGACACCACGTCCTGCGGTGCCTGCACGGTGCTGCTCGACGGCGAGTCGGTCAAGTCGTGCACCGTGCTGGCCGCCCAGGCGGAGGGCCGCGAGGTGACCACGCTGGAGGGCCTGGCGTCCGCGTCCGGCGAGATGCACCCGGTGCAGCGGGCGTTCCACAACGAGCACGGGCTGCAGTGCGGTTACTGCACCCCCGGCATGGTCATGGCGATCGTCTCCATGCTCAAGGAGAACCCGTCGCCGACCGAGGCCGAGGTCCGCGCGGGCCTCGAGGGCAACATCTGCCGGTGCACCGGCTACCACAACATCGTGAAGGCCGCCCTGGCGGCGGCCTCGGAGGGCGTCCAGTGATTCCTCCCGCGTTTACCTACGTCAGGGCCACGTCCGTGGACGAGGCCCTCGGGCTGGCGGCCGAGCACGGCGAGGACGCCAAGTTCCTGGCCGGCGGCCAGTCGCTGCT
This sequence comes from uncultured Actinomycetota bacterium, assembly GCA_963811335.1. Classification (GTDB taxonomy): domain Bacteria; phylum Actinomycetota; class Actinomycetes; order Streptosporangiales; family Streptosporangiaceae; genus Trebonia. The sequence goes on along the minus strand of CAWERB010000022.1, from coordinate 369,743 downwards.
GCCGCTGATGAAGCTGCGGTTCGCCTCGCCGACCGTGCTCATCGACCTGGGCCGGGTCACCGACCTGTCCTACGTCCGCGACGAGGGCACGTACGTGGCCATCGGCGCGATGACCAGGCACCATGACGTCGCCACCTCGGCGGTGCTGCGGTCGGATGTCCCGCTGCTCGCGCACACGGCGCAGGCCGTGGGCGACCCGCAGATCCGTCACCGCGGCACCATCGGCGGCTCGGTCGCGCACGCGGACGCGGCCGCCGACCTGCCGGCCACGCTGCTGGCGCTCGACGCGACCTTCGTGGTCCGCGGCGCTTCCGGCGAGCGGTCGGTGCCGGCGGCGGAGTTCTTCAAGAGCATCTTCGAGACCGCGCTCGAGCCCGGTGAGCTGCTCACCGAGATCCAGGTGCCCAAGCCGGCCAACCCGGCCGCCTGGTCGTTCCAGAAGTTCAACAAGCGGGCGATCGACTTCGCGATCGTCGGCGTGGCCGTCCAGGGCACTGGCGGTCCTGGCACTGGCGTCGCGCTGGTCAACATGGGCTCGACTCCGCTGCGGGCCGCCGCGGTGGAGTCGGCGCTCGCGTCCGGCGCCTCGCCGGCCGACGCGGCCGCCCACGCGGCCGACGGCACCAACGCCGGCTCGGACATCCACGCGAGCAAGGCCTACCGCGAGCACCTGGCCCGTGTCCTGGTGCGCCGCGCCCTGGAGGAGGCAGCCGCCCGGTCGTAGCGGTGTAACGACCGCACGCGAACGGGGCGGGGGTGGCCAGGCCACCCCCGCCCCGGTCTTCTTTGTCACTGCACACGCCTCGACCATGGCGCTGTCGCAGCGGGCGATTGGCGTCCGGTGTCGCCGTGGGCGGACAATGGACAGGTGAGGTTGCGCAGCAGGCTCGTCCGGCAGCTCCGTTACCCGATGCGGTGGCTGTCGTTCCTGGCGAGCGGGGTCCCGGTCATCCTGGTGTTTCCCGAGCCGTCCCTCTCTTACCTGGCGTGGTTCGCCCTCGTGCCCGGCATGGTGCTGTTCACCCGCGCCGCCACCACCCGCGAGGCGGTCGCCAGGGGATGGTGGTTCGGGGCCGGCTACCTGATCGCGATGCTGTACTGGATGGCGCCGGAGATCGGGCCAGGCCTGGTACTGCTCGGCGCGGTCATGGGCTGGATGTGGTCGCCGTTCGCCGTCGCGGTGCACAAGCTGCTGCGGCCCGGCGCCTTGTGGTGGCGGCGGCCGCCGCCTTCATCGTGGTGCCGAGCTGCTGGCTGATCCCGGAGTGGATGCGCTCCTACCAGGGGCTCGGCGGGCCATGGGACCTGTACGGCGCCTCGCAGTGGCAGCACCCGGCCGTGCTCGCGCTCGCCGCCGTCGGCGGCGTCTGGCTGGTCAGCGTCGCCTTGCTGATAGCCAACGTCGCGCTGGTGCTGGTTCTCGGCGCGCTGCGGCCGGACCTCGTGGCCCCGGCGATGCCCGCCGGCCAGGCAAGCAGACCCCCCGCCCGGCCAGCCCGCGCCGCCGCGGGCATCGCCGCCTTCGCCGTCGCCGCCGGGGCCGGGCCGCTCGCCTTCGCGCTCACCGCGCCGTTTCCCGTGTCCAGGACGGACACCATCGCGATGGTCCAGCCTGGCGTGGTCGACGACCCGGTGGCGCGCACCGATGCGAGCGAGACGCTGACCGCGCAGTTCAGCGCCGACGGCAGGCTCGGCGGCGTCAGGCCAGACCTGATCGTCTGGGGCGAGAGCTCCATCCCCGACGACCTGACCGGCGCCACCCAGGCCGACCGCGCCCTGCTCAAGAGGATCGAGGCGCTCTCCGCCAGGGACGGCGCCGAGATCCTGGTCAACCAGGACACCACCCCGCCCGGCAAGGGGCACGAGAAGTGGGCGGTGCTGGTCAGCCCGGCCGGGGTCCAGGGCACCTACGTGAAGACGCGGCTCGTCCCGTTCGGCGAGTACATCCCGTTCCGTGACCAGCTCGGCTGGCTGACCAGCATCAGCAAGGCGTCACCATCCAACATGGAGCCCGGCGGCGGCGCGCACCTGCTTGACGCGGCGAACAGCGCGGGCGCGCCGCTGCCGATCGGCGTGCTGATCTGCTTCGAGTCGGCCTTCCCCGACATGTCACGGGTGGACGCCGACCTCGGCGCGCAGCTGATCGTCTATCAGTCGGCTACCTCGACCTTCCAGGGCACCTGGGGACCCGACCAGCACGCGTCGCTCGGTGCCATCCGGGCCGCGGAAACCGGGCGGCCCGTCCTGCAGGCCTCGCTGACCGGGGACACGGTGGCCTACGACGCGCGCGGCAGGCAGCTCGCCTGGCTCGGCCAGTCCGGCCATGGCGTGGTCACGGTGAACCTGAGCCTGCCGCCGGCGGGCGCGCGGACCTTCTATGACCAGGCAGGCGACTACGTGATGTGGTCTGGCGTCGTCATCACGCTGCTCGCCGCGCTGGTCATGCTTGTACGCCGGCGACATTTTCTAGCGATTACCACTGGTGCCGCCGGCGGCCGTACGGCAGAATATGACGCGGATACCGGAGATCCCGTGCGGAGCTAGTGCGCTAGGGGGCTTCCCGAGGCAGATGAGGTCGCAGGGGAAGGCGAACCTCGTCTTACGCAGGGAGGCACCGGTGTCGGTTTACGGCGTTCTGCAGGTTCATTCGGCGCCACCCGCGCTGTGCCCGCACATTGAGTGGGCAGTGGCGGGGACCGTCGGAGAGAGCGTCAGCATGCCCTGGGTCAGCCAGGCCGCTGCCCCAGGGTCTCTTCGTGCTGAGCTGACATGGAAGGGCCGCCCGGGCACGGCCGGCGCCATCACGTCCGCGCTCGCGGGCTGGAACAGGCTGCGCTTCGAGGTCACCGAGGAAGCATCTCCCGGCTGCGATGCCCTGCGCTACTGCTACACGCCGAACCTCGGCCTGTTTTCCGCGACTACCAGCGCGAACGGCGACATCCTCATCCCGGAGAACAAGCTGCGCGCCGCGATGGCCCTCGGCGCGAACGGCACCGCGATCCTGGAGAAGGAACTGGAAAGGCTACTCGGCAGCGCGTGGGACAATGAGCTTGAGCCGTTCCGCCGCGCAGGCGACGGCGCCCCCGTCCGCTGGCTCAACGCAACTGGCTGAGCCGCGGCGGCGCACGCCCGCGACGGGCAGCGCCGAGCAGCACGAGAAGCAGGAGGCCGCCTGAGATGAGCGGGTTCACCACGGCGGACATCCCGGACCTCGCGGGCCAGACGGTCATCGTCACCGGCGCGAGCAGCGGCATCGGCCTGGAGACGGCGAAGGCCGTCTGCGCCCACGGCGCCCGGGTGATCCTCGCGGTCCGCGACGCGGCCAGGGGGGACAAGGCCGCGGCCACCCTGCCGGGCCCGGGGACGCACCAGGTCCGGCTGCTCGACCTCGCCAGCCTCGAGTCGGTGCGCTCCTTCGCGAGCGACTGGCGGGACCAGCCCATCGACCTGCTCATCAACAACGCCGGCGTGATGATTCCACCGCTGACTCGCACGACCGACGGCTTCGAGCTGCAGTTCGGCACCAACCACCTGGGCCACTTCGCCCTCACCAACCTGCTGCTGCCGCACGTCACCGGCCGGGTGGTCACCGTCGCCTCCAACGCCCACCGCGCCGGCCGGATGGACTTCGGCGACCTGAACTGGGAGCGTAGGAAGTACGGCCCCTGGCGCGCCTACGGCCAGTCCAAGCTGGCCAACCTGCTGTTCACCGCCGAGCTGCAGCGCCGCCTGAACGAGGCCGGCTCGAAGGTGCGGTCGATGGCCGCCCACCCCGGCTACGCCGCCACCAACCTGCAAGCCCAGAGCGGCAGCAAGCTGATGGACTTCGCCATGGACACGCTCGGCAACCGCCTGCTTGCCCAGTCCGCCGCCGACGGCGCCCTGCCCACCCTCTACGCGGCCACGGCGGACCTGCCAGGCAACAGCTACGTCGGCCCCTCCGGCTTCGCCGGCCTGCGCGGCGCCCCCGCCACCTGCGCCCGCTCCGCGCTAGCCGGCGACGAGGCGGCGGCCCGCCGCCTCTGGCAGGTCAGCGAGTCCCTCACCGGCGTGACCTTCCCGGAAGTTCAACCCCGGTAAGAGGCCGCGGGCAGGCCGCCGCGCGGTTCCGCCTGGCCCGCCCCGGCTGCTCTTTCATGATCGCCCGAACGTACGGTTGGTACCAGCACCCGCCAGCGTCGTACGCTCATCCGCGGGCGACCAGTACGGTCTTCAACGCCAGGAGTGACACATGAGTATCGCCGAGCTCACCGGTATCGATGTCCCGACGGGGCTGTTGATCGGAGGGGAGTGGGGCAAGGGGGCAGGCACGTTCCCTGTCTTCGACCCCGCGACCGAGGAGCCGCTGGCGGAGGTCGCTAACGGCACGGTGAGCGACGGGCTTGACGCGGTGAGCGCCGCGCAGGCCGCGCTGCCCGGCTGGGCGGCCACCCCGCCGCGGCAGCGGGCCGAGGTGCTGCGCAAGGCCTTCGAGCTGATGAGCGCGCGGTCCGAGCAGTTCGCCCGGCTGATGTCGGCGGAGAACGGCAAGTCGCTGCGCGACGCCCGCGGCGAGGCGGCCTACGCCGCGGAGTTCTTCCGCTGGTACGCCGAGGAGGCGGTCCGCGTTGAGGGCACGCTGATGCGCTCGCCGTCCGGCGCCAACCGGATCCTCACCGTGCACCAGCCGATCGGCGTGTCGCTGCTGATCACCCCGTGGAACTTCCCCGCTGCCATGGCCACGAGGAAGATCGGCCCGGCCCTGGCGGCGGGCTGCACCGTGGTGCTCAAGCCGGCCGCGGAAACCCCGCTGACCGCGCTCGCGCTCGCCGACCTGCTCACTGAGGCGGGCGTGCCCAAGGGCGCGGTGAACGTGGTCACCACGACCTCGTCCGGCAAGGTCTGCGCGGCGATCATGGACGACCCGCGGGTCCGCAAGCTGTCGTTCACCGGGTCGACCGAGGTCGGCCGAATCCTGCTCGGGCAGGCCGCCAAGAGCGTGCTCAACTGCTCGATGGAGCTCGGCGGCAACGCGCCGTTCATCGTCTTCGACGACGCGGACATCCCGGCCGCGGTCGAGGGCGCGCTCATCGCGAAGATGCGCAACGGCGGCGAGGCGTGCACCGCGGCCAACCGCTTCTACGTGCACGACGCGGTCGCCGACGAGTTCATCGCCGCGTTCTCCGCGCGGCTGAAGTCCATGGTGGTCGGGCCCGGCCTCGACGAGTCGACCGACGTCGGCCCGCTGGTCAACGAGGACACCCGGTCCAAGGTGGCCAGCCTGGTCGACGGCGCGGCGGGCGACGGCGCGGCACTGGTCACCGGCGGGCGGGCGCCGCAGCGGCGCGGCTTCTTCTACGAGCCGACCCTGCTCGACGGGGTGGCCGCGGACTCCGCGATCCTGTCCACCGAGATCTTCGGCCCGGTCGCGCCCGTGGTGCGGTTCACCGACGAGGCCGACGCGATCCGCTGGGCGAACGCGAGCGAGTTCGGGCTCGTCACCTACGTCTACACCCGTGACCTGCGCCGCGGGCTGCGCGTGTCGGAGGCGCTCGAGGCGGGCATGATCGGGCTGAACCGCGGCCTGGTTTCCGACCCGGCCGCGCCGTTCGGCGGCGTCAAGCAGTCGGGCCTCGGCCGCGAGGGCGCTCACGAGGGGCTGCTCGAGTTCACGGAGACGAAGTACATCGCGACCGACTGGTAACGCTTCCCGTCGCCGCCCGCGGCGCACCGCGGGCGGCGATCGGTTCCGTTCCGATATCGCGCAACACGGGATTAGCGGAGCGTGGTGGCGTGCCCGGAGGCTGGCTTGACCCGGAACCCTGCTGGCCAGGCCCGATGAGCCTGCAGATCTTAATAAGAAGTTAGCAAGTGTTTACTGCTTGCGGAATTAGTTGGTCCTGGCTCAGCGCGTGCCGGAACGCCGATAGGGTAGGCGCGAACCTAAATGCGGGGGTTATGCGCCCGTGCCTGGAGGGAATACGAGGATGGCGGCAGCAGCGGCTGCGAGCAGCGAGTTCGAGCGCGACCTGGTAGTGATCGGTGGCGGCGGCCACGTGGGCCTTCCGCTGGCGATCGCGTTCGCCGACCGCGGCGCCCAGGTGGCCATCTATGACGTCAGTGAGTCGGCCGTCGAGTCCGTGAACGCGGGCAGGCTGCCGTTCGACGAGCCGGGCGCGGAGCCGGTGATCGAGCGCGCCGTCTCGTCCGGCCGGCTGCACGCCACGACCGACCCGTCGGTGGTCGGCACGGCCCAGCACGTGGTGGTGGTGATCGGCACGCCGGTCGACGAGCACCTGAACCCGGACCCGAGCGCGATACCGCGGGCCCTGTCCGCCTGCGCGCCGTACCTGCGCGACGGCCAGATGCTCGTGCTGCGGTCCACGGTCTTCCCCGGGGTGACCGCCCTGGTGGAGAAGATGATCGCGGGCCTCGGCGTGAAGATCGACGTCGCCTTCTGCCCGGAGCGCATCGCCGAGGGCAAAGCGATGACCGAGCTGTTCGAGCTGCCGCAGATCGTGTCCGCGCGCTCGCCGCAGGGCCTGGAGCGCGCGTCGAAGCTGTTCTCGCTGCTGACGACGAGCATCGTCGAGCTCACGCCCGAGGAGGCCGAGCTCGCCAAGCTGTTCACCAACGTGTGGCGGTACATCAAGTTCGCGGCGGCCAACCAGTTCTACATGATGGCCAACGACAGGGGGCTCGACTTCGAGCGGATCCGGCAGGGGCTGACCAGGCACTACCCGAGGGCCGCGGACATGCCGGGGGCCGGCTTCGCCGCCGGGCCGTGCCTGTTCAAGGACACGATGCAGCTCGCGGCGTTCAACAACAACAACTTCACGCTCGGCCACACGGCGATGACCATCAACGAGGGCCTGCCGCTGTACCTGGTGCACCGGCTTGAGCAGAAGTTCGACCTGTCGTCGATGACCGTCGGCATCCTCGGCATGGCGTTCAAGGGCGAGTCTGACGACATCAGGTCCAGCCTGTCGTACAAGCTCAAGCGGGTACTCGAGTTCAAGGCCGACGCCGTGCTCTGCGCCGACCCGTACGTCACCGTGGACCCGGGCCTGCTCCCGCAGGAGGAGGTGATCACCAGGTCGGACCTGCTGATCATCGCCACGCCGCACAAGAACTACCGGGACCTGGTGCTCGACAAGCCGGTCGCCGACCTGTGGAACGTGCTCGGCCGGGGGGTACAGATATGACGGGTGAGTCGCCCAAGGTCTCCGTCGTGGTGCCCGCGTACAACGAGGGCGACCACATCGTCCCCGTACTTGACCGGATCTTCGAGTCGGTGCGGCTGCAGTGCGAGGTGCTGGTCGTGGTCGACTCCGAGGACGACAAGACCGTCCCCGTGGTGGCGGACTACGCGTGCAAGGAACCGCGGCTGCGCTGCATCGTCAACACCTACGGCCGCGGGCCGGCCAACGCGATCAGGTTCGGGATCAACGCGGCCGCCGCGCCGGTCGCCGTGGTGACGATGGCCGACGGCTGCGATGACCCGCGGCAGATCGACGACCTCGCCAGGCTGGTGGACCGGGGCGTGGCGGTCGCCGCCGCCTCCCGGTACATGCCAGGCGGCCAGCAGGTCGGCGGCCCCATGCTCAAGGGGCTGCTGTCGCGGGCGGCGGGCCGGTCGCTCGCGCTGTTCGCGCGCACCGGCACGCGGGACGCGACCAACTCGTTCAAGGCGTACTCGACGGAGTTCGTCAGGTCGGTCGGCATCGACTCCCGGGCGGGTTTCGAGATCGGCATCGAGCTCACCGCGAAGGCGCGCCGGATGCGGCTGGCGGTCGCGGAGATACCCACGATCTGGCTGGACCGGCAGGCGGGGATGTCGAACTTCAAGGTCGCTCAGTGGATACCCGCGTACCTGCGGTGGTACCGTTTCGCGTTCGGTTCCAGGCTCGACGCCGAGCAGATCAGGGCCCACGGCCATAAAAAGGAAAAGGAAGAGGACGCTCAATGCAGTTGACCCCCGGGGGGACGACCCCCCGTACCCCCCGAGTACTCGTCAGCGGGTCTGCCGGGTTCATCGGCGGCTACGTCGTTGAGGAGCTGCTCGGCAGGGGTTACTCGGTCGTGGGCATCGACAACTTCTCCAAGTACGGGAAGGTCGCCAAGTCCTACGACAACCACCCCAGCTACCAGCTGGTCGAGGGGGACTGCCGCGACGTAGAGCTGATGACCCGCCTGCTGTCCGACTGCGACCACTTCATCGCCGGCGCGGCGCTGATCGGCGGCATCTCCTACTTCCACACCTACGCCTACGACCTGCTCGCCACGAACGAGCGCATCATCGCCTCGTCCTGTGACGCCGCGATCAAGGCGCGCAGGGAAGGCAGGCTGCAGAAGGTCACCTACATGTCCTCCTCGATGGTGTTCGAGTCGACGCCGGAATGGCCGTCCTATGAGGGCCAGGAGCGCGAGGTGCCGCCGCCGCTGTCCTCCTACGGCTTCCAGAAGCTGGCGGTGGAGTACTTCGCGCGCGCCGCCTGGGACCAGTACCAGCTGCCGTACACGATCGTCCGCCCGTTCAACTGCGTCGGCATCGGCGAGTCCCGGGCGCTCGGCGACGAGGAGATCATGTCGGGCAACGTCAAGCTCGCGATGAGCCACGTGGTGCCCGACCTGGTGCAGAAGGTGGTCAAGGGCCAGGACCCGCTGCACATCCTGGGCACCGGCGAGCAGGTGCGGCACTACACCTACGGCGGCGACCTGGCCCGCGGCATCGTCACCGCGATGGAGCACCCGGCCGCGCTCAACGACGACTTCAACCTGTCCACCGCGCAGTCCACCACGGTGCTTGAGCTCGCCGAGGCGATCTGGCGCAAGGTCAAGGGCCCGGACGAGCCGCTGCGCGTGGTGTCGGACGACCCGTTCGAGTACGACGTGCAGCGCCGGGTACCCGCTACCGAGAAGGCCAAAAGGATACTCGGCTTCGACGCGACGACCAGCCTCGATGAGATGCTCGACGAGGTCATCCCGTGGATCGTGGCGGCCATCGACAAGGGCACGCTGTAGGAGCCAGTTCGGCGGCTTCTGGCGGGCCATAGTGACCAATGGACCAAGGGAACGTAGCCTAGGACCGTGGACAGGCGAATATTCGGGCTAGAGAACGAGTACGGCGTTACGTGCACCTTCCGTGGGCAGCGGCGGCTGTCCCCGGACGAGGTGGCCCGCTACCTCTTCCGCCGCGTGGTGTCATGGGGTCGCAGCAGCAACGTCTTCCTTCGTAACGGCGCTCGCCTGTACCTCGACGTGGGCAGCCATCCGGAGTACGCAACCCCCGAGTGCGACAACGTGGTCGACCTGGTCGCCCACGACAAGGCGGGGGAGCGCATCCTCGAGGGCCTGCTTGTCGACGCCGACCGGCGGCTGCGCGAGGAAGGCATCGCCGGCGACATCTACCTATTCAAGAACAACACCGACTCGGCCGGGAACTCCTACGGCTGTCACGAGAATTACCTCGTCGGCAGGCACGGCGAGTTCGGCAGGCTGGCCGACATCCTGATCCCGTTCCTGGTCACCAGGCAGATCATCTGCGGCGCCGGCAAGGTGCTGCAGACACCGCGCGGCGCGGTGTACTGCGTCAGCCAGCGGGCCGAGCACATCTGGGAGGGCGTATCCAGCGCCACCACCAGGTCCAGGCCGATCATCAACACGCGCGACGAGCCGCACGCCGACGCGGAGCGGTTCCGCCGGCTGCACGTCATCGTCGGCGACTCCAACATGTCCGAGACCACCATGCTGCTCAAGGTGGGCTCCACCGACCTGGTGCTGCGCATGGTGGAAGCGGGCATCGTGCTGCGCGACATGACGCTGGACAACCCGATCCGGGCGATCCGCGAGGTCAGTCACGACATGACCGGCCGCAGCCGGGTCAGGCTCGCCAACGGGCGCGAGATGTCCGCGCTGGAGATCCAGTGGGAGTACCTGAACCGGGCCAAGGACTTCACGGAGAAGAACGGGGTCGACCCGGTCAGCACGCGGGTACTTGAGATGTGGGAGCGCGCGCTCACCGCGATCGAGGACGGCAACCTGGACAAGATCGCCCGGGAGATCGACTGGGTGACCAAGTACCAGCTCATCGAGCGGTACCGGGCCAAGCACGACCTGCCGCTCTCCGCGCCGCGCATCGCGCAGCTCGACCTGGCGTACCACGACGTGCACCGCGGCCGCGGCCTGTACTACCTGCTGCAGAAGAACGGCGCGGTGGACCGGGTGACCACCGACCTGAGGATTTTCGAGGCCAAGTCCATCCCGCCGCAGACCACCCGGGCCAAGCTGCGCGGCGAGTTCATCCGGCGGGCGCAGGAGAAGCGCCGCGACTTCACCGTCGACTGGGTGCACCTCAAGCTCAACGACCAGGCCCAGCGCACGGTGCTCTGCAAGGACCCGTTCCGCTCGGTCGACGAGCGCGTGGAGAAGCTCATCGCCGGGATGTGACCCTAACGGCGCGGCGGGCGAAAGCTGAGCATTTGCTCTGACGTCAGCGATGGTTGCTCAGCGTGTCCAACTGGCGGGTAGCCTGTATGCGCTTGCCTAAGACATAGCTAAGACCTAGAAGCTGGAAAGCGGTGTCGGACCTGGGTCAACCTCCGTCACCAGCCACACCCCGAGAGGTTCTCATGCGACGCGCCGCCGCGCTTGTCACCATCCCCCTGCTAGCCGCGCTCGCCATAGCGGGCTGCGGTTCCTCGTCCTCGTCCTCGTCATCCGCCAAGCCCGCCGGGGCCGCGGACACGTACACGTCGGTCACCGCGACCGGTGCGTTCGGCAAGGCGCCCACGGTGACGATCCCGAAGGCGAAGGGCACGGGGCCGCTCTACAGCCAAGACGGTGATCCAGGGCGCAGGCGAGAAGCTGACCTACCACGGACAGCCTCGTCGGCAACTACGTCGCGTATGTCTGGTCCGGCAACACGCACAAGCTGCTCGGCTCGTCCTACCACCTCGGGTCGCCCGTCGCTGTTCGCCGGGCGGCTGCTGCCCGGCCTTGAGAAGGCGTTGATCGGCAAGCAGCTCGGCAGCCGGGTGCTCGCCGTGATCCCGCCCAAGGACGCCTTCGGCGCCAGCGGCAACTCGCAGATCGGGCATCGGCGCCAGCGACACGGTGTCTTCGTCATCGACCTGGATCCAAGTTCCACAACACGGCGGCCGCGACTGGCGAGCAGACCCGGACGGCGGGGGCGCGCTGCCCACGATCACCCCCCCAGGCGGGCGCGCCGGGCGGCCCGACGATCACGATCCCGCAAGACCGCGCGCCGAAGGCCTCCAGGTCAAGACCCTGATCAAGGGCACCGGGCGGTGGTGAAGAAGGGCCAGTGATGGTCGCGCCAGTACGTGGGCGTGATCTGGCGGACCGAAGGTGTCTTCGATTCCTCGTACTCGCGCAGCCGTGCACGGCGGGCTTCCAGATCGGCGTGAGCCAGGTCATCCACGGCTGGGACAAGGGCTGGTCGGCCAGACGGTCGGCAGCCGCGTGCTGCTCGTCATCCCGCCAGGCTGACGGCTACGGGGCGAACGGCAACGCCCAGGCGGGCATCAAGGCCACCGACACCCTTGTCTTCGTGGTGGACATCGTCTCCTGCGAGCTAGATCGCCGGGCCGGGCGTCAGCCGGGGGTTCCCGGCAGCAGGGAGGCCGCGTGCCGGCCGGCCGCGGCCGCGGCCAGGAAGTACTCGGGGTCCTCGTCCAGGGACCGGCCCATCGTGGATAGCGGGACCGGGCAGGCGCGCAGCGCCTCGGCTAGGCCGTCGACCGGGACCGTCACCAGGGTGTGGCGCGCCGCCAGGGGCGCCGCGTCGGCCGCGACCCGCGCGGCCTGCGGCTCTGGGAGCTGCGGGATCACCACGTCGGCGCGGGCCAGGGCGACGCGGGCGTAGGCGGTCAGGCTGTGGTGGGAGACGCCCTGGTGACGGTCTCGCGGGTCGGCGAAGGAGACGCGCAGGGACGCGACCGGGCGGCCGCCCAGGGCGGCGGCGGCGTTGACGGCCTCGCCCGCGGCCACGCCTGAGTAGCCCCATCTTGTGCCGGTGCCGAGGTTGCCAGGGCCCTGGGTCACGATCGCCACGTCGGCGCCGGCGGCGTGCCGCGCGGTCAGCAGGCCTGAGTGGACGGTGACCGCCTCCAGGTCGCCGCCGAACGACTGGCCGGTCGTGACCGTCGCCGCCAGCCAGCCCGCTTCACGCAGGCCCGCGATGGTGCGGGAGAACCAGGCGGGCAGCGCTCCGCCGTCCGTCATGACATAGGCGGCCCGCGGGGAGTCACCCGCCATCGCTGCGAAGGAACTTCTCAGGCCAGCCAGGATGGCGGGGAGAGCGGAGTGGAGGTCGGCCACCACCACCGGCATCGCGTCGAGAGAGTCCGCCGATTCCAGCAAGTCGTGGTAGGGCGAGCCCTGCTCGTCCGCGCTGCCGGTCATCACCTGCAGCGGCGTGTAACGAGATTTCACGATATGCCCGCCGAGATCGGCGTCGGCGGGCAACCGGTCGGGGATGGCGACGACCAGGGCGTACCCGCCCGTGCCCAGGCCGGCCTCGAGCGCGGTGACGTTCAGCAGCACCCGGTCGCCGGGGCGCGGCAGGCCGGTGAGCGCGGGGTAGGCAAGCGCGCGAATCGAGGCCCCGCGCACGGTTACCATGAGTTCGGCTGCTCCGTGCCATTCTCGCCGCACCGCCGTGACAGTTCCGCTCCGCCATCGGATCACTACGGCAGACTAGCGGCAGACGACCCTCGGGAGGTCTCGTTGTCGAAGCGCAGGACCGAACGCCTCCTGTCCATCGTCGTCCTCCTGCTCTCCTCGCGCAGGTACCTGACCGCCGAGCAGATCCGGTCCGCGGTCAGCGGGTACCCGGATGAGCAGGAGGCGTTCAAGCGCATGTTCGAGCGGGACAAGGAGGAGCTTCGCGACCTGGGCATTCCGCTGGAGACCGGCCGCTCGAACCCGGTCGACGACGACCTCGGCTACCGGATCAGCCGCCAGGACTACGAGCTGCCAGAGATCCACCTGGAGCCCGACGAGGCCGCCGTCCTCGGCATCGCGTCGCGGGTCTGGCAGTCCGCCGAGCTGGCCGGCGCGGCCACGGGCGCCGCGCTTAAGCTGCGCGCGGCGAGCCGGGAGGCCGACGGCGACGGCACGGCGAGCCCGCCGCCCGGCATCCAGCCGCGACTGACCACGCAGGAGCCCGCGTTCGGCCCGCTGTGGGAGGCGGTCCGCGACCGCCGGCCGGTCACCTTCGCCTACCTGGCGAGCGGCCGTTCCGAGGTGACGAAGCGGACCCTCGAGCCGTGGGGCGTGGTGAACCGGCGCGGCCGCTGGTACGTCGCCGGCCACGACCGGACCCGCAACGCGCCGCGGGTGTTCCGGCTCAGCCGCATCACCGGGCCGGTGAAGCTGGCCGGGCCGCCGGGCAGCGTCAAGGTCCCGGACGGCGCGGACGTGCGCGAGATGGTCAAGGACTGGGACAAGCCGCAGGCCAGGGAGCACACCGCGACGCTGCGGGTACGCGCGGACGCGGGCAACGCGCTGCACCGCTGGGGCCGGGCGGCGCCGGATGCCGCGCATCCCGGCTGGGACCGCGTGACGATCGACTACTCAGACCCGGACTGGTACGCGGGCTACCTCGCGGAGTTCGGCCGCGGACGTCGTCGTCCTCGACCCGCCCGAGCTGCGCGAGGCGGTCATCAGGCAGCTCAAGGGGGCGCTGGCGTGACCGGCCAGCCGCGGATGGTCACCTCCGCCGAGCGGCTGCGCCGCCTGCTCGCGCTCGTGCCCTACGTCTCCGCCCGGCAAGGTAGTCGGCCTGGCGGAGACGGCGGAGGCTTTCGGCATGACCGAGCGGGAGCTGATCGACGACCTGAACCTCGCCTGGTGCGTGGAGCTGCGGGCGCCCGAGCCGTACTGCCCGATCGACTTGTCGTACGAGGACGGCGAGATCTCAATCAGCCAGGCCGAGTCGATCGCCCGTCCGCTGCGGCTGGCCGCCGACGAGGCGAGCGCGCTGCTCGTGGCGCTGCGGATGCTGGCCGAGGCGGGCGGCGGCGGCGACGCGGTCGCGCGGCTGATCGCGAAGATCGAGGGCGCGGCGGGCGCGGCGGGCGCGGCGAGCGCCCAGGTGGCCGTCCAGATCGAGCACCCGAACGCGCGCGGCCTGGCCGCCACGCTCGACGCCGCCCTGGCCGAGCGCAAGCGGGTGCACCTGCGCCACTACAACCCCGGCCGGGACGAGGAGACCGAGCGGGACGTGGACCCGATGCGGCTGCTCGTCGTGGAGGGCCGTACCTACCTGGAGGGATGGTGCCGCCGCGCCGAGGGCGTGCGGCTCTTCCGGCTCGACCGGGTGCTGTCGGTGGAGGTCCTCGACGTGCCGGCCGAGGTGCCGGAGAACGCGGAGCCGAAGGACGTGGACGCCGGGCTGTTCACCGCGTCGCCGTCGGACGTGCTCGTCGAGCTTGAGCTCGGCGCCGGCGGCGCGCTGGCTGGCCGAGTACTACCGGTGCGATTCGGTCGCGGAGATGCCCGACGGGTCGGCTGCGCATCGCGCTGCGCACCCCGGACACGACCTGGGTGCGCCGCCGGGTGCTGCGCATTGGGCGAGGACGCCCGGGTGCTGTCACCCGCCTGGCTGGCGGACGAGGTCCGCTCCGCCGCGGCTGCGGCCCTGGCCCAGTACGAGTAATCCCCGGCCGCCCGGCGCGGCCAGAGCGCCGAGCCGAGGTTACTTGCGGGCGATGAGGAAGAACTGCTTGCCGAGCAGCCGCCATAGCGGCGGCGTACGCAGGTAGGCCCTGGTCAGCCGGGGTGACGGGGGCAGCAGGCCGCGGAAGGAGTACGGCAGGAACCGCGGGACGCATCGCTCGACCTCGAACCCGGCGGCGTGCAGGTGCTCGGCCATCGACACGTGGGTGAGGATCACGGTGTGGTCGGCGCAGTCGAAGTACTCACGGGAGCAGTACCGGAAGTTCGGCCCGATCACCGCGATCCGGCCGCCGGGTGACATCACGCCGCGCAGCTTGCCGAGCACCGCCGCCACCGTGTCCTGGCTGGGCAGGTGCTCAAGGAAGTTCGACAGGAACACGCCGTCGAAGAAGCCCTCGGGCAAATCGGCGTCCCGGATGTCGGCGGTGATCATCCGTGCGCCGCTGGCCTCGATGTCGGCCTGCCTGACCAGGTTGACGCCCCAGCGCTCGACGGCGGGGACCGCCGTGATGAACTCACCGCGGCCGGCCGCCGGGTCGAGAACGCACTTCGGCTCGTCCATCTTCGCGTGCACGTACTGCGCTATCTCACGCCAGACGGCCTGCCTGCCGGCCTGGTCGACGTCGCGGAACCGGTAGTCGTAGAGGCGCGCGTAGTTCATGCCCGTACCGGGAGGCGCCGCCGCCGGATCGGCTGGGATGACCGGGGTCACCATGACCTGGCTGTTCCTCTCGTTCGGCTCGGTCGCTCGCCGCATCGGCCCGCCATTGCCCGCCGACAGCGAATAGTGATCTGATGATTACACATCGGTACGGGAACTCGCAGGGAAACGCGGCCGACACTCCGTACGCGGGCCGGGCGAGCCACCACGCGGGCGGCGGGTACGATCGCTAGCGACCGGAGCCGTCAATCGTTACGATATGTGGCAATTTAGGTAGTTCTTTGGGGCATTGGGGTTGCGTGACTTGGCTAGCTACTGGTCGTTTCAGTGACGCCGTGTAGACTCAACCACGAGGCGAGCCTCGCCTGATAAGGCTCATCCCCCGGTAACTCTAAGGACGCAAATGATCGGTGACCTGTTCGACAGCCCGTGGAAGATCGCGATCATCGCGATCTTGATCATTGTGCTGTTCGGGGCGCGCAAGCTGCCTGTCGCCGCCCGCGAGCTTGGCAAGTCGATGCGGATCCTCAAGAAGGAGGTATCCAGCCTCCACAACGATGATGACGACGACCTCGCCCCGAGTGCATCCGTCCAGGCCGCCCCCGCGCAGCTTCAGGCGCCGGCCGCGCCCGGCGCCCCGGACGCGCAGGCGCAGATCGACGCGCTGAGCAAGCAGCTCGCCGACCTCCAGCGGTCGGTGGACACCTCAGACAGCGCACAGGCCAAGTAGGCCCGCCCGCCGCCGAACCGTAACGCCGAACCCTCCGGGAACACGCGACCATGGCCGACAAGCCCTCCGCCATCAGGGGCGCCCGCATCATAGGCGAGCGTTACGCGCGCGCCAAGCGGCAGGAGAACCCGGAGGGGCGGATGCCCCTCTTCGATCACCTGCGCGAGCTGCGCAACCGAGTGGTCAGGATCGCCCTGGCGGTCCTCGTCGGCGCGGCCGTGTCGCTGGGCGTTCTACACCCGGATCTGGGCCTTCATCCAGCGGCCCTACTGCCAGGCCGTCAAGTTCTGCAAGCCGGACGTACCCGGGCACTCGCTCGTGCATCAACGGCGTGATGGACGGCTTCTACCTGCACATGAAGGTCGCCATCATCGCCGGGGTGATCCTCACCAGCCCGATCTGGCTCTACCAGCTCTGGGCCTTCGTCGCTCCCGGGCTGTACGCGCAGGGAGAAGCGCTGGACCTACGCGTTCCTCGGCACCGCGGTCCCGCTGTTCGGCCTCGGCTGCTTCTTCGCCTTCCTGGCGATGAGCCGCGGGCTGCGACTTCTTCATCGTCGATGTCCCAGCGGCTTCACGATCCTGTACACCGCCGACACCTACATCGGCGTACTGGATCGCGATGATCATCGGCTTCGGGCTCTGCTTCGAGGTACCGCTGTTCCTCGTCATGCTGAACCTGGTCCGGGTCGTCACCCACGAGCGGTTCAGGAAGTGGCGCAGGCTGATCATCTTCCTGGTCTTCGTGTTCGCGGGCATCGCCTCGCCGAGCCCGGACCCGCTGACCATGCTGCATGCTCGGCGGCGTGGTCGTGGCGCTCGTCGAGGCGGCCGAGATCTTCATCTACCTCAACGACAGGCGCTAGGCCCGCAACCACCCGGACCTGTACGCGGACCTGGCCGACGATGAGCTGGCCCCGATCGATTAGCCGGAACCGGTCGACGCCGACTCCGCCAACTAGCGTCAGGCACCTCACGCGTACCAGGTAAGTAGGAAGTCACCTAATCTGGAGCCATGAGCACACCGGCGCTGAGCCCCGCCGAAAGGTACGCGAAGTTCCGGGAGCACCAGGCCGCACCTGAGTTCACCAGCTTCCGTGAGCTCTACGACTTCGACTTCGACCCGTTCCAGGTCGCCGCCTGCGCCGCGCTCACCAACGGGGACGGGGTGCTTGTCGCGGCCCCCACCGGGTCAGGCAAGACCGTGGTCGGCGAGTACGCGGTCCACCTCGCGCTCACCCAGGGCAAGAAGTGCTTCTACACCACGCCGATCAAGGCGCTGAGCAATCAGAAGTACAACGACCTGGTCCGCCGCTACGACACGGACACCGTGGGCCTGCTCACCGGGGACAACGCGGTCAACGGCGACGCGCCCGTGGTGGTGATGACCACCGAGGTGCTGCGCAACATGCTCTACGCGGGCTCGCGCACCCTGAAGGACCTCGGTTACGTCGTGCTCGACGAGGTGCACTACCTCGCCGACCGCTCGCGCGGCGCCGTCTGGGAAGAGGTGATCATTCACCTGCCGGAAAGCGTCAGCGTCGTCGCGCTGTCCGCGACGGTCAGCAACGCCGAGGAGTTCGGCGAGTGGCTCGCCCAGGTGCGCGGCGGCACGGAGGTCATCGTCGACGAGCACCGCCCGGTCCCGCTGTGGCAGCACATGCTCGCCGGGCGGCGGCTGTACGACCTGTTCACCGACGACGACCAGCACGAGGTCAACCCCGACCTGGTCCGGATGGCGCACCGCGAGGCTGTCGGGCATTCGGGGGGCCGCCAGCCGCACAGCAGGCCGCACCGCGGCGACCGCCGTCCCCGGCGCGCCGCGCCGCCGTACCGCCCCGAGATCATCGACCGGCTGGACGCGGAGGGCCTGCTGCCGGCGATCACCTTCATCTTCAGCCGGGCGGGCTGCGACGCCGCCGTGCAGCAGTGCCTGGCCGCGGGGATGCGGCTGACCACACCCGACGAGGCGCGGATCATCGAGGACACCGCGGCGCGGCGCACCGCCGACCTGCCCGATGAGGACCTGGTCGTGCTCGGCTACCACGACTGGGTGCTCGCCCTGCGCCGGGGCATCGCCGCCCATCACGCCGGGCTGCTGCCCGTCTTCAAGGAGGTCGTCGAGGAGCTGTTCACCGCGGGCCTGGTCAAGGCGGTCTTCGCCACCGAGACCCTCGCGCTCGGGATCAACATGCCCGCGCGGACGGTGGTGCTCGAGAAGCTGGACAAGTGGAACGGCGAGGCGCACGCCGCGCTCACCCCCGGCGAGTACACGCAGCTCACCGGCAGGGCGGGCCGCCGCGGCATCGACGTCGAGGGCCATGCGGTAGTGCTGTGGCAGCCCGGCCTTGACCCAGGCGCGGTCGCCGGCCTCGCGGGCACCCGCACCTACCCGCTCAACTCCTCCTTCCGCCCGTCCTACAACATGGCGGTGAACCTCACCGCGCAAGTCGGCCGGACGCGGGCCGCCGCGCTGCTCGAGTCGAGCTTCGCCCAGTTCCAAGCCGACCGGGGCGTCGTGGGCCTGGCGCGGCGACTGCGCCGCCTCAAAGACCAGGCCGCCGACCTGGCCAAACAGGTCAGCTGTGACCGCGGCGACTTCATGGAGTACGCCGCGATGCGCCGCGGGCTGACCGACGCCGAGCGCGGCGTGTCGCGCAGCCGCGCCTCCGCGCAGCGGGCCGAGGCCAGGCGGGTCCTCGCCACGCTGCGCCGCGGCGACATCATCCACGTCCCGTCAGGCCGCCGGGCAGGCCTCGCGGTGGTGCTCAACCCGCCGCCCGCCGGCGCCGAGTTCTCGCCCAACCGCGCCGACGGCCCCCTGGTGCTCACCATGCACGGCCAGCTCAAGCAGATGTCCGCGGCCGACTTCCCGGTGCCGGCCACCCCCGTCGACCGGCTCCGCATCCCGCAGGCGTTCAGCGAGCGCTCACCCAAGCACCGCAGGGACCTGGTCTCCGCGATGCGCAGCAAGGTGGCGGGCCGCGGCGCGGACACGCCGTCGCGCCGCCGCCGCCCGGCCCCCGGTGCCGTCGACGATGAGTCAACACGTGGGCGTGGCTCCGCCTATGACGACGACGAGCTCGCCATCGGGGCAGGCCGCTCCCGTTATGCCGACTCCGGCGGCGGGGAAGGGGACCGCGACGAGCGGGACCGCGGCGAGCGGGACTACAACGAGCGGGACCGCGGCGAGCGGGACTACCACGAGCGGGACCGCGGCGGGGACGACCGCCGCGACCGGCGCGGGAGCACCGGGCCGGACGACGGCACGCCCGACGGCCAGGGCGACATCGCCGAGCTGCGCCGCAAGCTGCGCCGTCACCCGTGTCACCAGTGCCCCGACCGCGAGCAGCACGCGAGGTACGCCGAGCGCTACTTCCGGCAGCAGAAGGATGTCGATGACCTTGAGCGCCAGGTGGGCGGGCGGCGGCACGTGATCGCGCGGACCTTCGACCGGGTATGCACCGTGCTCGACGAGCTCGGCTACCTGGACGGCGACAAGGTCACCCCGGCCGGCCAGCGGCTCACCCGGCTGTACGCCGAGCTCGACCTGCTGGCCGCGGAGTGCCTGCGCCGCGGCCTGTGGGACGGCCTGAACCCGGCCGAGCTCGCCGCGTGCGTGTCCGTGCTGTCGTTCGAGTCACGCAGGCAGGTCGATGACGCCGGCCCGGCCCGGCTGCCGCACGGCCCCGTCCGCGACGTGCTCACCGCCATGGCGCGGACCTGGGGCGAGCTTGACCACCTAGAGCAGCGGCACGGCCTGTCGTTCCTCCGCGAGCCCGACCCCGGCTTCGTCTGGGCGGCCTACCGCTGGGCCCGCGGTGCCAAGCTCGAGGACGTACTCGACTCGGTGCCCGGCCTCACTCCCGGCGACTTCGTCCGTTCCATGAAGCAGCTCATCGACCTGCTCGACCAGATAGCCGTCGCCTCCCGGGCAGACGCCCCCTCCCGGGCGGACTCCCCCTCCCGGGCGGACTCCCCTCCCGGGCGACTCCCGCCGCCCCGGAGTCCTCGTCCCTGCCCAAAGACAGGGACGTGGCGGCGACCGCCCGTGCCGCGATCGCCGCACTGCGCCGCGGCGTCATCGCCTACTCGGGCCTGGCCGACTAACTCCCAGGTAACTCCACCCGCGGACGTCACGGCTGCCGCCAACGCCGGGAAACCGTGAGGATTCGTGGGTCAGCTGATGTTTCCGCGGTCGCTGGCTGCTTCTCCCCGGCCTTCCATAGACCTTGTCTATGATTTTGGCCGGTTCTGGCATTAGTGCTTATGACTGGCCTGTGGCTACCGTGAAAGAAGGGAAACCGCTCCAGGAGGTGTCAGCCATGACCAGCTCAGTCGCCGAACTGCCGACCGCCACCGGCACCTGCCCCGGGCCGCTGGCCGCCGCCGTCCGACGCGCGGTCCGCTCCGGCGGCTCGTGGCAGCAGACCGCCTCATCCGTGGTCGCCGCCCTCCGCGGCCACCGGCCCGGGCTCGGCCTGCTGAGCTCTGGCCTGCTGAGCGCTGAACAGCTCGTCGGCGACCCGAGCGGCTACCAGACGCACCTGGTGCACGGCGAGCCCGACGGTTCGTTCTCAATCGTGGTCATGGTCTGGCGGCCCGGCCAGGCGACCCCCGTGCACGATCACCTGTCCTGGTGCTGCACCGCGGTCCTGCAGGGCACCGAGTACGAGGAGGTCTACGCGGTGCGCCGTGACCATCTCGAGGTGATCGCCCGCAACGCCAACCCGGTCGGCACGGTGAGCGGCTTCGCGCCGCCCGGCGACGTCCACCTGGTGCGGAACATCGGCGAAACGGTCGCGGTCTCCATGCACGTTTACGGCACCGACATCGCCCGCGTCGGCTCAAGCGTGCGCCGCGTCTACAACCTTCCGGTGCGATAACCCGGCCGCGCCCCCGGCCCCACCAGGCCAGGCCAGCTACACCATCAGCCTGCCCGGGCCGCGCATCACCGGCCCACCGGCCAGGTTCCCGGCCGTCTGCCTACCCTGCCGCCCCCGCCCTGCGCGAAGAGAACCGCCCACCCCCCCGTGAGCGGTTCTTCTTTTTGTCCGCAAAACTTGCGTTACCGTTCCACAGCGATATATCGTTGAGATGTCAAAGACGATCAAAGATCATTGAAAGAGGTGACGCGTCATGCGAGAAGAGCACCGACGCGGTATGCGAGACGAAGGCTGGGGTCCGTCGCCCCGGCCGGGCGGCCCCGAGTGGGGGCCGCGGTCCGGGCGAGGCCCGGGCAGGTTCGGCGGAGAACGCGGCGAGCACGGCCCGCGCGGCGAGCGCGGCGAGCACGGCTGGGGTCCAGGCGGGCCGGGACGTCCCGGTGGCCCGGGTGGCCGCGGCTGGGGCAGGGAAGGCATGGGAATGCCCCCGTTCGGCCCGCCAGGCCCTCCCTTCGGCCCGGGTGACGGGCCGTTCGGCCGGCACGGCTTCGGCCGGGGCATGCGGGCGCGCAAGGGAGACGTCCGTGCGGCCATCCTCGACCTGTTCGCCGAGGAAGAGGGCCGGGGGTGGAACGGCTACCAGCTGATCCAGGAGATCCCCGCGCGCACAGACGGCGCGTGGCGGCCAAGCGCGGGGTCGGTTTACCCGGCGCTGCAGCAACTCGAGGACGAGGGCCTGATCACGCCGCAGGGCACCGGCCGCCGGCGTGTCTACACGCTCACCGACAAGGGCCGCGGCTACGCCGAGGCGCACGCGGATGAGCTCCGTTCCTCATGGGACGCCGCCGCGGGCATGACCGACGACGACGCCATCGAGTTCAGGAACCTCATCCGCCAGGTGATGATGGCGGTCATGGAGGTACGGCGGGCCGGCTCTACCGAGCAGGTCACCCAGGCGCGAGCGGTGCTCGCGCAGGCGCGCAAGTCGCTCTACCTGATCCTGGCCGAGGACGAGCCCGCCACCGGCGCGCCGACGGACACGTCGGCCGGCCCGGTAACGGACACGTCGACGGACACCGCGACGGACACGTCGACGGACACCGGGCCGCAGGACGCGCCGGAGGCCGGCGAGTGAACCGCGGCCTGCCGGACGGCGCCGGCGGGCCGGGCCGTCAGGAGGCCGGCCGGGCGGCGGGTAGGGCCAGTGCCTGAGCCCGCCGTCCAGGTCACCAGCCTGGTCAAGCGCTACGGAGAGGTCGAAGCCGTCCGCGGCATCAGCTTCGAGGTCCAGCCGGGGGAGACCTTCGGCTTCCTCGGGCCCAACGGCGCGGGCAAGTCGACAACGATCAAGATCCTGTGCACCCTCGCCAACCCCACCTCGGGGGGCGCGAGGGTGGCCGGGCATGACGTGGTCCGGCAGCGGGACACCGTACGGCGCAACATCGGCCTGGTGTTCCAGGACCCGACGCTCGACAGCTATCTCACCGGAGAGCAGAACCTGCGCTTCCACGCCGACCTGTACGGCGTGCCAAGGTCCCAGCTGGACGCCAGGATGAAGCTCGTACTTGACATGGTGAACCTGTGGGACCGCAGGAAGTCCGAGGTGGCCACCTACTCGGGCGGCATGAAGCGCCGGCTGGAGATCGCCCGCGGACTGCTGCACGCGCCCCGCGTGCTGTTCCTCGACGAGCCGACCGTGGGACTCGACCCGCAGACCAGGACGTCCATCTGGGAGTACATCAACGACCTCAAGCAGCGTGAGGACATCACCATTTTCCTCACCACGCACTACATGGACGAGGCGGAGAACTGCGACCGCATCGCCATCATCGACAACGGGCAGATCGTGGCGGTCGACACGCCGGAGAACCTCAAGGCCAGCATCGGCAAGGACCGGGTGCAGATCGCCGTGGCCGACGACGCAGGCGCCATCAGGGAGCTCAAGGACCGGTTCGGACTCGACGCCGCCGTTCACGAGGGCCTAGTGACGTTCAGCGTGGCGTCCGGCGAGCAGTTCGTGCCGCGGCTGTTCGCCGAGCTGACCGTGGGGATCCGCTCGGTGAGCGTGGCCAGGCCGTCGCTTGACGACGTCTTCATGTCCTACACCGGCCGGACCATCAGGGACACCGAGTCGACGGCGAGTGACCGTAACCGCGCGCACGTCATGGCCTTCAGGAGAGGGAGGTAGCCAGGCATCATGGCGGTTTCCGTCACTGACCCCGACAGCGCCGCGGTCACCGAAGCGATCCGGGTATCCGTCCCCGGCAGCGGCCTGCGGCAGGACCTGCGCGCGATCAGCATCGTCTGGCGCCGGGAGCTCATCCGGTTTAAGAGCGACAGGCTCAGGGCGGTCACGTCGCTCGTGCAGCCGGTGCTTTTCCTGTTCGTGCTCGGCGCCGGGCTTTCCTCGCTCGCCAGCCGCGGCATGCCGCCGGGCGTCAACTTCAGTACCTTCATCTATCCCGGCGTCCTATCGATGTCCGTGCTGTTCACGGCTATTTTCTCGGCGGCCTCGATTGTGTGGGACCGGGAGTTCGGTTTTCTTCGGGAGATGCTGGTCGCGCCAGTGAGCAGGTCAGCGATCGTTATCGGGAAATGCCTCGGCGGCGCGACAGTTTCCACCTTTCAGGGAATCATCATTCTGGCTCTGGCCGGGCTCGCGCATGTACCGTACGATCCCGTTCTTATCCTCACCGTAATCGGCGAGCTGCTGCTGCTCTCCTTCACGCTCACCGCGTTCGGCGTAATGATGGCGGCCAGAATAACGCAGATACAGGCGTTCATGGCGCTGACTCAGATGCTGGTAATGCCGCTGTTCTTCCTGTCGGGCGCGCTCTACCCGCTCCGCTCGCTGCCCGCCTGGCTGGCCGTGCTCACCCGGTTCGACCCGATCACCTACGCCGTCTATCCCATGCGGCACGCGGTCTTCAGTCACCTGGGCATCTCGCCGGCCGCGAACGCGGCGCTGTCGCCGGCCATCACCTGGGCCGGGTGGGCGGTCCCCGTGGGCCTGTCGCTCGGCATCGTCGCGGCGATGGGCGCGGTCCTGCTCGGGATGGCGATCGCGCAGTTCCAGCGCACCGAGTAAGGACGGATACGCAGCGTTTCCGCGAATCTACGCGATGACACCAGAAGAAAAGGGCGACGCCGGGTGGCTACGGGGGCGAGCCACCCGGCGTCGCTATCATCGGCGCCCCGACGGGGGCCCGGAGCGCCGGCAGTGGTGCCCCGACGGGGGACCAGAGCACCGATATGAATGGTACACGGTCGGCCCCCTGTATGTGTCAAGACCTAATGGCAACAAATCTCGCAACGCCATTCTTGCAACACGCCTACCGTCTCGCTGCACTTCACCTGCAACCAAGTAAGGCGGCTCTGACCGGCGGTTTCTTCGCGAGTTGGCCACTAACGGCACGCACGCGAGCACCTGCGGTGCCGGGCGGCGCAGGCCGGTTATCGGTCGTCGTCGGACGGTTCGCGCTTGGCCGGGAGGTTCACCCGGTGCTCGAGGAAGCCCCGTGTGTTGTCGGGCTCCCGCCCCCCGTTGGCGAAGATGACAGCAATGTAAGGAATGAAGATCGCGCCGATCGCCGGGATGAGCACCAGCCACCCCAGGTGGTTGGCGAACATGATGACGGCAACGGCGAAGCACAGCGTCCTGACGGCCATCATGATCAGGTACCGGCGCTGCCGGTACCTGATGTCCTCGGACAGCGGCCGGCGTGCCTGGGTGACCAGGTGCACCTGCTGCCCGCGTGCGTGGCCCATTCGCATCCTTCAAATCTAGCTCGGCTCCGCAATCCCTCCTACACTCTATCGCCCGGGGGAGCGACCCCCCGGAGCCCCCCGAGGTGATCGCCCGGGGGAGCGACCCCCCGGAGCCCCCCGAGGTGATCGCCCGTGGATGGCGTCGTACGCCAGTCAGCTGGCCTGACTGACCGATGACATGTTGAACGCCTCCACCCGCAGCGGCGGCATGGCCGCGCGGTTGAAGTAGTCGCCCCACTCCCGCGGCAGGGTCCGCTCCGTGGCGCCTGCCTCGAGCACGCGCGACAGCATGCCGACGGGGGACTCGTTGAAGCGGAAGTTGTTCACCGCGCCGACGACCTCACCCTCCTCGATCAGGTACACGCCGTCCCTGGTGAGGCCGGTGAGCAGCAGCGTCTGGGGGTCGACCAGCCTGATGTACCACAGGCAGGTGAGCAGCAGGCCGCGCTTGGTGGACGCGATCATCGCCTCAAGCGATGCCGACGCACCCGGCGCGGACAGGATGAGGTTGTCCACGGACGGCGCGACGGGCAGGCCGGCCAGCCGCGCCGAGTAGCGGCTGCTGTGCAGCGCGGACAGCACGCCGGCGGACAGCCACGGCGCGCGCGGCGACGGCAGGCCGTTGTCGAAGACGGAGGAGTCCCGGCCGGAGGCGTGCGCCACCACGAACGGCGCGCACTCGGCCCCCGGGTACCCCGGGTCGCTGAACAGGTCGAGCGGCATCGCGGACAGCCGCTCGCCGACCCGCGTCCCGCCGCCGGGCCTGGAGAACACCGTCCGTCCCTCGGCGGCGTCCCGCGCCCCGGCCGACCAGTACTGGTAGATCAGCATGTCCGAGACGGCGGTCGGCGGGAGCAGCGTCTCGTAGCGCCCGGCGGGCAGCTCAAGCCGCCGGGACTGCCAGCCAAGCCGCTGCGCGAGTCCCTCGTCGAGCGCCGCGACGTCCACGTCGGCGAAGTCCCGCGTCGCCGCGCCGGCCCAGGCCGAGCGGGACATGTCGGCGGACTTGGCGTTCAGCTCGAGCCGCCCGGTCGGCTGGTCGTAGCGCGCCCGCACCCCGGCGGACGTGCCAAGGAAGGTCGCGGTCACCCCGTGCTCGGCGAACCCGTACAGCTTGCGCCCCGCGGCCTCCGCGCCGCGCAGCGTCTCGCCGAGCTGCGCCGCGAAGGAACGGAAGACACTGAAGTCGGTGCCGCTGGCAGGCGCCGACCAGGACGAGTCCTCGGAACGGTAGGCGGCTGCGCCGGTCACCAGGTCCGCCGCGTCCTCGGCGGACGACGCCTCGGCGGCCGCCTTCTCCGCCTCCCGCACGATGTCCTCAACCTGCCCGGGGGTGACACCGGAGCGGGCGACCATGCCGACACCCGCGGTGCCGTCGGCCCGCCGGTCGACCGAGATCACGGTGAGTGAGCGCGAGGTAGAAACACCGTTGGTGGTGAGGGTATTTCCGGCCCAGCGCAAGTTGGCCGTTGACGACTCATCGGCGATCACGATCGTCTCGCTGCCGCGGCTGGCCGCCGCGAGCGCGCGCTCCACGGTGTCCTGCGGTGTGGTGCTGCCCGGCTCGCCTGCGGGCCAAGGGTCGCGTCCGCTCACTTACTTTCCTTCCTCGGCCGTGTTGAGTACCCGCACCTGCCGGAACAGTGCCGCCGGCGCGCCGTGGCTCACCGGGGCGACCTGCCCTGGCTGTCCCTTGCCGCAGTTGAAGGCGCCGCCGAGCACGTAGGTCTGCGGGCCGCCGACCGCCTCCATCGAGTTCCAGAAGTCCGTCGTCGTCGCCTGGTAGGCGACGTCCTTGAGCTGACCGTCCAGGCGGCCGTTCCTGATGCGGAAGAACCGCTGGCCGGTGAACTGGAAGTTGTACCGCTGCATGTCGATCGACCAGGACTTGTCGCCGAGTATGTAGATGCCGTCGTCCACGCCCGCGATGAGCTCCGCGGTGTTCGGCCCGCCCGCCGCCGCCTCAAGTGACACGTTGGCCATCCGCTGCAGCGGCATGTGCCCGGGCGAGTCGGCGAACGCGCAGCCGTTGGACCGGCCGAACCCCTTGAGCTGCGCCATCCGCCGGTCAAGCTGGTAGCCGACGAGGACGCCGCCGGAGATCAGCCGCCATGACTGGCCGGCCACCCCTTCGTCGTCGTAGCCGACGCTGGCGAGCCCGTGCACCGCCGTCCGGTCGGCCGTCACGTTCATCGCGGTGGACCCGTACTGCAGCGAGCCGAGCTTGTCGATGGTGGCGAACGAGGTGCCCGCGTAGGCGGCCTCGTAGCCGAGCGCCCGGTCAAGCTCGGTGGCGTGGCCAATCGACTCATGGATCGTCAGCCACAGGTTGGACGGGTCGATCACCAGGTCGTACCGGCCGGCCTCGACCGACGGCGCCTTGAGCTTGGCGGCCAGCAGCTCGGGCAGCTCGGCGAGCTCGCCGGGGAAGTCCCAGCCGCCCTGCTCGCTGGAGGGGCTCGTCAGGTACTCCCAGCCCCGCCCGGCCGGCGGCGCGAGGGTGCGCATGTCGTCGAACCCGGTCTCGGTCACCGCCGTCGCGGTCAGCTCCGGGTGCAGCCGCACCCGCTGCTGCGTGGTGGTGGTCGACCCGTCGGTGTAGAACTTGCACTCCTTGACCTGGTAGACCGACGCGTCGGCGTGGCTGACCGCCGGGTGCGCGAGCAGCCCGGCCGACCAGCCGGCGAGCAGCTCGGTCTTCTCCCGTGGCGAGACGGTGAACGGGTCGGTCTCGTAACCGGACACCCAGGTCACGTCGCCGTAGGCGGGCTCGGGCGCGAGGTCTATCCGCTCGGTGTTCATCGCCGCCGCCACCTTGGCGACCTCGACCGCGTGCCGCGCCGCGTCCCGCGCGGCCTCCGGCGTCAGGTCGACCGTGGCGGCGAACCCCCACGTCCCGTCGACGATGACCCGGATCGCGAGCCCGCTGTCGTCGGCGTCGGACAGCGACTCGAGCTTCCCGTCGGACAGCGCGATCCGCTGCCCGCGCACCCGCTCGAGCCGGAAGTCGGCATGGTCCGCGCCGAGCGTGCGCGCGGCGTCAAGCGCGGCATCGGCGAGGTTCCGCAGCGGCAGGGCCGCGAACTCGGCGTCTATACGCCCGTCATGATCTCCCACGCTTTCAGAACCTATCCCACCGGTATTCGCGCGGTCACCCAGGTAACCCGCAACGCGGATCCCCATGCCTGGCCCCGGCGCCACCCAGCGGTGACCGTTTCGACCCCTGGCCGGCAAGTCTTCGACCGCGGGCCCCTCACCTGCCGCGAACCCCGTCTCACCCAAAAGCCGGATTTAACCCCGCCCGCCACAACCGGAAAAGATCGGAGGTACTTAACATCCAAAAACGGGCTCTAAGTACCTCCGATATCTAAGGCGCCATGAGGGGACCGCCCCTCTGTGGTTGCGCGGGGCTTTTTGCGTGATAGCGCTAAGAAGCCGTCTCGATCATGCGCTCCACCGGCCCGGGTGCCGCCTGCTTTATAGAGGTTTTCTACAACAGCCGGTCGTGATCTTCGTGCCGGGCGGCATCGAAGCGGCGGACGGGTTGCGGGAGGGTGAAGTGCCGCCCGTGAGTGCCTGGCGGCGGGGCGGTACGCTCGGCTGTCGAGCTGAGGACTGGTTGGAGGGTGAGCGTGGGGCGTTCCGTGCTGGTGACCGGGGGAAACCGGGGAATCGGGCTGGCGATCGCGCGGCGGCTCGCCGCGGACGGGGACAGCGTCACCGTCACGTCGCGCTCAGGCGAGCCGGTCGAGGGACTGTCGGTGGTCAAGTGCGATGTGCGGGACGCCGGGTCCGTGGACGCCGCGTTCACCGCCGTCGAGCAGGACCAGGGGCCGGTGGAGGTGCTCGTCGCCAACGCGGGCATCACCCAGGACCAGCTGCTCGCGCTGATGAAGGAGGACGCCTTCACCGAGGTCCTCGACACCAACCTGACCGGCGCCTACCGGGTGGCCAAGCGCGCCGTGCGGGGCATGATGAAGATGCGCCGCGGCCGGATGATCTTCATCTCCTCGGTGGTCGGGCTGTACGGCTCGGGGGGCCAGGCCAACTACGCCGCGTCCAAGTCCGGCATGGTGGGGCTGGCCAGGTCGCTGGCCCGCGAGCTCGGCTCGCGCAACATCACCGCCAACGTGGTGGCGCCCGGGTTCGTGGAAAGCGACATGACCGCGGTCCTGTCGGAGGAACGCAAGGCACAGATCATCGGCGCGGTGCCGCTCGGCCGGTACGCGTCGGCGGACGAGGTGGCCGGCGCGGTCGCCTTCCTCGCGGGCCCGGACGCGGGATACGTCACCGGCGCGGTGATCCCGGTCGACGGCGGCCTCGGCATGGGTCATTAGGGAGAGACAACCATGGGCATTCTCGACGGCAAGCGGATCCTGGTGACCGGCGTGCTCACCGACGCCTCGATCGCCTTCCACGTGGCGCGGGTGGCGCAGGAGCAGGGGGCGACCTTGGTGCTCACCGCGTTCCCCCGGCCGACGCTGGTACAGCGGATCGCCAAGCGGCTGCCACAGCCCGCCCCGGTCATCGAACTGGACGTCACGAGCACCGAGCAGCTCGACTCCCTCAAGGACCGGATCAAGGAGCATGTCGACGGCCTAGACGGCGTGGTGCACTCGATCGGGAACGCGCCGCAGAGCGCTCTTGGCGGCAACTTCCTCGCCACCGCCTGGGAGGACGTCGCGAAGGCCGTGCACGTCTCGACGTTCAGCCTCAAGTCCCTCGCGATGGCGGCGCTGCCGCTGATGCCGGACGGCGGCAGCGTGGTCGGCCTCGACTTCGACGCCTCCGTCGCCTGGCCCGGGTATGACTGGATGGGGGTGGCCAAGGCCGGGCTCGAGTCCTGCGCCCGTTACCTGGCCCGCGACCTCGGCCCGCAGAAGGTAAGGGTCAACCTCGTGGCGGCCGGGCCGCTCAAGACGATGGCGGCCAAGTCCATACCCGGCTTCGAGAAGTTCGAGGACGTGTGGTCGCAGCGCGCGCCGCTCGGCTGGGACATCGCCAACCCGGAGGCCGCCGCGCGCGCCTGCGTGGCGTTGCTTTCCGACTGGTTCCCCGCCACGACCGGGGAGATCGTGCACGTCGACGGCGGGGTGCACGCGGTCGGCGTCTGACCGGCATCCGCGTTTTCCTTGCGAAGCCGCCGGTTGGTCCCGATACTGCATTTCATGGGAGGTTCTGCGGCGCAGTCGCCTGCCTCGCCCGACGAACAGCCGGTCGCCGGCCTGCGCGCCTCTGACGCCGAGCGGGACCAGGTGGTGTCCAGGCTCAGGGATGAGTTCGTCGCGGGCCGCCTGTCGCACGACACGTTCCTGCACCGGATGCACGTGGTGCTCGAATCCAGGCGCCAGGCGGAGCTGCCTCCTGTGCTCGCCGACCTCCCCGTCGAGCCCGCGCGGCGCTCCCTGGCCGGCTGGCTGCGCGGTGCCTGGTCCCGGGTGACCGGTGCGTACTCGGCGGGCCCGCACGCTGCAGCGGCGGCACAAGGGCGCCGCGCGGGCACCAGGACCGGCACCCCGTCCCGCGCGCCAGGGCGGGCGCTGACCACGAGCATGCGCGGCGCCGCGGCTGACCGGCAGCAGCCGATCCCGCTGCAGTTCCCGCGCGGCGGCGGCGACCAGTTCAGCATCGGCAGGGACGCGAGCTGCGACCTGGCGATCCCCCATATGACCGTTTCCCGTAGGCACGCCCAGCTGGAACGGACCAAGGACGGCTGGCTGATCACCGATCTTGAGTCGACCAACGGCACCCGGGTGAACGGCTGGCGGGTGCGCGGCAAGATCCCGGTCCGGGCCGGCGACGTGGTGAGTTTCGGCAACCTGGAGACCGTCTTCTGGCGGGATGACAACCCGGTACCGGTCCAGGGAGCCGACCCGCCGGCCCCATCCGGCCATGGCGGTGGCCTCACCCCCGTGTAGCGCCCGCACGGCCGCCGGCGGCGGGAGTTCGCTGGCCCGGCGATTCGCTAAAGTCTTAGGGTGACCACAGTTCTGCTCGTCCGCCACGGCCTGACGGCGACGACGGGGCAGCTGCTGACGGGCTGGACGCCGGGCGTCGGGCTTGACGAGCGCGGCCGGGCCCAGGCGAAGGCGCTGGGCGAGCGGCTTGCCTCCGTGCCGCTCGACGCGATCGTCACCAGCCCGCTTGACCGCTGCCGCCAGACAGTCGAGGAGATCGTCGCCGCGCGCGGGGGCGCTGTCCGGACGGGCGAGGCCGGCCAGGCGGCCGACCCGGTCGTCGAGGAGCGGGTCGGTGAGTGCAAGTACGGCGACTGGACCGGGCAGCCCCTCGATGACCTGGTGAAGGACCCGCTCTGGCCGGTCGTGCAGGCGCACCCGAGTGCGGTGCGCTTCCCCGGCGCCGCGGGCGAGACCATGCTGGACATGCAGCACCGGGCCGTGTCCGCCGTCAGGGAGTGGAACGAGCGGCTCGGCAAGACCGCGACGTACCTGGTCTGCTCGCACGGCGACGTGATCAAGGCGATCGTGGCCGACAGCCTCGGCCTCCACCTGGACCAGTGCCAGCGCATCGTCGCCGACCCCTGCTCGCTGACCGTGATCCGCTACACGCCGCTGCGGCCGTTCCTGCTCCGGCTCAACGACACGGGCGGCGGCGTCGACGACCTGCTGCCGCCCCCGCCCAAGCCCGCCGACGCACAGGCCACCGAAGAACGGGCCACTGAAGAACGGGCCGCCGAGAGCGATGCCGTGATCGGCGGCGGCGCGGGTAATACAGGAGCAGTTGCCCCCGCGGGAGCTGATCGAGCAAGAGCTGACCCCACAGGCCCGGCCCAGGTCGCGGACACCGCCCACGGCGCGGAAGGATAGGACTATGCCGGTCTTTTACTATGACCCGCCGGACAGGTTCGTGGCCGGCTCTGTTGGGCAGCCGGGTGACCGGACGTTCTACCTGCAGGCGACCTCGTCCGGCCGGGTGACAAGCGTTGTCTTGGAGAAATTCCAGGTGAGCCTGCTCGCCGAGCGCATCGACGAGCTACTTGACGAGGTACTGCGGCGCACCGGCGACGCGACGGAGATCCCGCAGACCGCGCCGCCGGGGCTGCGCGACGACGGCCCGCTCGACCTGCCGCTGACCGAGGACTTCAGGGTGGGCGCCATCGCGCTCGCCTGGGACAGCGACGGCGACCGGGTGGTCATCGAGGCGCAGGAGGAAAGCGACGCCCCGGTCGAGCCGCTGTCCGACGACATCCCGGCCGACGGCCCTGGCGTGCTGCGGGTCAGGATCAGCCCGAGCGCGGCCCGGGCGTTCGCGCAGCGCGCGCTCAACCTCGTGGCGGCCGGCCGTCCGCCGTGCCCGCTGTGCGGCCTGCCGCTCGACGCGAGCGGCCACGTCTGCCCGCGGCAGAACGGTCACCGGGCCGCCCGGGCCTGACAACGCCAATGTCTGAAAACGCCAATGTCTGAAAACATAGTGGCCTGCGACGCCGACGACCTGCCCGAGGGGGAACGTGAGGCGCTCGAGCTGCTGACGCGGGGCGCGCTCACCGTGGAGGGCCGCCTGGTCGACGCCTCGAACGCGACGCTGTTCTGCACGATCAGGTCCCACGGAACGGTAGTGAACTGCGTGTACAAGCCGGTCGCCGGCGAGCGCCCGCTGTGGGACTTCCCGCGCGGCACCCTGGCCGGCCGTGAGATCGCCGCCTACGTTGTCAGCCGGGCGGCCGGCTGGAACTTCGTCCCGCCGACGGTCATGCGCGACGGGCCGTTCGGTCCAGGCATGTGCCAGCTGTGGATCGACCTGGACGAGAGCGTCGACCTGATCGCGCTGGCCCGCCGCACGGACTACCAGCCGCTGCGGGAGATGGCGGTCTTCGACGCGGTGATCAACAACGCCGACCGGAAGATCGGCCACCTGCTGCCCGTCGCCGACGGCCACCTGTACGGCTGCGACCACGGGATCTGCTTCGCCGAGGAGTACAAGCTGCGCACGGTGCTCTGGCAGTGGCGCGGTGAGCCGCTGCCAGAGCGCGCCGTCGAGGCGCTGCGGCGGCTGTCGGCGGGCCTGGCTGACGGCTGGCTCGCCGAGGAACTCGGCCCCCACCTGACGCGCGCCGAGGTCAAGGCCATCAGGACCCGCATCGACCTGCTGTCGCCAGCCGCGTGCACCCCCTGCCGCCGGAAGACTGGCCCGCCGTCCCCTGGCCCCCGTATTAGATATCGCAGCGGTGGCGGCTGACTCCCCGGCCCGCCATGGCCCGGCCCGGCAGGCTCCTAGAAGCCGCCGTCGCCCTGGTCGCCGCGGCGGCGCAGGTACCGCTCGAACTCGCGGGCGATCGCGTCGCCCGACGCCTCGGGCAGGTCGGTGGCGTCCTTGGCCTCTTCCAGGGTCCGCACGTACTCGGCCACGTCGGAGTCCTGCTGCGCGAGCTCGTCCACGCCGCGTTCCCAGGCGCGGGCCTCCTCGGGCAGCTCCGCCTGCGGCAGCGAGACGTCAAGCACGTCCTCCACGGACCGCAGCAGCGCCAGGGTCACCTTGGGCGAGGGCGACTGCGCGACGTAGTGCGGCACCGACGCCCACAGCGAGATGGTGGGGATGTTCGCCGTCGCGCACATGTAGGCCAGCACCCCGACGATGCCCGCGGATCCCTTGTAGTCGTTCGGCTCCGAGCTCACGCTGCGGAGCAGCGACGGCTCCGACCCGCTGACCTGGACCGGCACCGGCCGGGTGTGCGGAGAGTCGGCGAGCAGCGCGCCGATGAGGATCACCATCTCGACGCCGAGCTCGGTCAGGCCGCTCATGAGCTCGTCGGTGAAGCCGCGCCAGCGCATGTTCGGCTCCACGCCGTGCACGAGCACGATGTCCCGGGCAAGCCCGGTGTCCGCCGCGCGGGCCAGGGACAGCCGCGTGGTCGGCCAGACGAGACGCTCGGTCTTTCCCGCGATTACCTCGATCACTGGCCGGTTGACCTGGAAGTCGTAAAAGTCATCGGGGTCGATCGCGGCGATCGGGGTGGACTCCCACGCGATGCCCAGGTGGTTGACGACACCGCTCGCGGCTTCTGCCGCGTCGTTCCACCCCTCGAACGCGGCGATCGCCACCGGGTTGACGAGCGGGCCGTCGACGTCGCTGAACTTGATGACTTCACCTCCGCTATTGCCGCGGGCTGCCGCCCGTGACTACAGCCTACGTCTCCACGCGGACCGGGCGCGTGACCTGTGGCAGGCACAGTTTCACGTCGACTATTTTGTTTTCCGGCCACTAAAGGTCTACACTCGGGAAGCCTATGAGCGGGCTTGTAATCGATGAGGCAACTGAGCGTTCCGTCGCCCTGAGGGGCGCGCTGGCCGAGCGCATCGTGATCGCCGACGGCGCCATGGGCACGATGCTGCAGGCTGCCGACGCTGACGGCCGCGGACTTCGACGGCCACGACGGCTGCAACGAGGTGCTGAACGTCACCCGGCCGGACGTGGTGCGCGCCGTCCACCACGCCTACCTGGCGGTAGGAGCGGACTGCGTCACCACCAATACCTTCGGCGCGAACCTGGGCAACCTGAGCGAGTACGGGATACCCGAGCGCATCGGCGAGCTGTCGCAGGCGGGCGCTGCCCTTGCCCGCGAGGTCGCGGACGGTTTTACCGCGGCCGACGCACGCCCCCGTTGGGTGCTCGGCTCCATCGGGCCCGGCACCAAGCTGCCCACCCTCGGCCACGTCACGTTCCGCGAGCTGCGCGACTCCTACTACGAGAACGCGGCCGGCCTGCTGCGCGGCGGCGCCGACGCGCTGATCATCGAGACCTGCCCCGACCTGCTCCAGGCGAAGGCGGCGATCATCGGCACCAAGCGCGCGGTGGCGGACCTGGCGCCGGACGCGGTCGTCATCGCGTCGCTGACCATCGAGACGACCGGCACCATGCTGCTCGGCACCGAGATCGGCGCGGCGCTCACCGCCCTGGCGCCGCTCGGCATCGACGTGATCGGCCTGAACTGCGCTACCGGCCCTGACCTGATGAGCGAGCACCTGCGCTACCTGTCCGCGAACTCGCCGATCCCGATCTCCTGCGAGCCGAACGCCGGGCTGCCGCAGCTCACCGCGGACGGCGCCTACTACCCGCTCACCCCGGCGGAACTGGCCGACGCGCACGAGCGGTTCGCCACCGAGTTCGGCCTCTCCCTGGTCGGCGGGTGCTGCGGCACCACGCCCGAGCACGTCGCGCTCCTGGTCGAGCGGCTGGGCGTCACCAGGGCACGTCCGCACGGGCTCGCCCCGGCGACGCGGTCGCCCCGGCCGGAGCCGGGCGTCGCGTCGCTGTACAGCCACGTGCCGTTCCGCCAGGACACCGCGTTCCTCGCGATCGGTGAGCGGACCAACGCCAACGGGTCCAGGGCGTTCCGTGATGCGCTGCTGGCCGGCGACTGGTCCGGCTGCGTGGACATCGCCCGCTCGCAGACCCGTGACGGCGCGCACCTGCTCGACGTCTGCATCGACTACGTCGGCCGGGACGGCGTCGCGGACATGCGCGAGATCGCCGGGCGGCTCGCGACCGCCGCGACGCTGCCGCTCGTGCTCGACTCGACCGAGCCCCCCGTCGTCGAGGCGGGCCTTGAGCTGGTCGGCGGCCGGTCGGTCGTCAACTCGGTCAACTACGAGGACGGCGACGGCCCAGGCTCGCGGATCGCCCGGATGATGCCGCTGGTGCGCGAGCACGGCGCGGCCGTAGTCGCGCTGACCATCGACGAGCGCGGCCA
The DNA here is from genome assembly GCA_963811335.1 of uncultured Actinomycetota bacterium. GTDB lineage: Bacteria > Actinomycetota > Actinomycetes > Streptosporangiales > Streptosporangiaceae > Trebonia. The sequence goes on along the minus strand of CAWERB010000022.1, from coordinate 334,309 downwards.
GGCGAGGACCGCCGCGTGGAAGGTCGAGGTGGCCGAGCGGCTGATCCGCGACCTCACCGCGAACTACGGGATGCGCGAGCAGGACATCATCGTCGACTGCCTCACCTTCCCGATCGCGACCGGCCAGGAGGAGACCAGGCGGGACGCGATCGAGACGATCGAGGCGATCGCCGAGCTCAAGCGCCGCCACCCCGACGTGCAGACGACCCTCGGGGTGTCCAACGTCTCGTTCGGGCTCAAGCCCGCCGCCCGCCAGGTGCTCAACTCGGTGTTCCTCGCCGAGTGCGTGAAGGCCGGGCTTGACTCGGCCATCGTGTCCCCGTCGAAGATCGTCCCGCTGGCGCGGATCCCCGACGAGCAGCGCGAGGTCGCCATGGACCTGGTCTATGACCGGCGCCGGCCCGGCTACGACCCGCTGGCGCGGATGCTCGACCTGTTCGAGGGCGTGGACGCGGTATCGGCGAAGGCGTCACGGGCCGCCGAGCTGGCCGCGCTGCCCCTGGAGGAGCGGCTTAAGCGGCGGATCATCGACGGCGAGCGGAAGGGTCTTGACGACGACCTCGCCGTCGCTCTGACGGAGCGGCCCGCCCTGGCAATAGTCAACGACCTCCTGCTCGACGGCATGAAGACAGTGGGCGAGCTGTTCGGCTCCGGGCAGATGCAGCTCCCGTTCGTGCTCGCAGTCCGCGGAGGTCATGAAGGCCGCGGTCGGCTACCTGGAACCGCACATGGAGAAGAGCGCGGACGGCGGGCGCGGCACGATCGTGCTCGCGACGGTCAGGGGCGACGTGCACGACATCGGCAAGAACCTGGTGGACATCATCTTGTCCAACAACGGCTATGACGTGGTGAACATCGGCATCAAGCAGCCGATCTCCGCGATCATCGCCGCGGCGGAAGAGCACAATGCCGACGTCATCGGCATGTCGGGGCTGCTGGTCAAGTCGACGGTGGTGATGCGCGACAACCTGGCCGAGCTGAACGACCGCGGCCTGGCGGACCGCTGGCCGGTGCTGCTCGGCGGGGCCGCGCTCACCCGCGCCTTCGTCGAGCAGGACCTGGCGGAGCTGTTCGCCGGCGAGGTCCGCTACGCCCGCGACGCCTTCGAGGGACTGCACCTGATGGAGGCCGCCATGGGCGTCAAGCGCGGCGTTCCCGGAGCCGCGCTGCCCGCCTTGCGCCAGCGCCGCGTCAAGTCCCGCGCGGTGCTCGACGTCGCCGAGGCGCCGGACGGGGGCGATGACGGCCCGGGGACAAGGACGGTCAGCGCCGGCAACCCGGTGCCCGAGCCGCCCTTCCTCGGCACGCGCATCGTCAAGGGCATACCGCTGGCCGAGTACGCGGCGTACCTGGACGAGCGGGCCACGTTCATGGGCCAGTGGGGCCTCAAGCCCTCGCGGGGTGGGGGGCGGGGAGGTTGGCAGAAGGAGGGGAGCGGTCCCAGCTACGAGGAGCTCGTCGAGTCCGAAGGACGGCCGCGGCTGCGGATGTGGCTGGAGCGGGCCCAGACCGAGGGGCTGCTGCAGGCCGCCGTGGTCTACGGGTACTTCCGCTGCGTGAGCGAGGGCGACGACCTCATCGTCCTCGGCGACGACGGCGCCGAGCGCGAGCGGTTCACGTTCCCCCGCCAGCGGCGCGACGAGCGCCTCTGCCTGGCCGACTTCTTCCGCCCGGCCTCGTCGGGTGAGACCGACGTGGTGGCCTTCCAGCTCGCCACCATGGGCTCCGCCTTGTCGGGCGCCACCGCCGAGCTGTTCGCGGCCAACGCCTACCGCGAGTACCTGGAGCTGCACGGCCTGTCGGTCCAGCTCACTGAGGCCCTCGCGGAGTACTGGCACGCGCGGGTACGCGAGGAACTTGGCATAGGAAAGCAGGACCCGGCCGACCTCGACGGCTTCTTCAGCGTCAAGTACCAGGGCGCGCGCTACTCGATCGGCTACCCCGCCTGCCCGGACCTGGCCGACCGCGCCAAGATCGCCCGGCTGCTCGCGCCGGAGCGCATCGGCGTCGAGCTCTCGCCGGAGATGCAACTCCACCCCGAGCAGTCCACCGACGCCATCGTCATCCACCACCCCGCCGCCCGCTACTTCAGCGTGTAGCGCGCCGCCGCCCACCCGCACCTTGCCCCACCCTTGCCCCTCGCCCACCCGCACCCCGCACCCCTCCCGCCCCCGCCCGCCCCCTCCCGCCCCCGCACCCCTCCCGCCCCCGCACCCACCCGCCCCGCCCCGCCCCCTCGCCCCGCGCGATAACAGCAAGAAGAACGGGGGCGGAACAACCCGGCACGCTCCGTAGGCCATCATTGGGAGGGGCCGCGCAGCGGCCGCGCAAGGCCAGTGACCGCCGGTTTGGGAGAGTATGACGTGACGGATGGGCTCGAAGCCGTGCTGTTCGACATGGACGGCCTGCTGGTGGACACCGAGCCGCTATGGTTCGAGACCGAGACCGAGGTCATGGCCCGCCTAGGCGCCCCGTGGACCAAGGCGGACCAGGAGCACCTGCTCGGCGGCTCCATGGAGCACACCGTCGGTTACCTGCTCGCCAAGGCCACCAGGCCCGCGCCGCCTGCCGAGGTCGCCCGCTGGATGACCGACGGCATGCTCCGCCGCGCCGCGGCGGGCCGGGTCATCATCCGCCCGGGCGCCCGCGCGCTGCTAGCGGAAGTCGCCGCCGCGGGCCTCCCGCACGCCCTGGTAACCGGGTCAGAGCGCGAGTTCACCGACGCGGTACTGGAGAACACGGGGCTCACCTTCACGGTCACCGTCACCGGCGACGACGTGGCCAGGCCCAAGCCAGACCCCGAGCCCTACCGCCTGGCCGCCAAGCTACTGGACGCCGAGCCGGCCAATTGCGTGGCCCTAGAGGATTCCCCCAACGGCGTGACGTCCGCCACTGAAGCAGGCTGCAAAGTCGTCGCCGTCCCCTCCCTGATCCCCATCCCCGAGGCCCCCGGCCGCCTGGTCGTCCCGTCCCTGAGCGACATCTCCCTAGCCACGTTGCGAGCCCTGGCGAGCTGAAAATAGCACCCGGCTCTTGACCTTGGCTTGATCTGCTGTTCACCGCTCAGCCAAGGCGCCAGCGTTCCGAACACCACTCGAGATATGTCACGATGGAAAGGCACCTGGGAGGCGCGTAGACATGAACTACGACAGTTTCATCTGGCTCCCGCTAGCCGCGGGTCTCACCCTCCTCGGCCTCGTGCTGAGCTACCTCACGTACAAGCGCCGTGGCCTGCGCCCCGCGCTGCTCGGTGTCTCCTTCTCGCTACTGCCGATCGCCGCGTACCTGACCGGCGCGATCCAGATGCTCTGGAAGGTCGGCGTGGCGATCGGGCAGTTCGCCACCGGCTTCGTGTTCTCACCGGAGAGGTGGGCAGGCATCGGGGTCACCGGCCTCGCCATCGCGCTCTTCCTCGCCGCGGGCGGCCGGCAGCGCCGCAAGGTCTCGCGTGAGGCCCGTAAGGCCGCCCGGGCGCAGGATCGGGCCGCCGCGGGCGGCCGGGCCGACCGGGCCGGGCTCGGCGCTCCCGACGAGACGCGGGCGCTGGCCACCCGGGAGCCCCGCCCGGGCAAGGAAGCCGTCCCCGTCGACCGCTCGCAGGCGGCGACGCCGGCGAAGCCCGCGCGCCGGGCCGCGTCACCGGTCGATGACGACATGAAGGACATTGAGGACATTCTTCGCAAACGCGGCATCTGACACGCGGTCGTCGTCCTGCGTTAACCCAGTTCTGAGTCATTGAATGGCTCAGTTGTTCCCGTTTTCCGTTTGACCTCGGGGTCGCGATCTCCCCGTTGACCCGGCTCGGCGACGCGCATTGCTCCGGTGTTCCCATCGTCCGCGTGACGTCGGGGTCCGTCATCTTCCGTTAGCCGCCCTGGTCTGTCGCCTTGCTCGGGTGATCCTTTTCCCGCTTGACCTGCACAGTCTCGACAGCTTCATTTTAATAGAACAAAATTTTGAAACTTATCGATTAAGAGCATCTTCACAATTGGATTTCTTTATCTGGCAAAGAAGTAGTTAATTAATAGTAAATAGTTAACTTCTCCATCTCCTGTCCCGTGCGTCACGGCCGTATGGCCGATCTCCCGAAACAAGGACGTTTTTCATCACAATCAGGCAACAGCGCAGTATTTAGTATGGATTCGTTCGTTGCTAACGCAGAATCTCTCGGTAGACAGTGATCGCTGCGGGGTCGCTCACTGGCTGCTTTGGCTCGTCGTTGGCCGTAAACCAAGGGGAACGTGCACATGCCTGCAAGACCCACGGGCGCACCGCCGCACCTCCGTCGGCGACGAGGTCTACCAGCCGCGCACCTTCGACAGGCGTCGGCCCGTCCCGATTGCGACACTGCCCGGCATGGCCGAGCGCACGGTCGCGCTCGGCCGCGCCGGCAAGAAGTTCGGTGCCACGGGCCGGAACGTGTAAAATTTCCCGTTTCCGTACCGTTTCGGCGGGATCACGAAAACACAACACTTCGTGATGACACGGTTGACCTGCCGCAACTCATGCCTAAAGTGTTGCAACGCGGATGCCGCGGGCAATCCCTGGGGCTCACGCAGGCATGTCGTAGCCGTGCACCACAGCTGCACCCGCTGCCCATGAAGGAGGCTTTCTCTCGTGTCGTTGTCCGGCGGTGAACTCGAGGTCGTCGTCAGCGGATCACCCGCCCCGAGCGAACCTCTCGGCGAAGTCAAGGCGATCCAAGGTCGCTCCCTGTGGCAGATCGCGTGGCGGCGCCTCAGGAAGGACAAGATCGCGCTGGCGGGCGGCGCCATCGTCCTCCTGTTCGCCCTCGTCGCGGTGTTCGCCTCTGAGCTGAGCGCGTGGTACGGCCACGACTGGAAGACTCAGGCCCCGAACCTGCTCGACCAGACGACGACGATGCCCGTCGGCCCGTTCGGCGGAGCCAGCGGTGATCACTGGCTCGGTCTCACGCCGGTGCTCGGCCAGGACGTCTTCGCGGGGCTCCTCTACGGCGCCAGGACCTCGCTGATCATCTCATCCCTGGCGACGCTGCTGTCGCTGGTGCTCGGCGTCTCGCTTGGCCTCATCGCGGGCTACGCCCGCGGCTGGCGCGACACGCTGATCGCCCGGATGATGGACATGCTGCTGGCGTTTCCCACGCTGCTGTTCTCGATCGCGCTGCTGAGCGTGTTCTCGATCGTGCCGTCGTTCCTCGGGCTGTCCGGTGTCCCGCTGCGCTTCTTCGTGATCATCTTCGTACTCGGATTCTTCGGCTTCCCCTATATCGGCCGCATCGTGCGCGGCCAGGTGCTCGCGCTGCGCGAGAAGGAGTTCGTCGACGCCGCGCGAAGTCTCGGTGCGTCGAACTTCCGCATCATGACGCGCGAGATCATGCCCAACCTCGTCGGCCCGATCCTCGTGTACACCACCCTGACGATTCCCAACTACATCCTCGGTGAGGCCGGGCTGTCGTTCCTGGGGGTCGGCGTGACGTACCCGACCGCGTCCTGGGGCCAGATGCTCAGCGACGCCGGCAACTACTTCGAGATCGACCCGACCTACCTCATCGCCCCGGGCGTCACGATCTTCATCGCGGTCATGGCGTTCAACCTCTTCGGCGACGGCTTGCGCGACGCGCTCGATCCCAAGTCCACCCGATGAGCCCGGCAACCTCGCCCGGCTCGTCCACGAATCTCCCCGCGGCGCAAGCCACGGGAGCAGTCCGGCAGCACGCCGGCAAGGCCGTCGCCGTAAGGCTCGGCCACGAACCACACAATCAGGAGAAGAGTGGAGTGCAGCTAATGAAACGGCACCCCATGGTGTCCGCCGCGATCGGCCTCGCCGCCGCGGCCATCGTCATCAGTGGCTGCAGCAGCAGCCCATCGACGAGCTCGACACCAGGCGGCGGCAGCAGCGCGGCCGGCAGCAGCAGCGCAGCCAGCGGCGGCACCGCTGCGTACAACGCCGCGGCCGACAACATCGTGAACGCATCGACGAAGACCGGTGGCACGCTCAACCTGCTCGCGGGGTCGGACGTCGACTCGTTGGACCCGCAGCGCACGTACTACGGCTGGAGCTGGAACCTGCAGCGGCTGTTCACCCGTTCGCTCATCGGTTACAGCGTGCTCAACGGTACGAAGTTCACGCTCGCACCCGACCTGGCCACCGACATGGGCACCCACAACGCCGACTACACCCAGTGGACCTACACGCTGAAGTCGGGCCTCAAGTGGAGCAACGGCACGCCGATCACGCCGAAGGACGTCAAGTACGGCGTCGAGCGCCTGTGGGCGACCGACATCATCAACGGCGGCCCGTACTCGTACTTCACCGGGGGCATCAAGGCTCCGAAGAACTACGCGGGTCCGTACAAGAACGGTGACAATAACGTCGGGATCACTACGACCGCGACCACCATCACCTTCAACCTGACGGGCCCGAACGCCGACTTCAACTACCTGATGGCGATGGCCGCGTCGGCCCCGGTGCCGTACAAGACCGAGGGCGGCCCGGGCTTCACGGGCGCGACCTACACCAAGCACCCGATGTCGTCCGGCCCGTTCATGATCAAGTCGTACGTGCCGAACAAGAGCATCGTCTTCGTGCGCAACCCGAACTGGACGCAGGCCTCCGACACCATCAGGCACCCGCTGGTGAACGAGGTCGACCTCACGGTTGACACGGACCCGGTCGACATCGACAAGAAGCTCGCGGCGGGCACCGCCGACGCCAGGGCTGACACCGGCGTGTCGGCCGAGTTCCAGGCGCAGATCCTCAACAACCCGAAGCTCAAGGCCCAGGCCGACAACCCGGTCGCGGCGGCCACCAGGTACATGGCGGTCATCCCGTCGGTGATCCCGAACCTGCACTGCCGCCTCGCGATCTTCTACGCGTTTGACAAGGCCGGCTTCATCCGGGCTTACGGTGGCACGGTGGCCGGCGACCCGGCCGGCGGCATGGCGCCTCCCGGCATCCCGGGCTACAAGGCCGGCTTCAACCCGTTCCCGTCGGGCGCGGACAACACCGGTGACGACGTGAAGGCCAAGGCGGAACTCGCCGCGTGCGGGCAGCCGAACGGCTTCAGCACCAAGTTCGCCTACGGAACGCCGAGCACTCGGGCTGCCGCGGCGTTCGCAGTCGAGCAAGCGGCGCTGGCCAAGGTCGGCATTCAGATCACCGCGGCCACCCACGACGCCGCGTCGTACTACAGCACCTTTATCGGCTCGCCGCAGAACCTCAAGAACCAGGGCATCGGCATTGCCCTGGCCGGCTGGGGTGCCGACTTCCCGACGGGCGTCGGGTTCTTCCAGTCGATCACCAACGGCAACGCGATCGTGCCGACCGGTAACTCGAACTACGCGAGCCTGAACGACCCGACGGTGAACAAGGTTCTCGACGAGGCCCCGGCGGGCAAGGCCACCGAGACCGACTGGGAGGCCCTGAACAACGCGATCGCGCAGAGCGGGACCTACCTGCCGGTCCTCTACGAGAAGACCCTGTACTACCGCAACCCGCGGATGACCAACGTGACCAGCGACAACGCTCTCGCGTTCGGCATCTATGACTTCGTCAACGTGGGCGTCACCAGCTAATCAGCGGACGTCCTAGGACGAAAGGAAGGTAAGGCGCCTCGTGGTGGGCCCGGTGCCCCGGGCCCACCACGAACGTCCATCAGCCCATGATCCGGTTCATCATCCGCAGAAGCCTCGGCGCCGTCGTGGTGCTGATCGTCGTGAGCTTCATCACGTTCGTGATCTTCCAGCTCGCGCCGTTCCTGTCGCACACCTCGCCGGTCTACTACTACACCGGCAAGATCACGGCCAAGCCGGGCTCATTGCAGCTGAAGTTGCTCGAGCACCGCTTCGGCTTCGACCTGCCGTGGTACCAGCAGTACTGGCACTGGCTGCACGGCATCCTCTTCGGTCAGTCACTGACCGACGGCACCTCGAACGTCTACTGCAGCGCACCGTGCTTCGGCTACTCGTTCGTGCAGAACACGGCCGTCGGCTCGCTGATATGGCAGGCACTGCCGGTCAGCCTGAGCCTGGCGGTCGGCGCCGGGGCGCTGTGGCTGTTCGGTGGCGTGCTCATCGGCACCCTGTCCGGCCTGCGCCCCGGATCGATCATCGACCGCATCGGCATGACGCTGGCGCTCGGCGGCGTGTCGCTGCCGATCTTCTTCACCGGCCCGGTGCTGCTGCTGGTCTTCGAGTACCAGCTGAAATGGCTGAAAAACCCCTCGTACGCGAGCCTGACCAGCAATCCGCCGCAGTGGCTCGAGAGCATGATCCTGCCCTGGGTCGCGCTCGCGTTCCTCTTCGCGGCCCTCTACGCCCGGCTCACCCGCGCGAGCATGCTCGAGACGATGGGTGAGGACTTCATCCGCACCGCTCGCGCGAAGGGCCTGCCGCAGCGCACCGTCGTCGTGCGGCACGGCCTGCGCGCCGCGCTGACGCCGATCGTCACTATCTTCGGCATCGACCTTGGCCAGTTGATCGGCTCCACCGTCATCACCGAGACGGTCTTCAACCTGCGTGGCCTCGGCTGGCTGTCGGTGACGTCGATCCGGCAGAACGACCTGCCGGTGATCATGGGCGTCACGCTGATTGCCGCCTTCGCCCTCGTCATCGCCAACCTGATCGTCGACATCCTCTACGGGTTCGTCGACCCGCGCGTGCGCCTGACCTGACGACCGACCGACGAGGAGAAACTGGTTATGCAACCGCAGCCGGCCATGGACGTGCACCTCGAGACCGAGGCGCCGTCGGCGTTCCTGTCCGTGCGCGACCTGCGCGTGCACTTCCCCACCACGGACGGCCTGGTCAAGTCGGTCGACGGCCTGTCGTTCGACCTCGCTCGCGGCGAGATCCTCGGCATCGTCGGCGAGTCCGGCTCGGGCAAGTCGGTGACGAGCCAGGCCATCCTCGGCCTGCACAAGGGCTCGTCGGCGCAGGTCTCCGGCGAGATCTGGTTCGAAGGCAGGGAACTCGTCCGCATGCACGAAGGCGACATGCGGGCGCTGCGCGGTAACGAGATGGCGATGATCTTCCAGGATCCGCTGTCGTCACTGCACCCGTTCTATACGGTCGGCTGGCAGATCACCGAGGCGTACCGGGTGCACAACAACGTGAGCAAGGCCGTCGCGCGCAAGCGCGCGGTCGAGATGCTGGCCCGGGTCGGCATCCCCAATCCCGACAAGCGTTACGACGACTACCCGCACCAGTTCTCTGGCGGCATGCGCCAGCGCGCGATGATCGCGATGGCGCTCGTGTGCGACCCGAAGCTGCTCATCGCCGACGAGCCCACGACCGCGCTCGACGTGACGGTCCAGGCGCAGATCCTCGAGCTGATGAAGGACCTGCAGCGCGAGTTCAACTCGGCGATCATCCTCATCACCCACGACCTGGGCGTCGTGGCCGAGACGTGCGAGAGCGTCGTGGTCATGTACGGCGGGCAGTGCGTCGAGCAGGGCTCGGTGCAGGACATCTTCTACAAGCCGCAGATGCCCTATACGTGGGGCCTGCTCGGCTCGATGCCGCGCATGGACCGCACCAGGCAAGCGCGGCTCACCCCGATCCCGGGCACGCCGCCGTCGCTGATCCAGGTGCCGCGCGGCTGCGTGTTCCACCCGCGCTGCCGCTTCCGCGACCGGGTCGCCGGGGACGCGTGCGTGACGGTGCACCCCGACCTCGAGGAAGTCGGCACCACCGGCCATCGCGCACGCTGCCACATCGAAGAGCACCAGCGCGGCGAGATCTTCGCCACCGAGATCGCGCCTACCCTCTAGCTAGGAGAACCGACGAATGAGCACGACTGCGCGAACGGAAGCCGAAGCGGACGGTGTGCACCCCGCCGCGGCCCGTCCCGATGCCCTGCTCGCGGTCAGCGACCTCAAGAAGCACTTCCCGATCCGCCAGGGCATCGTAATCCAGCGGCAGACCGGCGCGGTGCGGGCCGTCGACGGCATCTCGTTCTCGGTCGCCCGCGGTGAGACGCTGGGCCTCGTCGGCGAATCGGGGTGCGGCAAGTCGACGGCGGCCCGCGTCGTGGCGAAGCTGCTCGAGCCCACGGCCGGCTCGGTCATGTTCGAGGGGAAGGACATCTCCCGGTACTCGCGCGCGCGCCTGCGCGCGCTGCGCACCGACATCCAGATGATCTTCCAGGACCCCTACTCGTCGCTGAACCCGCGGCACACGATCGGCACGATCGTCGGCGCGCCGTTCCGCATCCAGAAGGCCAAGACCGAGCACGGCATCAAGGCCGAGGTGCAGGGCCTCATGGAACGCGTCGGCCTCAACCCCGAGCACTACAACCGCTATCCGCACGAGTTCTCCGGCGGCCAGCGGCAGCGGATCGGCATCGCCCGCGCCATCGCGCTCAAGCCGAAACTGATCGTCTGCGACGAGCCGGTGTCCGCGCTCGACGTGTCGGTGCAGGCCCAGGTCGTCAACCTGCTCGAAGACCTGCAGAACGACTACAACCTCACCTACATCTTCGTGGCCCACGACCTGTCGGTGGTGCGCCACATCTCCGACCGCGTCGCGGTGATGTACCTCGGCAAGATCATGGAACTCACCGACCGTGACGTCCTCTACTCGACGCCGATGCACCCGTACACGCACGCGCTCATGTCGGCCGTGCCGGTGCCCGACCCCGAGAAGGAGTCGCGCCGCGAGCGCATCCTGCTCGTCGGTGACCTGCCGAGCCCGATCGACCCGCCCCCCGGGTGCGTGTTCCACACGCGCTGCCCGAAGTACCGGGAGATTCTCAGCGAGACGGACAAGCAGCAGTGCCGTGACGTCGTGCCGCTGCTCGAGCTCAAGGAAGACGACCACTTCGTCGCGTGCCACTTCCCGCAGGTGCGGGCCGACATCGCGGCAGCGGTCGACCTCGGCGTCACGGCCAAAGAGGTCGGGGTCGAGCAAGCCGAGGAGGCCGTGGCCGCGGTCGAGGCCGAGGCCGAGGAGGCCGCGGCCGCCGCGGCAGCGGAGGATCACCCCGAATCCTAGGACCGGTCTGGCCCGAGGCCGCCTGCCCTCATCCAGCACCGCCCGCAACGCCGGGATTACGCGTTCTCGGTGACGAACACCCGGGAGCCGAGCCATAGCAGCACCGCGGCGGTGCCGACCGCCACGCACAGCCCCTCGGCCATGACCGCGTTCCAGTACTGCCCCGCGTACGCCTCCCGCATGGCGTCGATGATGTAGCGGAACGGGCTGACCCGGGCGACCCCCTGCAGCCAGCCGGGTCCGAGGGTCATCGGCAGCATGATGCCGGACAGCAAGATCAGCGGCACCACCACGGAGTTGACGAGCGGCGCGAACGCGTCCTCGCTCTTGATCCGCAGCGCGGTGGCGTAGGAGAGCGACGACAGCCCGACCGCGACGAGCACGATGAACAAGTAGGACAGCAGGATCGCGGGCAGCGGCGCGCGCAGCCCGAACGCGACGCCCGCGAGTATCAGCACGGTCGACTGCACGATCAGCGTGACCACGTCGCGCATCACCCGCCCGGTCAGCAGCGAGACCCGGGAGACCGGCGTCACCCGGTACCGCTCGATGATCCCGGACCGCCACTCGGAGATGATCGCGAAGCCGACGAACGTGGAGCCGAACAGGGCCAGCTGGATCAGCAGCCCGGGCACGAAGAACCGGTACGCCTCGGCGGTGCCGCCGTTCCCCGACCCGCCGGACAGCGTGCCGGCCGGCAGCTTGGTGAGCAGCGGGCCGAACAGCGCCAGGTAGAGGATCGGCTGCAGCACCCCGACGATGAGGAAAGCGGGTACCCGCAGGATCAGCCGCTGCTGGCGGCGGAAGACGAACAGCGTGTCCTTGATGAATGACATGTCCCGTTACTCCTTCACCGCGCCGGTCACGGTGCCGGCCCTGTCGCCAGCCGCGCCGCCGCCCTGGCTGGCCGCGCCCGCGAGCGCCGGCTCACCGTCCCGGTTGTCGTCGTCCCCGGCGCCGCCGGGGGAGTCGTCGCGCAGCGAGCGCCCGGTGAGCGTGAGGAACACGTCGTCGAGCGTCGGCCGGGACAGGCTGATCGCGCTCATCGTGATGCCCGCGCCGTCCAGCGTGCGCAGCAGCACGGGCAGCGCCTCCTCGCCGTGGTCCACGGTCAGCCGCAGCGACCCGTCCGCCACCGTGACCTCACGGACCACCGGCGATTCGGCAAGCAGCGACCGGGCCTGCTGCGTCGCGCCGTTCACCGACAGGCTCACGACGTCGCCGGAGACGCGCCGCTTGAGCTCGTCCGGCGTGCCGACGGCCACGATGACCCCGTGGTCGATGACGAACAGCCGGTCGCAGAGCGCGTCCGCCTCGTCCAGGTAGTGCGTGGTGAGGAAGACCGTGGTGCCGAGGTCGGAACGCAGCCGCCTGATGTGCTCCCACATGTTCGACCTCGACTGCGGGTCGAGCCCGGTGGTCGGCTCGTCGAGGAACACGACCTGCGGCTGGTGCACCAGGCCGAGCGCGATCTCGAGCCGCCGCCGCTGCCCGCCGGACAGGGTCTTCACGAACCGCTGGTCGAGCCCGCGGAGGTCAAGCTGCTCGATGAGCGCGGCGGCCCGCCGCCTGGTCTCCTCGCGGCCGACCCGGTAGGCGGTGCCCTGGTCGAGCAGTTCCTCGATCACCAGGCTGTTGTCGCTCGTCCCGCCCATCGTCTGGCCGATCGCCTGCGGCACGAAGCCGATCCGCTTGCGCACGCCGAGCGGGTCGCGCAGCAGGTCGGCGCCAGCGACCGTGGCCGTGCCCGCGGTCGGCCGCAGCAGCGTGGTCAGCATGCGCAGGGTCGTCGTCTTGCCCGCGCCGTTCGGCCCGAGGAAGCCGACGATCTGCCCGTCCTCCACGGTGAGGTCCACCCCGCGTACCGCGTGCACCGTGCGCTTGCGACTGGTGAAGTCACGCGCGAGGCCCCTGGCCTCGATGATTCCCATAAGTCTGTTCCCCTCTGAATGCCGCCCGCGTCACCACGAAGGCGGTCCTGGCCCGTGCTCATTATCGAGTAATATCTCAATCAATTCAAGTACTATCGCGAATTGACGCCGCCCGGCCCCGGCAGCCTGTCCTGGCCCGGTTCCGCCGCCACCGCACCGACGTCCGCCCGGCGCCGCGGGGCGACCTCGAAGGAGCCCTCGCCGAGCGCCATGACCTTCGCCGCGCTAAGGGCCGCCCGGGCATCGCCGTCGCGCGCTTCACCTTTCCCGCCCGGCCCACCCTCCCCGCCCAGCCCACCCTCCCCGCCCGGCCCCCTCCTCGCCCGCCCTCCAGCGATGCGTCGAGCTCGTCGTGCCACGCGATCTCCGCCTCGACGGCCAGGATCGCCCGCCGCATGACGGAGGCCGCGAGCATGTCGAGGAACCCCTTGGCGAGCAGTTGCTCGCGGTCGGCCGCTATCTCCCTGGCGCCGATCGCCAGCATGTCCCGCCGCGCGCGCAAGGTCCTGCGCAGTTCCTCGGGGTCCATCCCGTCGGCCGCGAACAGCAGCGCCACCCCGAGCGGATCGGGCCCGGACCCGAGCGGCCTGATCGCCTGCTCCCGCAGCGTGGTCAGCTCGAGCTGACCCTCAGCGGTGATCGCGTACACGGTCCGCTCCGGCCTGTTGCCAACCCGCTCGGTCCGCGTGGCCTCGACGAGCCCCTCGCGCTCCATCGCGCGCAGCTCCCGGTACAGGGCCCCGACCGATACCCCGCCCCACTCGCCCACGTTGGTGACGTCGGCGACCCGGCGGATGTGGTGCCCGTGCGACGGCCCGCTCCGCGCCAGCACGCCAAGCGCCATCAACCGCGTCAGATTCATGAGATTAGTATCATGAGACTAATCTCAAGTTGTCAAACGAATTTTCCCGCCCCGCCCGCCCTGCCCCGCCCGCCTGGCCGCGCCGCGCCCTGGTACTGCGCCGCGCCCTCGCGCCGTCGCGCCCACCCGCCGACCCACCGACCCGCCGACGTCACGATAACAGCAAGAAGCCTCGTCCATGCCGCGAGCGCCGCGAACTTATACCGCGTTTGTGTGGGACAAAAGGGGCATTTAGCCACAGATTTTGACCAAAACGCAGTAAGAGTTGGCTCCGGCCCTACGCGCCGGCCCGAGCGGCGGCTGGGGCGGCGCCTGAGGCGGAGGCCGGAGCGGCGGCCGGAGCGGAGGCCGGAGGCGGCGGCGGGGGCCGGGCGGAGGTGGCGGCGGAGGCGCGGAGCGGCGGCGGTGGCCGGGCGCGGAGGAGGCGGTGGCCGGGGCGGCGGAGGCGGAGGCCGGGGCGGCGGCGGCGGGGGCCGTGGCCGGGCCGGAGGAGGCGGTGGGCGCTTCAGTGGGGGCGGAGGCGGCCTCGGGGGCGGCGCGCTCGGGCAACGGCGGCAGTGTCCCGCCGAACTCCGGGCAGAGCGCCTTGTGCCGGCACCAGTCGCACAGCCGTGACGGGCGCGGCCGCCAGTCCCCGGTCTCCCGGGCCCGGGAGATCGCCGCCCACAGCGCGTCGAGCTTGCGCTCCGTCGCCCGCAGGTCCGACTCGTCGGGGCAGTAGCGCAGCACCTCGCCGTCACCCGACAGGTACATGAGCTGCAGCATCCGGGGGATCACCCCGCGCAGCCGCCAGATCACCAGGGCGTAGAACTTCATCTGGAACAGCGCGCTGGCCTCGTACGCCTCGAGCGGGACCTTGCCGGTCTTGTAGTCGACCACCCGGATGTCGCCCGCGGGCGAGACGTCCAGCCGGTCGACGTAGCCGCGCAGCCGCAGCCCGGACGGCAGCTCGGCCTCCACGTGCCACTCACGCTCGGCGGGCTCGAGCCGCCGCGGGTCCTCGAGCTTGAAATAGCCCGACAGGGCCGCGTGCGCGTCGGCGATGAACCGGCTCCGTTCCTCCTCATCGGGCAGCAGCGAGGCCAGCCCGTCGTCCTCCTCGCACAGCCGCGCCCACTCGGGCTCCACCATGCCGGCCGCGATGGCGGGGACCCGCTCCGCGGCGGGCCGGTCGAACAGCCGCTCAAGCACCGCGTGCACCAGCGTGCCGCGCGCCGTCGCCGGGGTCGGCGGCTCGGGGATGCGGTCGATGACCCGGAACCGGTACAGCAGCGGGCAGGTCATGAAGTCCGACGCCCGCGACGGCGACAGCGACGGCAGGCCCACCGCCGCGCCAGGCCCGGGACCAGCGTCCAGGTCGTCAACCGCGTTTTCGATGTCCACACCGCAACCGTAGGGCAGCACGCCGACATTCGCGCCTGGAACCTGCCGAGCAGCTGCGGGCTTGCTGCCAAAAAGCCGTCCCGTCGCCCGTCACGGACTCACGCGGCCGCGAGATGCACGTAGCATCGGTGGTGTGGCAAGTGGCCAGGAGGAGCAGCCGGACCGGCGCGGCCAGCACGGCTTCGTCGTCGCGCGGCCGTTCGGGATACCCGTTTACGTCTCGCCGTACTGGTTCGTCATCGCCGGCGTCTTCATCGTCATCTACGCCAACAACCTTTCCGCACTGAGCCGTGACACGCGGTACGTGGTGGCCGCCGCCTTCGTGGTGCTGCTCTACGTCTCCGTGCTCTTCCACGAGCTGTCCCACTCGCTGGTGGCCAGGGGCTTCGGCCTGCCGGTGCGCCGCATCCTGCTCTACCCGCTCGGCGGCGTCTCGGAGATCGAACGGGAGGCGCCCACCCCCGGCCGTGAGTTCCTCGTCGCGGCGGCAGGGCCCGCGCTCTCCCTGGTGCTCGCCGCGGCCGGCTGGGGCCTCGCCAAGGTGGCGCCCTACGGGGTGACGGGCGCGCTGATCAGGCAGCTGATGTTCGCCAACTTCGTGGTGGGGGTGTTCAACCTGCTGCCCGGCCTGCCGCTCGACGGCGGCCGGATGCTGCGCGCGGTCATCTGGAAGGTCACCGGGCGGCCGGGTGCGGCCACCATCGCCGCCGCCTGGGTGGGCCGGGTCCTCGCGCTCTGCCTGCTCGCGATCCCGTTCTTCACCGGCGGCCTGGCCGGCGGCAACTTCGTGAGCGGCCTGTGGGTGATTGTCATCGCCGCGTTCATGTGGACGGGCGCCACCCAGTCCATCAAGGCCACCAGGTTCCGCGAGCGGCTGCCCGCGCTGCAGGCGCGCCGCCTGGCCCGCCGGGCCGTCTCGGTCCCCGCGAGCACCCCGCTCGCCGAGGCGGTCAGGCAGGCTGAGGAGTCGGGTGCCCGCGCGATCGTCGTCGTCGACCACGACAACGCCCCCATCGGCATCGTCAACGAGGCCGCCGTCACGGCTACGCCGCCGCAGCGCAGGCCGTGGGTGGACACCGGGTCGATGGCGCGGACCATCGACCCGGGCATGCTGCTCAGCGCCGACCTGCAGGGCATGGCGCTGCTCGACGCGATCCGCCGCGCCCCCGCCACCGAGTACCTGCTGGTCGAGCCGTCCGGCGAGGTGGTCGGCGTCCTCGCCGCCCGCGACCTGGACCAGGTATTCGCCGGCGTATAGCCCGCAACTGAGTAACCTAAGCGCCGTGAAGGCGAGAACACAACGAGGGCCATTCAGCGCCGGTGACCAGGTGCAGCTCACCGACCCCAAGGGCCGTATGCACCAGATAGTCCTGTCCGCGGGCGGGACGTTCCACACCCACCGGGGCTCGCTGAGCCACGACGACCTGATCGGCCGCCCGGAGGGCTCGGTGGTGACCGCGTCGAGCGGCACCGCGTACGTCGCGCTCCGCCCGCTGCTCGCCGACTACACACTCGCCATGAAGCGCGGCGCCACGATCGTCTACCCCAAGGACGCGGCGCAGATCCTCGCCTACGCCGACGTCTTCCCCGGCGCCCGGGTCCTCGAGGCGGGCGCCGGCTCCGGCGCGCTGTCCTGCTGGCTGCTGCGCGCGATCGGCCCGGACGGCGAGCTGGTGTCTTTCGAGGCCCGCCCCGACTTCGCCGAGATCGCCAGGGAGAACGTCAGGAAGTACTTCGGCGAGGTCCCCGCGTGGTGGCGGCTGGTGACCGGCGAGCTGTCCGCCGCGGTCGCCCTCGACCCGGCAGCCGGAACGAGCGCGGCCTACGCCCGGCTCCGCCGCGCCGCCGAGCAGGCGGAAGAAGCCGAGGTGGCGAACGCGCCGTTTCCAGGGGATAAGACAGCGGTCCAGCAAGGGCAACTGTCGGATACGTACTCGGCGCCGCAGGCGCCGTCCCGGGCGCAGCCCGGCGAGGGGGCAACGGGGGAGGGACTCCCCCGTGATTTGGGGGGTCCCCGGGGGGATCATTCCCCCGGGGAGGAGGACAGCTTCGACCGGGTGGTGCTCGACATGCTCGCCCCGTGGGAGAACGTCGCCGCCGCGGCGCGCGTGCTCATCCCCGGCGGGCTGATCTGCTGCTACGTGGCCACCACGACCCAGCTGTCACGCGTGGTCGAGGAACTGCGCGCACACGGCGGCTTCTTCGAGCCCGCCGCGTGGGAAACGTTGTACAGGGGATGGCACGTGGACGGCCTCGCGGTGCGGCCCGACCACCGGATGATCGCGCACACCGGGTTCCTCGTCACCGCCAGGCGGCTCGCCACCGGGGTAGCCGCGCCGCCGCGCCGCCGCCGCCCAGCCAAGGGGGCGCACCCGGAGGCAGTGTCTCAAGAGGCAGTGTCTCAAGAGGTGCCCCAGGAGGCAGTGTCCCAAGAGGTGCCCCAGGAGGCGCTCCAGCTCCAGGAGGCCCGCCAGGAAGCCTGGCGGGAGAGCGGCGCGCAACGCGCCGGTGACGCGGACGCGTACTCCGGATAAAAAACACCTTACGCGTTCGAAACATAACTCTATGATTGCATTAGGCCTCTGGCCTGCGGTTTAACAAGAACGCACAGCGACCGTAAGCAATCGAACACGCGCTGGGATGTTAGGAAAGAGCTTCAGGTAGGTAGGGTCTAGTTAGTTTCATACTCCCCGGGAGGAGGTGAGGGCCGTGGCAGCTAGGGACGAGAGTGGACGGGCTTCGCGGCACGAGGATGAGGTGAGTAGCCTTACCGCACAGATCTCCTTCCTCGATGAGGAGATCGCAGTGTTGCGTAGGCGCCTGGCCGATTCACCGCGTCAGGTCCGTCTTCTAGAGGAACGGCTCCGCGAGACAGAGGCGTCACTGACCTCCGTGACGTCACAGAATGAGCGCCTCGCAGCGACGCTGCGCGAGGCAAGAGACCAGATCGTTGCCCTCAAGGAGGAGGTCGACCGGCTGGCCCAGCCCCCGTCCGGCTTCGGCATCTTCCTGTCCGCGCAAGAGGACAACACCGCCGATGTGTTCACCGGCGGCCGCAAGATGCGGGTCAACGTCAGCCCCAACGTCGACCTCGAAGAGCTAAGGCCTGGCCAGGAGGTCGTGCTCAACGAGGCACTCAACATCGTCATCGCCCAGTCCTACGAGACCGTGGGCGAGGTCGTGATGCTCAAGGAGGTGCTCGCCGACGGCGAGCGCGCCCTGGTCATCTCGCACGCCGACGAGGAGCGCATCGTCCGGCTCGCCAACCCGCTGCTCGACTCAGGTGCTGCGGGCGGGCGACTCGCTGCTACTCGAGCCGCGCTCCGGCTACGTCTACGAGCGGATACCCAAGGCCGAGGTCGAGGAGCTCATCCTCGAAGAGGTCCCGGACATCTCCTACCACGACATCGGCGGCCTCTCGTCGCAGATCGAGCAGATCCGCGACGCGGTGGAGCTGCCCTACCTGCACGCGGACCTGTTCCGCGAGCACCAGCTGCGCCCGCCGAAGGGCGTGCTGCTGTACGGGCCGCCCGGCTGCGGCAAGACGCTGATCGCCAAGGCGGTGGCGAACTCCCTGGCCAAGAAGGTGGCGGAGAAGGCGGCGGCGGAGGGCGACGGCAGCGCCAAGCCCGCGGAGGGCAAGTCCTTCTTCCTCAACATCAAGGGCCCCGAGCTGCTGAACAAGTACGTCGGCGAGACCGAGCGGCACATCCGGCTGGTGTTCCAGCGGGCCCGCGAGAAGGCCTCGGAGGGCATGCCGGTGATCGTGTTCTTCGACGAGATGGACTCGATCTTCCGCACCCGCGGGTCCGGCGTCTCCTCCGACGTGGAGAACACCATCGTCCCGCAGCTGCTGTCGGAGATCGACGGCGTTGAGGGCCTGGAGAACGTCATCGTCATCGGCGCCTCCAACCGCGAGGACATGATCGACCCGGCGATCCTGCGGCCAGGCCGCCTGGACGTCAAGATCAAGATCGAGCGGCCGGACGCCGAGGCGGCCGGGGACATCTTCTCCAAGTACATGGTCTCCGAGCTGCCGCTGCACCCCGACGACGTGAAGGAGCACGGCGGCTCGGTCACGGAGACGGTGGAGGCGATGATCCAGCGCACCGTGGAGCGGATGTACTCCGAGTCGGAGGAGAACCGCTTCCTCGAGGTGACCTACGCCAACGGCGACAAGGAGGTCCTGTACTTCAAGGACTTCAACTCCGGCGCCATGATCGAGAACATCGTGGCCCGGGCCAAGAAGATGGCGATCAAGCAGTTCCTGGACACCGGCCAGAAGGGCATCCGCGTCGCGCACCTGCTCGCCGCCTGCGTGGACGAGTTCAGCGAGAACGAGGACCTGCCCAACACCACCAACCCCGACGACTGGGCGCGCATCTCCGGCAAGAAGGGCGAGCGCATCGTCTACATCAGGACCCTGATCTCCGGCAAGCAGGGCACCGAGGCGGGCCGCAGCATCGACACGGTCGCCAACACCGGCCAGTATCTCTGACCAGGCCCTGGCCTTTGACGACAGAACGCGAGGAAGTAGTGCCGGCCGACAATGGCGTTGGTCGGCATTACGCTGAACAGCTATGAGCGTGCTGCGGGTGATGAGCACCGAGACCGAGTACGGCATCTCCGTACCGGGTCAGCCGGGTGCCAACGCGATGGTGACGTCATCGCAGATTGTCAATGCCTACCAGGCGGCCACCGCCGCGCGGGCGCGCCGCGCCCGGTGGGACTTCGAGGAAGAGAACCCGCTGCGGGACGCGCGCGGGCTTCGACCTGGCGCGGGAGTCGGCGGACTCCACCCAGCTCACCGACGAGGACCTGGGGCTCGCCAACGTCATCTTGACCAACGGGGCGCGGCTCTACGTCGACCACGCGCACCCGGAGTACTCGGCACCGGAGTGCACGAACCCGCTGTCCGTGGTGACCTGGGACAAGGCGGGGGAGCGGATCATGGCGGAGGCGGCGGCCAAGGCCGCCACCGTGCCCGGCTCGCACCCGATCAACCTGTACAAGAACAACACCGACAACAAGGGTGCCTCCTACGGCACGCATGAGAACTACCTCATGCGACGCTCCACGCCGTTCGCGGACATCGTCAAGAACCTGACGCCGTTCTTCGTCACCAGGCAGGTCATCTGCGGGGCGGGCCGGGTCGGCATCGGCGCGGACGGCCGGGGCAGCGGCTTCCAGATCAGCCAGCGGGCCGACTTCTTCGAGGTCGAGGTCGGCCTGGAGACGACGCTCAAGCGGCCGATCATCAACACCCGCGACGAGCCGCACGCCGACCCGGAGAAGTACCGCCGGCTGCACGTGATCATCGGCGACGCCAACTTGAGCGAGGTGGCCGCCTACCTCAAGATGGGCACCACCGCGCTCGTCCTCGCGATGATCGAGGACAAGTTCTTCAGCCACGACCTGTCACTGGAGACGCCGGTCGCCGACCTGCGCGCCGTCTCGCACGACCCGTCGCTCAAGTACCTGGTGACGCTGCGGGACGGCAGGAAGATGACCGCGGTACAGCTGCAGACCGAGTACCTGGAGCTGGCCCGCAAGTACGTCGAGGACCGGCAGGGCGCGGACGCCGACCCGATGACCCGCGACGTGCTCGACCGCTGGGAGTCCGTGCTCACCCGGCTGGCCGACGACCCCATGCAGCTGTCCCGCGAGCTGGACTGGGTCGCCAAGCTCGAACTGCTCGAGGGCTACCGCCGCCGCGACAACCTGGCCTGGGACGCGCCCAAACTGCAGCTCTTCGACCTGCAGTACGCCGACGTACGGCAGGAACGCGGCCTGTACAACCGGCTGGTGGAGCGCGGCCGCATGGTGCGGATGACCGATGAGAACGCGGTCCGCTGGGCGGTGGACAACCCGCCCGAGGACACCAGGGCGTACTTCCGCGGCCGGTGCCTGCGGCAGTACGCGGACGCGGTGGCCGCCGCGTCCTGGGACTCGGTGATCTTCGACATCCCCGGCCGCGAGTCGCTGCAGCGGGTCCCCACGCTTGAGCCGCTGCGCGGCACGAAGGCGCACGTCGGCGAGCTGCTGGACCGGTGCAAGACGGCGGCCGACCTGGTAGCGGCGCTTACCCGCCAGGGGTGACGCGGGGTCCGGCGCGGGCGCCGGAAAAATCCGGAGGATTGGAAGGCAACATCCCTGGCGAGGATAACGTTGGAGCTGTCGAGGGGGCACTTGCCCCTAAGGGACGGAGGAACGGCAGATGGCAACGAAGGACACCGGGGGCCAGCGGCAGACGACGCGGCGTACCGAGGAGACCGAGGAGGACCAGGCCGCGGCCACCGAGGAGGTCAAGGAGCGGCACGAGAAGCTCTCCGACGACGTGGACTCGATCCTCGACGAGATCGACGAGGTGCTCGAGGAGAACGCGGAGGAGTTCGTCCGCTCGTACGTCCAGAAGGGCGGCGAGTAGGCGGCCGCGGCCGTTAGCTCTAGGCGAAAAAACCCGGCCTGTACCGAGTTCAGTAAGGCACCGAACGGACGGTAGTGTCTGCTCAAGGACACCAGTGTTATCACCCGGGGGGACGGCCCCCCGGCGAGCACTCCAATTTTGCCCGTGCCTTCAGGTAACTTCCCTGATGGAACGCAAAATGAGGGTACTCGACCCCCGGAGGCAACAGGGAGGCGGCGGCGTGGAGGGGTTCTCCAACGGGACCGGACGGGACCAGGCGGCATTCATGGCGGCGCGACTTCCGTCGTTCGCCCACTTCCTCTCCGCGTATGACCCGAGCCTGCTGCCCGCGCGGGACCTCGGACCGCTTGGCTCCGCCGCGGCCGCCGACGTCATCAAGGGCCTGCCGCACGCGACGACGATCGTCGCGGTCGTCTGCGAGCGCGGCGTGGTCATGGCCGGCGACCGGCGCGCGACCGCGGGGAACATGATCTCCAAGCGGGACGTGGAGAAGGTGTTCCGCGCCGATGAGTACTCGGCGATCGCGATGGCGGGAGTGGCGAGCGTGGGGCTCGAGTACATCCGGCTGTTCGGCGTCGAGCTTGAGCACTACGAGAAGATGGAGGGCCGCACCCTCTCCCTGGAGGGCAAGGCCAACCGGCTCGGCAAGATGATCCGCGACAACCTGATGCTCGCGATGCAGGGCCTGGCGATGATCCCGCTGTTCGTCGGCTACGACGAGGAGGCAGGCACCGGCCGCATCTTCAGCTACGACGTGGCGGGCGGCCCGTACGAGGAGTACCGCTTCCACTCGATCGGCTCGGGCTCGATCTTCGCCAAGTCCGCGCTGAAGAAGTACTACTCAGACGACATGCCCGTCACCGACGCGGTCCTCGCCTGCGTGCAGGCGCTGTACGACGCGGCCGACGACGACTCGGCCACCGGCGGCCCCGACCTGACCCGGCGGATCTTCCCGGTGATCGCCACCATCACCGACGACGGCTTCACCCGGCTCTCCGACGCGGAGTCGGCCGACTACGCGCAGCAGGTGGTCGACGAGCGGATGCGCTTGCCCGACGGCCCGAACGCCCCGCTGCGGACGGCCAGCTAGCGGGCCAGGCCCGGCCCGCCCCGTTCCTCTTCACTTCGAACTTCATAGCCCTGACGACGAGCAGCAAAGGATGCGCCCGCGGTGTCAATGCCGTTTTACGTGTCACCCGAACAGTCGATGCGGGACAAGGCCGACTACGCCCGCAAGGGCGTGGCGCGCAGCCGCAGCTCGGTCGTCGTGCAGTACGCGGGCGGCATCTTGATGGTGACGCCCAACCTGTCGAGCGTGCTGCACAAGATCAGCGAGATCTACGACAGGATCGCGTTCGCCGCCGTCGGCCGGTACAACGAGTACGAGGTGCTGCGCAAGGCCGGCGTCACCTACGCGGACCTGACCGGCTACCAGTTCGACCGGGGGGACGTGACCGCGCGCGGACTGGCGAACTGGTACGCGCAGGCGCTCGGCCAGAACTTCAGTGAGCCGAGCGGCAAGCCGTACGAGGTGGAGATCGTGGTCGCCGAGGTCGGCGCCAAGCCGGACGGCGACCAGATCTACCGCATCTCCTGGGACGGCTCGGTGTCCGACGAGCCGGGGTTCGTCGCCTTCGGCGGCCAGGCCGACCAGGTGGCGGCGGCGCTCAAGGAGGGCTTCTCCGACGGCATGTCGCTCACCGAGGCGCTTGGGGCGGCGCTCGCCGCGCTCGCCGCCCCGGCGGCGGCGGCCGGGCCCGCCGCGGCCGGGAACGGCGCACAGCCGGAGCTGACGGCGGCCAACCTCGAGGTCGCCATCCTCGACCGGGCCCGCGCGCACCGCACCTTCCGCCGCCTGCACGGCCCGCGCCTCGAGGAGCTCATCGCGGAGTCCCGCACGCCCGCCGCGACGGAGACGCCCGCGGAGACGCCCGCGGAGGCGCCTGCACCGGAGACTACGGACAAGCCGGCCGCGCCGTCCTCCGACGAGCCGCCCACCGGCCCGGCCAGCCCAGGCGACGGCAGCCCCATGCTCTAGGACGCCGCCGGCCTTTGCAGCAGCTGCCTGACCGCGGCTCGCGACACCGACGGCGCCGCCTGTTCCAGCCAGTCGAGCGGCGTGCGGCCGCGGCTGTCGCGGGCGCCTGGGTCCGCGCCTGATTCGAGGAGCACCTCGATGGTCGCCGTGAAGCCTGCCTTGGCGGCGTAGTGCAGCGCGGTCGCGTCGAGCGCCCGGACGCCGGCCGGACCTTATCAGGTAGTCGCCGCCGCGGCGATCGGTCGCGCGGGCGCCGTGGCGCAGCAGCGCCCGGACATAGTCCGGGTCGTCCTTGCGGCCCTGGTTTCCCGTGCAGGCGGCCCCGATCCACGCGCCGCTGGAGTCGATCGCCGCGCCCCGGCTGGCGAGCAGCGGGGCCAGCTGCGGGTGGAGCACCCAGCGCCCGACGCCGATCCGGGTGGCGTCCGCGCCGTGGGCCAGCAGCAGCTCGGTCATGGCCAGGCTGCCCTGGGCGGCGGCGCCGCGCAGCGCCCGCACGCCGCTGGGAAGCGGATTCGCGGTGTGGTCGAGGATGAGCGCGAGCGCGTCGGCCTGGCCGCCCGCGACCGCGTGCTCGACGGGCGTGATGTCGAGGACGTCCACCGCCGGATCGGTCGCCTGGGCCAGCCCGGGGTCGGCCGTGAGCATCCGCCCGAGCGAGGCGAGGTCGCCGAGGAAGGCCGCGGTGAAGACGTCCTCGCTGGCCCCCGCGGCCAAGAGCAGCGACTCGACCGCGGCGCGGCGCTTGAACCGGGCCGCGCACAGCGGGGTCACGAATATCACCCGCTCGAACGCCCGCCCGGTGACCCCCACGGGAAGATAGAACGGATGGTCCGGCCCGGCGCCCCCCTCAAGCAGCATCGCCACCACCTCGGTGCGGCCCGCTAGCGCCGCCGCCTGCATGATCGCGGCGGCGTACGTCGGGCGCAGCAGATCCGGTGCCTGCGCAAGCGCCGCGCCGAGCCCGGTGACGTCACCACGGCGGGCGAGGTCCGTTGCCCGGGTCACGGCCCGGGCGCCGACGCCGCACCAGGCCACGTCCTGCGGTTCGGGCCGGTTGACCAGGGCCATGGCGAGCGGGCGGAGCTGCCGGAAGATCGCCCTGCGGTCGCTGTCAGCCTCGACGGTGGCCGTCAGCGCGCGGTCGAAGTGCCCGAGCCACCGTCCGGCGAGCGCACGCGTGATCGGCTTGCCGTCATGGCTGTGCTTCAGGTTCGTCCAGGCCGACTCGCTGTAACGACGCGGCCCGCCCAGCCACTCGGCGAAGAACATCTTCTGCCGCGGCTTGGCGGCGGTTACGTCGCGCCCGAACAACGGGCGCAGCTGGTCGTCGGCCTCGATCCCCTCATACAAGAGGTCGACCAGCCGGTCGACCGTTGGCTGGCCGCCGATCCGTTCGAACAGGCCGGTATCACGCAAGGGCCGCAGGTCCGGCGCGTGATCCAGGAAACCGCGGTGGGCAAGACCGGAGCCGGCGCCCGGGGCCAGGTGCCCGCGAAGGGCGGTGGTGTACTTCTCCCCGGCGCGGGCCGCCGCGCGGGCCTTCTTCCCCGCGGTGCTCTGCTTCTTCGGCATGGCTGCGTCCATCTCCGGCGAGACCGTTCCTAACCGCCGCGCAATAGTGAGTATTGCCCGGTGGGCGGCCCCGAACGGTCCTGGGTCGCCTGGATGCCCGCCGTGATCCGTTGAGGCGGGCCGGTCTTGCTGCCTGGCGGCTGCCGGGTGCCTCGTGGGGCGGCGGGTTTCCTGTTTGCGGTCTTGGCTGCCGGGAGTTTCCTGGCTCGCGCCTGGGCTGGCCGCGCTGCGTCCGCTGGGGCGGCGCGGTTCCCTGTCGCGCGATGCCGGGCCCTGCGGCCCTGGCCGCGCCTCCCGAGTACCAGCGCCGCGGCGTGGTGCCCGGTGAGCTCTGGATGGTGCTCCCGCAGGGGCGCGAGCCAGTGCTCGGCTCCCCAGCGGCTGGAATACGCAGCATCGACGACCACGACCGAAAGATCGGCGTTCGCGGTCATTTGCACGAGGCGGTTACCGAACCTGGCGGTGGGGAGGCCCGCGACGGCCCGGCGGAAGTTCCGGCCGCGCGGGCCGCGCGAGGGCCTGTTCCCGGTGCGCTCGCGGCCCTCGGCGCGGGCCTTTTCGAAGTCCAGGTTCTCAATTGTCACGGCCCGGGCACCGGTGGCCTTCGCGGTCGCGATCAGGGTGGACACGGCGGCGCGGACGCGGCCGTCACGGGCGGCGGCTGGCAGTCCGGTGAGCTGGAACGGGATGGTAAACGGGGTTCCCATGACATTGCCATCAGGTGCGATGACGGCGACGGCAAGGTGCCCGACATTGACGTCGACCGCCACAACAGGCGAGGCCCGGAGTTCTTCGAGGGACGGGACCGGGCGGGCGGGGGTCTTCCACGACGCGTCGCAGTACCAGCGGCACCGCTCCGGGTCATAGCTGAGGTCGTAGCGGACGGCCCCGGTGGCTGCCTGGGCGGCGACCTCGTCGCCGCGGTGTTTGAACCCGGCCGGGCAGCTCAGGCGGTAGCGACCGTGGGGCCGGTTCGCCAGGTGGGCAATGGGCACGGGGAGCTTGAGTTCCAGCCAGCCCTCGTCGGGGTTGAACCTGATTGTTTCGTTTCCCCAGGCTTTGTCCTTTTCGCCGTCTGCCGTGAGGAACAGCCGGGCGGCCTCCCACCGCTCCCGCCACTGGCCTTCGGTGAGCCCGGCGTCGGCGAGGCTGAGCCGGGTACGCATCAGCCGCCGCCCGCCCCTGGTGATTGACACGCGGCCGTCCTCGGCCCGCCGCTCGGCCCGGGCGAGCCTGGCCTTCAGCGCCTTGAGCCGGATGGTCTTGGCGTGCCGTTCGGCGGGGGTCGCGTACCCGGAGAGACGCCCGGCCCTCGTGCCTGCGGGGACGGCGGCGCGGGCTTCGATCTTCCGTACCCGGGCCTGAAGGGTGCCGCGCTCTGCGGCGAGGTTCCGGCTGGCGAGCTGCCAGGCGTCCTCGGTGGTTCTCGTGATCGCCCCGGCCCAGCGGGAGGAGGACTCGGCGGTCAGTGCCCGCTTCCTTTCCCGGCGGGACTCCGCGCGGCCCCTGGCGTCCAGCCGTCCCTCGGCGCACCGGGCGGCCAGGTCCTTCCCCGATAGTGCGCCCAGGTGACGGCCGACCGCCCAGAGCACGGCCTCGTCTTGTGCGGAAACGCGCAGCCGGGTCCGGACCCGCGCCCCCGCCGGGGCGGCGGCCACGAACGGGTCGGCGATCTCCCGCAGGCGTCGGCTCACCCGGCCGCCTCCGCAGGCTCCGGGGCGACCTCGCGGGCCGCGTACCGAAGTGCTTTCTCCGCCCGGTTCCGCGCCGACCGGCGGGCCTTGGAACGCGCCCCGTTCATGCCGGAGCCGACCTCGACCCGGGCGACCTGCCGGTCCAGGTCCGGCTTCTGGTCGTGCGACGACACCCGCGCGTACAAGCCCAGCCCGCCGCCCTCAGCCAGGGCAGCGGCGGTGTCCGGGGCGACCAGCACGGACCGGGAGTTCACCTGCACGGCCGGCACCGGCAGGGTCCCCTCCCGGAACCGCCGGTAGGCGGGCTGCGGGTGCACCTCCCTGCAACCACGCCCACTCCGTCAGGTTCACATCACCTATCATAGCACGAGAACATTAATTCGGTCACTAACCTCACAATCTCTAGGTGGCCCCGATCAGGTGCAGCCGGGGGCGGCCGGATCCTGCGGGAGCGCCAGAACTCACTATCGTGCGCGAAAGCTCACTATCCGCTGAGCGGTTCACAACCCCGCGCGTTCGCCGGCGAAAGGACCTCGAGACCTTGACCGGCGATGCCATCGCGGGCGCGGACGGCGGCGGCGGCGGACGGCGTACGGATCATGCCGTTGCGGCCAGCTCCCGGGCAGCAGGGCAGGCGGTTACGCTCAGAACGTGAGCGATATGCGTGCATTGCCTGAGCACGCCAGCCTGCGGCACCTCAAACTCGAGGCCAAGCGGCGGCGCGCGGCCGGGGAGTTCCCCTCATTGCACGACGCGCAGCTCGCGGTCGCCAGGGAGCATGGCCAGCCGAGCTGGACCGCACTGCGGACGGCGGTCGCCGGCGCGTCCGCCGACGGCGAGGGGCACGCGGTCGCGCAGCTACGGTGGATCGCCGCGCGGTTCGGCGGCGCAGACGAACCCGGCTGGCTCGCCCCGGACGAGGCGGAGCTGCGGCAGCACTTCACTGGGGAGTTCCTCGCGGCGGTGCCGCCGGACCGGCTTGTCGCCAGGATCGCCGCCCTGGCTCCCATGCTGCGCGCAGAACTGGTCGTCACCCGCCACACGCCGTTCACCGCGCTTGGACACGTATCCGGGCACCTGGTCACGGCGACCACCGAACCGCGCCCGCCCTACCGGCTCGCCAGGGTCCAGGAGCGCAGCCTCGGCGAGCGGATCAGCGACCCGCGCACAGACGCGCCGCCAGCGGCGGCCACCGGGCCGGTCCCGGCTCAGCTCACGGCGCTCGCCGCCACCGCGTCAGCCCAGCTCGGACTGTAGGCCTTGCGCTCGCCGGGGCCAGCGCAAGCGGGGAGGCCTGGACCTCGCTGACCGGCTGGGCCAGCCTTGAGCGCGCCGAGCCACTTCGCGCCGCGCACGCGTTCCCCGCGTACCAGGTCACCATGGCGGTCACGGCGGCGACCGTACTGTGCCTGGCCGCCGACGGGCAGCTGCGCCTCGACGACCGGGCAAATTCCCATCTCAGCACGGTCCAGCTCGCCGACAACGCGGTCACCGTCAGGGACCTGCTGGCGCACACCGCCGGGATGACCGATCCCGCAGTGGTCCTCGCGCCCGCAGTCCCCGCCCTCGCGACGGTGACCGGCCCGGTTATCGCCTGCACCGGGAAGCGCGGCACGTTCAGCCCCGCCAACGTCGGCTACGCGGCGCTCGGCGAGGTCATCGCTGGGCGAACCGGGCTCGCGTACCCCGACGCGGTGTCCCGCCTGGTCCTGCAGCCCCTCGGCATGTCGCAGTCATGGTTCCCGCAATCCTGGCCAGCTGGCCCGCAGTCCGCCCCGCACACCCCCGTCACCGGCTACGACGTGGCGGCCGACGAGATGTTCACGCCCACGGCCGGGCAGGTCAGCGTCTTCCCGGCCGCCGCAGGGCTGTGGATCACCGCGGCGGACCTCGCCCGGTTCGGGCTCGGCTGGTCAGGGCTGGTGCCGCGGTCCCTGGCGGTGCAGGCGCTCCGGTCGCACGCTACGCAGCCGAACGGAATTGGCGTGGGCCTCGGCTGGGCCGTGAACGAGACCGCCGCCGCGGCGGGCGTCGCTGGCGAGGGCCCAGGCGGGGGCGCCTCGCTGCTGGCGAGCACCGACGGGAGGCACGCGTGCGCGGCGCTGACGAACCGCCAGCTGCTCATCGAGCCAGTCAACGGCCCGGTGTTCCAGATGTTGCGCGGCGGCGGCGCGCGAGTAAAATAGACGGCGGCAGTTCCGGCTACCTCCTGATCCGCGGGAAGGGCTGCAAGCCCACCGGCTCACTTCGTTCGGCCATCTGGCACGTTCTTTCCAGCCCGGTGACGCGGATCCGCGGGCCCAGGGAAGGACTGCCATGTCCCGGCTTGAGCTGGACGGCCTGACCCGCCGGTACGGCCCCGTTACCGCGCTCGACGATCTGTCATTCTCGGTCACCTCTGGTCAGGTGACTGGCTTCCTCGGCCCGAATGGCGCCGGCAAAACCACCACGATGCGCGCCGTGTTCGGGCTCACCGCCCTTGACGCCGGCATGGTCCGCTGGAACGGCCGCCCGGTCACGCTGGCCGACCGCCGCCGGTTCGGCTACCTGCCCGAGGAACGCGGCCTGTACCCAGGCATGCTCGTCGCCGAGCAGCTTGAGTACCTCGGACGGATCCACGGCCTGTCCCCGGCGGCCGCCACGGCCGCCGCGACTGGGTGGCTAGAGCGGCTCGGGATCGGCGCCCAGGCCACGAGCAAGGTCGAGTCGCTCTCACTCGGCAACCAGCAGCGCGTCCAGCTGGCCTCCGCCCTCGTGCACAACCCGGACCTGCTCGTCCTTGACGAGCCGCTGTGCCGGCCTCGACCCGGAAGGCATCGAGGCGGTCGGCGAAGTCCTGGCCAGCCACGCACGGGCAGGCAAGTGCGTCCTGTTCTCCAGTCACCAGCTCAACCTCGTCGAGGACTTGTGCGAGTCGGTCCTGATTATCGACCGCGGTCGGCTTGTCACGTCCGGGACGGTTGAGGACCTGGCCACGCGCGGCCTGCCGCGCCTCGTGGTCCGGGTGGCCGGGGACCGGGACGGGGCCTGGGCGCGCGGGCTCGCCGGGGTCACGGTGTCCGAGAACGACGGCGGCGCGCTCCGCCTGGTCCTTTCCAAGCCAGCCGACTCCCAGTCCGTGCTGCGGGCCGCGATCGCGGCGGGCCCCGTGACGGAGTTCGCCGTGCAGCGACGGCGGCTGTCGGAGGTCTTCCGCGAGGCCGTCGCCCACGGGGCCGACCAGCGCCAGGCCGTCACGTTGAAGGCGGGGGCATACCGGTGAGCAGCGTCCTCCCCATCGTCATCGCGGTCGGCGCGGCCTTCTTCGTGATCTACCGCATGCGCCGCCAGTCCGGCGCCGCCGGGCCGCGGCCGCGCCCGGGGGGCGGCGCGCTCCTCGTCCCCCCGCCGGGTACCGGCCAGCCCGCCCTGCGGCTGCTGCCGCTGCCCGGCGACACCGGCCTCGTTGCGGCGCGGGAATTCCGGGTGCGGACCCGCGGCCGGGTTTTCCGCATCGGGACGCTCCTCGTCCTGCTCATCGTTTCTGGTGCGATCGTGATCCCCGCGCTGCACGGTCACAAGCAGGCCGTCCAGCAAGTCGGCATCGCCGGAACCCTGAGCGCACCAGTCCGCGCTGCGGTGGTCGCCGACGGCACGGGCATCGGAGTCACCGTCCACCTCGTCTCCGAGTCGGGCGCACAGGCCGCGACGGCGGACCTGCGGGCGGGACACATCGACCTGGCCGTCGTCGACGGCAGCCGGGTTGTTACGAACAAGCCGACCGTGGCATCGGACACGTCGCAGGGCGCACAACTCGCCCGGGCCGTGGCCCGCACCGTCGGCACCGCCGAGGCACTGGAAGCGGCGAGGCTGACCCCGGCGCAGGCCACCGCGATCGCCGGCGCGCGGCCGCTCCCCTGTCAGCCCTGCAACCGGGCGGTCCCGGCACCACCCAGCGGAACACGTCGTACGTCGGCCTGCTGCTGCTCTTCTTCATGCTGACCCAGTACAACGCGTGGACGCTGACCGGGGTGCTCGAGGAGAAGTCAAGCCGGATCGCTGAGGTACTGCTCGCGGCGCTGTCCCCGGCCCGGCTGCTGGCGGGCAAGGTCCTCGGCATCGGCCTCGCGGCGTTCCTGCAGGCTGGCCTAGCCGTTGCGGTCGCCGTCAGCGAGGTGCGCGCGACGCACTCGGACGTGCTGAACGCGCTCACGCCGCTGACCGTCGCCGCCACGCTCTCATGGCTCATCCTCGGCTACGCCTTCTATGCCTGGGTGTACGCGGCGGCCGGTTCGACGGCAGACCGCCCGGAGCAAGCGCAGTCGCTGCTGATCCCGCTCGGCCTGCCGGTGATCTTCGGCTTCTTCGTGTCGTCCACCGCGGCGATCTCCGGGAGCCCGTCCGCCCTGGTGCACGTGCTGGCCTACCTGCCGCCGACCGCACCGTTCGCCATGCCTGTCCTGGTCAGCCTCGGCGCGGCCGCCTGGTGGCAGTTCGCCCTGTCGGCCGCTTTGAGCGTCGCGTGCACGGTCGGCCTCGCCAGGCTCGCCACTGCGGTGTACAGCGGGTCGATCCTCCGCACGGGATCGCGGGCCTCCCTCCGGGATCTCATGGCCGAGTTCCAGGTCAGCCGCGATCAGCTGTAAAGATCAGCGGTGTCCTACATGCGCGGCCCCGCTCAGGCCTGCCCGGGCTGGTACTCGGTGAACGCGAGCGCCACGTTGTGGCCGCCGAAGCCGAACGCGTCGTTGAGCACTGCCATCGGCGCGCCCGCCACCCGCGAGGTGAGCGGCCGCGGCTTGACGGCGATGTCGATGCCCAGGTCGTCGTCGGGATCGTCCAGGTTGATCGTGGGCGGTGCCATCCGGTCGACCAGCGCCATGATCGCCGCCACCGACTCCACCGCGCCGGCCCCGCCGAGCAGGTGCCCGGTCATCGACTTGGTGGCGGAGACCACCACGCCGCCGGAGTCGGCGCCGAGGGCCGCCTGGATGGCCATGGCCTCAAGCGGGTCGCCGCCCGGCGTGGAGGTGGCGTGCGCGTTGACGTGCACCACCTGGGCCGGCGCTACCGCGGCGTCCCGCAGCGCGGCGCTGATCGCGAACTTGACGCCCTCGCCGTCGGGTGCGCCGAGCGAGATGTGGTGCGCGTCCGAGGAGTACCCCGCCCCGGCCGCCACCGCGTAGATCCGCGCGTCGCGGGCCAGCGCGTGCTCAAGCGACTCCAGGATCACCACGCCCGCGCCCTCGCCGAGCACGAACCCGTCGCGTCCCTTGTCGAACGGGCGCGACGCGCGCTCCGGCTCGTCGTTGCGGGTAGACATGGCGCGCATCACGGCGAAGGCGCCGAGGTTCAGCGCCATGATCGCGGCCTCGGCGCCGCCGGCGATCACCACGTCGGCCCGGCCGCACCTGATCATGTCGATGCCGTAGCCGATCGCCTCCGCGCCGGACGCGCAGGCGCTGACCGCCGCGTGCGCCCCGGCCTTCGCGCCGAACTCGATGCTGAGCCAGCCGGCCGCTCCGTTCGGCATCAGCATCGGCACGGTGAAGGGCGAGATGCGGCTCCAGCCCCGCTCCCGCAGCGTGTCGTAGGCGGCGAGTGTGGATCCGATGCCGCCGATGCCGCTGGTCACCGCGACGCCGAGCCGGTACGGGTCGACCGCGGGCGATCCCGCGTCGGCCCACGCCTCGCGCGCCGCGACCATGGCGAGCTGCTCGTACCGGTCCAGCTTGCGGGCCTGCGGCTTGCCGAGGATCCCCACCGGGTCGACCGCGGCGGGCGCGGCGATCTTGACCGGCAGGTCCTCGACCCACGGCTCGGTCAGGCGGCGCACGCCGCTCGTCCCGGCGAGCATCGCCGACCAGGTTGACGCGACGTCACCGCCCAGCGGCGTGGTCGCGCCGAGCCCCGTGACGACGACGCTGGCCCGATCGTTGCTGCCCACTGAAACCTCCGTAAATCATGTCCCCGGGGTGCCTGGACGGCAGTCATCGCCCGGGGGACCCCGTAACCCCGGGCGCTGACTGGCGTGGCTCAGGAGTTCTTCGAGACGAAGTTGACGACGTCCTGGACGGTCTTGAGGTCCTTGAGCTGCTCGTCCGGGATCTCGACGCCGAACTTGTCCTGGGCCGCGACGGCGATCTCGACCATGGACAGCGAGTCGATGTCGAGGTCGTCGACGAAGTTCGCGCCCGGGGTCACCTCGTCGGCCGGGGTTCCCGCGATCTCCTCGATGATCTCCGCGAGCCCGGAGAGAATCTCCTGGTCAGTCACTGTGTCTCCTTACAGGTGGGTTGTGCGTTATGGCCGCCCCGCTGACTCGGGGCAGGTCCTCATGGACGGCGCGGCTAGGGTACCGTGATCACCTGCGACGCGTAGGACAGGCCGGCGCCGAACGCGACGAGCAGCGCGGGGGTGCCCGGCTGCAGGCGGCCCTGCTCGGCCATCCGCGACAGGGCGAGCGGTATCGACGCCGACGAGGTGTTGCCCGCGGTGATGATGTCGTCGGCGACCCGGTCACGCGGGATGCCGAGCCGCCGGGCGATCGCCTCGATGATCCGCAGGTTCGCCTGGTGCGGCACGAACGCCGAGATGTCGGCGGGTGTCACCCCGGCGCGACGGCAGGCCTCGAGCGCCACCGGCGCCATCGCGGTGGTCGCCCAGCGGAACACCGCCTGGCCGTCCTGGGTGAGCGCCCCGTTCCGCCCGGTGATGGTGATCTTGCTCGCCTGGTCGCCCGCCGAGCCCCAGACCACCGGGCCGATCCCTGGCGGCTCACCGGGCCCGGCCGGGCCGACCACGGCCGCCCCGGCGCCGTCGGCGAAGATGATGCAGGTGGACCGGTCGGTCCAGTCGATCCACGAGGTCATCTTCTCCGCGCCGATCACCAGCACGTTCCGCGCCGACCCGGCGCGCACCGAGTCGGAGGCGGCGGCGATCGCGTAGCAGAACCCGGCGCAGGCCGCGTTGAGGTCGTAGGCGCCGGGCGCGGGGATGCCGAGCCGGTGGGCGACCGTGGCCGCCACGTTGGGCAGCGGCACCTCGGGCGAGCAGGTCGCCACGATGACCAGGTCGACTTCCGACGGCTCGAGCCCCGAGGCGGCGAGCGCCTTGGCCCCGGCCGCCTCGGCCATGTCGGCGACGGTCTCGTCGTCCGCGGCGACCCGCCGCGACGCGATGCCCACGCGCGACCTGATCCACTCGTCGTTGGTGTCGACTATTTTCGCCAGGTCGTCGTTGGTCAGCACCTTGTCGGGCTGGTACCCGCCGAAGCCGAGGATCTTCGTCCCGGTCAGCTCGCTCATTCCCACTGCTCCCTCGGCTCAACGTGACCTGGTTCCCCGGCGTACGCCGCGACCAGGGCCCGGGCGGCGTCCATCTGGTCGGGGGTCTTCATGGCAAGCAGCTCGACGCCGGGCAGCGCCCGCTTCGCGATCCCGGTCAGCGTCCCGCCCGGTGCCAGCTCGATCAGCGCGGTGACCCCGATGGCGGACATCGTCGCCATGCACTGGTCCCACCGGACGGGGCTCGCGACCTGGCTGGCGATCCGGTCGAGCCAGTCGGTGCCCGCGGTGACCACCGCGCCGTCGCGGTTGGACAGCAGCGTGATCGCCGGGTCCTTGACCGTGACGCCCGCGGCCGCCGCGGCCAGCGTGTCGACCGCCGGGGCCATGTGGCTGGTGTGGAACGCGCCCGCCACGCGCAGCGGCCGGATCCTGGCCCCGGCGGGCGGGCTGGCCGCGAACGCGGCGAGCTGATCGAGCGTGCCGCCGGCCACGATCTGCCCGGCGGTGTTGACGTTGGCCGGGGTGAGCCCGGCAGCGGCGATGGCGGCGAGCACGGCGGACTCGTCGCCGCCGAGCACCGCGCTCATCCCGGTGGGCTGGGCGTCGCACGCGGCGGCCATCGCCTCGCCGCGGACCCGGGTGAGCGCGATGGCGTCCTCGGCGGACATCACACCCGCGATCACGCCGGCCGCGAGCTCGCCGACGCTGTGCCCGGCGGCGACGTGCGGCTGGCCGAGCAGCCCGGCGACCGCGAGCGCCGCGGCGGTGAGCAGCGGCTGAGCGACGGAGGTGTCGGTGATCTCTTCCGCGCTGCCGGCCGTGCCGAGCCGGATCAGGTCACGGCCGGCCAGCTCCGACCAGGTGCCGAGCTGTTCGGCGAGCTCGGGCAGCTCCAGCCAGGGGGACAGGAAGCCGGGGGTCTGCGCGCCCTGCCCGGGCGCGGTAAAGATCAGCACGGTATTCACCTTGCCCTGTAGAGACCCGCCACTCGGATATCGAACGGCACGAACTTCCCCACCGAGATGTTGTAGGTAACCTCCAATGAAGGTTAGCTGCTGCGTCACCGTCTGGTAACCGGCGGGGAGGTGCCCGCGCCCGCCGCCGGGCTAGCCTCGTTTCGCGGCGAGGCGGCCGAGGATCACGGCCGTCCACAGCGTAAAGCCGTCGCGCCCGTCTGACGGGGTGTAGCCGGTGAGCTCGGTGACCCGGCGCAGCCGGTAGCGGACCGTGTTCGGGTGGACGAAGAGCATCCGGGCGGTGGCCTCAAGGGACGATCCCTGCTCCAGGTAGGCGGTGAGCGTATCGAGCAGCGCGCTGCCCCCGGCGAGCAGCGGCTGGTACGCGTGCGCCACCAGGGCGGCCGCCGCGTCGGCGTCGCCGTCAAGCGCGCGCTCGGGTAGCAGCTCGTCCGCGCCGACCGGGCGCGGCGCGTCCGGCCAGGCGGGTGCCACCCGCAGCCCGGCCAGCGCGGCGCGGGCCGAGGCGTGCGCCGACCGCAGGTCACGCACGGCCGGCCCGACGACAAGCGGGCCCGGGCCGAACAGCCCGGCCAGTTTCTCGGCGGCGGTCATCGGGTCGTCGGCCCCGCCGAGCACGACGATCAGCCTGCCGCCCTGCACCCCGGCCAGCAGGTCGAGGCGCGCCCGCCTGGCCGCCGAGCGCAGCTCGTCGATGGCCGGCTCGGCCTCATCGCCCTCCATCGCCCCCACCAGAACGGAAACGGGGGAGGACGACCAGTTGAGCGCCGACGCCCAGGAGTTGAGCGACTCCTGCCCCTCGCCGCGGACCAGCGAGTCGACAACCAGCGCCTCGAGCCGGGCATCCCAGGCGCCGCGGGCCTCGGCGGTGCGCGCGTACACCTGGGCCGCGCCGAACGCGATCTCGCGCGCGTACACCAGGACCGCCTCGCGCAGCTCGGCCTCGGAACCGGGTGCCGCCAGGTCGTCGACCCGCCCCTCAACGACGTCGATGATCACCCGGACCATCTCGACCGCTTGCTGCAGCCGCACCGCGCGCGCCAGCTCACGGGGGGCGGTGCCGAATACCTCGGTGGCGGCGGGCCGCATCCGTTCCGGGTGCTTGATCCAGTCCACGAACGAGGCGATGCCCGCCTGGGCGACAAGCCCGAGCCAGGAGCGGTTCTCCGCGGTCATCTTCCTGAACCAGGGGAGGCGCTCGTCCATCGCCGCGATGGCGGCGGTGCCGAGCGCCCCCATCGACCGCTCGATCCGCGTCACCGTCTCCGGATCGACCCGGGAAGTCGCGACCGCCGCGCCGCGCCGCCCGCTAGCCAAGGGACTCCGACACCGGCAGGTCCAGCTTGTACCGGACGATCGCCTCGGCAGGCAGCGACCGGTCCACCTCGCCGGACCTGGCAAGCTGCGAGAGCACCGCGAGCACGATCGACTCCGCGTCCACGTGGAAGAACCGGCGGGCGGCCGGCCGCGTGTCGGAGAAGCCGAACCCGTCCGTGCCGAGCGACGTGTACAACGTCGCGGGCACCCAGCGGGCGATCTGGTCCGGCACCGCGCGCATCCAGTCGGAGACGGCGACCACCGGGCCGGGCGCCCCGTCAAGGGCGGTCGTCACGTACGGCACGCGCGTCTCTTCGCCCGGGTGCAGCATGTTGTGCGACTCGCAGGCGAGCGCGTCCCGGCGCAGCTCGGTCCACGAGGTGACCGACCAGACGTCCGCGGCGACCCCCCAGTCCTCCGCGAGTAGCCGCTGCGCGGACAGCGCCCACGGCACCGCGACGCCCGAGGCGAGCAGCTGCGCCCGCGGCGGCGTGCCCCCCTCCGACGACGACGACGGCGACGGCGGCGGCGCCGCCGCGTAGCGGTACATGCCGCGCAGGATGCCCTCGTCCAGGCCTTCCACCGCAGGCGCCGGCGGCTGCGGGTACGGCTCGTTGTAGACGGTGAGGTAGTAGAAGATGTCCTCGCCGTCCGGGTGCCCCGGTGTCGAGTCGTACATCCGCCGCAGCGCGTCGCGGGTGATCACCGAGATCTCGTACGCCCACGCCGGGTCGTAGGACACGCACGCCTCGGACACCGACGCGAGCAGCTGCGAGTGCCCGTCGTTGTGCTGCAGCCCCTCGCCGGTCAGCGTGGTGCGGCCGGCGGTGGCGCCGAGCAGGAAGCCGCGGCCCATCTGGTCGCCGAGCGCCCACATCTGGTCGCCGGTCCGCTGCCAGCCGAACATCGAGTAGAACACGTACACCGGGATCATGTGCGTGCCGTGCGTGGCGTACGAGGAGCCCGCCGCGATGACCGACCCCATCGCGCCCGCCTCGGAGATGCCCTCGTGCAGCATCTGCCCGCGCTCGGACTCCTTGTAGGCCAAGCATGAGGTTGCGGTCCACGGCCTCGTACGTCTGGCCGAACGGCGAGTAGATCTTCGCCGTCGGGAACAGCGAGTCCATGCCGAAGGTCCGCGCCTCGTCCGGGATGATCGGCACGAACCGCTCGCCGATCACCGGGTCCTTCATCAGGTCCTTGAGTATCCGCACGAAGGCCATCGTGGTGGCCACCGACTGCTTGCCCGAGCCCCGCCGGTACTCGTCGAACACCGAGGCGGGCGGCTGCGGCAGCGGCTTGGCCCGCACCACGCGGCGCGGCAGCATCCCGCCGAGCGCGGCCCGCCGCTCGTGCATGTACCTGATCTCGTCGGAGTCCGGTCCCGGGTGGTAGTACGGCGGCAGCTCCGCCTCCAGGGCCGCGTCGGAGATCGGCAGGTAGAGCCGGTCGCGGAACTCCTTGAGCTCGTCCTTGGTGAGCTTCTTCATCTGGTGCGTGGCGTTGCGCGCCTCGAAGTCCTTGCCGAGCGTCCAGCCCTTGATCGTGTGGGTGAGGATCACCGTCGGCTGCCCGACGTGCTCGCGGGCCGCCTTGAACGCCGCGTAGACCTTGCGGTAGTCGTGCCCGCCGCGGGACAGGTTGCGGATCTGGTCGTCGGACAGGTGCTCGACCATCTTGCGCAGCCGGGGGTCGCCGCCGAAGAAGTTCTCGCGGATGTACCCGCCCGACTCGACGGTGTAGGTCTGGAACTGCCCGTCCGGCGTGGTGTTCATCTTGTTGACGAGCACGCCGTCGGTGTCCTGCGCCAGGATCGGGTCCCAGTCGCGGCCCCAGATGACCTTGATCACGTTCCAGCCCGCGCCGCGGAAGAACGACTCGAGCTCCTGGATGATCTTGCCGTTGCCGCGCACCGGGCCGTCCAGCCGCTGCAGGTTGCAGTTGATGACGAACGTGAGGTTGTCGAGCTCCTCGCGGGCCGCGAGCCCGATGGCGCCGAGGGCCTCAGGCTCGTCCATCTCGCCGTCGCCGAGAAACGCCCACACGTGCGAGCGCGACGTGTCGTGCAGCTCGCGGGCGAGCAGGTAGCGGTTGAACCGCGCCTGGTAGATGGCGTTCAGCGGCCCGAGGCCCATGGAGACCGTGGGGAACTCCCAGAAGCCGGGCATTAGCCGCGGGTGCGGGTAAGACGGCAGCCCGCCGCCTGGATGCGACCGCTCCTGCCGGAACCCGTCGAGCTGCGTCTCGGTGAGGCGTCCCTCGAGGAAGGCGCGCGCGTAGATGCCCGGCGCCGCGTGCCCCTGGATGAACACCTGGTCGCCGGACTCCCCGTGCTCCTTGCCCCGGAAGAAGTGGTTGAAGCCCACCTCATACAGCGAGGCCGCGGACGCGTAGGTGGCGATGTGCCCGCCGACGCCCGCGCCGCCGGGGCGGTTCGCCCTGGACACCATGATCGCGGCGTTCCACCTGATATAGGCGCGGATGCGCCGTTCCACGTACTCGTCGCCGGGGAACCACGGCTCCCGCTCCGGCGGGATGGTGTTGATGTAATCCGTCGAACGCAGGCCGGGCACCCCGACCTGCTGCTCGCGCGCGCGCTCTAGGAGGCGCAGCATCAGGTAGCGGGCCCGCCCGCGACCGCGGGTGCGGGTGACGGAGTTCGAACGAGTCGACCCACTCGCGTGTCTCGTCCGGATCGATGTCCGGTAGCTGCGTGGGCAGCCCGTCGCTGATGATGGAGTAACGCTGACGTCCGGAAGCCACGCGCCTACCCTCGCCTTCCGCATACGGCGGCTGTTTGCCGCCGGAACTCGACTGAGCTTTTCAGACCCATCGTCGTACGTCTTGGGCTGATTTTCATCTCTACCAAACGGTAACTGGCGCCGCCCGGTGCCGTGGGCCGCGGGGTCCCCGGCTGTGGCCGGCCGCCCGGGCTGAGCCCTGCTTGCATCCCGCCCGACCCGGAGGCGACCGGCCCGATGTCGCGGAATGCGACCAAACAAGTTACCGTACGTATCGGAGCCTCGCTCCGGGGTGGCGATCCGCGTATGGGGAAGGTCAACAAAAGGGAGCGGTTTCCAGCGTGGGGCAGATTGCCACTTGCGCAAGGGCCCGACCCAGTG
Source organism: uncultured Actinomycetota bacterium (assembly GCA_963811335.1). Lineage (GTDB taxonomy): Bacteria > Actinomycetota > Actinomycetes > Streptosporangiales > Streptosporangiaceae > Trebonia. The sequence continues at coordinate 294,742 of CAWERB010000022.1, read as the reverse complement.
TGAACTGTCCCAACAAGAAGTACTGACGCGGCCGCTGACGCCTAGGAAGGCGATCGCGGGACGCGGGGAAGGATTTGGAGGAAGTCAGTGAGCGCGACCGCGCGCCAGGCGCAGGATGAACGCGGCCAGGCCGAGAGGCTCGGCATCAAGCCGGGCCAGGTAGTTCAGGAACTCGGCTATGACACCGATTGCGATGAGCAACTGCGCCAGGCGATCACGGCTGTCGATGGCGTGCAGCTTGTCGATGAGGACTATGACGAGGACGTCGTCGACGTGGTCCTGATGTGGTTCAGGGAGGACGACGGCGACCTGGTGGACGCCCTGGTCGACGCCCTGGGACCGCTGGGCGACGGGGGATATATCTGGCTGCTCACCCCCAAGGCGGGCAGGCCGGGACATGTCGAACCGAGCGACATCGGCGAGGCGGCGCCCACCGCCGGCCTTGCCCAGACATCGAGTGTGAGCGCCGCCAGAGACTGGTCGGGCTCGCGGCTGGTGGCGCCCAAGGCACGCCGTTAGCCGCCGTTATCTTCCGGGGGGGACGCCCCCGTGCCCCGGCCGTGCCTGATCGCGAAGACCGCGATCTCATGAGGCGCACGGCTACCGGTGCGCTGCCGCCATGCGATCGGGGCACCGCCAACAATGATCCCGAACGGTGGCGGGGTGCCTGTCGCCGCGTCCGGTGGCTCGCTAGGCTTGGCTGTCGTGGGCGCGGGTTAACCCGCGGGGACCGTAATCTCCGACTGGATCGAGGCAAGGGATCAGGCATGGCAGTTGAGATCGGTGACGAGGCCCCGGACTTCGAGCTCCCCGACCAGCACGGGACCCCGGTGAAGCTGTCCAGCTTCCGCGGTGCCAAGAACGTGGTGCTGGTGTTCTACCCGCTGGCGTTCAGCCCGGTTTGCAGCGGCGAGCTGTGCGCGCTCCGTGAGGACTTCCCCGAGGTCACCACCAGGGACGACGTGGAACTGCTCACGGTCTCCGTCGACTCGCTCTTCGCCCACCGGGTGTGGGCGGAGAAGGAGAACTTCCAGTTCTCGCTGCTCGCCGACTTCTGGCCGCACGGCGCGGTGGCCAAGCAGTACGGCGTGTTCGACGAGGCCAGGGGCCTGGCCATCCGCGGCACCTTCGTCATCGACAAGGAAGGCGTGGTGCGCTGGTCCGTCGTCAACCCGATCCCGCAGGCCCGCGACATCGCCGACTACCAGAAGGCGCTCTCCGAGCTGGCGTTATCGGCGTGGTGGGCGGCGGAAGGAAGATTACTCGCGCCTCGTCCTTCGGAAGGGCGCGAGCTAATCTCCCCGTCCGCCGCCCTTCGTCTTTCCCGCGCCCCGTGCGGGTATCCGGCGGGGTCGGCGCTGCGGGTCCGCGGCGGTAACGCCTTCACGCGACTCCGGTCGGCGCTTGCGCTCGCATTCCCGCGGGAGCTCTACGGGAAATTCCGCTCTTCAGGGAAATTTCGCACGGGCGAGACAAAATGCCGTTGAGTTAGGGTGCCCGAAGAAGCCCTGCGCCCGGGCCGACCGCCGCGGGACTGCCGCACCACGCGCCCCGGCATGCCCGGTCTTACCGGTAAATTGTTCGTAACGGGTAAACTTTTCATCCGCGGTAAAGAAAAAACGTTCCAGCCGCCTTTTCTTTACCCGTCGCGAAATGTTTACCAGTAAGACCCGTGAGCGCCGCCCTGCGCGCCGCGCCAGAGCGAGGCTTTGCCCGGTATGACCGTTTTGCCGGATGGCGGGCCATGGCGGGGAGGCGGCGCCATGGCCCGCACGCCCATCGGGCCCTCGCATCCCTGGCGCCGCAGGGCCGCTCGCGGGGTGGGTCCGCGGGCGGTGCCTCGCCCCGCATCAGTTGCTTGCGGTTTGGCGGCCGCAGGCGTCCATGTAACTATTTGCTCTGCGTGGGGTAACGGTTCGTGGGTGGGGGGAGACCGCAGCCCGGAAATCCCTCATGCTTGAGCTGTGAACGAGAGGGCGAGCCGTGCCCTGTTACCGGTGCGGTGCACGCCAGGGGGATCCAGAGCCGGGCAAGCCGAGCCCGTGGCGTCAGGGGCTGGTCTGTGAGCATCAGGTGCTCATCTGCCCGGACTGCCATCCGGATGCGCTCGGTGAGCTTGCCCGCTGCCCGCGCTGCGACAGCGTGCGCCTGGTCAGGCGGCTTGACCAGGTTGAGTGCCTGGACTGCCGCCTGACCAGGGACGTGCTTGCCGACCCGGGGGACGCCGGCCCGGCCGGGCCCGGGCCGGCCTGCGGTGACTCAGGGCTGGCCGCCGAGGTCGCCAGCGCGCTGGCGCGGGTCCTCGGCACCCAGTGAACCCGGTGCCCCCGTTAGGACGGCCAGCTGGCGGGCAGCGGCGGTACCGCGTTCTCCCGCGCCACCCGTGCGTAGAAGGCGGCGCTCGCCTTGGGCGTCCGGCGGCCGGTGGGGAAGTCCACGTAGACGATGCCGAAGCGCTTCTGGTACCCGTAGGCCCACTCGAAGTTGTCGAGCAGCGACCAGACGTAGTAGCCGCGCAGGTTCACCCCGTCCCTGACCGCCCGGGCGCACGCCTCCAGGTGCTGGTGCAGGTACTTGACCCGCTCGAGGTCGTCGACCTGCCCGGCCGGGTTGAGGTAGTCCTCGGCGGCGCGCCCGTTCTCCGTGATGTACAGCGGGAGCCCGGGCGCGTCGGCAGCCAGCTTGACGAGCAGCTGGTACAGCCCGTCGGGGTCGATGAGCCAGTCCATGTTGGTCAGCTCCATCTCCTGCGGGTAGTACTCGACCACGCCGCCCTCGATGCCAGGGACCGGGGGGAACTCGCGCAGCCGCAGGTTGTCGGGGTCGCCCGCGCGCAGGTGCTGCGGCCGGTAGTAGTTCACCCCGAGGAAGTCGATCGGCGCGGAGATCGCCGCCATGTCACCGTCGTGGATGAGCCCCGCGGGCGGCCGGATGGCGGCAGGCGCGTGCTCGGGGTAGCGGCCGTAAAGCAGCGGCTCGAGGAACACGCCGTTGTGCGTGGCGTCCGCGACGCGCCTGGCCCGCTCGAGGAGGTCAGCGGAGCCGTTGGCGCTGGGCGCGACGAGCACCGGCGTCAGGTTGAGCGCGATCCCCACCTGGGCGCGGGGGACGGCGGCCCGCAGCGCGGCGGTGGCCAGGCCATGGCCGAGCATCAGGTGGTGCGTGGCCGCCGCGGCGACGGCCTCGTCCGCCAGGCCGGGGGCGTGGATGCCGACCCGGTGCCCGAGGTGGCTGACGACGAGCGGCTCGTTCACCGTGATCCACCGCTCCACCCGGTCGGCGAGTGCCTCGCCGACGACGGCGGCGTAGTCCGCGAAGCGCAAGCAGACGTCCCGCGACGCCCAGCCGCCCTGGTCTTGCAGCGCCTGCGGCAGGTCCCAGTGGAACAGGGTGCCCGCGCCGGAGACTCCCCGCTCGGCGAGCGCGTCGAGCAGCGCCTTGTAGTGGTCGAGCCCCGCCTGGTTCAGCCGCCCCGCGCCGTCGGGGAAGATCCGCGGCCAGCTGATCGAGAACCGGTAGCTGGACAGGCCGAGCGAGCTGAGCAGGTCGGCGTCCTCCGGGTAGCGGCGGTAGGAGTCGCAGGCGATGTCACCAGTGTCTCCGCCGCGCACCTTGCCCGGCGTCCGGCTGAACGTGTCCCAGACGGACACGCCGCGGCCGTCCGCGTCGGTGGCGCCCTCGATCTGGTAGGCGGCCGTCGCCGCGCCCCAGGCGAATCCCGCGGGGAAGGCGAGCGCCTCGCCTGGCGGGGTGACGTTGGTCATGTTTCCTCCTTGACGGCCACCTTTGCGGGGTTTAGCGTAAGCGCTTACATCGCTGGTTGTAAACGCTTACATTTAGGGCGGGTAAAAGCTTGGTTACGCTCTATGACGTCGCTCACCGGGCGGGGGTGTCGATCGCCACCGTCTCGCGCGTGCTGCACGGGCAGGACGCCGTGCGGGAGACGACCCGGGCCCGGGTGCGCGCGGCGATCGACGAGCTCGGTTACGTGCCCGACGGCGCCGCGCAGTCGCTGGCCAGGAGCCGTAAGGACGTCATCGGCCTGGTCTGCGTGGAGCACACCGGGCTCAAGCCGGACCAGTACGACATCGAGTCGATGAGCCTGCTGTTCTACGACGAGGTGATGCGCGGCGTCGAGGCCCGGATCAGGGAGCTGTCCTGGTCGCTGCTGATCACCTTCCTGCGCGAGGACGAGAACAGCGGGGCCACGCTGCCGCAGGACGGCCCGGTCCACTCGCGGCTGACCGCGCTGTCCGGCAAGGTGGACGGCCTGCTGATCGGCGAGGGCGTGGTGCCGCCCGCCGTGCTCTCCAGGCTGGCCAAGCGGGTTCCCGTGGTGGTGGTGGCGGGCGACACGGCGCAGCGCGGCGTGGACGTGGTCTCGGCGGACAACTGGTCGGGCGCGCACGCACTGGTGGAGCACCTGGTCACCGTGCACGGCAGGCGCCGCCTGTTCCACGTTGACGGGCCGGCCACCGCGCCGGACGCCACGGCCAGGCGGCTGGCCATGCAGGCGGTCATCGCGGCGCACCCGGGCACCGTGCTGACCGGCTCACACAACGGGCGCTTCACCGTGCACAGCGGCCAGGACGCCGCGGAGCGGCTGCTCACCTGCACCCGCGGGGCGGGCGAGCCGCTGCCCGAGGCGATCGTCTGCGCGAACGACCAGATGGCCATCGGCATGGTCCGCACGCTCAGCGCGCACGGCGTCAAGGTCCCCGGGGACGTGGCGATCGTCGGCTTCGATGACATCTTCCCGGCCAGCCTCACCGACCCGCCGCTGACGACGGTGCACCAGCCGATGCGCAAGATCGGCGAGCGCGCCTGCGACCGGCTGCTCGAGCGGATCGCCGACCCGTCGCTGCGGCCCAGGATCGAGCTGCTCCCGTCCGAGCTGGTGCTCAGGTCGAGCTGCGGCTGCCCGCCGGGCACCGTGACGAGGCGTCAGGTGGCGACTATAACTCGTAAAAAAGGAACAAGTCCGATCAAGTCGCCGTGTCCGGTGCCTCCCGCGGCGCCGGTCACGTCCCGGGCAAGCGTCCCCGGTCCGGCCACCGCGGCCGGCCTGGGCCAGGTCGGCTCCGCGGCAACTGGCCCGAACAACGACGAACTGTAACGAAAGGTAGGTGGGGGCATGTCGTTCATACTTCGCCGCCTGGCCTTCTACCTGGTTGCGGCGTGGGTGGCGATCACATTCAACTTCTTCATCCCCCGCGCCGTACCGGGTAACCCGGTCGCGACCATCTTGTCTAAGTACCCAGAGCCTGTCCCCCTCGGGCTACAAGGCGCTGGGCAGATGATCGGCGGGCGCCGAGACGCAAGGCTCGCTCTGGTCGCAGTACATGGCCTACCTGGGCGACGTCTTCCACTTCAACTTCGGCACTGACCTGGCGAACTTCCCGACGCCGGTCTCCCAGATCCTGGACCAGGCGATCCCGTGGACGCTGATCCTGGTCGGGACCGCGACGGTGATCGCCTTCCTGATCGGCACCGCTTTCGGGATCCTGGCCGGCTGGCGGCACGGCGGCTGGCTGGATCGCGCGCTGCCCGTGCTGACGTTCTTTCAGGCCGCGCCGTACTTCTTCGTCGCGCTGCTGCTCGTCTACTTCCTCGCGCTGAAGGCCCGGTGGCTCCCGCCCGGCCAGGGATTCGACGCCTCCACCGGGCGCGAGTGCCCGGGTGGAACTGGCCGTTCATCAGCAACGCCGTCCAGCACGCCATCCTGCCGGCCTGCACCATCGTGCTCACCTCGGTGGCGGGCTGGATGCTGCAGATGCGCAACGTCATGATCACCACGATCGGCGAGGATTACGTGATCGCCGCGCAGGCCAAGGGCCTGTCAAAGACCCGGGTCATCTACACCTACGCGGCCCGCAACGCGCTGCTGCCGCAGCTGCAAGCCTTTGGCCTGGCCATCGGCTTCGTGGTCTCCGGCGCCCTGGTCATGGAGATCGTCTTCTCCTACCCGGGCATCGGTCTGCAACCTGGTCCAGGCGGTCCAGCGCCAAGGACTTCCCGCTGATGCAGGCGATCTTCCTGGTGATCACCTTCGCGGTGCTCGTCGCCAACCTGTCGTCGACATGATCATCGTGGCCTTCGACCCGCGCGCCCGTTCGAAGGAGGCGAGGTATGAGCGTCTGGCGGAACCTGCCGCTGAAGGCGAAAATCGGCGCGGTGCTGTTCGGCTTCTTCGTGCTCGTCGCGATCATCGGCCCGATGGTCGAGCCGTACGAACCCGGGTTCGTGAGCCTGGACCCGGCCCTGTCGCTGAACCACCCGTCGGCCTGCACCACCTGTTCGGCACCACGCAGACTCGGCGAGGACATCCTGTCCCAGGTGCTGACCGGCACCCGGCTGACGTTCGATCCTCGCCCTGGTGGTCGGGCGTCATCGCCACCGTCCTCTCGGTGGTCGTCGGGGTCAGCTCGGCGTTCCTCGGCGGGATATGGGACGAGGTGCTGTCCCTGATCACCAATGTCTTCCTGGTGATCCCGGCCCTGCCGCTGCTGATCGTGCTGCTCGGCTACCTGTCGTCGCAGGGCCAGCTCTCCACGATCATCGTGCTCGCCTTCCTCGGCTGGCCGTGGGGCGCGCGGGTGATCAGGGCGCAGACGCTGACCATCAGGAACCGCGACTTCATCGCGGCGTCGCGGGAGTCAGGCGAGAAGACCTGGCGGATCATCGCCCTCGAGATCATCCCCAATGAGATCTCGCTGATCGTCGCCAACTTCGTCAACACGGTCCTCTACGCGATCGGCGCCTCGGTGGCGCTCGCCTTCGTCGGGCTCACCAACCTCGACAGTTGGTCGCTCGGCACCATCCTGTACTGGGCGCAGTCCAACAACGCGCTTGAGGGCGGCGCGTGGTGGTGGTGGATACCGCCGGGCCTGGTGGTGGCGCTCATCGGCACCTCCCTGGTGCTGCTCAACTCCGGGATCGACGAGCTCGGCAGCCCGCGGCTGCGCGCCTCGCGCGGCTCGGCCAGAATCGCCGGGCGGCGCGTCTGGGACACCGACCCGACCCCGGTGCTCGCCCAACTCACCGTGAGCCGCGGCAGGCTCGCGGCGTTCGTGCACTCCTTCTCGCGCTCTCGCTGCTGGACGGGTGCCGATGAGGTAACGGCGCGGACCAGCCCCCACCGGAGGTGAGCTCCGATGAGCCCGATCCTGGAGATCAGCGACCTGTCGGTTGCCTACCGCACGCCGGGCGGCGACGTCCGCGCGGTGGAGGGGGTCAACCTCACCCTGGACGCCGGGGAAGTGGTCGGCCTGTGCGGCGAGAGCGGCTCGGGCAAGTCCACCCTCGCCTACGGTGCCACCCGGCTGCTTCGCCCGCCTGCCCTCGTCACCAGCGGCAGCGTCCGCTACGGCGGCCGCAGGATCACCTCGGGCGGCGACCCGGTCGACCTGCTGACGATGGACCACCGCGAGCTGCACCGGATCCGCTGGCGGGAGATCGCGATCGTCTTCCAGAGCGCGATGAACGCGCTCAACCCGGTGCTCCGCGTCGAGGACCAGCTGCTCGACGCGATCCGCGCCCACATGAAGATGCCCAGGGCGCAGGAGAAGGAGCGGGCAGCGGAGCTGATCGACCTGGTCGGCATCCCGCGCAGCCGGCTTCGCGCCTACCCGCACGAGCTGTCCGGCGGCATGCGGCAGCGCGTGATGATCGCCATGGCCCTGGCCGCCGACCCCGAGGTCGTCATCATGGACGAGCCGACCACCGCGCTCGACGTCGTGGTCCAGCGCGACATCCTGGCGCAGGTCGTGGAGATCAAGGAGCGCCTCGGCTTCGCGATCCTGTTCATCACCCACGACCTCTCCCTGCTGCTCGAGCTCGCCGACCGGATCGCGGTCATGTACGCGGGGCGGCTGCTGGAGACCGGTACATCGCGGGACATCGTGCGCGATCCCGCGCACCCCTACACCAGGGGCCTGCTGAACTCGTTTCCCTCGCTGCGCGGTGCCCGCAGGGAGCTGGCCGGCATCCCCGGGTCGCCCCCCGACCTGCGCGAGCCGCTGGCCGGCTGCCCGTTCGCGCCGCGCTGCGGCTTCGCCGTGCCGGCCTGCACCGCCGTGGACATGACGCTCGAGCCGTGGAACGGCGCGCACGAGGCCAAGAGCTACCTGCCGGGCAGTGCCCACCTGACCGCCTGCCCCATCGTGACCCCGGAAGTCAGCCAGGAAGGGGTGCTGTCATGAGCGAGCCGATCATCGACGGCGTGCCCGCTGGCAGCCTGCCGGCTAACACCGCGCCCCTCACCGACGCTTCCGCCGCGCCGGCCGTCAACGCGGACGCCGAGCCAGGTCGGCGAGCCGGCCGTCGTCGGTCGGCCGCCGCGGCCCGCGGCCCGCTCACGCTGGAAGCCGTCCGGACTTAACAAGGTACTTCAAGCTGGGCCGGGGCGCGGCGCTGCACGCGGTCAGGAACGTCTCCTTCGGCCTCTACAAGGGCGCGGTCGTCGCGCTTGTGGGGGAGAGCGGTTCCGGCAAGTCCACCGTCGCCAAGCTGCTGGCCGGCCAGGAGCGGCCCACCGAGCGGTAGGTCGCGCTGGACGGCGATCCGATCGACGTCGGCAGCGGCCGTACGTTCCGCCAGTACAAGCGCCAGGTGCAGTACGTCTTTCAGGACCCGTTCAGCTCGCTGAACCCGGCGCACACGGTCGGCTACGACCTGACCCGGCCGGTCAAGCTCCACCAGCCCGAGGTCAAGGACGTGCCCGCGGCCATCACCCGCTGCTCGAGCAGGTCGGCCTGACGCCGGCCGGCCAGTTCGTCGGGAAGTACCCCTACGAGCTGTCCGGCGGCCAGCGCCAGCGCGTCGCCTTCGCCCGGGCCCTGGCCGCGCAGCCGACCGTGCTGCTCGCCGACGAGCCGGTGTCCATGCTCGACGTGTCCATCCGCCTCGAGATGCTCGGCCTGCTCGATGACCTGCGCAGCAGGCTCTCCCTGGCGCTGCTTTACATCACCCACGACATCGCCTCCGCCCGCTACTTCGCGGACGAGGTGCTGGTGATGTACGGCGGCCAGATCGTCGAGCGGGGCCAGGCCGAGGACGTCACCCAGCGCCCCGCCCACCCGTACACCCAGCTCCTCATCGCCTCCGCCCCCGATCCGGACGACCTGGGCTCCGTGCTCAAGTCCGCGAACGTGCGGGCCGGAGGTGGTGCGGCACGGCCGCCCGGTGAGATCAAGCACGGGCGGCCCGGCCGCCACCGGCTGCCCGTTCAGCAACCGGTGCCCGCTTGCCGAGGACAAGTGCAAGCAGGACAATCCCGCTCTCCAGCTGCTGACGCCCAACCGGGCGGCCGCGTGCTGGCGACTGGACGTAGCCGCGCCGCAGCTCGCGGGCGGTGCCGTCTAAACCGGTACACAACGCTCCTCCTCGAAATCAGTACCCGAGAGGAAAGGTCAAAGTTGAGAATCGACAAATTCCCCGGAAAGAGAACGCTGGCGGCAGCCACCGTCACGCTCCTTGCGACGGCCCTCGCGGCCTGCTCCTCCAGCACCTCCTCGCCCCCGAGCACTTCGGGCACGGGCGGCGGCTCCACCGCCAACCAGCCGGCGCTGGTCATGGAGTCCTCGCCGGAGGACAACCTGACCGATAACTTCAACCCGTTCGACGCCGCCTCGCCGATCCAGGGCATGGGCGCCACCGGCCTGGTCTACGAGCCGCTGTTCCAGTTCAACCTGGCCAACCCGTCCACCGCCCCGTACCCGTGGCTGGCCACCGCCTACACGTGGGGCGACGGCGGCAAGTCGATCACCTTCACGATCCGCCAGGGCGTGAAGTGGAACGACGGCCAGGCGTTCACCGCGGACGACGTGGCCTTCACGTTCAACTACGCCAAGCAGTACGCCAGCAGCACGACCGACAACATCAACGTGGGCGGCCTGCAGATCAGCAGCGTGGCCCAGTCCGGCAACACGGTGACGGTCAACTTCCCGTCGGCGCAGTACATGAACTTCGAGCACATCGCCGGCCAGGTGATCCTGCCCAAGCACATCTGGTCCTCGATCACTAACCCGGGCCACTTCACCGACCCCAAGCCGGTCGGTACCGGCCCGTACACCCTGGGCAGCTTCACCACCCAGGGCTACACCATGGTGGCGAACCCGAGTTACTGGCAGCCCGTGCCGGTGAAGAAGGTGTACTTCCCCGACTACACCACCAACAACGCCGCGCAGACCGCGCTGTTCAGCGGGAAGATCGACTGGACGGGCAACTACATCCCGCAGCTCCAGCAGAACTTCATCAGCAAGGACCCGGCGCACAACGTCGCCTTTGAGGGCGCGAACGCGTCCAACGCCCTGTACCCGAACCTGAAGTCCGGGCCGACCAGCATCCTGGCCGTCCGTCAGGCGATCGACGTGGCACTGAACCGGCAGCTCATCGGCACTGAGGGCGAGTCCGGCCTGGAGGCCCCGGTGCTGAACGCCTCCGGCATCACCCAGCCGGCGTTCAGCGCGTGGCTCGCCCCGTCGCTCGCCAGCAACAACCTGTCGCCCGCCGGTGACGCGGCGAAGGCCGCGCAGATCCTGACCGCGGCCGGCTACACGAAGGACGGCGCGGGCTACTTCGCCAAGGGCGGCCAGGAGCTCGACATCGCGATCACCACCCCCGGTGACTACAGCGACTATGCGAACGACGTGCAACTCGCCGTTCAGTCGCTGAAGTCGGCCGGCATCAAGGCCTCCTTCAACAACGTCACCGTCGACGCGTACAACGCCGATGCGCAGAGCGGCAACTTCCAGTTGCTGCTGCGCTGGGGCAGCGGCGGCATTACCCCCTACCAGCTGTACGATGGCTGGCTCGACCCGGCGCTGATCGGCACCGGCAACGGCAACTACGAGCGGTTCAACAACCCGACGATCACCGCTGACCTGGCCAAGCTCAACGGTGACCAGACGATCGCCGAGCAAACCGCCGACCTCACCCCGATCGAGCAGTACGTCGCGGACAACCTGCCGGTCATCGCGACGACGACCTCCGCCGAATGGTGCGAGTACACCTCGAAGCACTTCACCGGGTGGCCCACCCAGGCCAACCCGTACCAGAGCTGCCAGCCCTCGGGCACCAACCTCAACTCGGGCGCCGGCACGGACGAGTACGTCCTGCTCCACCTCAAGCCGGTCGCGTAACAGTCCCGCCATTCACCTCAGTGCACAACTGAATAATCGGCCCGATAACGGAACTCAATAAAAACCTCAATAACTGCGGCAGCGGTATCCGCCGCTTCCCGTCGCGCGGCCCGCCCGGTCTCCCCGGGCGGGCCGCCGCGCGTTATCCAGAACGACCGCGTTTCCGGCCTCCGGCCCCCGAATCTCACCCGCTTGTCCCGTTTCTTGGCGAATGAAAGTGTTTGCCCGGGGTAGTCGCGGGTCATGACAATCTCTGCCATCATCGCGTGGCTGATCACCGGACTGGTGGTCGGCGGGCTCGCGCACCTGCTGGTGCCGGGCCGACAGCGGATCGGCATCTTGCTGACCCTGCTTTTCGGCATCGTGGGCGCGCTGATCGGCGGCTTCGTCACCGCCGCGATCCTCGGTGCGGGCCACTTCGTCATCAGCTTCATCGTCTCCCTGGTCGTCGCGGCACTGCTGATCGCCGTGGTCAACCACCCGTCGGGCCGCCGCTACGTCTACGGCCGCCGCAGGCGCGGCGTGCTGCGGTAACCCGCCGCACGGCCGTCCGCCGCGGCCACCCGCCGCGCGCCTCGGCAGGCCTCCCGCGCCGTCGGCGCGGGAGGCCTGCCATTTCTGTCCCTTGCCGGCCTTGTTTTGCGCTGACCCGTCGGCCTGCCGGTGTTTACCGGCGGCCTGACCCGGTAGCGGAGAAGGGAATTGACGAAGAGGAGGGAAATCATGGACGAGAAGGACACCGACATCATGTCCCCCGGTGCCGACGGGCAGCCCGGCCTGACCCCCGAGCACGGCGGCACGGCGGGCGACGTCATGGGCCCGGACGGGCTTCCCCGCGAGCACGGCACGGCAGGCGACGCCATGGGCCCAGGCGGACTGCATCGCGAGCAGGCGGCTGGCTTCATCCCCCAGCAGGGCGGCAAGGTCCGCGACGTCATGACTCCCGCCCCCGTCGGCGTGTACTACAGCCAGACCATCGGCGAGACGGCGCGGGTGATGCGCGACAGCCAGGTCGGCGCCGTGCTCGTGGTCAACGACGGTGCGCTGGCCGGCCTGGTGACCGACAGGGACCTGGTTGTCCGCGGCCTCTCCGAGGGCATGGGACCGGACGAACCGGTCGGGCCGCTGTGCAGCGGCGACCTGATTGGCGTGACGGCCGACGCGGACCTCAGCCAGGCCGCGCAGCTCATGCGGGAGAACGCGGTCCGCAGGCTACCCGTGATCAACGAAGGCCAGGTCGTCGGCATCGTGTCGATGGGTGACATCGCGATCTCCGCCGACGCCGACTCCGCGCTAGCCGCGGTCAGCCGGGCCGACGCGAATATCTAGCCCAGGCAAGCGCGGGCGCCGCGAGACTCGCGGCGCCCGCGCTTAGTGCTGCCTACAGGTCCAGCGGGCTGTTGCCGCGGGGCTTGTCGACCTGCACCGTGGGTTTATCCGGGTCATCGTCAGGGGTGACTTCCGCGTCCCGGCGCGGTGACACGGACCGGCCGCCGCCGACGTGCGTACCCCCCTGCACCTGGCCGCGCCTGGGCTCCATGTGCGGATGCTCGAAGGACGGCTTGCGCTGGGCAAGGGCAATCGCGACCAGCCAGCCGGCCAGCGCGAGCACGATGGCCACGCACATGACCCAAAGCAGCGTTGCTGACATTCCTGCCTCCAACCTCGTGTGTCCCCCCGCCGCTACCCAGGTGAGTCGGGATAACCCCGCGGCCCGCGCGTGTGAACGCGGACCGCCGGGGCAGCCAGTTGGGTCCGGACCGGAAGGAGGCACGATGAGTACTTCGTTCCTGCTCGAACAGGACGTCACGCGGTCGCTGCGGGAGCTCGCGCAGCAGCTGAGGGTCGACTCGGTGCGATGCAGCGCCGCCGCGTCATCCGGCCACCCGACCTCCTCGATGTCGGCGGCCGACCTGATGGCCGTCCTGCTTGCCCGCCACCTGCGCTACGACTTCACCGAGCCGGGCGCGCCCGGCAACGATCACCTGATCTTCTCCAAGGGCCACGCCTCGCCGCTGTACTACTCGATGCTGCGGGCCGCGGGCGCGATCGATGACGCGGAGCTGCTGAGCTACCGGCGGCTGCGCAGCCGCCTTGAGGGTCACCCCACGCCGCGCCTGCCATGGGTGGACGTCGCCACCGGATCGCTCGGCCAGGGGCTGCCGATCGCGGCGGGCCTGGCCATGGCGGGCAAGAGCCTGGACAAGCTGCCGTACCGGGTGTGGGTGCTGTGCGGCGACAGCGAGCTCGCCGAGGGGTCGATCTGGGAGGCGGCCGAGCAGGCCTCCTCCTGCCGGCTCGACAACCTGACGGTGCTCGTCGACGTGAACCGGCTCGGACAGCGCGGCCCCACCAGGCACGGCTGGGACACCGGCGCCTACGCGGCGCGGTTTCGCGCCTTCGGCTGGCACACCCAGCAGGTCGACGGGCATGACATGGACGACATCGACCGTGCGCTCGCCGTCGCGACGGCCCACCCGGGCGCGCCGTCGGTGATCCTGGCGCGGACGAGGAAGGGCCGCGGCGTGGCAGCGGTCGAGGAAGCCGAGGGCGCGCACGGCAAGCCGCTGCCAGACCCGGAGCAGGCGATCCGCGAGCTCGGCGGCCTCCGCGACCTGCGCGTCCGGGTGACGCCGCCGTTCCCGGTGCCGCCCAAACAGCGGCCGCGGCCCGTACCGCTGTGGCGGCCGCCCGCCTACCAGCCGGGCACCATGGAGTCGACGCGCACCGCCTTCGGGCAGGCGCTCGCGGTCCTTGGCCACTGGCGGCCCGACGTCGTCGTCCTGGACGGCGAGGTCAGCGACTCCACCCGCACCGGCCTGTTCGCGCAGGCCCACCCGGAGCGGTTCTTCGAGTGCCACGCCGCCGAGCAGCAACTGGTCGCCGCCGCCGTCGGCATGCAGGTGCGCGGCTGGGCGCCGTTCGTGGCGACCTTCGCCGCGTTCCTCACCCGGGCATACGACTTCATCAGGATGGCCGCCATCAGCCGGGCGAGCATCCGCCTTGTCGGCTCGCACTCCGGCGTCGCCACCGGAGAGGACGGGCCGTCCCAGATGGGCCTGGAAGACATCGCCGCGTTGCGCGCCGTGCCAGGCAGCACCGTGCTGTGCCCGTGCGACGCCAACCAGGCCGCCTGGCTCACCGGCGTGCTCGCCGACCTGCACGGCGTGAGCTACCTGCGCACCTGCCGTGGGGAGGCGCCGGTCATCTACCAGCCGGGTGAGCGCTTCGACGTGGGCGGCAGCCGGGTGCTGCGGTCCGCGCCCGACGACCAGGTGACCCTGGTAGCCGCCGGCATCACCGTGCACGAGGCGCTGGCCGCCTGCCGACCTGCTCGCCGAGGACGGCATCTCGGCGCGAGTCATCGACGCCTACTCGGTCAAGCCGGTCGACGCGGCGACACTGCGCGCCGCGGCGCGGGAAACCGGCCGGATCGTGACGGTGGAGGACCACTGGCCGGAAGGCGGCCTCGGCGATGCCGTGCTCAGCGCGCTCGCGGCCGGCGGCCGCCCACTTCCCGCCGTCCGCAAGTTGGCGGTGCGGACCATGCCCGCCTCGGCCACCCCTGACGAGCAGCTACAGCTCGCGGGCATCGACATGGCGTCGATCGCCACCGCCGCCGTGGAGCTGGTGGCCGCTGACCAAGCCTGACGCCGTTTCATCCGGCCCCCACGGGTAGGTGACGAATGTGTCTAGCGAAGTGACAGAAGACCTGGCCGGGCTGCAGGAAGCCCTGCTGAACTCCGACAGCGTCGAGCAGTTCCTGCAGCAGCTCGCCGTACTCGCGGCGCGGACCCTCAGCGAGGGGATGTCTTGCGGCATGGCGCTGCGCCAGCAGGGACGCGCTCCCCGGACCATCACCGCGTGCAGCGACCCGCTCGCCGCCGAGGCGGACCGCGTGCAGGACGAGGCGGGGGACGGACCCGCCGCGCACGTGCTGCGGCACGGCTGCCGGGTCCGCATCGAGGACACGACAACGTACGGCCGGTGGCCCGGTTTCTGCCGTCGGGCGGCATCACTCGGCATTCGCTCCTGCTACGCGCTGCCGCTCGTCACCGAGGGCGCGCCGGCCGGCGTGCTCATGCTTTACTCGCGTGCGCCGGGGGCGTTCGGCCCCGAGGAGTCCAGCCGGGCGGAAAGGTTCGCCGCTTCCGCGTCCGGCGCGCTCACGCTGTCCCTGCGGATGGCCTCCTGCCTGGACACGAACGAGCAGCTCCGCTCGTCGATCGTGTCCAGGGCGGTCATCGATCAGGCGCTCGGCGTGATCATGGCCACCGAGCACTGCCCGCAGGGCAAGGCGTTCGCGATGCTGCGCAGCGTCTCCCAGAACACCAACGTCAAGCTGCGAGACCTGGCGGCGACGATCGTGACGCGCGCCAGCGGCGAGCCGCCCGGGCTCACAGCGCCGTTCGAGGACGGGTGATGCCATGGATACCCGGATGCAAGGCTGGCGGGGGAGCGACGGGCGGCTGCCGGTCGTCGAGTCGCGCTGGCTGGCGGAGCGGACCTTCAGCCAGGACGACGTTCCGGCCGTCCGCAGGTTCGCCGAGGCGTTCGGCGCGCGAGTCGGCCTTCGGTCCGCGCGGCTTACCGATTTCGTGCTCGCGGCCAGTGAGGCCGTGGCCTGCGCCACCGCCTGGGGGCCGTGCGTCACCCGGGTGCGGCTCTGGATGACCGGGCGCCGGGCGTTCTGCGAGGTCCACGGCGACGCGATGATGCTGCGCCGCGCCACGCAGGGCACCGCCTGGCAAGGCGCCGCCTGCGGGCACGGGACCGCCGGGCACGGCACCGCCGGGCACGGCACCGCCTGTCCTGACGGGCTGCACGGCGAGGAGGCAGCACTGCGCCGCTGGGTGCTGCGGCAGGTCTCCGACTACGTGTCGGTGGCATCCGGGCCGGACGGCGCCTGGGTGCTGCTGTCCATGAGCGTGGCAGGCCGCTGAGGCTGGGCGCGAGGCTGGGGCGCTGAGGCTGGGGCGGTCAGGCGGGGGCGCTGAGGCTGGGCGGTCAGGCTGAGCCGCTGAGGCTGGGGCGATCAGGCGGGAGGCCGCGACCGGTCTGGTCGGGCAGCGAGGCCACGGCGTCGGCCAGGCTCGGGTATATCTGGATCAGCCGGTCGATGCCGACGAGACTGAGCACGCGCAGTACCGGCGGGGCCGTGACGGCCAGCCGCAAGGTGGCATCGGCGGCGTCGGCCCGCCGTGCGGCCCGTACCAGCGCGTTGACGCCGGCCGAGTCGAGGAACGTCGTCGGCGTCAGGTCCGCGATCAGGCCGGCCGCTCCCGCGTTGAGTGCGGAAAGCAGCGCGTCGCGAAAGCCCTCCGCGTTGGTGATGTCGATTTCCCCGGCCGCGGTGACCACCGCGACCTGGCCGGACCACGCCATGGTAAAACGCTCGTCGGTCGTAAAGCGCTCATCGGACACAGCAGTCACCGCCACTTCATGAAAAACAAGAGGCGGGCCGCGTCTCCGGACCCGTGCGCCACGCGCGCCCCGTGCGTGAGGGCGACGTGGCAAATATTATCGCGGCCGCGCCGCTCGCGGACAAGCGGAACCCACGCCCTCAGGGTATGCGGGTTGCCGCACTTGCCTGTACGGCGTTTCTCCCGCCGCACACGGGTAGTTGACGGCCCGTGGTGAAGTACCCCGTGGTGAAGTACAAGGTGGCGGGGCACAGAAAGACGAGGACACAATGCGACTAGGGTCAGTGATCCTGGTGATCTGGCTGGTCATCGGGCTTATCGCGACAGCGCAGCGCGGCTACTTCAACGACCGGGTGAGCTGCGCGAGCGCGGGCACGGTCATCGTGACGATCCTGGCCGGCCCGCTCAACTACATCGGCGTCAACCCCAAGCTCTCCTGCCACTAGCCGTCCGACCGTTGTTCCGACGCCTTCTTGCGCAGCGACTCGACGAGCGCCGCCACGTGCCTGCGGTCCTCCGTCGATAGCTCGTCGATGCTGGCGATCAGCAGGTCACGCTCCTGGTCGCCGGGCCCGCCCGGCCCAGGCGGCGCGTCGTCGTAGTAGTGCAGTCCGGTGGACTCGGCGGCGGCGGACCGCACCAGCGAGACCGGGACGTCAAGCCCTCGGGCGAGCGCGTCGATGGTCGCCGGCCGCGGCGGCCGCACCAGGTTCCGCGTGGTGGCCAGGGTGTACACGGTAGACCGCGGCAGCCCGCCACGCCGTGCCACTTCGCCGTAGGACCAGTTCCGCTCCCGCAGTCGCTCCTGGATCAGGCGCTGCAGCGGAGCGGCAGCGCGTTCCGCCGCCACTGCTGACTCCGCTGACTGCTCGCCAGGGAAATTCGGCCCGCCGCCTGCCGACTGCACCGTCATACTCACCAACTTAACCCGTGTTCACCTGCGGATACCGCTCCCCGCCGCGTCATGTTGACTGAACAGAGATGCTACTGTACGGTGGTGACCGTACAAGCTGTGCGATGATCATCGTACATCAAGGCAAAGGGTAGATCCAACGAGGGAGACTTCCAATGTCCAGCGAAAACGCCATCTCGATGCGTGAGCTCGAGGCCGAGAGCGCCGAGTTGCTGCCTAGCCGCGAGACCCTCTGCGCCCCGAGGTGCGGCGGCCACAGCTCCAGCTTCAGCTACACCAACCAGTCGTACAACGGGAACGGCATCCTCAACATCGCCAACGGCAGCAACTTCCTGAACAACATCAGCATCGGCTGTAGCCCAGGCCAGGTCTGGAGGGCTGCCCCGACCCGGCGGGCGGCCCTCCTCCCATCGCTACGGCTAGTGAAGGAACGCGAACCGTGACCCCTGTCGCACCCGACCTGGCGTGGCCCCCGCGGCTGGCCAGCGGGACCGAGCTGCTCGGCGAGTTCAAGGACAGCGGCGTGACCGAGCCGCCGTCCCTCGTCCGGCGCGTCGACGGTCAGGTGATCCAGCTGACCCGGCTGGTCTACCTGGTCGCCAGCCTGCTGGACGGCTCTCGCGCTCCCGAGGTCATCGCGGCGAAGGCGAGCGCGGAACTGGGCCGGACGCTGTCCGCCGAGCAGGTTGGCTACCTCATTGCCGCTAAGCTCGCTCCGCTCGGCATCGTCGCGAGCGCGGACGTCCGGGGCCCGGGCGCGCCCGCCGCCCTGCCGACGGCACGGCCCCTGCTCGCGCTCAGGGCGCGGGCCACGCTGCTGCCCGCGGCCGCGGCGAACGCCGCCGGCGCGTTCCTGAGGCCGTTGTTCAGCTGGCCGGTGATCGTGGCCGTCATCGCGGGCACCGCCGCACTCGACTACTGGATTCTCTCCGTGCGCGGACTGGTCGCCGCACTTCAGCAGCTCCTCAACGACCCGGTTGACCTGCTGCTTGTCGTCGGCCTGTCCGTCGCGTCCGCGCTCTTCCACGAGTGCGGGCACGCGGCGGGCTGCCGCCGCGGCGGCGCGCGGCCCGGCCGGATCGGGGTGGGCATCTACCTGGTGTGGCCGGCGTTCTTCACCAACGTCACCGACTCCTACCGGCTCAGCCGGGCGGGACGGCTGCGCACCGACCTCGGCGGGGTGTACTTCAACCTGATCTTCATACTCGGGCTGGCCGGCGTCTACGCGGTGACCTCCTCGAAGATCCTGCTGCTCGTCATCGCCCTGACGCACCTGGAGATGCTCGAGCAACTGCTGCCGTTCGTCCGCTTCGACGGGTACTTCATCCTCAGCGACCTCGTCGGGGTGCCCGACCTATTCGCCCGCATCGCTCCCGTGCTGCGCGGCAGCCTGCTCCGCAGGCATGGCGACCCGCGCGTCACCGCGCTGCGCCGGCCCGCGAGGATCGTCATCACCGCCTGGGTGCTCACCGTCATCCCGCTGCTCCTGCTCGCCCTGGGGTACCTCGTGCTGTTCCTCCCCGCGGCCAACCGGGCGCTGTGGCTCTCGGCGAGCCAGGCGGGCCACCTGGTCGCGACCGACCTCGCCGGGCACAAGTACGCCGCGTCAGCCGTCAGCGCGGTCGGCGCGGCACTGGCGGTCGTGCCGATCGCCGGCACGCTGTACATCACGGTCGGCCTGCTGCGCCGTGCCGTCTCCCTCGGCGCGCGCTGGTCGGCGGGCCGTCCCGCGCGCCGCCTGGCGGCGGTCCTCGTCGGGATCGCCTGCGCGGGCCCGCTCGCGCTGTTCTGGCTTGTTCAGGGTGAGTTCCGTGACTGGTGACCGGGCGGCCAGGGCCAACCCCCGCAGTCACGGACAGCCGTTGCGCCCGGCCGACGTCCCCGTCGCGGCCGGGCTCTTCCCCGGGCGCTCCGGACAAGCGGGGTCCGGAGCGCCCCCGGGGGAAGAGATTGACGGCGCGGGGGCCTGATTGTACGGTGGCAGGCGTACAGATTGCACGACAAGTAACGTACAATTGTCTTGATTACCGCAGCTTGGCCAGCTTCGCCTGGGCTCCGGCGACCACCGGTCAGCCGAGTCCGGCGACAGCCTCCTGCCATGCGGCGGCGGGGTACGTATGGCAGGAGCCCCTTTTTCATCCTGGACCGGCGGCTTGGTCACGCCGTCGGCAGGCAGACAGGGTGAAAAAGGTAGAAGAGGACCGCCCGGGCCTCACCGGACGCACCTGGGCGGTCCTCTTCGCTATCAGCGCCGGGCGGCCGGACGGTGCCCGCGGGCCGTCCCGCCGCGCCCAGCCCGGCCGCGCCCGGCGCCCAGCCCAGCCCGGCCCGGCGCCCAGGCCGGCCTGCCGGGCAGCGCCGCGCCAGCGGACTTACCGGTAAACAAATCACGACCGGTAAAGAAAAGACGTTCCGAACGTCTTTTCTTTACATCCGGTGAAAAGTTTACCTGATGCGAAAAATTTACTGGTAAGCCCGTTGCCGTGGGGGCGCGTGATACGCCGGAGCCGTACCCGGCCGGGGACGGGCCTGCCCGTCAGGGCAGCCGGCCTGGCCGGGAGCACCGCCGACCCCGCCGGTATCACCATCGGCCACGTCCCTTAACGGTAAGTGACGAACCCTAGCCAGCCGGCCTTGGCCCTAGTCCTCCCCAAGCCGCAGCGCCCTGATCTCCGCGATGCCGAGAGGCGGCAGCCGCCGGTGCGCCGCCGGGTCCATCCGCAGGAAACCCGCCTGCAGGATCTGCAGCGTGTCACCGTGCGACACCAGCAGGATGTCCCGGCCGACGTAGCGCCGTTCCAGGTCCGCGACGAGCCCGGTCGCCCGGTCGAGCACGGCCGCCGTCGGCTCCACCCCGCCGCCCGTGTCCCCGCCGCCCGCGTCCCCGCAGTGCCCGTGTCCCCGCCGCCCGTGTCCTCGCCGTCCGCGGCAGTGCCCGTGTCCCTGGTGCCCGCCAAATCGGCTGCCCAGACCCGCGCGTAGTTGCCCGTCGCGGTTCCCTCCAGGTCACCGAAACACCGCTCGCGCAGCGCCGCGGCGACCACAACCGGCGGGGCGCCGAGCCGCGCGCGCACGATCTCCGCGGTCTGCCTGGCCCGGGAGAAGTCCGACGAGCAGATCAGCGTGTCCGCGGGCAGGCCGCAGGCCGCTGCCGCGGCGAGCACCTGTTCCCGGCCGAGCTCCGACAGGCCCCAGTCGCCGCGGCGGTCGTTCTCGATGCCGCTGACGATGACGCCTGCCACGTTCGCCCGGCTCTGCCCGTGCCGCATGGCGTGATAGCGGTTCGCGAGGCGGTTCACGCCGCTGAGGTGATTCATGGCGCGCTCGACGCGGGCGCCGCTCAGGCGATCACGTTCGCGACGGGCGTGCCGAGCTCCACCGTCCTGCTCACGGTGCACAGCGAGTTGTGCGAGCGGCGCACCGCGCCGGGCAGCAGGTCGCGCGCCGCGTCACCGCCCTCGCCCGCGGGGAACCGCACGCGGAACGTCACCTCGATGTCCCGCAGCCGGCTGCCGCCCTCGTCGCGCACCTTCTCCGCGCCCACCTCGACGGTGAACTCCGTGGGCTCCGCCCGCCGTGACGTCAGGATGTCCACGTCGATCGCCGTGCACGCGCCGATCGCCGCGAGCAGCAGCTCGACCGGCGTGAACTCCCCGTCGGACCCGGTGCCGACCGGGATCGTCCCGCCCGATTCCTTCGTCACCGTGTACTTGCCAGGCGCCGTCCGCGCGATGCTCACCTGCCGGTGCCCGTCTTGTGCCATGTTGGCCGCCTCTCCACCGTTAGTGCCCGCCGCCCGCCCAGCGGGCCAGAACGCCGGGCGCACGGCGGCTATGCCCGGCCACGGGGGCCGGTTAAACGATGTACGGCGGGCAGGAGTAACAGCCCGTGCCCCGGGTACGCGATGGCGGTCATGGACAACGCACACGCAACCCTCGTCACCCTCACCGTCAACGGCGAGCCGCGCACTTCGTCCGCACGGACCTGGCCCAGTACCACATCGCGACGTGCGCGGACGCGCCGAGCGTGGAAGCGTTCTGGATCGATGAGGACGACCCGCACCGGTGGCCGGGCGGCGGCAAGGGCATCGGCGAGATCGGCATCACCGGGATGGCCGCGGCGATCGGCAACGCCGTCTGGCCCGCGACCGGGCGCCGGGTCCGCGACCTGCCCATCACCCCGGCCAGGCTACTCAACGGGGAACAGCGCAGCCGGGGAGCCGCGCGGTGCAGAGAGGAACAACGGGGCATGAGCCTGCACGATCTCTTCACCCAGGCGGGCCGCGACCGGGCCAGGCGGCGCTTCCGGCTCCGTCGGGCCCGGCGCGTACTCGGCCTGCCCGGCCTGCCGCGCCGCGGTGCCCGCGGCAGCGTCCGGGTGAGCGCGCGCGGCCAGCGACGGCTGGCCGCGATGGACCGCGCGCTGGCCACGGAGACGCCGCGGCTGGCATCGATGTTCGTCATGTTCAACGAGCTCGCCGGCCAGGAGCCCGTCCGGGCCGAGCGGCTGCCGTCCCGCGCCTGGCCCCGGCTCGGGCTGGTGCAGGTCGCCTTCCTCGCCACCCTGGCCGCCATCGTGGCGCTCTGCCTCGTCCTGAGCACCCAGGTGCACAGCGTGATCCGGCCGTGCCTGGCCTTCGCGTCCACGTCCGCGTCGCCGAGCGCGCCGTTGTCCGCGGTATCATCTGCGCCAGCACCCGCGTCCCCGGTCGCCTCGCTGGCCGGCGGGCGGGCCACCGGGGCGACCGGGCGGGCCGCGTTCGCGCCGGTGCGCGACCTGAACTGTCAGGCGTACGCTACTACTAACAAGTAGTTAATCGCGGCGGCGGACGCCGCACGCCGTGCCTGGAGGCGGGGGAGCGGGCGGCCAGTTGACAGGGCGGGAGCGACGTGACGGTCGAGGATCTGGGCCACGAGGCCACTGAGCTTGCCAGCCTCGCCAACGGCGAGGCGAAGTCGCTCAGCAAGCTGGCGGAGCTGGCGGTCAGGCAGGTTCCCGGCTGCGCGGCCGCGCACGTGACGATCTGGCGCGACGGCGAGCTGGCCGCCGCGGCGGCCAGCCATCCCGATCCGGCCGAGCTCATCGACCTGGAGGCCAGGACCGGTCCCGGGCCGCTCACCGCCGCCGTGCACGACGGCCGGCCGGTGAGCTGCCGTGACGCGATCGATGAGGAACGCTGGCCATGGTGGGCGGCCGAGGCGCTGCGCCGCGGCCTGCGCAGCTCGATCCACCTGGTCAGGCAGTCCACGTCCACCACGCTCGTGCTCGCCCTGTTCGGGGCGCGGCCAGGCGCGCTCGACGCCGACGGTGTCCCGATGGCGGAGATGCTCGCCAGGTTGGGCAGCACGGTATTCGCCAACAGCCTCGCCTACGGGCAGGCGCAGCGGACCGCGACGCAGCTCAAGGACTCGGTGGCGGCCCGCGCGGTCACTGACCAGGCCAAGGGCATCTTGATGCACGCGCTCGGCTGCGATGCCGACGAGGCGCTGCGCTACCTGCGGCGGGAGTCGCAGCGGCGGCACGTCAAGGTCACCGAGGTCGCGGCCCGGGTCATCGCGACCTACGCGCCGGGCGGCCGGGTCACGCCCGCTTCCTGAGTCAGCCGCTTCCTGAGTCAGGAGGCGCGTACCTCCGGCTGTCCCCACGACCTGCGCGCCCGGCGGCGGTGCCGCGCGCGCAGCACGCGGATGCGCTCCTCCGGCGTGGTACCGCCCCAGATGCCCGCAGACTCGCGGGTCCGCATCGCGAAGTCGAGGCACTCCTGCTTGACCGGGCAGTCACCGCAGATCCGCAGCGCCCGGGTCACCTGCGGGCTCGCGGCGGCGCCGACGGCGACGGGGAAGAACAGGTCGGGGTCTGCGGTGCGGCAGGCACCTGCGGCGCGCCAGTCGGTGGCGTACTCGATCATCTGTCGTCCTTCCCTGAGGGCGTCGTTGGCTCGGGCCGGTGATCTTGGTGGACGGTTGGCTGCCCACGGCCGGGCCGGCTATTCCCCCCGAGCCGGGAGAAATGTTGTTAAGACCGCACTAAGGCTGCGCAAAGCCCGCACAAGCCGCATGCCGGGCGAACCGGAGGCAGGCCCTGGCGGGCGGGGCACCGGCCGGCCTGGCGAGCCGTTTGGTGCGAGGGCGACCGGGTAGCCGGACCCTCATTCAAGGAAACCAGCAGGTCAGACGCGGCCGTGCGGTCGCGCCCGTGGGAGGTGGCAGGCATGGCGAACGAGGCCAACGGCGAGTACCGCCCGGCGAAGTACGGCGAGCAGCAGGTCCACCGGGCCCGCGGCGGCGAGACGCACCAGCGGGCCGCCGACGGCGTGACGCGCCTGACTACCGCCCAGGGCACCCCGGTAAGCGACGACCAGAACACCCTGCGGGCCGGCGGGCGCGGCCCTGGGCTGCTCGAGGACTTCCACTTGCGGGAGAAGCTCTTCCACTTCGACCACGAGCGGATCCCCGAGCGGGTGGTGCACGCCCGCGGTTACGGCGCGCACGGCTACTTCGAGAACTACGAGCCGCTCACCGACATCACCCGGGCCGACCCGTTCAGCGCGGCCGGCCTGCGTACGCCTGTCTTCGTCCGCTTCTCCACCGTGGCGGGCAACAAGGGCTCCGCCGACCTGGCGCGTGACGTGCGCGGTTTCGCGGTCAAGTTCTACACCCGCGAGGGCAACTGGGACCTGGTCGGCAACAACATGCCGGTCTTCTTCATCCAGGACGCGATGAAGTTCCCCGACGTCGTGCACGCGGCCAAGCAGGAGCCGGACCGCGGCTTCCCGCAGGCGCAGACCGCGCACGACAACTTCTGGGACTTCGCGTCGCTGATGCCGGAGACCACTCACATGCTCATGTGGATCATGTCGGACCGGGCGATCCCGCGCTCGTTCCGCTTCATGGAGGGATTCGGGGTGCACACCTTCCGCCTCGTCAACTCCGCCGGCCGCTCGACGTACGTGAAGTTCCACTGGAAGCCGGCCCGCGGCCTCCAGTCGGTGGTCTGGAACGAGGCGGTCAAGATCAACGGGGCCGACCCCGACTTCCACCGGCGGGACCTGTGGGAGGCCATCCGGCGGGGCGACTACCCGGAGTGGGAGCTGTGCCTGCAGTTGTTCGACGACGACTTCGCCGACCAGTTCGAATTCGACGTCCTCGACCCCACCAAGCTCATCCCCGAGGAGCTGGTCCCGGTCCGCCCGGTCGGCAAGCTGGTGCTCAACCGGATGCCTGACAACTTCTTCGCGGAGACCGAGCAGGTGGCGTTCTGCACCCAGAACGTGGTCCCCGGCATTGACTTCACCAACGACCCGCTCCTGCAGGGCAGGAACTTCTCCTACCTCGACACGCAGCTCAAGCGGCTCGGCGGCCCGAACTTCACCCAGCTCCCCGTCAACGCGCCCAAGTGCCCTTATGCCAACTTCCAGCAGGACGGCCACATGGCAAGCGCCAACCCGGTCAGCCGGGCGAACTACGAGCCCAACTCCTGGCCCGGGGCCGAAGGCGGGCCGCGCGAGGACCCCTGGGGCGGCTACCGCAGCTACCCGGAAGAGGTATCGGGCGCCAAGCGCCGCCTGCGCCCGACAGCTTCGCCGACCATTACAGCCAGGCCCGCCAGTTCTACGTCAGCCAGACCGCGGTGGAGCGCAGGCACATCGCCGACGCCTTCACGTTCGAGCTGAGCAAGTGCGAGCGGGCGGAGATCAGGACCCGGATGGTGGCCGGGCTGCGTAACGTGGACGAGGATCTCGCGGCGGCCGTGGCCGAGGGCCTGGGCCTGCGCGAGCTGCCCGCCCCGGCCGAGCCGGCCCGCCAGCCGCGCCACGACCTGGCGCCGTCCCCGGCGCTCAGCATCCTCGCCAGCCAGTCCGGGGCCAGCCAGCCCGGGGCCAGCCAGCCCGGGGCCAGCCAGTCCGGGGCCAGCCGCCCCGGGCCGGGCGGCGCCGGCAGCTTCGCGGGGCGCAAGGTCGGCGTGCTCGTGACCAACGGGGCGGACGCGGAGACCCTGGCGGCGCTGCGCGCGGCCGCGGAGTCGGCGGGCGCCACGGTCGAGGTGATCGCGCCCGC
Organism: uncultured Actinomycetota bacterium; assembly: GCA_963811335.1. Lineage (GTDB taxonomy): Bacteria > Actinomycetota > Actinomycetes > Streptosporangiales > Streptosporangiaceae > Trebonia. The sequence goes on along the minus strand of CAWERB010000022.1, from coordinate 269,208 downwards.
CGTCGGCGGCGTGGACATCAGTGACGGGTCGCGGGTGCCGGCCGGCCAGCAGGTCGACGGCGCGCCGTCCGTGCTGTACGACGCCATCGCGGTCGTCGCCGAGCCCGGCGGCGCGCGCGCCCTGGCCGCACGCCCGGCCGCGAGGGACTTCGTGACCGACGCCGTGGCGCACTGCAAGTTCATCGGGTACACCAGCGGCGCCGCCGTGCTGTTCGAGGCCGCGGGGCTGCCCACGGACCCGGCGAGCGCGGACGACGGCTTCATCAGCCTCAGCGAGCACCCGGCGGCGGAGTTCATCGCGCGGTGCCGGCAGCTCAGGCACTGGGACCGCGAGCTCGCCCCTGTGCGATGACCCCGCGAAAACAGGCTCACCACCACAAGCCGAATGTGACGGAGGTCACATTCGATCAAGTTTAGACCTCTCCGTACGGGCACAACTTCCTCCGTCCGGTGTTCCCCCGACCCACGGAGACGGCCATGACCAAGGCAACCTCCCCCGCACCTGCCCTCGGCTCGCGGGCCGAACTGGCGCAGCTGCCCGACGATGACCTCCTGGCCCGCTTCCGCGTCGCCCCCCGGGACAGCTACGAGCGCTCGGTCGCGTGCGAGATCCTGGTGGAGCGGTACGAGCGGCTGGTCCGCTCCTGCGTCAGGCAGTACCGCGGCAGCCCCGAGCCGGTTGAAGACCTGATGCAGGTGGGCTACGTCGGCCTGCTCAAGGCGATCAACAACTACGACCCCGCGTTCGGCAGCGGCCTGTCCGCGTACGCGGCGCCCTGCGTCAGCGGCGAGATCAAGCGGCACTTCCGTGACAAGCGGTGGCAGGTGCACGTCCGGCGCTCCGCCCAGGAGCTGCTGCTCGAGCTGCGCAAGGCGACCGAGGAGCTCACCGGGACCCTCAACCGGGCGCCCACCGACGAGGAGCTGATCGCGCGGCTCGGCTGCAACGCCGACGACCTGCTCGAGGCCAGGCAGGCGGACATGGTCTTCAGTGCCTACTCGCTTGACGCGCCGCTGTCGGACCGCGACGACCCGGCGCAGCTCGGCGACGTGCTCGGCGACGAGGACGCCGAGATGGAGCACGCGATCGACATGGAGGCCGTGTCCACGCACTGGGACGAGCTCCCCGAGCGCGAGCAGCGGATCCTGGTCATGCGCTTCTACGGGAACCTTACCCAGGCGGAGATCGGCGCCCGCCTCGGCATCTCGCAGATGCATGTGTCCCGGCTGCTCTCCCGGGCACTCGGCCACCTGCGCAGCCGCCTGCTCGACAACCCGGACGTCCTGGTGACGTCCCCCTGACTACCGACCTCTGACCACCGACCCCTGACCACCGACCCCTGACCACAGGCGCGAAAACCCCCCGCGGGCGGCGAAGGCGCCGCCATGAAAGGACATTCGATGAAGATCGGATCAAGCCTGGCGCTTATCTGTATCGGCGCGATCCTGGCCTTCGCCGTCACGGCCAACACCTCCGTCTTCAACCTGCACACGGCCGGCTGGGTCCTCATGGTGATCGGCGTGATCGGGCTGCTGGTGCCTAACCGCACCGCCGGCTGGCTGGGCCGGCGGCTGCTGGTCCGCCGCTCCTACCCAAGCGGCCGCGTCGAGCACATCCCGGTTCCCCCGTACGTCGCCCGCAACCCCGGCGTCTCGGCGATTGAGCGCGGCCTGCCGACCCGGCCCACCCTGCTCGATGAGGAGGCCGACCTGATTGAGGACGCCGAATCCCCCTATGACGTGCGGCACAACCGCCCGGTGCCGGGGGCCACGGCCCCGCAGCCGGTCACCGAGGTGATCGAGGACCTCTACGAGCAGCCCTGACCGGGGGACCGGCCAGGTGACGGCCCGTCTCAGCCCACCCGCACCGCGAGGATCGTGACGTCGTCCTTGAGCTCGCCAGCGGAGAACGAGCTGACGAGCTCCTGGACGGCGCGCACGATGTCCGCGGCCGAGCGCCCGGCGACCGCGGCGAGCGCGTCCGCCAGCCGGTCCTCGAAGAAGCCGCGGTCGGCGTTCCTCGCCTCGGTCACCCCGTCGGTGTAGAAGAACAGCACATCGCCCTTGTGCAGCTCGAGTTCGAGCCGGCCGGGCTCGGCGTCGGGGAACAGCCCGAGCGGCAGCCCGTCGCCCTCCAGGATCTCCACCCGCCCGTCGGCCCGCACCACGGCGGGGCCAGGATGGCCGCACGAGCCGAGCTGCACGTGTACCCGGTGGCCGTGCTGCCGCAGGAACGCGAGCGAGGTGGTGACGAACCGGTCGTCGTAGTCCTCGGCGACGAGCACCTCGTTCGCGGCGGCCAGGACGTCGGCGGGCGCCTTGTGCACGTGCGCCAGCGCGCGGATCGCGTGCCGCGCCGCGGCCGTCATCGCCGCCGCGTCCTGCCCCTTGCCGCAGACGTCGCCCACCGCGATGCCCCAGCCGTCGGCCGCCTTGAACACGTCGTAGAAGTCGCCGCTGATCTCCTGGAACTGGGTGGCGCCGATGTAGGCCGCGGCGAACTCAAGCCCGGGCACCGCGGGCAGCCGCGCGGGCAGCAGGCTGGCCTGCAGCGCCTCGGCGACCTGCGACCGCTGGCGGAATACCCGGTCGACCCTGATGGCGATCGCCAGGTGCCTGCCGAGTTCCTCGGCGAGGCCGAGGTCCGCGACGCTGAACGGCCCCTTGTCCGCCAGCCTGGTCAGCGTCAGCGACCCGTAGCCGGTCGTTCCGTCGGAGATCGGCACGCAGATCAGCGAGGTCGCGCCGAGCGTCATCAGCAGCGGCGTGCCGTCGGGGCCGCGGCCGAGCGCGGCGGGGTCGTCGGGGTGCGCGAGCAGGACGGACTTGCCGGTGGCGTGCACCACGGCGGGTACCGACTCCTGGTCGGGGTCGACGCCCCGCGCCACCCGCGCCACCTGGTCAGCGGGCCCGCCGCGCGGGCCGGCCGCGAACTGGCGCAGCAGCCTTCCGTTCCGATCGATGTCGATGAGCACCCAGTCCGCGATCTCGCCGGTTAGCAGCCGCGCGCACCGCTGCAGCGTGACCGCCTCGCTGAACGTGCTGTTGTCGAGCAGCACCCTGGTCACCGCGGTTACCGTGTCGAGCCGCCTGGTCATGGCCGCGACTGCCGGGTCCGCCGGCGCCTTGCCCGCGGGCCGCCTCGCCCGCTTGCCGGCGGCGTCCGCGACATCTCCGCCTCCAGCCGAGCCGGCCGGGCCGGCGTTGCCCGCGGCCGCGGCGACGATGAGCACCGGCGGGTCGCCGGGCAGGTCGGCAAGCGCCGCGGTGATGACGGCGTTGAGCGGCCCGTCCGCCGTCAGGATCCGGCAGGCCGCCGTCCGCGGCTTCCCGGTCCGCAGCGCCGCGGCGAGCTGGGTGTGCACCGCGGCCCGGCCCGGCAGGTCAATGAACGCGGCGAGCGTCTTGCCCGTCGCGTACCCGGTCGGCGCCCCGAGCAGCTCCGCCGCCTTGTTGTTCGCCCGCCTGATCGTCCCGTCCTGCTCAAGCAGGAACAACGGGACCGGGGCTTGCTGGAAGACCACGTGCAGCAGTCGCCGCTCCGCCCGTACCGACTCGGGCAGCGCCTCCGCGGGCTGGTCCGCCCGGCCGACCATGGCCTCGGGCAGCGCGCCTGCCGCCTCGATGGTGGCGTCGAGCTCGGTGAGCGCCGCGTCCATCAGCGTGCGCAGGTCGGCACCGGGCAGGCCGGCCGCCTGCCGCAGGGCATCCCGCCGTGCCGCGATGTCCGTCAACGCCTCATCGGGCCATCCGCTTCGCGGCATATCCTCGCCATCCCGCACGTCGCCTTGTGTCATGGAAACCCTATGCCACCAGCCGGGCGCGCGGGAGCCGAGAGCGCACGTCCTGGCGGCCGGAGAGTTTAACCGCCGCTGGCCGGGTAGCCGTGGCAGGCACAGAACCACTACCGAGGAGCACCAACGATGGCTCTGATTCTGCTCGTACTGATCCTCGCGATCCTGTTCGGCGGGCTCGGCTTCCTGCTGCACGCCCTCTGGTGGATCGCCGCGATCGTGCTCGTCGTCTGGCTGGTCGGCTTCGCTTTCCGCGCCGGCGAGGGACGTCGCTGGTACCGCTGGTAACCGCGCCGCGCCCCCAGACCCCATCAGCCACCACCCGCCCGCCGGAGCCTAGTGACCCAGGCTCCGGCGGGTCTTCGCTGCACCAGGCCCCGCCGCGTCCGCTGTGGCCGGGGTCACATCCAGTCATCCAGAACGAGTGCGGGTAATCCCGGCATCGTGCCCGTGACCGCTGCCGTCAGTGGGGCATCTCCGCGACGCCCGTAGCCACGGCGCAAGGCGCGCACAACGGCACGTCCTTCTCGCCGAACCGCCTGGTCAGCACCGCGCTGCCGTCGCATACGTTCCTGTCCTGCGGATGCGCTGCGCCGCACGGGCACTGGCAGGTGCCCCAGTTCCCGGCCAGCGCCGTCGCGGGCCGCCTCAAGCGCGGCCCGGACGGCCGGGTCGAGCTTGTCGACCGCCTCCGAGGTCGCCGCCGCCACCTGGTCCCGCCACTCGCCGAGCGCGGAGACGGCCGTCTGCCACGCAGCGGCTAGCTGCCTTTTCGGGTCTTCCTGGTAACCCTCCATGAGCGCATTTTCTCACCTTGCGCCCGCCGCCGCCAGGGCAGATGCCCGTTAGCGCGCGTCGAGGAACGGCGTGATCAGCGCGAGCAGTTCATCCGGCCGCCGCGTCACGTCCATGTGCGTGGTTCCTGGGAGCACCGCGAGCCGCGCGTCGGGCAGCAGCCCGTGCAACTCCACCACGTCGGGCAGCGGTGAGAAGTCACGGTCACCGAAGACCAGCAGTACCGGCGCCCGCAGCGACCGGAGCTCATCGGCGGTCCATCCGGGTACCTCGTGCACCATCGCCGTCACCCGGGCCGCGAACTTCTCGAAGTGACCTGGGTCGGGCGCGACCGCGAGGTAGGCATCGCGCATCGCCAGGAAGTCGGCTTGGGTCGGCAGGAGCTTGTCGTCGACCGGCACGCTCTCCCGGCCCGGCGGGCGGTGCGGGTCCGCGGAGGCGACGATCAGCCTGCCGACCCGGCTAGGGGCGGCGGCCGCGACCGCGCACGCCACCAGGCCGCCGAGGCTGAAGCCGAACAGGTCGGCCTCGGCGATCTCCAACTGGTCGAGCAGTTCGACGACATCGCCCGCCAGCGCGTCGATCGTCATCGGGCGGCCGGTGTCGGCGGTGCGCCCGTGGCCCTGCAACTCCACCGCGATCACCGGCCTGGCCGCGGCGAGCGGGCCGAGCAGCGGCCCGAAGGACAGGCCGATGGTCAGCAGGCCGCCGTGCAGCAGCACGAGCGGCCTGCCCCCGCCGTGGATACCACCGCCGTGGATGTCCCCGCCGTGGACCTCGTAGTAGAGCCGCTGGCCGCCGATCGGTGCGTAAGTCATGACCATGAGACGCTACGCGGCCCGCGAACTTATCGCCAGCCGCCGCGCACTGTCGGCGGGCCCTGCTCGCGGGCCCTGCTCGCGGCCCTGCTCGCGGCCCTGCTATGGCGTGCGGGCGACCACGGCGTGCAGCGGCACCACATGATCGAACTGGGGGTCGCCCGGGTCGGGGCGCCATTCCGTGATGGGCACAAGGCCGGGCGGTACCGGGTCGAGTCCGGCCGCGAGTTCGCCGATCTCCGCGCGGGAGCGCGGCGTGATCGGCTGCCCTGGCATCATCTTGTTCCACTCCCTGGCCGCCTCACCGAGCGCGGGGTCCAGGTCGCTCGCCAGGTGGTAGATCGCGAAGTAGCTACCCGACGGCAGGGCCGCCGTCAGCGACGACACCACCGCGGCCGCCTCCGCGGCGTCCGGCACGTAGGCGAGGGTGAACAGCAGCAAGACCGCTGTCGGCTGGCTGAGGTCCAAGGTCCCCCGTGCGCCCGCCATGATGGCGGCGCTGTCGCGCACGTCCGCGTCGACGTAGCCGACGGCACCGCCCGGCGCGGACTTCAGCAGCGCCCTGGCGTGCGACAGCACCATCGGGTCGTTGTCTACGTAGACGACGCGGGACTCGGGCACGAGCGACTGCGCGACCTCGTGAGTGGCGCCCACCAGGGGAAGGCCCATCCCGATGTCGAGGAACTGCGTGATCCCGGCGTCGGTGACGAGGAAATGCAGCGCGCGCCGCTGGAACGCGCGCACCGCGGGCGCGATGGAGGCGATCGAGGGTGCCGTCGCGGCGAGTGCCCGCGCGGCCTTGCGGTCCGCCTCGAAGTTGCTCTGGCCGCCGTACAGGTAATCGGCGACGCGCGCCGCGTTCGGCACCGTGGTGGTGATGAGCGCGGCCTTAGCCCGCCGCGTCGCATCTTCCCCCCAGTCGTCTGCCATGTGTATAAGTATGCGCCTCCAGGGGGCCCTGGGACTGGCAGCACGCCGGTCACGGTGCGATTACGTCTCGCATTCCCGCCACCCTGGCATCAGTCCTTGGACAGCCAGCGCTCCATGCAGGCCAGCAGTTCGTCGGTGTCCACCGGCTTGGTCACGTAGTCGTTAGCGCCGGCGGCCAGGCTCTTCTCGCGGTCGCCCGGCATGGCCCGCGCGGTGACGGCGATGATGGGCAGCCGCTCGAACCGCGGCATCTGCCTGATGGCGGCCATCGTCGCGTAGCCGTCCATGCCCGGCATCATGACGTCCATCAGGATGAGGTCGATCTCAGGCGCGGCGCGCAGCGCCTCGATGCCGCGGCGGCCGTCGCTCGCCTGCGTGACCTGCAGCCCGTGCAGCTCAAGCGTGCTGGTGATGGCGAAGACGTTCCGCGGGTCGTCATCGATCACCAGGACGTGCTTGCCGCTCAGGCCCGGGTGCTCGGTGAGCGCCGTCAGCTGGCTCGCCGCGGTCGCCGCGGGGCCGGCCGGGCCGGGCGCGTCGGCGACGAGTGCCGGCACCTGGCCCGGTCGCGGCGCGGACAGGTGCAGCGTGATCCGCTCGCGCAGGTCGTCGAGCGACGGCAGCAGCTCAAGCGCGGGGTAGCCGGCGCGCAGCATCGCCAAGAGAGACTGCCCGCCGTCGCCCTGCTGGCCTGCCGCGTGCGCGAGTACGGGGATCTCGCGCAGTTCCGGCTTCTCCCTGACCTGGTTGAGGAACTCAAGGGCGGCCGGCATGCCCAGGTCCACCACCACGCACCAGAACGGCTCGGCGGCGAGCATGGCGACCCCCTGGACCGGTGCCGTGGCGGTGCTGACCCGGACGGTCGCGTCGAGCTGCGCCAGGTCGGAGGCCGCACTGTGCGCGAGCAGCGTCAGCAGCCCGCCGCTCGCCGGCTCGAACACCAGGACCTGCCGGTCCTGGGATCCGGGCAGGTCAGCACGCCCCGCCTTGCCCGCGGGGCCAGGCCGGTCGCCGAACCCAGGCCGGCCGGCGGAGCTGCCCGGGTCCTGCGGCGCGGGCCGCCCGCACCGCGCCCCTCGGCACTGGCGCGGCCGGCACTGGCGCGGCCGGCACTGGGGCGGCCAGCCTCGTCCGCGGCCGTCGCCGCCATCGCGGTGGCCCGGCTCGTCACGGCGCGCAGGTGATCGACGACATCGGCGCCCGCGGCGCCCATCCGGTTCAGGTCCGCGAGCGGCCCGCCGCCGGCGAGTGCGTCGCCAAGGCCGGGCAGCGCCCTCGCGGGGAACAGCGAGCCCGGCTCCGGCAGCGACGCTGGGAAGGCCGGCAGCGCAGTGGGCACGGTCAAGGTGAACGTGCTGCCATGCCCCAGCTCGCTCGTGGCGCTGATCGAGCCGCCGAGCAGCGCGCTGACCTCGCTGGCGATCGACAGCCCAAGGCCCGTACCGCCGTACCGGCGGCTCAGCGTCCCGTCACCCTGCTGGAACGCGCCGAAGATCACCGCGAGGTTCTCCGGCGCGATGCCGATCCCGGTGTCGGTGACGGAGAACACCACGACCGCGCCGTCCGCCGGCCCGTCCACCCTGCCGTCCCCGGCATCGCGGCCGTCGCCGTCGCCGGCCACCCGCAGCGTCACCTGGCCCCGCTCGGTGAACTTGACCGCGTTGGACACCAGGTTGCCGAGCACCTGGCGCAGCCGCTGCCGGTCGGTGACCAGCTCATCCGGAGCGGAGCCCTCGACGCGCACCTCGAAGTCGAGGCCCTTCTCCGCGGTCAGCGGGCGGAAGGTGGCCTGGATGTCCTCGAGCAGCGCGGCGAGCCGGAACCGCTCGGCGCGCACGTCCATGTGCCCGGCCTCCACCTTCGACAGGTCGAGGATGTCATTGATGAGCTGCAACAGGTCAGAGCCCGCCGAGTGGATGACGTTCGCGTACTCGACCTGCTTGACCGTGAGGTTGCGCCCCGGGTTCTGCGCGAGCAGCCGAGCGAGGATCAGCAGGCTGTTCAGCGGGGTGCGCAGCTCGTGCGACATGTTGGCGAGGAACTGCGACTTGTACTGCGAGGCGAGGGCGAGCTGCCTGGCCCGCTCCTCGATCTCCTGCCCTGGCCCGCTCGATCTCGGAGTTCTTCGCCTCGATGTCCTGCTTCTGCGCGGCGAGCAGCGCCGCCTTATCCTCCAGGTCGGCGTTGGACTCCTGCAGCTCCTCGGACCTGGCCTGCAGCTCCGACGAGCGCGCCTGCAGCTCGGCGGTCAGCCGCTGCGACTCCTCGAGCAGCGCGTCGGTCCGCGAGTTGGCGATGATCGCGTTGACGCTGATGCCGAGGGTCTCCGCGAGCTGCTCGAGGAAGGCGATCTGAATCGCGGTGAACTTAGTGAACGAGGCGAGTTCCACCACGCCGAGGACCTGGTCCTCGAACAGGACGGGCATGATCACCAGGTTGGCGGGATGCGCCTCGCCAAGGCCCGAGGAAATCCTGATGTACCCCTGCGGGATGTCGTCGACCACGATCGCCCGCTTGCTCTTGGCGACCTGGCCGATGAGCGACTGCCCGATCCGGTACTGGATGGGCGCGTCCTTGTCGGCCCGCAGCCCGTACCCGGCGATCAGCCGTAGCCGCCGCTCGCCGCTCCAGTCCTCCGTGAGGAAGAACGTCCCGTGCTGCGCGCCGAGCAGCGGCGCCAGCTCCTCCATGATCAGCTCCGCGACGACCTCGAGGTCGCGGTGCCCCTGCAGCATCGAGCCGATGCTCGCCAGGTTCGTCTTCAGCCAGTCCTGCTCCTGCGACGCCTGCACGGTCTCGCGCAGCGACCGCACCATGGCGTTGATGCTGTCCTTGAGCTCGGCGACCTCACCCTCGGCCTCGACGGAGATGCGTCCTCGTCAGGTCGCCCGCCGCGACCGAGCTCGTCACCCCGGAGATCGCGCGGATCTGCCTGGTCAGCGTGCCGGCCAGCTCGTTGACGTTCTCCGTCAGCCGCTTCCAGGTGCCGGACACGCCCTCCACCTCGGCCTGCCCGCCGAGCTTGCCCTCCCGGCCCACCTCGCGGGCCACCCGGGTGACCTCGGCGGCGAACGAGGACAGCTGGTCCACCATCGTGTTGATGGTGGTCTTCAGCTCCAGGATCTCGCCGCGGGCGTCCACGTCGATCTTCTTGGTCAGGTCGCCCTGCGCGACCGCGGTCGTCACCTGCGCGATGTTCCGCACCTGGCCGGTCAGGTTGTTGGCCATCGAGTTGACGTTGTTGGTCAGGTCCTTCCAGGTGCCTGACACCCCGTGCACGGTCGCCTGGCCGCCGAGGTTGCCCTGGGTCCCCACCTCGCGGGCCACCCGGGTGACCTCGCCGGCGAACGCGGACAGCTGATCGACCATCGTGTTCAGCGTGGTCTTCAGCTGCAGGATCTCGCCCTGGGCGTCCACGTCGATCTTCTGCGTCAGGTCGCCCTTGGCGACCGCGGTGGCGACCTGCGCGATGTTCCGCACCTGCCAGGTCAGGTTCCCCGCCATCGCGTTGACCGACTCGGTCAGGTCCTTCCAGGTGCCCGACACCCCGGGCACGTTGGCCTGGCCGCCCAGCTTCCCCTCGGTGCCGACCTCGCGGGCGACCCTGGTGACCTCGGAGGTGAACTGGTCGAGCTGGTCGACCATGCGGTTGAACACGGCCGCGATCTCGTCGACAAGCGGGTCCCCGGTGAGTGCGAGCCGGGTGCTGAAGTCGCCGCCGCGCACCGCGGTGAGCCCCGCAAGCAGTTGCTCAAGTGCGGCCCTGTCGAGACGTGGCCGCTCATGGTCAACGTCTGTCATCGGCTCTCCCGTTACCTTGACGCTTCGGACGGTCCCCTTTGAAGTGACTGTTATACGATAGTCGTTTTCTGAGGGGCCGACGTGTCGGAATAGTGGATATAATCCGCGGTCGCCGTTCGTCGAGACAACATAAGAATTTGAATTTGAATTATCAAGAACGAATGTGCCTGCCCCGCTCGGGTGCTACCATTTCCAATGGTACTGCGCATTGCGCGGAAAGGTCGCATTCGAACATGCGTCCGACCCGACGCGGAACGGCGGGAGCCCGCCGGAGAGCGGCCGCCCGTGACGGAGGCGATGCTTGTGGCAGACGGCGAGGACGCGCCGAGGCTGTCCGCGGTAGTTGAGCGGCAGCGGCGCGAGCTCGCCCGGGCCAGGGCCGACGCCGAGGCGGCCGTGGTCGTCGCCACCGCCAGGGGCGTGCTCATGGAACGGCAGGGCCTGTCGTTTACCGAGGCCGCCCGCCAGCTCGCGGACATCGCCGCCGCGGCGGGGCTGCCGGAGCCGGAGATGGCCGCCGCTGTGCTTGCCGAGGAGGCGCCGGCCCGGCCCGCCCCGCGCCGGCCGGACCCCGCGCAACAGGACCCCGCGCAGACAGGACACTCGCGCGACACGACACCGCGCGACACGACACCGCGCAACACGACACCGCGCCGCGGGAGGCGCCCCCCGCGGACGCGTCGCCCACTCCGCTGCCGCTGCCGCGGCCCGGCGCCCACGGCGCGGGGGGAGTGGATCGAGCCGCGGACGCTGCTCGGTCCCGCGGACGACGTGTTCGCCATCGCGGCGGCCGAGCGGGCGAAGGACGGCGCCGAGCTCGTCGGCGCGCTCGCCGCGCAGCTGCGGATCCGGTTCGGCGTCGCCGCGGCGGCGGTGTGGCTGCTCGACGCCGACGGCGCGCTCGAGCTGTACGGCGAGGACGGGCTCGGCGGCACCGAGGCGAGCCGCTGGCGGCGGCTGCCGCCGCAGTTCGACTGCGCGGAGCAGCGGGTGGTCGCCACAGGGGACGACCTATGGTGGCCCGCCGGGCCGCCAGCGACCGCGCGCGTGCCCGTCGCCGCGCCATGGGGCAGGGGCGCCGCCCGCGCGCTGTTCGCCCTGCGCGACCGGTCCGGGATCCTGCTCGGCGTGGCGGAGGCCTGGTGGCCGACCCGGCGCGGCGTGTTCGACGTCAGCACCCGGGCCTCGGTCTCCGCCGTGCTCGCCGGGTTCAGCGAGGTGCTCGGGCTGCGCCTGTCCTACGCCCCCGTCGGGTCGACGGCGCTGTCGCCGGGGATCTGGGTTTCGCTCGACCAGCTCTGTGAGTCGGTGCTCGTGGTCAGGCCGCTGTGGGACGCCGGCGGCGGGGTGCTGGACTTCCAGGTGGTCCACCTGAGCTCCGGCTACGTGGACCCGGCCGGCCGGCCGCGGGCCGAGCTTGCCGGCCTCACCCTGCTCGAGGCCTACCCGGCGTCGGCGTGCGGCGACGGCCTGTTCGCCATGGCGGCGCGGGTGCTCGCGAGCGGCCGCGCCGAGCACCCGCCGCCGGGCGCGGTGAGCACGCTGACCGGCGACGCGGACGCGGTCCAGGTCTCGGGGGTGCACGCCGCGCCGTTCTTCGCCGGCGTCGCCTTCACCTGGCGGCCGGTCGGTGAGGCCGAGCGGCTCGGCGGCCTGCTCGACCACGTGCAGCGGCTCGGTCGCATCGGCGCGTGGGAAGAGGACTTCACCGACGGCGCGGTGCGCTGGACCGAGTCCGCGTTCGCGCTGTTCGGCCTTGACCCCAGGTACGCGGCGCCGATTCCCGTCACCAGCCTGCACAGCTTCGTTATGGCGGCCGACCGAGGGCTCGTCAGGCGGTTCCAGCAGTCCCTGCTGCACCGGCGCGAGGCCGCGGTCGTGGTCTTCCGCATCGTCCGCCCCGGCGACACGGCCATCAGGCAGATCCGCGTGGTCGCCGAGCCGGTGCTCGCCGGGGACGAGGTGGTAGGGCTGCGCGGATCGTTCCAGGACGTGTCCGCGCACTACCACACCCAGGTGGCGCTCGCCGCGACCCAGGACCAGCTCGCCGACAGCGAGCTGCGCGCCGAGCAGGAGCAACTGCTCGCGCTCCGGCTGCAGCGGGCCATCATGCCCGAGGACGAGCCGCTGGTGGAGACCGCGGGCGTCGAGGTCGCGGTGCGCTACCGTCCCGCCGAACAAGGCCGGTTGGTAGCTGGTGACTGGTACGACGCGCTGCTGCTGCCGGATAAGGAACTGCTGCTCGTGGTGGGCGACATCACCGGGCACGGCATCGACGCGGTGACCGGCATGGTCGCCGCGCGCAACGCGCTGCGCGGCCTCGCCGCGACCGGCGCGGGCCCCGCCGACCTGCTCAGGTACCTCAACTACGCGTCCTGTCACCTGACCGAGGGCATCGCGGGCACCGTGGTCTGCGGCCGCTACAACCCGGAGACCAGGATCCTGCGCTGGGCCAGGGCCGGGCACCTGCCGCCGATCCTGGTCCGCGACGGCGCGGCGGAGACGCTGCCGCTGCCGGCCGGCGTCCTGCTCGGCCTCGACCCTGACGCCGAGTATGAGGAGGTCAGCCTCCAGATGCGCGGCGGCGACACCCTGCTGCTGTTCACCGATGGCCTTATCGAGCGCCGCGCCGGGTCGATCAGCGACGCCCTGCGCGACCTGGCCGCCGTCGCCCTCCCCCGGCCCGCCGCTCCCCAGCCCGCCGCCGGCCCCGCCGATGAGCCACCCGCCGCCGGCCCGCCACCCGCCGCCGGCCCGCCACCCGCCGCCGCCCCAGCCACCCCTGCGCAGCCCGCCGACGTATCGGCCACCGCCGACCGCATCCTCGGCAGCGCCATCTCGGACACCGGCGACGACGCCTGCCTGGTAGCCGTCCGCATCATCTAGCCGCCGCTGGCCCGCCGCGCCCGCTAGCGGCGGACACCCTTCTGGCTAGCGGCCGACCTCGCGACGGCCGGAGCCGACCGGAAGGCCGTCACGACTACCCGCCGCAAGCCCGCAACCACGAGAGATCTTCACGTCCGCGCGGCCTTTCCCTGGATGATCTTGGCTCTGCATAGCTGAGAACCACGTTCGTCCTTCTTCGCATACCGGAGGCCCATGATCACGATCGATTTGCGACAAATGTCCAACCCGCTGCTATGCAAGGCCGCGGATTGGTGGTCCTGGGCTATGCAAAGGCGCGAAGCCGGGCCAACCATCGACGGATAACAGCAAGAAGAGCTCTAGGTGGACTCTAGGTAGCAAGGTAGAACGCGGGGCAGGCAGGAATGACGAGGGTGCGCGTCATCTTGGACCCGCGGACCCGCGGACCCGCGGACCCGCGGGAGCGGTGGTGCGGAAGCGCCAGGCGTCTGGGGTCCTGCTTGGTACCCCGAAGCCCGGCGCCTGCCCCCGCGCGTCGCTGAAAGCTCCCGATGGCGTTGTCGCCCGCGTCGCCAGCGTCGCCCGCGTCCGATCGCCACACGGGTCACACCCAGGTGACCCGGTCTCGTTCGTCACGCCGCGGCTACCCGGGGCCAATCGCCCCAAACCGGGCCCGGGCGCTTTGAGCATGGCTTTTTCGCCAGGCCCCGGTCGCGCGGCCCGTCTGGCTGGCGCCGGTCAGCGAAGGTAGCCCACGAGAAGCCCGGCGAGTTCCCCGGGTCGGCTGAGCGCGACGCAATGGCAGCCGGGGATCTCGTCCGCCACAATGCCCAGGCGTTGTCGCGCCAGCTGCCGCATGAAAGGGGCGGGGAAGCAACGGTCGTCCTGGCAAAGGATGAACCTGGTCGGCACGTCCGGCCACGCGTCAAGGGGCCAGGGCGTGTCCCAGACCACCGTGGACTCCCCGCGCCCGCCGCGGCGCAGCGCTTCCTCGGCCAGCGGGCGGGGCACGCCGTCGTAGTAAGTGACGAGCGGGTCATCGCTGCCTGTCTTGCCGCCGTCGAGCCTGGCCTGCTCCTCGACAGCCGCCACGCAGCCGGTGTTTCCCCACCACTGGGCCGGGCTCTCGCCGGGAGCGGGAATCATGCCGGCCAGCAGCACGAGCAGCCGCGCCGGGAGCCTGCTCGCGGCCAAGGTGGCGGTGAACGCGCCGTAGGACTGGCCGACGATCACCAGATCGGGCCGGCCGGCGGCCGCCTCGGCCACAGCGCCAGCGTAATCATCAAGGCTCGCGGTGGGGTTGTCGCACGGCAGGTCGGGCGCGATCGTCTCGTGCCCCTGGGCGCGCAGTTCCGCCTCGGCCAGGTGCCAGTACCAGCCGGTGTCGCCGGCGCCGTGAACCAGCGCGAAAGTCGCCATATGCGAGGCCCTCTCAACGTGGAGTTGCGTGCCTGCCCGGCCGGTACCAGGACGGCCGCCCGCGGGCCCGGACCGGAAGGCTGGCCCGGGCCGCTACGCCGTGGCGGGTGGCCGGGGGCAGGTTGAAGGTCATGGAGACGACCGACCCGGCCGGGCCCGCCGTCACCTGCACCTGGTCGGCGGTCCTGCGGACCAGCCACAGGCCGTGGCCGTGCTCGACCGGCCAGGCCGCCGGGGCGGGAGCGTCGCCGGCCGGGTCGTCGGGCTGAGGCCGGCCGGGCCCGGGAGGGCCGCCGCCCGCACGTCGCTGACCTGGCAGGCCAGGACCCGCGCGGTGACCCGCATGCGCAGCCGCCCACGGCCCGAGCCATGCCGGATGACGTTGGCGGCCACTTCATGCGCCGCGAGCAGCACGTCGATGCTCCGGTCGCGCGACAGGCCCGCGGCCAGCGCGGAGGTGAGCACCTCCTCGCGCAGCGCCGACAGCGTGCCCGCCAGGAACTCGCGGTCAAGGACGACCGTCCCGTCCGCGTCGCTGCCTGGCCTGGACGATTGCATCAGCGGGGCGTCAGTGGTCACCGGCACCGCGCAGCGCGCACAAGCCGCCTGCCAGCCCCGGTGATGTCCTGATACTGATCGCTGCTCGCCTCCCTGCGTCCTGGCGCCCGGTCAGTAAGCCACTCCGCGGCCACATCCGCGAGCCACCCGGTGGGTCCAGCACGGACCTCACAAACGCTACCCGCACAAACGCTACCCGCCCTGGGCGGCGAAAACCACGACCGGCCCCCGGGATAGCCGGCCACTTAGTCCGCGCATGCTCGCCGGCCCGCTGGGTAGCGCGGTGATCGCGAGCATCGCAACCGACGTCGGGCGAACGGGAGGCACGGGCATGGCGGGCGACACGGCGAGGGCCGGGACTCCCGGCACGGACTTGCGCGACGCGGACCGGGGACCGCGACGCGGACCGGGAGGACGCGGTCACGGGGAACGGGCGGCCCGCCAGCAAGGCGAGCCAGCCGAACGGCCGGGCGGTCCTGCGGCCCGCCGAGGCGCGCCTGCTCGAACGGGACCTGGCCGCCGTGGTGGACGGCGAGGTCAGGTTCGACGACGGCACCAGGGGCGCCTACTCCACCGACGCCTCCAACTTCCGCCAGGTCCCGCTCGGCGTGGTATTGCCGCGCACCGTGGAGGGCGCCGTGTCCGCGGTGGAGGTCTGCCGCCGGCACGCTGTACCGCTGCTGTCGCGGGGCGGCGGCACCAGCCTGGCCGGCCAGTGCACCAACACGGCGGTGGTCATCGACTGGTCCAAGTACTGCCACCGCCTCGTCGACGTCGACCCGGAGGCGCGCACCGCCGTGGTGGAGCCGGGAATCGTGCTCGACGTGCTCAACGACCAGCTCGGGCAGCACGGCCTGCGGTTCGGCCCGGAGCCAGCCACCCACATGAACTGCACGCTCGGCGGGATGATCGGCAACAACTCCTGCGGGGCGACCGCGCAGCGCACCGGCAAGGTGGTCGACAACATCGCCGCCCTCGAGGTGCTGCTCTACGACGGCACCCGGTTCTGGTGCGGCCCGACCACCGACGAGGAGTACGCGGCGATCGAGCGCCGCGGCGACCAGCAGGCGCGGATCTACCGCAAGCTGCGCCAGCTGCGCGATCAGTACCAAGAGCAGGTCAAGGCGCAGTTACCCGAAAATCCCGAGAAGAGTCTCCGGTTACAACCTCGACTCGCTGCTGCCCGAGCACGGCTTCGACGTGGCCGGCCTGCTCGTCGGCAGCGAGTCCACGCTCGTCACCGTGCTCCGCGCCAAGCTCAAGCTGGTGGAAGTGCTGCCGGAACGTTCCCTGGTGGTCCTCGGTTACCCGAGCATCGACAAGGCCGCCGACGCGGTGCCGCGCATCCTGGAGTGCGAGCGCCAGCCGATCGCCCTGGAGGGCCTGGATCACCGGCTGATCACCGACGAGCAGATCAAGCACATGAACCCGCAGGCGCTGGCCGAGCTGCCGAAGGGCACCGCGTACCTGATGGTCCAGTTCGGCGGCCATACCAAAGACGAGGTGGACCAGTCGGGCCGGGAGATGCTCGACGCCCTGCACGAGACGGAGCACGAGCCGGACGTCTCCTTCTACGATGACCCCGCCAAGGAGGACGAGCTGTGGCAGGTCCGCGAGGCCGGGCTAGGCGCCACGGCGCACGTGCCCGGCCACCGCGACACCTTCGAAGGCTGGGAGGACTCCGCCGTCCACCCGAACCAGCTCGGTGACTACCTTCGCGACCTGCAGAAGCTGTACGACGAGTTCGGCTACAGCGACGAGACGGGCCCGAGCCTGTACGGCCATTTCGGCCAGGGCTGCGTGCACACCCGCATCCCGTTCGACCTGTACAGCACCGAGGGCGTGGAGAAGTACCGGCGGTTCATGGAGCGCGCCGCCGACCTGGTCGTCGCGCACGGCGGCTCCCTGTCCGGCGAGCACGGCGACGGCCAGTCCCGCGGCGAGCTGCTCGTCAAGATGTTCGGCGCGGACCTTGTCGCGGCGTTCGGTGAGCTCAAGCGGCTCTTCGACCCGCACAACAAGATGAACCCCGGCAAGGTCGTCCACCCGGCAGGCCTCGACGAGCACCTGCGGCTCGGCGGCGACTGGGCGCCCGCCGCGCCGCAGGACCTGTTCTTCCGCTACCCGCACGACGGCGGCTCGTTCGCGCAGGCGGCGAACCGCTGCGTCGGCGTGGGCAAGTGCCGGCACCACGACAACAAGGGCGGCACGGTCATGTGCCCGTCCTACCAGGTCACCATGGAAGAGGAGCACTCGACCCGGGGCCGGGCGCGCCTGCTGTTCGAGATGCTCAACGGCCACGGCGACTCCCCGGTCAAGAACGGCTGGCGCAGCGACGCGGTCAAGGACGCGCTCGACCTGTGCCTGGCCTGCAAGGGCTGCAAGACCGACTGCCCGGCCAACGTGGACATGGCGACCTACAAGGCCGAGTTCCTCGCGCATCACTGGCAGGGCCGCCAGTGGCGGCGGCCGCGCTCGGACCTCGCGCTCGGCTGGCTGCCGCTGGCCGCCCGGGCCGTAAGCGCACTCAAGCTCGCCCCCGTCGTCAACGCCGTCACGCACACCCCCGTGCTGCACCGCGTGGCGACCGCGCTCGGCGGCCTGGAGAACCGGGAAGTGCCGGTCTTCGCCGCGCAGACGCTACGGCAGTGGCACAAGTCAAGGACCCCGCGGCAGGACGGCCAGCACGGTGCTGGCCAGCACAGGGGCACCGTCATGCTGTGGCCGGACACGTTCACCAACTACTTCCACCCGCACGTCGGCCAGGCCGCGGTGGAGGTGCTGGAGAGCGCCGGCTGGCAGGTGAAACTGCCGCCAGAGACGGCATGCTGCGGGCTGACCTGGATCTCCACCGGCCAGCTCGCCACCGGCAAGAAGGTACTCAAGAAGACCGTGAACGCCCTGGCCGAGCACGTCAGGAACGGCGGCTTCGTGGTCGGCCTTGAGCCGAGCTGCACCAGCGTGTTCCGCGGCGACGCGCCCGAGCTGTTCCCCGACGACCAGGACGTGGCGCGGCTAAAGGACCACACGCTGACCCTCGCCGAGCTGCTCACCGAGCACACCCCCGGCTACCAGCCGCCCGCGCTGCACCGCAAGGTGCTCGCCCAGGTGCACTGCCACCAGCACGCCGTCCTGAAGTGGGACGCCGACGAAAAGCTGCTGAAGGCGGCGGGCACGGAGCCAGAGCACCTGGAGACCGGCTGCTGCGGCCTGGCGGGCAACTTCGGCTTCCAGGCAGGCCACGGCAAAGTCAGCGAAGACATCGCCGAGCGCGCCCTGCTGCCCAAACTGCGCGCGGCCAACCCGGCCGCGGCGGTACTCGCCGACGGGTTCAGCTGCCGCACCCAGATCCACGAGCTGGACAGCGGCGGCCGGGAGGCCATGCACCTCGCGGAGCTGCTCGCCACCGCGGGCAACCTCGCCTACGTTCGGCCCGAGGAAACCGCCGCCCCCCGCCCGGCCCCGCCAAGCGCCGCGGCCCGGGCCCGCACCCTGGCGCCGGTCGCGGTGGCCGTCGCCGTAACGGGCGCGGTCGCCGCCAAGATGCTGCGCGCCCGCCTCGCTCGTTCGGGATGACGAAAGTCATTCGCCCGAACGGGAGCGTGGTTCCCCCGTCTAGAGGCTCGCCTCCGCCGGGCCGCCGAGACGTACGTCGCGCGACAGCATCACGGCGCACTCGAGCATCGCCGCGTGCACGAACGCCTGCGGCAGGTTCCCGCGCAGCTGCCGCTGGTGCACGTCGTACTCCTCGGTGTACAGCGCGGCGGGCCCGGTCGCCGACCGGTTCCGCTCGAACCAGTGCGCGGCCGCCACCGAGTTCCCGAGCGCGTGCTCGACCAGGGCCATCCAGAACCCGCAGAGCAGGAACGCGCCCTCCGCCTGGTGCAGCGGCCGCGCGTCGTGCCGGAACCGGTAAACGAAGCCGTCCGCGGCGAGCTCGGTACGGACCGCCTCGATCGTCGCGGCGTTCCGCGGGTCGTCCGGCGGGAGCCCGCCGCGGATCACCGGCAGCAGCAGCGCGCCGTCCACCCGCTCGTCGTCCGGCGCGCGCTGCCAGCGGCCGGACGGGTGCACGCAGTCGCGCAGGCTCGCCGTGATCGCGTCGGCCAGCGAGCTCCACCTGGCCGCCGACCGGTGCCCGCTGCCGCCCCCCGACGCGAGGTTCGCCGCCCCCGCGCTCGCCGCCCCGGCGATCGCGCGCAGCCCGGACACGCAGGCGAGCCGTGAGTGCGCCCACCGGCGGTCGTCGAGTTCCCAGATGCCGGCGTCCGGCTCCCGCCACCGCTGCTCGATCGCGGCCGCGGCGACCTCCGCGGCCCGCCATTCTTCCTCGCCAAGCATGTCGTGGCCCGCCGCCGCGGCGAGCAGCGACAGCGTCTCGCCGAACGCGTCGAGCTGGAACTGCCGCCGCACCCAGTTCCCGGTCTTCGCGGCCCCGCCGGGGAAGCCGCGCAGCCGCAGCGGCCGCTCGCCGCCGATCGGCTCGCCCGCCACCGTGTAACCGGGCATCAGCCCGGGCCCGTCGGCGAGGAGCCGCTCGGTGATGAACCTGACCGCGCCGGCCAGCATCGGGTGCGGCCCGTGCGCCGCGAGCGCCAGCCCGGCGTAGCACTGGTCGCGAATCCACGCGTAGCGGTAGTCGTAGTTGCGTCCGGCCTCGAGCCGCTCGGGCAGCGAGGTGGTCGCCGCGGCCACCATGGCGCCGCTCGCCGAGGTCAGCCCGCGCAGCACCGCGTAGGCATGCCGCGCGTCGCTGACCGCGATGAGGTCATCGCACCCGGGTGCCCCCTGCGACCAGGCCTCCTCGGTCGCCGCCCAGAGCTTGGCCGCGTCCGGCGGCCCGCCATGGAATTCGGCGTCAGCGATCTCCAGAACGAGGTCGTGCTCCGCCCCCTCCGCCAGCTGCACTGTCATGGCGAGCCCGCCCTCGGCGCGCCGCGCCCGCCCCGCCCCGGTCAGCCGGAACCAGACGGGCCCGCTGCGCCCGGTCCACACGTCCCCGTGCTCGGAGTCCCCGTGCTTAGAAACCCCGTGCTTAGAAAAACTGTGCCGCTTCAGGTCCGTCATCCGGCCCCGCCCGTAGCCGGCCCGCAGGTCGAGCCAGACGCCGACCCGCGCCGGGCCGTCGAGTGCCTCGATGCGGCGCAGCAGCACCGCGCGGTGCGGGTCGGCGGGCATGGCGAGCGCCTCGCGGCACTCGATCTGGCCGTGGCCGACCCAGCGGCTGCGCCAGATCAGCGACCCGTTCTCGTAGTAGCCGCCCCAGACGTGCCACGGGTCGGCCGGCGTGACCGTGTACCGGCCGGAACCGCCGAGCAGCCCGCTGAACGCGGCGGGGCTGTCCCAGCGCGGCACGCACAGCCAGGCGACCGACCCGTCGGGCGCGATGAGCGCACCTCGCTCGCCGTCCGCGACGAGCGCGTACTCCCGCAGTACCCGGGGGACGGGCACGTCGCCTGGCAGCACCCCGGCCGCCCCGCTCCGGCTGGCCCCGCTCCGGCTGGCCCCGCTCCGGCTGGCCCCGCTTCCCCGGGTGCCGCTTCCCCTCGCCCCGCCACTCCCTGCCCTGTTACCAGTGTTACCGCCGTCACCCGCTGCCCGCTTACCCGCTGCCATGCCCTTCCCTCTTCCTCGTTTGACCGGCCGCATGCCAGGTAGCAGGGGCCAGAGGGCGAAACATTCTCGCGAGGAGACTGGGCGGACATCATGAACCAGGGTTCGGTAGTGATCACGGGCGCGAGCGCGGGCATCGGCCGTGCGACCGCCGAGCTTTTCGGCAGCCGCGGCGCGCGGGTCGCGCTGATCGCGCGCGGAGAAGACGGGCTGAACGGCGCGGCCGAGGCCGTCCGGGCCGCGGGCGGCACGGCGCTGCCGCTGCCGGCCGACGTGGCCGACTTCGCGGCGGTCGACGCGGCCGCCGAGCGGGCGGAAACCGAGCTCGGCCCGATCGAGGTGTGGGTGAACGTGGCGTTCACCTCGGTGTTCGCCCCCTTTACCGAGATCACCCCGGACGAGTTCCGGCGGGTGACCGAGGTCACCTACCTGGGCTACGTGCACGGCACGATGGCGGCGCTGCGCCGCATGAAGTCCCGCGACCGGGGCACGATCGTGCAGGTCGGGTCCGCTCTCGGTTACCGGGCGATCCCGCTGCAGTCCGCGTACTGCGGGGCGAAGCACGCGGTCAACGGCTTCACCGAGTCGGTCCGCACCGAGCTGATGCACGACCACAGCAACATCCGGATCACCGTGGTGCAGATGCCCGCCGTCAACACGCCGCAGTTCTCCTGGGTGCGCTCCCGGCTGCCGCGCCACCCCCAGCCGGTTCCCCCGATCTACCAGCCGGAGGTCGCCGCCCAGGGGGTGCTGTTCGCCGCCGAGCACCCGGACCGCAAGGAGTACTGGGTGGGCGGGTCCACCGCCGCGACGATCTTCGGCCAGAAGTTCGCCGCGCCGCTGCTCGACCGCTACCTGGCGCGCACCGGCTACGACTCGCAGCAGACGGACCAGAAGGCCGACCCCGGCCAGCCAGGCAACCTGTGGCAGCCGCTCGACCAGGCACCGGGCAGCGACCACGGCGCGCACGGGGAGTTCGATGACCGCTCCACTTCCGACAGCGAGCAGCTCGAGGCGGCCGAGGCGGCGCAGGCGGCGGGGGCCAAGACGGCCGAGCTCGCCGAGTCGGCGGGCGCCGCCGTTACCCGGGCGTTCGGCTCGCTCATCACCGTGGGCCGCCGGCGGCACCAGTGACGAGCAGGCTAGCCGCCCCGATCTTCGAGGCGGATTTCCCGCGGGTGGACGGGGTCAGCGCCGAGGTGTACGAGGTCCCCACCGACCGGCCGGAGGCGGACGGCACGCTGGCCTGGTCGAAGACCACCCTGGTGCTCGTGCGGGTCACCGGCGGCGGTGCCACCGGGCTCGGCTACACGTACGCGGCCGGCGCGTGCAAGCCGCTCATCGAGGGCGAGCTCGCCGCCGCGGTCGCCGGCGTGTCCACCCTCGACACCGGCGCCGCCTGGCAGGCGATGGCCCGCACGGTCCGCAACCTGGGCCGGCCGGGGCTGGTCTCCTGCGCGATCTCCGCGGTTGACGCCGCGCTGTGGGACCTCAAGGCGACCCTGCTCGACCTGCCGCTGTCCCGGCTGCTCGGCCTGGTCCGGGAGGAGGTCCCGGTCTACGGCAGCGGCGGGTTCACCACCTACGACGAGCCCGCGGCGCGCGCGCAGCTGGAACGGTGGACCGGGGACCTGCGCATCCCCCGGGTGAAGATCAAGATCGGCGAGTCCTGGGGGACCAACCCGTCCCGCGACCTGGCCAGGATCGCCTTCGCCCGCTCGGTGATCGGCCCGGGCGCCGAGCTGTACGTGGACGCCAACGGCGGCTACGCCCGCAAGCAGGCGGTCCGGATGGCCCGGGCCATGGCCGAGCACCAGGTGAGCTGGTTCGAGGAGCCGGTCAGCTCCGACGACCTCGACGGCCTGCGCGAGGTCCGCGACCAGGTCGACCCCGACGTCACCGCGGGTGAGTACGGGTACGACCTGCCCTATTTCGCCCGGATGGTCGCCGCGCAGGCGGTCGACTGCCTTCAGGTGGACGTGACCCGCTGCGGCGGCGTCACCGAGTTCCTGCGCGCCGCCGCCGTGGCGGCGGGCAGCGGCCTGCAGGTCTCCGCGCACTGCGCGCCGAACCTGCACGCGCACGTCTGCGCCGCGGTACCGAACCTGCGCCACCTGGAGTACTTCCACGACCACGTGCGCATCGAGCAGATGTTCTTCGACGGCGCTCTCGACCCGGCCGGCGGCGCGCTCCGCCCGGACACCTCCCGCGTCGGCCTCGGCCTGTCACTCAAGGACACCAACGCCGCTCCCTACCGCACCGCCTGACCCGCCGGAAGACCGCCCGGGCCGGCTCCCGGCCGGACACGGCGAGACCGGGGCGCCCGGTGGATGGCTAGGCCCTCCAGTACCAGCGGCGCGGCTAGCACCAGGCTGGGGTGTGCCCGGGACAACTTCCTATCACTTCCCGCTACCCATATCCGGACATAACGGACGGTGAATTGACCGAAACTGATATGGAGTGCGAGGAAGCTCGCAGAAACCGATAGAAAGTGCTCCCTTTCCTGGCCGCTGAGCGGCCTAGCTCCGCCGCCAGCAAGACGAGGCGGACGCCCGCGTGGTGCGCGTGCATCTCACCGAGAAGGGTGACGATCTGGTGCGCAACCTCACCACGGCCCACCTCGCGGAACTGTACAACCTGGCCGAGGCGCTGAACCATCTGCTGCAGGTGACTCGGGAGGACAGCGGCCGGACGTAGCGGGCGCCGACCCCGCCGCCCGCCTCGCACAGGCTGGTTCCCTGGTGACGGAGCTGGCTCTCGATCTCCGCCAGCGTCCGCTGCTCGCGTGGCTTGAGGCTCATGGCACACCTCCGGGGTGGGCGCCCAGGGCCACCCGCTGTCTGGCCCTGGGCGCGGCTTTCCCTGGTTACTGGCCGACTTTGAGTCCGGGCATGCCGGCCGGGTAGGCGATGGGGTCGGTGACCTTGGCGCCAGGGATGTTGGCCTGCTTGGACCACTTGCCGGCCGGGATGATGGTGCGGCCGTAGGAGTGCTCGAGGACCATGGCGCCGGCGGCGAGCCAGGCTGGCGGCGCTGCCGTACCAGCCGGCCTGGTAGGCGCCGAGCATGACCGTGGCCATCGCGAACCCGGACAGGCCCATGATCGACGGGGCGGCGATCGGGGTCAGCACGACCCGGCTGCGGGCCAGCCAGCCCTCGTGGTCTTCCGCCACCGCCAGGTCCTCCAGGACACGGGCACGGCAAAAATATCGCGGCACGATCAACTGCTGACCGCGCCGGCTCCCGCTCGCGTCCCCGCCGGATAGGGTGACGGCGTGCGGCCGGACGGGGAGATCACCA
Source organism: uncultured Actinomycetota bacterium (assembly GCA_963811335.1). GTDB lineage: Bacteria > Actinomycetota > Actinomycetes > Streptosporangiales > Streptosporangiaceae > Trebonia. The sequence continues at coordinate 245,315 of CAWERB010000022.1, read as the reverse complement.
GGGGCACGACCAACCCAAGCAGGCTGCGGCGGGCGGACCGCTGGATCACCCAGGCGCTGCGCCCGGTGCTCAGCGCGGACGAGCGCCCGCTGCTCGTCGACCTCGGCTTCGGTGCCTCGCCGGTGACCACCCTCGAGCTGTACCGGCGGGTCCGCGCGGTGGCGCCGGCCGCCGAGGTCACCGGCCTGGAGATCGACCCGGAGCGGGTCGCGGCCGCGCGCCGCCAGTTGGAGGCCCTGCGCGCGGCCGGCGACGAGTTGCCCGGGCTGTCGTTCACCGCGGGCGGGTTCGAGCTGCCGCTGCCCCGCCGGCCTGTGCTCGTCCGCGCGTTCAACGTGCTGCGCCAGTACCCGGAGGACCGCACCTGGATCGCCTGGTCGCGGCTGCGGTCCGGCCTGGCACCCGGCGGCGTCCTCGTCGAGGGTACCTGCGATGAGATCGGCCGCCGTGCCGTCTGGGTCACCCTGCCCGCGCTGCCCGGCGCCGCCGAGGCCGGGGTCGCCCGGGCTGACGTGGTCGTGTCTAGCGCCGCCGCCGCCGGACGTCAGCCGCTCATCACCTTCGCCGCGCGGCTCACGTCGCTCGGCCGCCCGTCCGACCTGGCCGAGCGGCTGCCCAAGGCGCTGATCCACCGGAACGTGCCCGGCGAGCCGGTGCACCAGTTCCTGCGCGACTTCGACCGGGCCTGGGACAGGGCCGCGCCGTACTCGGTCTTCGGCCCGCGCCAGCGCTGGCTGGCCGCGGTCGCGTCGCTGCCCCCGGCGTGGCCGGTCCTCCGCTTCCCGCCGTACGGCGGGAAGCGCCGCTGGCGCCTCGGCGAGGTCACCCTCCCCTGGGCAGCCCTGGCGCCGCCCGGCAACGGATGACCTCTGCCGTGTGACACCCGGCGCTTGATGTGGGACATGCGCTTCAGTCGCTCCCTGCCGCCTACGGGTGAAGGTCGCGGCGCCGTTTTATTATCCCCGGCGGTGGTAGCCAGCGGAAATGCGATTTTCGAGACGCGCTGCGCGCCTGGCGGGACACCCCGTGCTCCAGGTTTCCGTCGGCCCAGGAGACGTCGAGTCGGTCAGCGTCAGGTACCTCATGGACGTGCTGGTTCCCGCCTGGTTCGTGCCCGGCGTCGCCGAATCGGGATCCCTGCGCCGAGGAAGCGCTCCGCTGCGCCGGCCGGGCAGGCACCGCTAGAGCCCCCGCTCGGCCCGGCCGGGGGCCGGGCCGAGCGGGCCTAGCGGACCTGACGAATCAGCTGACCGGGTAGACGCCGGTGACGGTCTCACTGAAACCGGCCAGGTGCCAGTAGCGCCAGAACACTGCGGGAACGCCGTGCAGCTCCACGCGCACCCCGGCCGCGGTCGCCGTGGCGGCGATGGCTCGCAGCCCGCTCAGGTCGATGAACCGGAGCTCGGCCATGCTGATGGCGCAGCCGCCCGGCCCGGCGGCGCCGCCGTGCCTCGCCGACCGCCGCCGCGAGCGACGCGGCGAACTGCTCGCTGACGGCGACGTCAACCTCGCCGGACAGCTGCCACCGGCCCGGGCCGTCCGCGGTGAACTGGTACGGGTGCCCGGTGGCCGGGATGGTGGGCTGCTCGCCGGTAACGCTCATGGCGGGCCTCAGGTCTCTTGCCGCAGCGGGGCGGGAAGTTCGGCCGCGGCGGGTCGTGTCGCGTGCGGCCCGGACACGCGCAGCCCGGGCCAAGGCAGCTCGGCCCAGACGACCTTCCCGTCCGGCAGCGGGTCGACGGCCCACCTGCTGGCGAGCTGCGCCACCACGCTGAGCCCGTGACCAGTCAGCACCTCGAACGGAATCCCCTTGCCAGGGACCGGGGGCGCGCTGGCCGCAAGCGCGTCAACCGGGGTCTTATCCCGGACCGCGATCCTGGTCACTCCCGCCGACCTCGAGACGGTCATGGTGAAGCAGGACCGGGCGTGCAGCACCGCGTTGGCGGCGAGCTCCGTGGCGACGATCCCGGTGTCGCAGACCGCTGCCTCGTCGGCCCCATCGCCGAGCAGATCCGTCACGTAATGCCTGGCCGCTGGGACCGAGGCCAGCTCCGCGGTAAAGCTCCGCTGGTCCGCGACCGCCGAGTGCAGCTGGCATACGTCGCGCACCGCGCCCGCGCTGCCCTCTTCGGCCAGGACGCGGTCCGGGTACCCGCACAGCAGGCCGAACGGCACGCGCGCGCCGAGTCTGGTCCACAGGTCTTCGAGCTCGATCGCCAGGGTGACGTCCCCCGCATCCCACAGCAGCGCCACCATCTCGGCATAGACGCGGACCGGGCGCCCGCCCGCCGCGGCGCGGCCGATCAGGGCGGTCGCCGCCGCCTCGAATTGGTCATGGTCGAGCCGGGTGCCGGCCAGGAAGCTGCCGAGCAGGCCGGAGGCGTCCACGGTGAACAGTCGGCCGGCCCGCCGCTCCCGGCCGGCGTCAAGGCCCTCGCGCGCCAGCCTGGCCTCGAACGCCTGCCGGTGCGGGGCCGTGGCCACCACCACGACGCCCTCACCGGAACTGATGCCGTCGGCCAGATACCGGCCGACACTGTCCGCGAGCTCGTCATCCGTCCCGTAGAAGTGGACGACGTGATTCACGGCGCCCCCTGCGAGCTGGCCACCTCGATACGACACGGACCTAATCTCGCCCAAAGACGACAACTTAAACGACATCTCGCGTCACGTCCGTATAGAAAGCGTTTAAGTGAGACCTTCTCCGGGATGAGTCGGCTTGCATAGCTGAGGACCACGAATCCGCCGCTTTGCATAGCAGCGGGCTGGACATTTGCCGCAAATTGCTCGCGATCATGGGCCGCAGCTATGCGAACATGCCCGGCAGCGGAACGGCGAGGCTCGAACCCCCGCTTTCGTGCTGGGCGACACCATGCCGAGCGCCGCCGTGTTTAGCGCAGGGCACCGGGTTAGCGCAAACGGGCAGGCGAGTGCCGCGGCCGTCGCGAGCGCCGCGGCCGCGACGCCGCAGCGGAAGCCAGCCACGAGGAGGTCGCGATGGAACGAGGCAACACCCGCGAACCTGCGGGATAACGACGGTCGCTTGAGTCCGGGCTGCCCCACGAGCCCGTAGCGCGATGCGATGATGGATCTACGTATGCGCTAGTGCGGGTCCCGCCTCGGGCGGGCATTCGCCGCCTAGGCTGGGGACCCGCGACGAGGAGTTGATCGGCGATGTCGGTGGCGACGGAGACCGGACAGCAGGAACAGATGGAGCAGCTGCTCACCGGGCTGTCGGCAGTTCGCGGCGGTGACTTCAGCATCCGGCTGCCCGCGGGCCAGGACCCGTTGATGAACGAGATCGCGGCCGTGTTCAACGCGATGAACGAGCAGCTCGGCGTGTTCACCTCGGAGGTCACCCGGGTGGCCCGCGAGGTGGGCACCGAGGGCCAGCTCGGCGGCCAGGCGGAGGTGCCCGCGGTCGCGGGCACCTGGAAGGACCTGACCGATTCCGTCAACGCGATGGCGGGCAACCTCACCGGCCAGGTCCGGGCGATCGCCCAGGTCACCACGGCGGTGGCGCGCGGTGACCTGAGCCAGAAGATCTCCGTCGAGGCCAAGGGCGAGGTCGCCACGCTCGCCGAGACGATCAACGGGATGGTCGACACGCTGTCCGCGTTCGCCGGCGAGGTCACCCGGGTGGCCCGCGAGGTGGGCACGGAGGGGCGGCTCGGCGGCCAGGCGGAGGTGCCAGGCGTGGGCGGCACCTGGCGTGACCTGACCGACTCGGTGAACTTCATGGCGGGCAACCTGACCAGCCAGGTCCGCAACATCGCCCAGGTCACCACCGCGGTCGCCAAGGGCGACCTGAGCCAGAAGATCACCGTCGACGCGCGCGGCGAGATCCTCGAGCTGAAGAGCACCGTGAACACCATGGTCGACCAGCTTTCCTCGTTCGCCGGCGAGGTCACCCGGATGGCCCGCGAGGTGGGCACCGAGGGCATACTCGGCGGCCAGGCCCAGGTACCAGGCGTCGGCGGCACCTGGCGCGACCTGACCGACTCGGTGAACTTCATGGCGGGCAACCTGACCAGCCAGGTCCGCTCCATCGCCCAGGTCGCCACCGCGGTCGCCAAGGGCGACCTGAGCCAGAAGATCACCGTCGACGCCCGCGGCGAGATCCTCGAGCTGAAGAACACCATCAACACGATGGTCGACACGCTGTCCGACTTCGCGGGCGAGGTCACCCGGATGGCCCGCGAGGTGGGCACCGAGGGCCGCCTCGGCGGCCAGGCCGACGTGCAGGGCGTCTCCGGCACCTGGAAGGACCTGACCGAGTCGGTCAACGTCATGGCCAACAACCTGACCAGCCAGGTCCGCTCCATCGCCCAGGTCACCACCGCGGTGGCGAAGGGCGACCTGAGCCAGAAGATCCGGGTGGACGCGCGCGGCGAGATCCTGGAGCTCAAGGAGACCATCAACACGATGGTCGACCAGCTGTCGGCGTTCGCCGGCGAGGTGACCCGGGTGGCCCGCGAGGTGGGCACCGAGGGCCGCCTCGGCGGCCAGGCGATCGTGCAGGGCGTGTCCGGCACCTGGAAGGACCTGACCGACAACGTCAACGTGATGGCGTCCAACCTCACCGCGCAGGTGCGCAGCATCGCCCAGGTCACCACGGCGGTGGCGAAGGGCGACCTGAGCCAGAAGATCCGGGTGGACGCGCGCGGCGAGATCCTGGAGCTCAAGGAGACCGTCAACACGATGGTCGACCAGCTGTCGGCGTTCGCGGGCGAGGTGACCCGGGTGGCCCGCGAGGTGGGCACCGAGGGCATCCTCGGCGGCCAGGCGACGGTAATGAACGTGGCAGGCACCTGGAAGGACCTGACCGACAACGTCAACTCGATGGCCAACAACCTGACCAACCAGGTGCGGAACATCGCCCAGGTCACCACCGCGGTCGCCACGGGCGACCTGACGAAGAAGATCGACGTGGACGCGCGCGGCGAGATCCTGGAGCTGAAGACCACGATCAACACGATGGTCGACCAGCTGTCGAGCTTCACCGTCGAGCTCACCCGGGTGGCCCGCGAGGTGGGCCGGGAGGGCCGCCTCGGCGGCCAGGCCGAGGTGGAGGGCGTGTCCGGCACCTGGAAGCGGCTGACGGAGAACGTCAACGAGCTGGCCGGCGCGCTGACCAGGCAGATCCGCGCGATCTCCGAGGTGACGAGCGCGGTCGCCACCGGCGACCTGACCAGGACGATCTCCGTCGAGGCGGCCGGCGAGGTCTCCGAGCTGAAGGACAACATCAACACGATGGTCCGCTCGCTGCGCGAGACGACCGAGGCGAACCAGCAGCAGGGCTGGCTGCAGACCAGCCTGGCGCGGGTGGCCGGGCTGATGCAGGGCGAGCGGGACCTCGAGGTGGTCGCCGAGCTGATCATGAACGAGCTCATCCCGCTGGTCGGCGGCCAGCAGGGCGCGTTCTTCCTCACCGACGCCAGCGAGGAGGAGACCCGGCTGCGGCTCATCGCCGGGTACGGGCTGCCGCTCGGCGACGCGGTGCCCGACCAGGTGCTCATCGGCGAGTCGCTCATCGGCCAGGTCGCCAAGACGCGCCGGCCGATCGTGCTCAACGAGGTACCGGCGGGCTACGCGCGTATCGCCTCGGCCATCGGCGAGTCCCGCCCGGTGAACGTGATGATCGTGCCGGTCGTGTTCGAGGACCAGGTGCTCGGCGTCATCGAGGCCGGCTCGCTGTGGCCCTTCACCCAGGTGCAGCGCGACTTCCTTGAGCAGCTGATGGAGGCCATCGGCGTCAACGTGAACACGATGATCGCCAACGCCCGCACCGACGCGCTGCTCGAGCAGTCGCAGCGGCTGACCGCCGAGCTGCAGTCCCGGCAGCAGGAACTGCAGCGCTCCAACGCCGAGCTGGCCGACAAGGCGGCGCTGCTCGCCGCGCAGAACAGGGACATCGAGACAAAGAACGCGGAGATCGAGCAGGCCAGGCAGGAGATCGAGGAGCGCGCCAAGCAGCTCGACCAGGCGTCGCGGTACAAGTCGCAGTTCCTCGCCAACATGTCGCACGAGCTGCGCACCCCGCTGAACAGCCTGCTTGTGCTGGCCCGGCTGCTCGCGCAGAACCCGAACGGCAACCTCACCACCAAGCAGGTGGAGTACGCGACCGTCATCCACTCCTCCGGCTCTGACCTGCTGCGGCTGATCAACGACATCCTCGACCTGACCAAGGTCGAGGCGGGCAAGATGGAGATCAACCCGGAGCGGTTCGCGCTTGCGGGCCTCATCGAGGACCTGCGCGGCGTGTTCGGCCCGCTGACCGAGGAGAAGCGGCTCGCGTTCACCATCGACGCCGGGCCCGGCGTGCCCGCCGACGTGTTCACCGACAAGCAGCGGCTGCGCCAGATCCTCTACAACCTGCTGTCCAACGCGGTGAAGTTCACCGAGCGCGGCCACGTCGAGCTGCGCATCGAGACAGAAGCCGGGCAGCCGGGCGGCGACTCGTGGATCGTCTTCTCGGTCGCCGACACCGGCATCGGCATCGGCCGGGACAACCTCACCAGCATCTTCTCCGCGTTCCAGCAGGCCGACGGCACCACCAGCCGCCGGTACGGCGGCACCGGGCTCGGCCTGGCGATCTGCCGTGAGGTCGCCGCCCGGCTCGGCGGCGAGGTGACGGTGCGCAGCGAGCTCGGCCGCGGCAGCATCTTCAGCCTGCACCTGCCGCTCAGCCAGCACGGCGGCACGTATCCGCGTCCCCTGGCCCTTGACGACAAGGTCGCGCCGGTGCCCGCGGCCATGCCGCACGAGGTGCTGCGCGGCCACAAGGTGCTCGTCGTCGACGACGACCCGCGCAACTCCTTCGTGCTCACCGATGTCCTTGAGATGCACGGCATGACCGTCGTCCAGGCGACCGACGGCCGCAAGGCGATCGCGGAGCTCGCCGCGGGCGACATCGACCTGGTGCTGATGGACGTGATGATGCCGCAGATGGACGGCTACGAGACCACCCGGGCCATCCGCCGGATGCCGCAGTACGCCCGGCTGCCCGTCATCACCGTCACCGCCCGCGCCATGCAGGGCGACCGCGAGAAGAGCATCGACGCCGGCGCGACCGATTACATCACCAAGCCCATCGACATCGAGGAACTACTCAACTGCATGGAGCGCTGGCTAACCCCGCGCCGATAACTGTTATGCTCCCGCGCAGATGGACGACCCTCCGCGCCCCCCGATGCGCGCCCGATGGCTCCGCCATCGCAGAGGGCGCGCGGACCACGGCTTACGACTTGAGCTGCTGTATGCGGTCCTTGAGCAGGGTGGTGGCGATCGTGGCGCGGTGCGGCTGGCCGCGCAGGAAGGCGAGCGCGAACTTCTTCAGTAACCCGTTGTCCGCCCGCGGCTTGAGCAGCGGGAGCAGCGCGCGCAGCGTCTGCCTGGAGTCGCCGACGACCGGAACCTCGGTGGGGATGCGGGCGCCCGCCCGCCAAACCCGACCCCGGCCGCGGCCCTGGGACGGGCCGTGACATGGACCGTGCCCGCCAGGCGCGCGGGGTGGTTTGCGCCGGACGGGCACGGGGCCTTGACGGGGACGGTTAGGCGGCTGTTCTCTCCTGGGCCTACTGCGGCCATGGCCGCGACGTCCAGTGCGGTGTCGTAGACGGCGATGGTCTCGTGCGCGATCCGGTCCCAGGAGTAACGGGACCGGGCCCGGTCGGCGGCGGCGACGCTGAACGCCTCGAGCATCATCGGGTGGCCGAGCAGCTGGCGGATGCGCTGGGCGAGCAGCGCGGGGCGGCCCGGCGGGACCACGATGCCGGTCGTGCCGTCAAGCACCGCGTCGGCCTGGCCGCCGGCCGCGGAAGCGATGACCGGGGTGCCGCACGCCATCGCCCGGATGGACGTGATGCCGGACGGGTCGTACTCGCTGACGTTGACCAGCAGGTCGGCTGAGCGCAGCAGCGGCGGCAGCGCGGCGCGGCCGACCTGGCCGGCGAACGCGACCTGGCCGGACACGCCGAGGGTGTCAGCGAGCTTGGCCAGCCGGCGGAAGTCCAGGTCGCCGCGGAGTTCCTCGCGCGGCGGGCCGCCGGCCACCACGAGGTCGGCGCCGGGCACCTTGGACAGCGCGTGCAGCAGGTTGGCGAGCGCGTCGTGCTCGCTCAGGTCGGCGATGGTGACCAGCCGCGGCCGGGTGCCGCGCTCGGCGACCGGGCCTTCCGGGGTGAACTCGTCGGTGTCCACGCCGCACGGCACCACGCGGATGTGCCGGCGCGGCACGCCGAGCCTGGCCAGGTCCGTCTGCTCGTCGGAGCTGCCGGCGACGACGGCGCTCGCGCTGCGGCCGATCGCCGGCTCAAGGCGGATGCGCTCCACCCCGGCGTCGTGGGAGATCAGGTGATGCCTGCGCTCGGCGACGCCGAGGGAGTCAAACGTCTGCACGACCGGGATCCGCAGGTCGCGGGCGGCGGCCAGGGCGGCGAGGCCGCTGGTCCAGCGCACCGCGTGCACCACGTCCGGTCGCTCGGCGCGCCACCGCTCGTGCAGCGGGCGGCTGAACTCGGGCACCTGCTTGAGCAGGTCAGCCTCGCCAGCGTGCTCGGCGCGGCGGTCCGCCGGGCCGATGTACTCAACCGAGACGCCGGGATCGAGTTCGGCGCGCTCAGGGAGCGTGGAACCGTGGCGCTGCGCGTAGACGGTCACCCGGTGCCCGTTGCTGGCGAGCGACCGGCTCAGCTCACGCAACCGCGACTCATTCGCCTGGCCGGTACCGGCCGAGTTGCCACTGGAAAGGGGGGTGGCGTGCTGTGCTACCAGGGCGATCCTCATGTGAAGCCTCTCTCACCGCGGGTTAACCATCACGGCGAGCCGTTGGAGGCCGGGAAGCTTCAGCGAAGAAAGTGGCCACGCAAGCACGCACGCCCTGATGGCGTGGAACGTGCCTGCGTCGTAGGCACCACTGGAAGAGATCTTATCCTGGCGAGGGGTACCGGTAAACACCCCGGCGCGGAATTTATCCCGCGCTCGCCTCCGCCACGCTCTGGTAGACGGGAACGAGCTGGTCAGCGGCGGTCAGCCGGAGCATCTTCGCCACGGGCTCGCGCGGGCCAGCGAGCGCGAGCACGCCCCCCTGGCGGTCCATCGCCCGGTTGGCGCGCAGGATCACGTGCAGGGCGGAAGAGTCCATGAAGCGCAGGCCAGACAGGTCAATGATCAGCGTGCTCGGCTGCTTGGCCACCTCGGCATCAAGCACCTCGCGCAGGGCGTCGCTGTTGGTCACGTCGGCCTCACCGACAAGCTCAACCAGCGTGTACGGTTCGCTCTCCGACTCGACCGTCGCGACAGACGTCGTGAGCAGGTCCACAACCGAGTTTTACCACACGAACGGCACTGTCGGTGCGGCCCGGCGGGGCACGGTCCGGCGTCAATCCGGCGTGCGCGCGGCATCGGCGCGGCTCGGTGCGGTGCCGCCGCGGCTCAAGCCGCCCCGTCGCTCCGGCGCAGCGCCATATGCATCCGTATCGTCGTCCCGGTCGCGTCCGAGGTCAGCTCCACCTGGTCGCAGACCTGGTGCACGATCCAGAGCCCGTGCCCGCCGGACGCGCTGGCCGGCGGCCTGCGCTGGCCGGCCAGCGGGTCGGTGATCACGCCCTCGTCGCGGATCTCGCACACCACCTCGTCCGCGTCGTGCCAGATGGCAAGCGTCCCCGAGGACCTGGTGTGCCGCAGCGTGTTGGCCGCTACCTCGCTGACGGCGAGCACGAGGTCGCTGACCCTGTCCTCGGCGAGGCCCGCCTGCCTGGCCTGCTCCAGCACCAGGGCACGGACCTGCGAAAGGTCCGCGCGGTAGGTGTGGTACATGACGTCACTGGCCGGCGCGGGCAGCGGTGCGCCGCGGCGGGGCGGGACGGGGAACTGCACGAGTGGGTACGCCATACCGTTCCTCCGCGGTGCCTGAGCCGGCCGGAGCAGGCCGGCGCTGAGTCGTTTCGCGGTAGCGGGCGGGGCCCAGGCGACCGGTCGTTATCTGACCCGACGATACACCGCCGGTACCTCGGCTTCGGCCGGGTGGATCAGGCGCTACCGCTGTGAGTCCTGGCACGATGCTGCGCATTACCCTGGCAATCGCGATTCAAACGGAATTCAGAAGGGTGAGCCTGCGCCGTTCACAAATTCGTAAGGTTAACCGCAATTCGCGCACCCCCCTGAGGCCAGCCCGCCACGGTTGCATCGAAGGACAGGCAGATGAGGTGCAGCGCCACCTGGTGCGCCTCCTGGACCGTCGCGGTGAGCGACAGCGCCCGCGCGCCCGCCGGGTACACGCACACGGCCTCGCCGCACGCGTCGGCGAGGGGGTTCGGCGCCTGCCCGGTGAGGCACCAGGCGACGATGCCGCCGGCCCGCGCGGCGGCCACGGCGCGCAGCAGGCCGTGGTTCCGGCCGGAGGTGGACATGGTGAGCAGCACGTCACCGGGCCTGCCGTGCGAGCGGACCTGACGGGCGAACACTTCCTCACGCCCGGCGCCGTCGCTGGCGATCGCGGCAATGGCGGGGACCGCCGGGTGCAGCGCGATCGCCGAGCACTCGCTGCGCCCCGCGGCGACGCGCCCGGTGAACTGGGCCGCGAATTGCTCCGCCTGGGCCGCGGACCCGCCGCTCCCCGCGACGAGCAGCCGTCCGCCCCGGCCCATCAGTACCGCGAGCCGCTGCCCCCAGTCATCGAGCAGCCGGGTGTCGAGCACGCTGAGCGCCCCGACGAGGGCGCCGATGTGCTGACTGGCCGGGCCGGCCTGACCCGGGCCGGGGCGCCCCCGGCCCGGGCGCCCGGGAAGTTGATCGAGGTGCGTGGCAAGCTCCGGGTCGCAGCCCGTGCCCTGGGTCATCGGTGTGTCCGTCCTCTCCTGCGCGGCGTAAAAAGCTTGTCCTCCCGTTTCCGGAGCTTCCTCGCGGGCTTGCTCGTCGGCCGCCGCGCGGTCCGCCCGGGGCCCGCTCCGCCGACTTCCCGGCCGCACGGGCAACTAACCGGGTAAACCGCGCAATTTGCGGCTGGCGGCGCTGAGGCACGAGCGTCGCGGCAGGCACCGCATCATGCACGACGCGGCCAGCTCCGCGGTTAGCGGCCGCGGTCGGGTCGGCCACGCCCCCGTTTCGTGCCCCCTGGTTCTTCCCCCGCGCTGGCGCGTAGCGATAGATATGGATGCATGACGACAAGCAGGAGGAGCGCGGCGTGGTTCGCGGCGACCGGGCGGGCGGGGATGAACCACCGGTCGTGGATGCGCAGCCAGGGGTTCACGTCTGAGGTGTTCGACGGCCGGCCGGTGATCGGGATCGCGACCACGTGGTCCGAGCTCGCGCCGTGCAACGTCCACTTGCACCGGGTGGCCGAGTCGGTCAAGCGCGGAGTGTGGCAGGCGGGCGGCTTCCCGCTCGAGTTCCCCGCGATGGCCCTGGGGGAGACGCTGCTGCGTCCCACCGCGATGCTGTACCGCAACCTGCTGGCCATGGAGGCCGAGGAGCTTATCCGGGCCAATCCGCTTGACGGGGTGGTGCTGCTGTCCGGCTGCGACAAGACCACGCCGGGCCTGCTGATGGCGGCCGCGAGCGTGGGCCTGCCCGCGATCATGGTCACCGGCGGGCCGAAGCTGAACGGCAAGTACCAGGGGGCCGACGTGGGCTCGGGCACGGCGGTGTGGCGCTGGGAGGAAGACCTGCTGGCCGGGCGGATGACGCAGGAGGAGTGCGCGTTCGCCGAGGGATGCATGTCGCGGTCCGACGGGCACTGCATGACGATGGGCACCGCGTCCACGATGGCGTCGATGGCCGAGGCGCTCGGCATGCAGCTGCCGTACTCGGCGTCCTGGCCCGCGGTGGACTCACGGCGGTACGAGACGGCCCAGCGGGCCGGGCAGGTCATCGTCGACCTCGTCGAGCACGACGTGACCCCGGCCCAGGTCATGACCAGGGCGGCGTTCGAGAACGCTATCCGGGTCAACGCGGCGATCGGCGGGTCGACCAACGCGGTCGTGCACCTGCTGGCCATCGCGGGCCGCCTCGGCGTCCCGCTCGCCCTCGACGACTTCGACACCCTCATCCGAGACGTGCCGACCCTGGTGAACCTGCAGCCGAGCGGCAAGTACCTGATGGAGGACTTCTGCTACGCCGGCGGACTGCCCGCGGTCATGCGCGAGCTCGGCGGCCTGCTGCACGGCGATGCCCTCACCGTCACGAGGCGATGCGTCGCGGAGAACGTGCGGGACGCGCCCTGCTGGAACCGGGAGGTCATCATGCCGCTTGACGCGCCCTTCCAGCCGGCCGGCACGGGCACCGCGGTGCTGCGCGGCAACCTGGCGCCGGACGGCGCGGTCATCAAGCAGTCCGCCTCCTCGCCGCACCTGCTCAAGCACCGCGGCCGCGCCCTCGTCTTCGACTCGCCCGAGGCCTACCACGCGGTCGCCGCCGACCCGGAGCTCGATGTCGACGAGGACACGGTACTCGTCATCCGCTACTGCGGACCCAAGGGCTACCCGGGCATGCCGGAGACCGCCAACGTGCCGCTTCCCGCCAAGCTGCTCAAACGCGGCGTCCGCGACCTGGTGCGGATCTGCGACGGCCGGATGTCCGGCACCGCCTACGGCACCGTGGTGCTCCACGTCGCCCCCGAGGCCGCCGCGGGCGGCCCGCTCGCCCTGGTCCGCACCGGCGACTGGATCACCCTCGACGTCCCGGCCCGCGCGCTGTCCCTCGACGTCCCCGACGACGAGCTGGCCGCCCGCCGCGCCGCCTGGACCCCGCCGCCCCCGGCCGCGTCCCGCGGCTGGACCTGGCTCTACACCCAGCACGTCCAGCAGGCCGACACCGGCTGCGACCTCGACTTCCTCACCGGCGCCAGCGGCCACCAGGTAGGCCGTGACTCGCACTAACCTCAGGTCCGCATCGGGTCGTGCCCGACGGTCATCTCTAGCGCCCGGCGCCATTCCTCGTCGCTGACCGCCTCGGCGGGCCCCTCCGCCTCCTGGGTCACATCACGAAGGATTCTCCTCGATTCCCAGGGCGAGCGCGACTAGAAATTCGTTCCTCCACCGCTCACTCCTTCCACGCGTTCCCCGCTGCGCTGGTCGGCCGCACCGGCCGGCGACAGACCCGTCTCACTCCCTCGCTGCCCGCTGCGCCGCGGGTCTAACGCGGCGCAGCCGACCTCGGATGGGACCGGTGCACCTCAAGCACGAGAAGGGCCCGGGCGTGCGGCCCTGGCTGCTGGACGGCCACGAGCTTGGCCGAGAACCGGACGAACGAGCGGCTTGTCGGCTATGACTGCGCGGTGGCCTGGGTCGATGACCGCGTGATCCGCCAGGCGGCGCACGTGGTCAGTGAGCAGAGCACCGGCTGGAGAACGCTGCGTCGCCCCCGGCCGGCCTGCAGCAGGCTCGACGCGCGAGCTCACCGCGACGGCCGATCCACGTTGTCAGTGAGCAGAGCACCGACTGGAGACCGCTGCGTCGCCCCTCGGCTGGCCTGCAGCAGGCTCGCCGCGGCGACGGTCGCCGAGACCAGAACGCCGGGTGCACTACCTATCAGTTTCTGCCTGCTTTTCCATCTTCCTATCGGTTTCGGTCATTCTGACGCCCGTTATGTCCGGGTATGGGACTCAGAAACTGATAGGAGGTCGTTCCGGGGCGCGGTCCGTCCGCGCCGGAGGCAGCCTGCGGGGCCGCGTCCGTGTTAGGCGGGAGGCACCTGCGGTGTATGTGGCGGCGTGGACGAAGCCGGGCTCGACCTTGGCGGCGCCCCGCTCGTCCAGCCGTTGCCGCTGCGGCACCACCGTGTACTTCGGGTCGCGCGCCGAGGCCATCCCGGCGTGGAAGACGCCGAAGCGGGTCGCGGCGGACGCGCCGAGCAGCGCGGCGCCGGACAGCGCCGCGACCACCCGGCGCGGGCGGCCGCGCAGGCACCAGGGGAGTGCCGGACAGCGCCGCCCCGGTCGCGCCGAGCGCGCCGAGCACCTGCCCCGCCCGGATGTACGCGCCGCCGCGGCCGACCCGGTACGGCTCGGCCATCATCCCCATGCGGCGCGTCATCCGCTCGAACGCGGGCATCTCCATGACCTGGCCGGCAGCGCCAGGTTCCGCGGCGGGCCCCGACTGGCCGGCAGGCGCGGCGAGCAGGCCGAGCCCGCCCGCGGCCATCGCCGCAGACCCGGTGAACACGAACGGCATCTCCGCGGTAGCCGTCATGCCAGGCGGGCACGGCGGTGTCGCTGACCAGCGCGGCGGTGTAGGCGGCCACGGCCGGGCCCGAGCAGCTGCCGCACCCGCCGGTGGCCACGGCGCCCAGCCGCGGCAGCCGCCCGGTCAGGCGCGTGGCGGCGGCCACCCCGGCGGCCGGGCACGTAGCCGCCGAGCAGCCAGGTGCCGACGCTCATCGGCGAGGTGACCTTGAATACCCGCATCATGTTGAGGAACCGCGCCGGGCGGCCCAGGTCGTGCACGAGCGCGGCGAGCGAGAGCGGCCGGCGGCGCCCGCGCCGCCCTTGGCCACCCGGCCGAGCCCTGGGCGGCCGGTGAGGTCCGCGCCGGCCGCGAGCAGTGACGAGCCGCCCGCGAGGCCGCCGAGGAAGAAGTACCCGGCGATGTCCCGCGCCTCCCAGACCGGCGGGTTGAGCACCGGCTTGCCGTAGTAGGAGGTGAACTCCGCCTCCGGCACCATCGGCCGCTCGGCCCCCCGGCCGCGCCGGTGCCGCCCGCGCCGCGGGCCGTTCCCCGCCGGCCTCCGCGGACCCGCTCACCGTTGCCTCGCTCATCGTTGTCTCGCTCACCGCCGTCCTCCGAGCCCGAGCCGCTCGCCGAGCGCGCTCGCCGCGAACGACCCAACCGCGAGCGCGGCGAGCGCCGCCGCGGCCGCCCCGGCATGCCGCCACATCGACGGCAGGTCCCGCGTGGTCACCACCGGGTCCGGCGGCAGCCCGTACACCTCGGGCTCGTCGAGCAGCAGGAAGAACGCCCCGTCGCCGCCCACGCCGTCGCCCGGGTCATGCCCGTACAGCCGCGCGCTCGCCTCGCCCGCCTCGTGCAGTCGCTCCACCCGCTGCCGACGGCCCGCTCGCGCAGCTCGTCGAGCGGCCCGAACTGGATCGAGTCCGTCGGGCACGCCTTGGCGCAGGCCGGCTCCATGCCCGCGCCGAGCCGGTCGTAGCACAGCGTGCACTTCCAGGCGCGGCCGTCCTCCTTGCGCTGGTCGATCACCCCGTACGGGCAGGCGGGTATGCAGTAGCCGCAGCCGTTGCAGACGTCCGCCTGCACCACCACGGTGCCGAACTCGGTGCGCATCAGCGCCCCGGTCGGGCACACGTCCAGGCAGGCGGCGTGCGTGCAGTGCTTGCACACGTCCGACGACATCAGCCAGCGCAGCCCACCGTCCCCGTCGTCCGCCGGCCGCTGCTGCTCGATGAACGCCACGTGCCGCCAGGTGTCCGCGCCGAGCCCCACCGAGTTGTCGTACGACATCCCGGTCAGCGCGAGCCCGTCCTCGGGCACGTGGTTCCACTCCTTGCACGCCACCTCGCAGGCCTTGCAGCCGATGCACACCGATGTGTCGGTGAAGAACCCCATCCTCGGCGACGCGCCCGGGTAGCTGTCCATCCCGTCCGGCTGATCGTCTGGTCGCGGGCCGATCCGCACGTCCACCGCGGTCATGGCTTCATCCCCGTCTGCTCGGTGATCCCGGCCCGCTGCCGGTACTCCCGGACGAGCGCGGGACGCGCCGCTCCGCGAGGCCGCCGTCCCGGCCGGATGTCGCAGGCGAACGCCTTGTCCTCCTGGATGTGCACGTTCGGGTCCAGGCTGATCTCGACCAGGTCGTTGGCCGAGTCGCCGGTGCTGTAGCCCGGCCCAGCCCCAGTGGTAGGGCAGCCCGACCTGGTGCAGCCGGCGCCCCGCCACGGTCAGCGGCGGGATCCGCGGCGTGACGAGCACCCGCGCCTCCACCGCGTTCCGCGCGGTGACGATGGTGGCCCAGCCGAGGTGGACGAGCCCGCGCTCGGCGGCCAGCTCGGGCGAGACCTCGCAGAAGAACTCCGGCTGCAGCTCCGCCAGGTACGGCAGCCAGCGGCTCATCCCGCCCGCGGTGTGATGCTCGGTCAGCCGGTAGGTGGTCGCCACGTAGGGGAACACCTGGGCGCCGGCGGAGCCGTCACTCGGCTGGAACCGGTTGTCCGGGTGCGCGAACGCCTTGGCCTGCCGCACCGGGTTCCGCTGCTGCCCGTACAGCGGGTTGCGCAGCGGCGACTCCTGCGGCTCGTAGTGCGCGGGCAGCGGCCCGTCGACCAGCCCGGCCGGCGCGTACAGCCACGCCTTGCCGTCGGCCTGCATGATGAACGGGTCGGTGCCCGCGCATGCGCCGCCGGCCCGGTCGCATCCTCCGGCGGCCGGTAGCCCGGCGCCTTATCCGGAACGAAGTCGGGCACATCATGCCCCGTCCACTTGCCCTCGTCGGCGTCCCACCACACCAGGGCCTTGCGCTCGCTCCACGGCTTGCCGTCCGGGTCGGCGGACGCGCGGTTGTACAGGATGCGCCGGTTGGCCGGCCAGGCCCAGCCCCACTCGGGCGCGATCCAGTTCTGCTCGCTGCCGGGCTTGCGGCGCGCCGCCTGGTTCTCCCCGTCGGCGTACACGCCGCAGTAGATCCAGCAGCCGCAGGTGGTGGAGCCGTCGTCCTTGAGCTCCGTGTAGGCGGGCAGCGGCTTGCCGTCGGCGTCCCAGCCGTTGATCTCGGCGAGCACCGCCTCGGCGGACGGCTCGGCCAGCGGCCCCTCCACCGGGTAATCCCAGGTGAGGTCCAGCACCGGCCGGTCCATCTCGTCAGCGGTGCCAGCTGGGAACACCCCCAGGCCCCCAGGGCCCGCCAGCTTGGCGCGGATCAGCCGCCCCAGGTGGTAGGTGAACCACAGCTCGCTGCGCGCGTCGCCCGCGGGCTCCACCGCGGCATGATGCCACTGCAGCATCCGCTGGGTGTTGGTGAAGCTGCCGCTCTTCTCGGTGTGCGCGGCGGCGGGCATGAAGAACACCTCGGTGCCGATGTCCTCCGTGCGCAGCTCGCCGCTGTCGATCTCCGGGCCGTCCTTCCAGAACGTCGCCGACTCGATCAGCGAGAAGTCCCGCACCACCAGCCACTTGCACTTGGCCAGGCCGAGCCGCTGCAGCTTGCCGTTGGCCGAGCCCGACCGCGGGGTTCTCGCCGAGCAGCAGGTAGCCCTCGCAGTCGCCGGCGAGCTGCGCCATCACGGTCTCGTAGGTGGAGTGGCTGCCGGTCAGCCGCGGCAGGTAGTCGAAGCAGTAGTCGTTCGCCTCGGTCGCGGCGGCGCCCCAGTAGGCCTTGAGCAGGCTAACCGTGTAGGCGCGCATGTTCGCCCAGAACCCCCTGTCGGTGCCCTCCGCGGCGACGAAGCTGTCCAGGTCCTCGTTGGCGTGCGCGTGCGGCATCGGGATGTAGCCCGGGCAGCAGGTCGAACAGCGTCGGGATGTCGGTGGAGCCCTGAATGGAGGCGTGCCCGCGCAGCGCCAGGATGCCGCCGCCCGGCCGGCCGATGTTGCCGAGCAGCGCCTGGAGGATCGACGCGGCGCGGATGTACTGCACGCCGACGGTGTGCTGCGTCCAGCCGACGCTGTACACCCACGCGGTGGTCCGGTCCCGCCCGGAATTCGCCGTGATCGCTCGCAGACCTGCCCGAAGGCCGACCGCGGTATCCCGCAGGCCCGCTCCACCATCTCGGGCGTGTACCGGGCGAAGTGCCGCTTGAGTAGCTGGAACACGCACCGCGGGTGCTCGAGCGTCGGGTCCGTCTGCGGCGGGCCGACGTGCGCGCCGCCTGAGCCGTGCGCCTCGCCGCGCGCCGCCGTCCGGACCGCGGATGAGTCGCCGGAGGAGTCCGACGAGCCTGAAGACTCCGAGTCCGACTCGTCCGAGCCGGTCCGTCGTCGTACTCCGCGTCCCGCTCACCGGACGCGGCCTGCACCTCGGTGCCCTCGTACGTCCAGCTCGCCGGGTCGTAGGAGCGGCTGTCGGGGTCGAAGCCGGAGAACAGCCCGTCCAGGTCCTCGGTGTCCGCTGAACTCCTCGCCGATGATCGTCGCCGCGTTGGTGTAGTTGAGCACGTACTCGCGGAAGAACTTGCCGCTGCTAAGCACGTGGTTGATCAGCCCGCCGAGCAGCACGATGTCCGACCCGGCGCGCAGCGGCACGTGCAGGTCGGCCACGGCGCTGGTGCGGGTGTACCGCGGGTCGATGTGGATCACGGTGGCGCCGCGCGCCTTGGCCTCCATCACCCACTGGAAGCCGACCGGGTGGCACTCGGCCATGTTCGATCCCTCGATCACGATGCAGTCGGAGTTCTGCAGGTCCTGCTGCATCGTGGTGGCGCCGCCGCGCCCGAACGAAGTCCCCAGACCGGGGACGGTGGCGGAGTGTCAAATACGCGCCTGGTTCTCGATCTGCACCGCGCCGAGCGCGGTGAACAGCTTCTTGATGAGGTAGTTCTCCTCGTTGTCCAGCGTCGCGCCGCCCAGCGAGGCGAACCCGAGGGTCCGCCTGACCCGCTTGCCGTCCGCCTCCCACTGCCAGCCGGCCCGGCGGGACGCGATCACCCGGTCGGCGATCATGTCCATCGCCGTCATCCAGGCCGAGCGTCTCCCATTCGCGTGCCGTGCGGCCGCCGGTACAGCACCTGGTACCGCCGCGCCGACCCGGTGGTGAGCTGCAGGCTCGCCGACCCCTTCGGGCACAGCCGCCCGCGGCTGACGGGGGAGTCCGGGTCGCCCTCGATCTGCACGACCCGCTCGTCCTTCACGTAGACGTCCTGCCCGCAGCCCACCGCGCAGTACGGGCAGATCGACTTGACCACCTTGTCGGCGGACGCGGTGCGCGCGCGTCAGCCCGGTCGCTGACCCCGCTCTTGACCGCCGCGCCGCGCCCGAGCCGGTCGGCCCCGGTCGCCTGCCGGTAGGCCGGCCAGCCCTCAATCCAGGTCCGGACACCCATGGCGTTCCCCCTTGTGGCCGTAGCTACCTTCGCCGCCCTGCGGCCAAACCCGAAGTTTGCCAGCACCTGGCCAGGGAAGACGCGAGCCCATGGCCAAGCAGCAACCCGGCGGGAACGCCGGGCGGGACGACGTTCCGCGGCCGGGCCAGGCAAGCCGGCCCGCTGGCCGGCGAGCCACGCCGGCGACAGGACAGTGCGCCCGGGCCTGAGCGGCCGAGGTTGCTGTTCCTGGTGACCGGCGGGCTGGTCTACGCAGGCGCGCTGCTCGGAATGTGGGTCGTGCTGGCCGGTCAGCCGGACGCGCAGGACTTGGTGGCGGGGTCGGTGGCGGCGGTGCTTGCCGTGGGCATCGGGTACTTCCTCAGCGAGCGCGGAAGGATGGTACCCAGCCTCCGGGCCGCCGACCTGCGCACGCTCGCGGCCGTGCCGTGGCAGGTGGTGGCCGAGACCGGGCAGGTCTTCGCGCTGGCCGCCCGCAAGGCGTCCGGCCGCCCCGCCGCGCCGGGCGCGCTGCGCACCATACCGTTGAACACAGGGCCGCTGGATGCCGGGCCTGACGTCCGCGGATGGCCGGCCGCGCGACGGGAAGCGGTGCTGACCGCGCTGCTGTCCGCGGCACCGAACACGGTCGTGGTGGACATCGACATGGAGGCCGGCACGGCGCTGGTGCACCAGTTGGCCGGCGCCCGCCCGTCCGATGGGCACCCGGCCGACGCACCCCCGGCGATGCCAGGATGAGCTGGTTCCTCGCGGCGGCGCTGGTGCTCCAGGTGGCGCTGATTCCCTGCGCGTGGGTGTGCTGGCGTTTCGACTCCGAGCACCGGGTGGTGGCCCTCGGGCTGGCCGGCACGGTCCAGGCGCTGGCCGTGCTGTGCCTGGCCGTCGGGTATGGCGAACCTGGACTGGCGTCGCTGGCCGTGGTGCTGGCCGCGTTGTCCAGCGGCGGCTCGGTGGCCTTCGCGCGATTCCTTGAGCGGTGGCTGTGACGGCGGCGGTGCGGTGACTGCGTTATGACGGTGACCGGGCGATGACGGTGACCGGGGTCATCTCGGCCGTCCTGCTGGTGGCGGGGCTGGCGGTCGTGGTCGGCTCGTGCGCGGGAATGGCGGTACTTGACGACCCGCTGGACCGGCTGCACCTGACCACCCCGGCCGCGATGCTCGGCTCGACCGGGATCTGCGCCTCGGTCGTGGTGCGCGTCGGCCTCTCGGCGTCAGGACTGGCCGCCATCGGCGTAGCCGTGATCCTGATCGCCGCCAACCCGCTTGTCGGCCACGCCGTGGCCCGCGCCATCGCGATCCGGCGCGGCGCCACCTGGCCGGATCCGCAGGACGAGGCGGCGGGCTCTCCCGGGGAGGAACGATGAACGAGGCGGTGATCGCGGTCGCGCTGGCCTGGGTGGCCGTGTCGGGCACGGCCGTGGTACTGACCAGGGATCCGCTGCGCCAGGCCTTCGTAGCCGGGTTCTTCGGGCTGGGGCTCGCCTTCCTTTACCTGTCCTTGCAGGCCGGAGACGTGGCACTGTCACAGATCGTGGTGGGAGCCATCGCGGTGCCGCTGATCGTACTGCTCAGCCTGGCTAAGGTGCGGAAGGACCGGGAATGAGCAGGCGCGCACGCCTCGGGTTCTTCGCGGTGGCCGCGGCGGCGCTGGCCGTGACCCTGGGCGTCGGCCTGGCCGGCCTGCCGTCGTTCGGCAGCCAGCTCACCGCCTACGCCCAGATGCTCAACCGTCTTGCCCCGCAGCAGCGGCACGTCACCGACGTGGTGTCGGCCATCACCTTCGACTACCGCGGAATCGACACCCTGTTCGAGGAGTTCATCCTGCTCAGTGCGGTGACCGGGATCTCGGTGCTGCTGCGGCCGCTCAGCGACGAGACCCGCGACCTGCCCGCGGACAAGGCGCCGGACCGGGCGATCCCGCCGCCCAGCCCGGCGGTATGGCTGCTGGCGGTGTTCCTCAGCTCGCTGCTCGTGCTGGTCGGCATCGAGACGGTCACGCACGGCCAGCTCACCCCGGGCGGCGGCTTCCAGGGCGGAGTAATCCTGGCCAGCGCTCTCTACGTTGTATACCTGGGCACCGACTACGTAACGGTCGAGCGGTTCCAGCCGGCCCCGCTGCTTGAGGCCTCCCACGGGGCGGGCGCCTCCGGGTACGTGTTCATCGGACTGCTCGGCCTGCTAGCCGGCGTGTCGTTCCTGAGCAACGTCGTCGGCCTCGGCGTCGCCGGGACCCTGGTCTCTGGCGGCACGATCCCGCTGCTGAACCTGGTGGTCGGCGTGGAGGTGCTGGGCGGTTTCGCGATCCTGGCCTCGGAGTTCCTTGACCAGACGGCGGTCATCCGGATGAGGCGGCGATGAGCGCCCTGGCGTACGGCGTCGTCGCCTGGCTATTGCTTATCGGCATCTACGGCGTCGTGACCAGCCGCAACCTCATTCACTTGGTGGTCTGCCTCTCGGTTGCGCAATCCGCCACCGATATCTTCCTGCTGGAGATCGGGTACCGCAGCGGCGGTCACGCCCCGGTGTTCGTCAGCCTGCCCGCCCATCACGGCCCGGCCGTCGATGCGGTCATGCAGGCGCTGGCGCTCACCGATGTGGTGATCGGGGCCGCGGTCACCGGCCTGCTGCTCGCGCTGGCCGTGCAGGTGCACAAGCGAGCGGGGACGCTGGACCCCGACGCGCTCCGGGCAACTAGGGACTGACCGCCGTGGACCTCACCGTGTCAGCCTCGGCCGTGGTTCCCGCGTCGATCGCGGTTCCGCTGGCCGGCGCGGCCCTGCTGGCCGGGTTCAGCCGGCTGCTGCCCCGGTGGGCCAGGGACCTGATCGCCATCGCGGTCGCGCTCGCCACCACCACCTTGACCCTGATCCTGACGGCCGCCAGTGCCGGGGGCCCGATGATCTACTGGTTCTCCGGCTGGCGTCCCTCCGCGGGCACGGCCATCGGGATCGATTACGCGGTCGGCCCGCTCGGGGCGGGCATGGCGTCCCTGGCGGGGCTGCTGTCCAGCGCCGCGCTGGTCTACTGCTGGCGGTACTTCGACAGCGCCCGCGGTCGCCACCACGCCCTGGTCCTGATCTTCCTGGCCGGCAGCGTCGACTTCTGCCTGACCGGGGACCTGTTTAACCTGTTCGTCGCGTTCGAGTTGGTCGCCGTGACCGCCTTCGCGCTCACCGGCTACAACGCCGGCTACCCCGGGCCGTTGCAGGGAGCGATCAACTTCGCGGTCACCAACAGCCTCGGGGGCATGTCCGCCTTGATGGGTGTGGGATTCCTGTACGCGCGCACCGGCTCGCTGAACCTGGCCCAGATCGGCCAGGCCCTGGCCGGACGGCACGCCGACGGGCTGATCGTGGTGGCGTTCGCGCTCCTGACCGGCGGCTTTCTGGTCAAGGCCGCGGTCGTTCCCTTCCACTTCTGGCTGCCCGACGCCTACGGCTCGGCGCCGGCCCCGGTGTGCGTGCTGTTCGCCGGGGTGATGAGCGAGCTCGGGCTGTTCGCCGTGATCCGGGTGTGGGAAACCTGTTTCTCCGGTCTGGCGGGCGGCTCCGGGCCACGGATGCGGGCGGTGCTGCTCGGGTTCGGGATCCTCACCGCGGTGGTCGGGGCGGTCATGGCACTGGCCCAGCTTCACCTGAAGCGGATGCTGGCCTTTGTCACCATGAGCCACCTGGGCATTTACCTGATCGGGGCCGGCCTGCTTACCCCGCTTGGCCTAGCCGGCGCGTCGCTGCTGGTAATCGGCGATGGCCTGGCCAAGTCCGCGCTGTTCCTCGCCGTCGGCGTCGTGCAGCATCAGCGGGCCAGCGTTAGCGAGGCTAAGTTGCGCGGACGCGGCCGCGGGCTGGCGGTCACCGGCGTCACGATCGCGGCGGGTGCGCTGGTCCTGGCCGACCTGCCGCCCTACATCTCCTCGGCCGGGCACGCGTTGCTGGCGGACGCGGCGGACCAGGCTGGCCTGCCCTGGCTGGAAATCGTGATCGCGCTGTCCCTGATCGCCTCCAGCGGAGCCGTGCTGCGGGCCGGGGCACGGATCTGGCTGGGCTGGGGGGATACCGAGAGTTCTGATGCGGGTACGCAGACCGCGGATGACCCAGGGGAAGAGGCCGAGGACCGGCCCGACACGGTCGGCGCGCAGCGGTCGCAGGATAGGCGGGAGCGGTCAGGGCGGCAGCCTCGCGTGCCGCTGACCATGGTGGCGACGCCGCTGACGCTGCTCGCGATCGGGCTCGGGCTCGGGCTGACATCCGGCATGGCGGAACATGCCGCGGCCGCCGCGGCGGCCTTCTCGGACCGGGCGGCCTACGCGGCGGCCGTGCTAGGCACCCACAGCGGGTCGTTTCCCGCGACCGGCAGGATCGTCGTCCCGGCCTCACCGCCGGCGTCCGCGGGCGGTGTCCTCGCTGACCTGGGCCAGGTGCTGGCCGCGCTCTGCGTGGCGGGCATCGCCCTCGACCGGCGGGCCGGGCGGCTCCGCCGGGCACTGGCCGCCGGCACCGGATGGCTGCGCCACCTGCACAGCGGCCTGATCGGTGACCAGGTCACCTGGCTGACGGCCGGCCTGGCCCTGCTCGCCGCCCTCGGCGAGTGGGCGCTGCACTGACCAGGGAGGTCAGGAAGGCCGGATGAGCGTCAGGGCGGGGTCGATCGCGGCGATGTCGTCCGGATCGCTGGTTATGACGGCATGCCCCCGGTCGCTAGCGCAGATGGCCACGCTCACATCCACGATGTCCGCCGTCCGGGTAGCCGCGCACCGGGCGCCCACCCGAAGCGCCACCTTGGCGTCCAACGGGATGACCGAGGTGGTCGACGCCCGCAGCAATCGCGCGATCCGGGCCTGACGTCCACCGCGCCGCGGCAGCTACGAGGTGTTGTTCCGAGCACATACGGGGGCCGGAGACCAGGTCGACCGCGAGGCGGGCCATCGCGTACCGCAGCGCCCGCCACGCCTCGGGAGACAGCGCCCCGGGGTGTACTCCGGCCAGCTTCGTCAGATCGCGCCAGGCTCCGCCTCGGCGGCGGCCTCGGCCAGGCCGATCATCTTGTCGATGGCATCGGGGTCCATCGTGCCGGTGACGACCGGGACCGTCTGCGCGTCGCACGCGGCCGTCTCCGCGTCCTGACCGGTAAGGTAACCGTCCTCGCCGAGGCGGGCTCGGATCCACGCGTCTTCGAGCTCTTGCGCGCCGGGAAGCTGACGCAGCTGCGACAGGGGGATGTGCACCACGGCCTGGGTGTCGGTCCCGGCCCGGGCCGGGACCAGGCGGGCCCGCAACAGCACGGTGCAGGCCAGCTGCAGCGCGTCGTGGAACCGCTGCCCTTCGGTGCGGTCGTCCTCCGGGCCGGCCTTCTTGCCCAGGGCTTCCAGGACGGCGCGAACCCCGGTGGCGCACTCAGGGGTGAGATCGCCGCGGATGACGCCCGCGTCGCCCAAGGTGGTACCCAGCTGGAGGTACCGGTCACCGGGATCTGGCTCGTCGGGGTCGGGCTGCTGCGCCCGCCACGTCTCGATCGCGCAGGCGGCGATGACGGCCAGGTCGTCCAGGGAAGCGCCCGCCGCGGCGGCTTCGAGGAGGATGCGGTCGGTCTCGTCGCGCATCGGCGTCGGCAGCTTCCGGGTCCAGCCAGCGATGGTGAAGGCCAGGGAGTCGGTGACATCCCCGGCCGCGAGGGCGCTGCCGAGCAGCGGGCGGTCGCCGAGCTGGCGCATCTGCCGGACCGCGGCCCGGGCGCCCTTCTGAGACATGCCCGCCTTCGCGGCCAGCCACGCTGACGACGAGCCGTACCCGTCCGCGTCGTGGGCGTTCGCGGCGTCAAAGCGGCGCAGCAGCCCGGCGTGCGCGGCGGTCAGCTTCCCCCGCACCTCGCCGAGGGCGATCAGCAGGTCACCGCAGGCCGACCCCCGCGTCCGTTCACGGGTAAACTCTGCGCATCTGGTAAATATCGCGCGTGCGAGCGGCGCGTTATGCACCCGAGAGCGGAGTTTCACCCGGTGCCCGCGTACCGGCCGTCGCCGAGGTCCTCGGAGATGATCTCCGTGCAGCCCAGGACGCGGGCTGCCTCGATGATCGCCGCGTCCCAGTAGGACACCTGGAAGCGCTGACGGGCGGTCAGCGCCGACATCAGGATCGCGTCGGTGATGTCCTGCACGGGAAACCGGCGAAACGACTAGATCAGCCGGACCGCGTGCTGGTGGCTGACCGGGTCCTGGCGGCTTGCCCGGGTCGCCTGGACGTAGAACTCCTGCAGCACCTGAACGGAAAGCGCGAGGTCCCGTCCGGCCAGGATGTCGTTGGCCCGCTTGGCCTTGTGCTGCTCCGCCGGGTCGGTGGAGATGGCGTAGAGCAGGACGTTGGTGTCAGCGAACCGCACGGTCGTGCAGCTCGTGCCGGCTCAGCAGGCCCGCGGCCCGCCCGGCCGGGCCGCGGTGCTCCTGGGGCTTGCCGACGGGGAACGCGTGATCGTCCGTGACCCTCATCATCCGCTGACGACCTCCCGCCGGACCACGCACCCACCCCGCCCGCCGCCGGTGAGAGATTACTGTGTGTTGTTCCAGCCAAATACGGGCACTGACAACCAATAATCTCCGGCCGTCAGGCCTGGTTAAAGAAACCCTCCTCGGTCAAGCTGTTATGCCTGGTAAGAATGGTCGCGCCGGCGGGCACGATCAGGAACGTACGCCGGGAAACTCGCTCGATATCGCCGCAGAGACCGAGAATGAGCCCGGAAACGAAATCGATGATGCGCCAGGCCTCGGCATTGCTCATGTTCTCCAGGTCGATGAGCACCGGAATGTCCTGGCGATAGTACTCGCCGACGGTGGCGGCATCCCGGAAGTTCCGCGGGCGCACTATCGCGATCTGCATGCCGCTGCCCATGGCAAACTGGCCGTCGGCAGCCTCATCCTCGTCCCGGGTTTCACCGAAGTCCGCGGAATCGTACGCGTTCCGGCCGGCCTGGGCGTTGTTGTCATGTTCGGCGCGACCGAGCCAGGCGCGGGCGTTGCGTTGCACGACGCTCACCTCCGTCGGTACGAGCCGGTTCGTTGTCGCCGGCCAGGCGAGGCTGGGGTTGATGGCTGAAACCGCAGCAAACCAGGCGTATCACACCCTAACCAGCGAAGCCGTCCAGAGCGCGGCAACACGCCGCAGGCGCGTCGCGGCGCCGGCGCCCGTGCCCGCACCCCGCTTGACCGCGCCGGGAAATGCCGCGGCGGCGCTGTCCCCGGCGCGGTCGCCCGCTCGTCTTCCTGGCAAGAACCCAGTCAAGGAGGGCAAGCATGAGCCGCGTCATCGTTATCGCGTTCACGTCGCTGGACGGGGTCACGCAGGATCCGAGCGGGAACGAGGGGACCGCGCGGGGCGGGTGGCTGTTCACGTTCGGTCCGGAGCTGATCGCGGGCGACAAGTTCGGGGTGGGCGAGGTGCTGGATACCGGGACCCTGCTGCTCGGCAGGCGCACCTGGGAGCAGTTCGCCAAGCTCTGGCCGAATCGCGACGACCCGTTCTCGGCCAAGATGAACGCCGCGTCCAAGCTCGTGGCGTCACGGACGCTGCGCGACGTCGCCGAGTGGCAGAACTCCGCCCTGCTGCGCGGCGACCTGCTGGCGGAGGTGCGCGAGCGCAGGCAGGCGCGGGACATCGTGGTGATGGGCAGCGCCAGCGTCACCCGGACGCTGATGGACAACGACCTGGTGGACGAGTACCGGCTGCTCGTGTTCCCGCTGGTGCTCGGCGAGGGCACCCGGCTGTTCCCCGAGGGCGGCGCGCCGGCCAGCCTGAACATGACGGTGGCGGAGCCGGCGGCCCGCTCGCCCGCCTCACCTACACCCGGCGGTCCGCAGCGGCTTAGCGGCCGCCGAGGCGCCGATCCGCTAGCGGGGGTACTTAGCGCCATTCTTGGGTGCTAAGTACCCCTAATGTTTGCGCGTGCCGGGGTTCCGCTGGGGAACCTAGAGGGTGCAGCATTGCATGCGGATCAAGCGGCGGAGGGACGGGACAACATGGCGGACCCGCGGGTGCTGGGTATCGTGCTGGCGGGCGGGGCGGGGACACGGCTGGCGCCGCTGACGGACGACCGGGCTAAACCGGCGGTGCCGTTCGGCGGGGTGTACCGGCTGGTGGACTTCGCGCTGTCCAACCTGGCCAACTCCAGCATCAGGAAGATCTGCGTCCTCACCCAGTACAAGAGCCACAGCCTGGACCGGCACATCTCGATCACCTGGCGGATGAGCGACCTGCTCGGCAACTACGTGACGCCGGTACCCGCCCAGCAGCGGCTCGGCGCGCACTGGTACAGCGGGTCCGCGGACGCGATCTTCCAGTCGATGAACCTGATCAACGACGAGCGGCCGGACATCGTGGTGGTCGTCGGCGCCGACCACGTGTACCGGATGGACCCGCGGCAGATGATCGCGCAGCACCTGGAGTACGGGGCCGGGGTGACGGTGGCCGCGATCCCGGTGGCGCGGCAGGACGCGAAGGCGTTCGGCATCGTGGGCGTGGCGAGCGACGGTCGGACGATCGAGAGGTTCCTTGAGAAGCCGGCCAACCCGCCGACCATCCCCGACTCGCCGGAGGAGTCGTTCGCGTCGATGGGCATCTACGTCTTCGACACGAAGGCGCTCAAGGACGTGCTGCACACCGACGCGCACGACATCGACAGCCGGCACGACATCGGCGGGAACATCATCCCGGCGCTGGTCCGCGACGGCGGGGCGCAGGCGTACGACTTCATGACGAACGAGGTGCCGGGCGCCACCGAACGGGACCGCGGCTACTGGCGGGACGTCGGGACCATCGACGCCTACTTCGACGCGCACATGGACCTGCGCACCGTCGACCCCATGTTCAACCTCTACAACGACCAGTGGCCGATCCTCACCCACATGGACGCGCTGCCGCCGGCCAAGTTCGTGCACGACAGCGGCGACCGGGTAGGCCGGGCGATCGACTCGCTCGTCTCCAACGGGGTGATCGTCTCGGGAGGACTAGTCAGGCAGTCCGTGCTGTCGCCTGGGGTCCGGGTGAACTCATGGTCCACCGTGGATCGCGCGGTACTGCTGAATAACGTGAAAGTCGGGCGGCACGCGGAGATCCGGGACGCGATCATCGACAAGAACGTGATCGTGCCCGAGGGTGCCAAGGTAGGCGTGGACAAGGAGCACGACCGGGCGCGCGGATTCGTTGTCTCGGCGGGGGGGATCACCGTGGTCGGGAAGGGGCAGGAAGTACCCCTGTGATTAGGTGGGCCCTGTGACTGGGAGAGCCCCGTGGTTAGGAAGGCCCCGTGGTTAGGAAGGCCCCGTGGTTAGGAAGGCCCCGTGGTTAGGAAGGCACTGTGAAGGTAGCGCTGCTAACGCGGGAGTACCCGCCCGAGGTCTACGGCGGTGCGGGCGTGCACGTGGAGTACCTGGCCCGCGCCCTGTCCGGCCTGGTGGACCTGACCGTGCACTGCCAGGGCGCGCCGCGGGACACGGCGGTGGCGCACCAGGCGTGGCCCGCGCTGCACGACGCCGTGCTCAAGGTGTTCTCCGCGGACCTGTCCATGGCGGACGCCGTCGCAGGTGCCGACCTGGTGCACTCGCACACCTGGTACGCCAACCTCGCCGGGCACCTGGCGTCGCTGCTGCACGGCATCCCGCACGTGGCCACGGTGCACTCGCTCGAGCCGCTGCGCCCCTGGAAGGCCGAGCAGCTTGGCGGCGGCTACGCCCTGTCGTCCTGGGCGGAGCGGGTATCGCTCGCCGCGGCGGCCGCGGTGGTGGCGGTGTCCGACGGGATGCGGGGCGACGTGCTGTCGGTGTACCCGGAGATCTCGCCAGAACGTGTGCGGGTGATCCGTAACGGCATCGACACCGCCGAGTACGCGCCGGACGCCAGGACGGACGTACTCGAACGGCACGGCATCGACCTCTCCCGGCCGTACGTGATCTTCGTGGGCCGGATCACCAGGCAGAAGGGCGTGCCCGTGCTGCTGCGGGCGGCCGCGTCGCTCGACCCGTCGGCGCAGCTCGTGCTGTGCGCCGGGGCGGCGGACACCCCGGCGCTCGGCGCCGAGGTCGCGGGACTGGTGGCCGACCTGCAGGCGTCGCGGTCCGGGGTGATCTGGATACCGGAGATGCTGCCCAAGCCGGACGTCATCCAGCTGCTCACGCACGCGCTCGTGTTCGCCTGCCCGTCGGTGTACGAGCCCCTCGGCATCGTCAACCTGGAGGCGATGGCCTGCGCGACCGCGGTGGTGGCGTCCCGGGTTGGCGGTATCCCCGAGGTGGTCGACGGGGGCGTGACCGGGCTGCTCGTCCCGCCGGACGACCCGGCGTCGCTCGCCGACGCGATGAACATGCTGCTGCGCGACCCCGGCCGGGCCGACGCGATGGGGCGGGCGGGCCGGGACCGCGCGGTGAACGAGTTCTCCTGGGACGCGGTGGCGGCGCAGACCGCGGAACTGTACAGAGAGCTCGCCGGTAGCTGAAACCGGAACGGGCTCGCGGGTCGCGCGGTGGCGACGCACGAGCCCGCTGGCGTGCCTTGCTGCTGTTGACCTTGACTTGCGCGTCATGACCAGCGGGTGAGGATCTCCTCGCGGTGGAACGTGGCGCGAGCGGCCAGGAACAGGCCGACGTCGACGATGGCCAGGACCCCGCACATGACCGCGAGCGAAGTCAGGTCGAGTGAGAACGCCCCGGCCAGCAGCGAGATGTAGATGACCACGCCGGGGAGCGCGGCGAGCGAGCCGAGCTGCTGCGCGGTGCGCACCTCGGTCACCCGGGCCGAGCACAGCACGGCGAATGCCACCGCGCTGACCGCGAGCAGCGGCGCGACGCAGAGCACGGTGACGGCCGCCATCCAGTTCGGGAAGTACAGGTAACCGAGGGTGCTGCGGGTGAACGCGTCGCACAGCCCCATGAGCAGGACCATCCCCGCCCACATCGCGACGAGCGGCGGGACGAGGGCCGCGACGCTCTTGCCGAGCAGGATCTCGGTGTCGGTCGCCGGGGTGGCGAGCAGCGGCTCGAGGCTCCGCTCCACCTTCTCGCCGACCATGCTGTAGGACGCGATGGTCGCCGGAAGCGCCCCGGTGTAGATCATGAAGAAGAAGAGGAACGCGTTCAGCGTCTGCGGCAGCTCGCTTGCCGTGTAGTTGGCGTGCGCGACGATCTGCGAGAAGAGGACCGCCAAGCCGAGCGGGAGCACCGCGAGACCGATCCGCAGCCCGCGCCTCGTCATCATGATCGTGATGTCCTTGCGGGCGATGGTCGCCACGTTCTGCCAGTTCATCGCCGTTACCTCGCGTTCTTCTCGTCGTGTCGGGCGCTCCTGCTTGCCGGGGTCCGTCTCGTCGGCGAGCAGCTTGAGGTAGGTCTCTTCCAAGGTGGGGACGATGCCGCTGACGAACTGGACCTCGCCGCCGGCGTCGACGATCGCGCGGACCAGGCGGGGGTTGTCCCGTTCCGGCTTGTCCACGTCGACCGTGATCGTGTTGCCGCTGACCGTCACGTTCCCGCCTGGGCTGGCCGTGACTGGGCCGGCCGCCGTGGCCGCGCTTCCCGCCGCGCCGCCGCGCGGGCGGCCGCGACGATCGCGTCGCTGACCACCGCGAGCTGGACGGTGGTGGCGTGCCGCGACCCTGTGCCGCCCGACACTGTGCCGCGCAGCCCGGCCGGCGTGCCGACGGCGATGAGCCTGGTGTGCATGATGCCGACCCGGTCGCAGATGCGCTCGGCCTCGGCCAGCTGGTGGGTGTTGAGCAGGATGGTGCGCTGCTCATGCTTGAGCTGGAGGAGGAAGTCACGCACGGTCTTCGCGCCCTCCGGGTCCAGGTTCGCGGTCGGCTCGTCGAGGAAGAGCACCGGCGGGTCGTGGATGAGCGCCCGGGCGATGGTCAGCCGCTGCTTCATCCCCTTGGAGAACGTCCGCACCCGGGCGTCCCGCCGGTCCCACAGGCCGAGCATGATGAGCAGCCGCTCGGCGCGCTCGGCGCGGGCGGCGGCAGGCACCTGGTAGAGCCTGCCGTAGAAGTCCAGCGTCCGCGCCGCGGACAGGTCCAGGTAGAGCCCGGCTTCCTCCGGCATGAGGCCGACGAGGCCCCTGAGCTTGCGCGCGGTGGCCGGGTCGCCGACGCGGCAGCCGGCCACCGTGGCCTCGCCGCCCGTCTTGCCGATGAGCCCGGCGAGCATCCTGATGGTGGTGGTCTTGCCGGCGCCGTTGGGGCCAAGGAGCCCGAAGACCTCGCCCTCCGCGATGGCGAGCGTCAGCCCGTCGACGGCGGTGACGGCACCGAACTTCCTGGAGAGGTTCTCGATCTCGATCACGTCCGCCCCCTCCTTTTCTAGCTACCGAGAGGCTATCAATGTGATATCACAATGATAGATCGCGGCCTGCGGGAGCGCAAGGGGGCATCGAGGCGGCGAGTCCTCCGGCCGTGACGGGGCACCGCGCGCGGCGCGAAGCATGGCGCTCCCGAGACTTTTACCGCGTTTTGGTGGAAAATCAGATCGATTTGACCCGTTTTATCCCATCAAACTCAGTAAAAGTCGCCGTACCGGCGGGCGAGCGCCTCGATGAGCGGCAGGTCAAGGTCGCGTTCCTCCGCGGCCTCAACCACCGCGAGCACCCAGCAGTTGACCACCGTCTTGAGCCTGCTGCCCGTGCCCGCCTCGCCCGCGCGGATGGTGTGCTGACCGATGACGTCGAATACCGGCGCCAGGCGGTGCCGCGCCTCCTGCGGTCCCGACTCGAGTATCACCAGCTTGCCCTCTTCCGCGGGCTGGCGGGTGCCGAGCACCGGCGCGTCGACGAACCCGACGCCGTTTCGGTTGGCGAGCTCGGCGCAGCGCCTGGTGGCCGCCTCGCCGATCGTGCTCATCTGAACCCAGAGCCCATGGTGCGGGCCGTAGGGCGCGTCGGCCGCGGCCTCGTTCGCCTGCTGGGCGCCCGACAGCGCGTGCAGTGCGCCGTCCGGGCCAGTCATCGCCGTGATGACCGCGTCCTCGTCGGCCAGCATGGTAATCACGATGCCCGCGCCGCTCGCCGCGTCCCGCGGCGTCCGCGCCAGGTAGGCGCCGTCGGCGGTCAGCGGCTCGGCCTTGTCGCGCGACCGGTTCCACACCCGGGTCGGCAGGCCGGCCCGCGCGATGTTGCGGGCGATCGGGAATCCCATGGTGCCGCCCGCGCCGAGCACCGCGATCGTCTCGGTGACCAGCCCCCGGTCGGTCGCCTGCGCGGTCTGCGTGTCGGTCGCGGTCTGGTCTCGCTCATGGCCTCGCGTCCCTCACTGGCCGGCCGCGCCCTGCTGGTGCCTATCAGTGCCTTGCGGCTCTTTCCACAGCTCACTGGCTTCCCGTGAGTGCTCAGGCGCCGCTTCTACCCGGCGGCGAGTGGTCAAACCAGTCGGCCGCCCGTCCGTCGGCAACCCGCCACCGCGCGCCCATGTGCGTCTGCTGTTCAAAGAACGATTTGTTCGGTAGCCAAAGAATAGCTTACTGTTGTTAAATCGAAACTTGCAGCTCTTCACCTGGGTTCCTGGCCCGATGAAATTGCCGCATGGCCGTTTTCGTGCCGGATCGCCGGGTAGCCGGCAAAGCCACTGGAGTCAGGGAAACTGGAGTCAGGGGAACTGGAGCCAGGCGAGCCGGAGCCAGACGAAGCGGAGTCAGGCGAATGAGCGAGGACCGCATGAGCGAGGACACGGGGGTCTGGGCGTACGCGATCACCGAGGACAGCCATCTTTCCGGGCCGGACGGGAATGTTGACCTGTCCTGGCTCACCGGCGTCGGCGAGGCGAAGGTGCGCACCACCGCGGCCTGCGGGCTCACCGTGCTCGTCAGTGACGTGGGCCTGGCGGAGTTCGGCGAGGCGGCGCTGCGCGAGAACCTGGAGAACCTGGACTGGCTGGACGAGGTCGCACGGGAGCACCACTACGTCATCGACGCCGCCGCACGGCTGTTCCCGCTGCTGCCGGTCAGGCTCGCCACGGTCTACAGCGGTGACGCCGCCGTCTGCGCTGCGCTCAGCGAGCGGTGCGGCCACCTGCGCGACGCGCTGCACCGGGTCGGCGGGCGCGTCGAATGGGGCGTCAAGGCGTACGCGGCGCCGAACGCGGACAGCGGGGCGGGCGAGGACGCGGCCGGGAAACCAGGCGGGGAGCCGGCCGGCCCGGAACGCGCCCCGGCGATGGCGATCGCCGATGACGGGGGCGACCAGGAGCCGAAGACAGAGGGCGGCGCCGGGATGGCCCATCTGCGGCGGCGGCGCGTCCAGCTCACCTCGGCCAGGGAGTCCAAGACGGCGGCGGTACGCGGCGCGCGGGCCGTGCACGCGGAACTGACCGCCAAGGCCATCGGCACCAGGCTGCACCCGCCGCAGTCCGCCCAGCTCAGCGGGGTCCGCCAGCCGATGCTGCTGAACGCCGCCTACCTGCTCGACACCGCCGGCAGCGTCGCCTTCACCGCGGCGGTCGCGGGCATAGCGACCGCGCACCCCGAGCTGCGGGTCGAGCTGACCGGTCCCTGGCCGCCGTACTCGTTCGCCGGCGAAGACGATGACGGACGCTGAGTTGCCCGCCCGCCCCGGCCCGCTCCTCGACCCATGGCGAATCAGTCCGGCGCGTGCCGGCTGGCCAGCCCGACCAGGCCGAGCGGCAGTCCAGCCAGCCAGCCCAGCCCGTCAGCCCGCGAGGACCTTGCGCAAGATCGCGGCGAACGCCTCCGGCTCGCCTGAGCCGGCGACGAACCCGTCATGCCCGCCCGGGAAGCTGACGGGCACAGTGCCGAGCACCTCGGCCACGGCGGAACCAGCCCGCCCGGCGATCATGGCAGCTGACTGTTCCCCGACCCCGATGACGACGCGGACGGGCGCCGCGCGCACCGCGTCGAAATCGTGCACGTAGCCGGGGGTGGTGAGCATATTCAGCCCGACGAGCGGGTGGTCGCGTGAGCCGTCGTCCTGCGCGGGCAGCCCGAAGGCCGCCGGGTCCGGTCCGGGCTGGTCGGCGAAGCCGGCCGGGAGCGGCCCCGGCTGCATGACGAACGCGATGAACTTCGCCATCGCCGGGCCGAACCCCGCCCGCAGGTAGGTCGCGTGGATCGCCGCGCACGTCGCGAGCACCTCGTCGCGGTCAGGCAGTTCCTGCGCGCTCGGCGGCTCGTGCGCCACCAGCGTGCGCACCCCCGCTGGGTGGGTGGCCACCAGGGCGAGCGCGTTGACGGCGCCGCCGCTGCTGCCGAAGATGTCCACCGGCCCGCCGCCCACCGCCGCGATCAGCCGGCGCAGGTCATCGGCCTGCTCCTCGGTCGTGGTCTGCGACGCGCCGTCGGTCCGCTTGCTGCGCCCCGCGCCGCGGGGGTCGTAGGTAACCACCGTGCGGTCGGTGAACTGCCCCGCCAGGGCGCCGAACGCGGCGGCCTCCATCGGCGACCCGACGAGCAGCAGCGGCGGCTCGGCACTGCCGTCGCCCCGGCGCACGTCGTAGTGCAGCACCGCACCCGGCGCGTCCAGGGTGTGTGTCTCCAGTTCGGTCATGACAGCCGCCTTCCCGCGCGTGATCGTCTTCAGTAGAGAAGACTCATCATGCCGCCAAGACTCAGCGGCATGCCGCGAGGACATTCGCCTCGGCCGGGCGCAGCAGCCCAAACCGCCAGCGAAACCCTTAGCCAGCCGGCGCCGTCACGATCCCGTACTCGTGAATCCGCCGGTAGATCGTCGCCCGGGACATGCCGAGCGCCCGCGCCGCGCGGATCTTGTTGCCGCCGTGATCGAGCAGCGACTGCACGATCGCGTCCCGCTCGATCGACTCAAGCGGGGAGAGCACCCGGCGGGAGACGGTCCAGCACTCGGGCGGCAGGTCCTCCGGCATGATCTGGCCGACCCGGCGGTGCCGTACCACCTGCCTGAGCACCGTCCAGAGCTGCGCCGCGTTGCCTGGCCAGGTGTGCCGCAGCAGTAGCTGCGTCGCGGCGGGCGAGCAGGTGACCCGGCCCTGCTGGCTGAGCCTGCCGAGGAAGAACGGGACCAGGTCGCGCAGGTCCTCGCTGTGGTGCCGCAGCGGCGGCACCTCGACCGTGCCGGGGAACAGCCGCAGCAGGCCGGTCAGGTCGGCCCGCGCGGCGCCGCGGTGCAGGGTGACGGCCACCCGTAGCCCGGCGCCCGGGCCGGCCTCCCGGGCGCTGGCCCGGGCCTCCTGCAGCGCCGCCGTCAGCCCCCTGACCTGGCGCGCGTTCAGCGCGTGCACGTGCCGCAGCACCAGCATCCCGGTGCCGTTAAGCAACTCGGCCCGGACGAGGGACACCCAGTCGGGCGTGCGGGCGGCGTCGGCCGCGTCGAGCACGTGGCACCGCCCAGCCGGGTTGCGCCGCTGGTGGACGGCGCGGACCAGGGCCAGCTTGCCGACGCCAGGCTCACCCTCGAGCGCGAGCCACTCGCCGCGCTCGTAGCCGGCGTCCACGGCCCGGCAGGCCCGGCGCCAGGCCGCGCCCGTGCCGACGATGCCGGGAAGGGTCATGACCGCGCGGGCGGCAGGCGCGTCGGTGGCGGGCGTCGCGGCGGCCGCCACCAGCTTCACGTGCACCACCCCGTCAGCGAGCCGCGCGGGCTCGGCCGACGCGGCGAGCAGGCCGAACTCGCCGACCGGGCGGCAGAACATCCGGGCCACCGCGCCGCTCGGCAGGTCCACCGTCACCGCGCCCGACGGGCGCCGCCGTCCCCGCGTCGCGGAGGCCGTCACGGCCTCCGCGGACAGCGTCTCCGTCGCCTGCGCGATCAGCACCGCCTGGTCGGCGGGGGACAGCGCCTGCCGGGCGTGGTCGTTGAGCATGACCACGTTGTTGCCGAGCGCGAGCACGATGCCGCCGGTATGCCGGCAGGCCCGGGTGTACTCCTGCAGCAGCCGCACGTCACGGCTGCTGCTCGTCTCGGCGAGCGCCTGGGTGAGCTGGTCGGCGGTGGACCGGACAAGCGACATCATGAGCGGGTCGGCGTCCCGCCGCCAGCAGGTCAGGTCGATGACGCCGACCGTCTTGCCGGACAGCGGGTCGCGGACCGGCACCCCGGCGCAGGCCATGCCCTCCAGGTGCTCCGCGTAGTGCTCGTGGCCGAACACGTGCGCGGGCCCGCCCGACTCAAGCGCGGTCCCGATGCCGTTGGTGCCGACGACGTCCTCGGCGTAGCTGAAGCCGGGCACCAGCATGATGGAATCGAGTTGCCGCTCCAGGTCGTGATCGCCGGTGTAGCGCAGCAGCACGAGCCCGCTCGCGTCGGTCAAGATGATGCTGATCGGCTGGCCGTCCAGCTGCTCGTACAGGTGCCGCAGGACCGGCTCCGCGGCGCGGGCCAGCGTGGTGTCCAGGTTGGGCGCGCCCAGGTAGCTCAGGTCGAGCCGGTTCGCGGCGACGTTCCACTCCCGTGACCGCCACCACGAGGCGAGGATCGGCTCCCTGACCGCCGAGCGGTCGACGGGTTCCTCGGCGAGGAACCGGTCCCTGGCCTCGGCGAGCGGGTCCCGTTGACCAGGCAGCGCGGGTCCGCCGCCTGGCACCCGGTGCAGCCTCGTTGATGCACGTCCCATGTCGCCTCCTGCCTGCCGTCCCAGTCGGAGGACCCTCATTCCTCGCGGCCCGCGGCGTCAGCGCGGAAACCGCCACGATGCAAAACATAAGCCCGCCAGTTATTCGCACTGTCTCAAGTTGAGATGCCCGATGCAATCCCGGCGGCGTCTGCTTCGCCCCATGGACAGCCCCAAGGACAGCCCGAAGGACAGCCCCAAGACGCGAAGAGACCTACAACCCCTGGACCATCGTCAACCTGGTCTTCCACCACCTGGCCGACGAGGGCCTGCACCCGGTGCTCGGCGAGTCGGGCGACCCGGGCAGGCCGGCCGCCGAGTTGCTCAAGGCGCTCGGCGTCACGCCCGCGGCCGAGGGCAATCGCCAGGTGACCGCCCGGGTCAGCGGCGAACTCGCCAGGCTCCGGGCGGCCTTCGAGGCGGAACACCCCCGCTGACCCCTGTCTCAGGCTGAGAACCAACGCTCATCCAAAGCGAGGTGTGATCCAGGGCACAGGCCTTCGTTTCGCGACAACGGAGGAACTTTCCCAGCAAGGGAGGGATGCCGATGAGCCGCCAGAGCGTGGCCAAGGCCCACCAGAAGATCCAGGAGCTCTCCTGGGAACCCCAGTACCACACGCCGGTCAGCCACTACGGAACCGACTACACGTTCCGCAAGGCGCAGAAGAAGGACCCGCTCAAGCAGGTGCTCCGCTCCTACTTCCCGATGCAGGAGGAGAAGGACCACCGGGTCTACGGCGCGCAGGACGGCGCGATCCGCGGCAACATGTTCCGCCAGGTGCAGGAGCGCTG
This sequence comes from uncultured Actinomycetota bacterium, assembly GCA_963811335.1. Lineage (GTDB taxonomy): Bacteria > Actinomycetota > Actinomycetes > Streptosporangiales > Streptosporangiaceae > Trebonia. Next base: position 207,975 of record CAWERB010000022.1, on the reverse strand, counting down.
GCTGGAATGGCAGAAGCTGTTCCTGTCCATCATCCCGCTGCCGGAGATCTCCGCCGCCCGCGCGATGCCGCTGCTGTTCCGCACGGTCCCCAACCCGGAACTGCACAACGGCCAGGCGATCCAGATGATCGACGAGGTACGCCACTCGACGATCCAGCAGAACCTCAAGCGCCTGTACATGAACAACTACATCGACCCGGCCGGCTTCAACTCGAGCCTGCGGAACTTCCAGAACGACTACTGCGGCACCATCGGCCGCCAGTTCGCCGAGGGCTTCATCACCGGCGACGCCATCACGGCGGCGAGCATCTACCTGACGATCGTCGCGGAGACGGCGTTCACGAACACCCTGTTCGTCGCCATGCCCGCCGAGGCCGCCGCCAACGGCGACTACCTGCTCCCGACGGTCTTCCACTCCGTGCAAAGCGACGAGAGCCGGCACATCAGCAACGGCTACGCCACGCTGCTCATGGCGCTGTCGCGACGAGTCCAACCACCAGCTGCTCGAGCGCGACCTGCGCTACGCGTGGTGGAACAACCACCGCGTCGTCGACGCGGCGATCGGCACGTTCATCGAGTACGGCACCAAGGACCGGCGCAAGGACCGCGAGTCCTACGCCGAGATGTGGCGCCGCTGGATCTACGACGACTACTACCGCTCCTACCTCGTGCCGCTGGAGAAGTACGGCCTGGTCATCCCGCACGACCTCATCGAGGAAGCGTGGAACCAGATCTGGAACAAGGGCTACGTGCACGAGGTCGCCCAGTTCTTCGCCACCGGCTGGCTCGCCAACTACTGGCGGATCGACCCGATGACCGACAAGGACTTCGAGTGGTTCGAGTACAAGTACCCGGGCTGGTACGACAAGTACGGCAAGTGGTGGGAGAACTACAACCGGCTCTCTAAGCCGAACGGGCACCACCCGATCGTCGCCGAGAACGTCGACTACGTGTACCCGCACCGCTGCTGGACCTGCATGGTCCCGTGCCTGGTCCGCGAGGACATGGTCGATGGACCAGGTGGACGGCCAGTGGCGCACCTACTGCCACGAGGAATGCCGCTGGACCGACGCGGTGGCCTTCCGGCCCACCTACCAGGGCCGCGAGACCCCGAACATGGGCCAGCTCATCGGCAAGCGCGAGTGGGAGACGCTGTACCACGGCTGGAACTGGGCCGATGTCGTCTCGGACATGGGCTACGTGCGCGACGACGGCAAGACCATGGTCGCCCAGCCGCACCTCGACCTCGACGACCCGAAGAAGCTGTGGACGCTGGACCACCTGCGCCGCATGCCCGAGGTGCAGTCGCCGAACGTGCTGCTCAACCAGATGACCGACGAGCAGCGCGCGGCGTTCGTGCGCCGACTACAACCGCCAGGGCCCCGCCGGCCGCCCCGCACCGGCCGCCGGCTGACGAGCCACCGTACCCCCCGTGCGCGCCCGATGGCTCCGTCATCTTATTGGCGCCGGTCGAGGGCCGGGAGATCAACCCCATCATCCCGAACGGACGCGTGTTCCACCTGACACCGGCCCCGCGCACCTCAATTGCGCGGGGCCGGCAAGGGGAGCTTACAAGGGGTAACGCAGTGAGCGAAAAGCACAAGGTGCGCTTCGAGCCCGTCGGCATCGAGATCGACGTCGACGAGGACCAGACCATCCTGCGGGCCGCGGCCGAGCAGGGGATCATGCTCATGCACGGCTGCAAGGAAGGCCAGTGTGCCGCGTGCAAGTCGTTCGTCCTTGAGGGCGAGGACATCGAGCACGACCGGTACTCCACGTTCGCGCTGCCCGACTACGAGAAGGAGGAAGGCTACACGCTGCTGTGCCGGGCGCACGCGTACGAGGACGTCACGATCGAGCTGCTCAACTACGACGAGGACATGATCCGCTCCGGCCTGCCGATCCAGCAGGCCGTCGCCGAGGTGGTGTCCAAGGACCCGGTGACGCACGACCTGCGCCACCTGGTGCTCCGCCTGATCGAGCCCGGGCGAGGTCAAGTTCTTCCCCGGCCAGTACATGGACATCTCGGTCCCTGGCACCGACCAGGTCCGGTCGTTCTCGATGGCCAACACCTCGAGCCGGGACGGGCTGCTCGAGTTCGTCATCAAGGTGTACCCGGACGGGCTGTTCTCGCAGTTCCTCGACCAGCGCTCGCAGGTCGGCGACCGCCTGGAGCTGACCGGCCCGTTCGGCGTCTTCACCTTGCGCGACTCCGACGCGGAGCTGGTCTTCGTGGGCGGCGGAGCGGGGATGGCCCCGATCCTGTCCCTGCTCCGCTCCATGGCCGAGCGCGGCATCCACCGCAAGGCCACGTTCTTCTACGGCGCCCGCGGGCGGCGCGACCTCTGCTTCACGCAGGAGCTGCGCGCGATCGCGGAGAAGCTGCCGAACTTCCGCTACGTCCCGGCCCTCTCCGAGCCCGGCCCCGGTGACGGGGACTGGGACGGCGAGAACGGCCTCATCACCGACGTGGTCAAGCGCCTGAGCGGCGGCGGCCTCGCCGGGGCGCACGCCTACGTCTGCGGCCCGCCGCCCATGGTGGAGGCCGCGATCCCGCTGCTCGAGACGCTCGGCGTCCCCGACAAGCGGGTCTACTACGACAAGTTCACGACCACGGGAGAGCCCAGTGACTGAGACGCAAGAACGCAGCGTTCCCAAGCCGGAGTTCACCGACGCCGAGGCTGGCGCGAAGGTGTTCCCCGACTCGGGCAGCCGCAGCTACAACTACTTCAAGCCGGCCAAGCGCAAGCAGTCGCACTACGAGGACGTCACCGTCGAGGTGCAGCCCGACCCGCGGCACTACCTGGCGCAGGGCTGGCTGTACGGGTTCGCCGACGGCGTCGGCGGCTATCCGCTCAACTGGACCGTGCTCAAGGCGTGGGGCTCCGACCGCCCCGAGCCTGAGCGCTACCCCGGCTCGGGCGGCCAGGGCTACGAGTGGCCCGCGCACGGCTGGCACGAGTTCCGCGACCCGAACGAGGAGTGGGAGCTCACCTTCTACCGCTACAACTCCAACGTCGTCCGGCAGGTCAACCAGAACGTCGAGAACGCCCGCCAGGCCAAGGCGTTCGAGCAGTGGAACCCGAACTGGGTGAACTTCGTCGCGCGCAACGTCGGCGCGTGGATGCACGTGGACCACGGCCTTGGCCTCTACCTGTACGCGAACGCGCAGCGCCGGGCCCCCACGAACATGCACAACAACGCGATCTCGGTGAACTCGATGCACCGCATCAGGGCCGCCCAGGACCTCGCGCTGTACAACCTCACGCTGAGCGAGGAGGTGCCAGGCTTCGACGGCGCCGCGCACCTGGACGCGTGGAACAACGACCCGGCCTGGCAGGGCGTACGGGAGGCCGCCGAGTCGCTCACCGGGATCTGGGACTGGGCCGAGGCCATCTTCGCCGCCAACGTCGTGTTCGAGCCCCTCGTGGGCGAGCTGTTCCGCAGCCAGCTGGTGCAGCAGATCGCGCCGCGCAACGGCGACTTCGTGACGCCCACCATCGTCGGCTCGGCCGAGTACGACTTCGCCGAGCGCGACCTGCGCTACACCACGGCGATGTTCGGCCTGCTCACCACCGACCGCGAGTTCGCCGAGCACAACAAGGCGGTCCTGCGCGGGTGGGCGACCGACTGGGTGCCGCGCGCCATCGAGGCCGCCCGCAAGCTGCAGCCGCTGTGGTCGCAGACCGACGTCAAGCCGCCGCGGTTCGAGGACAGCCTCGACGCCGCCAAGAACCGGTTCGCCGGCATCGTCACCGAACTCCACCTCGACGTACCGAAGGAGCTGGCCCAATGACCACGCCTCGCTTCAAGACCGCGGAGTCGCCGTTCAAGGCCGACAACACCGCCTCCAACCAGTGCGGCGTCACGCTGATGAACAACCAGGTCGGCGCGGTCGTCGCCCAGGTCATGGCCGCGTTGCCGAATGTGAGCGTGCGGTACCTGCCGTCCATGATCCGGGTGGACGCGACCGGCCGGATGGACTTCGTCTACGACGACATCTCCGAGGCGCTCGGCGAGGAGCCCGGCTTCTTCGACGCGGCCGAGTTCGAGGAGAACATGTCGACCCACTACGGCCGCATGGTCCACCTCGACGACCGCACCATCATGTTCGCCAACCCGGAGGAAGCAGCCGACTACATCGGCTTCGACCTGACTCCGACCAACGCCTGAGCAGCGCAGTCATCACCCGGGGGGACGACCCCCGTACCCCCGGTGTCCGCGCGGCCGGGCCTGATCGCAAAAACCGCGATCGTATCAGGCCCGTCCACTCGGACGAACGCAGCCACGCACAACAAGATCGGGAACCTGTTAGGAGGCGCTGAGCCTTGTACACCAAGGATGGCGAGAAGTACTTCATCGTCGACTCGCACATGCACTACTGGAGCGCGGGCCCGGACAACTGGGTCAAGGGCGCGGAGCACTACGCCAAGGGCTGGATCGAGTGCTTCCACGCCTACCAGGGCCTCGGCCCCAAGGAGACCCACTGGCCGATCGAGAAGTTCATGTCGTACACCGAGGACGACCTGATGAAGGACGTCTTCGACGACGGCTACGTGGACGTCGCGGTCTTCCAGCCGACGTACCTCAAGGAGTGGTACGCCAACGGGTTCAACACCACCGAGCGGAACGCGGCGCTGGGGGAGAAGCACCCGGGCATGTTCATCGCGAACACCCGCTTCGACCCGCGTGACGGCGACAACGGCATCGAGGAGCTGCGCCGCAACGTCGACCGGTACGGATCCAAGGGCGTCAAGCTCTACACCGCCGAGTGGAACAACGGCTCGCGCGGCTACAAGCTGAGCGACCCGGCGGCCTACCGCTACCTGGAGAAGGCACAGGAGTTCGGCATCAAGAACGTCCACGTGCACAAGGGCCCGACGATCTGGCCCCTCGACAAGGACGCGTTCGACGTGTCCGACATCGATCACTGCGCGACCGACTTCCCGGAGCTGAACTTCATCGTCGAGCACGTGGGCCTGCCGCGGATCGAGGACTTCTGCTTCATGGCGACGCAGGAGCCCAACGTCTACGCGGGCCTGTCGGTGGTCATCGGCGGCCTGATGCACGCACGGCCGAAGTTCTTCGCCAAGGTCATGGGCGAGCTGCTGTTCTGGGTCGGCGAGGACAAGATGACCTTCGGCAGCGACTACGGCATCTGGGAGCCGAAGTGGCAGGTCGAGGGCTTCGTCGACTGGCAGATGCCGGACGACGACGAGCTGTCTGACTACCAGAAGCTGACCACCGCCACCAAGAAGAAGATCCTCGGCCTCAACGCCGCCAGGCTCTACGGCATCGAGGTACCCAAGGAGTGCCAGCTTCCGCTGCTTCTGACGCAGGCACCCCCGCCGCCCAGGACGACGCCGCCCTGGTCGATTCGTGACCGTCACCGAAACGGGCACGACGGTGGTGAGCCCGCTGGGGCTGGCAGGTACAGCCCTGGCGGCGCTCGCCACCGTCCGCGACCCCGAACTCGACACCCCCATCACCGCCCTGGGCTTCGTCGCGTCGTGCACGGTGTCCGGCGAGGGCCGGGCCGTAGTCCGCCTCCGCCTCCCCACCTACTTCTGCGCCCCCAACTTCGCCTACCTCATGGTCGCCGACTCCTACGACGCGGTAACGGCAGTCCCAGGCGTCACCTCGGCCGAGGTAATCCTCGAAGACCACTTCGCCTCCGGCGCGATCAACGCCGGCGTAGCCGCCCAGGCAGGCTTCGTCGCCTCGTTCGACGGCGAAGCCGTAGCCGAGCTGGGCGACCTGCGCGCCCAGTTCCTCCGCAAGGCCGTGATGGCCGGCACCGACCAGGTCTGCCGCCCGCTCGTCGCCACCGGCGTCACGCCGGCCGAGCTACAGCGCTGACCCTCGGCGCCGTCCCGGCCTCGCCGGAACTGACCGCCTGCGCAGCGCCGCGCCGAGCTAGGCCTCCCCGCCGGTGACGATTCCCCGCTGCTCATCGACCCGCGCACGGGGGCGCAGGTCGCGCCGAGGCGGTGCCGCTTGCACCTCCGCAAGGCCCGCGTCACCCGCGCCGGCATCGAGGCCAACACCAGCATCTGCTCCGGCATGTTCCGGGTCCGCTACCCGGACGGCTGGACGCCCTAGCCCCGAACGCCAAGCCAATGACAGTGGACATTTCAGCACACCCGGGTGTGCCGAAATATCCACTATCCCGCCGAAGAACCGGCGGGGCTGGGCCGAGAGGGAAGATTTCCGCGGCTCGTCCTTCGGAAGGCCGCGGAGAATCTCCCCTCAGCCCATCCCCTCTCACCAGCCACCCACGAGGTTCCACGATCGGGAGGAACACCAGTGAAGGCAATACGAATCCATAAGTTCCATAAGACGCCTGTCGTCGATGACGTGCCTGAGCCGAAGATCGCCGGGCCGCTCGACGTCATCGTGAAGATCGGCGGCGCCGGGGTGTGCCGCACCGACCTGCACATCATCGAAGGGCAGTGGGACGCCGCGATGCAGACGCCGCTGCCGTACATTCTCGGCCACGAGAACGCGGGCTGGGTCCACGAGGTCGGCTCTGCGGTCACGAACGTGCAGGTTGGCGACACGGTGATCCTGCACCCGACGCCCACCTGCGGCCTGTGCCGCGCCTGCCGGGCCGGGGACGACATGCACTGCGAGAACTCGGTCTTTCCCGGGCTGTCCAAAGACGGCGGGATGGCCGAGTACCTGCTCACGTCCGCTCGCGCGTGCGTCAAGCTCGACCCGGCGACGCAGCCCAAGGACGTGGCCGCGCTCGCCGACGCCGGCATCACGGCGTATCACGCGGTCCGTAAGGCCCTGCCGCTGCTCTATCCCGGGACGACCGCCGTGGTTATCGGGGCCGGCGGCCTTGGCCACATCGGCATCCAGTGCCTGGCCGCTCTCTCCGCGACGAACATCGTCGTCGTGGACCGGAACCCAGACGCGCTCAAGCTCGCGCAGCAACTCGGCGCGGCGCAGACGGTCGTCGCTGACGGAAAGCACGTCGACGCGGTGAAGGACCTCACTAACGGCGCGGGGGCGCACGTGGTGCTCGACTTCGTCGCTGAGCAGGGGGCCGAGATGGACGCCTGGCACATGACCCGGCCGGGCGGGTCCTACTTCGTGATCGGCTACGGCGGGACGATCGCCATTCCGACGCTGGACATCATCTCCACCGAGCGGAACATCATCGGGAACATCGTCGGAACCTATAACGACCTCGCCGAGCTGATGGCGCTGGCGCAGTCGGGCAAGGTCACCTTGCACACCAAGGCGTACCCGCTCACCGCCGCTCCGGACGCCCTCGCCGACCTCGACGCCGGCCGGGTCCGCGGCCGCGCGATCCTCATTCCTTAAGGAGCCACCATGGCCAAGGAACTGCGCTTCGGTGCGCAAGCGCGTGCCCTGTTGCTTGCCGGGGTCGACCAGCTCGCGGAGGCGGTCAAGTCAACGCTCGGGCCCAAGGGGCGCAACGTGATCCTGGAGAAGATCACCGGGTCGCCGGTGGTCACCAACGACGGCGTGACGATCGCCCGCGAGATCCACCTGAAGAACCAGTTCGAGAACATGGGGGCGCAGCTGGTCAAGGAAGCCGCGATCAAGACCAACGACGTGGTCGGCGACGGCACCACCACGGCGACCGTGCTCGCCCAGGCGATCGTCCGTGAGGGGATGCGGGCGATCGACGGCGGCGCCAACCCGGTGCTGGTCAAGCGGGGCATCGACCTGGCGGTCGGCCGTCTCGACGGCCACCTGATCACCGTCGCGCACCCGGTCGAGACCGAGGAGGACTACCGGCGGGTCGCGGCGATCTCCGCCAACGACGACTACACGGTCGGCGCGGTGATCGCCAAGGCGCTGCACACCGTCGGCGACGCGGGGATCGTGACCGTCGAGGAGTCGCCCGCGCCCGGCATGGGCGTTGACTTCGTCGAGGGATTCCAGTTCGACAACGGCTACCTGTCGCCGTACCTGGTGACGTCGCCTGCCTCGCTCGAGGCGGTGCTCGACGACCCGTACATCCTGCTGTGCAGCGAGAAGATCACCAAGGTGCAGCAGCTCATGCCGCTGCTCGACAAGATCATGCGCAGCCCCCGGCCGCTGGTGATCCTGGCGGAGAACGTGGAGGGCAGCGCGCTGTCCATGCTGGTGCACAACCACGTCAACGGGATCTTCCAGTGCGTGGCGGTACGCGCGCCCGGCTTCGGTGACCGGCGGCTGCACAAGCTTGAGGACATCGCCGCGCTCACCGGCGGCGCCGTCTACAGCAAGCACTCCGGGTTCTCGCTGGAGACGATGACCACCGAGCACCTCGGCCGGGCCCGTCAGGTGCGGGTCACCGCGGACTTCACGGCGATCATCGGCGGCGGCGGCTCGTCGCAGGCGGTCGACTTCCGGCTCGGCCAGCTCCGCGCCGAGCTTGAGCGGTCAACGTTCGGCATCGACGAGGACGTGCTGACCGAACGGATCGGTGCGCTGTCCGGCAAGGTCGCCGTGATCCGGGTCGGCGCGCCCACGTCCGCCGAGCTCAAGGAACTGCGGCACCGGGTCGAGGACGCGCTGTCGGCCACGCGCGCGGCGATGGCCGAGGGCATCGTGGCAGGCGGCGGCAGCGCGCTGCTGCACTCGGTCAGCGCCCTGGACACCGTGTTCGACGACAAGGTGACCAGCGACGCGGACGTGACGGGCGACTACGCGATCGGCGTGGAGATCGTCCGCCGGGCACTGTCCGAGCCCGCCACGCTGATCGCCGCCAACGCCGGGTACGACGCCGCCGCGGTGGTGGCGCGGTCGGTCGCGCTCGGCCCGGATGAGGGGTTTGACGCCCTGTCCGGTCGCCATGGCAACATGGTCGATATGGGCATCGTTGACCCGCTGCGGGTGGTTCGTTCCGCCCTGGCCAACGGCGCGTCCGTGGCCGGCCTGCTGCTCACCACCAACACGCTGGTCGCCGAGGAGCAGACGCCGTGGGGCGGTTCGGCCGCGCTGATGACCGAGTACGGGTCGCTTGACGAGGGCCTGCACCAGCCCTCGCCCGACTCCTCCACCCCGCAGTCGCTCGGCCTCGGCCCGTCGGTCGGCTGATGCGGGTTGACTGACACGGGACTGGCAAGCACGGGACTGGCCAGTACGGCGGTAGCCGCTCAGCAGGCCCTGTCCGGACAACGGCGGGGCCTGCGGGCGGTGACGCCCTTTCTCGGGCCGGCGTTCATCGCGTGCGTCGCCTACGTCGACCCGGGCAACTTCGCCACCAACATGGCCGCCGGCGCGCAGTTCGGCTACGCGCTCGGCTGGGTGGTGCTCGGCGCGAACCTGATGGCGATGCTGGTCCAGACTCTGTCGGCCAAGCTCGGCATCGCGACCGGCAAGTCGCTGCCCGAGGTGTGCCGTGACCGCCTCGACCGCCGGGTGGTGGTCTTCCTCTGGCTGCAGGCCGAGGCGGTCGCGATGGCCACCGACCTGGCCGAGTTCACCGGCGCGGCGCTCGGGCTGCACCTGGTCTTCGGGCTGCCGCTGTGGACCTCCGCGCTGCTCGCCGGCGCCGCGGCATTCGCCGTGCTGGCGATGGAGGTCGGCGGCTACCGGCGGCTCGAGGCGGCGATCACCGCGCTCGTCGGCGTGGTCGTGGTGGCGTTCTGCCTGGAGTTGCTGTTCGCGCGGCCCCCGGCCGCCGCCGTCGCGGCGGGCGTGTTCGCACCGCGGCTGCCCGGGGGAGCGGCGCTGCTCGCCGTCTCCGTCGTCGGCGCGACCGTGATGCCGCACGTCATCTACCTGCACTCGGCGCTGGTCCGCGGCCGGGTGGCGGTCAACATCAGCGAGACAGCCGCCAGACGGCGCCTGTTCCGCTTCGAGATCGTCGACGTGCTGTGCGCCATGGGCCTGGCGGGGCTGATCAACCTGGCCATGCTCGCCACCGCCGCGGCGGTCTTCTTCGCCCGCGGTGACACCGCCGCGGGCAGCGACCTCGGCCGGGTGGTGAGCGGCCTGAACGCCTACGCGGGCGCGCACGCGGGCACGGTCTTCGGCGTCGCGCTGCTCGTCTCCGGCGTCGCCTCCTCCTGCGTCGGGACCATGTCCGGCCAGGTGGTGATGGAAGGCTTCCTGCGCCGCCGCATCCCGGTCTTCCTGCGCCGCGCGGTCACCATGCTGCCCGCCCTGGTCGTCCTCGCCTTCGGCTTCAGCCCGACCCGCGCCCTGGTACTCAGCCAGGTGTTCCTGTCCTTCGGCATACCGTTCGCGCTGATCCCCCTGGTCGCGTTCACCGCGCGGCGCAGCGTCATGGGCCCGCTAGTCAACCGATTCGCCACCACGGCGGCCGCGGTCGCGGTGACCGCGGTGATCGTCACCTTGAACGTGTACCTGCTCATGACCGCCTAAAGTCAGGTTTTAGATCGATAGTGTGAGGTCCATGCACCGCGGACTCCCCGCGCGCCTCGGCCTTGGGCGTGCCGACGACGAGCAGACCGAGACAGCCCAGGCAGCCACCCGGCGCGGCTTGGCGGCCCGGGTTTCCGAGGTCCTGGCGCTGCGGGTACCCGTGCCCGGCCGGGCCTTCGCCGCGGTCACGGTGGCGCCGGCGCTGCTCGCCGTGGCGTGGCTGCTGCCGGGGACCGGGCTGCTGCTCGCCGGGCGGCTGCTCGCCGTGCCGATGGTGATCGTCTTCGTCCCGCTCGCGGTCGCGCTGTTCGACTTCGCGATAGTCCGGCTGCCGGTGAGCTGGCCGAGGTTCAACGAGGCGGACCCTGGTGCCGCCCCCGTCGCCGCCCGGCGCAGAGCGGACGTGCCGACCGTCGCGCTGCTCGCCATGCTGGTGATCGCGGCCGGGTTCGGCGCGTGGCAAGCGGTGCTGCGGTCCGAGCAGGTCTTCGTGACCAGCGATCCTGGCGTCTACCTGCAGTACGGGTACTGGATCGCCGAGCACGGCGCGGCGCGGATCCCGGTGTCGGCCGCGGCGTTCGGCAGTATAGGACTCGGCGGGGCCCAGGGCCTGGACTTCGCGACCCCGGGGTTCGCCGTGTCCGGCGGCTCGGTCACCCCGGCGTTCATGCCGGGGCTGCCGCTTGTCCTGGCCGGCGGGACGTGGGCGGCCGGGCTTGGCGGCGCGCTGCTCATGCCGGCGGTCCTCGGCGCGTGCGCCGTGCTCTCGTTCGCCGGGCTGGTGGGACGGCTGTGCGGCGCGTGGTGGGCGGTGGCCGGCGAGCTGGTGCTCGCGGTCGGCCTTCCCGAGGTATACACGTCGCGCGCCCCGTTCAGCGAGCCCCTGGTGCAGGTGCTGCTGTTCGGCGGGCTGTGCCTGTTCATCGACTCGCTCGTGGCCAGGCGGCGCCTCCTGGCCGGGCTCGGCGGGCTCGCGCTCGGGCTGACCGTGCTCGCCTCCGTCGCGTCGCTCGGCGTGCTGCTACCCGCCTTCCCCGTGCTGGCGTTGTTGTTTGTCGCCAAACGGGAGCTGGCGGTGCCGTTCGGGGCCGGCCTCGTCCTCGGCATCGGGGCCGGGCTGGGCGCCGGACTCGTGCTGGCGCGGGCCTACCTGTCGACCGTCTCAGCCCAGCTGCACCTGATCGGGCTGTGCGCGTTCTACTGCGGCGCGGTGACGGCACTGCTGCTGACGCTGGCGATCCCCGGCCTCCGGGGCTGGCTGCGGCGGGTGTGCGCGTACCAGGTGCGGGTCATCGGGTTCAAGGGCGAGGTGTACCTGGTGCCGTCGCTTGGCGACCTGGCGCAGTGGCTGGCCCTGGTGCTGCCGGTGGTGGTCCTTGTCGGGCTGGCCGAGCGGCCGTACCTCCAGACCGTCCGCGGGCAGGCCGACCCGGCCATGGTCAGGGCCGTCGCCGCGCTGCAGCGCCTTGAGGGGCTGCCGGTGGACGGGTTGCGCCAGTACTACGAGTCAAGCCTGCACTGGGTGCTGTGGTACCTGGGAGCGCCCGCGCTGCTGCTCGCCTGCGTCGGGGTGGCGACGCTCGGCCGCCGGTCGGTCGAGGCGGTGCTCCGGGTGCGCTCCCGCGTCCCCGCCGATGCCGATGCCGATGCCGATGCCGATGCCGCTACCGCTGCCCTTGCTGCCGCTGCCGCCAAGCCCCGCTGCCGACGCCGGCAACCCCGATGCCGATGCCGACGCCGCCACCCGCCGCCGGCCTCCGTGGTGGCGATGTGGGGACTGCCGCTGGTGATCGTCGCCTGGTCGGTGGTGACCGTGCTGTGGGACCCGTCCGTGGTGCCGTGGCAGCCCATGGCGTCCCGCCGGCTGGTACCCGTGGTGCTGCCCGGGCTCGTGCTGTTCGGGGTGTGGATGTCATCGTGGCTGACGTCACGGGCTTCGGCCTTCGGTGCCTCGCGGGCGGCTCTCACGGTGGTCGGCGCCTGCTGCGTGCTCGCGCTCGCGGTACCGCCGCTCGTGACGACGCTCAACCCGGGCCTGCCCAAGCCGGCTGGCTCGTCCTCGGCTGCCGCGACGGGCGTGAAGCTCACGAGCCGGGTGCAGCTGCGTGGCGTCGGCGCGTCGGCGACGTACGGCGGCTCGATCGCCGCGGCCGCGGCGCTGTGCGCCGCCATCGGGCCGTCGGCGAGCGTCCTGGTCACGCAAGCGTCGACCGCGGCGACGTACGCCCCGGTCATCAGGGGAATGTGCGGGCAGCCCGTCGCGCTGGTGGTTCCCGCGCCTTCCGCGGCGGCGTTCGCGGCGGAACTCGGGCAGGCGGTGCGCTCGGTCGAGCAGGCCGGCCGGCGTCCGGTGCTGCTCGGCCCGACCCGCTCGTCGGTGTCCCGGCCCGGAGCCCGGCCGCAGCAGGCGGTCGCGCTCCGCACCTCGGGCGATGCCGAGTCACTGACCGGGGCCCCGGTCAGCACCTGGCCGGTCAGCTACGCCGCCTGGCTGGCCGTCCCGGTCAGCGCGGGGAACTAGCCGAGGTTTTCGGCGAGGACCTCTGAACGGCGTCGGCTCCCGCTGCGGTAACCGAACGCTCATCTAATGTGAAGTTTTGCGTCTAAACAGCGGCGTACAGTACCAACTTTGGTCGAAACTGGTAATTGACCAATTACCCGAGGAAATGACGGAGACTACCTTGCGCCGATCACGGCAGATCAACTGGCTGAAACAACAGCGCGTTGGGGAAGCCGGCGTTGCCGCGGGGGCGTTGATCCTGCTGGCCTCGCTCGCGTTCGCGACGTTGACCGGGCCGTCGGCCGGCGCGGCGGTCGCGGCCACGTCCAGTTGCGCTTCCCCGTCAAGCACGGCCGTCCCCGCGGTGACGGTGCAGGTGACGGTGACGGTGACGGTGACCCCCACACCCACACCCACACCCTCCGTCACGCCTTCCGTCACGCCTTCCGTCACGCCCTCCGTCACGCCCTCCGCCACGGCGACGGCCTCCCCTTCGTGCTCGGCTAGCCCATCCCCCAGCGCCACCGCGACCAGTACCGGAACTCCCACCCCGACCGCGGGCTCTACCGGGAGCACGGGCAACCCGTCGGGCGCGCCCGCGACGGGCGGCGGTACGGGGCCGGGAGTCGACGGGGCGGCGGCCGCGGGGGGCGGCGCGGTCATGGCCGCGGGCGGCGGACTCGTCCTGCTGGCGCGGTGGCGCCGGCGCCGCCCTTAGCCGGACCTGCGGCTATGGCATCGCCAGCGCATCGATTTTTTCAGCGTTTACCGAATAGTCACCAAAAACCAGGTCTTGCGTCCAAGCGGCCGCGTACGGTACCGACTTGGTTGAAACCGGCAATTGACCACTTGCACGGCAAGCAACTTTTTTCACGTTGATATTGATCAATATTGGTGGGGATGCGGATGGCTTACGGACGGCGCCGGGCGGCTACCTTGATCGCGGGCAGCGCCCTGCTTACCGCTGCCTCCGGCGGCGTGATCGCCGCCGTGGCCAGCAACGCGACGGCGGCTACCGCGACGGGCACCACCGAGTCCTGCGAGCCCCTGTCGGCGGTCGCCGCGACGACCACCGCGACAGCTGCCGCCTCCCCGGCCGCAACGGCGTCGGCGACTCCCACCGCCACGCCGACGACCACCCCGACCGCCGGCCCGTCCACCGCGTCCGCGTCCGCGACCACCACGCCGACCGACACCCCGACCCCGACCCCCACGCCGACGCCGACGCTCACCACGCCAACCGGCAGCCCGACGCCGACGCCCACCACGCCAACCAGCAGCCCCACGCCGACTGACACCTCGACCACAAGCGCCGCGGCAGCCAGCGCCGGGACGCAGAGTCTCTCCGGTCAGGCCATCGTCCTGGCGGCATACCAGGTGGCGGCGGCGAGCACCACGGGGGTCAGCTTGTGCGTCGGGGTGGCGCCACTGCAGCAGAGCATCCAGCGCGGGCAGCCATCCCAGTGGGCCGTGGGCGCCTGGACGGTCGGCGGCAACATAGCCGACGCCAAGATCCAGCTGCAGTCCAGCGCGGGCGCCGGCGGGCCGACCTTCACCTTCGGCTGCGGGACCGGCAATGGCACGTCCCTGTGCGACCTGGGCGCGGTGGACTCAACCTCGGCGCAGCGACAGCTCCAGGCGGAGGTCACCGTCCCGGTCACGGCGACCCTCACGGCGGTCAGCCTGACGGTGACCGGCAGCGCGGCTAACCTGCCCGTGGCCCCGGCGGTTGCCGCCTCAGTGATCGTGCTGACGCCGTCCAGCCCGGTCGGGGCCAACTTGACGCCGGTTTCCACCCCAGTTGGCGTCGCGGCGCCGACGACGGGCCCAGGGGGCAGCGCCGCCGGACTGTTCCCTACCGTCGGCCCGGGCTCGTCGCAGACTCCGGTCGCCGATGTGTCACCGCTCGGCGGCACCACGCTCGGCTCGGAGATCGCGGAGGTCGGTGGCCTGGCCGCGCTGGCCGTGGCCATGCTCCTCGCGGTCACCCGCCTGTCATTCCGCCGCCCCGCGACGCGTCCCGCGCCGCGGCACGCGGCGAGTTCACCCGCCGCGACGGCTACCCGGCGAGAAGTGCCAGCCGAGCGTGGCCGTGGCCGCAGAGACGTGTCCGACCTGTTGTAGCGGACGGGCCGCGGCGCCCGTGGCGGGTGAGCCTGCCCGCGCGAGATCGCCTTAGGATCGCCTTATGTCGTCAGGGGAGTACCGGAGAGGGCACGACGAGGTCCCCCAGGGCATCGAGCTGCGCACGATCCTCATCGTGGGCCTCGTCCTGGTGGCCGTCGGCGCCTTCATCGTGGCGCACGCCCTGGGCACCGGTTCGAAGCTGCCGCCCGCGGCCGCGCAGGAGATCCCGGCCACGGTCGGCACCTCGGTGCCCTTCGCCCCCAGCCCGGCGAGCGTCGCGGCACCGCTGCCGGCTTCCTCGCCGATGACGATCGAGATACCCGCGATCAAGGTGGACGCGCCGGTGACCCACCTTGACCTCAACAAGGACGGGACCATCCAGGTGCCGCCGCTGAGCGATCACAACCTGGCCGGCTGGTACGACCGGTCGGTCATGCCCGGGGCAAAAGGCACGTCCGTCATCCTCGGGCACGTGGACGACTACGCCGGGCCCTCGGTCTTCTACAACATCAAGAACCTGCGCAAGGGCGAGGCGATTTACGTCAACCGGGCCGACGGCGTGACGGCGGAGTTCGCGGTCGACGGCGTGCAGAAGGCCGCCAAGACCAACTTCCCGACGAGCGACGTCTACGGCAACGTCCCGTACCCGGCCCTGCGCCTGGTCACCTGCGGCGGCCCGTTCGACGCGAAGAGCGGCCAGTACCTGGACAGCATCGTCGTCTACGCCCACCTGGCCGGCATCGTCGCGAAGTGACCCCTAGCCGAAGCGGAGCCGGCAACGCTCCGCCCGTGGTCTCCTACGACCAGCTCGCCAGGAAAACGACGGCCAGGATAAACCCGATGACGAGAAGCACCCCGATCACCGACCCGATGTAGCCGAGGACCAGCCCGGCGGTGGCCATGCCGTCGCCGGCTTCCCCGGTCCGCCGGATCTCACGACGCGCGATGTGCCCGAGCGCGACCGCCGCGAACGAGGCAGGAAACACGAAGAAGCCGCCAATGCCGCAGGCCAGCGCGGCAATCGCCATTCCGTTGGTGCGCGGCGCCAGCGCGGTCTGCCCGTAGGGCTGTCCATAAGGCGGCCCGTAGTCATTCGTCATTGCCAGACCACCGCCCGTCAATTCCCGTCGCGGTCCAGTCAGGACCATGTCCCGCAATCTTCACATGCCGCCGTGACCGGCGCCAGGGACTCCCGCCGCGCGGGCCGCCGGTCACGGTGCCGTAGCGCGATAGCGCTGACCTTTAGCTCGCCAGCTCGATCTCCAGCCCCGCCAGCACGTCCGGGTCCCCGATCAGGTTGATCGCCGTGATCCGCCCGTCCCCGCCGATTGTGAAGCCGAACGCCACGCGCACCTTCCCCTTCACCGCCCACGCCGCACCGGGCTCGCCGCCGACCGTGGCGGCCACCGCGCCCGCGGCCCGGCCGTTGATCCACCTGGCGACCGCGTCCGCACCGGTCAGCGACTCGTCCGCGCCCATACGCGCCGCGACCGCGTCCGCGCGCATCACCACGTCCGGGTCGAGTATCTGCAGCAGCGCAGCGAACTGCGCCGAGCGCGCCGCCGCGAAGAACGCGTCGACCACCGCCCGCTGCCGCTCCGCCCGGGCGGTAAGCGACGCGGCCACCGCCCCTGGCGACGTCGAGCGCAGCCGCCGCCGCGCCCGGCTGGCCAGCTGCCGCGCCGAGCCGCTCGTGCCGTCCACCACCGGCGCGATGTCATCGAACGGCACCGCGAACAGGTCGTGCAGCACGAACGCCAGCCGCTCGCGCGGCTCAAGCTTATCGAGCACGACCTGCAGCGCCGCGCTCACCTCATCGCCGAGCAGCGCCTCGTCCTCCGGACCAAGTCCATGCCCGGCATCCGCGAACCCCGGAGCCTCCTCCAAGAACTCGCCGTGCCCGTCCTCCCGCCGGCTGCCGCGCGACTCGAGCATGTTCAGCGCCACCCGGCTGGTCACGGTGGTGAGCCAGGCCCGCAGGTTAACCACGTCGGAGACGTCCGACCGGCTCAGCCGCAGCCAGGCCTCCTGCACCGCGTCGTCGGCGTCGCTCCCCGACCCGAGCACCCGGTACGCCACGCCGTGGAGATACGGCCGGTACGCCTCGAACTCAAGGGCCAGGGAATCGGAGTCTGCCATCTCGTCACATTCTTTCCGTCTCGCCGGTCTTCCTCGATGGCGGCACCCGTATGGCAGCGGACCCACCGCCGAGGATACCCAACGAGGAAAGAGAGCAAGCGAAGTGGAAGCACGCATGAAGAACCCGGCGGCCGTCCTCCCCGGTGCCTGGCAGGCGGTCGTCGCCCTGAACAAGGCCAGCGACAGCGGCGGCGTACCCGCCGACACCATGGAACTCGTCCACCTGCGGGTCAGCCAGGTCAACGGCTGCAGCGCCTGCCTGGCGAGCGCCGCCAAGAGCGCCCAGTCCCCGGAGCGCATGGCCACCGTCGCCGCCTGGCGCGACTCCCCGTACTTCACCGACCCCGAGCGCGCCGCCCTCGCCCTGGCCGAAGCCGCCACCCGCCTCGCCGACGCCTCCGACGCGGTACCGGACGAGATCTGGGACGAGGCGGCCAGGCACTACGACGAGCAGGGCCTCGCGGCCCTGGTCCTGAAGATCGCCGTCACCAACGTCTTCAACCGCCTCAACCGCGTCACCCGCCAGGTCCCCGGCGCCTGGTAACCACCACCATCATCCCGAACGGAAGCGTGCCCCGCCCGCCCCGTGCCATGACCCTTCAAGGCGCGGGGGAGCGGGGCGCCGGAGAACCAGCCGCACAGTCGTGCCCCACAAGTTGCCCCCGAAGCGCGCGGCCGATTCCGCCGCGTCCCCCTCCTACCAAGTAGTCACCGGTGGCACAGGCCCGACCGTCGGGTCGCGGTGTCACCGGCGAACATGTAGCCCAGCTAGTACCACACCTGGAAGGGTCATTTTGTCCCTTCCTGCCGCGTGCCGTCCGCTCCGCCATGATCGTCGTGGCCCGTTAGGCCGGCAATGGCCGGCCTAACGGGCCACGGGGACGGGACACGTTTCCCGCTGGCCTCCATTGCTTTTCGGGATGGCAGCGTGTCAGATGGGTCCGCCGCGAAGTTTCCGCCTAGGACCGGATGGAGCGCTGCACGAGATCGCCTCGGACAACCTGTGACCTACGAGGCACGCCAGCGCTAAAGGACGCCGAGTGCCGAGAGTACCGTTCTCGCGGTAGCGGCCACGAGGCTGTTGTCGGGGCTCGCGCCTGGGGCCGAGCGGGTGGACATGACCGCCAGCACGATCGGTGGCCGCTGCGGTGGCCACACGATCGCGGCGTCGTTGTCGGTGCCGAAGGCTCCCGTACCCGTCTTGTCGCCCACCGTCCAGCCAGCCGGCACCGCAGCCCGGATCCGTCCGGCCCCGGTCGTGCCGCCCTTCAGCCACCCCGCGATCAGCGACCGGGTCCCGGGGCTGACCGCTGTCCCGAGCACCAGCTTCTCGTAGTCCGTCGCGATAGCGCGCGGTGAAGTGGTATCGCGCGGGTCGCCGGGCAGGGCTTCGTTGAGGGTCGGCTCGGTCCGGTCCAGGCGGGTCACGTGGTCCCCGAGCGAGCGAGCGTACCTCGTGACGCCTGCCGGCCCGCCCAGCTCTTGTAGCAGCAGGTTGCCTGCCGCGTTGTCGCTGTTCCTGACCGCCGCCTCCGCCAGGTGCTCATTGGCCGCGGACGGCTTTGCCCCTGTTCAGGACAGGCGGTTACCGCGCTGGCCAGCAGGCCTCTGCGCGTCACGGTCACGAGCGTCGTCATAGACGGTAGCCTGCCTTATTGGGGAGATGAGTCAGGTTCTCGCGGCGGCCCCGGTTGACGCGGACGATCGCGACCGGATCAGCTCGGCCAGGGCGCGGAGTCCCCGGTCGGCTTCGGCTGGGTCGGCGTGGCTGAAGTTCAGCCGCATCGTCCCCAGGCGGGGTTCGTCCGGGTAGAACTCTTCGCCGGGCATGAACGCGACGCCGCGCGCGATCGCTTCGTCGAGCACGGTTCGCGTGTTGAGGCAGTACGAGTCGTGCAACTCCAGCCAGTAGAACAGGCCGCCGCTGGGCGTGCGCCACCGGGCGAGGTCGCCGAAGTGACGGCTCAGGGTCTCTTCGAAGGCGTCGCGGCGGGCGCGGTAGAAGGTGGCGAGCTCGTCCAGGCGTGCGTTCCAGCCGCCGGCGGTTATCGCGTCGTGCACGATGAGCTGGGAGAGGCGGGAGCTGTGGAGGTCAACGGACTGCTTGAGCATGACAAGGGGCGGGAACAGGTCCGCGGAGGCGGCGAGAAAGCCCAGCCGCAGCCCAGGTGCGAAAGTCTTAGAGAACGAACCCTGGTATATCCAGGAGCCGCCGCCCATCCTCGCCGCGACCGGCCGGCGGTCGCAGGGCTCGTAGGCAAGGTCACGGTAAGGGTCGTCCTCGAACAGCGTGGTGCCCGTGTCGAGGCACCTGCGGGCGAGCGCATCCCGCTCCGCGCTGGTGGCGCAGGCTCCGGTCGGGTTGGCGAACGTGGGCACCACGTACGCGAGGCGGGCTTGCCTCGCGTCCGCCGCGTGCACGTCGATGAACCGCGCGCCGTAGAAGCGGAAGACCTGCAGCGCGGCGAGGTAAGTCGGGAACTCGACGGCCGTCGGCGTTCCTGGATCGATGAAGAGCTTCGCCACCAGGTCGATGCCCTGCTGGCTTCCGCTCAGGATCATGACGCGTTCGGGCGGCGCGTCGATGCCCAGGCAGCGGAGGTGGTCCGACACCGCCGCCCGCAGGCTCGGCTCCCCCTCGCTCGGCCCGTACTGGAGGGTTTGCGGGGCGATGGTCCCGGACCACCGGGGCAGCACCTGCGTCGCGGGCAGGCCGCCGGCGAAGGAAATCATGCCCGGGCGGTCGATCACGCTCAAGATGGCGCGGATCGGCGACGGCCGCAGCCCGTCGATACGATTGGAGAACACGGCGGCAGACTCCGGAATTAGGTCAATCTAGTTGCCGTAATTATGCGTGCGGGGCGAGAGGTAGGTCAAGGTGCTTGACCCAGATCGGGAGGCCTCGCTGCGCAGCGCCATCGAGGAGCTGTACTTTGGCTACCGCGCCTTCACCGCGCTGCCGGACAAGATGCTCGCCCAGCGCGGGCTCGGGCGGACACATCACCGGGTCCTCTACTTCGTCCGGCGCGACCCGGGGATCTCCATCGGCGGACTGCTGGCCGTCCTGGAGGTAACGAAGCAGGCCATCCACCGTCCGATCAAGGACCTGGAGGAGCGCGGCCTGCTCTCGATCGCCGGCGACCTCCAGGACCGGAGGGTCCGGCGCCTCTCGGTGACTCCCGACGGGGCGGAGTTCGAGGCGCAACTGACGGCTTCCCAGATGCGGCTGCTCGACCGGGCCTTCCGCGGCCTCGGCGAATCGGTCGAGGCGCACTGGCACGAAGTCATGAAGCGACTCGCCCAGGACGCCGGCGCGTGAGGCTTCGGGTGACGGCCGCGGCGCCCGCGCCGGGGTTAGCGGGCCACTGTTCCGCCGAGGAAGGACTCCACGAAGGCCGGGCTCGCGGACAGTTCCGCTGGGCTGCCCGACATCCGGACCTCCCCGCCGGCCAGGACGTAGGTGTGGTCGGAGATGGCGAGCACCGCCCTGGCCCGCTGCTCGACGACGAGAACAGCAGCGCCTCCCGCGGCTAGCCGCCTGACCTGGTCCTGCAGCAGTGAGCGGGCGACGGCCGGCGCGAGGTTCGCGGTCGGCTCGTCGAGGAGGAATACGCTCGGGGACACCATCAGCACCCGGCCCATGGCCAGCATCTTGCGCTCGCCGCCGCTCAGCTTGCCCGCCTGCCTGCCGAGCATCGAGCCGAGCCGGGGGAAGACCGTCACCACCTCGTCGATACGTTCCCGGAGCTGGGATGAAGGCAGCAGGTACCCGCCCATCTCCAGGTTCTCCCTGACGGTAAGCGGCGCGAACACGTCGTCCACCTGGGGCACGTAGCCGACGCCGGCCCGCGCCATGTCCTCCGGCGGCCGCCCGGTCAGGTCCTTTTCCCCGACGGTGACCGTGCCCGCCGACATCCTGATCACCCCGACCAGGCTCTTGAGCAAGGTGCTCTTCCCCGACCCGTTGGCGCCGACGAGCGACACCACCTGGCCGGGCGCGACGTGGACGCTGATGTCGCGGATCACCGGGTCGCCGCCGTACCCGGCGGTCACTCCCGTGGCCCGCAGCGCAGTCCCGCCCAGCTCACCCGACAAGGTACGCCTCCACGACCTCGGCGCGCCCGCGCAGTTCCGCCATGGTTCCCATCGCGAGCACCGCGCCCTCCGCCATCGCTATCACGGGATCGCAGAACTCGTCCATGATCGCGAGCTCGTGCTCCACCATGAGGACGGTAAGCCCGCCGGCGACAAGAGCGGTGAGCTCGTTGCCGATCCGCCGGGCCAGGTTCGGGTGCACGCCGGCCATCGGCTCGTCCAGCAGCAGCATCGTCGGCTCGGTCATCAGCGCGCGCATGATCTCCACGAGCCGCCGCTGACCGCCGCTCAGGTCACCCGCGTAGCTGTTGGCGTGGGCGGTGAGGCCGAAGCGTTCGAGCAGGGCGCTGGCCCGCTCGATCGCCGCGGTCTCGTCGCCGCGCCAGTGCCGGGGGCCCGCGAGCGCGCCGCGCAGCGAGTCGCCGCGGTTGCCCGGCACGGCGGACAGCAGGTTCTCAAGTACGGTCAGCCGCTTGAACTCGCTCGCCAGCTGGAAGGTGCGGACGAGGCCGAGCCTGGCCCGCCGGTAGGCGGGCAGGCCGGTCACGTCCTGGCCCAGGTAACGGACCTGCCCGGAGGTGACCGGCAGGGTCCCGGCCATCATGGCGAGCAGCGTCGACTTGCCCGCGCCGTTCGGCCCGATCAGTCCGGTCATCGTGCCCGGCCTGACCGCGAACGAGACCCCGGCGACCGCGTGCACCCCGCCGAACTCCCGGGTCACGTCGGTGACCTCAAGCACAGCCGGCCCCGCCTCCGGCGACGGCGGAGGAGGGACGGCGCCGGGGCGGCGGGCCGCGGGACGGTCACCGCGAGCCCCGCCGCCCCCGCCGCTCCCACCGGAGCCGCCGCCCCCGCGGAAGCCGGTCCCGCCGGTGCCGCCCCGCCGCCAGCGTCCGGCCGGGCGGTTACCGGGAGCACCCGCTTCCGTTCGGGCAATATGCCTTGCGGCCGCACCCAGAGGAAGATCACGATGAGCAGTCCGATCGCCACCCACTCGAGCGAGGGGATGAGGTTCGGCGGCAGGTTGTTGGACGTGGGGATGTACCGGGTGACCTCCTCGAAGCCGACCGGCACCAGGATGGCGCCGAGCACGGCGCCGAGGTGGTTGCCCGCCCCGCCGATGATCACCGCCGCGAACAGCACCACGGTCTCCGCGTAACCCCACGCGGCGGGCGACCAGGTGGTGATGTAGGAGACCAGGATGCCGCCGGACAGGCCGGCGATCGCGCCGCCGGTGACCAGCATCGCGGTGCGCATCGACAGCAGGTTCTTGCCGAGCGAGTCGGCGACCACGTCGTTGTCCCGCATGGCGCGCAGCGAGCGTCCGTACGGCGACGCCGTGATCCGCCTGACCACCCAGAAGACCAGCGCGCAAACGACGATCGCGCCCGCCGCGAAGATCCACTGGTACCCAGACGACTGCGGGTTGAACTCGCCTTGGAACGGCGCGGGTATCAGCGACAGCCCGGCGTCCCCGTTAAGCAGCGGCCGGTAGTTGGTGGCGAGCAGGTTAAGCAGCACGGCGGTGACCAGCAGGCCGACGGCGGCGAAGTCACCGCGCAGCCGGCGCCCCACGAGGAAGGTGAACGGGAGCGCGATCACCCCGCCCGCCACCGCCGCCCCGACCCAGGGCAGCGGGAACGGCAGGTTCAGCCCGCCGATGTACGACTGGAACCCGCCGTTGGCCGAGGAAGAAGGCAGCGCCAGGATCGCGGCGACGTACCCGCCGGCCGCCTGGAAGATGATGAAGCCGAAGTTGGTCACGCCGGCGACGCCGAACTGCTGGGACAGCCCCAGGCAGGCCGTGGCGTCGACGGCGGCGTAGATCAGCAGGTTAATAAGGTAGTACGAGCTCATCAGGCGCGCTCCCCGAGCAGTCCGGTCGGGCGCACGCCGAGCATCACGAGCAGCGCGACGAACGGAAAAACGTACTTGTACGACGGCGTGACGTAGGCGGCGCTTACCTCGGTGGCCAGGCCGATGACCACCGCGCCGAGCATCGCGCCGTAGGCCTGGCCCGGGCCGCCGAGGAAGGTCGCCGCGAGTATCAGGACTGAGGAACAGGTCGGTGGCCGTGGCGTCGAAGCTGCCCGCGTCCATCGCGAAGACCACCCCGGCCAGGCCGCACAGCGCCCCGGTGACCGCCCAGGTGATGGTGATCACCCGGCCGGTCCGGATGCCGCAGTTGCGGGCCAGCGACTTGTTGGCGGCGGTGGCCCGCATCGCCTTGCCGAGCCTGGTGTACCGCAGCAGCACGTGCGGTGCCGGCCATGACGAGCAGGGAGAGGCCGATCACCACGAGCTGCACCGCCGACAGCACGAGCCCGCCGGCGGTCACCGACGGGCCCGTGCTCATCGTGTACGACACGCTGGTGCCGCCGGCCAGCGCCTGCACGCCGAACTCGATGATCAGCGTCATGCCGAGCGACACGATCACCATTGTGATCGGCGACGCGCCGCGCCGCTGGAACGGCGCGTACACGCCGACGTTGAGCAGCACCGACCCGATCGAGCACGCGATCACCGCGACCACCAGGCCGAGCCAGACGTTCAGCCCGGCCTGGTTGAGCACGTAGGCGAGGAACGCGCCCGCGATCATCACGGCCCCGTACGCCAGGTTCAGCACGTCGGTGACGCCGAACTGGAGCGTGAAGCCGACCGCGGCGATCGCCAGCACCGAGGCGGTGACCAGCCCGAAGCCGACCGACGCGAGAAAGAGCGTCATCCGGCAACGGCCCGCAGCTGGGCTGCCGACAGGTTACCGGCGACGTTCACCGTGCCGTTCGCGCTGTAGGTGTCGATCTGGAAGATGCCGGTCGAGTCGTGGAAGCTGTCGAAGTTCGTCGGGCCGCCCGGGCCCTCGTACCTGATCGCCTTGCCCGCCTTGAGGTCCGCCGCGCACGCGGCGAACGAGTAGCAGACGCCTCCGCCCGGAGTGCCGTTGCCCACCGTGATGATGTCCGGGCTGTAAACGCTCGGGTCGGTGGACCCGGACTTGATCATCGCGAGCGCGGCCAGGTTGATCCCGTCGTAGAGGTGCACGCCGCCCGGCGCGCTCAGGTAGGTGTTGAAGTTGCCGGTCGCACCGGGGACCTTGCCCTGCTGGGCGAGCAGCGCCGCCGAGAACGCCGCATACGCCGGGCCGCTGGTCTCGGTGACCAGGTTGTCGGCGTGGAAGTTGGCCGCCAGGTCAGCCGCGCCGACCGCCTGGGCGGCGGACTTGAAGAAATCCGGCGAGATGGCGGCCGAGGTGCCGATGATCGGGATGATCTTGCCGCCGTTGAGCTGCTTGATCTCCTGGAACAAGGTGGGATCGGCGGCGCCGAGCGCCTCGGTCATGATCGCGTCCGGGTGGGACGCGACGATCGCCTCGGCCTCGGTGCGGAAGGTGGTCGCGTGCAGGTCGAGCGTCTGGTTGGTGGTCAGCGTCATCCCGGCCTTCTTCAGCGAGGCGATGGCCGGCTGGATGAAGGTCTGCGACCCGATGTCATTGCCGAACGCCAGCGCGATCTTCGTGTAGTGCAGCTGCTGCGCGATGGCCACCATCGCGTAGGACTCCTCGAGGTCCGGCGGCACCAGGCGGAAGAAGTAGGGGAAGTGCACGCTGTCGAACTCCGACTGCCCGGTCATGCAGAACATCGCCATCTTGTGCGCGTTGATGACCGGCGCCACCGAGGCCGCCTCGTCCGAGGTGCAGCCGATCACCAGGGCGAGCCCCGGGGTCGAGGCGAACATCTGGTTGACCGCGGGCACGGCGTCCGCGGGGTCGCCGCGGGTGTCGACGGACTTGCAGGTGAGCGGGTGACCGAGCACGCCGCCCGCGGCGTTGATCGCCGCCGTCGCGCCGTAGCAGGAGGCCAGGTAGGTGGGGCCGAGCGCGGCGTCGGGGCCGCTGAAGGGCGCCACGTCCGCGACGGTCAGCGGTGATCCCGTCGGCGAGGCGCCGGTGCTCGCGGCCGCGCTCGACGCGGCCGAGGTTGACACCGGAGCTGTCGCCCCGGGAGTGGTGGAGCTTGTGCCTGAACTGCACGCGGTCAGGGCCGCGCCGGCCGCGAGGGCGGCCGGCGACCAGGAGAACCCGGAGCTTCATTCGTCCCTCCAGAGGAGAGTTAGAGGCCGCTCTTCGTGTTGACTGGCCGCCAGCGCCAGTCGGTGGGGGCGCCGTGCTCGGCGACCACTCGGTTGCGGATGGTGCCGACGCCCTCGACGGTGACCTCGATGACGTCGCCGGGCTGCAGCCAGACCGGGGGCTGCCGGGCGAAGCCGACGCCGCCGGGGGTGCCGGTGGCGATCACGTCACCGGGCATCAGCCGGGTAAAGGAGGAGAAGAACTCGATCGCGCTGGGTATGTCGACGATCATCTGCGAGGTCCGCGCGGACTGCATGACCTGGCCGTTCAGCGTGGTGGCCAGCGCCACGTCGGTCACGTCGGCCTCGTCGGCGGTGACCACCTCGGGGCCGATCGGCATGCTGCCCTCGAAGTTCTTGCCGGCCGTCCACTGGGTGCCCGCCCGCTGCCATTCCCGCGCGGACGCGTCGTTCAGCACCACGAAGCCGGCGATCGCGTCGAGCGCCTTGTCCGCCGTGATGTACCGGCCGCCCGCGCCGATCACGATCCCGAGTTCGCCCTCGTAGTCGAACCGCTGCGACAGCGCGGGCTTGACCAGGTCCGCGTACGGCGCGAGCACGCTGTCGCGGCCGCGGACGAACGCTTCGGGCCAGGTGGGGACCTCCCGCCCGCCCTCGATGGCGTGCTCGCTGTAGTTGACGCCCAGGCAGAGGACGCGCTCAGGCGCCGGGACGGCGGGCCCGAGGTCGTCCGGCCCGTACTCGCGCCCGTCCCGCGCGGACAGCGCCCGGACCGCGTCGAGCGCCGCCGGGCCGGCCCGCAGCACCGTCGCGAGCGCGGCGAACTCCGGGTTGCCGCTCTCCGCCGCGACGTCCACGTAGCCGGAACGCCCCCGCACGTGCAGCCGGGGACCGCTTGGAGTGACGATGGTCGCAAGCCTCACCTGGCTGCCTCCTCGGACGTCGCCGCCGCTGGCCCGGGCCCGCGCTGCCTGCGCTGCCTGCGGTCCGGGGCCGATTGGTTGAAATAAGCGGATTGGTTGGAGATTAGGTCGGCTTGGTGGACTGGTCAATATCCCGATTAGTAAAGTTGTGACCAACTAGCATTACAACTCGACGGTGATTGGTAGGATTGGTTGCATGAATGGGGGGCCCGCGGGCACGCGGATCATGCCGTCAGGGCGCGGGCGGGAGCTCGCGGAGCTGATCCTGGCCGAGTTCGAGCGATCGGGCCTCGGGCCCGGCTCGCGGCTGCCCACGGAACGCCAGTTGGCCGCCGACCTCGGCATCACCCGCACCGGCGTCAGGCACGCGCTCGCGCGCACTCGAAGCGGACGGGCGCATCTCCCGCGAGGTCGGCCGCGGCACGTTCCTGCGCGCGGCTCCCGTCCCGGTCAGCGGCTGACGCTTTCCGCGCCGCGGTCGCAGCCGTCGGCCACCGACTTCGCCCCCGCCGACGTGATGACGATCCGCCGCCTGCTCGAGCCGCAGGCCATGCCCCTGGTGGCGATCTGGGCGACGGCCCGCGACTTCGGCGAGATGGAACGCTGCCTGGCGGGCGGCGACGCGGCCGCCAGCTTCGAGGAGTTCGAGACCTGGGACCTGGCCCTGCACCGGTGCATCATCGGCGCGGCGCACAGCCCCCTGCTCGCCGCGCTCTACGGCCAGATCGAGTCGGCCCGCCACGGCCAGGTCTGGGGCGACCTCAAGCGCCGCAGCACGTCCAGCCAGCGGCGTGAGCTCTACCAGGAGGACCACCGCGCCATCGTCGCCGCTCTGCGGATGAGGGACTCGGACGCGGCCGTCGAGGCGATGCGCGCCCACCTGTCCCGCGTCGCCGAGCACCTGCTCGGCGGCGCCCGGTAGCCCGGCGCCAAGCGGAGTCACCGCCAGGATCATCCCGAACGAGAGCGTGCTTCGCGTATCCCGTGCCAATTTACCGGTAAACATTTCACAGCGCGTAAATAAAAACCGTCCAGAACGGCTTTAATTTACCTCGGATGAAAAGTTTACCCGCTGACATAAATTTACCGGTAAAACCGCGCGCTTACCGACTAGGCTTTGTGCGGCCATGGGCAGTGGTGGTATCTGTCTCTCGTTCACCGCTTGAGATCGCGAGCTCGTGGATGTCCCGGTCGGCGTTCCCTTATACGGCGAGAGCTTACCCATTACTGTAAGGCGCGGGCAGGCTCAAACAGTTCGACCACGTTGCCCGCGGGGTCTTCTATCAGGATCTGCTTTCCGCCGGGGCCGGCGATGATCTGATTGCGGAAGCTAACGCCGTCAGCGCGCAGCCGGGCGACCTCGGCTTCGATGTCGGGCACGATGAAGTGGATGCGGTTCCAGCCGCCGGGCTCCGGCTTGCGGCCGTCGGGCATCGGCCGGCCTGCCGAGCTTTGCGGCCCGGCCAGCAGCAGCCGCAGGTTGCCGCGGGTCACGTCGGCGAACGCGGGCGCCGCGTTGAAGCGCAGCGTGAAACCGAGGTGGCTGGTGTAGAAGTCGATGGCTGCCTGCACGTCATCGACCATGTAGCGGACGTGGACCATGTCTTCGTGGCTGCTCATTCAGGGAGATTACATCAATCTCGTTTGATGTGTCTATCCCGGCATCCGCTGCGTCGCCGAGCTACGACCCCGCCCGCTACCCCCCGGTGGGCTTATCCGTGTGCGGCCCAGGGGCCAACGCCGGAGACCCGTTCGACCGAAAACAAGCGCTAAGCGAGCGTGCCCAGCCAGGCCTGCCAGGCCTCGGCCTCCGCCGACCGGTCACGGTCGTCGAAGTAGTGCGCGGTGGCGAACACCATGTCGTTGTACCCGTGGATCAGCACGTACATCGCGTCGCCGGTGCGCATGCCGACGAAGCTCGGCCGGGCGACGAACTCCACGACGCCGTCGGCCGCTCGATGCCGGGCACGGTGAGCCGGGCCGGCTGCCCGTCCGCCGCGTCGGGACCGGCGCCGACGGCCGCGGTCATCGCCGCCCACGAGTCCTTGGTGACCGGCCCGGGCAGGAACGTCGACAGCTTCGCGGTACGGGGCGCGAAGTGCTCAAGGTAAACCGCGAGCTTGGTGAGGTAGGCCTGGTCGCCGACCGACAGCCCGTTGTACTCCGCTTCCCAGTCCTCGCCGAGCAGGCCGCTGTGCACGAACCGCACCACGGCGCCGCCGCCGTCGCGCGCCTCGATCAGCCACTCGAACGCCATGAACGTGCCGTCCGGGTTCTTCTCTTCCTGTGTCGCATACCGGCGCCCCGGCTCCCACGCTGTGATGGCCGAGGTCGACGTGTTGCCGAACATGTCGAACGTGCTGGTCTTGTTGTCACTGTCGATCTCGGTGCGCCCCATGAGCCAGGAGTCGACTCCCGGTCCCGTCGTGATCGCGTCCCAGACCTGCTCGGGCGTGGCGTCCACGGTGACCTCACCGCGGACCTCGAATGGATGTGTCATGACGTGTGCCCTCCTGCTGGCGGGTCGGCATCTTCTGTGATGCTCGGGTGCACCGCGACGACCACGCGGTGCGGCCTTCCGGTTTCCGAGTGGTACCTGCTGGTAATGACGGCGAGCGCGTCGGTCAGCTCGCCGATGAACGCGGCGCGGTCGGCCGGCCTGGCGAACCGCACCTCGGCATCGAGCCCGAACGTGGCCAGCGGCTTGCCGGCCCGCGCCGCGCCGTTGATGAGCGCGCCGGTCTCCCGGACCAGCCGCGCGGCGAGCGCGAGCAGCCACCGCGCCGACAGCCGGTCCGGCGACCGCGCCGGATCGGGCGCGACCGCGGCCAGCGCCGCCGGCGAGATCACGTAGGCCGCCGCCGACGCTCGCACCACGCGCTCGGTCATGTTGCCCTTGCGCCGCTCCTCAACCAGCTCCACGAGACCGTGCTGCTCCAGCATCTTCACGTGGTAGTTGACCTTCTGCCTGGCCAGCCCGAGGCGCGTCGCGAGCGTGGTCGCGGTGTGCGGCTCGGCCAGCTCCGCGAGGATCCGGGCCCGGATGGGATCGAGCGAGACCTCTGCGGCGGCGGCGTCCTCGATCACGGCGACGTCCTGCATGAGCCCAGACTGTCACCGACAAACTTTATTGTCAAGAAGAAAATTGTTTCCCGTACCGTCAGCCGGCTGTCCCAGGATCATCCCGAACGGGAGCATGCTCCGCCTCTTCCCGCACGCCATGACTCTTTTCGGCGTGGGGGAGCGGGGGCGAGCGGAGAACCTGCCGCGCAATCGTGGCCCCAAAAGCGGGCCTCGAACCGCGCGGCCGATTCCCGCCGCGCCCCCGCTCCTGCCGGCCAACCGGTGGCTCAGGCTCTCGCCCCGTGCGGGTCCTCCCGCGCCTGCGGCCCTGGTGCTGATGCGGCTAGCCAGATGCCGGGGTCCTCGCGTCTCTAAGTGCTACCGCGTGTCGATGTTTAGCTCGTTCATAAGTTCGATACAATAACCTCATCGACCCGGAGCACCCAGAATCCCGGGCGGGCCGCGACGGTGCACCAACACCGCCGCGACCCTGGACCATCCATCCGACAAGACGGAGGACGATCGTGAACGCAAGTCTGACCCACCCAGGCCGCCCCGCGCACCTGCCCGGCGAGATCCCCGGCGCCGAGCGACTGCTCGGCCGCACCAGAGACGACCTCGCCGACGCACTGACCTGGCTAGCCTGGTACGCCCCCGGCATCTACACCGCTGTCCTGGACTACATGGACCACTGCGACGGCGAACCCCGCCCCGCCGAACCCGTCGCCATGTAGCCGGAGTCCGCGGCCCACAGGCAAACCCGCGCGCCCGACCCACCGAGCGGGCGCGCGGGTTTCCACCGCCTGCACAGTCTGGCTAGGCGGTGCCGGACTTTAGCGGCCGGTGGTCGCCATCAGAGTGGCACGCTGACCGCATACGCAGGGACCAGGCCGATGGCCTGAACGAAGCGGCGAAATGACCGCGGTATAAGCGGCCAGATGACCACGCTGTAAGCGGCAGAATGACCACGCTGTAAGCGGCAGAATGACCACGGGACCACTGTCGTACGGCAGAATGGAGGAGTGGCCCTGGTAGCTGACATCCTTCCCCGGCACGCGGAGTCCCTGGTCGCTGAGGCCCTCGCGGACACCCGGGTCGTACTTGTCAACGGTGCTCGGCAGGCGGGCAAGAGCACGCTCACGAGACTTTCCGCGGGCAGCCGACCAGGTAGTGTCGTCCGGCTGCTCGACGACGCGGCAACCCTGAGAGCCGCGCAAGATGATCCAGCGGGATTCGTGGACCACGACGGGCTGATGGTCATCGACGAGGTTCAGCTCGCGCCGGACCTGCTGCGGGCGATCAAGGTGCGCGTGGACCTTGATCCACGGCCTGGCCGGTTCCTGCTGACAGGTTCCTCACGGGTCCTGGCGCTGCGGGCCCTTCCGGACGCCCTGCCCGGCCGGATGGAGGTGATCGAGCTGTGGCCTTTCTCGCAGGGGGAGATGACCGGCGCCCCTGACGGGTTCGTCGACGCCGCGTTCCGGCACGGCACTGGCCTGGACTTCTCTTCCTCCCTGCGCCGGCGTGACTACCTTGACCGCCTGGCCGCCGGCGGCTTCCCCGAAGCGGTGCGGCGCGCGTCCAGGCGCCGGGCGGCGTTCTTCGACTCCTACGTCTCAACGCTCATCGAGCGGGACGTGCTGGAGCTCTCAAGTATCGAGCGCCGCGGTGACCTGCTCAAGCTGCTCGCCCTCATTGCCGGGCGTACGGGAGGGCTGCTCGTCCCGGCCGCACTCGCCAGCGCGTCGGGCATACCGCGGACCACCCTGGTGCGGTACCTGGACCTGCTGTCGAGCGTGTTCCTCATCAAGTCAGTTCCCGCATGGTCCTCCGGCCAGACGACGAGGGCCGTGGGCACTCCGAAGCTGGCGTTCACGGACACGGGGATCGCGTGCAGCCTGATCGGCCAGGACGCCGCCCGCCTCGGCGAGCCCGGCGGCGCCGGCGGCCCGATGCTGGAGAACTTCGTCATGATGGAACTCGCCCGCCAGCTGACCTGGTCACAGGAACGTGGGCGCCTGTACCACTACCGGACGAGGGACCAGCTGGAAGTCGACGCCGTCATCGAGACCCCCGACGGCCGAGTGATCGCGGTCGAGGTGAAGTCCGGCGCCACCGTCCGGGCCGAGGACCTTGCGGGACTGCGCCACCTCGCCAGCCACGTCGGGGAAAGGTTCGTCGCGGGCTACGTGATGTACACCGGCCAGCAGACCCTGTCCTTCGGCGGCAAGATCAAGGCGATCCCGGTCGAAGCACTATGGCAGCTACGCCCCTGACCGGGAAGACTCCTGAAGCTCGCCGAAGAAGGCACGGATGTCGTCGGCCAGCAACTCGGGGACCTCGAGCCCGGCGAAGTGCCCGCCGCGGTCGAACTCGGTCCAGGCCGCGATCTGGTAGTCCAGTTCGGCCAGCGGCCGGACGGACTGGGTGATGTCGTAGGGCAGGACAACCACCCCCACCGGCACCGGGCAGGGCACCTTCCCGCGCGGTGACTCGTTGGCGAGCCGGGCCGAAGACCCGGCGGTCCCGGTGAACCAGTAGATCGAGACGTCCGCCAGGATCTGGTCGAGGCTGATCGCGGAGCGGGGATCGGCCCACTCGGCGAACTTCTCGGCGATCCAGGCGAGCAGCCCGACCGGCGAGTCGGTCAGTGCATAGGCGATCGTCTGCGGCCTGGTGGCGTGCAGCGCCTGGTAGGCGGGCTGCCGCGCCTGGAGCTGCTTGACCTTGGCCAGGCGCGCCCGGTCGCCGGGTGACAGCACGGGCTCGTCCGCGTCGGCGGGCGGCGGGGTGACCAGGTAGGTGAGGTGCACCCCGGCGACCCGCTCGGGCGCGACGGCGCCCAGGGCCCGGGAGATGCCGGAGCCCCAGTCGCCGCCGTGCGCCCCGTAGCGCTGATAGCCGAGCCGCTCCATCAGGACGGCCCAGGCGCGCGCGATCCGGTGGATGTCCCAGCCCTTCGACCGGGTGGGGCCGGAGAACCCGAAGCCGGGAATGGACGGGATGACCAGGTGGAAGTCGGCCGACAGGGGCTCGATCACGTCGAGGAACTCCAGGACGGAACCGGGCCAGCCGTGGGTGAGTATCAGCGGCAGCGCGTCGGGGTTGGCCGACCTGACGTGCAGGAAGTGGACGTTCTGGCCGTCGATCTCGGTGGTGTACTGCGGGTAGGCGTTGAGCGCGGCCTCCGACGCGCGCCAGTCGAACTTCTCGCGCCAGTAAGCGGCCAGCTCCCGGACCCGGTCCAGCGGGATGCCGAGATCCCAGCCGACCCCGGGCAGCTCGTCGGGCCAGCGGACGCGGTCCAGCCGGCCGTACAGGTCGTCCAGGTCAGCCTGCGGGATGTCGACGCGGAAGGGCGTGATGACGGACATGCGGTACCTCCCCGATCATGAACGTTAGTGACACTAACGTTAGTCGCACTAACGAAGCTATATTGTTAGTATGACTAACGCAAGCGATATGATCGGGCCCATGGAAGGCGGGCACGGCCCCTGCGGGGCGAGCACACCCGAGCGGCTGCGGTCACTGCCCAGCCGCCTGCTCAACCTGGCGGCCGGCTACGCGCAGCGGCAGGTGGGGGAGCGGCTGGCGACCCTGGACTCGCGCAAGTGGCACTACGCCGTCCTCGCGTCACTGGAGGAGTTCGGCCCGGACAGCCAGTCGGGACTCAGCGACCGGACCGGCATCTACCGCAGCGACCTGGTAGCGACCATCAACGACCTCACCGCGCGGGGACTCGTGGTGCGCGCCCCCGACGCGGCTGACCGCCGCCGCAACGCCATCACCCTCACCGACGAAGGCCGCCGCCACCTGAAACGCCTCGACGTACTGCTAGCGGACGCGGAGGCGGAGTTCCTCGCGCCCCTGTCACAAGCCGACCGGGCCGAGCTCACCCGCCTGCTGAAGCTCATCGTCGCGCATCACTCAAAGCCGGCCGGTTAGCGCGCGCCGTGCGTCAGGTCA
The DNA here is from genome assembly GCA_963811335.1 of uncultured Actinomycetota bacterium. Lineage (GTDB taxonomy): Bacteria > Actinomycetota > Actinomycetes > Streptosporangiales > Streptosporangiaceae > Trebonia. The sequence continues at coordinate 174,720 of CAWERB010000022.1, read as the reverse complement.
GCGCGACGGCTTCGGCCCAGGCGTCGTACTCGTAGATCCACCGCCGGTCGACCAGCTGGCGGCCGGAGCTGTCCCAGCCGGCGCCCTGGCGCCGTGAGCCGAGTTGGACGCGCGCCGTCCGGTCGCGGCGCAGCGCCTCGTAGACGGCGAGCGCCCGCGGGACGTCAGCCGGACTCGTGCCCGCCCCCAGCAGCGTAGCCAGGGTTACCGCGTCCTCCAGGGCCTGGTTCACGCCCTGGCCGAGGTGCGGCAGCATCGGGTGCGCCGCGTCGCCGAGGAGCGTCAGCCGCCCGCTGCTCCAGGCGGGCAGCGGCGCACGGTCGTACATCCCCCACTGGAACCCGCTGCCGCCCGGCCCGCTGATCGCGGCGATGACCTTACCGATGACCGGATCCCAGCCGGCGAAGTGCGCGGCGAGCGCCACCGGGTCACCGGGCGCCGACCACGACTCGCGCACCGCGGTGGCCGCGGAGACGAAGCCCACGTAGTTCAGCAACTGCCCGGCGCGCACCGGGAACACCAGGAAGTGCCTGCCCTCGCCCACCCACATCCGCATCGTGCCGGCCGGGCACTCTTCCGGGCGCGGCACCACGCCACGGTAGGCCACCACCCCGGAGAACACCGGCTCGGCCGGCGGTACCACGAAGCCCTGCAGCACGGAGTGGATGCCGTCCGCGCCGATCACCACGTCGGCCGTGGCGGTGGTCCCGTCGGCGAAGACGGCCGTGGCACTGCCGCCCTCCTGGCGAAATCCCGTGCACTGGTGCCCGGTCCGCACCGTGCCGGGCGGCAGCAGCCCGGCCAGCAGCCCGAGCAGGTCGGCCCGGTGGATCCCGACGTTCTGCCCGGCCATGGTGAACTGGTACGGCTCATGCTCCACCGCCCGCCCGTCCCAGAGCCGCAACTGAGCCGACGCGTACCGGACGCCCGCCCGCCTGACCTCCTCCCCCGCCCCGAGCCGCTCCAGCATCCGCAGGCCGTTCGGCGCCAGCGACACACCCGCGCCGACCTCGGTCAGCTGCTGTGCCTGCTCATGCACCTCGACGTCGATCCCGGCCCGCGCCAGCGCAACCGCCGCCGCGATCCCGCCGATCCCGCCGCCGACAACCACCGCCCGCACCGCCACGCACTTCCCCTTCCCGAACGACCGACCCGCTTCCGGTTCCACGCTAACCCCGCGCGTCAGGCGCCTCCAGCCCGCGAGCGAGCCGGTCGGCCAGCTTGAGCGCGTCAGGAAGCCGAAAGCGCCCAGCCATCTCGCTCACCACGCTCTCCGCCTCGGCGACGGTCATTCCAGCCGCGGTGACATGAAGCGGCCGGGTAGACCCGCCGCGCAGCACCCTGGCCGCATGCGACGCACCAAGGAACGCCGTCTTGGCCACGCTGATGTCAACGGCAACGAACAGTCCCTCGGTGCCGGCAGCTAACCCGGTCACGCCTGGCCCGCCACCGTTCAGTAGACAGGTCACCACCACGATTATCCCGACGGGCGCGTGCTCCGCGCGATCCCCGCCATGACCCTGCGCCGCTAGCTGAGACTCCAGCGCAGGCCCGCGATCTTCAAGACCGTGGCCCGGTAGGAGCCGGGCGGCCGGAGATCGGGCTCGTCCTTGCCGCCCAGCCGCAGGTGCACCGCGCCGCATTCGGCCGGCCCCTCCGCGACCGCGACCGCCGTCCCGCCGGCCACGGCACGGAACGTCAGCGTGATCCCCACTTCCATAGTGCACAGACCGCGGCCGGCCGTCGACGTCGGCAGCCCGTTGACGAGCGCAGCGAGCCGCCGCACCACCGGCACCGAGGTGATCGTGACCGGCGCCGGGTTCCCCGGCCACGGGCCGGCAGTCGCGATCGTCACCACGTTGACCGAGGCCGGGACCACCTCGGTGGCGGGCCGCGCCGGCTGCCACGAGACCATCGCGTCCGCCATGATCACGCTCATCCCGCCGCCCGCGTCATAGACCTGCACGTTCATCTCCCGCACGGGCAGCACCCCGGGAACGGCGGGCAGCGAGTACACGGTGTTCCAGCTCGGCGGCCCGCCTCCGCACAGCCAGGCCAAGGTCTAGAAGAGTTCCCTGAAAGCTTCTCTAGCCCCCCTTTAATGATCCTCGCTGACCAAGAGAATCCCCAGCCGAAAGCGGGCATGGGTAAGGGCCCGTGGCGGGTTGGGTCGCGGGCCTGGTCAGGGGTGGTTTGGGTTTAGGCGGCGGTGGTGTTCAGGGTGCTGGTGTCGATCCCGAGGGACTGGAGGCCGCGCAGGTGGCTGCGGATCTTCTTGTCGCGGCTGGTCTTGCGGTCGTGCCAGTCGGGGCCGAGGTCGTGGTAGCGGGCGGCGGGGTCGTTCAGCAGGTGCCAGGTAATGACGAGGATGGAGCGGGCGACGGCGACCTTGGCCCGGGCAGGGCCGATGCTACCGGGCCAGGCAGCAGAACCGCTCGCCGAGGAACGAGTCCGGTCTTGCCGGCGCCGTTGGCGGCCTGGGTGCACAGGTTCTTGATGTAGGCGTTGCCCTGGCCTTTCTTCGGCTTGCCGCGGCGGGGGCCCGGACTGGCGGGCGACCGGGGCGAGCCCGGCCCAGGAGGCCAGGTGCCCCGCGGTGGGGAAGGCGCTCATGTCCAGGCCGGTCTCCGCGATGACCGCCCTGGCCAGGTCGAGGGTGACGCCGGGGATCTCCGCGAGGCGGGCGGCGGCGGGCAGCAGCGGCGGCGCCAGGGCCGGGGTCCGGGGACGGCTCCCCGGCCGCGGTGATGCCCCAGGCGGCCGGGACGGCCTCCAGGGCGGCGTCGATTTCGTCCTCGACCGCGCCGATGGAGCGGCTGAGGCTGTCGACCTGGTTCAGGTGGGCGCGGATGAGCAGGGCGTGGTGGGCGCCGATCAGTCATCCCGTCCAGGGCCGCCTCCAGGTCGGCGCGGCGGGCCCGCAGCGGCCCCAGGGCGAGGGCGGCCAGGGCCTTCGGGTCGCGCTCGCCGTCGGCGAGGGCGTCCAGGATCAGCCGGGCGGTCTTGACCCGGGACAGCGACGACAGCTCGGCCGACAGCTTGATCAGGGCGCCTTCCAGCAGCTTCTCCAGCCGCTGCCACGCCCGGGCCCGGTCGCGGACCAGGTGGAGGCGGGCGCGGGTCAGGTCGCGCAGCGCCCTGACCTCCGGCGGCGGCACGAACGAGGGGCGCAGCAGGCCCATCTCCGCGAGCCGGGCCAGCCACTGGCAGTCCAGCCGGTCGGTCTTCGGCCGCCCGGCCAGCTGCCGGGCCTGGGAGGAGTTCACCAGCGCCACCGTCAGCCCGAGCGATTCCAGCAGGTAGAACCAGATCCGCCAGTAATCGGAGGTGACTTTCCATGATGACCAGCTCAACCCCGTCCGCGATCAGCCGGGCACCGAGCTCGAGGATGTCCCGCGCCCGCGCGGGCACGTCCTGCTCCACCCGCGAGCGGCGCCGCCCGCCCTCGCGGGCCGGCGGCAGCCGCGTGCACACGTCGCCCTTGTCCTTCGCGATGCCGATGCCCGCGACCTTCTCGTGACGCAGCTGGTAGTCCTCATCCTCGACCAGCTGCGCGCCGATCTTCTTCTTCCGGTGGGCCACCGTCCCGCCGCCTCCTTATGCTTGAACCGGGTAACCAGGCGGGCTGCCCGGGGACCCGGTCATCTGGCTCAACGCCGCGAATCCTGACCGTCGTGCTCACAGGCGACAAGAGGCGACCCTCAAGGTCAAGGTCCCGGCGCCAGACTTTGCAACGGGCTCGTAATCCCAAAGAGAACCGGCGTCACGGGCAGCCCGCACCCATCCAACCCCCGCACCCGCTGCCCCCGCAGCCACATCCGCCACAGGCCACGCCCTAACCCCCGGCCAGCCGGCGACCCGCAGCCCCCGCCAGATTCTCCCGCCAGCGCGACCACACCCCGGCGTGAGAAGACTTTGCATAGCGGAGGACCACGTTCGTCCTTCTTTGCATAGCGGGGGCCCATGATCACGATCGATTTGTGTCATATGTCCAGCCCGCTGGTATGCAAAGCCGCAGATTGGTGGTCCTGGGCTATGCAAAGCCGCGAAACCGGCCCGGCCATTAAAAGATAACAGCAAGAAACCCGGAAATCGCGAGACTTTGCTCCGCCCACTCTCTAGCCGAAGACGATGCCCGGGCATGAGCGGGCCACCGCCCAACGTCCACGCGGGGGGCCGAAACCGGACATGCTCCCAGCTATCCGCGAGGTGAGCGATCTCCGGTATCCGGTAATGGATTCGCTGGCGAGGAGTGAATTCGGCTGCCGTGCTCCAGTAGTACGCCCGCAAGAAGAAGGGAGTCGCCGCATCCAGCAACTTCGGCCCCCCGCCGATAAAAACCGCCGTTGGCCTCCCTGCGGAGGATCCCCGCTTCTGTCACGGGCTCTTCTTCGAATCCGGCTCCCTCGGCCAGCCGGTCCAGGAGCGCTTTCAGGTCACGGGCCAAAGCGGACGGCATACGCCATCATGGCACACGCTGACGGGCAGCCGCCGGCGTTGCGCGGCTTCACCTGCGCGTGAGATTGTTTGCTCCGTTTCGTGCTAGTGGGTTCCTGCGGAGGGCGGGGCGAATGACGATGCGGTTGCCGGGTCGCTGGGTGCTGCTTGGGCTGGGCACGGTGGTGGTGGGCGTTGGTATCGGGCTCGCGGTGTCTGGTGCGCCGCTGCCGTGGTCGTCCAGCGGCCGGGCGCTGCCCCCGGCCCGGGCGCGGGTGTACGAGAGCGTGGACGCCTGCCTGCTGACCGGGTCGCAGGGACTGGCGGACCCGGACGCGTCGCAGGTCTGGGCGGGGATGGAGGACGCATCCAAGGCGACCTCGGCCCGGGTGTCGTACCTGGCGGTGACCGGTCCCGCGACGCAGGCGCAGGCCGCGCCGTTCGCGGGGACGCTGCTGGTGCGCGGCTGCAAGGTGGTCGTGGCGTCAGGGACGGCCGAACGGGCGGCGGTCCTTGCCGAGGCGGCCCGGTATGGTTCCGTCCGGTTCGTGGTGGAGGGGGCGGCGCCGGGCAGTCCGGCGAACGTGACCGCGCTGGTGTTCAGCACCTCGGGGCTGCGGGCCGGGGTGGCGTCCGCGGTCGAGGCCGGCGTGCACGCGGCAGGCGGCTGACCGGGGGTAGGCCTGCGCTGCCTGATGGTTCGGGCACCATGTCGGCATCAGCGCAAGCATGCATCAATACGTGTGAATGTTTTACTTCTAGTTAATTCTTGCGCTGAACTCGAAAGTTGATCTTTGGGTATTGCGCGGTTTCCGTGGCTATGCGACGCTTTGCTGCGTTTACGGTCCTGCAGGTTTCCTGAGAGTTACCGCAGGGCTTTCTTAGCGTCGGCAGCTTTTTTGGTCGCTGGGAGCGGGCATGCGCGTGCTTGGGCGTGCGGGTAGCGGGCGGCGTTTTCGGCTCGCTGGGTGGCTGGGGCGCCGCGTGCGCCGGGTGGCGACCGGGACGGGGATGCTCGCGCTGGCGGTGCCGCTGGCGTGGCCGTCCGGGGCCGGCGGGCAGCACCTGACCGTCCCGTCGGCGGCGTCGGTCCGGTCGGGCGTCGTGCGGCTGGCCGACTTCGTGACCGGGGACGCCGCCCCGCCGCCGAAGGTGCCGGTGCAGCAGTCGGGGACCGCGGCGGGCCAGCCGTCGCTGGTGCCGGGGTCGGCCACCAGGGGCCTGACGCACGTGACGGGGCACGCGCCCGGCAAGGGAAAGGGGCAGCTGTCCGCAGTGGGCCGCGCACGGGCCGGGCGGCTCCGCGACCGGGACGTTCACGGCCGGATCGGCGGCGCGCGGGTTCGACCCGGCGACGAGCACGCTGGTCGCGTCGGGCATGACGGCGCAGTCGGACCTGTACAAGAACGCGGACGGTTCTTACACCAGCAAGGTGTGGTCCACGCGGGTGAACTACCGAACGGCGTCCGGCTCGTGGGCGCCGATCGACGCGACCCTGGTGCCGGGCTCGGGCAGCCGCTGGAAGGAGAAGGCGAACTCGCTCGCGGTGAGCTTCGCCGCGATCGGGCAGCGACACGTCGCTGGCGTCGCTCGGCACCGCCTCCGGTTCGCAGCAGGTGTCGTTCTCGCTGGCCGGGGCGGCGAACGTGGCGGCGTCGGCATCCGGGTCGTCGCTGACCTACGCCGGGATCCTGCCCGGCACGGACGTGACCGAGACCGCGACGCCGGACGGGATCAGCGAGGCGCTGACCCTGGCCTCGGCGGCCGCGGGGACGTCGTGGACGTTCCCGCTGACGCTCAACGGCCTGACCGCCACCCTCGACGGCGGCTCGGTGGACCTGACCGACAGCGCCGGCAACCTGGTCGGGGTGATCCCGCCGGCGGTGGCCCGGTCCGGTCCGGTTGACCTGTCGACGCCGGACTCGCAGGCTTCCTCGACGCTGACCTACCAGCTGGTCACCCAGAACGGCGCCCCGGCGCTGCAGATGAGCCTGGACCCGGCGTGGCTGAACGCGCCGGGCCGGGTGTTCCCGGTCATCGTGGACCCGACGGTCACCATGGACCCGCAGGGCTCGGACTACGCCCAGTCGAACAACGGCACCGCGCAGACCGCGAACAACAGCGGGTCGGTGTTCCTCCCGTCGGGCACGACGACCACGAGCGGCACCACCTACCAGGACATCGCCTTCCTCGACTACTCCAGTGTCCACGCCAACTACGCGAACGCCCACCTGACCTCGGCGTCGCTGAAGCTGTTCGACGCGTACGCCGCCCAGTGCACCGCCGCCGACACGGTGACCGCCTACCAGGTCACCGGGTCGTGGAGGCCGAGCACGGCGCTGACCTACCCCGGGCCGGCGTACACGACCCAGGACGCCCAGTGGACCGGCACGGCGCCCGCGCCTGCCTGCGCGAACACCACCGGCCTGACCGGCAAGGGCGGCTGGCTCACGCTGCCGATGAACTCCGCCGGCCTCGGGCTGCTGAACCAGTGGACCGCGGGCTCGGCCGCCAACTTCGGCTTCGCGGTGCTGACCTCGCTGTCCAGCTCCACGCAGTACATGCAGTTCGACTCCTACAACGACGGCAGCGTCAGCACCTCCCAGGGCGGCAACTGCAGCGGCGACTGCCGGCCGTACCTGCAGCTGACCTACACCACCACCGCCTCCGAAATCCCGCCGCAGGTCAACTCGCAGTACCCGCCGAGCAACTCCAACGTGCCCACGCTGAGCCCCGAGCTCATCGCGTACCGGGTCCGACCCCGACAACTGGCCGTTCGCGTCCTTGCAGTACCAAGTTCACGCTCTACGACCCCGCCGCCCACTCCAGCCCGGTGGCCACCTCCGGCAACGTTCCTCGGGCGACTGGACGGTGCCCGCCGGCGACCTGTCCTGGGGGCAGACCTACTACTGGACGGTGCAGGCCTACGACGGCGCCCAGTACTCGCCGGCATCGCAGCCGGACTACTTCACCACCGCGGTGCCGCAGCCGCTGGTGACCTCGCAGCTGTCGCAGAACCCGTCCGGGCCCCGGCTTCAACCCGCAGACCGGCAACTGGACCACCTCGGCGACCGACGCGCAGGTGCCCACCGTCGGCCCGGCGCTGGAGATCACCCGCGACTACAACAGCAGCGACCCGCGGCAGTCCGGTGCGTTCGGCGCCGGCTGGTCATCGGTCCTTGACATGAAGGTCAGCGCCGGGCAGAACGGCGGCACCGGAGCCACCGCGACCCAGGTCGTGACCTACCCCGACGGCGAAGAGGTCGGCTTCGGGCTGAACCCCGACGGGACGACCTACTCGTCGCCGTCCGGCCGCTACGCCACCCTGACCCCGGTCAGCCGGCGGCGGGTTCACCCTGACCGACAAGAACGACACCGTCTACAAATTCACCCAGGCGCTCAGCACCGGGGTGTACGGGCATCACCTCGATCACCGACGCGCTCGGGCGCGCCGAGACGTTCACCTACAACGGGTCCGGCCAGGTCACCACGGTCACATCGGCGTCGGGCCGGGCCCTGACCGTCAGCTGGGCGACGCCGTCCGGCGCCGCCTACCCGCATGTCGCCTCGGTGGTAACGCCCGACGCCACGGCCGGCAACGCGTCGACCGCCCAGACGTGGACCTACCAGTACGCGGCGGACAAGCTGTCAGCGGCGTGCCCGCCCGCGTCCACCACCGCGTGCACCGCCTACACCTACACCGCCGGGTCGGACTACCCGAACGCGGTGCTTGACTCAGGCCCGCACTCCTACTGGCGGCTGGATGAGACCACGGGCGGCAACGGCGGCCCGGCCGGCGATTCCGTGCTGGCCAACGAGCACGCTCAGGACGGCACCTACAACTGGGTGACGCTCGGAGCGGACCAGGGGCCGCTCGCCGGGTCGTCGGCCACCGGGGCGGGGTTCAACGGGGCGTGGATCGCCCTGCAGAACAACCTGGTCACGGCGGCGGCCTACCAGACGATTTCCCTGTGGTTCAAGACCAGCACCACCGACGGGGTGCTGTTCGGCTCGTCCCAGGACGGTGTCACCCAGACCGGGACCACGCCGGGGAACTACACCCCGGAGCTGTACGTCGGCCAAGACGGAAAGCTGGTCGGGGGGTTCTGGGACGGCAACGCGTCCGACGTCATGTATCTCGCCGTCCCCGGTCAACAACGGGCAGTGGCACAACGCGGTGCTGGCCGACACCGCCAGCGGCCAGTGGCTGTACCTCGACGGGGTGCAGATCGGGACGCTGGCCAAGGGTTTCGCCAGCACCGTGCAGGCCTACAACTTCATCGGCTCGGGCTACCTCGGCGGCGGCTGGCCCGACGAGGCCTCTTACAACCCCGGCAACAACACCGGGTACGCCTACAACTTCACCGGCGACATCAGCGACGTGGCCCTCTGGACCCGGCAGGTCACCCCGGCTGAGGTCCAGGCCCTGTACAGTGCCGCGACCCACCAGGCGGCCCTGCTGAACAAGCTGACCCGGCCCTCGGGCAGCGTCGACGCCCAGGTCAGCTACGACCCGCTGACCAGCCGCGTCACCAGCGACACCGACAGCAACGGCGGCACCTGGCAGGTCGGCCAGCCCACGGTCACGGGATCCAGCCAGGGCTGGGTCGCCTCGGTCCTCGGCGCCCGCCCCGCCCACTACTGGCGGCTGAACGACACTGGAGCCACCCAGGCCGCCGACCAGGCCATCAATGCCCAGTGGGGCCCGCCGACGTACCACAACGTGGCCGAGGGGGTGTCCGGCGGCCCGTTCGCCGACCAGCCGGTCGCCGGGTTCGATGGCTGGGACGACTACGTGGACGTGCCGGTATCGGCGTCGACGACCACCGGGCCGGGCACCGTCGGGGTGTGGTTCAAGACCACCGGGACGAACGAGGTGCTCTACTCCGAGCAGAGCGGCCCCGTGACCGGCTCGGCCCCGGCGGCGTACAACCCGCTGCTTTACGTCGGCAACGACGGCAGGCTCAACGGGTCGTTCCTTGACGCCGCCTACCAGGCCGCCGCGTCGTCGGCGGCGGTCAACGACGGCAACTGGCACTACGCGGTGCTTGCCGCCGGAACGAATACCCAGTCGCTGTACGTCGACGGGACACTCCAGGGGACCGTTTCCGCGAACCTCATAGCAGGTAATGCGCCGTGGACCAACATCGCGGCGGGCACCGGCTTCATCGACGGTAACTGGCCCGACACTTCCGTCCTCGGGGCCAACGGCCGAGTGGTTCTCCGGGGACCTCGCCGAGCTCGCCTGGTACCCCTACCAGCTGTCGGCCGCGCAGGTCAGCGCCCAGTGGAACACCGTAAAGTACGCCGACCGGGCTGACCCCGGTCCAGGACGATACCGTCACCGACCCGGGCGGCCACACGCTGAGCTGGACCTACGACCTGCTCAACGGCGGCCGGGAGCTGACGTCCACCAACGCCGAGGGCGGCATCACCGCCTACACCTACGACACCGCCGGGTTCCAGGCGTCGGTCACCGACCCCGACGGGGACATCACCCAGACCGGGCACGACATCCGCGGCAACCTGGTATCTCAGACCACCTGCCAGAAGCAGTCGACGAACCAGTGCTCGACCTCCTACTGGACCTACTACCCAGACGACACGACGGCCGCGCCGCCGCTGGACGCGCGCAACGACCTGATGATGAGCTACGCGGACGGCCGCTCGGCGTCGTCCACCGACACGACCTACCAGACGCGGTACGCGTACAACACCGCCGGCGAGCTGACCGGGGAGACCTCCCCGCCGGTGACCGGCTACCCGTCCGGCCGGACCACCAGCTACGCCTACACCGACGGCAGCACCAGCGCCGGCGGCTACCAGGGCGCGGTGCCGCCCAAGGGACTGCCCTACCAGGTGACCACCCCGGGCGGCGCGGTCACCGCCACCTTGTACTACGCCGAACGGGGACGTCGACGCAGGTCACCACCCCCGACGGGCAGCGGACCGTGTACGCCTACGACGGGCTCGGCCGCAAGGCCAGCGAGGTCGTCTACTCCGACTCCTACCCGGGCGGCCTGACCACCACCTACGCCTACGACGCGAACGGCGACCTGGTCACCCAGACCAACCCGGCGGTGCTCAACCGGGTGACCGGCGCGACCCACACCGCCAAGACCACGACCGCCTACGACCCCGACGGCGACGTCACCTCCCAGACGGTCACCGACCTCACCGGCGGAGACTCGCCCCGCACCGCCACCCGCACCTACAACGGCTTCGATCAGCTGGCGTCGCAGACCGACCCGGCCGGCGCCAGCACGACCTACACCTACGACGCGTTCGGGAACCTCGCCTCGCGGACCGACCCGGACGGCCACCTCACCCAGTACGCCTACGACGGCGACGGGCACCTGCTCGACGACCACGCTGGCGAACTACACCGGGTCCCCGCCCGGCTCGCAGGCCGCCGCCCCGCTGATGGAGGAGTCCAGGCAGTACGACCCGGCCGGGCGGCTGGCGAGGGTGTTCGACGCGATGGGCCGGATCACCGGCTACTACTACTACACCGACAACGGGCTGCTCGCCGGGGTCCAGGAGTACAGCCGCGAACTGGTCGCAGGCGTTACACCAGCGAGTGGAACGCCTACGACGGCGCGGGCAACCTCACCGAGCGGTGGACGAACAACCAGGCTGACATACACCTGGTTCGCCGTCGACGCCGCCGGCCGGACCACCCAGCAGGTCACCGACCCCAGCGGCCTTGACCGCACCACGACCGTCACCTACACGCCCGACGACCAGCGGGCCAGCGTCACCCAAAGCGGCCCAGACGGGGCCTCGCAGACCACGTCGTACACCTACGACCCGGCGGGGAACGTGCTGTCGCAGTCGGTGACCGACCCCGGCGCGGGCGGCCCGTCGGCGTGGTACAGCTTGTCGCAGTCGTCCGGCACCGCCGTACCGGACTCGGTCAGCGGCGGGCAGCCGGCCACGGCGTCCGGGGTGACCTGGGCCAGCGGCGCGGCCACGTTGTCCGGCACCGCGGGGAGCCAGGTCGCCACGGCAGGCCCGGTGGTGGACACCACCGGCTCGTTCACGGTGTCGGCGTGGGTGGACCTGGCCGGTAACACCAGCAGTAGCCAGACCGTGGTCTCCCAGGACGCGGGCACCGACGCGGGGTTCTACCTCAAGTACTACCCGGGCTCAGGGGGCTGGGTGTTCATGAGGCCGCTGACCGATACCGCCAACCCGGCCAGCGCTAACGTCTTCTCCGCTTCCCCGGCGGCCGCCGGAGCCTGGACGCTCCTGACCGGCACCTACGACGCGAACACCGGCACCATGACCCTGTACGTCAACGGCGTCGCCGCCGGGCACGCGCCACCGGACTCCACGCCGATCGCCTCGCACGGCCCGCTGGCCATCGGCCGCGCCAAGTGGAACGGCTCGGCCGGTGACTGGTTCGACGGGCAGGTCCCCGACGTGCGAGGTGTACCCGCGTGCCCTGTCGGCGGCCGAGGTCAGCCAGCTGACGGCTGGAGCGACGTCACGAAGAACGCGCTGACCACCACCTGGACGCGGGACCAGCGCGGCCTGCCCACCTCGATGACCAGCCCGGACGGCGCGGTCACCAGCTACACCTACGACGAGGCCGGCCAGCTGGCGATGTTGACCGCGCCGCCGGTGACCGCCCAGGTGTACAACGCCCCGGTCGTCACTGCCCGGCCGGTGACGATGACCGGCTACGACACGTTCGGCGACGTCGCCGAGACCGATGACGCCAACGGCAAGGTCACCACCAGCGGCTACGACGCCGACGGCCGCCAGGTGTCCCAGACCCTGCCCCCGTACACCCCGCCCGGCGGCACGCCTGTTACCGCCGTCAGCACCACCGTCTACGACGGCGACGGCCTGGTCACCTCCGCAACCGACGCGCTCGGCAACGTCACCAGGTACGGCTATGACCAGCTCGGTGACCAGGTCACGGTGACCGCCCCGGACGGCAGCGTCACCACCACCGCCTACGACGCCGACCGGGAACCCCTGTCGGTCACCGGCCCGACCGGCGCCCAGACCCAGGCCACCTACGACTTCCTCGGGCGGAAGCTCACCGCCACCCAGGTCGAGCGCTCCACCGGGTCGGGGACCGCCGCCTACACCACCACCTACTCCTACGACGACCCGGCCGGCGGCTGGCTGTCTCAGCAGACCAGCCCGGACGGGGTAACCGCCTCCTACGCCCATGACCTGGCCGGGGAGCAGACCGCCGTCACCGACGGGGCCGGGAACACGACCTCGTACGCCTACAACTCGCTCGGCGAGCGGACCAAGGTCACCTTCCCGGACGGGACCGCGACGGCGACCGGGTACGACGGGGCGGGCAACCCGGTCTCGGTGCAGCAGCTGTCGGCGTCGGGCAGCGTGCTGGCCGCCACGTCCGCTGCCTATGACGGGGAAGGCGACCGGCTGTCGGCGACCGACGCCGTGGGTAACTCCAGCACGTTCACCTACGACCCGACCGGGCTGGTGTCCCAGGAGGTGCAGCCGGTTTCCGGCGTCCAGCGGCATCACGATCTCGTTCGGCTACGACGCGGCGGGGAACCAGACGCTGTACACCGACGGCGAACGGCGGCCAGTGGCAGAACACCTACAACAGCTGGGGCCTGCCGGAATCCCGCATCGAGCCCGCCACCGCGCGCGTACACCAGCGCGGCGAACTCCACGTTCACCACCGCCTACAACGCGGACGGCAACCCGGTGACGGTGACCGAGCCGGGCGGCGTCACGCTCACCAGCACGTACAACAGCGTGGGCGAGCTGACCGGCCAGTCCGGGTCCGGCGCCGACGCGGCCACGCCGACCCGGACGTTCGGCTACGACCCGGCCGGCGACCTGACGTCGGCGTCCACGTCGAACACGCTGGGCACCGGGCTCGAACGCGACGAGCGAGTCGTTCACCTACAACGACCGCGGCCAGGTGCTGACCGCCTCGGGGTCGGCCGGGTCGACGTCGTACGCCTACAACGGGGACGGGCTGACCACCTCGGTCGCCGACGCGGCCGGCACCACCGGCTACACCTACGACAACGCCGGCCGCCTGGCGACCCTGGCCGACCCGGCGACCGGGACCACCGCGACCTACTCCTACAACGCTGACTCGCTGGTCACCGGCATCTCCAACGGGACCGGGAACGACACCCGGTCGCTCGGCTACGACGGGCTGCACCGGCTGACCTCCGACACGCTGAAGACCGCCTCCGGGACGACCGTCGCCTCGATCGGCTACGGGTACAACCCGGACGGGCTGCTCACCTCCGAGACGACCACGGGGCTGGCCGGGCCGGCCTCAAGCACGTATACCTACGACCAGGCGGGCCGGCTGGCCTCGTGGAACAACGGCACCACCACAACCCAGTACGCCTATGACGCCAACGGGAACCTGACCCAGAACGGGGCCAAGACCCTCACCTACGACGCCCGCGACCAGCTCACCAGCGACGGCGACCGGCAGCTACACCTACACCGCCCGCGGCACCCCGTCCTCGGAGTCGTCCCCGTCGGGCACCCTGGCGGTCACGTTCGACGCCTACGGCGACCAGGCCAGTGCCGGGACCCGGGCCTACGCCTACGACGCGCTGGGCCGGCTGACCGCCGACACCCCCGCGGCGGGCGGCAGCGGGTACCAGTTCTCCTACGCCGGGCGCCTCCGGGACGATCGCCTCCGACGGCACCCCGCTTACGTGTGGGACCCGGCCGGCAGCATGCTGGCCGCGCACCGGCGCGCGTCGGCGGCGGGACGGGCGGGGCGCTGGCCCTGACCGACATCCACCGCAACCAGGCCGGCCAGTTCACCGCGGCCGGCACCGCCCTGGCCGGGTCGAAGGCCTACGACCCGTGGGGCACCGTCACCGGCACCAGCGGGTTCATGACCGGCATGCTGGGCTACCAGTCCGCCTGGTCTGACCCGGCCAGCGGCAAGAACCTGATGGGCGCCCGCTGGTACAGCCCCGGGGCCGGCGACTTCACCAGCGCCGACACCGTCCACGTGTCCCCGGACCCGGACCCGGCCGCGGGCAACCCGTTCGCCTACGCCGCCGACAACCCCCTGACCGGCATCGACCCCACCGGGCACTGCCCGGTCGACCTTGCGGCGCCGGCATCAACAACAACAACACCACGCGCCATGGCCCAGGTCGCCAAGGCCGTGACCACCGCCGCCGCCACGCCAAGGCCGCCGCCGCCAAGGCCGCCGCCGCCGCGCACGCCGCGCACCGGCCCACCTGGCCCACCTGGCCGCGGTCGCCAAGGCCGCCCCCGCCAAGGCCGCGCGAAGATCCCCACGTACTGCGGCGGGAACACCATGGCGGCCCTGGTACCTGCATGTCGGCCGTGTACCGTGCGGCCGGCGGCGCGGTGGACGCCAGCGGCAGCCCCACCACGCAAGGGCTCCCACTACAGCCCCGCCCTCGCCAACCAGGCCATGGGCATCGTCACGAAGCAGTACAACGCCGTCCAGGACGCCACCCAGAAACGCGACGCCGCCGCCGCCAAGCAAAGGCTCGCCAAGCAGCAGGCCGCACGCCAGGCAGCAGGCCGCCCGGCAGCAGGCCGCCAGCCGACCCGGCACGGCTGTCTCGTACTGCGATCATGCCGACCAGAACGCTGCCATGTGCACGCCGGAAGGCGGCAGGATCGTCAATGCGTACTGGCCGTCCATGACCGGCACTACCCGCGACGGCTGGTTTGGCGTCCTCTCCAACATCCCGAGCCTGATTGACGCCACATGCACGGCTAACCCTGCCTGCGCGGTCGAGCACATGCTCGGGGTCCCGTCCGCCAGCCAGTTGTACCAGCAGTACGTCATCAAGCCGCTGCACGTCAACGCCAGCAGCGACAGGTACAAGGGAGGCTATGTCACCGGTACGTTGGCCCTCTTGGCCGCTGGAGGCGGCTTCGGTGCAGCGGGCGCAGCAGGTGACGCCGCCACAGCAGGCGACGCCGCCGCAGCAGTGACACCGCCGCAGCAGCGGCAGGCACGGGTAGTTCGATCCCGGACTCGGCGATCATTGCGCGCGTGGCACGAGTGATATGCCGCCGCCTGGTCAGGTGTTTTCCGGCTCGCAGGGGCAGACGGTGGCGAGGCCGGCCAGGGCGTGGTTCATGGTTCGTTCCGGTACACCACCGCGGGTGATATCCGTACTGCGGGCGGGTCGGTGGATCCTGCTCCGGAGTTCAACGAGCGCGTTGGCCAGACCAACTACCAGCACGTGGACGTGTGCCTGGGTGAAGTAGCCTGCCAGTGGAGCGAGCTGACTCCCAATGTGGCTAAGAACCTGCGGTTCGGCGGCAAGGATTTCCCGTTCTACGGTGGCTATCTGGACTGGGGGCCATGATGCTGAGCGAGTCGTATGTCGATGAGATCAAGGCGCGCTGGGAAGCCGTCCGTGATATTGCGGTCGAAATCGCGGCTGGCCCGGACGGCTATGCCAGGCTCCTGGTCGGCCATGGTGCCAGCCAGGTGGAGCTCCGCGTCAGGCGGGAGGGGGATCCTGCCGGTGATGGCGACGTCCTATTCGTCGGGCACGCTTTCTCGGACGTCCCCAGGCTCCTTGGAGCGCTCGCTTCCGGCATTCCCCTGTCGGCTGAGGATGCCGCCGGGATCGGCCTGCGCGTCGCTTCGGCAAGCCCGGGCCCTTGGACGGCCTTTATCGAGTCGGACGGGGGGATAGGCGGGTCCGACGTCATCCGCGTGAGCGAAAGTGACAGCGAAGCCGATATGTACCTGTGGGTGGGCCCCGACCTGGCACCTTCCGCGGTTTACCGCTTCGTGGCTGAGGCGCGGCAGGACCTGCCTGCGCTCCTGGCGGCTGCCCGGCAGTAGCACAGGACAGGACGCTAGCTGGCGGTGAGGCGCTTGAGCCGGGTCCTTGTGACCAGGGCGTCGAGAACGGCCGGATTCGTAGCGGCTGACCTGGGCTTGCTCGGTGTCGATGCAATTGGCGAGCTGACCCTGAACGTCCTGCGGCTAAGCGGATCACATGCCACCGAACGGCAGCCGCTTACTCCGCCCCGCCCGTTCCCCCCGCCGGCGGCTCATCCGCCACCGGCGGCAGCGGCGCCGTCCCGCTACCGCCCGCCTGCCCCGCCGCCTTAGGCGCCCGCCGGATCGACACCCGGGTAACCGCCAGCAGGAAGGCCGCCGCCAAGGCCACAAGCCCGAGCAACTCCACGCCGACGTGCGTACTGCCAGATGGCAGGTCGGACGTGCTCGCGACCTGCCTGGTGCCCCCCGAGATCGACCCCGACGGCGCCGCGGTCGGAGCCACGGTAGGCAACAGGCCGTCGACGCTACCACCCGGGCTCAGCGTGGAGCCCGGCGTGGTAAACCCGGCCGGCAGGTTCGCGCCAGCCGGCAAGGTCCCGCCGCCGATGGGTGACCCGGACGTTCCGGTCGCGGTGACGGCGACCGGCGCCGACGCCGACGGGCCGGTGACCAGGCCGGTCGCGCTACTGGTGGCGGTCAAGCTCACCGAGGTGACGGTCGCGGTGGACGGAACGGTGAGCTGCGCCTGGAGCTGCAGATGCGCGGAGGCCGCGTCCACCGTGCCCAGGCGGCACGTTGACGCGCCGTTGCCGGACCCGCAGCCCAAGGTGAACTGCGCCGTCCCGGTGCCCGCCGGGCTCACCTGCAACGCGAGCGCGGCGTTCGCCACGTTCCCGCCGGTCGCCCAGGCCGCCACCGACCACTGGGCGGCCTGGCCGGGCGCGCTGCTCGGCTGCACCGCCGTGACCGAGATGCACAGGTCGACCGCCACCGTCGCCGCCTGGGCGCCGCCCTGCGCCGCCACCACGTCCGCCATCAGGACCGCGGGGTGCACGGCGCCGCCGTTCACCGCCGACTTCAACGCGGACGTGGACGTGGTGGACGTGGACGTGGACGTGGTGGACGTGGACGTGGCGGGCGCGGACGTGGTGGGCGCGGCGGACGTGGACGAGGCGGGCGGCGACGCCGTGACGGTCTGCGTGACGGTCTGCGTCACGGTCGGCGTCGGCGTCGGCGTCGGGCTGGGGTGGGCGTTGGCGAGGAGCGTGTCGGAGAAGGCGTCGGCGACGGGGTCGGTGACGCGGCGGCCTGGACCGCCTTGCAGGACTGCGTGACGGCCGCGGTAGCGGCGACCGCCGCCGTCGCGCTGCCCGCCGTGAGCCCGAACACGCCCCAGGACCCCACGGCCAGCACGATGCCCGTCGCCGACAGGCCCACCGCCGTCCGCCGTGTGCGCGTCAAACGCATTCGAAAACGTCCTTGCCTCTACTCGTCAGTACCGCCGTGCAATGGACCTGTCCGTGTGAGGTCACGTGATGCTACCAAGCACCCGGCTCGTTACCCTACGCCGTTTGTCACGCGTTAAACACCCACTCGGGACCACGAAACTTCATGAAACGCCGGGAAAGTGATCATCGAAAGCCCCTGAACAGGGCATTCCCCGCAGCGAGGGCAGGACCGGAATTCCGCTGCACCGCGCCGGCCACCAGCGGAACGGCCAGCCACAGCGCGTACCTGACCGTCCTGGTCCTGGTCGGCGCCCCGGCCAGTGTCCGGGCGTCACCGGCGGTCCGCAGCGAGACCACCCGCCTGGCCACGGACCCGGACAGCCCGGGCAGCGACACCGACGCCCGCGTCGGCCCGAGCAGCACCGGCCGCCGCCCCGCCTGCTCGACGGAGCGCACCGCCTGCGCCGGCTCTCCGGTGAGCACCGCGGCCGGCTCTCCGCACAGCCCGCGAACCGTCGGCGCGTACAGCGCCGCCGTCGCCTTGTCGGTGAACAGCACGCTCGCCGACGACCCGATGGACGCGCACAGCGCCTCGGCCGCGGCGACCGACCCGCGGTCGGTGGCGGACGCGCCCGGCCCGTCCAGCCGCATCACCCACGCCGTGTCCAGCCCGGAAGCGCCCGGCCCGGTAGGGTCCGCTCGCGTCACCGCCGGCCCGAGCGTGGTCACCGCACCAGGCACCGCGACCGCGAGCACGCAGCAGCCCGCCACCGCCGCGACAACCCGCCGCGACGCGCCGAGCGCCGCGGCGTGCGACGCCAGCCACGACAACGCCCACACCGCGAGCAGCACAAGCCCGGGTAGTACCACCGGCACCAGCCGCCGCGACGCCGACGGCTGCCACGGCGCCACGAACGGGTCCCACAGCACGGTCACCGAAGACCAGAACACCACAAGCAGCGGCAATGCCCACAACCGCAGCGGCGTCCCCGGAGCGCCAGAAGCGAAGGCCCCCCCGTCCAGCACCGCCCGCACCGCCCGCCGCCCGAGCGCCGCCGCCGCCGCACCGGAGAGGAGCAACGCTGGCACGCCGAGATACCACGCCGCCCAGTAGACGCCGAACTGCTGGTAATGCCGCAGCCCGCTCAATTGCCCGCCAAGAAACCGCACGAACGGCCGTTCGGCCAGCCCGACCAGCACCACCGCGGGCAGCACCAGGGCCAGCCACTGCGCCACGCCGCCAAGCGACGGCAGCACCACCGGCGAACCGCCAAACCACGGCAAGCGCACGTTGACCAAGCACACCCGGCGCACCCGCGACCGCGGCCCGGGATGCACCAGCGGTACCGCGAGCCCCGCCGCCACACAGAACCCGCCCACGCACACGTCAAGCAGCCGCCCCTGCGCCGCGGAAAAACCCGCCAGGTACGACGACGCGAGCACCTTCCCGGCCGCCACCCCGGTCCCGGCGCCGCCGAGCAACCCGAGCCCGAACGGCAGCCCCGCCGGATGCCGCGCCACGAGCAGCACCATGACCACGGGAATCACGGGAAGCAGCACCCCGAACGAAGCGGCGGAAACCAGCACGGTCAGCCCCAGCGCGACCCCGCCAAGCCCGGCGAGCGCCCGCCCCCGGTCGCCCGCTGACGACCGCACCTCGAGCGCGTCGATGAACAGGCACAGCCCGCCAAGCAGCAGCACCTGCACCAGCGGCTCACCGAACGGCGCCCGCGCGGCGTACACCTCGGGCAGGCACAGCGCGAGCACCAGCTCCGCGGCCACCGCCTGCCACGCCCCGCACAGCCGCCCCACCAGCCCGCCGAACGACAGCACCGCGCAGCCCCCGAGGACCGCGGGCATCACCAGCGCCCCGCCGAGCCCGCCGAGCCAGGCCCCGCCCGCCAGCACGAGCGGCACCCCCGGCAGCGCCGCCGGCGTGAGCGACCCGCCCGCCGCGGTGTACCCGGTCGTCGCGAACTGCAGCGCGCCCGCCCCGCCGAGTCCGCCGAGTCCGGCGCTGCCAAACGCCGCCGCCGCCTCCGGCACCCGCGCCGTCCCGTGCCCGGCGATCCAGTACCCGTACTGCAGGTAGAGCGCGGGACCGCCGGCGGTGAACAGCGGCTCGGAGCGCAGGAACGCCTGCCACACCCCGAACCCGGCGGCGATCGCCACCATGAGCAGCACCGCGCCCCAAGGCCCGCCCGCCCCCCGCCCGCCGCCGGACGCCGCGGTCCGAGCCGCCGCGCCCACCCCCAGCCAGCGGTCCGGCAGCCGCCGCATCGCGAAGTAGCAGCACCCCGCCGCAAGCGGCGCGAAGATGATCACCAGCGGCAGCGCGAGCAGCCGCCCCGCGAGCAATAGCCCGGTCCCCGGCACCAGCCACGCCACCGCCAGCAGCGCCGGCGCCACCGTCACCGCGGCAAACGCCCGCCCCGCCAGCCGTTCATCGAGCCGCCTGTCCGCCCGCCCAAGCACCACCTCGTCGACGGCACCCGGTGCCGCGCCGGCCGCGGCCCGCGCCGAGCTAACCCGTCGCCGCCCGCTCTTCCGGTCATTCCGAACGGTGGCGTGGTTCCCCCCGGCAACGTCAGCTTCGTCGCCGACCGCGCGGGGTGCCCTTAGCCGCACGTGCCCACCCTTCCAAAACAGCGCTTAACGAGGTACATCATCCGCTGTCCGGTCATCCATCGCACGAAAAACCGGTGACCAGGACTCACCCGCGGGACCTCGGTGACCCGCGTGCCGCGTGTTTACAGAGAGAACCGCGCTAACGCGCTCCGGGCAGCTAGGTGCGGGCTGACGCTCCCGACGGCACCGCGATCGCCCACGGCTGCGCCCGCGGACCGCGCCCCCGGCTGCCAGGCTCAGGCGGTCAACGCCGACCTGGACCACACGCGGCCGTGGCCCGCAGGCCCGACCAGTCAAGGCAACCTTGCCCCGCGCTGCCGCACGCACCACCGGGCGAAACAGGCACCCGACTGGCAGGTCGAGCAACTCGCCCCGGGCGTCACCCGCTGGACGCTCCCCTCCGGCCGCACCCACGTCACCACACCAACCAGCTACGACAGCTAACCGCGATACGCGTAGCGGTCGGGTTAGACGGCGCCCGGCGACCAGTTGTCGCGCCGGGTCGCCGCGGCGACGGAAATCCCCCAGGCCACCGCGAGCAGGCAGGCGGCGCCGATCAGTGGCGTGGCGCCCGGCCAGTGCGCGGCGAGCGGGTTGGCCACCTGAGCGCTGTTGTGGCCGATCGCCGCGCTGGCGGGGGAGACGTCGGCCGCCAGCGCCAAGATGATCGCCGCGAGGGTGCTCAGCATGGCCGCGGCGGGGTGGCGGAGCAGCGGGGGATTGCAGAGCGCGCCGGCCGCCGAGCCGACGAGCAGGCACACCAGCGCGATGAGCAGGCCGCCGCCGACGATGCCGGGATGCTGCGCGGCCCCCGTCAGCTTCGCGAACAAGCCGCCCGACCCGGACGGGGCGGCCGCGGCCTCCGCGGTCAGCACGTCGAAGATCACGCCGGCGAGGCCGAGCAGCGCGCCGCCGCCGAGCGGCACGATGAGCGTGGCGACCTGCGCGCGGGCCGGGCCGCCGGCCGCGGCGGCGACGCAGGCGCGGGCCGCGTCGGGCTCGGCGGTGAGCATCGCCCTGGTCAGGAACGCCGTCACCGGGACGAGCATCGCACCGCTCCAGTCGAGCGTCTCGGCCAGGGACGACGAGCCGGCCGCGCCGACCGCGATGAGCAGACCGTAGGCGATCAGCGGGAAGATCCAGCGGTGCGACCGCAGCAGGATCGCCGCCTGGTAGCGCAGCAGGGCAGTCATCAGTCGGATGCCTCCACCGTGCCAGCGGCGTTATCCCGAACGCCGCCGTCGCCGCCACGCTCCACGTCCACGGCGAGCACCCGCACCCCGTCGATGGCCCGCACCCGCTCCACGGCATCCGTCGCGTCCGCAGTCTCAAGCCGGATGATGACCCGCTCAAGCCGCGGCGCCACAGAACCCGCCGCCACGGGCGCCGGCCCCGTCAGCACCGTAACCGTCCCCGGCGACCCGAAGTCCCACCGCTCATCCTCAAGTCCCGCCAGCCGCGCCGGGTCGTGATCGACGAACAGCACGGTCCCGCCGGCCGCCACCCGCTCTCCCACCGCGGCGTCGAGCGCCTCGCGGGCCGCGCTGTCCAGCCCCGTCCAGGCCTCATCGAGCACGAGCAGCCCGGGAGAGGGGAGCAGCGCCTGGGCGAGGGCCATCTTCTGGCACATGCCCTTGGACATGGACCTGACCGGCTGGTCCGCGTAGCTGGCGGCGCCGAGCCGCTCCAGCCACTCCTCGACGGCGCGGGCGCCGGAGCCGCCGCGCAGCCCGTGTACCCGCGCCAGGTGCAGCAAGTAGTCCCGGCCGGAGAACGGCAGGCCGCCGGGGAACCGCTCGGGCACGTACCCGCAGTGCGGCCGCCCGGTGACCTGGCCGGCCGACGGCCGCGACACGCCGGCCACGACCCGCAGCAGGGTGGATTTCCCCGACCCGTTCCGCCCGGTGACCCGGACGAGCCGCCCATTCAAGGGGCCGGCGGAAAAGCCCTGGACGACCCAGGGCTGGCGTATACCATAGCGCTTGCCGACCGCGTCAAGCCGCATGTCAACCCGCGTGTCAGCTGGCATCGCCCACCTCCACGCACAGCGTAGCGAGCGGCGCCGGGGAAAGGGAGCCGGCGCGGCAGCACGCCCCGGGATTCCCGGCGGGGCGGCTATGTCACGAAATGGCGCAACACAGGCTGCAAACATGCCAAAAGCCGCCACTTGCGCCACCGGAGAGTAGACAATGAGGCGCGCATTAATGACAGATGCCTGCCCGCGGCTGACCGGCACCACTTACTGGGTCACGGCGGGCGGGATCCAAGAGGCGGTTACATTGAGTGTTATCGAAACGGCGGGCGCGCGCGTACTCGCCGGCCACACGGGCGCTGTCAACTCGGTGGCGTTCAGCCCGGACGGTGCCCGGCTCAGCACGGCCAGCGAGGACAAGACGGCCCGGGTGTGGAACGCCGCCACCGGCGAACTGCTGCATACCCTCGCCGGGCACGAGGACGCGGTGTTCGCCGCGCCGTTCAGCCCCGACGGCGCCACGATCGCCACGGTCAGCGCCGACCTGACCCCGCGGCTGTGGGACGCGAGCACCGGTGCCTGCACGCGCGAGCTCGCCGGGCACACGGTTGCCGTCTTCGGCGTCGCGTTCAGCCCCAACGGCCAGGTCCTCGCCACCACCAGCTACGACGAGACGATCCGGCTGTGGGAGGTGTCGAGCGGCGCCTGCCAGCACGTCCTGCGGGGGCACAGCGACATCGTCTACGGCGCGGCGTTCAGCCGGGACGGCCGCATGCTCGCCACCGCGAGCGGCGACAGCACCACCCGGCTGTGGAACGTGGCCACCGGCGCCTGCGTGCGCGTGTTCACCGGCCACACCGGCATCGTGTCCGCCGTGGCGTGCAGCCCGGACGGCGCGCTCATCGCCACGGCGAGCTTCGACGGCACCGCCCGGCTGTGGGAGGTGGCGAGCGGCAACTGCCTGCGCATACTGAACGGCCACACCGACACCGTCTGGTCCGTCGCGTTCAGCCCGGCCGAGCGGGTGCTCGCGACGGCGAGCGAGGACGCCACCGCCCGGGTCTGGGACGCCACCACCGGCGCCCCGGTCCGCACCCTGGAGGGCCACACCGACTCCGCGTTCGTGGTCGCCTACAGCCCGGACGGCAAGCTGATGGCCACGGCCAGCTCGGACGCCACCGTCCGCATGTGGGAGTCGGGAACCGGCAAGTGCACCCGCACCCTGGAGGGCCACGCCGGCGCGGTGAGCGCCGTCGCGTTCAGCCCCGCCACCCGGCAGCTGGCCACGGCGAGCACGGACGAGACCGCCCGTATCTGGCCGCTCTGACGGTCCTCAGTGGTGCGGCCCTCACCGATGCGGGATGACCGCGTACGTGACGACGGCGGCCGCGACGCCGAGCAGCGAGCCCGCGATCACCTGGGCGGTCGTGTGGTCCTTGAGCGCCACCCGCGACCACGCGGTGAGCGCGACGAGCAGGTACGCGGGGATTAGGCTGGGACCGAACAGCAGCGTGAGGACGGTCACCGAGCCCGCGGCGACCGCGCAGTGGATGGAGACCTTCCACACCGTGGTGATCGCGGCGAGCAGCGCGACGCTGGCGAGCATGCACCCGATGTAGCCGGACAGCTCGTGCGGCGCGCCGAGCCCGACAAGGAGCGCCAGCCCCGCGGCGACCGAGGCGATGATGAACGCGAGCACGATCAGCCGGGGCCGCTTGGCGCCGACGTACCGGTCGTCCCACCGGCCGTGCCGCACCCCCCGGCTGATGAACATCATGGGCAGCACCCCGGCGAACAGCGCGGCCACCGCGCCCCAGCCAAGCCCCGCCGCGCCGCCGGCGTCCCAGCCGACGGCAAGGGTGGTGGCGATGATCCAGTTCTTGGGCTCGAGCAGGTAGGAGACCCACTCGGCCGGCGACCGGCCGCTCAATGCGTCTTCACGGTGACAGTATGCATGGTGGCCCGTGATATTACGGTCAGGGGAAGACTCAACTGGGAAGAGGGGTTTGCCAATGCCCGCACGGACCGGCAGGGAGTTCCTGCAGCGGCTGGCCAGCACCCGCAGGCACGTGGAGATCCAGGGCGAGACGCTGACCGGCGACATCGCGTCGCACCCGGCGTTCGGAGCAGTGGTGCGGACCTACGCGGCGCTGTTCGACATGCAGCACGCCCCGGAGCACAGGGACGTCCTTACCTACCCCTCCCCGTCCAGCGGGGATCCGGTGGCCACCTCGTTCCTCGTACCTCGTACCGCCGGGGACCTGGTCAAGCGGCGCCAGGCGTTCAAGGTATGGGCGGACGCGTCGTTCGGCCTGCTCGGCCGGACCGGCGACTACCTGAACAGCGCGCTGATGGCACTGGCGTCGGCCGCCGACTGGTTCGGGCAGGCCGACACCGCCTTCTCCCGCAACGTCGCCGCCTATTACGAGATGGTCCGCGAACAGGACCTGCTGTGCACGCACACCCTCATCCCGCCGCAGGCGAACCGCGCCGTGGCCGGCAGCCAGCAGGGCGGCGGCGCGCTGATGGCGCACGTGGTGCGGGAAGACGACGACGGGATCGTGGTGCGCGGCGCCCGGATGCTCGCCACCATCGGCCCGTTCGCCGACGAGCTGCTTGTCTTCCCGTCGACGGTGCTGCGCGGCACGCCGGAGGACAAGCCGTACTCGTTCGCGTTCGCCGTCCCCACCGACGCGCCCGGCCTGCGGTTCATCGCCCGCGAGCCGTTCGACTACGGCCGCTCGCACTACGACCACCCGCTCGGCTCCCGGTTCGATGAGTCCGACGCGGTGGTGGTCTTCGACGACGTGAAGGTCCCCTACGAGCGCTGCTTCACCCTCGGCGACCCTGAGCTGTGCAATGGCTTCTACACGAAGACCGACGCGCTGCAGCACATGACCCACCAGGTGATCACCCGCACCACGGCCAAGACCGAGTTCGTGCTCGGGCTGACGACGCTGCTCATCGACTCGATCGGCATCGGCCAGTTCCAGCATGTCCAGGGGGACCTCGCGGAGATCATCACCACCCTGGAGACGCTGCGCGCGCTCGGCCGGTCCGCCGAGGCCGACGCGTCGGTCAACTCCTACGGCGTGCTCACCCCGGCCTGGCCGCCGCTCAACACCGCCCGCAACCTCTACCCCAAGCTCTACCAGCGCTTCCCTGACATCCTGCGCAAGCTGGCCGCCTCCGGGCTGATGGCGATACCGACCGAGGCGGACGTCCTGGGGAACGCCGCCGCCGACATCGACACCTACCTGCAGGCGGCCGCCCTGTCCGGCGCGGACAGGGTAAGGCTGTTCCGCCTGGTCTGGGACACCTGCTCGTCGGCGTTCGCCAGCCGTCAGGCGCTGTATGAGTACTACTTCTTCGGCGACCCGGTGCGCACCGCGATCGCCTACGCGGCCAGTTACGATAAGTCGCCGTACGTCACCCGGGTCAGGGACTTCCTCGCCGGCGACTAATCGCCGGGCTCAGCTGACCTGGACGGACCGCTTCGCGAATCCCATCCAGTACCCGTCGATGACCGTCGCGGCGGGCGCGGACGGGTCCGTCGCCGCGCCGAGCGTCACGAACAGCGGCAGGAAGTGGTCCGCCGTCGGGTGCGCGTACGGCATCCCGGGCGCGCGCCGGAAGTTCGCCAGGGTCTCCACGTCGCCCCGGGCCAGCGCCTCGGCCGCCCAGACGTCGAAGTCCGCCGACCAGCCGGGCACGGCGTTCTCGGTGATCATCGCCCGCGTCACGAAGGGCAGCCCGTGGGTGAGGAACCCGGACCCGATGACCAGCACCCCGGTCTCCCGCAGCGGCTTCAGCCGCGCCCCGAGGGCGAGGAGCTTCAGCGGGTCGGCGGTCGGGATCGACATCTGCAGCACCGGCACGTCGGCGAGCGGGTACATGACCTTGAGCGGCACCCAGGCCCCGTGGTCGAGCCCGCGGCTCGGGTGCTGGTGCGCGGGCGCAGCGAGCGGCATCAGCGCGGCCACCTCCGCGGCCAGCGCGGACGCGTCCGGGGTGGGGTAGGTCAGCGTGTAATAGCGGTGCTGGAAGCCGCCGAAGTCGTACACCAGCCGCGTGCCGGCGCCGGGCGCGGACAGCATCAGCGGCGCCGCCTCCCAGTGCGCGGAGACGATCAGCACCGCCCGCGGCTTGGGCATGGCGTGCGTCCAGGCGGCCAGCTGCCCCATCCACGTCGAGTCGTCGAGCAGCGGCGGCGCTCCGTGGCCGATGTAGAGCGCGGGCAGCGCCCCGTCCGACGGCTCCCAGCGGCGCTGCGCCGCCGACCGCGGACCCGCCTCGGTCACGAACGAGTCGTACGCGCCCGCCGGAACCAGCGGGTCGAAGATTGAGCGCCCGGCCATGACCGCCTCCACTCAGCACTGTCAACGAATCAGCACTGTCAACGAATCAGCCTTCCTCCACTGTCAACGAACTTGATGCTTCAACTATACATCATCGACAGTCGTCATTGAAGCATCAACCAAATGCCCTAGAATATAAGCCATGGAGTGGCTCACCGATGAACAGCAGGCGGCCTGGCGCCCCTTCATCGCCCTGCTGCTGCGCCTGCCCGCCGCCCTCGACGCCCAGCTGCAGCGGGACGCGGGCATCACCAACTTCGACTACCTCGTCCTGTCCGGCCTGTCGGAATCCCCGAACCGGACGCTGCGGATGAGCGAGCTCGCGGCGATCGCGAGCAGTTCGCTGTCCCGGCTGAGCCACGTCGTCAGCCGCCTCGAGGCCAGGGGCTGGGTCCGCCGCGAGCCCTGCCCAGGCGACGGCCGCTTCATCAACGCCGTCCTCACCGACGAAGGCCGGCAGAAGGTACTCGCCACCGCCCCCGGCCACGTCACCGCCGTCCGCGAGCTACTTGTCAACGCCCTCACCAAGGAGGAATTCGAGCAACTCGGCGCGATCAGCGCGCGGGTACTCGCCGCCCAGGGCATCAAGGTAGCCATCCCGAACGAGAGCGACTGACCCCGCCACCCCCGGCTCGGCGTCCGCCCGCCTAGCGGCCGGGGACGACGAGGCCGGACTCGTAGGCGACCACCACCGCCTGGGTCCTGTCACGCAGGCCGAGCTTGGCCAGGATCCGGCTGACGTGGGTCTTCACCGTCTCCTCGGTGACCACGAGCCGTACGGCGATCTCGTTGTTGGACAAGCCCTCGGCGACTAGGCGCAGCACCTCAGTCTCCCGCGGGGTGAGCGCGGTGAGCGCTCCCGGACGGTCGGCGGCCGCTGGCCCGGCTGCAGCCGCTGGCGGCTGCAGCCGGGCGAACTCGCTGATCAGCCGCCGGGTCAACCCAGGGGCGAGCAGCGCCTCGCCGGCCGCGACCACACGGACCGCGTCGAACAGCCGCTCCGCGGTCGCGTCCTTGAGCAGGAATCCGCTGGCGCCCGCACGCAGCGCGTCGAAGACGTACTCGTCCAGGTCGAAGGTAGTCAGGATCAGCACCTTGGGCGTCCAGGCGCCGCCGTCGGCCCCGACCCCACCTGGGCTGCCGCGCCCTGCTCGAGTGCCGCCTGGTGCATCGGCGGAAACGCTCGCCTCCCCGATGAGCTGCCGCGTCGCCTCGATCCCGTCGGTGCCCGGCATCCGCACGTCCATCAGCACCACGTCGGGGCGCAGCTCCCGGCAGACCCGCACCGCCGCGGCGCCGTCCGCCGCCGTGCCGAGCACGGTGAAGTCGGGCTGAGTGCCGAGCAGCGCGGCGAACCCGGCCCGCACCACCTCGTGGTCATCGGCGACCACGATCGCGATCGGCTGCCCGCTCATCGGCTCGCTCCGCCCACTAGGCCGCCCGCCCCGTCCAGGCACGGGAGGCCCGGCTTGCGTCCCGGTCCGCGGGCAGCACGGCCTCGACGAGGAACCCGCCGCCCGGCGCGATCCCGGCGTACAGCGAGCCGCCCACGGAGAACGCCCGCTCCCGCATCCCGGCCAGGCCGTGCCCGCCGCCCGCGGCCCCACTGCGATCCCGCTGCGGCAATCCAGGACGGCGGTCCCGTCACCGCCGCCCCTCCGGCCCCCATTTAGGCCGTCCCGGCCTGGCCCGTTGTCCCTGACCCGCAGCCGCAGCCACTCGGCCGAGTAGCGCAGCTCGACGTCAACCGCCGCCCCCGGGGCGTGCCGCCTGGCGTTGGTCAGCGCCTCCTGCACGATGCGGTAGGCGGCGAGCTCGACGCCCGGGTCGAGCGGCGTGACCGGGCCGGAGATGATCAGCCGGGTCCCCGCGAGCGACGCGTCCCGTGCCGCGTCGACCAGCTCGGTGAGCTGAGCGAGCCCCGGCTGCGGCTGACGGCTCGGCGCGCGATCCGCCGGCCGCGGCGTCCGCGGCGCCCGTGCCGTCCTGCCGCCTCCTCGGCCGCCACCGCGTCCTCCCGCAGCACGCCGAGCAGCCGCCGCATCTCGGTCAGCCCCGCCCGCGCGGTGTCGCCGATCTCGGTGAACCGTCGCGCGCCCGCTTCTGGCAGCCCGGGCGTGGTCAGCCGCCCGGTCTCGGCGAGCACCGCGATCATCGAGATGTGGTGCGCGACCACGTCGTGCAGTTCGCGCGCGATCCGCGCCCGCTCGCCGCGCGCGGTGTGCGCGAGCAGCGTGTCCGCGAGCGCCTCGCCCGCCGCGCTCCTGGTCCGCGCCAGCCGCTCTGCCCAGGCCAGGATGCCAAGGCCGGCCGCGACGGGCACGGCGCACGCGAGGAACACCGCCGCCCAGCCGCCCCGGGTCAGCGCGATCACCAGGAACGGCAGGGCAAGCCCCACGGCCAGGTGCCGCCCCTTGAGCCAGCGCACCGCGCGCAGGTCAAAGCTCGCGCCGGCCAGCCCGAGCCAGCAGACCGCGATCAGCTCGGCGGCCATGCCGGCCCCCGTCACCTGCCCGAACGAGGCGAGCGCCACCGCGTTGCCGAAGGTGACCGCAAGCGCGGCCATGGCGGGCCGGAAGAACGCGAGCGGCACCGTGGCGACCAGCGCGAGCAGGGCGAGCGCCAGCGCGTGCCCCACGGCAAGCACCGCAGGGAAGCTGTCCCGCTGCGTCTGCGCGACCACCTGCGCGACCACCTGGCCGACCGCGGCGGCGGCGAGCAGCGCGACGCCGGCCGCCCGCGCGTATCGGGCGGCCGCGAGCCGCGCCAGTCGCGCCTGCCACATGCCACGTCCATTCCCCATGTCAGTCCCATTGTCGCCGGGCATCACCCTCGTTCGCGTCACCCCCGCCCGGGAGAGGCCCGTAGCTCGCACGGGGGACCACGCCCCCGTTCTGTGCTGCAGGAAGGGGAGCGGGGAAGACCGCTCTGCGGCGTGACGACCCCGGCCGCCGGCCGGCCGTAGCGTGATCCACCATGGAAGCAACCATCGAAGTCGCCGGGCTGCGCAAGCGGTTCGGCCCGGCGACGGCCCTCGACGGCATGACGTTCACCGTCGCGCCCGGCCAGGTCACCGGCTTCGTCGGCCCGAACGGGGCCGGCAAGTCCACCACCATGCGCGTCATACTCGGCCTCGACGCGGCGGACGCGGGCACGGCGACGATCGGCGGCCGCCCCTACGCCGCGCTGCGCCGGCCGCTGCGGCACATCGGCGCGCTGCTCGACGCAGGCGCGCTGCAGCCGAGCCGCTCCGCGCGCAACCACCTGCTGTGGCTGGCGCACTCCCAGGGCCTGAGCGCGCGCCGCGTCGATGAGGTACTGGCCCTGTCCGGTCTCAGCGAGGTCAAGAAGCGCAAGGCCGGCGGCTACTCACTCGGCATGCGGCAGCGCCTCGGCATCGCCGCCGCGCTGCTCGGCGACCCGCCGGTCATCATGATGGACGAGCCGTTCAACGGCATGGACCCCGAGGGCATCGCCTGGATGCGCGGCTTCCTGCGCGACCTCGCCCGCGAGGGCCGTGCCGTCCTCGTGTCGAGCCACCTGATGAGCGAGCTGCAGGACACCGCCGGCCACCTGGTCGTCATCGGCCGCGGCAAGGTCATCGCCGACCGCCCGGTCGCCGACCTCATCGCCGCCGCCTCGGGCGACCGCGTGCGGCTCCGCACGCCGGCGCTCACCGAGGCCATGACGGCGCTGGCCAATGCCGGGGCTGAGGTCGCCGCGACCGCGCCGGACACGCTGACGGTGTCCAGCCTGTCGCCAGAACGAGTGGTGGCCGTCCTGACCGCCGGCCATGTCCCCTTCAGCGAGGTTAGCGCCCACCGGGCGACCCTGGAAGAGGCGTACATGGAGCTCACCAGGGACGCGGTGGACTTTCATTCGGGGGGTACGGGGGTCGCCCCCCCGGGGGACAACAGCACGCGGGCGAATTCCACAGCGCCGGCGAGGCGGGGGTGTCGGCATGACCGCGACCGCGCCCTACCGCTCCCCGGCCGCCCCCGGCCGGGACGGCTTCGCGCAGACGGTGCGCGCGGAGTGGACCAAGTTCCGCACGGTGCGCGGCTGGGTCATCGGCGCGCTGATCGCCGTGCTGGCGATGGCCGGCCTGGGGCTGGCCGCCTCGGCCGGCGGGCAGTCCGCCTGCCAGGCGGTCGGCTCCGCCGGGCAGCCGAGCAGCGGAAGCTGCGGCGGCGGCCTGTCCTTCCTCCTCGGCCCGGGCGGCGAGCCGGTGAACGACAGCTTCTACTTCGTCCGCCAGCCGCTGCCCGGCGACGGCAGCGTCACCGTCCGGGTGACCTCGCTGACCGGACGGATGCCGCCGCCGCACGGGCCCTACAACAGCGACTATTCCACTGACATCCCAGGCGTCGTGCCGTGGGCCAAGGCCGGCCTCATCATCAAGGAGAACCTCACCCAGGGCTCCGCGTACGCGGCGATCATGGTGACGGGCGGCCACGGCGTGCGCATGCAGTGGAACTACAACGGCGACACCGCGGGAATGGCCGGCCCGGTCGGGGCCGCGAACCCGCGATGGCTGCGGCTGGCCAGGTCCGGCGACGTGATCACCGGCTCCGACTCGGCCGACGGCGCGCACTGGGCGCGAGTCGGCACTGTCACCCTGGCGAGCCTCCCGCCGACGGCGCAGGTTGGCTTGTTCACCGCGTCCCCCGACTACGCCGTGCATGTAGGCGAGGGCTTCGGCGGCGGGACCAACAGCTTCAGCAGCCCCAGCCAGGACACGGCGGTCTTCGACCGCCTCGTCACGGCGGGCGGCTGGACGGCGGGGCGGTCCGCGTGGGCTGGCGGGTATGTCGGCCCGCCTGAGATGCCGGGTATCGGGGGATACCGCCAGGCGGACGGCCAGTACACCGTGACCGGACAGGGCGACATCGCGCCGATCCCGTCCGGGCACGGCGGCGAGGCGGACCCCGCGGTGACGGTCAGCGACTACCTCGTCGGCACGTTCGCCGGCCTGATCGCGCTGGTGGTGATCGCCGCGCTGTTCGTCACCGCCGAGTACCGGCGCGGGCTGATCCGGCTGACGTTCGCGGCGACCCCTTCGCGAGGGCGCGTGCTCGCGGCCAAGGCGGTGGTCGTCGCCGCGGCCGGCTTCCTCGTCGGTTTGATCGGCGCGGCCGTGGCGGTGCTCGCGGGCGAGGCGATCACCCGGGCCAGGGGCGCCTACGCGTTCCCGATCTCCGGTACGGCCGAGGCCAGGGTGATCATCGGCACCGGGGTACTCGCGGCGTTCTTCGCGGTGCTCGCCATGGCCATCGCGGTCATCGTGCGCCGCGGCGCGGCCACGGTCGCGGTCGCCGTCATGGTGATCGTGGTCCCGTACTTCCTCGCGGTGTTCGCGGCCGTCCCGCTGAGCGCGGGGGACTGGCTGCTGCGGATCATGCCGGCCGCCGGGTTCGCGCTGCAGCAGCCGTACCCGGCCTACGGCCAGGTCAGCATGTTCTACGCGCCCTTCTCCGGCTACTTCCCGCTGCCGGGGTGGGCCGGCCTGGCGGTGCTCGCCGCCTGGACCGCGGCGGCGCTTGCCCTGGCCGCCTGCCTGCTGCGCCGCCGGGACGCCTGATGGCCGGCGCCTCGTCGACCGACGCACTGCACGCGGAGTGGACGAAGTTCCGCACCCTGGCGGGCAGCTGGTGGCTGCTGCTCGCCGTGGCCGCGCTCACCGTGACGGTGAGCGCGGCCACGGCCGCCGACTTCCACTGCCCGCCCGGCGCCTGCACCGCCCGGCTGACCGGCGCGGACCCGGCCCGCCTCGGCCTCGACGGGCGTCTACCTCGGCCAAGTGATCGTCGCCCTGCTCGCCGTGCTCGCCATCGGCGGCGAGTACGGCAACGGCATGATCCGCCTCACCCTGACCGCGGTGCCCCGCCGTTCACCGCGTTCTGCTCGAAGGCCCTGATCGTCGCCGCCGCCGCGTTCGCGGCGGGGGTGCTCGCGGTGGGCGGCTCGGTGCTCGCCGGCGCGCTGATCCTGCCGGGCAACGGGCTGTCCGCGGCGAACGGCTTCATTGCGCTGTCCCTCGGCTAACGGCGCCGACCTGCGCGCCGCCTGCGGCAGCGTCCTGTACCTCACGCTGATCGCCCTGCTCGCCTTCGGCGTCACCGCCGCGGTCCGCGACGCGGCCGCCGGCATCGGCCTCGTGCTCGGCCTGCTCCTGCTGTTCCCGATCATGTCCGCGGTCATCCCCGACCACGTGCTCGCCCGTCACCTTGAGCAGGTCGCCCCGATGACGGCCGGCCTGTACGTCCAGGCCACGGTCGGACTGGACGCCCTGCCGCTCACCCCGTGGCAGGGCCTCGGCGTCACCGCCCTGTGGGCGCTTGGCGCGCTCGTGCTCGGCGCGGCCGTCCTCCGCCTGCGCGACGCCTGACCCCAGCCCACGTCCATGCCGGCCGGACTCGGGCTACGCCGCGCTCAGCCGCTTCGCGAACGCGGCCGCCGCCGCCCCCGGGTCGTCCGCCTCGGTGATCGCCCGGACTACCACCACCCGGGTCGCACCCGCATCGAGCACTTCTCCTAGCCGGTCGAGGCTGATCCCGCCGATCGCGAACCACGGCCGGGCGGCGCCGAGCAGCGCCACGTCCGACAGCAGCCCGAGCCCGGTGCCCGGCCGTCCTTGCTTGGTCGGCGTCGCCCACAGCGGCCCGGCGCAGAAGTAGTCGGTACCGTCCTCGACCGCCACCGCCGCGGCCTGCTCCGGGCTGTGACTCGACCGCCCGATCACCGGGCCCGGCCCGAGAATCCGCCTGGCTACCGGGACGGGCAGGTCATCCTGCCCGAGGTGCAGCACGTCCGCCCCGGACGCCAGCGCGACGTCCGCCCGGTCGTTCACCGCGAGCAGCGCCCCGTGCCGACGGCACGCGGCGCCGAACACCTCGAGCAGCGCCAGCTCCTCGCCCGCCTCAAGCCCCTTTTCCCGCAGCTGGACGATGTCCACCCCGTTGCTCAGCACCGCGTCGAGGAACGCTTCCAGGTCTCCCTGCTCACGGCGCGCGCCGGTGCACAGGTAAAGCCGCGCGGCGGCCAGCCGCGCCCGCAGGTCAGTCGTCATCCCCCCATCGTGCCGCATGCCACTGGGTCGAAACTCACCCGCCGAGCATCTCGCGGGTCGCTGCGCCGGCCGGTCAGATGGTCCAGTCGATCGGGTAGTTGACGATGGGGGTGAAGGTAACGCCGGCCTTATCCCCGTCCCGCCGGGACCAGGCGATCCTGGCCGCGGCTGAGCGCCAGCTCCGTGAGGCCGGATACGCCGGGATGTCCCTGGAGTCGGTGGCGGCCGCCGCCGGCACGACAGTCCCCGCCGTGCGCCGCCGGTTCCGCGGCAAGGCCAGCGTGGCCGTCGCGGTCATCGACTCGCTGCGGATCGAGGCCATTCCCGCCGGGTCAGGGCCGCCCCGCAGCCGAGCCCTCGCGGTGCTGCGGAACTTCCGCGCTAACCTGCTGCGCGCGAACTCCATGGCGGTGGTCGGCACGCTGCTCGCCGAAGAGCACCGTCACCCGGAACTGCTCGCCGCCTTCCGCGGCCGGCTAGTCGAGCCGCGCCGGACCGCGCTGCGCCAGGTCCTGGCCGAGGGCGTCAGCCGCGGGGAACTGCCCGACTCGGCCGACCCCGACGTCCTGGCGAGCATGCTGATCGGCTCGTTCTACGCACGGTACATCGCCACCTCTGACATACCCGACGACTGGGCGGAACAGGCCCTGCGGCACGTGTGGCCAGACGCCCGCAGCGCCTGACGTGCCGGCGTCCCGGGACCCAGGACCTTCTCCTCTAAGCCGCTCCCTCCCTCTGAGCCACACTAGGTAACGATGGCACGTGTCCCCATCAGCGGAGGACACGTGTCCCCATCAGCGGAGGAGAGGCGACCAGCGATCACAATCTGGCGCATCGCATGGCATCAGGGGTTCGGCGGGACGCAGACCAAAGACGTCCCCGACAGCGAGGTCAGGAATTTCGTTCACGGGCTTCACGCGTGTCACGCCGACTGGGTTGAGCTAGACGGCT
The DNA here is from genome assembly GCA_963811335.1 of uncultured Actinomycetota bacterium. Lineage (GTDB taxonomy): Bacteria > Actinomycetota > Actinomycetes > Streptosporangiales > Streptosporangiaceae > Trebonia. The sequence continues at coordinate 140,090 of CAWERB010000022.1, read as the reverse complement.
GCTACGAAGGGAAGACACTCTAGCCAGGGCGTACCCGATGGAGGGCAAGGATCGGCCCCAGCGCGCATTCTTCGAGCAGCTCGCCAGCGACGTCGGCTTCATCCTCGACTGGCAGCTGCTCGACGCCGACCGCATGATCGCGGCTGCCCCGCGCATGCCTGCTCTTGGATCGGGCGGCACGCGCGAATCGGACGATCGGGACTGTCCGTGGCTTAGGCCAGGCTGTCAGCCGTTCGCAGGTGCTCGGGTGTCAAGGGTGCCCAGTGTCGAGAGAGCGATGCTGGCTACGACCACACGATGAGTACAGATGGACTCAGCTTCGACCAGAGAGGTCTACCCGTCATGTCACTTGTTCGTGTTCACAACCTTTCCGTCTCGCTCGATGGCTTCGGCGCCGGTGCTGACCAGGGCCCGGAGGCACCCTTCGGGCATGCCGGCGACCGGCTGGTGCGATGGTTCATGGGCACCCGTTCATTTCACGCCATGCAGGGCCGGCCAGGCGGGAGCACCGGCATCGACGACGCCTTCGCGAGCAACTGGGGGCCGGGCATCGGCGCGGAGATCATGGGGCGCAACAAGTTCGGCCCGCAGCGCGGACCGTGGACCGACGAGGAGTGGAAGGGCTGGTGGGGGGATGAGCCGCCGTTCCGTACCCCCGTCTTCGTGCTCACCCATCACGTCAGGCCCCCGGTCGAGATGAAGGGCGGCACGACCTTCCACTTCATCGACGCCCGCCCGGAGCAGGCGCTTGCGGCGGCCAAGCAGGCCGCGGGCGGCCTCGACGTCCGCATCGGCGGCGGCCCGGCCGCCGTCCGCCAGTTCCTCGCCGCCGGCCTGGTCGACCACATGCACATCGCGCTCGTGCCGGTCCTCCTCGGCCGCGGCGAGTCCCTCTGGGACGGGCTGGAGGGACTGGAGGAGCGCTTCGCCATCGAGTCGGTGAGCTCCCCCAGCGGCGTCACCCACGTCACGTTCACCCGTCGTTACGGCCGGCTGACCGGGCTTGCGGTGCCGGGGCAGCCGTGAACCCGTCACCGCGGCGGCGGCCGGGCGGCCGCGAAGATCGTCATGGACGGTTAGGCTGATGGCGGCCTTCCGGGACATGACGATCTTGCTGGCCCGCCATCGGCCTATACCCCGGCCGCCAGCAAGCCGCCTTGAGGCGCTGCCGCCTGATATCCAGGCGGGGACTCGAGGCCGGTCACCCGGTCACCGTGACGACGTAGACGGTGGAGCCGAACGGGACGCCGCCCTCGCCGGCGCTCGCCTTGCGCGCGGCGGTGACCGTCCGCGTCGTGACCTGCCAGCCGCGGCCGCGGGCGGCCGAGGCGATGGCGGCGGAGAAGTCCGCGGCGGCGTCGTTATACCCGTCGGGGTGCTTGGCGTGGAAGCTGCCCGGGCCGCCGTCGACACAGTGATAGGTGCTCCCGGCATGCAGCGCCGCGTAGGTCACATGGTCGCTGGCCGGCTCCAGCGCGCCGTCGCGGTCGACGCACATGGTCTCGTAGCTCGCGGCGATGAACCAGGCGCCGTACTTGCTGCCCGCTACCGGCTGGTTCCAGATCCGCACGTGGTCCTCATCGCCGGACAGCGACAGCTTGTTGCCGTCCAGGCAGCCGCCAAGCCGCCACGCCACGTGCTGCGGCAGGTAGCCGCCGCCGGTCACGTCCGCCTGCTCGGAAGAGATGCACCGCAGGTGGATGCCGAGGACGCTGACCGTCGTCGCGGTGGAGACGGTGTGCCAGTTGCCGAGGGCCTGCTGGATGTCGGCGAGGGCCACGGTCGACCTGGCGCTGATGATCACGTTGAGCGGCTCGACGAAGGGCGGTATCTGCGCGAGCGGCGTTGACGCCCGCGCCGTGTCCCAGTCCGCCGGGGTGCAGTAGTCCGCGTTGCAGCCGGCCGTGCTTCCCGGGGTGCCCGCGAGCGAGGCCTGACTCGTCGCCGGCGAACCCGGCGCAGAAGTCGGGGTAGTGGCCGTGCTAGCCGTGGTGCCGTTGCTCTTGCAACCACCGAGTGCGAGCACGACGGTGACCAAGAGCGTCGCCGCGGCCAACGGGAAAGTCCTCGAACCGCGCCGCCCCGCCGAGATTTCCATGCGGGCAAGTATGCCTGCGATCGTCTTATGCCCGCGATCGTCCCTTGGCGGCAGGTGCCGTTAGGGCAGTCCGGCGTGGTGCGGGATGAACCGCACTCAAGGCAGCGTCCCGGCGAGTTTGATCACCGGATGCCGGGTGCCGGCCGCCCCGGGTGGGGCCGCGGCACCGGCCGCGTCGGGTGTGGCCGCGGCATCGGCCGGATCGGATAGAACCGCGAGATCCCGTGTCCTGCCCTTGCTGCGCGTGGTCCCACGCCCGCCCCCCATGTTCACTCGGCGTATCCGGCACAGCGCAGCCTAGTACGCAACGTAGTCGTCCGATGGCGGATTGCTAATAGCGATACCGCAAAGATGCGGGGCCGGGAGATGTGGGCGTAGCAGCGCGCAGATCCTGCGCTCCCGCGGGCCCCGCGGTCCCGTTCGGGACATATCAGGCGCCCGCGTTACACTGAAGTGAACAGCACGGGAGCCCGCGGCAGGGCTGAGAGGGAGGCGAACGGCCTCCGACCGTCGAACCTGATCCGGGTAATGCCGGCGAAGGGAGCGCACGTGGACGCGGATGTCATCGTCGTAGGCGCGGGGGTGATCGGCACCGCCATCGCCTGGCGCGCCGCGAGCGCCGGGCACGCCGTCATCATCGTCGACCCGGGCGCTGACGACCCCCTGACGGACGACAAGGCCAGCCTGGTCGCGGCCGGCATGCTCGGCCCGGTCTCGGAGTCCGTCTTCGGCGAGCAGGACCTGCTCAACCTCAACCTGCACGCCATCGACCGCTTCCCGTCCTTCAACGCGGAGCTTGAGCGGGCCGCGGGCAGGGAAACCGGGCTGCGCACCGAGGGCACCCTCGCCGTCGCCTACGACAACGGCGACCTGGCGGCCCTCGACCGGCTCACCGACTTCCGCCACTCGATCGGGCTCAAAGCGGAGCGGCTCGACGCGCGGGAGTGCCGCAAGCGCGAGCCGTTCCTTGCCCCGTCGACCCGTGGCGGCGTGTTCGCGGCAGGCGACCTGTCGGTGGACAACCGCCGCTACCTGGCCGCCCTCCGCGCCGCGGCCGCCAAGGCGGGGGTGCGCACGGTCCGCGCCGCCGCCGCGCGCGTCGCGCCCGGCCGCGTCACCCTGTCCGCCGGAACCCAGCCCGCCGGAGCTGGCCCAACCGGAGCCCGCCCGGCCGCGCCCCGCGAGCTCACCGCCGCCCGCGTAGTCGTCGCGGCCGGCCACGCCACCCGCCACCTCGACGGCGTGCCAAAAGCCGTCCGAGAAGCGATCCGCCCGGTCAAGGGCCAGATCCTCCGCCTGCGACACCGCAGCGGCATGCCGCACATCCTCACCCGCACCGTCCGTGCCTTGGTGATGGGCCACGACCTGTACCTGGTCCCGCGGAAGGACGGCGAGCTGGTGGTCGGCGCCACCCAGGAGGAGCGCGAGGACCGCGACGTCACCGCCGGCGCCGTGCATGACCTGCTGCGCGACGCCACCACGGCGGTCCCCGCGGTCAGCGAGCTCATCTTCGCCGAGGCCGTCGCCGGGCTGCGCCCCGGCAGCAGCGACAACGGTCCCGTGCTCGGCCCCGCGGGCGACGGGCGGCTGCTCATCGCGGCCGGCCACTACCGCAACGGCATCATGCTGTCGGCCGTCACCGCGGACGCGGTCGCCGCGCTGCTCGACGGCAAGGACCCGCACGCCGCCTGGTCGCCGTTCCACCCAGGGAGGTTCGAGTGACCCACGTGACCGTCAACGGGGACAAGCGCGAGCTGTCGCCCGGCACCACGCTCGCGGACCTCATCACCCAGCTCACCGCGACCGCCCGCGGCATCGCCGCCGCCGTCGACGGCGAGGTCGTCCCCCGCCGCGCCTGGCCGGACACCCCGCTCGCCGACGGTTCCGTGGTCGAGATCGTGACCGCCGTGCAGGGAGGATAGGAACACAGTGAACATGCAGAACGTGAGCGTGGCTTCGCCTGCAGCCGACCCCTGGCAGCTAGCAGGCCAGAAGATGTCCTCGCGACTGATCGTCGGCACCGGCGGCGCGCCGTCCCTCGACGTGCTCGGCCGGGTGCTCGCCGCCTCGGGCACCGAGCTGACCACCGTCGCGATGCGCCGGGTCAGCGGCAGCGGCCACGGCTCGCTGATCGGCACGATCCGCGACGCCGGCGTCGCCGTGCTGCCGAACACCGCCGGCTGCCACACCGCCGCCGAGGCGCTGCTCACCGCCCGGCTGGCCCGCGAGGCGCTGGAGACGGACCTGGTCAAGCTCGAGGTGGTCGCCGACGACATCACCCTGCTGCCCGACCCGGTGGAACTGCTCGACGCGGCGCAGCTGCTGGTCGCCGACGGGTTCACCGTGCTGCCGTATACCAACGACGACCCGGTGCTCGCGCTGCGCCTTGAGGAGGCGGGCTGCGCCGCGGTGATGCCGCTCGGCTCGCCGATCGGCTCCGGGCTCGGCATCAGGAACCCGCACAACATCTCGATGATCACCTCGCGGTCCGGCGTCCCGGTCATCCTCGACGCCGGCATCGGCACCGCGAGTGACGCGGCGCTGGCGATGGAACTCGGCTGCGCCGGGGTGCTCGTCGCGTCCGCGATCACCCGCGCCGCCGACCCGGAGCGGATGGCCACGGCGATGGCGCTCGCCGTCGCGGCGGGCCGGGCCGCGTACCAGGCGGGCCGCATCCCGCGCCGCTGGCACGCGGTCGCGTCAAGCCCGGCCGCCGAAGGCCTCGCGGCGGGAGCGCTCGGTTGATCCCACGCGTTCTCACCATCGCTTCGTCCGACTCCGGCGGCGGCGCGGGGATCCAGGCCGACCTCAAGGCGTTCGCGCGCTGCGGCGCTTACGGCACGAGCGCCATCGTGGCGCTCACCGCGCAGAACACCCTCGGCGTGACGTCGATCGCCGAGCAGTCGGGCGCGTTCGTCAGGGACCAGATCAGGGCGGTGCTCGACGACATCGGCGCGGACGCCGCGAAGACCGGCATGCTGTTCTCCGCGCCGATCATCGAGGCGGTCGCCGACGAGCTGGCCGGCCGGGGGCTGCCGCTCGTGGTCGACCCGGTGATGGTGGCCAGCTCGGGGAGCAGGCTGCTGCGCGCCGACGCGGTCGCCACGCTGACCGCCCGGCTCTTCCCGCTCGCCACGGTCGTCACGCCGAACCTGATGGAGGCCCAGGCGCTCACCGGTCTTGACACCGAGGACCGTGCCGCGCTCGCGATGAGCCTCGTGGCCATGGGCGCGGGCGCGGCGCTCGTCACCGGCGGGCACGGCGCCGAGCCCGCCGACCACCTGTTCGACGGGCGGACCCACCTGGTGATCCCCGTGCCGCGCCATGACATCGCGGCGACGCACGGCGCCGGCTGCACCCACTCCGCGGCGCTCGCCGCCGGACTGGCGGCCGGGCTGTCACTGCCCGACGCGGCCCGCCAGGCCGCCGCGGTGGCGGGCGACGCGGTGGCGCACGGCCTGGCCGGACTCGGCGGCGGTGACGGCCCCGTGCACGTGCTGCACGGTGGCGTCGTGCCGGGGGCGGAGGAACGCGTCAGGGGAGCTGCCGGGTGAGCCCGGGGACCGCGACGGTGACGTCGCCGTCGTAGCCGGCCGAGGCGGCGCCGATGGCGGCGCCGGGGTCGGTGCCCGGCATCAGGTGGGTGAGCAGCAGCCCGCGGGCTTCCGCCGCCGCGGCGGTCTGCCCCGCCTGCCGGGCGCTTGACAGGTACTGGACCAGGTCATCGGGGACCCGTTCCGGGTAACTCGCCTCGGCGACGAACAGGTCGGCATCGCGGGCCAGGACAGGGAGATCGGGGCTCGGGCCGGTGTCCCCGGTGTAGGCGAGCACGGCCGCCGGCGTGCAGCCGCAGTCCCGCGTTGGTCCGCGTGTGCGGCAGCAGCCAGGTGCGCACGGCGAACGGGCCCGTCTCGAAGGCGGCGCCGGGTGCGAACTCACGCAGCTCGAACGCGCCGTCCAGCGTGCCGGGGCGGTCGAGCGCGAGCACCGCGTCAAGCGCGCCAGGCGGCGCGTAGACCGGCAGCGGCGGCCCGGGACGTTCCGCCCACGCCCTGGCGCGCAGCAGCGGGCTGAGGTCGGCGCAGTGATCGGGATGCCCGTGGCTGACGAGCACCGCGCCTATCTCGGCCGCTGCGCAGTGCTCGAGCAGGCGCGGGAACGTCGCGTAGCCGGGATCGATCAGCACCAGGTGACCGTCGTGCTCGACCAGGTAGCCGCTGCAGGCCGTCCCGGCCGTCGGCCACCCGCCGGTTCCGCCGAGGACCGCCAGCCGCATACCAGGAACCTAACAGCCCTCAGCGAGCCGCCGCTAGACGGGGCTTGGGACGACACGATCCCAGCCGTGTTATCCGCACCGTCACACGCCACACTCGGCGGTGACCCGCCCGGCCGCGACCGCGTCGACCAGCCTCTGGTGGTCCCGCTCGTTCTGATCGGCGTAGGCGGCGGCGAATTCGGTGATGGCCTTGTCGAAGACGTCCGAACCGCCCAGGTAGGCGGCGATGGCGATCCGGTCGCCCGAGCGCGCATGGGACCTGGCGAGCGTCCAGCCGCACAGGGCGCCGTACTTGAGCATGCCGTCCGGGACCATGAGGCCGATGTCCACGGAAAGCTTCCAGTCCCTGAGCTGCCGGACGTAGAAGTCACGCGGCTGGCCGTCGAGCAGCCCCGCGGGGGTGTGCTGCCAGCCGAGGAACAGGTCGCTCGCCGCCTGCATCAGCCGCTGGCCCGCGACCACCCGCTGGCCCTGGTTCCGGTAGGCGCTGGTGCCGCAGAACCGGCTGAGCACCGACGCCTCGGCCTCCTTAACCTGGAGGAACAGCGGGTCCTCGCTGTCGCGCCCGAGCATCAGCACGAGCCAGCAGCGGGTTCCCACGCTGCCCACCCCGACCACCTTGCGCGCTATGTCGCAGAACTCGTACTGCTCGAGCAGGTACCGGCGGGCGCTGTCGAGCGTGCGCGCGTAACTGGAGATCATCTCGGACAGGAACTTCTCGACGGCCGCCCGTTCCGCCTCGCCGAGCTCAACCTCGTCCACGGGCACGAGCAGCGGCGGGTCGGAGAGCAGCCGGACGCGGCCGTCGGCTACCCGGGTCAGCTTACTGAGTGCCTGCAGGTTGTCCCTGGTCATGGCCTTCGTCATGTTCTTGTCCAGCCGCTTGCGCTCGCGGGCGGTCAGCTGGGACTGGAACTGAGCGCGTACCTGCTCGACATCGGCATTCGCGTACCAGACGTCCAGGTTGCTCATTGCGGCGAACTCGCGCATCGCCTGCCGGTAACGGCCGACCGTGGCCATGACGATGTCGCGGCGCTGCTTGACGGTGAACCCGTTGCCGCGCGCCGCGATCTCCAGGCTCGCCGCCAGCCGCTTGACGTCCCACTCCCAGGGGCCGGGCAGCGTCTCGTCGAAGTCGTTGACGTCGAATACGAGGCGCCGCTCCGGCGTCCCGAAGACGCCGAAGTTCGACAGGTGGGCGTCGCCGCAGGCCTGCACGGCCAGGCCGGTGACCGGGGTGTCGGCCAGGTCGCTCGCCATCGGCAGGGCCGCGCCGCGGAAGTAGCTGAACGGCGAGGCCGTCATCCGGCCGTACCTGACCGGCACCAGGTCGGGCAGCCGGGTCTTGGCCTGCTCCTCGAGCAGGCCGACCGGGTCCGGCCTGCCCGCCGGCGGGCAGAACGCGGCGTGGCTCTGCCGTGGCACCGCGGCGCGGGCCGCCTTGCCGCGGGCCGCCCGTTCGGCGGGCATGAGCCGGTCGGCGGCGGCGTCGAGCCGGTACCGGCCCGCTGTCCGTCACCGTCATGACGGTCGTCTGGTCAGTCATTGTTTGCTCCCCGGAGCCGCGGGCACTGCTGCACCACGACAATGCCGCCAGGGGACAGTGACCCGCCTCACCCTGGGGGGATGAATCCGGAACTGGGCTGGGGATTTGCGCTGTGCGCTGAGCGGGCCTTCAGCAATCTTCCAGTTCCGGTGCCTACTGTGAGTGCGTTAGGCGTTAACTGCGGGAGCATGGAGGCTGGAACCGTGCCGGAAAAGGCGACCATCTCGCATCGGGGCGAGAAGTATGAAATCGGACGGGGAAAGCGGTTTTACGGCATCTGGGCCGTTGGCGCGCCGTACGACGCGCCGGTCGACCGCTGGCCGGAGAATCACGACGGCTGGGTGCAGGCATGGGGGCGGTTCGCCGCGATCGAGGTGCCCGGCACGATCACCACGGTCACCCGCCAGCGCACGAGCCTGAGGGCCCGGCTGCGTCGGCGAGCCCCCGTGGCGGGGACCGACGGCAGCGCCGTCGCCGGCACCGTGGCCAGGCCGCGGTCCGGCCGCGGCGGCGCGCTGCTCGCCGGCGAGGGACTGCTCGTGCTCGGCGTGGTGCTCGGGCTCGCAGGCCTTTTCCCCGGCTACCTGGGCGGGCAGAGCCTGCTCTCGCAGTGGGAGCAGGTGGTACCGCACCTGTGCTACGTGATCGGCTGGATGGTGACCGCGGCGCTTGTCGCGCTCAGCGTTGCCCGGCCGGGCAACGCCGCACGGCTCGGCGCGCTGTTCGGGCTCGGGCTGAGCGCGGTGACGTTGGGGCTGTTCATCGCCGACCTCGGCGAGGCGGTCTCCGGCCAGGCAGCGCTCGGGTCCGGCCTGGTGGTGAGCCTGCTCGGCTGGGCCGCGTGCACGGCGGGCGCTGCGCTCGCGTTCACGTCAACCGGGAAACGGGCGCAGGGGAGCGGGCAGGCCGCCGGGCCGGGCCGCCCGGGTCGCGGCCATGCCGGGCCGCTCGCGCTGCTCGTGCTCGCCGCGATCGGCACCGTGGCCGCCTTCGCGCCGTCCTGGGACAGCTACACGCTGGTGGCCACCACGACGGGCACCTCGCAGACGATCACCGCGGGCAACGCGTTCGACAACCCGGCGATGGTGATCGCCGGCAACGTCCTCGTCATGGTGGCGGTCGTGGTCGTGGCCGCGCTCGCGGCGCTGTGGCGGCCGGCCAGGCAGGGGGCGCTGCTGCTCGCGGGGGCGATCGTGCCGCTTGCCGCGGAGGCGCCCGCCGCCATGATCCAGGCCGGCCAGCAAGCGACGCCCGCTATGTTCGGAATATCGTCGTCGCAAGCCGCCGCCGCGGGACTGACGATCTCCTCTGGACTCACCGGAATCTTCTGGGTTTTTCTTGTGTTCGTGATTTCACTCATCGTGTCGTGCGCGTGGCTCTTCACCGAGCCAGATCATCCGGTGATACCTGGATTCCCGGCATCACCGTGGCTGCCGTCCGCGGCAGTTCAGGGATCAGCGGACGTCGACGGTACGGTCGTGAGCGAAGATACGGATAGCGACGCGAGCGAAGACGAAGGCACGGAAGGCGCAGTCGGCATCGATAGCGAAGCGGCCGATACCGGCACGAGCACCGAAGGCGGAGAGCAATCCGCATACGCCTGAATGCGCTGCGACATGTCGACGGCAGCCTAGATGGCACCGTAGAAAAACGCCCCCGGCGTCATCGCCGGGGGCGTCGTTCTTTAGGGAGCAAAGACCGCTGGGTAGCCAGGGTGGAATGTAGGTATTCCTACGTATGCCCCTACTTGCCGGTGGCAGCCTGGTACTTCGCAACCAGATCGGCGGGGACACGGCCACGATCCTTAATGTCGTACCCGTTCTCGCGCGCCCAGTTCCTGATTTCGGTCGTGTTCAGCGTCGAACCGGACCCCCGACCGGCCCGACCTGCGGCGCGACCAGCGCGGCGCGAGGCGCCGCCGACTTTGCGGGCATGACTGACGTACCTTCCGAGGGCCGACCGAAGCTCTTCCGAGTGCTTCGCGTTCAGGTCGATCTCGTATTCAGTCCCGTCCAGGGCGAACCGCACGGTTCCCTCTGCTGCTCCGCCGTCAATGTCGTCTATGAAGAGTGTTGTGATCTTTTGGGCCACTGGAATCCGCCTTTCCTCGTATCGACAGTCATCATAGCGATGCCTGCAGCGTTACGCGCCAGGAGGACGCCACCCCGTCCTGCACAAGGCTTGGTTAAAAGCCGGCTCCCCGCGTCCGGCTACCGAGCATTGTGCTCGCGCTGAGCCGAGTTAAGCATAACTCACCTCTACGGGTAAGCGCGCCGTTGATTGATGAGGATTCTCGACAAATCGTGGCGAGTCAGGGCGGGGCGCGCTTAGCGCAATCCCGCATCGCCCGTTTACACTGGCCAGGATTCCATGGCATACCCCATCTGCCAGAACATCCACTCGTAGCGGCAGGTGGTCCGGAAGTGGCGGCGCACTGCGGCGGTCTCTGATGCGGAAAGGCCGACGGAAACGCGATCGAGTTCGCTGATGACGTCACCGGCGACCCCTTGGTACTCGTCCGCGCCGTAGGTCGCGATCCACCGCCGGTAGCGCGGATCGGGCGATCCGCGGCGCTGCAGCTCCCGGCCGACCTGCGCATAGATCCAATAGCACGGCAGCACCACGCCGACGGCTTCGGCGTAACTTCCGCCCCGGACAGTGGCGAGCAAGTAACTCGTATAGGCGAGGTTGGTCGGGGCGGGCTCGGCCCGTTCAACCATTTCCCTGGATATTCCTAGCTCGTCGAGAAGCGCGTCGTGCAGCTCCAGTTCCGCGGCGATGGCGTCCGCCGCGTGGTTGGCGAACATCCGCATGGCGCCCGCCGTTGGCGCGCGGCTGCCGACCGCGGCCAGCGCTCTCGCGTAGTCCGTGAGGTAAAGGGCGTCCTGGAGCACGTAGAACGCGAATGCGTCCTCTGGCAGCGTCCCGTCCGTCAGTCCGGTGATGAAGGGATGCGCCAGGATCGCGCCGAAGATATCGCTGTTGCTCGCCCACAGCTGGGCACTGAACGACTCGTCCACTGCGCAACCATAAGCGTTCCAGTCATCTCGTGAGTACCGGCCCCGTCATTTCCTCGGCCCGCGAGAATGTACGCATGACGATTCTTGCCGCTACCTGCCTGCCTCAGGTCCCGCCCGAGCGGCTGCGCGAGGTTGCGCGTGCGGCCGAGGAAGCCGGGCTCGCGGAGTTGTGGCTCTGGGAGGACTGCTTCTGGGGTGGCGCGATGACGCTGGCGTCGGCGCTGCTCGCCTGGACGGACAGGCTGGCGGTGGGGATAGGAGTGCTCCCGGTCCCGCTGCGGAACGTCGCGCTCACCGCGATGGAGGCCGCCGCGCTTGAGCGCATGTTTCCTGGCCGGGTCACGGTGGGCGTCGGCCATGGCGTGCAGGACTGGATGGGCCAGGTCGGCGCGCGGGCCGGCTCGCCGCTGACGCTGCTCGCCGAGTACCTGCAGGCGCTGCGCGGCCTGCTCAACGGTGAACGGGTGACGACGGACGGCCGCTACGTGCATTTGGACGACGTGGCGCTCGGCCTGCCGCCGCGCGCCGCTCCGCCGTTGCTCGCCGCCGCGACCGGCGACCGCACCCTCCAGGTGAGCGGCCAGTACGCCGACGGCACGATCCTCACCTCCGGGTCCACCACGCCCGAACGGCTGCGCGCCGCCCGCGAGATCATCGCCGGGGCCCGCGCGACGGCCGGGCTCGCCGGCCCGCACCAGGTCGTCCTCTACCTGCTGACGGTGACCGGACCTGATGCGGCGCGGCGGCTCGCGGCGACGGGCGAGGCAGGCACCGCCGCCGTCGCGGGCGACGCGGGCGAGGTCGCCGCGGCGGTCAGGTTCTGGACGGGCGCCGGGGTGGACAAGGTCGTGCTGCACCCCGACGCCGCGGACCAGGACCCGGTCGGCTTCGTCCGGTTCGCCGCCGAGCAGGTCCAGCCCCTGCTGTAGTAACCTGCTCTAGCTGGGGTTCGGCCCGTAAGGATTCGGGCCGTACGGGCTCTGACCGGTTGGCGGTTCCTGGCGGGTCCGGCCCGTAGGGTTCCGGCGGCGGGTCCCGGGCCGGTGGCCCTGGTCAGCGGGTCCCGGCCCGTACGGCCGAGCCGCCGGCGCCAGGCATGGTGGCCGCGCCCGGCTCCGGCTGCCCGCCGTGCGCCGTGGTCAGCCGGTAGTAGATCAGCGTGATCACCGCCGCGATGAACGGCGCCACGAGGGTGTCGGTCACGAGGTTGGAGATGAAGTTGCTCCAGCCGCAGGGCAGGCAGACAGGATGAGGGACAGGACGATCTCGCCGACGATCAGGATCAGGAACACCAGGATGTACGTGCCGAACACGTTCCAGGCGTAGCCGCGCACCGTCCGCTAGCTACGGCCGAACGACTCGAGCGCGCCGGCGCCGCCGATGACGATCTCCGGCACGATCAGCGACCAGAAGGTGAGCAGGATCAGGCCGGGCACGATGATGAGCACGAAGCCGACCGCGATGCCGATGCTGGCCAGGATGGACGCGATCGCCACCGACCCGAGGAACGGCAGCGCCGCCGAGACGGTCTGGCCGAGGTCGAGGTCCACGCGCCCGTCCCGCACGTCCTGCACGGCCTTCACCAGCGCCGCCTGCAGCAGGAACGTGCCGAACATGCTGAAGATCACCCCGATGATCACGCCGAGCGGTGCCGAGCGCCCAGCTGAGCAGGGCGGTGATGACGGAGATCACCAGGAAGATCGCGAAGGAGATGAGGATGAAATGCGAGGCGTGCCGCCGGTACAGCGCCCACGCCTCGCTTAGCACTCCAGAGAGCGGACTCATGCCGCCATGGTAGGCAGCTACCCCCGTCCGGCACGAGACCCGGGTGGGCCACAGGTCCGGGCGGGAACGGCGGCCGGGCGGCGGCCCGGCCGCCAAATGCGGACATGTAATCAGATAGCCGCCGCGGGAAACCGCGGAAGTTTTCCTCGTCCCGGCCGGCCTCCCCATTTCTGTGCACGTTCTGTAGCGATTCTGTTACGGTCGCACGGTCGCGGCTGCTTAGGCCGCCGTTGCCGGATGAGGAGAGCATGGCGAAACGCAGGTGCTTGTCGGTCGTGGCCGTGCCGGCGCTCGCGTCGGTCATCCTCGCCGGGCTGCCCGGAGGCGTCGGCACCGCGGTGGCGGTCTCGCTCGCGGCGACGGCAGGCGGCGCGGCCCGCGGCGGTCCTGCCTTCGGGCCGTTGACGCCCGCGCTGACCGCGCAGCTGTCGCAGCACGCCGACGAGCCCGTGATCGTGCTGCTCAAGAGCCAGGCCGGCCAGGCAACCGCGGGCAGCGGTCCGGCCGCCGCCGCGGCCAGGGCCGCCCAGGCGTCACTGGACCGCGAACTGCGGACGGTGCACGCCACCGGGATCAAGCAGTTCACGCTGGTCAACTCCTTGGCGGCCACCGTCTCCGCGCTCGAGGCACGGCGACTGGCGGCCGACCCCGCGGTCGCCCGGGTTATCCCCGACGCGAGGTTCACCGTGCCTGGGCCGGCCACGGCGGCTGTCACGGCCCGGCCAGGCGCGGCCCGGCCAGGCGAGGGCCGGGCCCGGACGGCCTCGCTGCCGCTGCACAGCATCCCAGGCGCCTGCTCGCCCGTGAACGAGAGCCTGCTCGCCCCGGAGGGCCTGGCGCTGACGAGCACGGCGTCGGACAGCGCGACCGCGCCGACCGCGCGGTCGCTCGGGTTCACCGGGGCCGGGGTGAAGGTCGCCTTCCTCGCCGACGGCCTTGACCCGGGCAACGTGAACCTGCGGCGCGGTGCCGGCCAACACAGTGCCGGCCAACACAGTGCCGGCCAACACAGTGGCGGCGCGTCGGTCTTCGCCGACTACCGCGATTTCACCGGGAACGGCCTCGGCGCGGCGACCGGGGGCAGTGAGGCGTTCCTCGACGCGAACACCATCGCCGGGCAGGGCGCCACGGTCTACAACATCAACGGCTTCGCGGCGCAGGGCTACCCGGGCGGCTGCGGCGTCCGGATCCAGGGGGTCGCGCCCGGCGCGTCGCTCGTGGGCCTCGACGTCTTCTCCGCCGACCCCTTCGACCAGCTCGTCAGCACCACGTCGACGCTCGCCCAGGCGATCAACTACGCGGTCGAGACCGACAAGGTGAACGTCATCAACGAGTCGCTCGGCGGCAACCCGCTGCCGGACACCACCCAGGACGTGGTCAGGCTGTTCGACGACGCGGCGGTCAGGGCCGGCGTCGTGGTGAGCGTGTCAACCGGCGACGCGGGCACAGCGAACACCATCGGCTCGCCGGCCACCGATCCGAACCTGATCTCCGTCGGCGCGACCACCCAGTTCCAGGCGCTCGCGCAGGCCAACATCGACGGGGCGCGGTACTTCGCGACCAAGGGCTGGCTCTCCGGCAACATCAGCGCGTTCAGCTCCGCCGGGTTCGACGAGGCGGGCGGTACCGTCAACCTGGTCGCCCCCGGCGACCTGAGCTGGGCATCCTGCGACGCCGACGCCCGGTACGCCGAGTGCGTCAACAAGCTCGGCAACCCGAGCGACATCGAGCAGGCGGGCGGCACCAGCGAGTCGGCGCCTTTCGTCGCCGGCGCGGCCGCGCTGGTCATCCAGGCCTTCAGGCACGGGCACGGCAGCAGCAACCCGACACCGCTCCAGGTCAAGCAGATCCTGCTGTCCACCGCCACGGACCTGGGCGCCCCGGCGCAGGAGCAGGGCGCCGGCCTGCTCAACAGCCACGCGGCGGTCCAGCTCGCGCAGTCGTACGGCGCGGCGTGGCGGACCGGGACGACGCTGCTCGTCTCGCCGGAGCAGATCACCGGAGCCGGGCTGCCCGGCACCGCAAGGACCTGGAAGGTCACCGTAACGAACGAGGGCACCAGGCGGCAGGTGGTGCGGATCGGCGGCCGGGCGCTCAACCCGCGCGCCACCAGCTCCGCGAGCGGCACGGTGACGCTCAACGACTCATCGAGCAGCCAGTACACGGCGGACACGGGTTACCCGGTGAACTACACGACCTTCACCTTCCGCGTACCCGCGGGCCGGGCCGGCTGGACGTGTCCGACGCCTACGCCGCCGGCCCGGCCGACGTGTTCCTGCCGCCGTACCTCACCCTGTTCGACCCGGACGGCCGGATGGCCGCCGACTCCGAGCCGCAGGGCGTGAGCAACTTCGGCAACGTAGAGGTGAGCAGCCCGGTCGCGGGCCTGTGGACCGGCGTCGTGTCGGGGTACCCGGCCGGCGACGGCGGCTACAACGGCAATGTCGTCTGGCAGGCGGCGACGCAGGACTACGCGTCGTTCGGCCGCTACTCGGTGTCGTCGCTGTCGCTGGCCCCGGGCCACACGAAGAGCTTCACGTTCTCCGTCGCGGCGCCGGCCGCGCCCGGCGACCTGGCCGCCTCGATCCTGCTGCAGTCCAGCCTCGGCGGGACGACTTCGATCCCCGTGGTGGTGCGGACCCTCATCGACGTCGCCGCGGGCGGTGCCTTCTCCGGCGTCCTCACCGGCGGCAACGGCCACGGTGTCCTCGCCGCGAGCGACACCTACCAGTTCAGCGTTCCACCGCGCACCAGGGCCCTGCGGGCGGAGCTCGCGCTGCGCGACAACCCGGGCCCGGGTAACGTCGTCGGCGCCTACCTGGTCAGCCCGGACGGCGACGTGGCGGGCTACGGCCAGAACTACGATCTGTCCGGCGCGCGGCTCGGCATCACCGGCCCGACGCTCACCGCGACCGCGCTCCGTCCGTCCTCCCGGCCTGTGGACGCTGATCGTGGCGTTCGCCGAGCCGGTCACGGGCACCGAGGTGGCCGACCCGTTCACCGGGAACGTCGCCTTCACGGCGGCGGGGACGGAGGTCCCGGCGAAGCTGCTGCCCCAGGGCAGGACGCTCGCCATGGACCAGTCCGTCATCGTCCCGGTGACGATCACCAATACGTCCAACGCGCCGCAGGACTACTACCTGGACCCGCGGCTGGACAAGATCGCGACCCTGGCGCTGACGCCGCTGAGCTACAGCGCGAACCAGCCGGTCCAGATCGGCACCGCCGCGTCGGCGCTGCCGCTCTCGTCGAGCGCCGGGCAGTCGCTGTACTTCGTGCCGAGCGAGAGCTCGTCGGTCACGGTGCGGCAGACCTCGACGGTGCCGGCCATGACCGACCTGGCGCCCGCCTCCGGCGACCCGGACACCGGGCTCGCGGCGCTGTCCTCGAGCTCGCTGTGCGGCCTGTCGGCGCAGGTCAGCTACACGCCGGCCGACGGACTTGTCGCCTCGGGCGGCTGGCTGCCAGAACCGACCGAGTGCGGGCCGTTCCGTTGGGCCGCGCCGCCAGGCACCGCCACCGACACGGTGATCGTGACGACGGCCGGGTTCGACCCGACGGTCAGCACGGCCACCGGCGACCTTGAGCAGCTAGCGCAGAGCGCTTCCGCGGGGAACAAGGCACTCACGCACGCGGTGGAGCTGCAGCCCGGGCAGTCCGCCACGGTGAACGTGACATTCAAGCCGGCGGGCCGCGCGGGCACGACCGACACCGGCACGCTGTACCTGGACGCGCTGCAGAGCGGCGTGCCGCCGGCCGGGCAGCTCTCCGGTGACGAGGTGGCGGCGCTGGCCTACTCCTACAAGGTCGGATAACGGGCCCACCCCCACCGCGCCGTCCCGCCGTCCCGCCGTCCCGCCGGCCCGCCATCCCGCCGTCCCGCCGTCCCGCCGTCCCGCCGTCGCGCCGGCCCGGCGGACGGCCCGGCGGGCAGGGCCGCGCCCGCGGGTTTACCGGTAAACAAATCACGGCATGTAAAGAAAAGACGTTCCGAACGTCTTTTCTTTACATCCGGTAAAAAGTTTACCTGATCCGAAAAATTTACTGGTAACCCTGTTGCCTGGGGGGCGCGTGATAAGCCTGCGCCGACCCGGCCGGGCAGGCCCGTGGCACCCGGGTGCGATCTCGGCTCGGTAGCGCCGGTCGAGCGCCGTTAACATCGCCCGAACCCCCTGTCCGCGCCGGAGCCCGGCCCGTTAGCCTTGTCCCGGACTCGACTTGAACTCGGACTTGGGCGCGGACAGGGGCTCGGCGATGAGCGGACTCAGCTACGGATCGGCGCGGCCCGCGGTGACGCGGGTGGACCTGCCCGCGGTCGCGAAGTACATGTTCTGGCTCATGTTCAGGAACGTCGCCTCCGACGGCCTGGTGTTCGACGATCCGGTCAACACCGGGATCATCTCCGCGCCCGGCTGCGTTCTCGCCTCCCCGTCCTGGGAGAACACCGCCACCCACGTCACCCAGGATTACGTCTACCACTGGACCCGTGACGCGGCGATCGTCGCGCTTGAGCTCGCCTGGGCCTACGCGAACGGCACGCTCCCGGACAACCAGCCGCTCATCGACTACGTGGCGTTCTCCCAGACGTGCCAGCAGTCGGCCGGCGACTTCGACCGCGCCTGCTTCTACATCGACGGGGCGCAGCGCCCGTGGACCAACCAGACCGACGGGCCCGCCCTGCAGACGCTCGCCCTGCTCGCCATGTACGGCCAGCTCGACCCGCCCGCCAGGGCGACCGCGATGACGCTGATCAACGCGAACCTGAGCTTCCTTGCGGCCGCCTACCAGGGCCAGACGTTCAACCTGTGGGAAGAGGAGTACGGCTACTCGTTCTTCGCCCGCTCCGCGCAGTTGCGCTGCTTCCAGGCGATCGCCGCCAACACCATCGGGATCACCGTCCCATCCTGGCTGCCCGACGCGCTGACCTGGCTCACCTCCGCCCTGGACAGCCACTGGAACGGCGAGGTGTACCAGTCGGTGCTCCCCGTGCCGACGGACTACCGCGCGCCCTACGATCCCAACATCGACATCGTGCAGGCCGCCATCTACGGCGCCGAGTCGGCGACGGACCCGCGGCTGCTCGCCACCGCCGCGCAGCTGCGCGCCCAGTGGGATGACCCGGGCTCGAAGTACTACTACCCGATCAACGGCGCGGACGCCGCGGGGGGCCTCGGCCCGCTGCTCGGCCGTTACCCGGGCGACCTCTACGACGGCGACACCGACGCGCAGGCCGGCGACCACCCGTGGGCGCTCACCACGGCGAACTTCGCCGAGCTCTACTACCGCGTCGCCGCCAGGATCAACTCATCCAAGGCGGTACCCGCCGACTCGATGTCGGCGTCGTTCCTCGCCCAGGTCGGGGTAACCCCGTCGACCGCGCCCGCGGACGCGGTCGCGGCGTTGCGCGGAGCGGGCGACGCGATGCTCCAGGCGATCGTCTACCACAGCGACCATCTTGAGCTATCCGAGCAGTTCGACGCGGTCACCGGCTTCGAGAAGTCCGTGGCGAGCCTCTCCTGGTCCTACGCCGCGTTCCTTTCCGCCGTCCGCGCTCGCGGCGGCTAGGCGGCTAGGCGGCCCGCGGCGCCTAGGCCGCGTTACCCGGAGCCGACGTCTGCAGCGGGGCCTTCGCGTCGTCCGCGGGCAGCGTCGCCGGGTCGACGAACTCGCTGCCCGTCGCACTGGCCACCACCGCCTGCGCCGGTCGCCGAGCCCTTGAGGTACTGCGGCCAGCTCAGGAACCACTCGGTCCAGCCGTTGTCCCACTTGCCTGAGCGCGGGCTGCCGCTGATGGTGACCGGGTCGCCGGGCACGGCCAAGTTGTAGTACGTCTCGGCGTTGGCGGGTGCGAGGTTCACGCACCCGTGGCTGACGTTCTCGAAGCCCTGCTGGCCGACGGACCAGTAGGCGTCGTGGTAGTAGTCGCCGCTGAAGGTGAACCGCACCGACCAGGGCACGAGCAGGTCATAGCCCGGGCCCACCATGCGGACCGGGTTCGCCTTCTCGATGGTCAGGTAGGAGCCGTTGGGCGTTTCGTCGCCCGGCTTGCCCGAGCTGATCGGCCAGTCGTACTTGAGGCGCCCGTTGACGTAGATCTGCGTCTTGTGCGTCTTCGTGGACGCGACGGCGATCACCGAGTCGCCGATGTCGAACGTCTGCGTCAGCGTGTGGGAGCCGTAGACTCCCGGCGCCGCCTGCACCCCGTCGAAGTGCCCGGTGAACGAGACCGTGGTGTGCGCCGGCCAGTAGTCACGCGGCCGGAAGTCGAGTGTCTGGTTGCCGTCCCAGTACCACGCGCCGGTCACCGGATTGGAGGTCCGGATCTCGATCGACCGCTCGACCGCCGCCTTGTCCTGCACCGGCGCGCTGAAGGTCAAGATGATCGGCATGCCGACGCCGTAGGTCTGCTTGTACCCCTCGAAGATGTGGGTGTAGAACGTCGTCGCCGGGGTGAGCGTACGGAACGCGGCCGTCTTGGTGGTCGTCACCCCGGCGCCGGACACCGCGGTCACGGTGACCGTGTAGGACCGCGAGACGTTGAGCGCCCAGGTGCTGTGCCAGGACGTGCGGTCGGCCGAGTAGCTGCCCGTCACCGGGTCGCCCTGGGTGCTAACGGCGACGTTCCGCAGTGTCCCGCCCGCCGCGGTGACCGTGATGCCCTTCGACGGGTCGGCGGCGGCCACGCCGTTCCCCGGCGTGATCGTCACGGCAGGCCCGGTCGGTGACGGCTGCGCCGATGCGGAGCCCGCGGTCCCGCCGGCCCCGTTTACGGCCGACGCGGCGGCGGTACCGGGAGCGCCCGGCTTCCCTGTGCTTGTCGTGGTGCTGCCCGTGCAGGCCGCGAGCGTAGCCACTAGCGCGCCCGCGGCGAGAGCGGAAACCACCCCAATCGCCCTCATGCAAAACACTGTAGGGCGTAGTCCGTCATAAGTAACCACCGGGTCGAGCAGCGGCCTGAGCGCGGCCGTGAGCGCGGTTACGAGAACGGGGTCGCGCCCGCGTCGTCGTCGCCGGGCACCGTGGCGACCGCCGCGACCACCTGGTTGTTGGTGGTGCGGATGCCGAGCTCCCTGTTCTTCCGCGCCTTGGCTGGATGTAAATCACCGTTCTCTGATGGTACGTGGTGGTTGACGTCGCCCAGCTCGCGTGCACGCTTGTGCGCCGTGAGGAAGTTGTGCGCGGCGGTGTTCCGCGACATCTCCAGGTGCGCGCCGAGCAGAACCCGCGCGGCAGGGTACCCGTGAACGGCGACCGCAGCCTGCGGATGGGCGGATTAGTTGCTTAATGCTGATTCAATCGGCCCGGTGCGCTTAACGGATGGTTATGCGAGAAACGCGAAGCGGCACTCTGGACTTAGTCACATGCGCCACACGGCAATCGATTGCAACGCCAATCGCAGAACGGTAACAACGGTGGTCACCCCGCAAATCGGGCATTGCGCTGGCTTGGCACGTCCGTGCGATTGATGTGACATATCCCACACTCGGCCGACCGTTCCCGCAGGCTAGTTGATCTTGCCTTGACCGTGAACGCCAAGGCTCTGACCTGCGTTAATGCCATGGAAAACCAATCAGAAATGGACGTGAACGTGACTGGTTATCAAAGCGTGATGTGTGGTGGAATACAGGTCGAAAAATACAGTCTGACGCGACAAAGAAGGCTTGCGGGTGATACGCAAGAACGGCACATGGGAAAGAAGAAGCCTGCCGTGCGTATCAACCAATACGCACGGCAGGGCGCAATGAAAGGACGGAAATGGCAAGACCTATGCTCAGCCAGCGCTCACATACCTACGTCCGGGGCCGCACCGAGCGGCGCGGGGGCGCCTAGGGATGCGGCGCACTTGGCTGGCCCGCGCGGTTCTCGCCGCCGCCGCGGTCAGCGTTCCGGTCACCGCCCTCGCGGGCCCGGCCTTGACGGCACCAGCCCAGGCGGCAACCGGCAGCCAGCAGAAGATGGTCAAGGCGACGAAGCCGTCATTCCGGACCTACAACCAGGTGGCCGCGGCCGTGGCGATGTCCCGGGTGGGCGATCCCTACGCCTACGGCGGCACCAGCCCGGCCGGCTTCGACTGCTCCGGCCTCACGCAGTGGGTCTACCGGCACACCGGCGGCGGTAAGCGGATCCCGCGCATGGCGGAGAGTCAGTTCCTTTCCTTCCGCCGCATCAGCCACGCCGCCGCCCGCCCGGGCGACCTGGTGTTCTTCCACGTCACCAGCTACCTGGGCAGCTACGTGTACCACGTGGGCATCTACGAGGGCGGCCACATGATGGTGGCCGCCACGACCCCCGGCGGGGGCGTGCAGTACCAGTCGTTCACCTGGGGGGGTAACACGGTCTCTTTCGGCACCATCACCCACTAGCGGGCAGTTGCGGCCTGGCCGCTCCGCTCGCACTTACCTGACGCATCACCGCCGTGGTCGCGGCGCCCACCGCGACCACGGCGGTATGCTACAGGGATCTTGCGGACCGGGAGGTGAATGTGGAACCTGCTGCGCAGTCCCGATCCCGGCCAGCACCGCTTCGCCCGGCCCAGTCTAGGCAAACGGCGCCGCGGCAGGCCCAACCAAGCCAGCCCCAACCAAGCCAGCCCCAACCAAGCCAGCCCCAACCAAGCCAGGCACCAGTCCCGCCCGCCAGTCCGCCCGGCGCTGTCGCGCCGTCACGAGGCCGGCGCGGGCTCGGCGCGAGGCATGCTGTTCACCCTCCTCGGCGAGTTCGTGCTGCCCGACGAGGGCGCCGCGTGGACAAGCGCGGTACTCGCCGCCTTCGACCGGCTCGGGGTGGCGGAGAAGGCGACCAGGCAGGCGCTGATGCGCACGTCGAACGCCGGCTGGCTCACCGCGGAGAAGGTCGGCCGCCGCACCCGCTGGCTGCTCACCCCGGCGGCCACCCAGCTGCTCACCGACGGCGCCAGGCGGATCTACTCGTTCGGGCCCGCCAGGGATTGGGACGGCCAGTGGGTCCTCGTCCAGGTGCGCATCCCCGAGGCGGACCGGCGGGCCAGGCACGTCGTCAGGACACGGCTCGCCTGGGCCGGCTTCGGCTCGCTCGGCCCCGGCCTGTGGATCAGCCCGCACGCCGCCCGGCAGCCCGAGGCGATCCGTGTGCTCAGCGAGGCGGGCGTGGCGTCGGACGCGCACGTATTCGTCGCCAGGCGCGCCGGGCTGTCCGACACCAGGGACATGGTCGCCGCCGCCTGGGACCTGCCGCAGATCGAGGCGGAGTACGAGCAGTTCGTCGCCGAGTTCCGCGCGCCCGCCGTACCGTCGGACGTGCTATTGCGGCAGCTTGAGCTGGTCCACGCCTGGCGCAAGTTCCCCGCGCTCGACCCGGCGCTGCCCCGGGAGCTGCTGCCGCCCCGCTGGACGGGGAACAAGGCGGCGGACCTGTTCAGCGACCGGCACGCGCGGTGGGCGGACGACGCGCGCCGCGAGTGGAAGCGGCTCAACAGCGACCCGTCGTAATCATGCCCGGCATCATCACCGCGACCCGGTTTGCCGGGCCGCCGCCGGGCCGCCGCCGGGTAAATATGCTACGAAGTCTTGACGAGTTCGTAGAGATTCGTAGAGCATAAGGGAATGTCGCACGTGGAATTCCGGACAAGCCCGGACCAGTACCGGCACTGGCGGCTGGAGGTCGACGGCCCGGTGGCCACCCTCGTCATGGACGTGGACGAGCAGGGCGGCCTGGTGCCCGGCTACGAGCTGAAGCTCAACTCCTACGACCTGGGCGTGGACATCGAGCTTTACGACGCGGTCCAGCGGCTGCGGTTCGAGCACCCGGAAGTGAAGGCCGTCGTGGTGACGAGCGGCAAGGAAAAGATCTTCTGCGCGGGTGCGAACATCCGGATGCTGGCCGCGTCGGAGCACGCGTGGAAGGTGAACTTCTGCAAGTTCACCAACGAGACCCGCGGCGGCATCGAGGACGCCACCGCGAACTCCGGCCAGACCTACCTCGCCGCCCTCAACGGCACCGCCTCAGGCGGCGGCTATGAGCTGGCCCTGGCCTGCGAGAAGATCCTGCTCGTCGACGACCGCTCCTCGGTTGTCTCGCTGCCCGAGCTACCTCTGCTCGGCGTGCTGCCCGGCACCGGCGGCCTCACGCGCGTCACGGACAAACGGCACGTGCGCCGCGACCTGGCCGACTACTTCGCCACCAAGTCCGAGGGCATCGGCGGGAAGAAGGCCGTTCAGTGGAGGCTCGTGGATGAAGTAGTGCCCCGGGTGCGATGGCAGGAAGTCGTAGCGGAACGAGGGCGTGGCTACGCCGAGTCCGCCAGCCGCCTGCCTGGCGGGCCGGGGATCGAGCTGACGCCGCTGCACAAGGACAGCAGCACCTCATGGGCAGGCGTCCTGGAGGCGCACCAGGTCAAGTGGGAAATCTCCTACCCGCACGTGTCCGCGGCCATCGACGTCGACCGCGGGGTCGCGGAGATCACCGTGACCGGCCCGTCGTCAGACGCCCCGTCCTCGATGGACGACGTGTACGCGCAGGGCGCGGCGTTCTGGTCCCTCGCGGTGGCCCGCGAGCTTGACGACCTCATCCTTGACCTGCGCGCCAACCAGACCGAGGTCGGCACCTGGGTGTTCAAGACCGCTGGCGATGCCTCCCGGGTGCTGGCCCACGACGCGCTGCTGCTCGCCAACTACGACGGCGACTGGCTGGCCCGGGAGATCGTGCTGTACTGGAAGCGGACGCTCAAGCGCCTGGACGTGACGTCCCGGTCGCTGATCGCGCTGGTCGAGCCGGGCTCCTGCTTCGCCGGGTCGCTGCTTGAGCTGGCCCTGGCCGCCGACCGCTCCTACATGCTGTTCGGTGTCTTCGAGGACACTGTGCCTTCCAGCACGGGGCTTTCCAGCACGGGGCCTTCCAGCACGGGGCTTTCCGGCACGGGCCCCGCATGCTTACACGGGCATTCCCGCGGCCGTCACGGTCGGCCCGGCCAACTTGGGCCCGCTGCCGATGGGCAACGGCCTGACCCGGCTGCAGACCCGGTTCCTCGGCGACCCCGGCGCCCTCGCCGCGGCGGAGAAGGCCGCGGGGGAGCCGCTTGAGGCCGAGGACGCGGAGCATCTTGGCCTGGTCACGTTCGCCCCGGACGACATCGACTGGGCGGACGAGGTGCGGATGGCGGTGGAGGAACGGGCGTCGTTCTCCCCGGACGCGCTGACTGGCCTGGAGGCGAACTACCGGTTCGCGGGACCGGAGACGATGGAGACGAAGATCTTCGGGCGGCTGACCGCCTGGCAGAACTGGATTTTCTGCCGGCCCAACGCCTCGGGGCCTGACGGCGCGCTGCGCGCCTACGGCACGGGGAAGCGGGCCGGCTTCGACCGGAAGCGAGTGTAGAACCGTTATGACCAGGCCGGATTACGCGGAGAAGATCCCGAACAACGTCGGGCTCGCCGAGGACCGGCGGCTGCAGCGGGCGCTGGAGTCGTGGCAGCCGAACTTCCTGTCCTGGTGGGAGACGATGGGGCCGGCGCTGCCGACCCGGGACGTGTACCTGCGCACCGCGATCGACGTGCGCGGCGAGGGCTGGGCCCGGTTCGGCCACGTGCCGATGATCGACTACCGGTGGGGCATCTTCCTCGCCGACAAGAACCCGGGCCGGCGGGTCGCGTTCGGTCAGCACAAGGGCGACCCGGCCTGGCAGCAGGTGCCGGGGGAGTACCGGGCCGAACTGCAGCGGCTGATCGTGATCCAGGGCGACACCGAGCCCGCGTCGGTGGAGCAGCAGCGCAACCTCGGGGCCACCGCGCCGAGCTTGTATGACCTGCGCAACTTGTTCCAGGTGAACGTGGAGGAGGGCAGGCACCTGTGGGCGATGGTGTACCTGCTGCACGCCTACTTCGGCCGCGAGGGCCGCGAGGAGGCCGAGGAGCTGCTGCGCCGCAACTCCGGGAGCGCGGACTCGCCGCGGATCCTGGGGGCGTTCAACGAGGAGACGCCGGACTGGCTCAGCTTCTTCATGTTCACTTACTTCACCGACCGGGACGGCAAGTACCAGCTCGGCACGCTGAAGGAAAGCGCCTTCGACCCGCTGTCCCGCACGTGCGAGTTCATGCTGAAGGAAGAGGCGCACCACATGATGGTCGGCACCACCGGCGTCGACCGGGTGGTGGAGCGCACCGCCCAGGTCATGGTGGAAAACGACACCGACGACGTGGCCGCCCTCGGGGTGATACCGCTGCCGGTGATCCAGAAGTACCTCAACTTCCACTACTCGGTCTCGCTCGACCTGTTCGGCGGCGAGACCTCCACCAACGTGGCGAACTACTACACCGCCGGGCTCAAGGGCCGCTGGCTGGAAGAGCGCCGCAAGGACGACCACAAGCTCACCGACGACGCGTTCATGGTCGACGCGCTCGTTGACGCCGGTGGCGGGGAGCAGAGTATCTCGCAGGTCGAGGTGTCCGCGCTGACCGGCCTCAACACCGACCTGCGCCGCGAGTACATCGCCGACTGCACGGGCGGGGTCAAGCGGTGGAACCGCATCCTGCAGGACGCCGGGCTGCCGCAGCGGCTGTACCTGCCGCACGTCGCGTTCAACCGCAAGGTCGGCGCGTTCGCCGGCATCGAGGCGACCCCGGACGGCCAGAAGCTGACGGCGGGTGAATGGGAGCACGCCAAGGGGCAGTGGCTGCCCACCGACACCGACAAGACATTTGTCCGTTCCCTGATGCAACCCGTCCACGAGCGTGGCAAGATCGCTGCCTGGGTCGCGCCCCCGCGCAACGGGATCAACGGCCAGCCGTTCGACTACGACTACGTGCACCTGGCCTAGGCCGGACGGCCACGGCCCGACTCCAGGGAACCCGCGATGACGCAGTTGTTCAACGCCTGTGAGTACCTGCTTGACCGGCGGATCGCCGCCGGCGACGGCGACCAGGTCTCCGTCACCGGGCCGGCCGGCGAGCTCAGTTATGCCCAGCTGTGGGACCGGGTCCGGCGGACCGCGGGGGGCCTGCGCGCGGCCGGCGTGCAGCCCGAGCAGCGGATCCTCATGGTGATGTCCGATTCGCCGCACTTCGTCGTCCTCTACCTGGCCGCGATGCGGATAGGCGCGATCCCGGTGCCGGTCTCGACGATGCTCCGCGCCGACGGCATCGCCGAGTTGCTGCGCGACTCGCGGGCCCGGTTCCTCGCGGTCAGCAGTGAGTTCGCCGCCGCCGCGGAGTCGGCCGCGGCTACGGCGCCCGAGCTGGCCGGGGTGCTGTTTTCTCCCGGGGGAGCGACCCCCGTACCCCCGGGCGCGCCCGATGGCTCCGCCATCGTATCGGGCGCGCAGCCGTCTCCGGGAGTCACGGCTCGGTCCCGGTGTACCGACTTGACGACCTCGCGAGCGCGGCACCGGATGACCTCATCTACGACACGAGCCCGGACTCGCCGGCCTTCTGGCTCTACACCTCGGGCACGACGGGCACGCCCAAGGGCGCGATGCACCGGCACGGCTCTGTCCAGGTCGTCTGCGAGACCTACGGGCAGCGGGTGCTCGGCATCCGGCCCGGCGACCGGTGCCTGTCGGCGGCGAAGGCGTTCTTCGCCTACGGCCTGGGCAACTCGGTGCTGTTCCCCCTGTCGGCCGGCGCGGCGAGCGTGCTGCTGCCGCAGCCGTCACGGCCGGACCTGATCGCCGAGGCCGCCGCCAAGTACGGCGCCACGCTGTTCTTCGGCGGCCCCACGTTCTTCGCCAACATGCTCCGCGGCGGCATGCCCGCCGACGCCCTGTCCGGGGTCCGGCTCGCTGCCTCCGCGGGCGAGGCGCTGCCCGCCGCGCTGTACGCGCGGTGGACCGGGCACTTCGGCATCGACATCATCGACGGCATCGGGATGACCGAGATGCTGCACATCTTCCTGTCCAACGCGCCAGGCGCCGTCCGCCCCGGCACCACCGGGGTCGCGGTGCCCGGCTACGACCTCAAGCTGGTCGACGAGGAAACCGGGCAGGAGATAGCCGAGCATGACCGGGCCGGCACGCTGTTCGTCCGCGGCGCGTCCGCGGCGACCGGCTACTGGGCGCGGTACGACGCCTCCCGGCTGGTGTTCCAGGGGGAGTGGCTGCGCACCGGCGACACCTACGTCCGCGACGCCGACGGGTACTACTCCTGCCTCGGCCGGACCGGCGACATGCTGCGGGCGTCCGGCATGTGGGTCTCCCCGATGGAGGTGGAAGGCCGGCTGCTCGCCCACCCCGCGGTCGCCCAGGCCGTGGTGGTCGCCGCGCTCGACACCGACACCCTGGAAAAGCCCGTCGCGTACGTGGTGCTCACCCCCGGCGCGACGGTCACCGAGGCGGAGCTGATCGAGTACTGCCGCGAGGGGCTGCCCTCGTACAAGCGGCCGCGCGCGGTGATCTTCACCGACGCCTTCCCCACCACCGCGACCGGCAAGGTCCGCCGGGTCGAGCTGCGGGCCATGGCGGCCGGCGTGCTGCGGCCCGCGGGACAACTCACACCAGCCCCACCACTCCCACCAGCACACCGCCCGCGGAGGCCTCCTGATGCTCGACGGGCACCCGCTCGTCGACGTGCACCTGCACGCCGCCAGCAAGCCCTCGCTCAAGCTGCCGTGGGACACCTGGATCCAGGGCTTCGGCGGTGACATCGGCCGGCTCTACGACTACGCGGGGAGGATCGTCCCCGCCGAGTTCAACGCCCTGCTCGAAGGCGAGGGCGTCGACGTCGGGATGCTGATGTGCGAGTACTCGCCCAAGGTGACCGGCCTGCAGGTGATCGAGGACATGCTGCCGATCGCGGCGGCCAGCCCGCGGCGCATCAAGGTGATCGGCAGCGTCAACCCGCACCTGCACTACCCGGTCGACGAGGAGGTGCGCCGCCAGCTCGGCCTCGGCGCGGTAGCGCTCAAGGTTCACCCGGTGCACGCGGGCGTCGCGGCCAACGACCGGATGCTCTACCCCGCCTACGAGGCCTGCCAGGCGGCCGGCGTCCCGGTGGTCGTGCACTGCGGCACCTCCACCTTCCCCGGCTCGTCCAACGCCTTCGGCGACCCGGTTGTCCTCGATGACGTGCTGCGCGACTTCCGCTCGCTCACCCTGGTCCTCGCGCACGGCGGGCGCGGCTGGTGGTACGACGCGGCGGCGTTCCTCGCCCTGTCGCACGACCGGGTGTGGATCGAGCTGTCCGGCCTGCCGCCGTCCCGGCTGCGCGACTACTACGCGCGGCAGAACTGGATCCGGCTCACCCAGCGGATGATCTTCGGCACCGACTGGCCCGGCATCCCGGGCATCGCGGCCAACGCCCGCGCCGTCGCCAAGCTGATGCCCGACGAGGACACCGCCGCCGCCGTGCTCGGCGGCAACGCGATCCGCGTCTACCGGCTCGAACCGCCTCCGGCATGATGGTTCCCATGAACGGCCCCGTGGTGGATGGCCCCGTGGTGGATGGCCCAGTGGTGGATGGTCCAGTTGGCGTTGTCGGAGCGGGGACCATGGGGACCGGGATCGCCCAGGTGGCCGCGGTCGCGGGACGGCGGGTGCTGGTCGCCGATGCCGTGGCCGGGGCCGCCGGGCGCGCCGTCGCCGCCGTCCGCGACCGGGTTAAGGCGCAGGTCGCCAAGGGCCGACTGAGCGTCGACCCCGACGCCCTCGACCTCACCGCCGTCGAGTCGGTCGCCGGGCTGGCCGGCTGCGCGGTCGTCATCGAGGCGGTCATCGAGGACCTCGCCGTCAAGCGGGCGCTGTTCGCTGAGCTTGAGGCCGTAGTCGCGGCCGACGCGATCCTCGCGTCCAACACCTCGTCGCTGTCGCCCACCGCGCTGGCCGCCGGCCTCGCCAGCCCCAGGCGCCTGGTCGGCCTGCACTTCTTCAACCCCGTCCCGGCCATGCGGCTGGTCGAGGTGATCTCCGGCCTGGCGACCGCGCCGGAGGTGGCCGACGCCGCCGCCGGCCTGGCCACCGAATGGGGCAAGACCGTGGTCCGGTCCACGGCCACCCCCGGGTTCATCGTCAACCGGATCGCCCGCCCCTTCTACGCCGAAGCCTGGCGGCTGTACGAAGAGCACGCATCCGTTCCGCAGCACATCGACGCGGTGCTGACCGGGGGCGGCGGCTTCCGCATGGGACCGTTCGCGCTGATGGACCTCATCGGGCACGACGTCAATGAGGCGGTGACCCGGTCGGTATGGTCCGCGTTCGGTTACGACCCGAGGTTCGCGCCCTCGCTCGCCCAGCGGGCCCTCGTCGAGGCGGGCTGGCTCGGCCGCAAGGCGGGCCGCGGCGTCTACCCCGAGGAAGGAGCGGCCGCCCCGGCACCCGCGGCGGGCGCACCGCCGCCGCCCGCCGTCACCGAGCACCCGGCGCACCGTGTTGCCGGGGAGCACCGTGTTGCCGGGGAGCACCGTGCGCCGTCACCGCTGCGTCCCCTGCTCGACCGGTCCGGCGTGACCATCGTGGCAGGCGACCGCGACGACACCGGCGCCGGGCTGCCCGACGGCCTCGTCGAGCTGCCGTCCGGCGCCCTGCTCGATCCTCTGCGAGGGGACCACCGCCACCTCGCTGTCGGCCGCCTTCGGGCGGCCGGTTATCGTCGCCAACCGGGTCCTCGACCCCGCGGCGGCCACCGCGATCGCCATCGCCGCCTCCGACGGCTGCCCGCCCGCCGCGGCCGCCGAGGCCGTCGGCCTGCTCCAGGCCGCGGGCCTCGACGTGTACCTGATCGAAGACACACCCGGCCTCATCGTCACCCGCACCGTCGCCATGCTCGCCAACCTCGCCGCCGACGCGCTCGCCTGCGGCGTCGCCACCGAGCCGGACATCGACAACGCCATGCGCCTCGGCGTCAACTACCCGCTCGGCCCGCTCGCCTGGGCCCGCCAGTGGGGCACCGGCACCGTCTTGCGGATCCTCGACAGCCTCGACAACTGGTACCGCGACGGCCGCTACCGCCCGAGCCCGCTGCTGCGCCGCACCGCGCTCGCCCACCGCGCGTCCACCGCGGCCGCCCGTTCCCCGCGGGAGGAAGCGTGAGCACGATCGAGGTGCGCGACGAGGGGGCCATCCGCTGGATCGGCCTCAACCGCCCGGACAAGCGCAACGCCATCGACCAGGCGACGAGCAACGCGTTCTCCGCCGCCCTGGACGACGCCCGCACGCGGCCCTGCGTGCTGATCGTGCACTCCGTCACCCCGGGCATCTTCGCCGCCGGCGCCGACATCGCCGAGCTGCGCGAGCGCGACGCCGACGCCGCCTTGCTCGCCATCAACGCCGGCCTGTTCGAGAAGCTCGAAGCGCACCGCTGGCCGACCATCGCCGCCGTCGACGGTCCCGCGCTCGGCGGCGGCTGCGAGCTCGCCCTCGCCTGCGACTTCCGCATCGCGTCGGGCCGCGCGTCGTTCGGCCAGCCCGAGCTGTCCCTCGGCATCCTGGCGGGCGCGGGCGGCAACTGGCGGCTGGCCCAGGCGGCTGGCCAGCAGGTCGCCCGCCGCATGCTCTACGCGGGCGCGCGGCTGACCGCGACGCAGGCCCTCGCCGCCGGCCTCGTCGATGAGCTCGCCGAGGATCCGTCGGCGGCGGCCGTCGCCCTCGCCGGCCAGATCAGCCGCCAGTCCTGGCGCGCCCTTGAGCTCACCAAGCTGGCGCTGCGCTCCCATCGCCCGGCCACCACGACGTTCGACATGGCCGCCCAGGCCCTGCTGTTCGGCAGCCAGGACAAGTACGACCGGATGACCGCGTTCCTCGAGCGCCGCCGCGGTTAGCGCTGTCCGCGGTTAGCGCTGTCCGCCGGGGCGCTGTCCGCCGGGGCTCGGCCTCCGCCAGTCGGGGCGGTCGGCCCGCCAGGCGAGCAGCCGCCCGCCCCGGGTGGCGGGCTGGCCGAGCAGCCCGATGAGGAAGCGCCCGAGCGGCGTTACCGAAGCGGTGTCCGCGACCACGGCGGCCGGGTGCCAGTAGCGGAGCGCCCGCCGGACGTCCGCGGCGCAGCCTGCGGCCGGGGTGGCCTGCCGCCAGAGCGCGTCGAGGCAGAACACGGTTCGGGTGGTGTAGCGCGGCCCCCAGTACGAGGAGATGCCGTGACCGGACGGGCCCGGGCCGAGGAACCAGCCCGCGACCAGCTTGTCCGGCCGGCCGGTTTCGGCCTGCCAGAGCATCGCCTCGCCCTGCTGCGAGTACGGCAGGGGCACCACGAGGACGCTCGCGCCGGGAGGCAGCCGCAGCCGGGTGAGCACGGTGTCCCAGCCCGTCGGCACCCGGGCACCAGGCACGGCCGCCACCGGACGCGGCAGCAGCGGCAGCACCGCGAGCAGCGCGACCGCGACGGGCGCCGCGCGGCGCAGCGGCCCGGCCGTGCCCGGTATCCCCGACCGGGCCAGGTCGAGCGAGAACGCCAGCACCGCCGCGGCGGCGCCGGTCGCGAGTACGGACATCCGGCTGGGAATCATGTCGCCGAACAGCGGCAGGTGCTGCAGCCAGTGGAACGGCAGCAGCGGCCCGTTGACGCCGAGCGACAGCGCCTCGAGCACCGCCCAGGTGACGCCCGCGGCCCGCACCCGCAGGTCGGCCCAGTACCAGACGGTGGCGCCGGCGACGAGGAGGAGCAGCGGCGGTCCCAGGTACGCCATGTACTCCGCGGCCAGGGCGCCGTGCGCGTCGGCGTAGGCGGCGCTCGACGCGGTGTGGAAGACCAGTTGCGCCTGCGGGTTGACGAACGCGCCCAGGCCGTTCGCGAACTTGGCGATGGGCCAGGGGCTGCCGTGCTGGGCGAGCGGGCCGTGAAACTGCGTCCACAGGGCATAGGAGCAGCAGGCCAGCGCGACCGCGGCGGCCGCGCACAGCCCGCGCGTCGGGCCGGCGGCCAGCCGCTCGTACAGGGCCGGGCGGCTGCTCGCGCCAAGTACCGCCGCGAGCAGCAGGCAGCCGATGGCGACGTCGGAAAGCATCTCTTCCCCGGTGAACAGCTGCGCGGTCGCGAGCAGCCCTAGCCAGGCCCCGGTGCGGAGCGGGCGGCCGCGCCCGGTTAGCAGCGACAGCACCGCCTCGGCGAGCAGGGGGGCGAGCACGGCGAACTCGATACCGTAGTGTGCGATGCCCGCGTTCACCATGCCGGGGGAGAAACCGAATACCGCTCCGCCGAGCCCGGCCGGCAGCCCGCTGGCGCCGTGCCGTCGCAGCAGCCAGTACATGGCGCCGGCTGAGCCGGCGTAGCCGAGCGTCGCCAGCGTGGTGAGGCTGGCGAGCGGTCCGGCGAGCAGCGTGACCGGCGCCAGTGCCACCGCGGGGAACAGCACCGAGTTGTTCCACATCAAGTTGATGCCATGCGGGGCGTTCAGCGCCGTGGTGACCAGGGCGGGCAGGTGCCCGCGGGCGATCGCGTCCGCCGCGTACCGCATGAACCAGGCCATCAGGTCGTTGTCGGCCGGTCCCGGGTCGCCGACCGGGGCCATCGTGGTGAGCCCGAGCCACAGCCGCCAGTTCAGCGCGAGCGCGCCGGCGAGGTACGCGGACGCCACGAGCAGCCAGGGACGGCCCGCGATCCCGCTCCCGGCGACGCGGCGCCTGGTCCTGCCGCCCGCTGCCGTCTCCTGCGACGCAACCCCCGTCTTCATCTCGCCTCTCCCCGTCGTCCGGCCCGACGTCTGGAGGGCAGCGTAGCGAACACACTGCGTTCAGTGATGGCTACAGTGAGTTTGCGTGGAAACGTCGGCTAAGGCCCGGTTGCGGGCTGATCCCGCGGCGACGCGGCCGGATCAGGGGGGCCGTGGCGGCCGTTACGAGCCCGGCTGGCCCAGCGGGGCCGGCAGGCTGAGCAACTCGGGTGCGACGTAGACCTGCGCCCCGGTGATCGCCGCGAGGTTGAGCGCGTCGCTCGGCCGCGCGTCCACCGTTGCCCCGCCGCGCAGCATGACCGCGGCGTAGAAGATGCCGTCGCGCCGCCCGGTGACCCGGACCGCCTTGACCGCCGACCCGGCCGCCGCGACGAGTGCCGCCATGAACTGGTAGGTCATCGGCCTGGGGAATTCCTGCCCCTCCAGGCTGAAGGCCAGGGCCATCGCCTCGGCGTCCCCGACGCCGATCCGCAGCCGCCGCGCGTCGCCCTCGGCCGCGGCGGCGAGCTCGATGAAGAACCGCTCGCTCCGCCCCGGCTCGTCGTTGCTCACCCGGACCACCCCGGTGATGGTCGCCGGCACCAGTTCCGCCATCCCGGCCGCCTTCCTGGCCCCTTTGCCACCTTCAGGGTAAACCAGCGGTAAACCGCCGTGGTCCGCCCCCGGCCAGGCAGGGCTGGGCAAGCGAGGTCCGTACGTAAAGCGAGGAGCCGCTTCACGAACGGCACAGGCAGGGGACGCGATGACCTTGCCCGGCATAGCCGGGCGACCGGGAAGGCGCCGCTGACCGTAGAGATCCTCACGTTTTCTCGCCAACAACAGCAATCACAGAAAATCTCTTACGGCAGCGCGACCTTCCCCGGATGATTCGGCTTTGCATAGTCCAGGACCACGAATCCGCCGCCTTGCATAGCAGCGGGCTGGACAATTGCCGCAAATCGGCGGTGATCATGGGCCTGCGTTATGCAAAGAGCGATGATCATGGGCCGCGCTATGCAGAGTGACGGTCAGCGGGCGGACTAGGGCGGGCTGGGGTTCCGCTTGCCCTCCGTGCCGCGCTCAGGACGGCTTGGTCAGGTCGTAGACGGTGACGCCGCCCACCGTCTGCGCCGTGTAGTGCGCCGCGACCCAGGACGCGATGGACGAGGAGCCCGGGCCGCCGCCGAAGCTCTGGGCGCCCCGGCCCACGTAGTAGTGGACCTCGTGCGCGGCGACCATCGACTCGAACTGCGCGAGGGTAGGCGCGGGGTCGGACCCGTTGAAGCCGCCGATCGCGACGACGGCGAGCCCGCCGGTGGCCAGCTCGATCGGCGCGGCCTGCTGCGACCCTTCGGTCGCGGCGATCCAGCGGTACTTGCCGGCATCGGCTTCCAGGAGCTTGACGAGCGCGCTGCTCACCTGGGTGTTACCGGACAGCCCGCCCCCGCCGAGGCCGGCCCCGCCGAGCCGCCGCCTGGGAGCCCGCCGAAGGCGCCGCCGGTCCCGCCCGTGCCGCCGCTGCCCGCGCGCTGCCCGAACCCGGGGGCGGTCCCGTCCCCGGGCCGTTGCCGGCGCCGGTCCCGTTCCCCGCGGAGCCGCCGGGGAAGCCGCCGCCGGGAAGCCGCCGCCCGGGAAGCCGCCGCCAGCGAAGCCCCGGAAGCCGCCAGGGAAGCCGCCTCTCGGGCCGCCGCCGAACGCCCCGGTGACCGCCGGGCCGGCGCTCGGGAGCGCCCCGGTGTAGCTGGTGTTCACCGTGTCGAGCGTGTAGGCGAGCGGCCCGGCGAGCCCGGCGGTGAGCGCCGCGCCGGCCGAGACAACCACCGCTACGGTCACCGCGCGCCGGGCGAGCAGGCCGGCGGCCAGCACCGCCACCGCCCCCGCGATGCCCGCCGCGATGACCACGACGCGCAGCCACGGCAGCCAGTGCGGCGTCCGGTCGAGCAGCTCGTACGACCACCAGGCGGTGACCAGGATCGCGATCATCGCGGTGGCCCGGCCCGCCCAGCCAAGCCGCGCCTGGCCAGAGCGACATCGCGCCGACGCCGACGAGGGCGCCGATAGCGGGTGCGAGCGCCACCATGTAGTAGGGGTGGATGATGCCCTGCATGTAGCTGAAGACGAGCCCGGAGACGACGAGCCAGCCGCCCCAGATCGCGGCGAACGCCCGCATCCGGGTCAGCGGCGACGCCGTCTCGGCCACGTTGCCGCGCCGCCAGGCGCGCGGCCGCGCCACCCACAGCGAGCGCGGCGAGGGAGATCAGCGCCGCCGGGATCAGCCAGCTGACCTGCCCGCCGAACTCCGGCTGGAACAGCCGGAAGATCCCGGTCGCCCCGCCGAACCCGCCGCCGCCGAACCCGCCACGGCCGCCGAACCCGCCGACTGAGCTGCTGTTGAACCCGATCGACCCGGTCTCCGTGCCGTCGAGCCGCCCGAGGCCGTTGTAGCCGAGGGCCAGTTCGAGGATGTTGTTGTTCGTCGACCCGCCGAAGTAGGGGCGGGACCCGGCCGGCCACAGCTGGGCGATGGCCACCCACCAGCCCGCCCCGGCGATCACCGCGAGGCCGGACGCGAGGACGTGGCCGATCCTGCGCGGCAAGCCCGCCGGCCCGGCCACCAGGTAAGCGAGCGCGAACCCGGGCAGCACGAGAAACGCCTGGAGCATCTTCGCGAGGAACCCGAAGCCGAGCAGCAGCCCGGCGAGCAGCAGCCAGCGCAGCGCACCGCGCCTGCGTTCCACGGCGCGCTGCACGCTGTAGCCGGACGCGGTCATCAGCAGCGTGAGCAGCGCGTCGGGGTTGTTGAACCGGAAGATCAGGGCCGCCGCCGGGGTCAGCGCGCAAGCCAGCCCCGCGACGAGGCCGGCCCCAGGCCCGAACCAGCGGCGAACCGCGAGGTACACGATCAACACCGTCAGGATGCCCTCGATGGCCTGCGGGGCGAGCAGCGTCCACGAGGAGAACCCGAAGACCCGCGCGAAGATCTCATCGACCCACAGTGAGGCGGGCGTCTTGTCCACGGTGATGAAGTTCGATGAGTCGAACGACCCGAAGAAGAACGCCTTCCACGAGCGGGTGCCTGCCTGCACCGCGGCGGCGTAGAAGTCGTTCGCGTACGCGTTCCTGCTCAGGTTGAACAGGTAGAGCACCCCGGTGACGGCGAGCAGGCCGAGCAGCCCGGGCCGCGCCCAGGCCGGGTCGCGGGCCTGGCCGCGCCACAAGGCGCGCAGCCGTCCCGCCGCGCCTCGCCCGGCGGTGGCGGCCAAGCCGGGCGCGGTCACGGCGGTGGCGCTCATGGCGTGCTCTCCTCAAGCTGGGCGAACGGGCGGCCGGGCGGCCGCACGCCGAGGGACCCGGTGAGCAGTCCCCAGCGCAGCCGCCAGATGCCACGTAGGTTGGCGAGCGCGGTCGCGATGATCTTCACGCGGGAGTCGGGGGAGCCGGGGGAGCCGGGGGAGTCGGTCCAGTCCACCGGGACCTCGTGGACACGCAGCCCGGACCGCTCGGCGAGCACGAGCAACTCGGTGTCGAAGAACCATGACCGGTCCTCGACGAGCGGCAGCAGTGCCCGCGCCGCGTCACCGCGCAGCGCCTTGAACCCGCACTGCCCGTCGGAGAAGCCCACCCGCAGGACCATCCGCAGCAGCAGGTTGTAGGCGCGGGAGATCACCTCGCGCGGCAGGCCGCGCACCACGTGCGCGCCGGGGGCCAGGCGGGTACCGACGGACACGTCGGCCTGACCGGAAACAAGCGGCGCGACCAGGGGTACCAGCGCGTTCAGGTCGGTGGACCAGGTCCACGTCCAGGTAACCGACGACGTCGGCGTCGCTCGCCGACCAGGCGGCGTGCAGCGCGCGCCCGCGCCCGGGCAGCTCCAGGCGCACGGCCCGCACCAGGCCGGGATGGCGGTCGGCCAGCCCTTGGGCGATTGACCAGGTGCCGTCCGTCGACCCGTTGTCCGCGACGGTGACCAGCCACGCGTAAGTGGACTCGGTGCGCAGGTGCTCGATGAGGCGCGTGATGTGGTCGGTGAGCTCTCGCCGCTCGTTCCTGACGGGGATGACAATCTCGATGAGGGGCACCCCGGCCGCGGGGGCTGAGTAGCTCATAATGCCGAGTATCCAGTCCAGTGTTAGGACAGGCTGGGACAAAGTTCAGAGAACGCTGTACTCCCAGTGGGGCCTGCGGTCTTACGCCGAACGGTGGCGTGCGCCGCGCGGCACTCCAGGTGGCCTGTGCTCAGGCGGCCTGTGCTCAGGCAGGGTGTGCTCAGGCAGGCTCTGCTCCAGGCGGGTTGGCGCCGGCCGGGTCAGCCCAGGGCGGTGGTGACCTCGACGAGGGCCGTGAGGAACTGGTCGGCGTGCTCAGGTCCGAAGGGCAGCGGCGGGCGGACCTTGAGCACGCTGCCCTGCGGCCCGGTGGCGCTGATCAGCACATGGCGCTCGCGCATCCGGTTGACGATCACCGAGGCCAGGTCGGCCGACGGGGCGCCCGTCGCCGGGTCGGCGACGTCGATGCCCAGGTAGAGCCCGGCGCCGCGCACCTCGCCGAGGACCGCGCTGCCCGCCGCGAGGCGGACGAGCGCGTCCTTGAGGTACGCGCCGGTAGCCGCCGCGTTGGCGGGGAGCCGCTCCGCCTCGAGCACGTCGAGCACGGCCGATGCCGCGGCGACGCAGACCGGGTTGCCGCCGAACGTGTTGAAGTACCTGACGCCCCGGCCGAAGTCGTCGAGCACGTCCTGCCGCGCGACCAGCCCGGCGATGGGGAGCCCGTTGCCCATCGGCTTGCCCATGGTGACGATGTCCGGCACGATCCCGTGCCGCTGGTAACCCCACATGTGGGTGCCGGTCCGCCCGAAGCCCGACTGCACCTCGTCGGCGATGTAAAGGCCGCCCGCGGCGCGGGTGATCTCGGCGACCGGGGCGAGGAACCCGGCGGGGTCGGGGAAGATGCCGTCGGAGGAGAACAGTGAGTCGGCCAGGAAGGCAGCCAGCCGCACGCCGTACCGTTCCAGGTCGGCGATGGCCCAGGCGACCGCGGCGGTGAAGTTCACCCCGGCCGCGGGCGCGGGCACCACCCGGACATCGCGGCCGAGCGGAACGCCGCGCCCCAGGCTCGGGGAGAGCTCCGCGAGCGAGGCGGTGACGCCGTGGTAGGCGTTGGCGGTCACGATCACCCCGCTGCCGCCGGTGTGCTGCCTGGCGATCCGCAGCGCCAGGTCGTTCGCCTCGCTGCCGGTGCAGGTGAACATCGCGCGCGCGGGGACGCTGAGCTCGTGCGTCGCGAGCAGCCGCTCGGCGTAGCCGACCACCCCTTCGGTCAGGTACCTGGTGTGCGTGTTGAGCGTGCCGAGCTGCCTGGTCACCGCCTCGGTGACGTGCGGGTGCGAGTGCCCGACCGACGGCACGTTGTTGTACGCGTCGAGGTATGCCTCGCCCGCCGGGTCGTAGAGGTAGACGCCTGAGCCGCGGGCCAGTTCCACCGGGGAGGCGTAGAACAGCCGGTAAGCGCCGCCGAGCACGGCCTCCCTGCGGCGGACGAGGTCCCTGGTCGCGGGGGGCAGGTCCGCGGCGTGCGAACCGTCGAAGGCGTTAACCATCAACGGCGCTGGCTCGGTCACTGGTCCCCCTCCCTAGTGTCCTTCAACGGCGCTGGCCCGGTCACTGGTGCACCTCGCAGTAGTCCTTCATGAGCAGGCTGCCCGCAGCCGGGCGGCGGTCTCATCGGCGCCTACCCGCCGCAGCGCGGTGTAGTGCTCGATGGCCTGTGGCGTGCGCCGCAGCAGGTAGCCGCGGTTGGCTGGCTCGCGCAGCGCGTTCCACTGCGACACGATGATCCGCGCGACGAGCCGCGCCACGATGAACTCCGCCGCGAGTTCGGTGTCCAGGCGCTCCAGCGGGTCGACGGCGTGGTACCCGGCGACGACGTCAAGTGCGGGCGCGAGCGGGTCCGCGCCCGAGCCGAGCTGGTAGCAGGCCGCCACCCCGACGTCCATCGCGACCGGCCCGGTCAGCGCGTCGCCGAAGTCGAGGATCCCGGTGATCCGCTGGCCGTCGCCGAGCAGGTTGAGTCCGTGGAAGTCCGTGTGGATGACCTGCACCGGCACGTGCGCCAGCCGTGGCCGCACCACCGCGTCGAACCGGTCCAGGTAGTCACTGAGCGATCTGCTTAGCCCACCCGCCCCGCCCCGCTCGCCCGCCCGGCCCAGCCCGCCCGCCCCGCCCAGCCCCGCCGCCGGCCGGTCGTCGGCGTCGAGCGCCTCACGGACCTCGGGCAGCACGCCGCCCGGCGGCAGGCCGGCGAGCAGGGGCCGCAGCCTGCCCAGCTGCTGCAGGTCCCACCAGTGCGTCCGCCGCGCGCCCGGGTGGCGCAATCCGCGCAACGCCATGCTGAGCCTGGCCAGGGTAGCGCCGATGTCCGCTCGCAGGTCCGGGCCGACGGTTTCCTTGCCGAGCGGGTCGCCCTCCAGCCAGGACGTCATCCGGGCGATCCTGGGCATCACCTCGCCAGGCCCAGCCTCAGCCAGCCCAGCCTCAGCCAGCCCAGCCAGCAGCTCAGCCAGAGCTATCTCAGGCCGGCCGTCGAGCGCGGCGATGACCCGCTGCACCGGCAGCTGCGGCGCGGCCGACGCGAGGTGCAGCAGGATGGCCGCCTGCAGCGATACCCCGCCGGCCGGCCCGCGGGCTTGCGTCACCGCGCTGACCCGCAGCAGCCGCGAGGAACCGTCGCCTGCCTGGATGCGGAACACGTCGTCGTGCTCGGCCTGCAGGCGCTGCGCGCGCCCGGCGAACCCGTAGCACGCACGCGCGATCTCCTGCGCCTGATCCACGGTGACGCGGGCAACGGTAACCACGCCAACATCGTATGACGCGGCAGATCGCCGCCTGTCGATACCCGCTGGCCCGGCGCGGTGAGTGGTCTTTAGCTGGTGCTGATGTGGCATAACGGGCATTGTGAGGTGCCCCACGCGGGCCAGGCGGTTCAGTCCCGCCGTCCTGGGTAGCGGGCTTCTGGATAACCTAGACGTGGGGTGGACAGCACAGTGACACAGGGCAGGCCCGTGATAGCCGTCGCCAACCGGCTGCCGGTACAGCACGGTGATAACGGCTGGGAGCTCTCGCCCGGCGGCCTGGTCACCGCGCTGCGGCCGGTGATGGCCGCCCATCCCGGCGCCTGGATCGGCTGGGACGGCGGCGCCAGGGGCATGCCGGCGACGCTGCCTGACTCGGAGATCCGGCTGCTGCCGGTCGGGCTGTCCGCCGCCCAGGTCCGCGACTACTACCGCGGCTTCGCCAACGCGACCATGTGGCCGCTGCTGCACAACGCGATCGAGAAGCCCCGCTTCGAGCGTTCCTGGTGGCGCGCCTACCAGGACGTCAACCGGGTCTTCGCGGAGCGGGCGATGACCGCCGTCGACGAGCACCCGGACGCGATCACCTGGGTGCATGACTATCACCTGATGCTGGTGCCTGAGCTCATCCGCAACCGCAGGCCGGACCAGCCGATCGGGTTCTTCCTGCACGTGCCGTGGCCGTCCCCGGACATATACGCCCGGCTGCCGTGGCGGGAGCAGGTGCTGTGGGGCCTGCTCGGCGCGGACGTGGTCTCGTTCCACACCGACGACTACCGCTGGAACTTCCTCCGCTCGGTCATGCGCCAGCTCGGCGACTCCGGCCTTGAGGTGCGCGGGTCGTCGGTGGTGCTGCCCGACGGCCGGGTGGTGACCACGGCCACCGCGCCGATCTCCATCGACGCGGCGGAGTTCGCCGCGCTCGCCGTTGACCCCGAGGTAAAGCAGGGCGTCGAGGCGATCGCGGAGCAGTTCACCGGCCGCACCCTGCTGCTCGGCGTGGACCGGCTCGACTACACCAAGGGCATCATCGAGCGGCTGCTCGCGGTGGAGATGCTGCTCGAGCGGAACCCCGAGCTGCGCACCAGCCTCGCGTTCCTCCAGCTAGCCGTGCCGAGCCGGGACGACGTACGGGAGTACCGGCAGCTGCGCGGCACGGTGGAGCAGCACGTCGGGCGGATCAACGGCCTGTACACCCAGCCGGGCAGCGACGTGCCGGTGCACTACCTGTACCGCGGGCTGTCGCCGCAGCAGCTCGCGGCGTACTACGCGTCCGCCGACGCGCTGCTCGTGACCCCGCTCATCGACGGCATGAACCTGGTCTGCAAGGAATACGTCACCGTGCAGCAGGCCCACGAGGGCAGCGGCGCCCTGATCCTCAGCGAGTTCACCGGGGCCGCCGTCGAGCTGTCGCAGGCCGTGCTGTGCAACCCGTTCGACGTGGAGGGGCTGTCCTACCGGATCGAGCAGGCGCTGTCGCTGTCGCCGCAGGCCAGGCGGCAGGCCATGGCGGCCATGGCCGGGTACGTCGCCGCGCACGACGTGCACGACTGGGTATCGAGCCAGCTCGAGCTGATCGCCGCCCGCGGCGCGCCTTCGCCCCGTTAGGGGGCCTAGGTCACGTCGTGGCCGGGATCTTCGGCGCGCGGTAAGGACGTCGGCACCCCCAGCACGTGCCGATGGTCCCTGGCCATCCGGGCCGAACGCGGGAAGCATGTTCCTGGGGAAAGCAAAGTGAGTGGAGGTGCGTAATGACTACCGCCCAAACCGCACAGCTCCGGGTCGAAACGCACGGCGAGGTGCCGCCATGGGCCATTGGCGTGGCCAAGGAAAAGGTGATGTCGGCGCTCAGCACCGCCGCCGAGCCCATCCTGTCCGCCCGGGTGATGCTGGCCATGGCGCCCGACCCCGCCGTCGCGCGTCCGGTGGTCGCCCAGGCCACCGTTGACATGAACGGTCAGGTCATCCGGGCGCAGGCGGCCGGGAGGACGGCGCGCGAGGCGATCGGGCACCTGGGGACGCGGCTCCGGGTGCGGCTCGGCCGGGCCGCGCGGAACTGGGCGGCGGTGCGCGGCACGACGACCGCTGGCGAGCACGGCGAGTGGCGGCAGCGGAGCGTCCACGAGCACCGCCCGCCGTACTTCCCGCGACCCGAGGAACAGCGCCTGGTGCTCCGCCGCGCCAGCTACAGCGCCGGCCCGCAGCCGGTTGAGTGGGCGGTCGACGAGCTTGACCTGCTCGACTACGACTTCCACCTGTTCACTGAGCGGTCAACGGGACAAGACTGCGTGCTGTCCCGTGTCCCTGACGGCTACCGCCTGGCCAGGGCCGGGCACGAGCTGGCCGGCCAGGCTTCCCCGCTGCCGGAGCACGTGACGGCGAGCACCCTCCCGGTGCCCACGCTGTCCGTCGCGGCGGCGGCCGAACGGCTCGGCGTGACGGAGGAGCCGTTCGTCTTCTTCGTCGATGCCGCCACCGGGCACGGCAGCGTCCTCTACCACCGCTACGACGGCCACTACGGCCAGCTGGTTCCCGCTGGCGACCGGGCCTGAGTTAGCTGCCGGGCCGCGGCGACCGCCGGCCCGCCCGCGGCGCGACCCCGCATTAGCGCGGGGTCGCGCGCGGGGGGCGACGGTACCGTCACAATTATGGACGAGCTGTGCGACGACCTACTGCTGCTTGCCGTGCGCCCTGACGGGACCCTCACCCTCCCGGCCAACCTGCGGTTCGGGGTGTCCGGCGCCGAGCTGGTGCGGCTCGCCGCCGCTCGCCGGGTCGACATCGAACGGGGCCGC
Organism: uncultured Actinomycetota bacterium; assembly: GCA_963811335.1. Classification (GTDB taxonomy): domain Bacteria; phylum Actinomycetota; class Actinomycetes; order Streptosporangiales; family Streptosporangiaceae; genus Trebonia. The sequence goes on along the minus strand of CAWERB010000022.1, from coordinate 98,181 downwards.
ATCGTGGTGCTCGACACCGCGCCGACCGGCGACGAGCTGCTTGACGCGGCCCTGGCCAGCATGGCCGGCGGGCGGCGCGGGCCGTCCGCGAAGGCCTGGGTGGCGCGCCACCGGCCCGGACTTGTCCACCTCTACCTGGGGCGGCTGGCGGCCGCGGGCTCCATTCGCGGTGAGCGCGGCACCAGGCTCGGCTTCATCCCGGTGACCCGGTGGCTGGTCACCGACAGCGCCAGGGCGGCCGCGGCGCGCGCCCGGCTTGAGGCGGTCGCCGCGGGCGCCGGGCCGGTCAGCCAGGAGCAGGCCGCACTGGCCGGGCTGGCGAGCGCGGCCGGCGTGGCCCTGGTGGCCTTTCCCGGCCGGGCCGGCGGCGCGGCGCGCAAGCGGCTGCGGGAAGCCGCCAAGCGCGACCCGGCCGCGTCCGCGGCGATGAGCGCCGCCGCGGACGCGGCCACGCGGTCAGCCGCGGACGCCGCCACGCGGGCGGCCATGGACGCGGCCGTCCGGGCCGCCACCGACGCGGCCGTCAACGCGGCGGTCAACGCGGCCACCGACGCGGCCATCTCCGCCGCCACCGACGCGGCCGCGCACGCCGCGGCCCACGGCGGCGGCGCGGCAGGCGGCCACCACTAGGATCCTCAGGCCTGCGAGCGCCAGCCCGCGTGGTAGCTCTCCTGCACGACCTTCGAGTACGGCGCGGGCGAGACGACCGCGCGGATGGCGACCTGCTCGTGCGGCTGGACGGTGGTCTTCTTCGACCCGCCGCCCGGCTCGCCCCAGATGACGTTGACCTCGGCGCCGATCGGCACGTCCGGGTCGACGGTGGCGAGCGACAGGCCCGACCGCTCGTTCGCCGAGTACCCGGTGAACATGGACAGCCCGACGAGCTTGCCGCCGGAGTCCGTCACCGAGTCGAAGTTGGACGAGCCGTAGTTCGCGTTCGGCAGGTCGAAGAACTGGTAGCCGGGGCCGGCGCCGAGCGGTGAGGTGAGGACCTTGCCCAGGTCCTCGGCGTTCCACGCGAGGGTTACCTTGCGCCGCTGCGCCGCGGGGTCGAGCGCCGCGAGCGCGTCGCGCCCGATGAAGTCGTGGTCGAACTTCACGAAGGACCCGTAGCCGAGGTCCCACGGGTTGGTGTAGTAGTCCTTGATGTCGTCGGACACGAACGACCCGGCGATCGCGTTGGTCGCCTCGTAGGAGTCCGCGCCGAGGTGCTCGCGGTAGCCGCGCAGCCCGGGCGCGGTGTAGATGGCCGGCAGCGGCGAGGGGATCCAGCCGGACTCCAGCGTGTTGCACGAGTAGGCGCGCGCGCCGCAGGGCTCGAGCCCGAACTCGCGGCCCGCCTCGAGGATCGCGTCGCGGATCTTGTCGTACGACTGGTACGGTCCCCAGATCTCCAGGCCGGGCGCGCCCGCCATGCCGTGCCGCAGCGTGCGGACCTTCTCGCCGGCGACGTTCATCCACCCCATACGGAAGAACCGCACCTGCTCCAACGGCTCGCCGTTGAGCTTCTCGATCACCGGCCACGCGTTCGGGCCCTGGATCTGGAACCGCCAGACCTTGCGGGTCACCGCCTTGCCGTAGGGGCGGGACGGCGACCTGGGGTCGAGCGCCATGTCGACGTTGTAGCCCTGCGAGCCCTGGTAGAGCAGCCAGTTGGCGACCGGCGCGCGGCCGACGAACGTGAACTCCTCTTCGGACTCGCGGAACAGGATGCCGTCGCCGATCACCCCGCCCTCCGGCGAGACGGGGACGAACTGCTTGGCGGTGTCCACCGGGAACTTCGCGGTGGAGTTGATGCCCGTGTCAGTGATCAGCTTGAGCGCGTCCGGACCGGAGATAAAGATGTTGTGCATGTGGTGCGATTGGTCGTAGAGAACCGCGGTCTCCCGCCACGCGATGACCTCGCGCCGGAAGTTCGTGAACTCAGACGGGACGACCGGGTAGATGTACGCGCCGAGCTGGGAATTGCGCAGCAGCTCTACCGTGTTCCCTGCGCCGTCGAGCAGCTCCTGCAGGTTCTTCGGGCTCATTTGTCACCTGTTCTAATGCGGCTTCGGCTTCTCATGCGGTTCCACATGGTAGTGCCCGGTCCTGTGCACCGTAATGCCCGCTATTGGCACGCTTGGGCCGCTGTGTTTGTGGCCGGGAAACAAAATGGGAAATGGCGCGAACGTGCGCGTGGCGCTTCCGCCCGGGGCAGCTCGTGTACCAGGCGGAGTCGGTCGCTCACGTTCGGAATAGAGTTTATGCAAAGCTTCTGAACGAGACACAGAGCCCAGGCACTGAGCGATCGCGACGGGGGAGGCGGATGGGGATCGGGCTGACGGCGCGGCAGCTGTTGTACGGCTACGCAGCCGCGATGACGCTGCTCGTCGCCGCGCACTACGCTCATCCCGGGTCGGGTGCATGGTCGGCCGGCGCCATAGGCACGCTCGCTGCCGCGGCGATGCTGGCCGGCGCGGTGGTCAACCGTCCGGCCAGGCGTATGCCGTGGGTGCTGCTCGCCGCCGCGAACCTCGCCGCACTAGGCGACGACGCCGCCGGTGCCGTCGCCCTCGCCGTGCTCAAGTACCCGCTGCTCATCGCCGCGCTGCTGATCTTCATCCGCAGCCGGGCGGCCCCGCTTGACCTGCGCGACTCGGCCAACGCGCTGGTGCCGGCCGTCGGCCTCGCCATGCTCGCCTGGTTCCTCTTCGTCGCGCCCGCCGCGCCGTACCCGCCGCTGACCTGGCAGCTGCGGCTGCTGTCGGCGGCGTACCTGGTGGGTGACCTGCTCGTGGTGGTGACGCTCGCGCGCCTGCTCGCGCCGGGCACGCTGCGCGGCCTGTCCGCCGCGCTGCTCACCCTCGGCACGATCGGCCGGATCGCGTCAGACGCCGCCTACGTGGCCTTCGACCTGGCGGGGAGCGCGAGCACGAGGCCAACGGGCACGGCGCTCGACATCGGGTGGCTGACCTGCTACGTCGCCTGGGGTGCCGCGGCCCTGCACCCGTCCATGACGGAGCTGACCAGGCCCGCCGGGCTGCGAGAGCTGAACGCGGACACCCCGGCGCTCAGCATGGTGGTCCTTCGGGTCACCTCGCTGGCGGCGCCGGCCGCGCTGTGCGTCCAGGCGTGGCTGACCCATAACAGTGTCGAGGGCTGGGTGGCGGTGGCGTGCGGGCTGCTCTACGGGATGATGCTCTCCCGGTTGTGGGGCGTCGCCGTCTCCTACCGGCGCAGCATGGTCCGCGAGCGGACGCTGCGCGTGGCGAGTGCCTCGCTCGCCTCGGCCAGGTCCGTCCAGGATGTCGCGGGCGCGGTGCGGGCGGCCGCGGCCACCCTGGTGCCTGCCGCACCGGAACGGCGCTCGGCGCTGCTCGCCGTCAGGGACGGCGAATACCTGCGGCGCGTCGAGCCTGGCGGCCCGCTGGACGCGACATCGGAGCCGATCGGCCTGTGGCATCGGCTGGCGAGCCAGCCGATGCCCCGGTACGTCAGCCGCGCGGAGTTCCTCGCCGTCAGGGACGACACCGAGAACGGCGCGCAGAACGGCGCCGGTGACGGCACTGAGGACGACACCGGTGGCGCACCGCCCCCCCCCTGCCCGTGCCGGGCAGGCCGCCGCCGGCGGCCGACGAGGGCGCGATGGTCTTCCCGCTCAACCTCAAGGACCGGCCGGACGGCGACCCGTTCATCGGCCTGCTCGCGTTCTTCGGCGACCAGCGGAGCCTCACGGACGCGTCCGCGGCGCTGGAGATCCTGGCCGGCCAGGCGACCCTGGCCGTGGAGCGCGTCGTGCTCACCAGGGAGGTGGTGCGCCAGCGCGGCGAGGCGCTGTTCCGCACGCTGGTCCACGACACGTCCGACGTCATCCTCATCCTCGGCGAAGACCGGCGAATCAGGTTCGCCACCCCGTCCGCGGCCAACTTCTTTGGCGACGTGACCGTCGAGGGCCGGCGGCTGACGGACCTGCTCGGTCCGAACGGGCGGGGCGACGTCGAGCGGGCGATCGACCTGATGCTGAGGCTCAGCGGCGGTGACAACGGCGGCCCTTCGGCCGAACCGGGGTACCTGCTGCGGGTCGAGCGCCTTGACGGCCGGTTCGCGGTGCTCGAGGTCCGGTGGAGCGACATGCGCCACGACCCGACCGTGGGCGGCCTGGTGCTCACCCTGCGCGACGTGACCCAGCAGCACGAGCTTGAGCAGGAGCTTAAGCACCAGGCCTTCCACGACGCGCTGACCGGGCTGCCGAACCGGCTGCGGTTCACCCAGGAGGCGGCGGACGCGCTGGAGGAGACGCGCAGGACCGGCCGGACGACGGGCGTGCTGTTCGTCGACATCGACGACTTCAAGGTGGTCAACGACACGATGGGGCACGTACTCGGCGACGAGCTGCTCGCCGAGGTCGCGAAGCGGCTCGCCGCCTCCGTCCGGCCGACCGATATGGCGGCGCGGCTCGGCGGCGACGAGTTCGCCCTGCTCATCGAGGACGCCGCGGACGTGCCCGCGGTCGAGTCGTTCGCGGACCGGATCGTGAAGGCGTTCAGCGAGCCGGTCGTGCTCAGCGAGGCGGAAGTGCTCGCCTCGATCACCGTCGGCGTCGCCACGTCGCAGGACAGCGCGGACGTCGATGAGCTGCTGCGGCACGCCGATCTCGCCCTGTATGCGGCGAAGGGCGCGGGCAAGCGGCGCTGGCGGCGCTACCACGAGGCGCTGAGCAGCGGGATGCTGCGGCGGCGCGAGATCGTGGCGGCGCTGGATGAGGCCGTCAAGACCTCCGCGTTCACCCTCGCCTACCAGCCGATCGTGTTCCTGGAAAGCGGAGAGATCGCCGGGTTCGAGTCGCTGATCCGCTGGCCGCACCCGCGCTGGGGCGTGATGCTGCCCGGCCAGTTCATCGAGATCGCCGAGGAAACCGGGCACATCGTGCCGCTCGGCGCCTGGGTGCTGCGCCAGGCCCTGTCCGACCTGGTCCGGTGGCGGGACGGCCTGCCGCCGCCGCCGCAGGTACCGGGTCAGCCCGCGTTGCCGCCGCCGCACGTCTCGGTGAACGTGTCCGCCCGCCAGTTCCGCGATCCCGGCTTCATCGACAGCGTGCGGCGCGCCCTGCTGGCATCCCGGCTGCCGCCCGAGGCGCTGCTCCTCGAGCTCACCGAGTCGATCCTGTTCGCCGACAACGAGCGGAGCCGCGAGGAACTCGCCGAGCTCAAGGAGATCGGCGTCCGGCTGGCGGTCGACGACTTCGGCACCGGGTACTCCTCGCTCAGCTACCTGCTTGACCTGCCCATCGACGTGCTCAAGATCGACAAGACGTTCGTGACCGGTATCGCCTCCTCCTGGCGCAGGTTCGCGCTCGTCGAGGGCATCGTCAGGCTGGCCAGGACCTTGCAGGTCGAGGTGATCGCGGAGGGGATCGAGACGCCGACGGAACGGGAGCTGCTCGTCGGGATGGGCTGCGAGTTCGGCCAGGGCTACCTGCTGTCCGTGCCGGTCGAGGCGAACCAGGCCGAGGCGATGCTGCGGGCCGGCCGTGGCCTGGTCAGGCACCTGCCCAGGCAGCGCCGCAAGCCGCCGTCCGACCGGTACCTCACCGACCTGTGAGACCGGCGGGGCCTTGGTAGCCTGGCGCGATGCGGACCAGCCGTCTCGAGGCGTTCAGCGACGGCGTGCTCGCCATCATCATCACGATCATGGTGCTCGGCCTGCGCCAGCCGGACGGCTATGACCTCGCGGCGCTGCGGCCGTCCGGCATCGGCCTGCTCGGCTACCTCCTCAGCTTCGTCTACGTCGGCATTTACTGGACCAACCATCACCACCTGTTCCAGCTCACCACGCGCGTGACCGGTGGGGTGCTGTGGGCCAACCTCGCCCTGCTGTTCTGCCTGTCACTGTTCCCGTTCACCACCCAGTGGGTTGACGCCAGCCACTACGCGCGCACCCCCACGGTCGTCTACGGGCTCAACCTGCTCGCCGCCGCGATCGCCTACTACATCCTGCAGTCCGTGATCATCCACGATCAGGGCAAGGGCTCGCCGCTGCGGAGGGCGATCGGCCGGGACCTCAAGGGCAAGGTCTCGCCGGCGTTCTACCTTGTCGGCTGTCTCGCGGCCCTGACCGGCGACGGCGGCACCGGGGCGGGCCGTCCCGGCATGTGGATCGCCGTCGCCTGCTACGTCGCGGTCGCCGCCCTGTGGGTCATCCCCGACCGCCGCATTGAGTCGGCCTTCATCGCCGGCCCGGGCGCCACGGCGACCACGGCGCACCGACGGCGAGCGCGACGGGGAACTGGCAGGCTAGCCGCGGTCCGAAGGCCCCGCGGGTCACCCCGCGGCCGGCTCGGCCTCCGGGTCGTAGGCGTAGATCCAGGCGCTTGCCGCCAGCGGGTCGACGCTGGTGAAGGACGCGTCGCGCGCCCGCTGCGCTGGCCCGTCCGGCAGGTGGTTGACGTGGGCGCGGGCGTGGCTCACTTCCTGCAGCCGGGTGGTGCGCGGTATGCGCAGCTCCTCGTAGCGGGCCAGCGCGGCGACCGGGTCGCCGGGGCGAGCGGCGAGGCAGCGGGCGAGCACCGCGGCATCCTCGATCGCCTGGGCGGCGCCCTGCGCGAAGAACGGGAACATCGGGTGCGCGGCGTCGCCGAGCAGCGTCACCGTGCCCGTGCTCCACCGGGTGAGCGGCGCGCGGTCGAGCAGCGCCCAGCGCCCGGGCGTCCCCGCCGCGCGGATCAGGCCGGTGAGCCGGGCGTCCCAGCCGTCGAACTCGGCGAGGAATTCCTCAACCGGGGCGGTCGCGGTCCACGATTCGGTCGTGTACCCGCAGGCCGGCGCGAAGGCGACCAGGTTGACCAGCTTGCCCGCGGAGATGGGGTAGTGCACGAGGTGGTGGTCCGGCCCGAGCCACAGCGTGTGCGCGGGGCGGCGGGCGAACTCCGGCGCCTGCTCGGCGGGGACGAGCGCGCGGAAGGCGCACAGCCCCGAGTACGTCGCCGGGGCAGCCTCGGTGAGCGCGGCGCGCACCGTCGAGTGGAGGCCGTCCGCGCCGATCACCACGTCGGCCACGGTGGTCTCGCCGTCGTCGAAGCGCAGCCGGTGCCGCTCGCCGTCCCCGTTCCCGCTGACACTGTCCAGGCCGATGCACCGCTTGCCGAGCCGGACGTCCTCGCCGGGCACCGCCCGGCCGACCGCCTCAAGCAGGTCGGCGCGGTGCGCGGTGTAGGTTCGCTCGCCGTAAAGCCGCGCGCACCTCGTCGCCAGGTCCTCCGCGGACAGCACCCGGCCGTCCTGCCAGCGGCGGAACTCCCAGCCGACCTCCAGCGGTACCGCCCGCTCCTCAAGCACGGGCAAGACGCCGAGGACGCGCAGCAGCCGGGCCGCGTTCGGCGCGACGACAACGCCCGCGCCCACCTCACCGAGCCGGCTGGCCTGCTCGTACACGGTGGCGCGCAGGCCAGCCCGGCGCAGGAAGGCAGCGGCGGCCAGCCCGCCGATGCCACCGCCGATAATCGCGATCTCGGTCATGAATCCCTCAGGCGTCGAGTACCCCGGGCACCACCGGCGGCAGGCTCGACCAAGGGAAGTTGATCCACGCCTCGGTGCGCTTCCACACGTAGTCGCACTTGACCAGCGATGCGGGCTTCTCGTACACCACGGCGCAGCGGGCCTCGGCCACGTGCTCGGCGACGAAGCTGCGCACCAGCTCAAGGGTCTTGCCCGTGTCGGCCACGTCGTCGGCGATCAGCACCTTCTTCTGCGAGAAGTCGACCGCGGACGGCACCGGCGGCAGCATCACCGGCATGTCAAGCGTGGAGCCGACCCCGTTGTAGAACTCGACGTTCATCAGGTGCAGGTTCTTCACCGACAGCGCGTAGCCGAGGGCCCCGGCGACGAACATCCCGCCGCGCGCGATCGCCAGGATCAGGTCGGGCCTGAACCCGTCGCCGGCGATCACCTGCGCCAGGTCCTGCGCCGCGTCCCCGAAGCTCTCCCAGGTCAGCGTTTCCCGCTCGAGGTCCATAGCCGGTGACCCTACCGTTCAGTCGGCCAGCACGGACGGCGAGGTGGCGTCGTAGTCGGCGAGCCAGGTCGCGCCGCGCCCGTCGGTGTCGCGCCGGTTGAGCCGCCGCCGTACCGAGATCGCCACGTCCCGCCGGATCGCGGCCCACCGGGACGGCAGGTGGTTGGACACGCCGCGCGCCCGCGCGGTCAGCACTACCTGCGACGCCCGGGGCCGCCGCACCCGCTCGTAGGCCGCGAGCGCCGCGAGCGGGTCAGCGGGCGAGGCGGCGAGCGCGTTCGCGAGCACCGCACCGTCTTCAAGCGCCTGGCACGCGCCCTGTCCCAGGTAGGGCAGCATCGGGTGCGCCGCGTCGCCGAGCAGCGTGACCCGCCCCGACGTCCACCGCGGTATCGGGTCCCTGTCGTACAGCGCCCACTTGTACCAGGTCTCCCCGGCCTCGAACAGCCGCAGCAGCGACGGGTGCCAGGCCGCGTACCGCTCGGTGACCTCGGACCCCTCGCACCGCGTCACCCATGACTCGTGCCGGTAACTGTCGTCGTCGTGGTGCGCGACGACGTTGATCAGCTCCTCGCCGCGCACCGGGTAGAGCACGATCGTGCCGTGCGGCCCGAGCCACTGCCCGTTGTCCGCCGCCACGTCGGACAGCGCGCCGCCGCGCACCGCCGCGGTCGGGATCACCGACCGGTAGCAGATCTTCCCGGTGAACCGCGGCGCGTCCGGCCCGAACAGCGTGGTGCGGACGGCGGAGTGGATGCCGTCCGCGCCGATGATCACGTCCGCCTCGGCTTGCGTGCCGTCCGCGAACCGGGCGACGGCCACGTCGCCGCTCCCGTCCACCGCGACGCACCGCTTGCCGAGCGTCACCAGCCCGTCAGGCAGCGCGGCGGCGAGCACGTCGAGCAGGTCGGCGCGGTGCACCGTGGCCGGCTCGATGCCCTGCACCTCCGCGAACCGCGCCCGGCTGGTCTTGGAGATGAGCCGCCCGGTGATCCCGTCCCTGGTGACCGCGTACTCCGACCGCCCGGCGACCTTGCGCACGCCGTCCTCGACGCCGATGAACCGCAGCACGCGCATCGCGTTGGGGTGCAGCGCGACCCCCGCCCCGATCTCCTTCAGCTCGCCCGCCGCCTCGTACACGGATACCTCGGCCCCGGCCCGCAGCAGCGCGCGCGCCGCCGTGAGCCCGCCGATGCCGCCGCCGATGATCGCCACACGTGTCATGCGCCCATCTTCCCCCGGCCCCGCATCCGCCTCAATCGGGCGCGGCGACTGAAATCGTCGCCGCCGGTTGTCACGGAGCCAGCCAAGATCAGCCAGAACGACGGCGTGCCCCCGCTCCGCTCGCCCTCCCGCCCGGTTACCCTGGTAGGAAACCCGTCACCCAGGGTAATAAGCACGTCGTGAGCGAGCTGAAAGTCAGTCCCGTCCTGCCGGTCGATCCCGGACTGTGCCGCATGTGCCTTCATGCCTTGGTCAAGAGCACCAACCGGGGAACGGCGTACCTGCGGTGCACCCGCGCGGCCTGGGATGACAGCCTGGTCAAGTACCCGCGGCTGCCGGTCATCGGCTGCGTCGGCTTCGAGCCGGCCGACGGTGAGGACGCCGGCGATGACACCGGCGAAGACGCCTGGGAAGGCCCGGCATCCGGTCGCTGACCCGTTGCCATTGACTGAGTCAACGATTATCGTTGACTCAGTCAATGATCGGGAGGCGCCCCATGTCAGCTCCTGTCGTCGCCGCGCCCCGGCCCGCGGGCCCGACCCACGCCCAGGTGGCCCAGGTCCGCGCCTTCAACCGCTTCTACACCAACGTCATCGGCGTGCTGAACGACATGTACCTGGACACGCCGTACACGCTCACCGAGAGCAGGGTGCTGTTCGAGATCGCCAGGCTCGGCACCGCCGAGGTGCCCTGGCTGCGCCAGTCGCTCGACATCGACCCCGGGTACCTGAGCCGGGTGCTCGGCCGGTTCGAGTCCGACGGCCTGGTGACCAGGCACCGCTCGGCGGCCGACGCGCGGCGCCAGGAGATCCGCGCCACCGAGGCGGGCCGCGCCGCCGTGACCGAGCTCGACGCGCGCGCGGTCAGCCAGATCGGCGCCCTGCTCAGCGGCGTCGACTGCGGCCCGGTGCTTGACGCCATGCGGGTGATCACCCAGGCACTCGGCCAGGCGGGCGACGCCGCGCCCAGGGCCACGCTGCGCCCGCTTGAGCTCGGCGACCTGGGCTGGATCCTGCGGCGGCACGGCACGCTGTACGCGGCCGAGTTCGGCTGGGACGCCAGCTTCGAGGGGTTCTGCGCGCAGATCGTCGCGGAGTACGTGACCCTGCGGGACCGCTACCCGGGGCGCGCGGCGGCCTGGGTCGCCGAGGTCGACGGCGGGCCGGCCGGCTCGGTCTGCTGCGTCCCCGACGACCCCGGCGGACCCGGCGGCGGGATGACGGCCCGGCTGCGGCTGCTGCTCGTGGAACCCTGGGCGCGCGGCAGGCAGCTTGGCGCCCGGCTGGTCGAGCGGTGCCTGGACTTCGCCCGCGCGGCCGGCTACGCCGACATCGTGCTCCTCACCTACGACCAGCTCGTCGCCGCCCGCCGCGTCTACGAGGCCGCCGGCTTCACCCTGGACAGCGAGCACCCAGAAGACGCGTTCGGCCAGCACATGATGTGCCAGACCTGGTCCCGCCCGCTGTAACCGCGGGTATGACTATCGCTCATTCCGTCTCGGCGTAGCTTGCCGCTACCGCGGAGGCGACCCGGGCTAGGCGCCTCCGCAGTTCCGGTGGGTCGAGCACGGTGACGTCGGTGCCGAAGGCGAGCAGGAGATGCGCGGCGGCGGGGGCGCGGAACCGGAGCCTGAGCTCCACATCGTCCTGGTCGTCGCCGAGAACGGCAAGATCACCCGCCTGGTCACGGTCTTCGACCGCTAGTCTTGCCTTCGGCAGAGCCCCGCGCGTTCCCGCTGTCCAGTCCAGGACAACCGCCACGGGCGGAAACGGAGGCCGCGGTGACGGCGATCCCGGCAACGGAAGGTCCCCTGGCAGGCCAGGTAGGGCCGCCGCCCCCGTTCGACGCCGAGCTGCGGCCCGCGCTTGATGCCATGGAGCAGGGCGGGCGCCCGGAGCTCACCCTCGCGGCCATCCCGCTGATCCGGCAGAACCCGCCGTTTCCTGCGCCGACCGACGACGACCTGCGGCGCGGCGGCGCGTTCGAGGTGAGCACCGCGGCCGCGCCCGGCCCGCCGGGCGCGCCCGACGTGCCGCTGCTCATCTGCCGTCCCGCCCGGCGTCACCGCGCCGGCGGCCTGCCTTTACTACATCCACGGCGGCGGCATGATCGTCGGCGACAACCGCACGGGCCTGCCTGGCATGCTGAACCACGCCGCGGAGCTTGAGCTGGCGGTCGTCTCTGTGGACTACCGGCTCGCACCGGAGACGCCGCACCCCGGGCCGGTTGAGGACTGCTACGCGGGCCTGTGCTGGACCGCCGCGCACGCCGCCGAGCTCGGCATCGACCAAGCTCGCGTCATCGTCGGCGGCGGCAGCGCCGGCGGCGGCCTGGCGGCGGCGGTGGCCCTGCTCGCCAGGGACCGTGGCGGCCCCGCCCTGGCCGGCCAGCTGCTGATCTGCCCGATGCTCGATGACCGTAACGACACGCCGTCGTCGCGGCAGATGGCCGGCCTCGGCGTGTGGGACCGTGCCGCCAACGAACTCGGCTGGACGGCGCTGCTCGGCGACGCGCGCGGCGGCCCCGACGTCTCGCCGTACGCCGCGCCGGCCCGCGCGGCCGACCTGTCCGGCCTGCCGCCCGCGTTTATCGACGTCGGCTCCGCGGAGACCTTCAGGGACGAGGACGTCGCCTACGCGACCAGGATCTGGCGGGCGGGCGGCTCCGCCGAACTGCACGTATGGCCGGGCGGCTTCCACGGCTTCGCCGTCATGGTCCCCGGCGCGTCCCTCTCCCGGGCCGCGGTGGCCGCCCAGCGGACCTGGCTGCGCCGCCTGCTGTCGTAACCGGCGGCGACTGCCGTAAGCGCCGGCGATCGCGCGGCTTGCGGGTACCGGTGCCGCCGGACCCCCGCTAGCATGAGCCCCGTGCCTCACCTGCTTCACCTGGACTCCGCCGCCACCGTCAAGAACTCCCGCTCCAGGGAGATCACCGCTGCCTTTGCCGACGCGTGGCGGGCCGGCGGCCCGCAGTACACGGTGACGTACCGTGACCTGCACCGCAGCCCGCTGCCGCACCTGGCGGACGCGGTGCTGCACTGGCCGCCGCGGCTGCGCCCGGAAGGCGCGGCGAGCGCGGACCCGGCCGCGCTCGCCGCCGCCGGGGCATTGCAGGACGAACTCGTCGGCGAGCTGCTCGCCGCCGACGTTCTGCTGGTCGGCGCGCCGTTGTACAACTACTCGGTGCCCTCGTCGCTCAAGGCGTGGGTCGATCACGTGCACATCCCCGGCCGGACCGCGCCGTTCGTCGACGCTCCCACCCAGCCCCTCGCCGGCCGGCCCGCGGTGGTGGTGTCAAGCCGCGGCGCCTCCTACGACCCAGGCTCACCGACCGACGGCTGGGACCACGCGGTCCCGGTGCTCGAGCTCATCCTCGGCACCGCCCTCGGCATGTCCGTCGAAGTCATCACCACCAGCCTGACCCTCGCCGAGACCGTCCCCGCCCTGGCGCCGCAGCTCGACCGCGCCCGGGCCGAACTGGCCGCCGCCCTCGAAGCCGCCACCGCCACGGCCCGCCGCCTAACCGGCGCGCCGCGCGTGGTCAGCGCCAGCCGGGAGATCGCGGCGTCCCCGGAGCTGATCTTCGAGCTGATCGCCGACCCGGCGCAGCAGCCCCGCTGGGACGGAAACGACAACCTGGCCGAGGCGGCCGCGGGCCAGCGCGTCCGCGCGGTGGGCGACGTGTTCATCATGACGCTCACCGGGGGCATGGTCAGGGAGAACCACGTGGTCGAGTTCGAGGAAGGCCGCCGCATCGCCTGGCACCCGTCCGAGGTGGGCCGCAGCCAGCCGGGCCACCTGTGGCGCTGGGAGCTGGTGCCGCTCGGCGACTCCCGCACTCGCGTCACCCACACCTACGACTGGACGCGCCTGACCGACAGTAACCGGCTGCCGCGCGCCAGGAGGACCACGCCGGAGCGGCTGAGCGCGTCACTCGACCGCCTCGCCGCCGTCGCCGAGGCCTGAACATCGCGGCCCGACCGCGAAACCTCGAGCCACCGCCGGACACCGCTCGAACATCATCAGAAACATTCAATTACCGTCAGATACAATCGATTTTCGGCCGTCAAGCTCTGCGTCGGCTCTCCAACCTCTGTACAGGCTCTCTAACCTCTGCGTTTCCGCTGGATCGCGGCTACGTCCAATCTCCGCGCCATCCGGCCACGTAGGTCCGGATTGAAGGAATCACTAGCGGAGGGAGCCCGATTCCCGTGCATCTCAGTAGATTTCCTAACAAACCCGCCAGACGGTCCGCGGCGGTCATCGCCGCGAGCCTGATGGCGGGCGCCGGCTTGCTTGCCGCGAGCGCCACGTTCGCGGCGAGCGCGAGCGCGTCCCCCAGGACATTCATCGGCAACCTGCACCACACCAAGGTCGTCGCGTCGACCGTGCCAGCCAACGGTGACGTCAACCCCTACGGGGTCGCCGTCGTCCCGCGCAGCACCGGCCACCTGTACCGCGGCAACGTGCTCGTCAGCAACTTCAACAACGCGGCCAACGCGCAGGGCACGGGCACCACCATCGTGCAGGTCTCGCCGCGGGGCAAGGCCAGCCTGTTCGCTAAGGTCAGCGACCCGTCGTGCCCCGGCGGCGTCGGCCTCACCACCGCCCTGGCGGCGCTGCCGAGCGGCTGGGTGATCGTCGGCTCGCTGCCGACGGTCAACAGCAAATTCTCCGGCGCCGGCTGCCTGATCGTCCTCGACCCGTGGGGCAACGTCAGGAAGACCATCACCGGGTACGGCATCGACGGCCCGTGGGACATGACCGCCGTTCAGTACGGGGACACGGCGGAACTGTTCGTCACCAACGTCCTCGGCGGCATCCTCACCAAGCACCCTAACGCCAACGGCGGCACCGTGCAGCGGCTGCTCATCACCAGCTCGCCGCACCGCACGCCGCGCGTACTCGCCAGCACCAGGATCGGCTCGGGCTTCGCCGCCAAGGCCGACCCGAACGCCCTGGTCATCGGCCCGACCGGGGTCGGACTCGGCGACAACGGCACCCTGTACGTCGCCGACAGCGTAAACAACCGGATCGCCGGCATCCCGAACGCGGCCTTCCGGCACCACAGTGACGGCCCAGGCTTCACCGTGTCCAAGAGCAGCGTGCTCAACGACCCGCTCGGCCTGGTCATCGCGCCGAACGGCGACATACTCACCGTCAACGGCGCCAACGGCAACATGCTGGAGTTCAGGCCCGACGGCGACCTGGCCGCCAAGGTGACCGTGGACAACAACGCCGGCGGCGGCGGCAACCTGTTCGGCCTCGCGGTCAAGCCCGGTCACGACGCCGTCTACTTCGTCGACGACTTCGGCACGGCCAACGACCTGCGGGTCCTGTCCTAACACCGCAAACCACCGCGCCCCGGCTGCCGCAGGCCGGGGCGCGGTCTGCTGCGGCGGTGCCCGCCAGCCAGGAGAACGAGGCGGGCTTCCCCGATCGCCTAGCACCCAGACACCACAACGCCGCCCACCCTCGACCTCGACCTCGCCGTGAAGGACGCCCTCGACCCGGACGGCATCCGGTCACCGGGCAAGCAGGGCATCTGGCCACGGGCTAGGAGTGAATTCTAGAATTAGGGGACCAGCGCACGCGTTCCGGAGGTCCAGCCATGACGACGGCGTCAACGACCGCTACCGCCCAGACCGAGATCCACGATGCCGGCCATGTCGACGTGCTGATCGTCGGGGCCGGAGTTTCCGGCATCGGCGCCGCGCACCACCTGCGCGAGCAGTTCCCCGGCCGGACGTTCGTCATCCTGGACGCGCAGGACAACCGGGGCGGAACCTGGTGGACTCACCAGTATCCCGGCGTCCGTTCGGACAGCGACCTGTTCACCTACGGCTACCGGCACAAGCCGTGGCGCGGCCCGGCGATCGCGGCGGGCGGTGAGATCCTCTCTTACCTCAACGAGGTCATCGCCGAGGACGACCTCGCACCGCACATCCGCTACCTGCACCGGGTCACCGCGGCCGGCTGGTCCACCGCGGACCGCCGGTGGACCATCGAGGTCACCAGGACCGATACCGGGCAGCGGCTGCGCTACACCGCCGGCTTCCTGCTGATGTGCCAGGGTTACTACAACCACGCCAAGCCCTACCGGCCTCAGTGGGAGGGCATGGACCGCTTCCAGGGCGTGATCGTGCACCCGCAGCAGTGGCCGGAGGACCTCGACCTGGCCGGCCAGCGGGTCATCGTCATCGGCTCCGGCGCTACCGCCGCGACGCTGATCCCCGCGATCGCGGGGAAGGCGGAGCACGTGACGATGCTGCAGCGCTCTCCCACGTACTTCTTCGCCCCGCCGGTGACCGACGACCTCGCCGTGCAACTGCGCGCCCTGGACATCCCCGAGGCGTGGACGCACGAGATCATGCGCCGCAAGTTCATGGCGCAGACCACCCTGCTCGCCCAGATGTCGACGGAGTCACCCGGCGAGCTGCATGCGTTCCTCATTGAGTCGATGCGCCCGCTGCTGCCCGAGGGCTTCGACGTCGAAAAGCACTTCACCCCGCGCTACCGCCCCTGGCAGCAGCGCATCGCCGTCGTCCCCGACGGGGACTTGTTCGCCGCGCTCCGCGAGGGCACGGCGTCGATCGTCACCGACACCATCGAGGCGTTCACTGAGCACGGGATCCGGGTCGGCTCCGGCGAGGAGATCCCGGCCGACATCGTGGTCAGCGCCACCGGCTTCAACATGTCCCTCTTCGGTGACGTCGCGTTCGCCGTGGACGGCGCGCCGGTCGACTTCACCGGGCGCGTCACCTGGCGCGGCATCATGATCAGCGGCGTGCCGAACATGGCCTACGTCTTCGGCTACTTCCGGCACAGCTGGACCCTGCGCGTGGACCTGGTCTGCGACCTGCTCGTCCGGCTGCTGGCGAACATGCGGGACAAGGGCGCCACGATGGTGACACCCGCGCTGCGCGCGGAAGACAAGGACATGCCGATGCGGCCGTTCGTCGACCAGGAAAACTTCAACGCCGGCTACGTCATGCGCTCGCAGCACCTGCTGTACAAGCAGGGCGACCGCGAGCCGTGGACCCACCTGCTCGAGCTCAAGCAGGAACAGGACCTCCTGCCCAAGGTGGACCTGGACGACGGCACGCTCGCCTACCGCTAGCAAGGCCGGGCATCCCCTCGGGCACAATGGGGGCATGCCCCGCCCCGTCCCCCGCCACGACCGCGACGCGGGCGGCCCCGCGGAAACCCTGGCCGCCAAGGCCGCGCTGCGCGAGGAGGTCTGGTCGGCCATGCGCGCGGCCAAGGTGGCCAGGTTCCCCGGCGCGCCCGGTCGCATCCCCAACTTCACCGGCGCCGAGCGGGCCGCCGAGCGGCTGCGCGCGCTGCCCGCGTGGCGGTCGGCGCGCACGCTGAAGGCCAACCCCGACTCGGCCCAGCTGCCGGTGCGGCAGCGCGCGCTCGAGGACGGCAAGACCGTCTACATGGCCGTCCCCCGGCTAGCCGAGCGAGAGCCGTTCTTCGCCCTCGACCCCGACCACCTGGACCAGCCGCCGCGCAAGGCCGCGTCGATCAGCGGCGCGTCACGCTCGGCGCGCCGGGTCACGCTCGATGAGCTGGCCCCGGTCGACCTGGTGGTGATGGGCTGCGTCGCGGCCGGCGAGGACGGGGCGCGGCTTGGCAAGGGCGGCGGGTTCGCCGACCTTGAGTTCGCCCTCGCCGCCGCCGCGGGCCTGATCGGCCCGCACACCGTCACGGTCGCCACGGTGCACGAGATCCAGCTCCGCCCGGTCGGCGTCATCCCGCTGACCGGCCACGACGTCACGCTCGACTTCATCGTCACCCCCGACCGCGTCATCGACTGCCGCACCGGGCCCGCCTCGCGGTCCGCCCCCGCCATCAGCTGGGATGACCTCACCGAGGAGAAGATCGCCGCGATCCCGCTGCTATCCGCCCTGCGCCGCGACGGCTGACCCGCCCGCACTCCGGCGGAAGCAGTTATAGGGCGCCCGCGCTACAGGACATCTCCGGGCTCCTGCACGTCGAGTGAGAAGCGGGCGTTGCCCGCTCCGTCGACCTGTGCGTCGAGAACCTTGTCGTCGAGGAAGCCGGCCGCTTGCGGCGCGACGAAGACGCGCGCCCCCGCAGCCTCGAGAACCTGGTCGCCCGCGTCGGGTTCGGGTACGGCCTCGACTTGGAGCGCGCCCGCCTCCCCCGGCGCTGCTACGGAGGATGAGATGCGCAGGCCAGCCGCCTGAGAAAGCTGCGGGGCGGACGTGACAGACTTAACGACCTCAGCGGCCGCCTGGGTCAGGACCAGCATGTGTGGTCACCTCTCGCTTGTCGTCCAGCAGAGACTCGTAAGGGTAGCCGGCCAGGTAACGAAATGAAAACGAGAACCTGGGTTGGCCGGATGAAACAGCAGGCCAGCGAGGCTGCTTCTGCCGTAGAGGCGCGGATCTGGCGTGCGGGCGCGGATAATCAGGGGCATGGACGTTGAGGCATTCGAGCTTGTGCTGCTGCGTCGGCCGGCTAACGCCCCGGAGTACCCGGACGCGGAGCTTGAGCGCATCCAGCGCGAGCACCTGGCCCATCACGACAGGCTGCGCGAGTCGGGTCAGGTGGTGACGAACGGGCCGGTCGACGCCCCCGACCCGTTGCTGCGCGGGCTGGCGTTCTACCGGACCGGCTCGGTCGAGCGGTCGCGGGAACTCGCCGAGGCCGACCCGGCCGTCGTCGGCCGGCTGGCCGTGGAGATCATGACCTGGTACTGCCCGCCCGGCACGATGAGCCTGCCCGGCCGCCTCGTCACGCTGGAATAGCCGGCGTGGCGGCGCGGGCCATGGGCACCGCCGGGAAGGGCGCGCGTGACCAGGCGGCGCTGCTGCCCGCCGCGCCCGGCGTGTACCGGTTCAGGGACGCCGCGGGACGAGTCCTCTACCTCGGCCGGGCCACCCACCTACGCGGTCGGGTCGCCTCTTACTGGGGCGACCTTGGTGACCGGGCGCACCTGGCTCCCATGGTGCGCCGCGTCGCCCGTGTGGAGGCGGTCGCCTGCGATTCCGTCCACGAGGCCGCCTGGCTAGAACGGAACCTGCTGCGGGCGCGCAAGCCGCCGTGGAACCGCGCACCGGACGGCGGCCAGGAGTCCGAGGTCTGGATCCGGCTCAGCGACGACGCCCGCGACCCCGGGGTGACCGTCGTTCATGACAAGGACGAGCGCGCGGGGAGCTTCGGCCCGTACCTGGGTGGCCGCCAGGTGCGCCTGGCGGTATCCGGCCTGTGCCGCGTGCTGCCGCTGAACTACGCGGGCAGCGCGCTGGCCGGCACGCGCCGCGACCTGGCCAGGACCAGGGGCGTCGGCCCGGAGGACCGCGCCGCCCTTACCGCCAAAGCGGCGGCGGTACTCGGCCGCGACCCGGCGGAGGTGAGCCCTGCGTGCGGGCGAGCCTCATCCAGCGCCGCGACGCCGCCTCGGCCGCCCTCGCCTTCGAGCTGGCCGCCCGGCTGCAGCAGGAGACCGAGGCACTCGACTGGGTGACCGCCGAGCAGAAGGTCACCAGGCCGGGCGAGCCCGACCACGACGCGTGCGGCTGGGCGGACGGCACCCTGGTCCGCTTCCAGATCCGCGCGGGCCGCCTGGCCGGCTGGACGTTGCGCTCCTGCGGCGCGGCGGCCGCCCGCCGCCACCTGGCGGCGACGCCGCCGGAATGGGCCACGTTCGCCCGGCGCAACGCCCAGCTCGCCGCCCGCCTGAACCCACGGCGGAGCGCGCGATGACCGGGGCAGCGGGCGGGGCAGGAGAACCCGCCCTCGTTCTGGCGCATGAATTTTGCCCTTGGACTTTTGTCGCGCAGTACCGCGACTGCGCGGGGCGTGGCCGGCGGACGCTAAGGTGACTCGGGTAATTCCGGCCCGCCACGGCCGGGGGAGGAGACGCGCAGATGATCATCGACTGCCACGGGCACTACACGACGGCGCCGGCCGCGCTGCAGGAGTACCGCGATGCTCAGCTGGCCCGGCTCAAGGACCCGGCGCTGCCGGTCCCCGCCGAGCCGGAGATCAGCGACGATGAGATCCGGGCGACGATCGAGGGCAACCAGCTGCGCATCGTGCGTGAGCGCGGCCACGACGTGACGATCTTCTCGCCCCGCGCGTCGGCCATGGGCCACCACGTGGACGACCCGGCCACCGCGGTCGCCTGGGCCCGGGTCTGCAACGACCTCATCTACCGGGTGACCACGCTGTTCCCCGACTACTACGCGGGCGCCGCCCAGCTGCCGCAGGTGGCAGGGCAGCCGCTCGACGCGTGCGTGGCCGAGCTTGAGCGGGCCGTCACCGAGCTGGGTTTCGTCGGCTGCAACCTCAACCCTGACCCGGCGGGCGGTTTCTGGAGCTCACCGCCGCTGACCGACGAGTACTGGTTCCCGCTGTACGAGAAGCTGACCGAGCTCGACGTGCCCGCCATGATCCACGTCTCCACGTCGTGCAACCCGGCGGCGCACACACTCGGGGCGCACTACCTGAACGCGGACACCACCACGTTCATGCAGCTGGTGCAGGGAAGGCTGTTCGAGCGTTTCCCCGCGCTGCGCTTCGTCATACCGCACGGCGGCGGCGCGGTGCCTTACCACTGGGGCCGCTACCAGGGGATCGCGACCAGGGAGAAGTTCGCGCCGATCGAGCAGAACGTGATGACCAACGTCTGGTTCGACACCTGCGTCTACCACCAGCCGGGCATCGACCTGCTGACCGGCGTGATCAGCCCGGGCAACATCCTGTTCGCCTCCGAGATGCTCGGCGCGGTGCGCGGCGACAACCCGGACGGCGGCTTCCCCTGGGACGACACGCGGCGTTACGTCGACGCGGCGAAGCTCACCGACGCCGACCGCGCGCAGATCTACGAGCTGAACGCCCGCCGCGTCTACCCGCGGCTCGACGCCAGGCTCAAGGCCCAGGGCCGGTAAAGGGCACCGCCCGAACGAATGCGGCCTACCCTTCCCGGCTCAGGCCTTGAACGTGATCGTCATCTCCCGGCCGCACCCGGTGCACGTCACGGTGACCGTGTCGTCCGCCTCCGGCGGCTCGTACGGCGTCCAGGCGTCGCAGTCCGAGCACTTGATCCGGGACATCAGCGCCGGTGACATGGCGAAGCTGGCCAGCCGCTCCGCGAGCGGTCCCATGCCCACGGCCGCCCGCCGCTCGTCGACGGTGTCCGGGTCGCGGAGGTTATCCGCTACCCACTTACCGCCCCGCCTGGCCATCTGGGTGCCGTACACCTGCTGCTCGCCCTCGAACAGCAGCACCCGGTCGGTGAGGAACGCCTGGTCGGTGACCGACGCCTCGCCGGCCGCGACCGCGGCGGTCAACAGGTCCAGGCAGTGGCGCATGAACGGGAGGTCGTCGGTCGCGTGCTGGACCATGAGCCACATCGCGTGCGCCCCGTCGACGCCGACGAGGGAACTGCCCGGCCAGCCGCGCTCGGCGACCACCTGCCTGAGCCAGGGCAGGTTCTCGGCGTCCACCACCTGCATCGCCTCGAAGTCAAGAGCCTTCCGCGCGGCCTGGTCCTTCTCTACCCGCCGCAGCAGTTCCGCGCGCAGCGCTTCGTCCGTAGCGGTCACATAGGGCTAACGCGCCGCCTCGAACCGCAGTTCCGGGTCGTCGACCGGCGTGCGCCGCAGCAGCTTCACGTCGTTGTGGTAGGTCCGCGAGATCCGCCACGGGGCGCGGGTGCCCTGCCGGGGCAGCTCGTCGAGCGCGCGCACGATGTAGCCGGAGGCGAACTCGGTGAACGGCGCAGAACGCATCCCGGCGTCGCTCACGACCGGGCGGGCCGTGCCGTAACCGCGGGCGTCCATGTGACGCAGCAGGCGGGTGAAGTTCTCGCATACCAGGCCGACCTTGAGCGTCCACGACGCGTTGGTGTAGCCGAAGACGAACAGGAAGTTCGGCACGCCGGACAGCATCATGCCCTTGTAGACCAGCCGGTCAGCCGCGCGCACCGCCTCCCGTCTACGGTCAGCGTCATCCCGCCGAGCGGCCGCACGTTCAGCCCGGTGGCCGTGACGATGATGTCCGCCGGCACGCCGCGGCCGTCGGTGAGCAGCACCCCGTTCTCGGTGAACGTGCCGATCTGCCCGGTGACCACCGACGCCTTGCCGTCGCGGATGGCGCGGAACAAGTCGCCGTCAGGGACCATGCACATCCGCTGGTCCCACGGGTCGTATGGCGGGCTGAAGTGCTCGTCCACCGGGAAGTCGGCGGGCAGCATCTTCACGTTGAGGTCCCTGATCACCTTGCGGGCCGCCTGCGGCCAGCGCTGGCAGAACCGCCACACCGCCACCTGGCGGGTGATGTTCAGCCACCGGGTGACCGCGTACCCGCGCTGGAAGCCGAGCAGCCTGGTCAGCCGCGCGTTCAGCTTGTCGCGCGACGGGACGGGCAGGACGTAGCTCGGCGTGCGCTGCAGCATGGTGACGTGCCCGGCGGTGCCCGCCATCGCGGGAACGAGCGTGACCGCGGTCGCGCCCGAGCCGATCACCACGACGCGCTTGCCGGCATAGTCCAGGCCGCGGGCCACTGCTGCGGGTGGACGACGGGTCCGGTGAACCTCATCCGCCCTTCGAAGTGCGGGGTGAAGCCCTCGTCGTAGCGGTAGTAGCCGGCCGCGCAGAACAGCCAGCGGCAGCCGACGGTGTACTGTGCGCCGGTCTCCGTGTGCTGCACGGTCACCGTCCACCGCGCCTCGGCGTCCGACCAGTCGGCGGCGGTCACCTTGGCGTGGTACGTAATGTGCCGGTCGATACCGTACTCGGCGGCCGTTTCCCGCAGGTAGGCGAGGATGCTCATCCCGTCGGCGATCGCCGTGTCGCTGCGCCACGGCCGGAACTCGTAGCCGAACGTGTGCAGGTCCGAGTCGGACCGGATGCCCGGGTACCGGAACAGGTCCCAGGTACCGCCGGACGCGCCGCGCGCATCGAGGATCGCGTAACTGCGCCCCGGGTGGTCCCGCTGCAGGTAGTAGGCGGCACCGATGCCGGAGATGCCCGCGCCGACGATGAGCACGTCGACGAGGTCGTGGTCCACGGCGGCCGCCGGCTCAGAATCCAATGGGGAGCCCCGCGTAGTTCTCCGCGAGCCCGGCCGCCCCGGCCGGACTTGACGTCACCCAGCGCAGCTGCGACAGCTGCAGCTGCGCGTCGAACGGGTCGCCGGAAATGTGCAGCATCGTCGTCATCCACCAGGAGAAGTGCTCGCACCGCCACACCCGGCGCAGCGCGGTGTCCGAGTACGCGTCGGCCAGCGCGAGGTCGTTCTTCCGCACCAGCCGGCCGAGCGCGGGGGCGAGCAGCGCGACGTCCGAGACGGCCAGGTTGAGTCCCTTGGCGCCGGTCGGCGGCACGGTGTGCGCCGCGTCGCCGGCCAGGAACAGCCGTCCGTGCCGCATCGGCGACTGCACGAACGACCGCATCGGCAGCACGCTCTTGTCGGTGATCGGCCCCGGCGTGAGCGTCCAGCCGTCCTGCCCGTGCCCGAGCCTGGTGGCCAGGGCCGTCCAGATCCGGTCGTCGGACCAGTCGGCGACGTCCGTCCCGTTGGGCACTTGCAGGTAGAGCCGGCTGACGGTGGCGGACCGCATCGAGTGCATGCCGAACCCGTCGGGGTGCCACGCGTAGATGAGCTCGTCGGTGGACGGCGCCACGTCGGCGAGGATGCCGAGCCACGAGTAGGGGTAGACCCGCTCCCACGTGTCACGCTTGTCATCCGGCATCGCCGCCCGGCTCGGCCCGAACGACCCGTCGCACCCCGCCACCGCGAGCGCGTCGATCCGCTGCGCGTTGCCGGCCGCATCGGTGAACGTCACGGACGGGTGGTCGGACTCCAGGTCGTGCAGCGCCACGTCGGACGTATCGTAGAAAACCGGCCGCCCGGCGGCCTCGCTGGCCGCGACCAGGTCCGCCTGCAACTGCGTCTGCCCGTACACCCAGACGCTCCGCCCGACCAGGTTGACGAAGTCAAGGTGGTGCCGCTCCGACGGCCACTGCAGGTAGATGCCGCGGTGCTCGTCGCCGTGGGCCTCGATCCCCGCGCCCAGCCCGACGGAGCGCAGCAGGTCGACGCTCGAGCTTTCCAGGATTCCCGCCCTGATGCGCGCCGCGACGTATTCCTTCGTCCGCGCCTCGACGACGATCGATTCGATGCCGTCCTGCGCGAGCAGGTGGGCGAGCAGCAGGCCGGCCGGGCCTGCCCCGATGATGGCAACATCAGTCCGCATGGCCCCTTTATAGGGCCTGTCCCCCTGTCCGTGCCACCGGGGGCTTCCGCTGGCCGGAAGTCACGGTCAGCCGGCGTGGCCCGGCGTCATCCCGAACGAGGAAGTAGTGCCCCTGGTCCAGGTCCGCGATGAGCCCCGGCCGGACGGGACGCCAGCCGAACCGCTCCTGGTGCGGCTCGCTTGACGCCGGGCACGTCGAACGCGGCGAAGGCCGCGAACGCTCGCCGAAATGCCGCCGCGCCTGCTCGGCGGGTGATCGACTTCGCCGGCACGTCCAGGTGCCGCCCGATCGACCTCGGCGATGTCGCGGAACGGCACGCCAGGGTCGCCCACCCCGTTCAGCAGCGTCCCGGCGGGCGCCTCGTCAAGCGCCAGCCGGAACAGGCGCGCGGCATCGAGCCGGTGCACCGCGGGCCACACGTTGCCGCCGTCGCCGATGTAGGCGGACAGGCCCTTCGCCCGGGCGATGCCGATGAGCGCGGGGACGAAGGCGTAGTCGCCCTCGCCGTGCACCGACGGCGGCAACCGGACGACGCTACGCGCACGCCCCGGCCGGCCAGCGGAACGGCGGCCCGCTCGGAGACGCGCGGGTAGTGCGGGTTCTCCGGCGCCCGCAGGTCCTCGGTGCAGACCTGCCCCGGCGCGGGCACCGGCAGCCCGGCGGCGACCACGAGCGGCTTGCCCGATCCTTCCAGCGCCTCGCCCAAGGCGGCGATCGCCGCCCCGTCGACCGCGGCGGCCGCGGCCGGGTTGGCGGCGGGGGAGAAGTCGTGGATGTACCCGGTATGGATCACGCCGTCGGCGTCGGCCGCGGCCTGCCCGAGGCCACCCGTGTCCTCAAGGGAGCCGCGGCACACCTCGGCCCCGGCCGCCCGGACCGCGGCGGCGGCCTTGTCCGACCGGGCCAGCCCGATAACCTGGTGCCCGGCGCTGAGCAGTTCCCTGACGACGGCGGACCCGATGAACCCGGTCGCCCCGGTGACGAACACGCGCATGATGATCTCTCTCCTTACGGTTTCCCTGCCGGTACTTCCACCGTGCCCTCAGGCGCCGCGCCGCGTCCAAGACCCGTTCCGCACGGTGCGATACGTATCAGGCATCACCGCAGTTCAACCAGCATGATCTGGCGGCTGCGCTGATCGCGGCACGCGGCTAACCTGGAGGGGTGCCAGCAGGATCGCCCTCCAGCCCGCAGGCCCCGGCAGAGTCCGGACCGCGGCATCCGTCCGACGCGCCCGCTCCTGAGCAAGACGC
Organism: uncultured Actinomycetota bacterium; assembly: GCA_963811335.1. Classification (GTDB taxonomy): domain Bacteria; phylum Actinomycetota; class Actinomycetes; order Streptosporangiales; family Streptosporangiaceae; genus Trebonia. The sequence continues at coordinate 73,476 of CAWERB010000022.1, read as the reverse complement.
GCCTGCGCCGTCATCCGCCGACCTCGACCTGCGCCTGGTCAGGTACTTCACCGTGGTCGCCGAGCAGCGGCACTTCGGCCGCGCCGCCGCCATCCTGCTGATCGCGCAGCCGTCGCTGAGCCGTCAGGTCCGCCGCCTCGAGCAGCAGCTCGGCGCCCGCCTGCTTGACCGTACCCCGCAGGGGACCCGGCTCACCGAGGCGGGCGAGGTGTTCCTGCCGCGGGCCAGGGCACTGCTCCGCGCGGCGGCCCAGGCCGCCGCGGCCACGCAAGCGGCCGCGCAGCCGAGCCGGGTCATCATCGGCTACACGCCGGGTCTTATCGTCACCCCCGCGGTGCGCCAGCTGCGCCGTCAGTACCCGGACGCGGACGTGCAGACCCTGCACCTGGGCTGGCACGAGGCCCGCGCGGCGCTGCTCGGTCACCGGGTGGACGCCGTGGTCACCCGGCTGCCGCTGGCGACCGAGGGCCTGCGCGTGACGGTACTCTACGACGAGCCGCGGCTGCTCATGGTCCCCGTCGATCACCGCCTGGCGGGTAAGGAGTCGGTCACCCTGGACGACATCGCCGGCGAGCCGATCCCGCGGCTGCCCGACCCGGAGTGGAACGCCTTCTGGCGCATCGACCCGCGCCCGGACGGTACCCCGGCCCCTGACGGCCCGCTGGTCGCGGCGCTTGAGGACAAGAACGAGCTGATCGCCTCCGGCCAGGCGGTGGCGATCATCCCGGGCGGCCTGCACGGCATCACCCTGCGCCCCGACCTGACCACGATCCCGTTGCACGGGGTGCCGCCGAGCCAGGTGATCCTGGCCACCCGGGCCGCCGACCGTGGTCGCCTCGTCGCGGCTTTCCGCAGGTCAGCGCTCGACTGCCTGACCGGTCCAGCCGCGACTTAACCGGCGTGACGCTGTGCGCGGGGCCGGGATAGCCTTTCCGCTATGACGACTCCCCAGCACCGTGCCGACCTGTTCATCGACCCCGTGGACGACCCCCGCGAGGGCGGGCCGCGGCTGGGCGGCGAACGGGCCACCCTGGCGGAGTTCCTCCGCGGCCAGCGGCTCACCTTGCGGCTCAAGTGCGAAGGGCTCGACGCGGAGCAGCTGGCCCGCAGGTCGGCGGAGCCGTCCACGCTGTCCCTGCTCGGCCTGGTCAGGCACATGGCCGAGGTCGAGCGCACCTGGTTCAGGATCCGCTTCGCCGAGCGCCCGGAGGGCAAGCGTTACCAGACACCGGACGACCCGGACGGCGACTTCAACGGCGCCGTCCCCGACCAGGCGTGCGTCGATGAGGCCTGGGCCGCCTGGCGCGCGGAAACCGCGTTCGCCGATGAGTTCATCGCCGATCACGACTTCGACTTCGTCGGCAAGGACTCCCAGGGCGAGCCCGTGTCGCTGCGCGAGCTCCTGGTGCACATGATCGAGGAGTACGCCCGCCACAACGGCCACGCCGACCTCCTCCGCGAGCGCATCGACGGCCGCGTCGGCCAGTAACCGCGGCCGCCGCCGCGGCAAGTCCGAGGGCACAGCCCGGTAAAGCACCCGGTTGTGCCTCGCCCGTGCCGGTCACCCCGCCCGCAGGGCATGTTTGCATAGCTGCGGCCCATGATCACCGCTGTTTGCATAGCTGCGGCCCATGATCACCGGCGTTTTACGGCATTTGTCCAGCCCGCCGCTATGCAAGGCGGTGGATTCGTGGGCCTGGGCTATGCAAAGCGGCGGATGGCCACGGGCATCTGCCCGGCAGCGAAGGCCTGGGCTGGTTTCAGGCCGCGAGCAGGTTGTCCTGCTCGGCATCCCGGGCCGGGCCACCGGCCGGGCCACCCGGCCTCCGGCCGTTTCAGCGGACGAACGCGGTGAGCGAGAGCGTGTTGCCGTCGGGATCGGTGAACCAGGCGACCCGGTCGCCGCCTGGCGTGGTCCAGACGCCGAGGTCGTCCTGCGCCATGCCGTCGTAGCGGGTGAACTCCACGCCCCGCCCGGCAAGATCGCGGACCGCGGCGTCGATGTCGGGCACCTGCCACCCCGCGACGGTGAACGGGCGCGCGGTCAAGTCAGGGAATGGTGTCACCCGCAGCATCGTGCCGCCCGCGTCGAGCACCAGCGCGAAGGGGGTCTGCTCAACGACCCGCAGCCCCAGTGTCCCCTCGTAGAAGGCCCTCGCGGTGGCCAGGTCGCGCACCGCGATGAAGCCGATGAACGCCGCGTCGGACAGCATGCGGCCGAACATACCAGCCAGGGTGATCCGCCGTGTCACCCGATCGGGCGTCATGACAGCGTCGCCCTTGATCGGCGATGCTAGCTGTCCGGGGGGGAGCTTGGGTGCCCCGGACCTTTACTGGCCCGGGGTGCCCAAGCTGGGACCGTCGGCCACAGTACGGGCGAACGACCGGTAGGGCAGGATCTCGCCCGGTTTGATCACGCCGTCCTCGATCGCGCGGGCGAGCAGCGCGTCCTTGCTCGGCGCGGTGCGACCGGTGGCGGCGTACTTGGCGCGCGCGCGGCTGATGTACTGCCTGACCGTGTTCTCGCTGACCGACATGCGCCGTCCGACCGATGCTTTTGACATGCCCTGGAACCAGAGCAGCAGCGCCTGCATCTCCTGCTCCGACAGCGCGGGCCGGGCCGGGCGCTGGTCGGCGAGTATCGCCCTGGCCTGCGACCGGGTCACGTACGGGCGGTCGGAGGCAGCCGCGAGCACGGCCTCGACCAGGTGGTCGCGGCCCTCCTCCTTGGAGACGTACGCGTGCGCGCCGTTGTCCAGCGTCTCCATCACGATTGCCGGGTCGCTGTGCCCCGAGAAGGCCACCACCCGGTATCCGGCCGCCACCAGCCCGGGGATCTGCGCGGTCACCAGCTCGCCGGACAGCTCCAGGTCCAAGATGAGCACGTCGGCCGACAGCCGCGGCGCGCCACGGAGCCCGGTCAGGTCGCGCGCCGTCCGCACCAGCCGCACCCGCTGGCCGGGATCGGACCGGATCCAGGACGCCACGCCCTCGGTGACGACCGGATGGTCTTCGATGATCGCCACCGTCACCTGCTGTTCCATCGCGCCTCCGCCCAGAGCATGCCGCCGTCTTGCTGCTGTTCGATAGCGACCCCCTCGCCGGGCGCGGGCAGCCGGACGACCACGCCGGCATCGGCGACGAAGCTGACGGCGATTCCGGCGGTCACCGTCGCCAAGGTGATCCGCGCCTTGCTGTGCGCGGCGGTCAGGATGGCGATGGCGGCGTCGGTGATCACCCGCCGGGCCGGGCCGGGCACCTGGGGCAGCGGCCCGGCTGTCTCGATCTCGACAGCGACTCCGCGCCGCTCGGCTACGTCGGCACTCGCCTGCAGTTCGTGCACCAGCGGCCCGGGTACCTCGTCGCCTTCGGCGAGCAGCCGGCGCAGCCGGGCCGCCTGGACCGCGCACCTGACGCGCACCTGCGCGTCGCCCGGGTCGGCCGTCCCCGCCGCCAGTTCGGCGACCAGCGGGACGGCGCTTTCCTGCAGCGCCAGCCAGCGGGCATGCCGGGCGGCGCTGATGATCTCCGCGGTGGCGGCCCGCTCGCGCGCGGCCTCCTCGCTGCGCGCCGCCGCGGCGGCCTGATCGGCGGCGACGTCCAGCGCCCTGACCCCGGCGGCGACGGCCACCTGGGCGCCGGTCGACCAGGCGAACACGGCGAGGAACCCGGCCAGGTCGGTGCGGTGCAGCCCGTCCCACAGCTGTACGGACAAGACGCCCAGGGCCACGGCGGCGAGGAAACAGGCAAGCTCACTGCATCGGCGGCGAAGCAGCACGAGCACGCCCGCCCACCCGGCGCTTCCCCACGCCCAGTTGACCGCCAGCACCTGTCCGGCCGGGCTGGCCGCCGCCGCGGCCGTGCTTGCGGCCAGCACGATCACGGCTACCGCCCAGGCTGGGCGCCAGCCGAGTGCTCCGCGCAGCACCAGGACCGACCCGGCGCCGATCGCCAGCGCCATGACCAGCCACATGGCGCCCTGGAACGCGAACGAGGCGTAAGCATGCCGGCTATGCAGCAACTGCCCGCCCGCCCCCGCGAGATGCCAGACCGCGACCAGGAAGACCACGGCGATGGTGAACGCCCGCTGGTAGCCGCCGGACATCATCGCCGTCGGCTGCGCGGTCGTCGGCTGGACGGTCGCCGGCTGGACGGTCTCCGGCTGCGCGGTTCTCGGCTGTGCGGTCGCCGGCTTCACGGCGGTCATGCCGGCCAGCTCACGGTGACGGTCGTGCCTGCCCCTGGGCGGCTGGCGACGGAGCCCCGTCCGCCGGCCGCAAGCATCCGCCCGGTGATCGACTCGCGGATGCCCCGGCGCGATGGCGAGGTGGCGGCCGGGTCGAACCCGCGGCCGCGGTCGGTGACCTTGACGACCGCCCAGCCCGCGCCGCCGGTGACGGTGACTTCCGCCTCATCGGTCCCGGCGTGCCGCTCCACGTTGCGCAGCGCCTCGCCGACGCACGCGGCGAGCTGTTCCGCGACCGGCGACGGCAGCGTCACCGGAACGAGGTCCAGCCGCACGGCCAGGTCATCGGTGCTCGCCGCGGCCCGCTCCAGCCTCGGCCCCAGGTCGGTGAGCTCCTCAGAAACGTCCGACCCGCTCCACCCGCCAGAAACGCCAGAAACGAAAACCCGGCGCGGCCGGGTCGCCCGCGAGCCCTTGCAGCACCCGCAGGTCCCGCGCCGCCTGCGCGATCAGGGCCGGCGACCGTTCCGCGAAGGCGCCGGCCGCGACCATGGTGAGCGTCGACAGGACAGTGTCGTGCAACTGCCGGTGCTGCTCTCGCTCGTCAGCGCGCCGCGCCTCCTCGGCCCGGATCCGCCGCTCGTTCTCCAGGCTCACGGCGACGCTCGCGTCCGCCTGCCGGGCGCCGCCGCGGATCACCGCCACCAGCCCGGCGGCGACGAGCGTCTCCACCACGAGCAGCCAGCCGTCGGCCAGCTGGCCGGCGCCGAGCCCGTAGGCGATGACCACCATCGCGGCGCCGGGCAGCGCGAGCCGCGGCCGCAGGGCGATCTGCAGGATGTAAACCGACGTGCAGGCCAGCGGAAGCATCCAGGTCGTGTTGTCCCTGATCAGCACGGCCGGGACCAGGTGCTGCTGCACCAGCGCCAGTGCCGAGATAACCGCCGCGTCGGCCAGCACCACGGCCGGCGTCAGCCCGGAACGCCTGACCCGCCAGTAGAAGAAGGCCGACCACGCGCACAGCCCGGTCAACGGCGCGCTCAGCCACCAGCCGGAGACCTGCCGCGTCGCGGCGAGCACGGCTACCGCGGTGAACAAGACCGCGCCGCCAAGGCGCAGGGCGATCGCGTACCAGCCGGCCAGCCAGTGCAGGGCCTGGTCGGACGGCCCTGCTACCCGCGGGCGGCGGGCCCGCCCGGGGCTGCCCGCGTGCGGCTCGACCTGCCTCCCGACGTACTCAGCTGCCGGTTCCACCGGACCAGTATGCGCCAGTACCCCCGTAGCGGGAACAGTAACGATTCAAGACATAGCGGGCCGTGCTGTGGCTCCGCTCGCCGCGGGAACCCTGAGCATCAGCTTCCGTTCGTCCTCCGATTCCGGGACAAAGGTCCGTTTCCCGTGCCGCGGCGGCGGTCCACGCTGTGCGGAAGGGCGCTACCCGAGCGCGGCCTTCCCCACGGAGTGCGACATGCCAACGACGAGACAGCCCATCCCAGGCACGACCATCTTCGACGGCGACCAGGCCCGGAAAGGCTACGCGCTTAACAAGATGTGCATGTCCTTCAACGAGGCGGCCAACCGGGCCGAGTTCCTGCGCGGCGAGGACGCGTACTGCGCGCGCTTCGGCCTGTCCGAGCAGCAGCGCGCGGCGATCAGCCACCGCAACGTACTCGAACTGCTCGCGGCCGGCGGGAACATCTACTACCTGGCGAAGTTCGCCGGGATCTTCGGCCTCGACGTGCAGGACATCGGCGCGCAGCAGACCGGGGTAAGCAAGGAGGAGTTCAAGGCCAGGCTCCTCGCCCAAGCCGGGGTCGAAGCGGAAGCGGAAGGGCGGTAGCGATGGCCAGGATCATCGGCTGCGTCACCACCTCGCACGTCCCGGCGATCGGCCGGGCGATCGAGCGGGGACTGCAGGAGGAGCCCTACTGGAAGCCGTTCTTCGACGGGTTCAAGCCGGTGCACCGCTGGCTCGCGGAGGCGCGGCCCGACGTCGTGGTCGTCATCTACAACGATCACGGGCTGAACTTCTTCCTCGACAAGCTGCCGACGTTCGCGATCGGCGCGGCACCGGAGTACCGCAGCGCCGACGAGGGCTGGAACATCCCCACCGTGGCGCCGTTCCCCGGTGACCCGGACCTGTCGTGGCACATCATCAACGAGGTTGTCGCCGCGGACTTCGACATCACCACCTGCCAGGAGATGCTCGTCGACCACGCGGTATGCAACCCGATGGCGCTGCTGTGGCCGGGCGGCGAGCCGTGGCCGGTGCGGATCGTCCCGGTGGAGGTCAACACCGTCCAGTTCCCGCTGCCGTCGGCCGCCCGCTGCTACCAGCTCGGCGAGGCGATCGGCCGGGCCGTCGCCTCCTACCCCGACGACCTGCGCGTGCTCGTCATGGGCACCGGCGGCCTTTCCCACCAGCTCGACGGCGAGCGGGCCGGGTTCATCAACAAGGCGTTCGACCACGAGTTCATGGCGAGCCTGACCGCCGACCCGCGCTGGGCGACCAGGTACTCCACCGTCGAGCTCGTGGAGAAGACCGGCAGCCAGGGCATCGAGCTGATGCTGTGGCTGGCCGCGCGGGCCGCCCTGGGCTCCGGCGGCGTCCGCGAGGTCGCCGCCACGTACCACATACCGATCTCCAACACCGCCGCCGGCCTGATGCTGCTCGAGCGGCCGGCTAACGGCCACGCGGCCGCCCGCCATGGCGGCTTGCTGTGGCTACGCCCGCCGCGTGACCGCTGAGGAACCTGCCGTCGGCCGCGCGCTGCTACCGGCTCGGCGAGGCGACCGGCCGGGGCGTTGCCTGCTACCCCGACTACCGCGCGTGCTCACGCCAGCCCCGCGTCGTGCGCGAGCAGCGCGATCTGGGTCCTGTTGGCCAGGCCCGCCTTGGTCAGGATGTGCGTGACGTGCGCCTTGACGGTGGGCACGCTCATTGAGCAGCGAGGCGGCGATCTCCGCGTTCGTCTGGCCCTCGGCGATGGCGCTGACCACCTCGCGCTCCCGCGGGCTGAGGCCTTCGAGCTGCCGCAGTGCCCGCTGCCGCGCGTCCTCGCCCGCCACCGCGCGGCGCATCAGCCGCCGGGTCACCGCCGGCGACAGCATCGGGTCGCCGTCGGCGACCCGCCTGATCGCCTCGGCGATCTCACCGGGCGGCGAGTCCTTGAGCAGGAAGCCGCTGGCCCCGGCGCGCAGCGCGCCGACCACGTTCTCGTCAGCGTCGAACGTGGTCAGCACGATCACCTCGGGCGGCCGTGGCCCGGCGCGCAGCCGCCTGGTGGCGGTGATCCCGTCCACCCGGGGCATCCGCAGGTCCATCAGCACAACGTCCGGCCGGTGCCGGGCCACCGCGCCTGGCACCTGGTCGCCGTCTCCGGCCTCACCGACGATGACCAGCCCGTCGGCCCCGTGCAGCATCATCGACAGCCCGGCCCGCACCAGGGCGTCGTCGTCCACGAGCAGCACCCGGATCTCGCCGCCCGGGCCGCCCGCCGGGCCGCCCGCCGGGCCGCCCGGCGCCCGCGGCCCGCTCATTGCGGCCACGGCAGCCAGGCGTGCAGCAGGAACTCGCCGCCGCGGGCGCCGGACTCCAGTTTGCCGCCGGCCAGCTCAAGCCGCTCGCCCAGCCCGATCAGCCCCGTCCCCGCCCCCGGGACGCCAGCCCCGGCCGGTGCCAGCCGGCTGGCGATCGTGACGTCAAGTCCCGCGCCGGGACCGCCGTCGAGCGTGATGCGGGCCGCCGCGCCCGGCGCGTGCTTGCGCACGTTCGTCAGTCCCTCCTGAACCACCCGGTAAACCGTACGCCCGGCCGCGTCCGGCAGGCAGGAAAGCGCCGGCTCGTCGCCCGGCCACGCGCCGCCGCCGGCCTCGATCCGCATGCCCGCCGCCCGCGACTCCTCGATCAGCCGCGGCAGGTCGGCGACGCCAGGCAGCGGCCGCATCCCGTCGGTGGCCCCCTCAGGCCGTCCGCCGAGCCCGGCGGCTCGTCGTCCCGCAGCACGCCGATGACCTCACGCAGCTCGTCAAGTGCCTGGTGCGCGCCGGAGCGGATCACCTCGGCCGCACGGGACATCTGTTCCGGCGGCGCGTCGGGCCGGTAGGCGAGCGCCCCGGCGTAGGTGGCGAGCAGCGACAGCCGGTGGGCGAGCACGTCGTGCATCTCGCGGGCGATCCGGGTCCGCTCGGCGGCGCGGGCCTCGGCCACCCGCCGCGCCTGGTCGGCCTCGGCTCGTTCCGCCCGGTCACGCAGCGAGGAGATCAGCGCCCGGTTGGCGCGCAGCAGCATGCCCCAGCCGACGAGGCCGGCGTAGGCGACGCAGACGAGCACCGCCCACCATCCGTACGGCAGCCCGGCGACGGGCCGCCAGGCCCCGCGGATCAGGTGCGCGCCGATCCCCAGCCCCGCCACGGCGAGCGCGACGGGCATCGGCCGCCACCGGGCGACGACAAGCGCGGCGAGCGTGGCCGGCGGGGTGGCCACCGGGGACACCGCGGCAAGTACGCAAAGCAGCACCGCGACCGGCACCGTCCAGCGGCGGAGGAAAGCGATGAGCGCGAGGCTGAGCACCGCGGCGGGGATGTCAAACGCCAGGTCGGAACCGCCGCCGGTGCCCTCGAGCGTCACGCCGACGAGCAGGGCCATGGTGCAGGTCCAGGCGGCCGACTCGGCGCGCGCGCGGCGGCGCCAGCCGCGCGCGTCCCCCGCCGCGCCCGGGTCAGCGGCACCGGGAGCGGCGGCGGTCTCGCTCGGAGCGGAGGCGGCCTGCACAGCTGCCAAGTCTAGGATCGCGCCGGCCAGGCGGCCACCGACCAAAGTATGAGCCGGGCCTACGAAGGCCGGCCTGACCACCGCCGAAGGCCGGCCAGGGCGCCGGCCGCGGGCCGATGTGGCGCCCGCCGCGGAAAGCGAACCATGGCTGTCATGAGCGAAACAGAAGCCCCCAGCCAGCCCCTCGACATCCCGGCGCCCGGCCGCTACCTGATCAGCATCGAGCGGTCCACCGTCGCCATCGGCACCAGGCACCTGTTCGGCCTCGGTGCCGTCCGCGCCAAGCTCGCCCTGCGCGACGGGCGCATCGTGGTCGCCGACCCGCCGGAGAAGTCCATCGCCTCGGCCCGCTTCGCGGTACCCAGCTTCGAGTCGGGCAACCCGGCCCGCGACGCCGCCGTGCTGTCGCGCAGGCTGCTCGACGCCGAGGCGTTCCCGAGCATCACGTTCACGTCCACCGAGCTCATCCAGGCCGGCCGCCACTGGTCGCTGCGCGGCGAGCTTGAGGTGCGCGGCGTCGCCCGGCTGGTCGAGGCGCGCATCACCGCGCTGCGCGCCGACGGGTCCACGCTCAACGCGCGCGCCCAGGCCGTCATCGACCGCTACGACTTCGGCATCACCGCCTACCGCGGCCTCGCCGCGCGCAAGCTCACGGTCGACCTGACCGTCACCGCCCACCGGGAGGAGTCGTGACCACCGCGCTTGAGATCACCGGCCTGCGCAAGAGCTACGGCGGCAAGGCCGCGGTCGACGGCCTCAGCCTGCGCGTCGCCGAGGGCGAGATCTTCGGCATCCTCGGACCGAACGGCGCGGGCAAGACCACCACCGTCGAGTGCGCCGAGGGGCTGCGCAGGCCCGACGGCGGCAGCATCAGCGTCTTCGGCATCGACCCGTACCGTGACCGCGCCGCGGCCCGGCGCCTGGTCGGCGCGCAGCTCCAGGAGAGCCAGCTGCCCGACAAGCTCACCGTCGCCGAGGCGGTCGGCTTGTACGCGAGCTTCTACCCCGAGCCCGCCGACACCGAGGCGCTCATCGGCAGGCTCGGCCTGACGGAAAAGCGCGACACCCGCTACAAGAAGCTGTCCGGCGGCCAGAAGCAGCGGGTGTCCATCGCCCTCGCCCTCGCCGGCCGCCCGCGCCTGGTGGTCTTCGACGAGCTGACCACCGGCCTCGACCCCGCGGCCCGGCGGGAGAGCTGGCGGCTCGTCACTGAGCTGCGCGACGACGGGGTCACCGTCCTGCTCGTCACGCACTACGCCGACGAGGCCGAGCGCCTCTGCGACCGGGTCGCGCTCATCCAGGCCGGCCGTCTCACCGCCTGCGGCCGTCCAGCGGAGCTGATCAGCCGCAGCGGCATCAACCGCAGCGGCATCAACCGGAACCAGGCCACGCTCGACGACGCGATCGTGGCCCTCACGACAGGGGAAGCATCATGACCGCCATCACGGCCGGGCCCGCCAGCCCACGGCAAGCGCGGCGCCACCGCCAGCGCTCCGCCTTCCGCAACCTGACCGTCACCGAGGCCAAGCTGCTCGTCCGCGAGGTCGTGCCGCTGCTGTGGGGCGTCGGCTTCCCGATGCTGCTGCTCTCCGTCGTCGGCACGGCCCATCCTGGGCCGGACAAGTCACTGGGCGGCATCAGCCTCGCCGCCGCGTACGTGCCGGTCCTCATCGCGTTCAGCGTCGCGACCTTCGCCCTGCAGGGCCTGCCCGCGGTCCTGTCGGGTTACCGGGAGCGCGGCATCCTGCGCCGCCTGAACGCCACCCCCGTCGGCGCGGGCCGCCTGCTCGCCGCGCAGCTGACCGTCAACCTGTCGGTGGCGCTGCTCGCGGCGGTCGGCATCCTCGTGGTGGGCGCCGCCGCGTTCGGCGTGCCGCTGCCCGGCCAGCCCGCCGGCATCGCGGTCGCGTTCGCGCTGGCCGCCGCCGCGATGCTCGGACTCGGCCTGCTCATCGCCTCCCTCGCCCGCAATCCCCGGGTGGCCGGCGCCGCCGGCACGATGCTCTTCCTCACGCTGATGTTCTTCGCCGGCCTGTGGATGCCGCAGGCCGCGATGCCCGCCGCGCTGCGCACCGCCGGGCAGGACACCCCCCTCGGCGCGGCCGTCGCCGCCCTGAACCGCAGCATGGCCGGCCAGTGGCCGTCCGCCGCCAGCCTCGGCGTCCTCGCGGGCTACGCGGTGGCGTTCGGGCTGCTCGCCTGGCGGTTGTTCCGCTGGGAATGAGGGGACGTCAAGCGGTGCGGGTAAGCCGCATTCGTTCTGGATATCGATGTGAATCATCCGGAACGGGTGCGGCTGACTCCGTCCCGTCAACCGCACCACCGCGGCGCCCGCTGGACCCGCGGCGGCGACGGGCCGGCCCGTCCGGGACAATGTTCTGGGAAACAGCAGACGGAAGGCGGCGGTAATGAGACTCGGCATCCACTTCATGAACTTCACGCACCCCGGTGGCGGTCCCGCGCTGCGCGCGGCGGTCGGCGACACGGCGGCCGCCGCCGAGGAGGCGGGGGTCAGCTGGTTCACCGCGATGGACCACTGGTTCCAGATGGAGCACTTCGCCACGGCGCACGACCCGATGCTCGAGGGCTACTCGGTGCTCAGCTTCGTCGCGGCGAAGACCGAGCGGCTGCGGCTGTCCCTGCTGGTCACCGGCGTCACCTACCGCCATCCGGGGCTGCTCGCCAAGACCGTCACCACGCTCGACGTGCTGTCGGGCGGCCGGGCGATGCTGGGCGTCGGCGCGGCCTGGTACGAGCGCGAGCACCGCGCGCTCGGCGTGCCTTACCCGCCGGTGGCGGAGCGGTTCGAGCGGCTTGAGGAGACGATCCAGATCTGCGAGCAGATGTGGAGCGACAACGACGGCCCGTACGAAGGCAAGCACTACCAGCTCGCCGAGACGATCTGCGTGCCGCGGCCGCTGCAGTCGCCACGGCCGCCCATCCTCATCGGCGGCGGCGGTGAGAAGAAGACGCTGCGCCTCGTCGCGAGGTACGCCGACGCCTGCAACCTGTTCGGCTCGTCGGTGGCCGACGTCAGGCACAAGCTCGAGGTGCTGCGCGGGCACTGCGACGCCGAGGGCCGCGACTACGACGCCATCACCAAGACGATCATCGGCCGGCTGGACGCCGGCGACCCGGCCGCGTTCCTGCGGGAGATGGAGCAGTACCACGCGCTCGGCATCGGCCTGGTGGAGCTCGCGCCGGCTATGCCGGACCCCGCTGGGTACGTCGCCATGCTCGGCGAGAAGATCGTCCCGCCCCTGGCCGAGATCGGGTAGCGCCAGGATGCCAGACACGGGGATGACCGACACGGGGATGACAAGCACGGGGGGGCCGGCGGGCTCGCAGGCGGACCTGACCTACGGCAGCTACCTGCGCCTCGGCGACCTGCTTTCCTGTCAGTCGCCGCTCACCGACTCGCACGACGAGCTGCTGTTCGTCATCATCCACCAGGTCTACGAGCTGTGGTTCAAGCAGATACTGCACGAGGCGGCCCTGCTGCAGGACCGGCTCGAGCACGGGGACAGCGCGGGGGCGCTGGCCACCGCGCACCGGATCGTCAAGATACTCAAGACGGTGGTGGGGCAGCTGGACATCCTTGAGACGATGACGCCGCGGCAGTTCGCCGCGTTCCGGCCGGAGCTCGGCGGCTCGAGCGGCTTCCAGTCGGCGCAGTTTCGCTGCCTGGAGGCCGTCCTCGGCCGGCGTGACTTCGCCGCCAGCGTGCTCGAGGGCGACCCGGTGCTCGCCAGGATCGCGGTCAGGCGGCCGCTGTTCGCCTCACTGCTGCGCTACCTGAGCGCGGCGGGCTGGCCGGTCCCGGACATCGCGCTCGGCCACGACCCGCGCCACGCGTGGCCCGGCGACCCGGCGGTTCAGGACCTGCTCGCCGACGTGTACCGGGAGGCCGGGACGGCCGCCGAGGTGTGCGAGGCGCTCGTCGACATTGACGAGGGCATCCAGGAGTGGCGCTACCGGCACGTGAAGATGGTGGAGCGGATCATCGGGCTGAAGACCGGCACCGGCGGCTCGGCGGGCTCGGCCTACCTGCGCTCCACCCTGTTCCGTTCCGCTTTCCCCGACCTATGGGAGGTCCGCTCCCGGCCATAGCGCCGGATGGCGCCTGGCGTTACAGCGCCGAAGGCGCGCGGCGTTACAGCGCCGGGTGGCGGCCAGCGGCAGCCCGGGCAGCGCCGCGATGACCGCGGCCCAGTCGGGGGCCGCCGGGTCGATGAGCGTGAAGTGGTCACCGGACAGCTCCACCAGGCCGGCCCGGCCGCCCGCGGCCCGCGCGGCGGCGACGTACCGCTCGCTGTAGGAGAACGGCACGGCGTCGTCGCCCCGGGAGTGCAGGCAGAGCACGGGCGCTCGCACGGGAACGGCGGCGATCGGGTCGGCGAGCCGGTACTCCACCGGCCGGGCGTCGGGGCCGCCGCCCATCAGGTCGGTCGCCGCGGTCTCGCCGACCCGCTCGCGCGCGCAGTCGGCGAGCGCGAGCACGCCCGCCTGGGCGATCACGCCGGCCAGCGGTACGAAGTTCGCACCAGGGGCGCCGGGCGCGCCCGGCGGCAGCTTCGCCCGGCCCGCCGCCCAGGCCGCGAGGTGCCCGCCCGCGCTGTGCCCGACCGCGATCACCTGGGTGGTGTCTACCGCCAGGGTGGCCAGCAGGTCGATACCCGCCGCCACGTCCTCGAAGGTCCCTGGCCAGCCGCCGCCGGCCAGCGCCCGCCGGTACTCCAGGTTCCACGCCGCGTACCCGCGCGCCGCCAGGTCCGCCGCGAGCGGCCGCCCGAGGATGAGGTCGTACCGCGCCCGCCAGAACCCGCCGTGGATGATCACCACCGTCCCGAGCGGCGGCCCGTCATGCGTTGCCCCGTTCGGCCGGGCCCTGTTCGGTCGGGCCCCGGTCCGTCGTGTACTGTCCGGCAGCCACAGCTCGCCGAACTGTGCCGGGTGAGGGCCGTAACGGTGCACCGTCGGCTGGGTCACGTGCGCTCACCCTCCCGTGCGCCTTCGCCAGGCGGGTGCGGAGCCGTGTCGTGATCATTATGGGCGGGCCGTCCGGTGCTGGCCACGGCGACCCCGGCCAGGATCAGCAGGCCACCGCCGGTCATCAGCGCGGTGACCCGCTCGCCGAGGAACACCGCGGCGCCTGCCACGCTCACCGCGGGCTCCAGGTAGAGCAGCATGCTGACCCGGCTGACCCCGCCGGCCAGCACGGCCACGTTCCACAGCAGCAGCCCGGCCGCGGTGCTGCCGAGGGCGAGGAAGGCCAGTTCCGCCCAGACCGCCGTGCCGAGGTGCGCCAGCCCGGCGCCCGGCAGGGCCCCGGCGGCGGCCAGGTAGGGGACGGACCCGACGACGGTGGACGCCGCGGTCGCGGGGACGGCGCCGAACTCGGCGCCGAGCGGGGTCACCACGATGGTGTAGGCGGCGAACGACAGCGTGGCGGCCAGCACCAGGCCGGCCCCGGCGAGCGAGCGGTAGCCGCCCGCCCCGCTCCCGCCGGCGTCAGGGACGGTCAGCACGGCCACGCCGGCCAGCGCGACGGCGCTGCCAAGCCAGGCCCGGGCGCCGCCGCGCTCGCCAAGGAACGCCCGGCTGAGCAGCAGCACCCAGACCGGCTCGGTGGCGAGCAGCAGTCCGGCGGTGTTGGCGGGCAGCCAGCGCAGCCCCGCGGTGACCGGCAGGTTGTACCCGACCAGGCCGAGCAGCCCCGCGGCGGCCAGCCGGCCCGCTGACCGCGGCCGCAGCCCCCGGAAGACGGGCAGGGCCCAGGGAAGCAGCAGGAGCGACGCCGCGGTCAGCCGGATGAGCAGCAGCGGCAGCGGCGAGATGTGCCCGACGGCCGCCCGGGTAGCCACCGGCGCCAGCCCCCACAGGCACACCGCGACCAGCCCCGCGCCCAGCGCGTCCCGCCTCACCGCACCCCTCCCGGTCACCCCGCCCGTCCCGGTCACCGCGCAGGCCGTCGCACCGTCGTACCGCCGCAGGCCAGTCTGCGGTAAGTGCCTTATGCAGTTCAACCCGTACCCGGTGACGGATGCGCCGTCCGGCCGCAAGCTCGCTTACGCAAGCTCACGCGCTGTCGAGATAACAGCAAGAACCGTGACGCGGAGCCGAAAAGGAGTTGACTGATTTCAAGGGCCCGGTGGCGCGCCCTGCGCGCCTAGCCGGTCAGTTTCCCCGCGTCGTGGGCAGTCTGGGGCGCCGCGGCTCGCGTCGGCCCGCGTTCTGCTGCACTGGGCCGTCTGCGGCGGCCCGGTGCAGCCGGGGGTGAGCGGGTGAGCCGGGTCCTGCGGAAGATCACCGCTCCGTTCGTGGCAGCGCCCCCGGCCGGGGCCGCGCGTCCGGACGCGGCTGCGGGTCTCTCCCGGGGACGCTGAGGTCCTGACCGCCGCTGGCCGTCACCTGGGAATGCTCGCGGGCCGTGACCTGGCGGCGCGGTGCGCGGAGGGCAGGCTTGATGCCAGGGGCCGCGCTGCCTCGCGTGCCGTGCGCAAGCGGGCACTCACCGGCCTGTCGTCTTATGGAGACCGCGAATTCACCTGTCCTTGACGTCTGAGTAGCAGCCTCATCAGCGTCTTTTCCGCCACGTGGACGCAGAGCGGCCTGCCGTCCACGTGGTGTCTTGGCGGGTTAGCCGACGCGGTGCTGGTGCGACGGATGGTACGGAATAAGTTGCTAGTCAGTCACTCTTCGTGTTAGACATGCTCGGCGTAGTTGACGTTGCTGGGTCGAGCGATTGGGGTGGCGGATGCCGCTCGCGGTGCAGCGGCTGCGCCTGCCTGACACGGGCCGGGTCTCGTACACGCTGCTGGGCGATGACGCCCTGCCAGTCGCCCCGGCGGAGGCGTACCTCGCTTACCTGCAGGTATCGGCGTCACCGAACACGGTCCAGGCGTACGCGCACGACCTGCGGGACTTCTTCACCTGGGCCGGGCAGGCCGGGCTGGACTGGCGGGCGGTATCCCTGGAGCAGGTTTCTCATTTTTTCGACTGGCTCCGGCGCCCGGCGGCGGCCAGGGCGCCGGGCGTGTTCATGCTCGGTGAGCTGATCGGCACCCGGCCGACCGGCTCGTACGTCCCGATGCTCGCGCATGTCAGGCGGGCGGCGCGGGATTCCTTCAGCCCGCTGCGGATCACCGCGCGGCGCAAGGTCCCGAAGACCCTGACGCCGGAGGAGGCTGCCCTGGCGATGGCGGCGTGCTCGCGGGCCCGGGACCGGTTCCTGGTGAGCCTGCTGGACGAGGCGGGGCTGCGGATCGGCGAGGCGCTGGGGCTGCGGCACGAGGACCTGAGCATGCGCCGCGCCGAAGTGCGCGTGGTTCCCCGCGACGACAACGCCAACCAGGCACGGGTCAAGCGGATGAAGGAGCGGGCCGTGCCGGTCCGGGACGTCGTGCTCGACCTCTACGCCGATTACATGGAGCTCGAGTACGGCATGCTGGACTGCGATTACGCGCTCGTCACCCTGTCGGGGCCGACCCGCGGCGCGCCGATGACGCGGGACGGCGCCGGGAAGCTGTTCAGCCGCCTGCGGCAGCGCACGGGGATCGGCCACCTGCACGCCCATGCCTACCGGCACACCTACGCGACCAGGTTTCAACGCGGACGTCCCCCAGCACATCGTGCAGCAGCTCCTGGACCACATGTCGCCCGAGATGACCGCCGTCTACGCCCGGCTGCACCTCGACACCGTCCGCAGGCACTGGGAAAGCGCGCTGAAGGTCAACGCCGACGGGAACCCGGCCGACCTTCCCGACGGCCACCCCCTCGCCACCGCCCAGTGGATCCGCCTGAGCATGGTCCGGGCCAAGGTCACCCTGCCCAACGGCTACTGCGGAGCCCCGGTCCAGACCGACTGCGAGTACGCCAACCCCTGCCTGGACTGCCGCTTCTTCATCACCACCCCGGACTTCCTCGCCCAGCACCGCCAGCAGCGCGAGGAAACCCGCCAGATGATCGACCAGGCCGGCCACGGGGGCCTGGCCCGCCTCGCCGAGAAGAACACCCGCACCCTCGGCAGGCTCGACAAGATCATCACCGCCCTGGAACAGGCCGGCCCCGGCGAGGTCGTCTCCGGCGGAAAGGTCACCACCCTCGATGCCGCCGGCTGACAACTGCCGCTACCTGGCCGAGGCGTCCCGCCGCCGCCACGACCAGGCCCGCGACCGCGCCGCCCGCGCCATCGACGCCGCTGCCGCCCGCGGAACCGCCGTCACCGTCTCCGGCATCGCCGCAGCAGCCGGGGTCTCCCGCTCCTGGCTCTACACCCAGGACGACCTGCGCGCCGCGATCGCCGAGCTCATGAGGCGCCGCCCCGCGCCCGGCCGCACCGCGCCGCCGGCCGCGGCCAGCGACGAATCGCTGCGCCGGCGCCTCGAAGCATCCCAAGCCCGCGGAAAGCAGCTCCGCGAGGACAATACCGACCTCAGGCGCCGCCTCGAAGCCGCCCACGGGGAGATCCGCCGGCTCCGCGCCCTCGCACCGCACCCGGGCGACTGACCAGACCGGAGAAACGCCATGCCCGCCATCAGCCTGGACGTCGCCGACGCAATCGAACTTGCCGAAACCCTCCAGCTCATCGCCAGATGGCTCACCGCAGACCGTGAGCGCCTCACCGCCTCGCTGCTGGCCTACATCGGCCACCTCGCCTACGGCCCCGACGCGCTGCGCGCCGACCTGGACCGCTTCGCCTTCCTCCTCGGCGGCAACGACGGAGAGTTCCTCACCGGCGAAGAACCACCCTGAACCGCAACCGCAGTGCGGTCACTTCCCGGGTCTCGCGAACGAAGCCACCGGTCCCCCTTGCCTGTCCAGCGGCTGGACCATGGCCTGGTCGAAAACGTAGGTGGCCTGGATGACGCGGCCTGAGACGCCCCAGCGGAGATCGCACAGCCAGGTGCCGGCGTCACGCCGCCGCCACTCGATCAGCCTGCGCAAACGCCAGGTCCCGTCGAGGAACTGCACGAGCACCTGCCGGGCCGCACCGTCCCACAAGGCAGCCGGAGAAGGCGGCCCGCCGGCGAGCGCGAGAGCAGGCTGGTCCAGGCGGATGACGGGAGCCGACGGGCGGGCACCCGGCAGGCCACCTAGCTCAGTCTCGCGGGCAGCCACGGGCCACATGAGGTGGGATACTGGTGACCTCGCGGATTCGACCGTCACGTATAGCGGCCCAAACCCCAGTCCTCGGTTAGCGGGGCATTGGTAAGAACTCTGTCTCCACTCGGGGACGAGTCAGCGAGCTTCCGCAGGGTCCCAGCGCACTGGTGGCGGCTGTGCCGACAGGCCTGCGAGATCGCCGATCACGGTGGTGGAGCCGATGCCGTCAGGCACTGGCCGGTTGCGGCGGTTAACCCAGACCGCGGCGATCCCGGCTGCCTGAGCGCCCGCCACGTCCGCGGTCAGCGAGTCTCCGACATGCACGACCTCCTCGGCCCGCAGCCCGAGCATCGCCAGGCCCTGCCGGAAAATCCGCGGCGACGGCTTGTACGCGCCGGCATCCTCGCTGGTGACTACGGCAGTGAATGACAGCCCGTGATAAGCGAGCGCTGCCTCCAGGTCCGCACGGTCGATGTTGGACACGATGCAGATAGGCATGTCAGCGCTGTCCAGGAAGGCGCGCGTACCGGGCCGCAGCGGAGCCGTCCGCCAGAACCGGACCTGGTCTTCGCACAGTACGGCCGCATCCGCAGTACATCCGGCTGCGCTCAGCGCCGCAGCCAGGCTGGCGACGGCAATCTCGCGCTGCGGCCGGAACGGGGAGGCCCCCATGGCGGCCTGGAACGCCCGCCACCACGTGGCACCGACCTGCTCCGCCGTGACCGCCCCGAACCCGCTGTCAGCCGCGCGAGCACAGATCGACGCGATAACCTCGTCATCCTCCTCGACCACCGTGCCGTAAAAGTCCAGCAGCAATCCCCTGATCACGATTGCAGTGTCTCGCACAGAAGGCCCCACGTCGACGGGATTGCGGGTCAGTAGCTGCGTGGTGACCGTCAGCCCATATGGCCACTGGTGACGATTCCTTGCCAACGCCTTTTAGCGAGGGAACTCGCGGCGTCCGGCGGCGTGACGGATCGCCCTGAGCAAGAGATCAACATTGCGGTCATCGATGCCGGTGACGGCCTCGCCCAGGCTGACCGGTGCCCGGTCGGCGAGGCTGGCCGCGAGGTAGAGCATCCTGCGTTCCCCGGCCGAACATGGGAGTCTGCCGGCCTGCAGGGCGTCGATGGCGGCTTCCCAGTCGATTGCCTTACTCATCACCCTCGGGTGTGTGCTGGTGGCTGACCGTGGGCACGGCGATGCATACGAGGCGATCGTTGGTGGCGCGGCCGATACCGGGGCGGATGCTTGTGATGGTGAGTCCGGCGCGGCCGAGCCGGGTGTGCAGCTCGCCGGTGCTCCAGGGCCGCATGGTCAGCTCGTAGCTGGCAGTGTCCACTGTGCCGTGATGGTGGTGTTCGTGCTGCTCACGGACGTAGAGCAGGCCGTCCGTGTAGGTTCCGGTGGCGTGGAAGGTCAGGTGGCCGTCGTCCAGGCCGGCGGTGCGCTGGCTGGTGAGGGTGCCGGCGTAGCGCTGACGGGTGCCGTCGGTTTCGCGGACGTCGAGGAACAGCACGCTGGTGCGCTTAAGGTGGCGGGCGAGCGCGGCGACGGCGGCGTCCCGGTCGGCGTCGTCGAGCAGGTCGTTGAGCACGCCGCGGCAGGTGATCGCGTCGTATCGGGTTCCCAGGTCCAGTGTGCACAGGTCGGCGTGGTGCGCGGGGGCCTGCGGGAGGCGGGCGCGGGCCACGGCGAGCAGGCTGGCTGAGGCGTCGAGCAGTTCGGTGCGGTATCCGCGGCGGGCGAGGCCGGCGGCGTGGCGCCCTGTTCCGCAGCCGGCGTCGAGGACCCGTGCGGGGGCCGTGATCCCGGCGGCATCCAGGGTGGCGCTGACCATGTCGGTCCACGGTTGCACGGGATCGGTGACCAGCAGGTCGTAGGCCCAGCTGTAGGAAGCGTAGAACGGGCGGTCGCTGGCTTGCCGGGCTGATTGTGATGGCATGGGTGATCTCCTGGAATGCGCGGCCCGGGACCGCTGGTCATTGCCCGCCCGCACGGCCTTTGCTTAAGGTCCGGCGGCTGATGTCGGCAGCGTAGGTCATCCAGTCGCCGACGGAGACGCGCTGTCGGCGACGACCTCCGCCACGCCATCGAAGCCATCAACCACCCCAGCTGACTTGCGCACTAAAGACTGACGGGCTTGCGTGATGTCAGCTGAGGGAAGCTTGATGCACCGGGCAACGAGGAAGACCGGCGAGTTCAGCATCATGGGCGGGCTCCCAGCCCGGGTGCGGGAGCGGCTCGGCGAGCCCGTGCAGCCACAGGCCGTGGCGGCGCAGCGTAGTGAGGTAGGTCGACAGCGCCGGTGGCTGGCGCCAGACACCGTCCAGGCCGGAACGGGCGCCCTGGGCCGTCCAGTGCCCTTCGTCGTAGTAGCTGCCGGACGTTGGGTTCGGTCGTTGACCTGCAGCTTGGCGAAGACGGCGGACAGGTGGTTGGCGACCGTCTTCGGGCTGATATCCAAGCGGAGCGCGATGGCGTGGTGGACCGCCCCGCGGCGAGCAGGCCCGGCCCCGTCTCCCGGGGCGTGAGATCGCGGGCATCCCGACCGCCCGGTTCCGGGACCGGCTGGTCCAGTGACCGCCAACGCCGGCCTGTCGGTGATCGTCGTCGACCCTGCCTACACGTCACGGTGGGGTGCGGAGCACTGGCTCGCGCCGCTGCGCGAGCATCACCCCGAGACGACCGGTCACCACGCCGCGGCGCTGGTGATCGGCAGACGCGGCCAGGGCCACCGGGCCGGGCGCCGCGCGAACGGGAACCGTGCCGCCCCGGAGGACGCGGCACGGCCAGCCCGGGCGCGGCCCCGGAAACACCCGTCGGCCACGGCCGCACCAAGGAAACCCGCCGCCCCACGAGGCACCCGGCAGCCATTTGGCGGTAAGACCGGAACGCCCCCCAGGACCACGGCGGGCACCCAGGCGCCCGAAGACCGCTCGCGGGCACCCACCAAGCCGATAGTCACTATCGCTCGGTGCTAAGAACGGTCAGCCCAGGTAGCTCCTGAGCTCGACGTCAACCGTGACCGTGACCGGGTCCGGCAGCGCGGCCACCAGGCCCGGCAGCGCGTCCGCGGCGATGTGCCGGGCGCTCGGGCCCATCGCGACGAGGTCGGTGAGGTCGGCGTGACCCAGCCGAAGCCGGTAGCGGACGGTTGTCACCGCGGCCGCCGGGTACCCGCCGAAGGCATCCGCGAGCCGCGCGGTCTTGCGCTCGTCGATGCCGATAAGCCCGAGCGGCCCGCGCAGCTCCGCCTGGTGGTCAGGTCCTGGTGCGGCGATGACCAGCGTGCCGCCCGGCGCGAGCACGCGGCGGATCTCCGTCGCGTTGCGCGGGCCGAAGACGCTCAGCACCAGGGCGGCCGACCCGTCGGCGAGCGGCAGGCGCTGCCAGGCGTCGGCGCCCAGCGCCACCGCCCGCGGGTGCGCCCGCGCGGCGCGGCGCAGCGCGGGAGCGGAGAGGTCGAGGCACGCGCCCAGTCGTTCCGGCAGCGCGTCAAGGACGCTGGCGAGGTAGTAGCCGGTGCCGCCGGCCAGGTCGAGTACCAGGCCGGGACCGCCCTGGTCGAGTCGGCCGGCGAGCCCGGCGATCGCGTCGGCGAGCGGCCGGTAGTGCCCCCCGCCGAGAAACCGCTCGCGCGCCATGACCATCGCGGCGCTGTCGCCGGTACCCGGGCCGCCCTGGCCGCCGGTCAGGCTGACGTAGCCCTGGCGGGCGATGTTGAAGCTGTGCCCCCGGTCGCAGTCGACCTGGCCGTCGCCAACGCGGACCCGGCCGGCGCAGGCCGGGCAGCGCAGCAAGCCCGCGACCGCGTCGAGCGCCCGGCGCTGCCCGGCGCGCATCGGCCGCTCAGCCGGCCTGCGGGAGCATGCTGCGGTAGACGACGAGCAGCGCGGACTTCTGGTCCTCGGTGAGGCGCTTGTCGGCGCGGATGGCCCGCTCGGTGTCGAGGACGTCCGGCGTCCCCGGCGGCGTCAGAGGCGTCGGCGGCGGGATCGGCGTCGGTGCCGCCGGCGAGCGCGTCGAGCAGGCCCGCCTGGGTGAGCAGCGTCTCCGCGGACAGGTTGAGCGCGTCGGATATCGCCCGCAGCACGCGGACCGACGGCTGGTGCAGCCCGCGCTCGATCTGGCTGAGGTAGGGGTTGGACAGCCTGGTCCGCTCGGCGAGCTGGCGCAGGGACAGGTTGGCCTGCTTGCGCTGCTCGCGGATGAACGCGCCGAGCGCCTGCCGCTGCGCTGCCCAGGCCTCCCGCTGCGATCCGTGCGGTTCCCGCATGGCATCCCCTTCCCCCGTCCGGCAGCACCTACCGCAAACTATAGTGCGCGGCGCCGCCGAACCCGCAGGGGTCCGGCGGCGCCGCGCACTCGGGCATCCGCGGGGGTTACTTCGCGCTCGGCGCGGCCTCGCCGGCCTCGCCAGTCTCGCCGGCCGGGCGGGACGCGGAGACCGCAGAGACCAGCTCGCCGGCGTACCGGCGCTGCTCGGCGACCACTTCGTGGGCGAACCGGCGCTGCTCGGCGAACAGCTGGCTGGCGTAGTCGCGCGCGGCGGCCCGCACCGCTTCGGTCTCCGGCAGCTTGGGCAGCTTGGGCAGCCCGTCGGCGAACGGCGGCGCCGGAAGCCGGTGGGCGAACTGGCGGCCGGGCAGGTGCTGGACCGCGGCGGTCGCGGCGGTGGACAGTGCCTCGGCGAGCTTCCTGGCCCGCTCGATCGTCAGCTGCTGGCCCTTGTGCACGGCTTCGACGATCTCCTCCGGCAGGTCTGACGTCACGCTCTCGGTCTCGGCCTGGCTCTTGTTCTCAATCCGCTTCTCGGTCATGGTTCCTCCCCTGTCAAGGTATCTACTGCTAACTATATCAAGCATGCTTGGAATGTCAAGCGCGGTGCTTGGTAAGTGCAGCACCCGCCCAAGCCGCCGCACGGCCCCGCGCGCGGCGCCGGAACAGCCACCTGATATAGACGGGAACAGTCAGGAACAACGCGAACCTCGCGGGAAACGAGAGGACACGGCCCGATGCGCGTCATCATGCTCGGCCCGCCCGGCGCGGGAAAGGGCACCCAGGGCGACCGGATCGCCAGCAGGTACGGCGTGCCGCACATCTCAAGCGGCGAGCTCTTCCGCGATGAGGTGGCCCGCCAGACCGAAACCGGCAAGACGGTGCAGCGCTACCTTGACGCCGGCGACCTGGTACCCGACGACCTGGTGCTCAGCCTGATCATGGACCGGGTCATCGCGGCCGAGGCGGAGGGCGGCTACGTGCTCGACGGCTTCCCGCGTACCCTGCCGCAGGCGGAGGCCGCCGCCAAGGTCGCACGGGAAGCGAACATGAGCGCGCAGGCCGTGCTGTACCTGGAGGTGCCGCCCGAGGTACTCGCCGCCCGGCTGGCCGACCGCGGCGAGGGCCGCGCGGACGACTCCGACCGGGTCGCGCGGCACCGCCTCGAGGTGTTCACCGAGCACACGCGGCCGCTGCTCGACTACTACACGCGGCGCGGCATCATCGTGCGGATCGACGCGTCGCCGTCTGTCGATGAGGTAAGCGAGGCGGTCTTCGCGGCGCTCGACCGCATCGGGGACTAGCCGTAACCCCGGTGCACCGCCGGCAACTCGATGAACATGACGTCGAAGACCGGAGCGCCCGGGTCGTCCGCGGCGTCGTCGCTCCTGGCCCGCGCCGCCTTCCGCCAGCCCCAGGACGCGAAGGCGCGCTGCGCGGCGCCCGCACCTTGCGGGACGAGCGCGGTGGCCCGCTCCTCGGCCCGGTCGCGCAGCAGCAGGTCGTGCAGTTCCCGGCCGATGCCCTGCCGCCGCCAGGAGGCCCGCACGGCCAGCTCGGTAAGCGCGAACGTGCGGCCCGGGTGCTCGGTCGTGACGTCGGCGGGCAGCGGCGTGGTCAGCCCCCGCCACCAGGACGTCGACGGGCGCAGCGGCAGGCCGGACGCGTAACCCACGAGATAACCGCCGTGCCGCGCCTCGGCGAGCGCGAAGCCGGGCTGCCGCCGCCACACCCTGGCCCGCCGTGCGGCCGCCGCGTCCGCGGCTGCGAGTGTGGGATTGGCGCGGACCTCAGCGGCGAGCGCGAGCAGGTCTTCTTCCCGCGCGGCCGCGGCGCGGCCGTCAAGCAGCAGGCAGTCGAGGTTGGAGGAACTCAACGGGGGCGTGCTCCGCCCGTCAGCTCACGCCGGACTCGTCGAACCTGACGCCGGCCTCGTCGATCCGGCCGAGCATCTCGGCGGGGTCCGCGTACACGCGGTAGGCGCCGGCCCGCTCGAGCTCCTCACGGCCGTAGCCGCCCGACTGGAGCCCGATGCCGAGCGCTCCGGCCCGCCGCGCCGCGAGCATGTCCCATACGCTGTCGCCGACGACCATCGTGTGCCGCGGGTCCACGCCGAGCAGCGCCGCGGCGGCGAGGAACAGGTCGGGGTCCGGCTTGGCGTGCCGCACCAGGTCCCTGGTCACCATCGGCGTGTCCTCGGGGAGGCCGAGCAGCTCCAGGGAGGGCCGGGCGGTCGCCGCGTACCCGCTGGTCGCGATGCCCCAGCGCACGCCCCCGTCGGTGAGCGCGCCGAGCAGCTCACGAGCGCCGGGCAGCGCGGTCACCGACCCGAGCTGCTTGGTGTACTCCGCGGCGTGCGCGTGCTGCAGCTTCTCCATGTCCGCGGCCGACAGCGACCTGCCGGTCTCGCGCAGCAGCGCCTGCACGAACAGGCCGCCGCTCATCCCTATCCGCCGGTGAATCCGCCAGACGGACAGGTCGATGCCGATCGCGCTCAGCGCGGTCCGCCACGCAACCACGTGCTGGTAGACGCTGTCGATCAGCGTCCCGTCGAGGTCGAAAAGGAAAGTCGGAACGGGTGCGGGCGGGTAATCCACGTCAGCCATTCTGGCATCGCCGCGACGGCGGTGCCGGCGAGGGGCGCAATCAGGGCAAACGATGCGCCTGTCGGGCCGGTTCGTAGCCAGGGGCGTGCCGCCGCCACGGGCTGGACCGCTCGATCTCGGCCGCCAGCGCGAGCAGCGCCTGCTCCCGGCCGGGAGCGGCCACCAGCTGCACCCCGGCCGGCAGGCCGGGACCGCCCGCGGGCACCGACGCCGCGGGGTCAGCCGGCCAGGTTCCATACCCCGGTCATCGGCGCGAACATCAGCGACGTGACGGCGCTGCGCAGCCAGGACCGCTCGCCGTAGCGGCGCGCGGGCGGGCACGGGCGGGCCAGGGTCGGCATCAGCAGCACGTCGTACCGCTCGAAGAACGGCTCGAGTGCCGCGCGCAGCCGCGCGCGGTCGGACCCGCGCGGCGGCCGTACCCGGGTCACCAGGGCGCCTGCCCGGACGTGACGGCGGGTGCGCGGTTCCATCCCCGAAGCGTGCCCGGCCGCCTCGCCTGCCGGGCCGGTCACCCAGTAGGAGAGCATGACGGGAACCAGCCAGCCCGGGTAGGGCGGATCGGCATCGGTGACCTCATGCCCGGACTTGCCGAGCAGGCCGGCGAAGGCGCGGACCGGCGCGCTGCACGAGCGGTGGACGATGATCCCCGGGCCGGGCGGCCGGACCGACACGGCGATGCGCAGCGGCCCCGCGCCGTCGAGTGAGTAGCTGGTCCCGGCCATCGCCCCGAGCATCAGCGCGGCGTCGGTGACCGTCGTGGCCAGCGGGCCGTGCTCGGTCAGGCCGTGCCACCCGGTTTCGCCGAGGTCCGCGGGTACCACGCCGGTTCCCGGCTTGATGCCGAACAGCCCGCAGGCGGCCGCCGGGATGCGGACAGAACCGAGGCCGTCGGTGCCGTGCGCGAGCGGCACGAGCGCGGCGGCCACCGCCGCCGCGCTGCCGCCCGAGGACCCGCCCGGCGTCCGCCGCTGGTCCCACGGGTTGCGCGCGATGCCGTACACGCTGTCGGTGAAGGGATATATCGCCAGTTCGGGCAGGTTAGTCAGCCCGACCACGACGGCGCCGGCCTCGCGCAGCCGCGCGACCACCGGGTGATCGTGCTGCTGCGGCGCCGCGGGAAACGCGGCGCTGCCGTAGCTCATCGGCTCGCCGGTCACCGCGGCGCAGTCCTTCACCGCGACCGGGACCCCGGCGAGCGGCAACTCGGCGCGGTCCGCCCGCGCGTCGACCGCCTGCGCCTCGGCGGCCGCCTCCGCGGCCCGAATCCTGGTGAACGCGCCGAGCTCCGCGTTCAGCCGCGTTATCCGGCCGACGTGCTCGGCGACGACCTCGCCCGCCGTGACCTCGCCCGCCCTGACCGCCGCCGCGATGTCGGCGGCGGACCGTCCCGCCCAGTCAGCCATGCTCCAAGCATCCTCCTACCGTCGCCGCGGCGCGAGGGGGTCAGCGAGGCCGGCCAGCTCCTGCGCGACATGAGTACCTCAGCGCGGAACGCATACCGTGACCGAGCCCGGGTGAACCTTGACCCGCAGCTTCTTGCGGGCCGGGCGCGCGCCGCCGTCGAGTTCGAAGCGGACCTTCTGGTCGAACCGGATCTTGACTTTCTTCCCCTGCGTGACCTTGGTGAAGGGGGACTGTTCCGGGTGCCCGAGTACGAGCCTGCCGAGGGTCCTGGTCCACTCGACTGGATTGCGCGCCGTCGCCACCCCGAGCTCAAGGTGCCCGTCATCCGGTTGCGCCTGCGGGAAGGCCTCGACTCCGCCGAGGATCTTGCCGACGTTGGCGGTCAGCACGCACGAGACCTTCCCCTTGAAGAAGCGCTTGCCGTCCACCGTGACGACCGCCCGCACCCGGCGCGCCCCCAGGTTCCTGATCCCGGTGGCGATGTAGGCAGTGCGGCCAAGCCGGTCTTTCATGCCCCGGTCGGCGTCGGCGATCATCCGCGCATCGAAGCCCGCACCCGCCATCACCATGAAACGCTCGCCGTTCACCGAGCCGGCGTCGAGCCGGCGCCGGTCGCCGTGCAACCCGACCTTTACCGCCTCGGCGAGGTCATGAGGCACCTTTCAGGTTCTCCGCCAGCAGGTTCGCCGTGCCCGCGGGCAGGATGGCCACGGCCGTGTCGGTGCCCGCTACGGCGTCGACGCACCGCTGGACCGTGCCGTCGCCGCCCCAGACGAACAGCACGTCGATGCCCTTGGCCGCTGCGCGCCGTGCGAACTTGGGAGCGCGGCGGCTCTTCTCGACCTCGTACCAGAGGGGATCGGTCACGCCTTCGCTGGCCAGGATCCGCCGCAACTCGGGCAAGCCACCGCCAAAGCTCTTACTTGAGTGCGCCACCACCGCGACGTCCGCCATGCCAGTCTTCCTTTCCTGGGCCGAGCCGGCATTCGGTTCGGGGTGCGAGGCTCTTGCCGGGCTCAGACCTTCCGCCAGCGGGCCTCGCACAGCCCGTAGACGCCGAAGATCAGGAGGCCGAGAGCGGCCAGCAGCATCAGGTACTCGCCGAACGGCTGATCGCGAAGTGTCAGCAGCGCCTTGTCG
This sequence comes from uncultured Actinomycetota bacterium, assembly GCA_963811335.1. Classification (GTDB taxonomy): domain Bacteria; phylum Actinomycetota; class Actinomycetes; order Streptosporangiales; family Streptosporangiaceae; genus Trebonia. The sequence goes on along the minus strand of CAWERB010000022.1, from coordinate 45,977 downwards.
ATGCCGCCGGACTGGGAGGCCTTATGAGTGACCGCCGCGTCGATCACCAGCACGCCGACTAGGGCGAAAACCAGCCCGCGGGCGATGGTCCCGGTCATGCCGAGCAGCTTGACGACGCGCAGCGTCCTCGCGCTCATCTGGGCCGTCTGCAGGTACTTCATGAACTTCTTGCGGGCGCCCTCGATGACAAGCACGACGCCGCAGCCGACGATGACCAGCCCGACGACGCCGACAAGCACCCGGCCGCCCGTGTGCTGCATGGCGGTGCCCGTGATGTCCTGCTGCCGGCCAGACTGGCTGTGGGCGGTGCCGGAGATGACCGAGAACGTCAGGAACGACAGCCCCGCGTAGATCACCGCCCGGGCCAGGGACTTGAGCCTGGGGCCTGCCCCGGGCCGATCGCCGGTGACGCCGAACGCGGCCTCGCTCAGCCGCCACAGCGCGTAAGCCGCGAAGCCGATGCCGAGCAGCCAGAGCGAGACAAGCCCGTACGGCTTGCCCGCAAGCAGCTGCAAGGCGCCCGTCTGGTCTGCCTCGTGCGAGCCGTGCCCCAGGGCGACAAGCACCGCGACCCAGCCGACCAGGATGTAGATGACACCCCGCGCGGTGAGGCCCGCGCGAGCTAGGAAGTGGGCGGCCCTGCTATTGGAGGCCTGCCTTGCGTGGCGTCTTAGGCCCGGTGCTGACACAGAATGCATACCTGTCACTACCTCGTCAGCAATTCGGTAAACGCCAATAACGGAAGCGTTAATTCAATGCGTCCAGGCGTGAAACAGTTCGTAGCGGGCAGTGGAGCAGCCATGTCCGTCCCATCCACCACCCGTCGGCGCACCCTGGCACCGCTCGCCGCGGTCACCGCGTCGGCTTTCCTCTTCGCGGTCCTGCTGCTCTTGGTACGGCTGCGCTGGGCGCCGCTTGAGTCGGTCGATCACCACACCGCGACCGGCCTGAACAGCCTGGTCGCGGCGCACCCCGTGGTCGTCAGCATCGTCAAGGCGGTCACCTGGCTGGGCAGCGGCGGCGTGCTTTGGACGTTGACCGGGGCGGCCGTCGTGGTGCTCGCGATCAGGCGGCGGTGGCGGCTCGCGGCCTATCTCCTGGTCGTCGGCGCGGGCGAGCTGGTGCTCGACCCGGTACTCAAGGCCCTGGTCGGCAGGCTGCGGCCGGTGGTAGGGCACCCCGTCGCCTACGGCAATGGCAACAGCTTCCCGAGCGGGCACGCACTCGGCTCGATCGTCTGCTACGGCGCGCTGTTCCTTGTCTTCCTGCCCGCGGCCCGCGGGGCGTGGCGCCGCGTGTTCACCGTCGTGATCGTCACGCTGATCGCGGCCATCGGCATCAGCAGGCTCTTGCTCGGCGTGCACTACGTCTCTGACGTGCTGGGCGGCTGGGCGCTCGGCATCACCTGGCTGGGCATCACCGCCTTCGCCTTCGAACTGTCTCGCCAGGTCGCCGGCGAGCCGGTGACCGACCCGGTGACCGAGGGCCTCGAGCCGGAGGCCCAGCGCGACATCACACCGACCGAACCGGAGTCAACCATGAAACACGACCGCGCTCGCGTGTACGGCCGCGTCGCCGCCGGGGCGGTGATCGCTTGGGTGCTGATCGTCGGGGCCATCACCGGCATCGGCAAGCTGATCATGATCACGCGCAACGGAAACGGGAACCTGCTTGGCGACCACGCGATTCCGCACTGGTTCGCCGCGCAGCGGACGGCCACACTGAATCACTGGAGCCTGATCGCGAGCAACCTCGGGGCGACGCAGGACATCCTCATCGTGAGCGTCGTCGCCTGCGTGGTGTTCATCGCCGTCACCAGGCGCTGGCGTCCGGTGATCTTCCTAGCCGTGGTCATGTTCGGCGAGCTGGCCGCGTTCCTGCTGGTCGCCGCCATCGTCCAGCGGCCGCGGCCGGACGTCGCGCACCTGGACTCCAACCTGCCCACGTCGGCGTTCCCGTCCGGCCACATGGCCGCCACCACGTGCCTCTACGTCGCCATCGCCATCCTGGTCATCGGCCACGCCCGCGGCTGGTGGCGCTACCTGTTCCTGATCCCGGCGGTCGTCATGCCGGTCCTGATCGCCATCGCCCGCATGTACCGGGGCGAGCACCATCCCACCGACATCCTCGCCAGCGTGCTGTTCGCCGCGCTCTGGCTGACCGCTGCCACGCTGTTGATCAAGCCGAACAAGGACGGCGGCGACCGGGCCGACCGCGGGCCGCTTGGCCTGCCCCGCCGCAAGGCGGGCCGCCGCATCGCGGCTATGCCTGGTAACCGGCGGGCCACTGCTGAAGCGCCCACATATTCCCGTCCGGGTCAGTGAAGTACGCGTAGAGCACGCCGCCCATGTCGTCGACACCGCTCACCTCGATGCCGCGTGCCGTCAGCGCGGCCCGGGTGGCCGCCATGTCATTCACCACGAGGTGCAGGCCCTTGACCGAGCCGGGGACCATGTTGGTGATCGGGCCCATCCCGGTGCCGAAGACGATGGCGCAACTCGACCCGGGCGGGGTGAGCTGTACCACCCGCATGGTCTCCGTGACCTGCGTGTCGTGCACATTCCCGAAGCCGGCCTGCTCGTAGAACGCCTTCGCCCGGTCAACGTCGGAAACCGGGAGCGGGACTAGTTCCAGGCGCATGTCCGGGACGGGGGAAATACCAGCCATCGATCTGGCCTCCTCGTTATCTGAGACTCCTCGATCCAGGGTAGAAGCCCGACCGGGTTCAGGGGAGGTAGTACACCGGGTCGGCAGCTTGACGTGACGACCCGGGTCGCCCACATCGCCAGGCAGGCGTTTGCTAGGCACTAAGCCTGCCACGGAGTGGACTAACGACCTGGCAGTTACGGCCGTCTGACTCCAGGCGCGTCCCGCCGCCGCGTGGTAGCGGTTAGGTATGAGGTCTCGAACCGCGGCCAGGCCGCTCCGCCGACCGGTGATGGCGGTCCTGGCGGTGATCGCGGCCATGGTGGCGGGCCTCTTCGCCGCTGGGTGCGCGGGAACCTCGTCTCCCTCCTCCAGTGCCCCGGGGCCATCGCGGGGCAGTGCGCCTGCGAGCCCGGCCCGCTCGCTGCCAAGCACCGCCATGACCACGCCGGGCACGCCGGGCACGCCGGTTACTGGCCCGGCGACGACGGCGTCCCTGGCCCCCACCACGCCGGCCGCCAGCGGCTCCGCCGGGCCGGTGTTCCAGGCCAGCACCTCGGCGCTGACCGCGGCGATGCGGAGCCGGATGACCGGCGTGTCCTGGCACCCAGGATGTCCGGTGGGCCTGAGTGAGCTGCGATTGCTGCGGCTCAGCTACTGGGGTTTCGACCACGCCGTGCACCAGGGCGAACTGATCGTGAACGCCTCCGCGGCCGCGAGCATGACCCGCGCGTTCGCCATGCTGTTCGCGGCCAGGTTCCCGATCAAGCAGATGCGGGTCGTCGATGACTTCGGCGGTGACGACGAGCGTTCCATGCTCGCCGACAACACCTCCGCGTTCAACTGCCGGCTGGTTCCCGGCACGAGCACCTGGGCGCAGCACGCCTACGGGCTGGCGGTAGACATCAACCCGTTCGAGAACCCGGAAATCTCCGGCGGCCTGGTCGACCCGCCCGCGGCCGCGGCGTGGGCCGACCGGTCACGCTCCAGCCCCGCGATGATCCGGGAGGGAGACGCCGCCTGGCACGCCTTCGACGCCATCGGCTGGACGTGGGGCGGGGACTGGAGCTCGCTCAAGGACTACCAGCACTTCTCCGCCAACGGACTGTGAACGGCGGCGCGCTGGTCGCCGCCCCGGCCTTAGCCTCAACGACCAAGGGGCGGGGCACCATCACTGCGGGGATAGTGTGGACACTGGGCTTGAGGAGTCCGGCTGGACCGGCTCTTCCGCGCGTCCCGCCGCAGGCAAGCCGGCCCGGCGGAGCGGGTCGCGCCAGCGGACTTACCCGGTAAACATTTCACGACCGGTAAAGAAAAGACGTTCCGAACGTCTTTTCTTTACATCCGGTGAAATAGTTTACCTGATACGAAAAATTTACTGGTAAGTCCGTTGCCTGGGGGGCGCGTGGTAAGCCGGCGTCGTCCCGGCCGGGCCGGGAGCACCGCCGGCCCAGCCGGTATCACCATCGGCCACGTCCCTTGACAGCAAGCGACGAACCCTCATTAACCGGCCTTGGCTCTAACCCGCCAGGCTGAACGCGCGGACCGGCCGCGTACAGTGCGAGCCGCCTAGCGGATCCTCGCCGGCGCGTCAATGCTGAATCCCGGAGGTTAATGCGACAGGTTCAGGATTTCGACGGTGCCGTCGTTCTCGTCGGTGACGTACGCCTGGGCCCCGTTGGGCAGTATCGAGATGCTCGACGGAGCCTTCCCCGTCTTGACCGTGCCGACGATGTGGTTGTCCGCGGTGTCGATCACCGTGACCGCGTTGTCCTCGTTGTCTACCGTGTAGAGGTATACCCCGTCTGGGCGAGTACGCGATGTCCGTCGGGTTCCGCCCGACCGGGATCGTCGCGATCATCTGGTTGGTCGTGGTGTTGATCAAGAAGACCGCGTTACCGTCGAAGCTCGTGACCGCCAGGCGGCCGCCGTCCGGTGAGAGTGCTTCGCTGTGCGGGGTCTCGCCTACCTCGATGTTCGTGATGACGCTGTTGGTGGCGGCATTGATGACCGTGACCCTGGCGGACATGTGGTCCGTGGTGTAAATCCGTCCGTTCTTACCGTAGGCGACCCAGTGCGGGTTCGCCGGGACGGCGATGTGGCCGATCAGCTTCCTGCTCGCCGTGTCGATCACGTCGACGACGTTCTCGTGGGTGCCGCTCATCGCCGTGTTGTGGTTCGGGACGTAGAGGTACCGCCCGTCCGGGCTCGTCGTCGACGGGTCCGGGGTGAAGTTGTCCACCGGCACGGTGGACGTCACCTTTCTTGTCGCGGTGTCGATGAACGCGATGAGATGCAGCGCCGCGTTGCGCGGACTGTAGACGCTGACGTAGGCGGTCCGGCTGTCAGGCGAGAACGAGACGGACTGGGGCGGCCCCTGCGGGATCTCGATGGTCCCGGCCACCTGGTCAGTGGCCGTGTTGAGCACGGTGATCACGCCCGCGCCCGGCCTGGTGACGTAGGCGAACCGGCCGTTCGGCGCGACCTCGATGTAGCTGGGGGTCTGCCCGACCAGAATCTTCCCCGTAACCGCGGGGAGGGTGTCGCCGGACACGTTGGTGGTCGCCTCGGTAGTCCCGCCCGCTGTCGCGCCTGTGTTCGGCGTACCGGAAGCGCCCGTGTTCGGCCTGCTGGAAGCCACGAGGACGATCACGATCGGAATTGCCACTGCCGCGGCTAGGACCAGCAACAGCACGCCAAGGCGGCGCCTGCCAGGCCGGCGCCCGGCCCGCCGGTCGGCTCACCCGGCGCGTCGCCAGGCGGCGGGTAACCGTCGGCTGGACCGGGACTCATGTCCCGCGGCATGTCCTGTGCCGGTCGTACGCTGCCCAAGTCGCTAGCGCCGACCGCCAGCACCGTTTGCGTCGGGCTGTCACGGACGCTCGCCGCGTAGCGGTCACCCGCTGGCTCCCCGGCCGGCCCCCGCGGATTCATCACGTCTTGCCGCGCGGTGACGGCGGGCACAGCCTGCCGCGCGGGAGCCGCCGTCTCGGTCAGCGCCGGGGCCGATGTCTCGGTCAGCGCCGGGGCCGTGTCTCGGTCAGCGCCGGGGCCGTTGTCTCGGTCAGCGCCGGGGCCGTGTCTCGGTCAGCGCCGGGGTCGGCGCTCGGCAGTTCCGCCGACGCTGGCGCCGGCAGTTCCGTCATCGGCGGTGGCGGAGTCGACGCCCCGTTCAGCAAGGCTTGGCGGGCCGCCGCCGCCAGCTCGCCAGCGGTCGCAAAGCGGTCTTTCGGGTCCTTGGCCATGCCGCGGGCGATCACGGCGTCCACTGCTGGCGGCACACCCTCGACGAGGCTGCTGGCCGGCGGGGGAGCGGAGTAGAGCTGGGCGTACATGAGCGCGGACAGGTCGCTGCCGGTGAAGGGCGGTGCGCCGGTCAGGCACTCGTGCAGCACGCAAGCCAGGGAGTAGACGTCGGCCCGCCCGTCAACTTCGTGGCCGGTGAACCGCTCCGGCGCCGTGTAGTGCAGCGTTCCTGTCGTTGTCCCGGCGATGGCCAGTGCTGTCTGCTGGTCGCCGATCGACCGGGCGATGCCGAAGTCGACCACGTAAACGAAGTCACCCGACGTGACCAGGATGTTCGACGGCTTGATGTCGCGGTGGACGAGGCCGCCAGCGTGCGCGGCATCCAGTGCCTCGGCGACCTGGCCGATGAGGTACACGGCCCGGTGCGGCGTGATCCGGTCGGCTGGCCTGCAGGAGCGTGCCGATATCGGTGCCGTTCACCAGGCGCATGTCGATGAAGAGCTGGCTGCCGGTCTCGCCGAAGCCATGAATGGGAATGACGTGCGGCTCGCGTAGCCGCGCGGCGACCTGCGTTTCACGCTGGAATCGCTTGAGGTACTCCGGGTCCGCGGAGAAAGCTTCCGGCAGGAGCTTGAGGGCGACGTGCCGGTCACGGTCTGCGTCGTACGCCTGATAGACCTCCCCCGTTCCCCCGGAGCCCAGCAGGCTGTCAAGGCGATATCGTCCGACCTGCCGTGGGGTCATGAGAACCGCCCTCCCCCCGTAAAGTCATTGCGCTCAGCCGCTAGACAGCAGCCGTTGGAGCCTGCGTGGGAATCCGTCGCCCGCTCGGGCACGGTAGCAGAACATTTTGTTATGTAATGGTTAAAACCTGTGAATCCGCGGGGACGGGCGCGAGCACCGACGTGTCGCCCGGACTAGGGCACGCATGGCTGCCCGCGATGAGACCATGGCAAAATCAGCGGGTGCAGATCGGGATGCTCGGGCCGCTGGAGGTCAGGTCGGACGACGGCGCCCTGGCCGACGTGCCTGGCGCACGGCTGCGCGGGCTGCTCGCCGCCCTCGCGCTGCGGCCGGGTCAGCTGGTACCGAAGGCCGCGCTCATCGACTGGATCTGGGGCGAGCAGCCGCCCGCCGACGCGGCGGGCGCCCTGCAGCGCCTGGTTTCCCGGCTGCGCCGGGCGCTGCCTGACGGGGCGGTCGACGGGCAGCCGGAAGGCTACCGGCTGCGGGCGGAACCCGACGCGGTCGACGCCGTACGGTTCGAGCGCCTCGTCCTGCGTGCGGGCCAGGCCGCCGCGCAGGACGCGCCCACGCGGGCCCGGCTGCTTGGCGAGGCCATCGGCTTGTGGCGCGGTGACGCCATGCAGGACGTCGGCCTGCAGATGAGCGCCGCGTTCGACGCCGCGGTCGTCCGGCTTGCGGAGCTGCGGCTGACCGCCGCCGAGGAGCGGGCCGACGCGGAGATCAGCCTGGGGCACGGCGGCGAGCTGGTCACCGAGCTGACCGACCTGGTGGCCGCGCACCCGATGCGCGAACGGCTCGTGGGGGCCTTGATGCGGGCCATGGTCGCGGCCGGCCGCGACACAGAAGCGCTGCTCGTGTACCAGCGCACGCGGGAAACCCTGGCCGACACGCTGGGCGTCGACCCCTCGCCTGGGCTGTCCGCACTGCACGTCGCGCTGCTGCGCGGCGAACTCGGGCAGGAGCTTGGACGGCGGGAGGAAACAACAAGGAAGACGAACCTGCGGGCCGAGCTGACCAGCTTCGTCGGCAAGGACGCCGACGTCGCCGCGGTCCGCGAGCTCATCGCGGCACACCGGCTCACCACCCTGACCGGCCCGGGCGGCTCGGGCAAGACCAGGCTGGCCACGGAGACCGCGCGCACGCTGCTGTCCGGACTGCCCGACGGGGCCTGGCTGGTGGACCTCGCGGCCATCGGCGCGGACGGTGACGTGGCGCAGGCGACGCTGACCGCGCTCGGCCTGCGCGACGCCCTGTCCGGTGGTGCGCTTGACGACCTGGCCGCCCGGCTCGTCACCGCGATCCGCGAGCGGGCGGCGCTGCTGATCCTGGACAACTGCGAGCACGTGATCGAGCAGGCGGCGACGTTCGCCTACCGGGTGCTCGGGGAGTGCCAGCGGCTGCGGATCCTGGCCACGAGCAGGGAACCGCTCGGCATCACCGGCGAGGCACTGTGGCTGGTCGAGCCGCTGGCCGTGCCGGCGAGCGGCGCCAGCCCCGGCGAGATCGAGTCGGCTGCGGCCGTCCGGCTGCTGCGGGACCGGGCCGGCGCGGTGCGCCGGGACCTCGCGCCCGGTGCAAGCACTGACGCGGGCACGCTGGCGACGATGGCCCGCGTCTGCCGGGCCCTTGACGGGATGCCGCTGGCGATCGAACTGGCCGCCGCCAGGCTGCGCACCATGTCCGTCGAGCAGCTCGCCGGCCTGCTCGACGACCGGTTCCGCCTGCTGACCGGCGGCAGCCGGACGGCGCTGCCCCGGCACCAGACGCTGCGCGCGGTGGTCGACTGGAGCTGGACGCTGCTCACCGGCCCGGAACGGATCGCGGCGCGCAGGCTCTCGGTGTTCTCCGGCGGCGCGAGCCTGGAGGCGGCTGAGCGAGTCTGCGCCGACGGGGAGACGGTCGAACGAGAGCAGGTGCTCGACCTGCTCACCGCGCTGGCCGACAAGTCGCTGCTGACCGCCGAGGCCGCCAGTGCCGGCAACAGTCCGCCGCGCTACCGGATGACCGGCACGATCAGGGAGTACGCCGGGCAGCGGCTCGCGGAAGCGGGGGAGGCTGACCTGGCCCGGCACGCGCACCTGGCCTTCTTCACCGAGCTCACCGAGGCCGCCGAGCCGCACCTGCGCCGCGCCGAGCAGCTGGAATGGCTCGCCGTGCTCGAGGCGGAGCACGACAACATCGGCTCGGCGATGCGCGGCGCGCTCGCGGCGGGCGAGGCGGCCGCGGCGATGCGGCTGGCGGCGGGCGCCGGCTGGTACTGGTGGCTCGCCGGGCACAAGGCCGAGGGCATCGAGCTGCTCACCGCGGCCGCGAGCACGCCAGGCGAGGTGACCGATGACATCCGTGCCCTGGTGTACGCGCTGGTCGTGCACTTCGTGGGCGCCAGGCGGGGCGACGAGCAGCAGCTGGCGGAGTGGGTCCACCGGGCCCACCGCCACAGCGAGCGCAGCGAGCGCCGCCACCCGTCGCTCGAGGTGGTCGCCGCGCTTGATGAGCATGCTGCAGGCACCGGACGCGTTCTTGACCGCGTTCGAGCCGCTGCTTGACTCCGCGGACCCCTGGGTGCGCGCGCTGGCCCGGGTACACGTCGGCAAGGCGCGGATCGTGCTCGGCCTGGGCGGCCAGGACGGGCTTGACGCGGACGCGCACCTTAAGACGGGGCTGGATGAGTTCCGGGCGCTCGGCGACCGGTTCGGGATCTGGCTGGCGCTGACCGAGCTCGCGGACCGGGTTGCCGTGCGCGGTGACCTCGCCGGCGCGTGCGAGCTGTACGACCAGGCGGTCGCCGTCCTCATCGAAACCGGCGCCGTCGAGGACGTCATCCCGATCAGGTCACGGCAGGCCCAGCTGTACTGGCTGCGCGGCGACCAGGACGCGAGCGCGGCCGCCATGGCCGACGCGCGCCGCTACGCGGAACGGGTCCCCTGGCCGGACGCGCTGGTCGAGCTGGCCTTCTCGCGGGCGGAACTCGCCCGCTGGGCCGGGCACGCCGACGAGGCGCGGCGGCAGCTTGACATCGCGGCCGCCATTCTCGGCGACGCGGCGCAGCAGCCGGACATCCGCGCGGTAACGGACGACCTGCTCGGCTACCTCGCCGGCGACCTCGCCGAGGCCCGCGCGCACCACGCGGCGGCCTGCCAGGCGGCGGCCGAGGCGGGGTACCTCCCCATGCTCGCGAAGGTCCTCGTCGGGGTCGCGGACCTGGCGCTGCGCCGCGGCCAGGACGAGCAGGCCGCGCGGCTGCTCGCGGCGAGCGACGCCGTGCGGGGGCTGCCGGACCGCTCGCGCCCCGACGAGGCCAGGATCGAGGCGGCCGCGCGGAGCCGCCTCGGCGACGCGCTGTTCACCGAGGCGGCCCGGGAGGCGGCGAAGACCAGCTGGTCAGAGCTGGTGACCGTCACACTCGCTTCCTGAAGGTGGTCAGCGCCCACACGTAGCCGACGATGCCGATCCCGGCGCACCAGGCGAGCGCGGCGATCACGTAGCCGCCCGACGGCGTGCCGGCCAGCAGCCCGCGCAGCGACTCGATGATCGGCGTGAAGGGCTGGTACTCGGCGAACTGCCGCACGCCCTGCCCCATCTTCGCCGCGGGCACGATCGCACTGGAGAAGAACGGGAGCATGACAACCGGCACGGTGGCCATGGCCGCCGACTGCGGGGTCTTCGCGGCCAGCCCCATCGCGACCGTCAGCCAGCTGGTCGCGAAGCACGCCGCCACGATGACGCCGGCCACGGCCAGCCAGTCGCCGGCCGTCGCGGCCGGGCGGAAGCCAAGCCCGAAGGCCACCGCGATGATGGCGGCGATCGATATCAGGCTGCGCGCCATGGTGACGACGACATGGCCGGTCATGACGGCGCCGCGGGAGACGTCCATCACCCGGAACCGGTTGATGATCCCGGTCGTCATGTCGGAGTTGACCTCCGTTGCGGTGGCTCCGAGACCGTAGGCGACGGCGAGCAGGATCATCCCGGGCGTCGCGTAGTCGATGTACTTGACGCCGACGCTGAAGGCGTTGCCGAGCATGTACACGAACATCAGCATGATCACGACGGGGAGCAGGACCGCGTTGAACACCGTCACCGGGTTCCGCAGGGTGTGCTTGAAGTTACGGCGCAGCATGATCAGGGCGTCGGCGCTCATTGTGCGTTCTCCTTAACGTCGGTGCGGCCAGTGTTGGCCTGCCCGGTGAGGGCGAGGAAGACGTCATCGAGGTCCGGCGTGTGCACGGACAGCTCCGCTGCGTCGACGGAGTGCTCGGTGAGCTGGTTCAGCAGGGCCCGCAGTGACCGCACGCCGCCGTCGCCGGCCACCCGCAAGGTCAGGTTCTCCTCGTCCCGCGTGGCCCCGGCCAGCAGCCGCGCCGCCGCGTCGAGCTCGCTGGCGCTGGCGAACCGCAGGCGCACGTGGCTGCCGGGGACCTGGCGCTTCAGCTCGCCCGGGGTGCCCTGGGCCACCAGGCGTCCCTTGTCCAGTACCGCGATCCGGTCGGCGAGCTGGTCGGCTTCCTCGAGGTACTGGGTGGTGAGGAACACGGTGACCCCGTCGGCCACGAGCCCACGGACGATGTCCCACATGGTGCGGCGGCTGCGCGGGTCAAGCCCGCTCGTCGGCTCGTCGAGGAAGATGATCCGCGGCCTGCCGACCAGCGTCATCGCCAGGTCCAGCTTCCTGCGCATGCCGCCGGAGTAGGTCGACACCAGCTTGCCCGCCGATTCCGTCAGGTCGAACCGCTCAAGCAGCCCGCCGGTAACCAGCCTGCCCTCGCGGGCACCCAGGTGCTTGAGGTCCGCCATCAGCTGCAGGTTCTCCTGCCCGGTCAGCAGCTCATCCACCGCCGCGAACTGCCCCGTGACCCCGATCGCCGCCCGCACCGCCTTGGCCTGCGCCGCGATGTCGTGCCCGGCGACCCGCGCCGTCCCGCCGTCGGGCCGCACCAGCGTGGTCAGCACGTTCACCGTCGTCGTCTTCCCTGCCCCGTTCGGGCCGAGCAGGGAAAATACCGTGCCCTCACGCACATCGAGGTCGATGCCGTCGAGCACGACCTTGTCTCCGTACGCCTTCCGCAGCCCCGACGCCGCGATCGCTGAGTTGCTCATGCGACCACCATCGCGACCGCGCCCTGACACGCCCCTGACACGCCGCAGACACGCCCCCAGACACCGACGAGGCCGGCATTGTCGGTGGTGCCGCTGGTCCTGAAGCTGACGGGTTGCTGGGGCGAGGGGATCCACGCGCGCTCGTCCGTCCGGCCGATAAACCCAATTGGCCGAACAGAAGGCGCGCTGAGATCCCCGGTCGCCCCCGCGCCCCTCCCGTGCGCGCGGCAGCACCGCAACCTCATCCGCCAAGCGTCCCGTTAACCACAGCCCCCGTCACCGTGAAGGAACTGGCGTCACCACCAATAACGCCTAAAAGCCTTCACAACGCCACAAACCTTCATGATCATGCACGCAGCGCTCAGACGATGAACAGGTGGAGGTACCGGCTGATCGAGACCATGGCGTCGTCGCTGACTTTCCCGAGATGCCGTCCCGCCCGTTCGCTCGACATCGCTCGTACCTGCTCGGTCATGGCATAGGAGACCTGCTTGAGCCCGGTTTGGTTATCGGCCGGGACCTCAATGTGGTGCTCAAGCCCGCGGTACCTGCTGGTGAGCGGGACCGCGATGAAGAGCCCGGGCACGACGGCGTACCGCGGGTGCGACACCACCACGACGGGCCGTGTACCGCCCTGCTCACGGCCCGCGACCGGGTTGAGGTCGCAGAGCAGCACGTCACCGCTGGTCATGAGTTGTACTCCGGGTACTCCTCGACCGAGGAGGCGGCGAGGCCGCCGAGGTCGGCTCCGGCCCATTCGGCCGCCTCTGCGCGATATGCCGCGAATTCCGCCTCGCTGGCTGCCAGTCTCCGGTAGCCGTCCTCGATGCCCTGCCACATGAGGTCATCAAGCATGGCGCTGAGCTCCGCGCCCAGGCTCCGGCCATGCGCCCGCGCCCGGGCGGCAAGCCTGTCCCGCACCTCGGTTTCCACGCGAATCGTCGTCATAGCCACGGGTGAAGTATACGTCAATGACGTATGCGAACCTGGAGTGTTGGGACGGGAAGGAGTGCGCTCAAGAAGTGTCATGCTCGCAGTGTGTCGCGGTGCCCCGACATTCCGGGATGGTAAGTCAGTGATGCGCTCGCACAGCCACGCCAGCGACAGCGGATAGCGGTAGTCGATGCCGGCATGTGTCGCGTCGAACAGCTCGAAGCGGATCACGTCCGCCGCGACCCCGGCCTCGAGCAGCGCGGCCCGGAAGGCCGACGCCCCGACGTCCAGGTTGAAATCGTCCCTGGTCCCGGCGTCGATCCAGATGCCACGCAGCCCCCGCAGGGCGGCTGCGTGCCGCAGCACCATCCGCACCGGGTCCCAGTCAAGCCACCGCTGCCACACCTCGGGTCGCAGCGCGCCGGTGACCGGGTCGAAAGGCAGTTCCGGGGTGCCGTCGTCACGGGCGGAGAAGCACGCCGCGACGCCGAGCAGCCCGAGCAGTGACATGTCTTCCGGCTTGGTGAACGACACTCGTGACCGGAAGTCGTCCCACCAGCGGAAGATATCCCCGTCATACTTGCGCAGGTGCCGTACGGCCACGGGAAACTCCGGGATGTAGCAGTACTCGTAAAGGCTGTCTCCCGCGTGGGTGGCGAGCGCGCCGAACAGGTCGGGCCGCAGCATCGGCGTGATCATCGCGCCGAACCCTCCGCTTGACTTCCCGGTGATGGCCCGGTGCGCGGCGTCCGGGACCGTCCGGTACCGCGCGTCCACGTAGGGGACGACCTCCTCGCACAGGTACGAGTGATAGCGCCCGGTCCCGGGCGAGTCGACGAACTGGCTGCCGCCGTAGGCGGTCCACGCGTCCACGTACACCACGATCGCGGGCGGCGCGTCGCCCCGCGCGAACATCGCGTCGGCGGCCTCGGGAAATGGCTGCCTGAACGCGGCCCGGTTCCGCCACATCGCCACGTGCCCGGTGTAGCCCTGGATCACGTACACGACGGGGTACCGCGCGGCCCGGCGTCGTCGTAGCCGGGCGGCGTGTACACGAGCAGCGGCCGCTCGTGCGGGTCCCCGAGCGGGTTACCGCGCAGCAGTTCGCTGCTTATCACGCGCTCGTCCATCCGTCCGGCCAGCTCAGCACTCCATGGCAACATAGCCAAGATCATTCCACCGGCCGGTCCGGCTGCCTCGCCAGGGTCGTGCTACCCGTACCAAACCGCCTCGGCTGTCACGATCGCCCGCGACCCGCCCGCGGCCGCAGCATCGAGCCATGAGCACGCGAACTCCGCAAGCAGGCGGTTACATCACCGCCGTCCCGTACGACAATCACCTCATGACCGAGACGGCCGAGACGGCCGAGACGACGACCGCGTCCCCGGTACGGCGCGCGATCGAGGCGCCGTTCGCCAGGCGCACCGGGTCCGAGTTCGGCCACACCGTCACCAGCTTCCTGCTCGCCCTGGCCGCCGTCGCCTTCATCGTGCCGATGCTGGAGAACGGCATCTTCTGGGCGATCTCCGCCACCCCGGTAAGGAAGCTCGGCTCCGCCGCCCGTTACCTGGCCAGGGTCCAGCTCGGCGAGGACATCCCCGCGCCGGCCCCGCTGCGCCACACGCACTTCATGAAGGTAACGACGCCGGACGCCGCGACCGCCGCCAGCCTCGCCAAGGCGGTCGCCGACGCCGGCGGAAAGGCCAGGGAGTGGGAAACCAAGCCAGGCCTCACCACCCGGTGGCTGCCGCCGCCGCGGGTCGCGGAACTAGCGGCCCAGGCGGGCATCCCGGCGGCCGGCCTGCGCCCGCATAACGAGTGGACCAACTGGTGCGGCACGCGGATCCGCGACTCGGTGGGCTGGCGGGCGCGCGGCTACTTCCTGGTCAAGCTCCCGCTGGCCACCGTGAGCCTTGCCGTCAGCGCCGCGCTCTGGCTCGGCGGGCTGTTCTGCCTCACCCTCCCGGTCTGGCAGGCGCTCGGCCTCGGCCCGGTCACGGCGGCCTCGTTCACCTTCGCGCCGGCCGGCGTCGTCGCGCTGCTCGCCGCCCCCTGGGCGACGCACGGCCTCACCGAAGCCGACCTCTGGCTGATGCGCAACCTGCTCGGCCCGGCCTCGTCCGCGGAACGGATCCAGGCGCTCGAGCGGAGCCGGGCCCGGGTCGTGGACGACTCCGCGGCCCGGCTGCGCGGCATCGAGCGGGACCTGCACGACGGCACCCAGGCCCAGCTGATCGCCGTGGCGATGAAGCTCGGCCTCGCCAAGGACAAGCTGCATGACGTAACCGGTACCGACCTGGCCCGGGTCACCCAGCTGGTCGAGGACGCGCACCGCGGCGCGCTCGAGGCGATCGCCGACCTGCGCACGCTGGCCCGCGGCATCCACCCGCCGGTGCTCGACAACGGCCTCGCCGACGCGCTCGCCACCCTCGCGGCCCGCAGCGCGGTGCCCGTGGAGCTGGTTACCGACATCCCGGAGCGGCCCTCGGCCGCCATCGAGACCATCGCCTACTTCTCCGCCGCCGAGCTGCTCGCCAACGTGGCGCGGCACAGCGGCGCCAGGCACGCTACCCTCGAGGCCGTGCACGTCCCCGGCCTGCTGCGGGTCCGCGTCACCGACGACGGCCGGGGCGGCGCTAAGCCGGCACCGAACGGCGGCCTGCGCGGCCTCGCCGAGCGCGTCCGCACCGTGGACGGCCGCATCGAGATCAGCAGCCCGCACGGCGGCCCCACCGCCATCACCGTCGAACTCCCGTCCCACGCCTGAAGCACGCCTGAAGCCGGGGTACCCCCATGCGCATCGTCATCGCCGAAGACGCCGCCGTGATCAGGGCGGGCCTCACCGAGATCCTCACCGACCGCGGCCACGAGATCGTGGCCGCGGTCGGCGACGCTGACGCCCTGCTGAAGGCGGTAGCCGCCCACGACCCCGACGTCGCCATCGTCGACGTCCGGATGCCGCCGCACCACACCGACGAAGGACTGCGCGCCGCGATCGCGATCCGCCGCGCGTACCCTCGGGTCGGCATTCTCGTTTTCTCGCAGTACATCGAGACCAGGTACGCGGCCGACCTGCTGAGCATGCGCTCCGGCGGCGTCGGCTACCTGCTCAAGGACCGGGTGGCCGACGTCACCGAGTTCACCGACGCGATCACCCGGGTCGCGGCCGGCGGCACCGCACTCGACCCCGAGGTGGTCACCGGGCTGCTCCGCGCCACCCGGCACACGGCCGCACTCGACGCGCTCACCGCCCGCGAGCACGACGTCCTGGCCCTGATGGCCGAGGGCCGGTCCAATGGCGCCATCGCCGACCGCTTCGCCGTCTCGGAACGCGCCGTGGAAAAGCACATCGGCAACATCTTCGCCAAGCTCGGCCTGCCCCCGTCCGATGAAGACCACCGCCGCGTCCTGGCGGTCCTCGCCTTCCTCGGCGAGCGGTAACGAACGGTAACGAACGATACCGAACGGTCGCCGCAGCTTCATAAGGCCATGGCCTGCGCCGTCAGCGTGACGGAGCGCAGCCGCTCCTCGATGCCCCGCGCCTGGTGCACCACGATGAGCTCATCGGCGCCCGTCTTCCGCGCGAAGTCGTCAAGGTACTCGCCGACCTCCCGCGCCGTCCCGACGGCGGAATAGGTCAGCATCTGGTCCACGTGCACCGCCGCCCCGCCAGCCAGCAGCTCATCAGCCTGCTCGTCGCTGATCGAAGCCGGGTCGAGCCCGAAGCGCCGACCGAACAGGCTCGCCGCCCGCGCCCGCCGCACCACCTCCAGCTGCGCCCGGGCGGCGTCGGCCGTGTCGGCCGCGGTCACGTTCACCCCGGCGATCACGTACGGCGCGTCCAGCTGCGCGGACGGCTTGAACTCGCTGCGGTACGCCGCGATCGCGGCGTCAAGCGCATCCGGCGCGAAGTGCGACGCGAACGCGTACGGCAGCCCGTACATCCCGGCCAGCTGCGCGCCGAACAGCGACGAACCGAGGATGTACAGCGGGACCCGCGCGCCCTTGCCCGGGATGGCGTCCACCCCGGGTACCCGGCTGTCCCCGGCCAGGTACGCCTGCAGCTCAAGCACGTCACGCGGGAACGCCTCCGCGGCCCGCGGGTCGCGGCGCAGCGCGTACGTCGTCTGCTGATCGGAACCGGGCGCGCGGCCAAGCCCCAGGTCGATCCGCCCCGGGTACATCGCCTCAAGCGTGCCGAACTGCTCCGCGATGACAAGCGGTGAGTGGTTCGGCAGCATGATGCCGCCAGAGCCGAGCCTGATCGACTGCCGTCTGCGCGCCGACGTGCGCGATCAGCACGCTGGTCGCGGACGACGCGATCGACGGCATGTTGTGGTGCTCGGCATACCAGACCCGCTGGTAGCCGAGTTCTTCGGCGCGCTGGGCCAGCGCCACGCTCGCCGCGAAGCTCTCCCGCGCGCTCTGCCCGCGCGCGATCGGCGCCAGGTCCAGGATCGACAGCCGCATCCGCATCTTCGGTGATCACCTCTCCCGGATCACCCCAACACCGCCCGCCGGCCTTGTATGCCGCCGGCTCCGCGGCACCCCCGTCATCTGCAACGATGGCGTGCCCCCGCTCCGCGCGCCCGCCCCGTCCCTGATTTCTGGACGGGCCTAACACGCTTCCGTTCGGATTCAACCTCACACCGACTCCTGCGCCGGCGTCCGCCCGGCCGGCTCCGGCGCGCCACCGCCCTGCGGGTGGAAGTCCTTCTTGCGGATCAGCACCATCGCGCATACCGCGCCCACCAGGGCGAGGCCGGCGGTCACGTAAAGCAGCTCGTTGAGCGCGGTGGCGAAGCTCGACCGCAGCGCGAGCCCGACGGCGCCGCGTTGCGCCGGCGGGACCGAGGCGATCAGCCGCGCGACCGAGCCCTGGCGGATCGCGCTCATTATGCTCCCCGCCGAGCCGGCCAGCGACGGCGGCAGCGCGCCCGCCAGGTGGCCGGAGATCGCGGCGGTGAACATCGACCCGAGCGCCGCGATGCCGGCGGCCACGCCCACCTGCCGGAAGGTGCTGCTGATGCCCGATGCCATCCCGGCCTGCTGCGGCGGGACGACGCCGATGGCGGTGGACGCAAGCGGCGGGTTGACCAGCCCGCCGCCGAAGCCGGCCACGATGAACCCGGGTATCAGGTGCGTCCAGTCAGAGGTGCCGCTGATCCCGGCCATCACCAGCAGCCCGATACCGACGAGAACCAGGCCCGGCCCGATCAGCCAGCGGGTCGGCACCTTCTCGTGAGCCGCCCGGCGATCACCGACGTGACGAGCTGCGCCGCCGAAATCACGGCGACCCTCAAGCCCGCGCCCAGCGCCGAGTAACCGAGCACATCCTGCAGGTAGATCACGAGGTACAGCAGCACCGCGTACAGCGAGCCGTTCATCGCGAACGCCGCGATGGCGCCGCCGCTGAACGTCGGCACGCGCAGCAGCGACAGGTCGAACATGGGGTGCGCCACCCGGCTCTCCGTCACGCCGAACGCGATCAGCAGCACCGCCCCGCCCGCCAGGCAGCCGATCACCCCGGCGTCGGACCAGGAGCTCTCCCCGGCCCGGATCAGCCCGTAGATCAGGCTGACCAGCGCGGCGGTGAACGTCGCGAACCCCGCCCAGTCCGGCGGCGTGGGGTGCGGCGATCGTGACTCGGCGACCCGCAAGATCGTCACGATCACCGCGAACACGCCGACCGGCACGTTGACGAGAAAGATGCCCCGCCAGTCCCAGCCGGTCGTGATCACCCCGCCGAGCACCGGGCCGAGCGCCGTGGAGATGCCGATGATCGCCCCCCAAACGCCGAAGGCGACGCCGCGGTCCCGGCCGCGGTAGGTCTGCCCGAGCAGCGCGAGCGACGTGGCGAACATCATCGCGCCGCCGACCCCCTGGCCGCACCGCGAGATGATCAGCATCAGCGGGCTGACCGCGAGGCCGCACAGCAGCGAGCCGAGCGTGAAGATGGCGAGCCCGGTGGTGAACAGCAGCTTCCGGCCGTACCGGTCGGCGAGCACCCCCGAGGTAAGCAGCAGCGAGGCGAGGGTCAGCGCGTAAGCGTCAAGCGTCCACTGCACGTCGCTGAGCCCCGCGTGCAGCCCCGCCTGGATCGACGGCTGCGCCACGATGACGATGGTCACGTCGAGGAGCAGCATGAAGACCCCCGCGCACACCGCGACAAGGGTCCACCACTTCTTGTCCACTGGGCTGTCCTTCCCCGTTTCATATTCAGCATCTATCGTGCCGTAAACGGAGTGCCGTAAACGGATGGCTGCTCCGCATCTGGCTGCTGAAACGCGCCGGATGGCCTTGCCCTCGTCCTCGGCCCGCACGGGCAGACAGTGCTACGGTGCGGGCATGACCGGGCACCCCAGCGCCGCCGAAGCGCTCCGCGCCGCCTTGCGCCGTGACCTGACGGCTGCCATGAAGGCACGCCACCCCGACGAGGTGGCCGCGCTGCGTACCGCGATCGCCGCCATCGACAACGCGGAGGCGGTCGCCGCCCCTGAGGCGGCCCCGGCCGCCACCAGTGCGCACGTCGCCGGCGCCCGGGCCGGCCTCGGCGCCGCGGAGGCAGCCCGCAGGCAGCTCACCGGCGACGAGCTCCAGGCCATCCTCCGCGGCCAGCTCGCCGAGTACACCCGCGAGGCCGACCGCTACGCCGACCACGGCCAGGCCGCCGCCGCCGAGCGCCTGCGAAACCAGGCCAGCCTGCTGTCCAGGTACCTCTCCTGAACCGTGCCCGCCCGGCAGCCCGCCCAGCCCGGCGCTGCCTCCCCGGTCAGCACGAGAACCAGCAGATGCCGCCGGTCGCCGTTCCCTTACGCATCGATGACATTCGCCCAAGCCAGCGCGCGAGCCAGGCCGGTGCCCTAATGTCATCGCCGGTAGGTGATGACATTGGATCGTGGCGCACGGGCGACAGCCGCCCCGGCCGGCCGGATAAGGCTTATGACCTCTGGGGTGGCCGTGCTGGCCGTGCTGGCCGGCGGAGGCCTCTACCTGGCCCGCGGCGTGCTCTCCGCACCGGTATCAGGGGCGCCGGCGGGTCCCGTCGGCGTTGCCGTCGCCGTGCCGCCTGCGGTGGTGACCGTCCCGCCGCGCGAGCTGGCCGCCGGCCGGTCCCCGTCGGCGCTCACCCCCGCTCACTCGGCGTCGTCGCGGGCAACCGGGTCCGCCGCGGCAACCGCGCCCGCCTCAGCCGCGGCGTCCACGGCTAGCTCCGCCATGGCTAGCTCCGCCACTGCCTCGGTTGGCCAGTCCGCCGCCGCCCAGGTGCTCGCGCTGATCAACCAGGCCCGCGCCGCGGCCGGGTTGCCCGCGCTGACCGTCACCGCGGGCCTCCAGGCCAGCTCGGCCGCGCACAACCAGATGATGGCCAGCGGCTGCGGGCTGTCCCACCAGTGCCCGGGCGAGGCGGCGCTCGGGGCCAGGGAGAGCGCCGCCGGGGTCATCTGGACCGCCGGCGGCGAGAACATCGGCGACGGCGGCCCGGTGGCCGCCACGGACGCGGCCATCGCGAACATGGCCGTCGGTCTCACCCGGTCCATGCTCAACGAGCAGCCACCGGACGACGGTCACCGGATGAACATCCTGAGCAGCACGTTCACCCATATCGGCATCACGGTCTACCGCAGCAGCTCGGGCACCGTCTGGCTCACCCAGGACTTCTCTGACTGACAGCGGCTGGAGGGAGCGGGATTCAACACGGAGCACGGCCATAGGTTTTTCAGCGGAGCGAACAACTTGGAACGGCTTTACTAAGAACATGGCACGTGTTCGCGGGTGGTCTGCCACCCTCGCCGAACCAGGCCTGCTCGACGGGTCGCTAGTGCTACGGCCGATGAGGATCTCTGACGCGCGCGCCTGCCGTGAGGCGCGAGCGGCCAACAGTTCCTGGCTGGGCCCGTGGGACACCACTAACCCCGAGCCGCCGCCGCGGCCTTCGCGCGCTAGGCGGCTTGCTTCCATGGTCCGTCAGACGTCGGCTGGATCTTACGCCGGGGCGCTTTCCAGCCGGTTGCATAACCTGCTTGGAACCGCCGCCTGCTGGGTGATCTGGTGTGACGGGCAATTCGCCGGCCAGGTCACCGTGTTCAGTATCGTCTGGGGACCGCTCCGATCGGCCGAGGTCGGCTACTGGGTCGGCGAGCGCTTCGCCGGACGCGGGATCATGCCCACGGCGCTGGCGATGACCGTCGACCACTGTTTCCAGGCCATGCGGCTACACCGGATTGAGGCGGGCATACAGCCGGAAAACAAGGCATCGCGCCGGGTCGTGGAGAAACTCGGCTTTCGCGATGAGGGTGTCCGCGAGCGGCAAGTGCATGTCGACGGCGCGTGGCGAGACCACATTTGCTACGCGATCACCGCCGAGGAAGTTCCCGGCGGATTGCTTTCCCGCTGGCGGAATTCATCCGCGCCCCCGTCGTAAGGCGCCGCGTAACGGTGGCTCCGAAGCCGTCAGGTTGCCCCGACCCGGCCCCGGCCCTCGCCCCGCGCCGCCGCCTCCAGCTAACGTCACCACCCGCCGGGACGCCCGCCTCTCGCATACATCAGGTGTCCGACGCGGGCCGGCCGTACGCGCAGCAGCTCTACCTGCGATTTCACCGACTTGAGACCCTCTTCAGTCCGTCACACATCTGATGATCTGACGAATACAGCGTGATTTGTCAGAAAAGACTCTTGCATCGGCCCTGTTTGCGTGTAAACATCCGATCAATACATCCGATGACTGAGGACTGAGGGACACTAGTGACGCATGTGCAGCCAGAGGTGCCGACGGCGATCGCGACGGTACCGGGCGCCGTGACCGGCCGGGCGGGCGCGAGGATTGTCGCGCTCGACTGTTACGACGTCCGCTTCCCGACCTCGCTGCAGCATGACGGGTCGGACGCGATGCACCCCGATCCCGACTACTCGGCCGCCTACGCCGTGCTGCGCACCGACGCGCCGGGGCTCGAGGGGCACGCGCTGTGCTTCACCATCGGGCGCGGCAACGACGTCATGGTGGCCGCGATCGGCGCGCTGCGCCACCACATCGTCGGCCGGAACGTCGCCGACGTCAGCGCCGACCTCGGCGGGCTGAGTGCCGCGATGATCGGCGACAGCCAGCTCCGCTGGCTCGGGCCGGAAAAGGGCGTCATGCACATGGCGATCGGCGCGGTGGTCAACGCCGCGTGGGACCTGGCCGCCAAGGTGGCGGGCAAGCCGGTCTGGCGGCTGCTCGCCGACATGACGCCCGAGCAGATCGTCGGCCTGATCGACTTCCGCTACCTGGACGACGCGCTCACCCCGGGCGAGGCGCTCGGCCTCCTGCGCGCCGCGCAGCAGGGGAAAGAGGCGCGGATCGCCGAACTCGAGCGCTCCGGCTACCCCGCCTACACCACCACGCCAGGCTGGATCGGGTACTCAGACGAGAAGCTCATCGAGCTGTCCCGCCAGGCGGTCGCCGACGGGTTCACCCAGATCAAGCTCAAGGTTGGCGCCGACACCGCCGATGACGTGCGGCGCATGGCCCTGGCGCGGGACGCGGTCGGGCCCGACATCAAGATCGCGGTGGACGCCAACCAGCGCTGGGGCGTCGCCGAGGCGATGAAGGCGATCGCCGCGCTCGCCCCGTGGCGGCCGTACTGGGTGGAGGAGCCGACGAGCCCGGATGAGATCCTCGGCCTGGCGAAGATCCGCGCCGCGATCGCGCCCGCCAAGATCGCCGTCGGTGAGCACGTCGCCAACCGCGTCATCTTCAAGCAGCTCCTGCAGGCGCAGGCGGCGGACGTGCTGACCATCGACGCCTGCCGGGTGGCCGGCGTCAACGAGAACCTGGCGATCTTGCTGCTCGCCGCGAAATTCGGCGTGGCCGTCTGCCCCCATGCGGGCGGCGTGGGCCTGTGCGAGATGGTGCAGCACCTCGCGATGTTCGATTTCGTCGGCGTCAGCGAGCCGCGGGCCGATCGCGTCCTCGAGTACGTCGATCACCTGCACGAGCACTTCACCGACCCGGTGCGGGTCGTCGGCGGCCGGTACCTCGCGCCCGCCGCACCCGGCTTCTCCGCGACGCTGCGGCCGCAGTCGCTGCGCGACTACGAGTTCCCCCGCGGTGCCGTCTGGCAGCGGCTGGCCGGCCCCGTCGACCAGGTACACCTCAGTCAAGGCCAGTGAAAGTCCGAAAATATCCCCAAGGAGAGCCATGAGACCAAGAAGACGCCTCGCTGGCACTGTGCTGCTGGCCGCCGCGGGACTGCTCGCCGCGGCATGCAGCTCCAGCGCGACAAGCAGCACCTCCACGCCTGCCAGCGCCGCCACGTCGCCGGCCAGCACCGCCTCGGCGGCGGTCGGCACGGCCGCGGCGTCGGCGGGCTCATCGTCGTCCGGCCAGGTCACCATCGGCGTCAGCCTGACGTACAACAACACCGCCTTCTGGTCCGCCTATATCAACTACGAGACGCAGTACGCGCAGCAGATGAACGTCAAGCTGCTCGGCCCGCTGCTGTCCGCCGCCAGCGCCAGCCTGCAGAACCAGCAGATCGAGCAGCTGGTCAACGAGGGCGCCAAGGCCATCATCGTGAACCCGGAGACCGCGACCAGCCTTGGGCCGGCGATCAGCTACGCGGCCAAGCACAACGTGCAGCTCGTCTCCGTCGACACGATCGTCGGCGTCGGGCACGTCTATATGGTCGTCCGGGCATCCAACACCCTGTACGGGCAGGACGCCTGCGCCTACATCTCATCCAAGGTGAAGTCCGGGTACGTGCTCGACCTTGAGGGCGACCTCACGTCCTCCAACGGCGCGGACCGCACCAACGCCTTCGACTCCTGCATGGCGGCGAACGACCCGGGCGTGAAGGTGCTCAAGGAACCGACGACCTGGACGGACGCGACCGCGGTCACCGACGCGCAGAACGCGATCAACGCCTACGGCTCACAGCTCAAGGCCATCTACTCGCAGTGGTCAAGCCCGGACACCGGCATCATCCCGCTGCTCAAGAGCAAGAACCTGGGCCCGGGGTCGGCCAGCCCGGTCATCTTGATCAGCGATGACGGCGTGCCGTTCGAGATGTGCGACATCGCCAACGGGTCGGTCAGCGCGTCGCAGTCGCAGCCCGCCAACCTCTACGCGCAGTACGCCCTGAAGTACGCGGTGGACGCCGCCAACGGCGTCGCGCACAAGGTCGGCGACCCGGGCGGCGGCGCACCCGCGCTGGCGAACGTCACCTACCAGGGCGACACCAACCTCGCCGACCCGATCGTGGCGCCGTTCGTCACCAAGGCGTCGAGCACGCTCACCCTGTCGAGCCCGGTCGACGGCCTGCCCGCGTCAGTCACCACCACCGCGGTCACTGACAACACGCTGTGGGGCAACGCCTACGGTGCCGCGCACGGCGGCGTCTGCGCCTCTTCCTGACCGTACGAGTAACGAGTAACGTCCCAGCCAGCCCGGTGGCCGGCGTCCCGTGCGGACGCCGGCCACCCGACCCCGGAGGAAGAACCCAATGACTGCACCCGGCCGCCCGGCGCTGGTCGAGGTGACCGGCGTTGAGAAGCGGTTCGGCACCACCCGCGCGCTGCGCGGCGTTGACCTGTCTATCGGCGCCGGGCAGTGCCTCGGCCTAGTGGGCCGCAACGGGGCGGGCAAGTCCACCCTGGTGTCCATCCTGTCCGGGCTGAGCGAGCCGGACGCGGGCACCGTGCGGTTCGGCGGCGCGCCCGCGCCGCGGGTGGGCGACATCCTGCGCTGGCGGGAGTGGATCGCCACGGTGTTCCAGCACTCGATGATCGTCCCGCACCTGTCGGTCGCGGAGAACGTCTTCCTCGGCGCCAGCCCGCAAGCCCCAGGCCTGTTCGGGAGGGCTTCAGGCACGGTCAGCTGGGCCGCGATGCGTCGGCGGACCCGCGACATCATGCGGGAGTGGGGATTCGACATCGCGCCGGAGACCCCCTGCCGGGAGCTGTCCGTCGAGCAGTTGCAGGTCGTCGAGATCGTCCGGGCGCTCGCCCGCGGGGCCAGGTGCGTGCTGCTCGACGAGCCCACCGCCGCACTTGAGCGCCAGGCCATCGTGCGGCTGTTCGACCGGGTGCGCCAGCTCACCGAGGCGGGCGTGGCCGTCCTTTACATCTCCCACCACCTGGAAGAGGTCTTCGAGATCTGCCAGGACGTCGCCGTGCTGCGCGACGGCGAGCTCGTACTCGCCGCGCCGACGGCCAGCCTCGGCAAGGACGACCTGGTGGCGGCGATGGTCGGCGGCGTCCGCACCGCCGGCGGCGCAATCGCCTCAGTCACCGGGTCGTCGGGGGAAGCGGCCATAACGGAGGCGGGTGCCACCGGCCCCGGCAATGGCACCCTCATGCCCGGGGACACAGCCTCTGGGGACACAGCCTCCGGGAACACGGCACTCGGCGAGACAGCACCCGGCGGCGTGGCACCGGGTGAGGTGGTGCTCGCCGTCGACGGCCTGATGTCCGACTCGGCCCGCGGCCGCCTGTCCGGCGTGTCGCTGCGGGTGCACGCGGGCGAAGTGGTCGGCGTGACCGGCCTGCTCAGCGCGGGCGTGGCCACCCTCGGCCGGGTAGTGGCGGGCGCGGAGGCGAGCGCCGGCGGCGAGGTCAGCCTGCGCGGCCACCGGGTACCGCCTGGCCGGCGCGCGGCCGCGCAGCGCGCCGGGATCGGCTACATACCGGAAGACCGCCGCGCGGAGGGCTTCGTGGCGCTGCTCGGCGTCGCGGAGAACATCACGATGACGATCACCAGGCAGCTGGCCGGCCGGCTCGGCGTGCTGCGGCCGCGCGGCCGGGCCGCCGCCGCGGCCCCGTTCGGCCGCGCGCTGTCCCTGGTGTCGTCCGGACCGGGCCAGCCGGTCAGCGAGCTGTCCGGCGGCAATCAGCAGAAGGTGACGGTCGCCCGGGCGCTCGCGCACCACCCGTCGCTCATCGTCGCGATCACCCCGACCCGCGGCGTGGACGTCGCGTCGAAGGAACTACTGCTTCGTTCCCTCGCCGACGTGGCGGCGCAAAGCGGCGCGGGCGTGCTGCTGTGCACCGACGAGCTGTCCGACCTGGTGATCTGCGACCGGGTGGTGGTTTTCGTCCGCGGCGAGGTGTTCACCGAATTCAGCAGGCCCCCCTTCGACCGCGACGAGCTCATCCTCGCCACGGAAGGCCTGGACACGAACGGTCCTAACGCGGCGGGCCCTAATGCGATGGGCGCTGGCCGCGCGGCGGCCTACAACTCGGCCGAGGAGGCTGCGCAATGATCTCGGACCAGGCACCTCAGGGAGGGCCGGCTGTCGCGCCTGGCGGCGCGGCGACGACGGCGGCCACCACTCCGGCCGGGCCGCCCGGCGCGGTGGCCTCCCGGCTGCGCGGCATGAACGTCAACGTGCTGCGCGAGGCGGCGCTGCTGCCCGTGCTGATCGTCTTGATCATCGTCGGGACGCTGGTCAGCCCCGCCTTCTTTACCGCGTCCAACTTCGCCGGCATCGGCGAGCAGAGCTCCGCGCTCGGCGTGGTGGTGGTCGGCGAGAGCCTGATCCTGCTGATCGGCGGCATGGACCTGTCGCTCGAGTCGACGTTCGGCCTGGCGCCGATGGTCGCGGCCTGGCTGATCCTGCCGGTCTCCGCCTTCGGCAACGGCACCCAGCTCAACCCGTACCTCGGCATCGTCGTGCTGCTCGCGGTCGGCGCGGTCGTCGGGCTGGTCAACGGCCTGCTGATCGTGAAGGGCAGGCTCAACGGGTTCATCGTGACCCTCGGCATGACGATCGTGCTGGCCGGCCTGCAGAATGGCATCGTCAAGGCGCAGTCGCTGTTCAACCTGCCGTCGGCGTTCGGCTACCTGGGGTCGGCGTCGGTCGGCCAGGTGCCGGTCTCGCTCATCGTCACCGCGGTCATCTTCATCCTGACCGGGCTGTTCCTGCGGTACCACAGGACCGGCCGCGCGATCTACGCGATCGGCGGCAACCAGGCGGCCGCCCGGGCGGCCGGGATCAAGATCGACCGGGTCAAGGTCGGCGTGTACGTGGCCGGAAGCATGCTCGCCGCCGTCGGCGGGCTGATGGAGGCGGGCCGGGTCTCGGCCGTGACCGGCCAGCAGGGCTACGGCGAGGGCATCATCTTTTCCGTCTTCGCCGCCGCGGTGATCGGCGGGGTGAGCCTCAAGGGCGGGCGCGGCAACATGGTCGGCGCGGCGTCCGGCGTGATCCTGCTCGGTATCGTCAGTGACATCCTCGACCTCGCCCAGGTATCGAACTACTGGATTGAGGCCATCGACGGCGCGGTCATCCTGTTCGCGCTCTTCCTTGCCCGTATCGTCGGCGGCGAGTCCACCGCGGAAGAGAGGTAGCACCTGAAATGGCGGAACTGAGCGGGCTGAAGGCGGTCGTCACCGGGGGCGGCTCGGGGATCGGGCTGGCGACCGCCCGGCTGCTCGCGGCGCGCGGCGCGAGGGTCGCCGTGCTCGACCTCAAGCCGCCCGAGGAACTCGCGGATGAGTTCATCGGGCTGACCGCCGACGTCACCGACGACGCGTCGGTGCGGCAGGCGGTGGAGCAGTCAGCCACGAGGATGGGTGGCATCGACATCCTGGTGAACAACGCCGGCATCGGCGCGGCGGGCACCGTGGCGGACAACCCGGACGACCAGTGGCACCACGTGTTCGACGTCAACGTCGTCGGCATCGTCCGGGTGACCAGGGCGGCGCTGCCGCACCTGCGCGCGTCGGCGCACGCCGCGGTCGTCAACACCTGCTCGGTCGCGGCGACCGCCGGCCTGCCGCAGCGGGCGCTTTACTCGGCGACCAAGGGCGCGGTGCTCGCGCTGACGCTCGCGATGGCCGCCGACCACATTCATGAGGGCATCCGGGTCAACTGCGTCAACCCGGGCACCGCCGACACCCCGTGGGTGGGCGGGCTGCTCGAGGCGGCCGCCGACCCCGCTGCTGAGCGTGCCGCCCTGGAGGCGAGGCAGCCGATGGGCCGGCTGGTCAGCGCGGACGAGGTGGCGGCGGGCATCGCCTACCTGGCGAGCCCCCTGGCGGCGTCGGTCACCGGCACGGCGCTCGCGATCGACGGCGGCCTGGCCGGCCTGCGCCTGCGGCCCCGCTCGTGACCGGCGGCCAGCCCCCGGTCCCGCCGGCCCAGGCGAACACGGCGCCGGCCGCCGCGCCGCCGGGCGCGCTGCCCCCGGCCCCGCCGGCACTGCGCAGGCTCGGCCGCTCGCCGGTTTACGTTACCGAGCTGTCCTTCGGCGGCGCCGCGATCGGCAACCTGTACACCGAGGTCAGCGAGCAGGACGCGCGGGCCGCCGTGGACGCGGCCTGGGCTGGCGGCATCCGGACCTTCGACACCGCGCCGCACTACGGCCTCGGGCTGTCCGAGCGCCGCCTCGGCGACGCGCTGCGGCACCGCCCGCGCGATGAGTACGTGGTCTGCACCAAGGTCGGCCGGCTGCTTCAGCCCGCCCCGCCCGCCCCGCCCGCGCCCGGTGACCCGGCAGGCGGTGACACCGAAGGGTTCGCCGTCCCCGCCCGCTACGTCAGGCGGTTCGACTTCAGCGCCGACGGCGTCACGCGCAGCCTGGAGGCGAGCCTGGCCAGGCTCGGCCTTGACCGGGTGGACATCGCGCTCATCCACGATCCTGACGAGCACGCCGAGCAGGCGTTCCGCGAGGCCTACCCGGCGCTTGAGAAGCTGCGCGCGGCCGGCGTTGTCCGGGCGATCGGCGCCGGCATGAACCAGGCGGAAATGCTCACCAGGTTCGTCACCGACACGGACGTCGACCTGGTGCTCGCGGCCGGCCGGTACACGCTGCTCGACCAGTCCGCCGCGACCGAGTTGCTGCCCGCGGCGCTGCGCCGCGGCGTGTCGGTCATCGCCGGCGGCGTGTTCAACTCCGGCCTCCTCGCCGCCCCGGTCGCGGGCGCGACCTACGACTACCAGGCGGCACCCGCCGAGCTCATTGCCAAGGCGGGCCGCCTCGACCAGACGTGCGCGCGATTCGGCGTGCCGCTGCGGGCGGCGGCGGCCCGCTTCCCGCTCACCCACCCTGCGGTCGCCAGCGTGCTCATCGGCGCTCGCAACGCGGCCGAGATCACCGACGCGCTCCGGCTGCGCGCCGTGGACATCCCCGCCGCGCTGTGGGCGGCCGTAGCCGAGAAGGGCCAGCCATGAGGATCACCCTGCACACGCGGGTCCGCGCGGACCGGGTCGACGAGTACGAGCGGGCGCACGCGGCCGTCCCGGTCGAACTCACCAACGAGATCCGCGCTGCGGGCGTCACCGGCTGGACCATCTGGCGCAGCGGCACCGACCTGTTCCACGTCATCGACTGCGCGGACTACCCGGCGATGCTCGCGGCGCTGCGCGACAGCCCGGTGAACGCGGCGTGGCAGGCGCGCATGGCGGAGCTGCTCGACACGCCGCACGACTACTCGGCGGCCGGGGGCGACGCCGGCCTGCCGGTCGTCTGGCAGCTATGACCATCATCGACGCCCACCATCACGTGTGGGACCTCGCCGTCCGGGACCAGCCGTGGATCAGCGGCCCGGCCATGGCCGCGATCAGGCGCTCCTTCACCGTCGACGACCTGCGGCCGCACGCTGCGGCGGCCGGGGTCGGCGCGACCGTGCTCGTGCAGACGGTGGATGTCGCCGCGGAGACACCAGAAATGCTCGCCCTCGCGGCCCGCGACCCGCTGGTGGCCGGAGTGGTCGGCTGGACCGACCTCACCAGTCCGGCGATCGCCGACGCGCTTGACCGGCTCGCCGCCGGGCCGGGCGGCGGCCGACTGGTCAGCATCAGGCACCAGGTGCAGTCCGAGCCCGACCCGGACTGGCTGCGCCGTCCCGACGTCATCCGCGGCCTGCGGGCGGTCGCCGCCGCGGGCCTGTGCTACGACCTGGTAGTGCAGCCGCATCAGCTGCCCGCGGCCGTCCACGCCGCGGCGGCCGTGCCCGGCCTCACCCTGGTACTCGACCACGCGGGAAAGCCGCGCATCGGCGGTGACCTCACCGGCTGGACCGCGGCGCTCCGCGACCTCGCGGCGCGGCCGAACACCGTGTGCAAGCTGTCCGGGCTGGTCACCGAGACAGTGCCAGAAATGGTGCCGGGCACAACGTCCGATTACACCGTGCGGGCGGCGTTCGCCGAGGTCGCCGACGTGGTGCTGAGCGCCTTCGGCGCCGACCGGGTGATGTTCGGCTCCGACTGGCCGGTGCTGCCTGCTGGCCAGCGACTACGCCGGGGTGCTCGCCCTGGCCAGGTCGCTGACCGCCGGACTGTCGCCGGCCGAGCGGACGGCGGTGTTCGGTGCGACGGCGGCCCGCGCCTACCAGCTCGGCCCGTCCCCTAGCGGGACCACAGGGACGGTACGACAGCGGACAAGGAACGGGTTCGTGGCACTGACTGACGAGGCGATCGGCAAGATCAAGGAGATGATCACCTCCGGCCGGGTGCGGCCGGGGGAGAAGCTGCCGCGAGAGGCTGACCTGGCGGCGGAGCTCGGCCTGTCCCGCAGCTCGCTGCGTGAGGCGGTGAAGGCGCTGACCCTGGTCAACGTGCTCGACGTGCGGCAAGGTGACGGCACCTACGCCACCAGCCTGGCCCCGTCGCTGCTGCTTGAGGCGCTCAGCTTCATCGTCGATTTCCACCGCGACGACACGGTGCTTGAGTTCCTCGAGGTGCGCCGCATCCTTGAGCCCTCCGCCACCGCGCTCGCCGCGCTGCGGATGCCGGCCGACGGCAAGGCGGAGCTCGGCGCGATACTCGACGCGGTCACCGCGGACTCGCCTGTGGAGGAGTTCGTGGCCACCGACCTGGAGTTCCACAAGAAGATCGCCGCCGGGGCGGGCAACTCGGTGCTCGCGTCGCTCGTCGACAACATGTCGCTGCCGACGGTGCGGGCCCGGGTCTGGCGCGGCATGACCGAGCCAAAGGCCCAGGAGCGCACCCTCGCCGAGCACCGTGCCATCTACCAGGCGATCGTGGCGGGCGACCCTGACCTGGCGCGGTCCGCGGCGACGGTGCACATCGCCGGCATCGAGTCCTGGCTGCGGACCACGCTCACCGGCTGACCGCCCGCGACCCGGAGCCCGCTGGCCTCACCGGCTGACCGCCCGCGACCCGGAGCCCGCTGGCCTCACCGTCGTGCCCGGGTTCCCAGTGAGACGACTGGAACCGGCCGGCCAGCCGGGGCGGTTCGTCGCAGCATCCCGCCCGGGCCGCCCGCCCGCCGCGCCCGCACCGCCCCGCCCGCCGCGCCCGCCCCGGCAGCACGCGGCTTTACCGGTAAATTATTCGCAGCAGGTAGACTTTTCACCGGATGTAAAGAAAAGACGGCCGATCCGCAATGCCGTTAAGTTAGGCGGCGACCTGGGTGCGCTGCCGGGCGAGGCGCGAGCCGGCAGGCGGCGCAACCGCTGACTTCCTATCAGTTTCTGCTACTTTTTCGACTTCCTATCAGTTTCGGTCATTCGAGTGACCGGTTTGTCGGAAATATGACACCGGAACTGATAGGAAGTCGTCGGCGGGGAGGGACTCCGGTCGGTTGAAGCCACCCAAGAGAGCCTTAACTTAACGGCATTTCGGCCGATCCGTCTTTTCTTTACAGGTTCAGGTGATCTCACTGAAATTGGATCGGTCATCTGGTCATTAACGGCGCGGGAGCGGCGTTCCGGGCAGGCTCGCGGACAGTCCGGACGTGCCCGGAAACGGGCGTGGAGTCCCGGTAGAAGAGGTTCTTACCACAGATTCTTCTTCACCCGAGGACTCCACGTGATTCCCTATCGTGCCATGCTCGACGTCCCTGAGGGACTGGTCCGCTACCTGGCCCGGCTGCTGGCCGCGGAGCGCCGCTACCGGCGCACCCCGGCCCGCAGCCGGAAGCTGACGCCGAGGGGGCAGGCGGTGCTGGCGCTGCGCTGGTTCCGCGACCGGGCCCGGATCCAGGCCCTGGCCCGCGATCACGGGGTATCCCGGGCGACCGCCTACCGCTACGTCGCCGAGGCCGTCGACGTGCTGTCGGCCCAGGCCCCGGACCTCGCCGCAGGCGCTGGAGCGGGCGCTGGCCGAGGGCTGCCGTACGTGATCCTGGACGGCAAGGTCTTCGAGGGCGACGCCTGCGCCGAGACAACCGAAAGCGCCAAGGGCGGGCCAGTGCGACGCCTGGTACTCCGGCCGCAAGCGCCGCTACGGCGCCAACGTCCAGGCCGTCATCGCCCCCGGCGGCCTGCCGCTGTGGACCGGGCCAACGTCTCGACTCAGGACGTGCTGAGCCGGTTCGTCGCCGCGCTCGGCGGCACCCTCAAGCTCATCGCCGACTTCGGTGACGAGCAGCTCAAGCTGGCATAGCAAAGCGTGCCTCATGCCAGCCGCCAGACTCGCTCACGCAGACGCGGGGCTGCGGCGAGCAGGGCTGGCTCCACTGACCGAGAGAATCAGCTACCAATCGCGGGCATGGTTTAACGGCCCAGGGCGTGCTGGGCTGCGGGCCTGGTTAGCGGGTTTTGGGTTTAGGCGGCGGGGGTGATGGTGACGTCGAGGCCGAGGGCCTGGAGCTGGCGGAGGTGGGTGCGGATCTTGCGGTCACGGTCGTTTTTGCGTTCGTGCCGGCCGGGGCCGAGGTCGGTGAACCTGGCGGCCGGGCTCGGCCAGCAGGTGCCAGATGATGACGAGGATGGACCTGCCGGCCGCGCACTGGGCGCGGACGCCGCCGATGCGCCGGGACAGGCGGCGGAACCGCTCGCCGAGGAAGGTGCCCGTGCGGGACGCGCCCAGGGAGGCCTGGGTCCAGTAGCCCTTCAGGTAGGCGTCGCCGTGCCCCTTGGACGGCCTGCGGGCGCGGGGGCCGGACTGGCGGGCCACCGGGGCGAGGCCGGCCCGGGCCGCGAGGTGGGCCGGGGTCGGGAACCGGGTTATGTCCAGGCCCGTCTCAGCGATGATCGCCCGGGCGAGGTCGGGGCTGACGCCGGGGATCTCCGCGAGCCGCGCGACGGCGGCCAGGGCGGCCGCGTCCGGCCCGGGCGCGGGGGACGGGACGCCGCCGGCGCTGATCCCCCAGGCACCGGGGATCGCGTCCAGGGCGGTCTCGATCTCGTCCTCGACCGCCGGTTCCGCAGGCCCCGCTGACCGCCTCGGCCAGTCCCCGCCATCACCTGCCCTGCCCCTCACGCGGGGCAGCAGCGCGCAGGGCTGACTTCACTCTTGCATCGTGAATTTGCCTATTGCAGCCATACGTTGAATCGCTCGCCTTGACCCGGCTCGCGCCGGCGGGATGCAGACCACCAGCGCCAGGGGCAGGAGCACACGGCGGCAATTTCAGTCTTGCGAGGCAGACGTGCCACTCGCGCCCTGGCGGGCGCGGTCCCCCGCCGGAGCGGACATGACCAGGGCAAACCCGGAACAGGGTGGCTGAGGCAGGCGGCCGGTGCCGGCGCGGGCCAGGGTCGCCGCGCGGACGCGGGCTCGCAGCAGCAGGCCGGCGGTGGTGCTGGCCGGACGCGGGGCAGCGAGATCCAGGGGTAATTTCAGTTTTGCGTCGTGAACGTTGACCAGGCAGCCTCAACCGGTGGGCGCTTCCTCCCCATCGGTTCGCCCGGCGGGTCACCGCGGAATATTCCTGCCGTCGGCGAGCAACCAGCAGCGATCATCGTTCGTGTCGTTTACATGAAACCGAGCGCATCCCCCGGCGTCGACCTCGATGAGGCGTTCCGGTTGCACAGTGCCGAGCTCCTGCGGGTAGCCGCGTTCGTCCTCGGCGACCGGGGCGCCGCGGAGGACGTCGTGCAAGACGTGTTCGTGCGCATGCACGAACGCGAGGACCCGATGAACGGCGATCCGCAGTACTACCTTCGCGCCGCGGTGATGAACGGCTGTCGCAGCACGTTGCGGCGATGGCGCCTGATCCGCCGTCATGCCGAGCGGCAAGGGCAGCAGTCGGCCTGCCCTCCGTTGACCGTGGAGGAAGCCGCGCTGCTCGGCGAGGACAGAAAGCGGGTGCTGGCCGCCTTGGCGGCTCTGCCTCAGAGGCGCCGGGAAGTGCTGGTGCTGCGCTTTTACCTGGAGATGTCCGAGGCGGAAATCGCCCGCACGCTGGGGATCAGCCCCGGCACCGTCAAGTCCACCGCGGCGCGGGGCCTCACGGCACTGGCGCGGCAACTGAGGGAAGCACCATGAACGATCATCAAGACGGCACCGACCGTACCGCCGCACAGCTCAGGGACGCCCTGCGCGCAGCCGCTGACGTCATGGCGGCCACGCGCGCGGTTGAACCCCAGCGCCTGCACCATGTCCCGCGCGACCAGCGCGCCCGGGGCCGGCTGGTCCCGCTCGCGGCCGCCGCGGGCGTCGTGGTCATCGCCCTGGGGACGCTGCTCATCGCTCACCTGGTCAGCCCGGCCGGGAAACCGGCCGCCGTCGGTACCGGCGGCCAGGCCGGGAGCCGGCAAACGCCTGCGGCCGCGCCCGGAGGGCCGCGGCCGGAGTTCTACCTGACCGCGACGTATCCGGCGTCGGGCCCGAACGTGCTGCAGTTCCAGGTACGGCGCACTGACGGCGGCGCGGTCACCGACTCAACGTCAATACCAGGCGGCAACATGGGCTGGGGGGGCCATCTCAGCGTCGCGGCAGGCGGCCGCGCCTTCTACATCGGCGAGTACCCGTGTACCCGCACTGCGGTACCGCTCACCACGTTCTACCGGATCACGATCACCGGCTCGGGGCGGATCAGCAGCATGGCGCCGGCCGGCCGCCCGGTTGAGGGCATGATCACCACCCTCGCGGTCTCACCTGACGGATCGCGGATGGCCTACAGCGCGCTGCAGCGTCCCTGCGTGGCCCCCCACTTGACCAGCCTCAAGGCCAGGTTCAAGGGGGCTGGCTCGGTCAACGTGACCGATCTGTCCACCGGAACCGTGCGGACCTGGCCGGACGCGAGCAGCCCGGACATGGTCAGCCGGCTGTCGTGGGCGCAGGACGGCCGCACCCTCATCGTCGATGAGAACCCGGCCGGGCCGCGCCACCAGGACCTGACGGTCCTCGGGCTGGACACAACCAGCGGCGGTGGTTCCCTGCAGGCGCACAGCACGACCCTGCTGCGGCAGGCGGGCAACTGCTCTCCCTGCGCGCGGACGGCACTGGCGGGCCCGCGTGGCAGCCTCACCGTGCTCGAGGCCGAGCCGGCGGGGCTGCGAGCCCGCGTGTCGGTGGTCAGCATCCCGTCGGCCGGAGGCTCGCGGACGGTCTTGTTCAGCGCAGACCTCTACGACACCGGGGGCATCGACATGTTCGCGGACCCATCAGGGCAATGGGTGCTCCTGTGGCCCACCAGCCCCGTCGGGACGCCTGAGGCAGGGCCGCCCTTGCCGTCCTCCCCGGCGGGCTGGATCTCCGGCGGCCGACTGCATCCGCTGCCCGGGATCGCGCAGGTATACCCGCAGGGCATCGCCTGGTAAAGCAAGCTGGGAAGCACGTTACCTACCGGAGATTCCCAAGAGGTTCTTGCTCCCCGAGGGGGACCAATCTGCGCCGATGCTTATGCGGACCCCGTTCTCCTTGGCCGCCTTGATATCCGCCGTTTTGCCATACAGCAGCAGGTTGCTAAGCGGTGACCAGACCATTGCCCCGCCACGTTCCTGTAATGTTTGGAAGTCATCGAGGGTGAGCGCCAGAGAGTGTATGCCTGCTAATGCAGAGGTAATTGCCCAGGTATCATCGGGCAGGTGTAGCGCTGTGAAGTGCGAGCGTGCTAGCTCGTCGGTCCCTTCGCTCAAGTGGAGCAGCAAACAGGTACAGCGTTGCAAGCGTGCGAAAAACTTTGCTCTATCCACGGCCTCCACATCAGCAAGGTGCGTGGTGGCTTCGGGCAGATCTGCGTCTTCTGTTTGTTCCACGTTGCGCACAATGCCCCGGTAGTACCGGGAAATCCCCTGGTTGCTGAAGAGTGCGATGCCCTGGGAGGTTGTGACCCCACTGAATAAGCACTTACATTCGACGTAGCGAACGATCGCTTCGACATAGCCGGGGGTTCGGCCAAGTACCTCCATTGGCCCACTAATCCGCTTGCGATACTCAGGCGTTCCGCTCCACTGACTGCGGTTCGTATAGCGCCGGGGTACTTGCCAGAGTTGCAAAGCATTGTAGCTGAGGTGGTTGTGCAACTCGATGAGCCCTGGGTAGATCGTCCCACCGGTTTGGATAATCGGGACGTGCTCATATCCTGCAGGTGGTGGTGTGCCGGTGGGGTTTACCGCCACAATTTTACCACCGTCGATATAGATGCTGCCGGTGTCGAGAACACTATACGCCGCATCCATGGTCACTACCCGTCCTTCGAGCGCGTACTGCGGAACTCCCGGGTTACTCAGGCCTCCTGGCGGATCACTTGGATTGGTGAACATACCTTTATCTCCTACGCTCCTTGGGGAGCAATCCAGATCAATGTGTGCCGGTCGTCTTGCGGTGGCCTGCTCACAGAGTTGTTGTGCGGTGGGTTGCTCCTACGTCCCCAGGAGTCATCGCCAAGCCAGGACGGTACTCCGAATGGGAGGTCACGCAGAGGGATGCGCCCGTAGTCCGCCTCGGTGAATGTAGGACCGTAGTTGGGTATCGTGGGGTCTGCATCGGAATCGGGTGTAACGATGGTGCGTAGCTGAGTCACTGCCGCACGCCAGTCGTCGATGAGTTTCTGAGGGTCACGGCTACTGGGGTGAGGAACTTTGAATACAGGCACATTCCCCTTTCCGCTCCATTGATCGACAGCCAACTGCGC
The DNA here is from genome assembly GCA_963811335.1 of uncultured Actinomycetota bacterium. Taxonomy (GTDB): domain Bacteria; phylum Actinomycetota; class Actinomycetes; order Streptosporangiales; family Streptosporangiaceae; genus Trebonia. Next base: position 9,560 of record CAWERB010000022.1, on the reverse strand, counting down.
GTTCGTTCCAAAGGCCAGGATTGCTTGCACGCTCGGCCCCATAGCTCTTGTGTAGAGCTGGTTGCGCCAACGCTGCTGATTCGGGTCACTCAAGATGTGGGGAGCTTCCGCGGAGTGACTGGGGAACAGCGCGTAGATGAAGGCATTCAGACAAGTGTATGAGTGTGTCAGACCAATCTTGCTCAGGAAGCCTTGAACGCGCTGACCCGCGTCACCGACCAGCGTCCTCAGTGCAACACGCTCAGTCGGTCCCGGATCCGATGCGACACATAGCACATGGGCACTGTCGTCCAGGCGACCACGGTAGAATACTGGTCCCCAGTCGTACCAGAAATGCTCCTTATATGGCGCGTAATCGGGGGCTTGTGCGAACAGTTCTGCGAAGGCTAATGGAGGACCCGGGTCGAACTCAATCATATAGTGACTCCTTTGTTAATGACCTTCTCTGCATTTCTGCTGATAGGTATCTTGTTGTCTTTTGCTGATATGAAAGGCGCTACTTTCTGTTTGCTTCATGCAGAAGTTGTGACCTATCTCATCTCTATTCAAGAGAAATCCCTGATCTATTCTTATCCAAAAGCATAGCATATTCGACATAAAGCTGCTTGCGAGTTTTTGCCAAATGAGACACCAGTGGCATCGCTGAAACCAGACCCACAGAGAGTGACGCTGGTGCCTTCGTTCGGTGATTCGCTCCTGGCTGTTCTTTTGAAGTAATCAGTCTGAACATTGCATGTATTGATGTGTTCCCTGGTTTCAATTATAATGGGGGTGACTGACAAGCACTCAAAAAATACACACAACAAAACGGCGCACCTGTGAGGAGGTGCAACTATGTCCGCTAATGGAGAGCGCGACGGGCAGCAACTCGGCAACTATCGCCTCACACAGCTCTTAGGGCGAGGGAATTTTGCCGATGTGTACAGGGGGCAGCATGTTCATCTGAACACCCAAGCTGCCATTAAAGTGCTGCATGGACAGCTCACCGATAATGACCTGGCAAACTTCATTGAACGAAGCACGTGTCATTGCGCACTTGCGGCATCCGCATATTGTTCAGATATTGGATTTTGGTGTAGAGGATAGCACCCCTTTCCTTGTCATGGAATACGCGCCGAATGGCAACTTGCGCCAGCGTCACCAACAGGGAACACGTCTCGCGCTCGACACGATTTTGCCCTATGTGCGACAAATCGCTGATGCCTTACAATTCGCGCACGATCAAAAGCTCATACACCGCGACATCAAACCAGAGAATATGTTGCTGGGCCGCAACAACGAAGTGTTGTTAAGCGATTTCGGTATCGCCATTATGTACTCTTCGATGCGCTCTCACTCCGGCCCGCAGCAAGACACAGCCGGGACGGTTCCCTATATGGCGCCGGAGCAACTCCAGGCCCATGCTCTACCGGCCAGCGATCAATACGCGCTGGCCATCATGACCTATGAATGGCTGTGCGGAGAACGCCCATTTCAACGGCACATTGACTGAAATCGCCGATCAAACATACGCTTGTCCCTCCTCCTTCATTACGCGAAAGGATTATGACCATCTCACCCACCGTCGAGCAGGTAATACTAAAAGCATTGGCAAAGAACCCCCAACAACGTTTTGAGCATATCCGGGACTTTGCCCAGGCACTAGAGGAAGCGAGCATTGCAGAGTCGCCGGAACGCCACACGCTTCCACTGAAGAATGCCCCTGCCTATTTCAGCAATCTGCCCGCCCAGCTTACCTCCTTAATCGGGCGAGAGCCGGAAGTGATGGCCGTATGTACCCTCCTCCAACGGCCGGACGTGCGCCTTGTTACTCTCACAGGCACGGGCGGCATCGGTAAAACGCGATTGAGCCTTGAAGTCGGTACCGAATTACTGCCTGCCTTCCGCGAAGGGGTCTATTTTGTAATGCTGGCTTCAATCAATGACGCTACACTGGTTATTCCAGCCATTGCTCATACGCTTGGTCTGCAACATAGATACGCTGGAAGACAACAGCCCCTTGCGGAACATATGGACTATCTGAAAACCTTTCTGCGAGAGAAGCAATGCCTGCTGCTGCTTGATAACTTTGAGCAGGTAGTCGATGCTGCGCCCGCTATCGCTGAACTGCTTGCCGCCTGTCCGCGTTTGAAAATACTCGTTACCAGCCGCGCGGCGCTGCATATTTCAGGCGAACACGAATTTTCACTTCCACCCCTCGCGCTGCCTGATGGCACATCGCCATTGCCCATTCATGAACTCACACAATACGCGGCTATCGCGCTCTTTCTGCAAAGAGCGATGGCTATCAAGCCCGACTTCAATGTCACAACCGCCAATGTACAAACAATCGCCATGATCTGCCGTCGTCTGGACGGTTTGCCACTGGCGATTGAACTGGCGGCAGCTCGTATCAAATTGCTTCCACCACAGGCGCTTCTCCAACGCCTGATCCACCCATTGAATGTCTTAACCGGTGGCAGGCAGAACGCGCCTGAGCGTCACCAGACCCTGCGCAATACCATCGCATGGAGCTACCACCTGCTCAATGCCGTTGAGCAACAACTCTTCTGCCGCATCTCCGTCTTCGTCGGCAGTTGTTCATTAGAGGCGATTGAAGCGCTGTATAGCAGCTATCCCGATAGAACCATGCTGGTATTGGATGGAGTATCCTCCCTGATCGACAAGAGCCTGCTGCGACAAATCGAGCAAGGAGACGAACCACGCATCGTCATGTTAGAAACTATCCGCGAATATGCACTTGAAATGCTCGACGCCAATGGGGAAGAACGCTTAAGCCGCCATGCCCACGCTGTCTACTACATGACACTGGCCGAGGAATCGGAACGGGAGTTGGTAGGTCCTCAACAGGCGGCATGGTTAGAGCGGCTGGAGCAGGAGCATGATAACCTGCGAGCAGCATTGGATTGGTCGTTACAGCAGGATGAGGACACAAACGAAACACAGCGTCGCATGGAGATAGCTCTGCGCCTGGCAGGAGCATTGCGACGGTTCTGGCAAATGCATGGACACCTGAACGAAGGACAGACCTTTACTGAGAAAACTCTCTCGGCAAGCGAGGGCATTCTGGTATCCGCGCAGGCACGGGCCAAAGCTCTGATTGCCGCCGGAACGCTGGCCTCCATCCAAAATGATTATGACCGAACCGAAGCCTACTGCCGCGAAAGCCTGCTCTTGTTCCGGGAACTGGGAGACCAGCAGGGTACGGCCCTCTCGCTCTTCCTTTTGAGCGTCGTTCCCATGATGAAGGGTGATAATGTAGCAGCACGTTCATTGGCGGAAGAAGCCCTGGCCCTCTTTCGAGAGATGGGCGACAAGGAGCGTGTCGCCTGGTCGCTCTCCACATTAGGCTTGCTGGATACCCAGGAAGAGAAGTATGCCCGCGCCCGCGCCCGCTACGAGGAAAGCCTGGCAATACACAGAAAGCTAAGCAACAAACGCGGCATTGCCGCTTCTCTCTTGCGCCTGGCACAGCTCCTTTTTGTTTCGCAGGGCGACCAGGCAGCGCTGCGTTCCCTGCTAGATGAGTGTCTGGCGCTCAACAATGAATTGGGCGAGAAAGAGGGCATAGCGAATGTACATTCCCTCTCTGCGCAGCTAGCTTTCAGACGAGGTGATATTTCTAGCGCCCGCGCGCAGATAGAAAAGAGTATTCTGCTGTATAGGGAGATAGGACAACGCAGGGCGCTGGGCGAGTCGCTTGCAATCCTGGCACGGATTGCTCTCTCTCAGGAAGAGAGGACGGAAGCGCGTGTTCTCTACGACGAGAGCCGGGAAATTGCCAGAGAATTGAACCACATGTGGTTGATCGCTTCCTGTCTGGAAGGACGGGCAGGCATGGCTGCCGAGGAAGGTCAACTTACCTGGGCCGCGCAACTCTGGGGAGCAGCGGACGCTCTGCGTGAAACCATTCGGGTACCCCTCCCTCTCATTGAGCGCGCAGACTACGAGCGCTCAATTGCCACCGCACGAACTCGCCTGGGTGAGCAAGACTTTGCAGTCGCGTGGGAAGCAGGACGCGCTATGACACCCGAGCAGGCTATCACCTCGCAGGGCAATGCGATAGTTGCGCCCCTGGCTGCTCCTGCCACCACTTCATCGTCAACGTATCCGGCTGCATCAACGTATCCTGCCGGGCTGACCGCGCGGGAAGTAGAAGTGTTGCGCCTGGTGGCCAGGGGACTGACCAGCGGCGAGATCGCTCTGGAGTTAAAGATTCGCGAAAAAACGGTTGCCCATCACCTCACGCACATTTTCAACAAAACGAGCAGCGAGAACCGCGCAGCCGCCGCAGCCTTTGCCATACGTCACGGACTGGCCTGAGCACGCTATAGGTATTTCTTCGCATAGCAGTTGGGTTCAAAAAGCCTAAAATTCCTCCCCACATGCGAAATTCTCCCGATGTTTTGTGCATCTCATTTCGGTTACACTTCTCTCATTCAATGGTTCTAATCAGTGTCATAAGTGTAAGTTGTTTAACTCGATGAGGTACTTTTTTGATAAAAATTTGCCGCCACTGAAGCAAACGATTTACAACTATGGCCAACGATTTTTAGAATATAACTGGAAACACATCAAGATAAAAAAAGAATTGATCAATAACCCTTTGGAATGGAAAAAGGATATATCATCCTCAAATGGAGGACGTATGGCATCACGTCATTTAACTCTCTATGAATCTGATCTTTTACAGAAAAGCAATGTTAGTCCACTTAAAAGCAATGTTAGTCCACTTAGGAGAGGATTAGAGACAGCTGCAGGACCACTCATCCTGCAAAGTTTCTGCTCACCAGCCCTGGTCGCGTCGCTCAAAGCTGAGCGCGGATTACATGCGTTTGCGCATTTTCCTGAAAGGGAACACCAACTCTTGCTGGGAATAGCTGAGCGCCCGGATTGTGCGTTCACGCTTGCATACACTCCTGGCGGCGAGATTGTTGGCCAGGTGACCCTGGCCCCTGCTGACGCATGGTGGCAAGGGGTGGCCAATACGTACGAACTAGCGATTGAGGTCAGTACTCACTGGCGCAGGTTGGGGATTGCTCGTCAATTACTGTCTTTGGCCCTTGAGTTTGATGCCGTGGAGGAGATGCTTCTCGTCGCAGTAGGCCTCTCCTGGCATTGGGACCTCAAAGGATCAGGGTTGTCTCCCTTTCGCTATCGCTCCGTGATTGCACGCACCTTTGAGCCCTATGACTTTTACGAATGGATGATTGATGAGCCCAATGTCGGGATGGATCCTGCAAACATCCTGCTGGTACGCATTGGCAAGCGTGTGGAGCAAGAGGTGATGGATCAGTTGTTTCAGCGCATGCGCTTTTTTTAGGGCTCTCTCGAAAATAGCCATTTTCATCCTCTTGGATGTCGGCAAGACATCGTGCTTCTCTCGAAAATAGCCGTTTTCATCCTTTTGGATGTCGATAAGACATCGCGCTTGTGTTGCAAAACCGTGGTGTAAGTTGTTTAACTCGATGAGGTACTTTGTTGATAATTATCTGGCGTACATCACGGTATGTCTTCGCTATCCGTGAAAGGCTTTGAATCGGCTTACGAAGCTCTTTCCACGGTTGCTGAAAGAGAATGGCAGTGCCGCTATTTCGTCAGATACTTGTAAAAATTTGCCGCCACTGAAGCAAACGATGTACAGAGGAGAAATTCCAATGGATTCCAAAGTGTATCTTGATGAGAAGGTACAGCAAGCACATTACCGAGATCTTCTGCGTGAGGCGGAAAAGAGACGGCTGCTGGCACAACTGCCCCGGCATCGCCGGAGCATAAGCAGGCAAGCTGCCGGGAAGCTTGGCGTGCTGCTGCTCAAGCTCGGGCCTGGCTGAAACAGTTCGAGCAGTCACCTACCGTGCACGAAGATCATGTATGAGCTGAATTGCAGAGATATTGAGCCAGTGTATGAGAGAGGCTTCCCAAGACTTCAGGCTCAATCTATTGAGGAGACAAGACCTTCGGGGCAAGACACATGCTCTCTCTAAAGGAGGTTGCCTGCTTTGCAGGTATGCTACCACCAGGAACGCCGTTTCCCCCTCGAACCACAGTGAGCTGTTCGGAGAAGGGAGGGATGCTTCCAACAGCATCCGCACAGGACAGCTTTTTTAGGCGTTAAGAATCAGTCGCCTGGAGTAGTACCATGCCATGATAACTCAACAATAAATGAATAAATAGATGAAATAATACATCTTGAGTAACTATTCAGGAGTACTAGAAAGAAGGAAGCACAGGATGACCGAGCAAAGCCGCTTCAAGGGCAGTCAGGACGGACAAGCCTTGCTTGCGCAAGGTGGAGACATAGCCACGAATGCGACAAAACGCTTGGGCACCGACTAGGCTGCGGAAACAGCCGGAGACCTTTTGCTGAACTTTGACCATGCGAATATCGCGCTCGGCCAAACTATTATCAAATGGCACGGCGAAATCGTCCAAGAAGGCCAGCACAGCCTCTTGCTGGTTGCTGAGTCGGTCGAGCAGATTGCGGGCGGCACTTTGCTTGCGCCGTCCTTTGCGCTTGGGAGGAGGCAAGGCCGGGGGAGGATTGGCCTGGTAGCCTTCCACCAGCAACGCAGCATACTGGGCCTTCCAATCTTGCACTTCCAGCGAATGCAGCTGCGTCCGCTCCTGGCTGCGGGCTTGTGCCACAGCGTGCTTGATATCGAGCAGCAGGGTGATCATCTTGCCCGCCCACTCCTGGTGCACCACCTCATGCAAGAAGGTCAACTCTCGCAAATGATGCACATTGCACAAGCCATGGCGGCAGGGATAGGACTGATACGCACGCCATCCATCATGCACGCTCACTCCCTCAAACGCAGGCAAGATGCCGATCGCTTCCAGAGCGTCTTTGCCTCGTTTGGGATGGACAGCGTAGTGAGTCATTTGCTCCGTCGCACTCACATGCAACCAGAACCGTTTGCCTTCAACATACAGGCCCGTTTCATCCTGATGCAGCACCTCTGCTTGCTGCAAGTGCTCCTTGATCTGTTGCTCCACCGCAGCCAACTGCTCCGCGCAGCGATCCACCAGCGTCTTGAGGGTTCCTCCCGTCATCGAGGCCCCAAGCACCTCGTGGAGCACTTCACACGCTCGTTCATACGGCAGCAGCTGCGCCTCGACCAGATAGACCGCGATGGCTCCCACCCCTGCTCCATACTGCACCGGGGCGCGCACCTCCTGGGGAAACGACGCCTCGCTGACCTGCTGACACACCGGGCAGCATTTCCGTTCGGCCTGATGTTCGATCACCACGCTTCGTTTGAGCGGCACATCAATGACTTGTCGACGCTCCATCTGCTGGCTTGCCACTGCACGCAGATCGTGCTGACAGTGGGCGCACATCTCCACAGCATGGACGATGACTTCATCAGGTGTTTCTTTCAAAGGCAAGGTCGTCCCCTGGTGGCCTGCTTGGCCTCCGGCTTTCTTCCCGCTTGGCTTGCGCAGACTCTTGGGCTGTCGCACAAAGCGATCCGACGAGGGGGGCAAATGACTGTTGTGGCTATTCTTCTTCAACCGTTCTTGCAACGTTTGCACCTGTTCGGTGAGCGCAGCCAGCTGCTGCTGCATCTGGACGATCAGCTCCTCTCGTTGCGCCAGTTGCTCTTGCAGCAACTGCTTTTCTTGTCTCAGTTGGATCAGTTCTTCTTCAGCTGTCATGCTGCTACTCTATCGCCTTTGGGCCATTTTGACAAGCTTTCTAGGACTCCTGAATAGTTACGATCTTGATCGAAAAACAAGGAGAAATTGAATGGACGTCATTATCATATTGATTGCACTTATTGCACTTGCTCTAGCAGCCCCCCGTTGGGGAGTCAATAGCACTGACAGCATAAACAGTCCAGAATGGGAACGCAGACAACGCTGGTATGGCTTTCACGAGATGGAGGGCGCATGACCTCGCATCCTTTAACGCTCCATTTGCAGAGGAGAGCATGAGCCGCTTTTTCCAGCGCCTACTCCAGCAGGTTCATACCTACACCTTCAATTCGCTGCCGTTGCAACTGGGCGGACAGTTCGGCCCGGTGACACTAGCCTACGAGACGTGGGGAGCGCTCAACGAGGCGGGCGACAACGCAGTGCTGATTACCCATGCGCTCACCGGCGACACGCATGCACACGATGCCGGGTGCCCGCATGATACCAAAGTGGCGTGGTGGAACCCCTTGATCGGACCCGGGCGGTTCTTCGATACTTCGCGCTACTTTGTGATCTGCTCAAACATCCTGGGCGGCTGTTATGGCAGCACGGGACCATCCTCGCCGGACCCGCGGACCGGGCAGCCCTATAGTACGCGTTTTCCGGTCATCACCATCCGGGATATGGTGCGGGCGCAGCGCAAGCTGGTCGAGCACCTGGGCGTGCGGCGTATCCAGATGGTGGCGGGTGGGTCGATTGGCGGGCAGCAGGCGCTGGAATGGGCGGCCAGTTACCCGGAACTGGTGGAAAAGGTCATCGTGGTGGCGGCGACGGCAGCTCTCACCGCGCAGGCCGTCGCTTTCAGCGAGGTACAGGGCAGGCCATCCTGAGCGACCCGCGCTGGCAGAATGGCAATTACTCGCCCGGCGACGGGCCGGAAGCCGGACTGGCAGTTGCGCGTATGTTGTCCATGATTACATACCAGAGCGAGGAGTCGATGGAAATGCGTTTTGCCCGGCGCGCTGCCCGGCAGGGTAAAATCGTCTCTCCCAGTGGGTATGCAGACCTGGGCAAGCGTTTTGATGTGGAGGGCTACCTGTACTACCAGGGCGACGCGCTGGTGAAACGCTTCGATGCCAACAGCTACCTTTATATCAGCCGGGCAATGGATTTGTATGACGTGAGCGAGGGTGTTCCTTCGCTGGAAGCCGCGCTGCGCCGCGTGCGCAGTAAGGCGTTGTTTATCGGTATTCGTTCGGATTTTCTCTTCCCGGCTGCGCGTGTGCGCTGGCTCGCCGAGCAGGTGAGCGCCGTTGGAGGAGATGCAACCTATGTAGAACTTGATTTCCCGCACGGTCATGATGCCTTTCTCAAGGAGTGGGAGCAGATGAACGATGCGCTGAATGTGATCAATTAAGGAGTAACAATCGCAATGGCACTTACAGCAACCGCACCTATGGTTTTGAAACCCTGTCACTGCACGCGGGCCAGGAGACGTCAGACAGCGCAACCAACGCTCGCGCCGTGCCTGTCTACCAGACGTCATCATACGTCTTCGATAGCCCGGAACACGCGGCAAACCTTTTCGGCCTAAGACAATTCGGCAATATATATACACGCATCATGAACCCGACCCAGGACGCCTTTGAGCGCCGTATGGCCGCGCTCGAGGGCGGTGTAGGCGCGCTGGCAACGTCTTCGGGGCAAGCGGCCGAGACGCTGGCAATTCTTAATATCGCCAACGCGGGGGATGAGATCGCCTCCTCCGGCAGCCTATACGGCGGCACGTATAACCTGTTCCACTACACGCTGCCCAAGCTCGGTATCACGACCCGTTTCTTCGACAGCCGTAACCCGGAGAACCTGCGCGCCGCTATCAACGAGCGTACGAAAGCCGTGTTCGCGGAAACCGTCGGCAATCC